>NZ_MSJM01000003.1 GCF_001921845.1 Streptococcus cuniculi | reverse complement strand
TGACGTAGTCATTGCACGACAGGGGAATCCAGTGAGCTGAACTTCCGCCAAAGGGAGTTTAGCTCAGCTGGGAGAGCATCTGCCTTACAAGCAGAGGGTCAGCGGTTCGATCCCGTTAACTCCCATAATATGTTACTAAGGACGTTAAAAAATCTGTATCAAATTGACTAGGATTTTAGTCCGAGTACAAATAGGTCCCGTAGTGTAGCGGTTATCACGTCGCCCTGTCACGGCGAAGATCGCGGGTTCGATTCCCGTCGGGACCGTTCAATTAATCCAGTGGATTAATTGAAGTTGGAGATAGAGCAAACGAAGTTTGCATCCTTATGAATATAACGATTAATAGATCGACTCGTTAGCTCAGTTGGTAGAGCATTTGACTTTTAATCAAAGGGTCGCTGGTTCGAGCCCAGCACGGGTCATTGCGGGTTTGGCGGAATTGGCAGACGCACCAGATTTAGGATCTGGCGCTTTCGGGCGTGGGGGTTCAAGTCCCTTAACCCGCATAGGATAGAAATAGGCCGGCTTAGCTCAGTTGGTAGAGCATCTGATTTGTAATCAGAGGGTCGCGTGTTCAAGTCATGTAGCCGGCATAGAGGGATAAATGCGAACGTAGTTCAGTGGTAGAACACCACCTTGCCAAGGTGGGGGTCGCGGGTTCGAATCCCGTCGTTCGCTTGAAGAGGCCGGGGTGGCGGAACTGGCAGACGCACAGGACTTAAAATCCTGCGATGGCAACATCGTACCGGTTCGATTCCGGTCCTCGGCATGAATAGGCACCCTTAGCTCAACTGGATAGAGTACCTGACTACGAATCAGGCGGTTAGAGGTTCGACTCCTCTAGGGTGCATGACTCGCTTAATGGAGACATTAGGGGAGATTTATTTTTAGTGGGAACGGGAAGTAGCTCAGCTTGGTAGAGTACTTGGTTTGGGACCAAGGTGTCGCAGGTTCGAATCCTGTCTTCCCGATTGTAGCAACCATAATATAGGTTGCTTTTTTGTTTCGTTTATGTAGAGGAAAGTCCGAAATGCTACCAAGTTCGATTAGGTAATGTGTCAGTTAAGAGAAGGGAAATGCTCCACTAATATGCTCGGGATGAGCAGACATGGTACTTTTTATCTTTTTTTGTTATAATCAAGGTATGATGAGTTTAGAAGATAAATTGACAGCCCTTCCTGGTGTGGGTGAGAAGTCGGCTGTGAAATTTCAACAGTTGGGGTTAGAGACGGTAGAGGATGTACTATGCTACTATCCTTTTCGTTATGATGATTTTGCGGCCCGGTCGGTGTTGGACTTAGAAGATGGGGAAAAGGCTTTGATTTCTGGTGTCGTAATGACGCCTGCGACTGTTCAATATTATGGTTTTAAGCGGAATAAGTTGCGCTTTTCACTTAAGCAGGGAGAAGTGGTCATAGCAGTCTCCTTTTTCAATCAACCGTATCTTGCGGATCGAGTTGAGGTAGGGCAAGAACTTGCTGTTTGGGGAAAGTGGGACAAGGCAAAGGCTGGTGTAACGGGTATGAAGCTGGTTGCCCAATTAGAGGATGAATTACAGCCAATCTACCATGTTGCGCAGGGGATTTCTCAGGCCAGTGTTGTAAAACTAGTAAAGGCAGCGTTTGATAAGGGATATGACAAATTGTTAGGAGAAAATCTACCACAAGCCTTGATGGAGCGCTACCGCTTAATGGATCGCAGACAGGCGGTGCGAGCCATGCATTTTCCAAAAGAGTTAGGAGAATACAAGCAGGCTTTGCGGCGCATCAAATTTGAGGAATTATTTTATTTTCAGTTGCGTTTACAACAGTTAAAGGTGGCTAACAAGGTAGCATCAGACGGTGTAGAAATTCTCTATAATGCACTTGCAGTGAAAGAAAAAATTGCTTCTTTGCCATTTGAGTTGACAGAAGCCCAAGGTAGGGCGTTAGATGAAATTTTGGCGGATATGAAGTCTGTAGGACACATGAATCGTCTCTTGCAGGGAGATGTCGGTTCAGGCAAGACGGTAGTAGCTGCTTTAGCCATGTATGCAGCCTATACGGCTGGGATGCAATCGGCAATCATGGTGCCAACTGAGATTTTGGCAGAGCAACATTTTGAAAGTTTATCTCAGCTCTTTCCGGACTTATCGATTGCTTTATTGACAGGTGGGATGCGGGCAGCACCTCGTAGGACAGCTTTAGCGGCGATTGAATCTGGACAGGTGGATATGATTGTAGGAACTCATGCGCTTATCCAGGACGGAGTAACGTATCATCGTTTAGGTTTGGTGGTCACGGACGAGCAGCATCGTTTTGGTGTTAAACAGCGGCGATTATTGCGGGAAAAAGGAGCAAATCCTGATGTCTTGATGATGACGGCAACGCCTATTCCTAGAACGTTAGCGATTACCTCTTTTGGTGATATGGATGTATCGATTATCAATCAGCTTCCAGCAGGGCGTAAGCCCATTGTGACCCGCTGGGTCAAGCATGAGCAATTTCCAGTTGTGTTGGAGTGGCTCGAAAAAGAACTAACGAAAGGTGCGCAGGTTTATGTCATTTCGCCTTTGATTGAGGAATCAGAAGCACTTGATTTGAAAAATGCCATTGCTTTGGAAGAGGAATTGGCAGCATATTTTAAGGGGAAAGCAAGTATCGCCTTACTTCATGGTCAAATGAAAAATGATGAAAAAGAGGCGATTATGCAGACCTTCAAGGAGGGAGAGACCGATATTCTTGTGTCCACTACTGTGATTGAGGTAGGAGTTAATGTCCCGAATGCAACGGTCATGGTGATAATGGACGCAGACCGGTTTGGCTTGAGCCAATTGCATCAGTTGCGAGGTCGTGTTGGTCGTGGTCAGAAGCAATCCTATGCGATTTTGGTGGCCAATCCCAAAACAGATTCGGGTAAGGATCGGATGCGGATTATGACGGAAACAACAGATGGATTTGTCCTAGCAGAAGAAGATTTGAAAATGCGGGGCTCTGGTGAAATCTTTGGAACGCGTCAATCGGGCTTGCCTGAATTTCAGGTGGCCAATATCATCGAAGACTATGCCATCTTAGAAGAGGCAAGGCGAGTAGCAGTTCAGATTGTGTCAGAGCCAGATTGGCAAAGCCGGTCCGAATGGCAGGTCTTATTACCGTATTTAAGAAAAGAAGAGCGATTAGATTAAAAAACTTCCTAGGCCCTCGGCCTAGGAAGTTTTGTGTTTTATAATAGAGTCATCATTCAAGATAGAATAGTTCATCAGCCTTCCATATAGTCTTTCAACTCTTGCCCTTTCAAACCGGCATTTAGGGCGATGAGGAGTTTGAGACGAGCTTTGGGGGCGTTGAGTTCCTTGACAAAGAAGATGCCGTCTTGGTGCAATCTCACTCCGCCACCAGCGTAGGCATAGACGGGTTCTGCAATTCCGTTGAAACAACGGGAAACCAGAGCGATGGGAATTCCCGCTTCAAGGAAGATGTTGAGCTTGGTTGCAACTTCCTGCGGTAGATTTCCTGCGCCAAAGGCTTCGATGATGAGGCCGTCAAGTTTGCTGATGTCTAGCATGTCTAGTAACTCTGTTTTCATTCCAGCGTAGGCAGGGATAATTGGCACAAATCCTGAAATCTTATCTAAATCAAAGCGGACGCGAGATTCTGCATTTTTGAAGTAGAGAATTTCGTGTTTCATCACAAGGCCAAGTGGTCCGTGGGTCGGTGTTTGGAAGGTTCCGACATTGGTTGTATGGGTCTTGGTAACGTATTTTGCCGCGTGAATTTCATCGTTCATGACCACGAGTACGCCCTTGTCTTTTGCCTTGTCATGACTAGCAACGCGCAGGGCAGTGAGGTAATTGTAAACTCCGTCGCTTCCTAGTTCATTTGATGAGCGCATGGCACCTGTCAAAACAACTGGAAGATTGGGTAAGTCCATGGTATCAAGAAAATAGGCCGTTTCTTCGAGGGTATCTGTTCCGTGTGTGATGACCACTCCGTCGTAATGACCTGCCTCCTCCTTAATCTTGTGATAGAGCTGAAGCATATGATTTGGGGTCATGTAGGGGCTAGGAAGATTGAAGATATCTAGCGCTGTGACTTGAATTCCTTCGATTGGAACAGAGACATGATTCATAGGATTTTCTTGATTTGTGGTGACCTTTCCTGTGCTATCTGCTTGCATGGAAATGGTACCGCCTGTATGTAAGACAAGAATATTTTTCATAAACTTTCAGATTCTTTCCAAATGTGGTATACTAATTGTAACATAAAATGCAGAAAAGTAGGTGAGATGTTGGAGATTAAGGCTGTTTTTTTCGATATAGATGGGACCTTGTTGACAGATAATCGAACGATTAGCCCGTCAACAATCTCAGCTATCAATCAATTGAAGAAACAGGGGATTTTGGTAGGGCTAGCTACGGGTCGGGGACCTCGCTTCGTTCTCCAGTATATGGCTTCCTTGGGCATGGATTTTGCGGTGACCTACAATGGTCAGTACATCCTATCACGGGAAAAGGTCCTCTTTATGCAGGAACTGCCGAAAGAAGATATGCCAGCCTTGATTGAATACGCAAAAAAATACAAGAAAGACCTCTCTTTCGGGACGGCTTTTGGAGTAGCTGGCAGTCGGATTATGAGTTTTGGTGGTGGCAATCTTGCCTATCGCTTGACGCGGATGATTCCGCCTTCTTGGGCTGGACTGGTCAATTTTATCTTCAACCGCTTTATCCGAAAAGTCAGTCCTCAAGATAAGGAACAGTTGCGGATTATTTCTGAACGCTCGATTTATCAAATGATGTTACTCGCGACAGAAAGGGAGACGAGAAAGCTGGCTTCGCAGTTTCCGAATTTAGATTTTACGCGTTCGAGCCCTTATGCGGTGGATATTATTTCGAAGGGAAATTCGAAATTAGAGGGCATCAAGCGTGTTGGTAAGCAGTACCACTTTACGCTCGATGAAGTCATGGTCTTTGGTGATTCCAATAATGACTTGGAAATGCTGGCTGGTGTGACGTATTCGGTTGCGATGAAAAATGGGACTCGAAAGGCCCGTCAGGCAGCCTTTTATGTAACGGACAGTAATAACCATGATGGTATTTTTAAGGCCTTAGAGCATTTCGGTCTCGTTGAAGGAGGAGTAGATGTTTCGCAGTAAAGATTCTCAGTTCAATGCGGTCAAGGAATTTCATGCCAAAATGGATGGGATGACCCAAGAGTCTCCCAAAGCCTACGATGGGCAAACTGCCCTCCATCGAGCCGATTTTAAGCTAGAGGAAATTGTCGAATTTTTATATGCGACATCAAGGAATGATGAGGAGTTTAAAGGGGGTATTCAAAGCCTTCATCAGGCTTTAGATAGGGCTGCTATCAAGTCTCAACAGAAGGAAAAACCAGCTAATCCCTTGTTGGGTCAGGTCGATGCCTTGCTTGATTTGCTCTATTTCACCTATGGTTCTTTTGCCTTGATGGGTGTTGATCCAAAGCCAATTTTTGACATTGTTCATCAGGCCAATATGGGAAAAATTTTCCCGGACGGACGGGCGCATTTTGACCCTGTGACCCATAAAATTTTAAAACCAGATGATTGGGAAGAAAGATTTGCTCCAGAACCTGCTATTCAAAAGGAATTAGAGCGACAGATGACAAAAGATAAATCATAAAAGCGACGGGAACCCGTCGCTTTTATAGTGAATTGAATAAAGATTCGGACATCGTTAAGCCGCTTTGATGGACGCTAGTTCTATCGGCAGCTCCTTGCCTCGTCCTCTTCCTTTCTCAATCCAGTATATACTACATGGTTTTATCTTTATCTCGCACAACCAGCAAATCAATGGTGGTGTGGCGGAGGATGTATTCGGAAGAAGATCCGATGAGGAGGCGTTCAAAGGTATTGAGACCTGTTGCGCCTAAGAGCATCAAGTCAGCGCCTGTTTCTTTAGGAATATCGTGGGCAAGGAGGGTTTTAGGATTCCCAAATTCGAGAACGATTTGTACATCAATGAGACCTGCTTGCAGCGCCTTTTCTTGGTATTCCTTGAGGAGCGTTTGGGCTTCCTGCTCAAGTGTTTCATAGATGGCAGCATCGAAAGCTGCAACATTGTGCAGTGCGCGTGTGTCAATGACGTGGGCAATAATCAGTCGTGCCTGGTTGCGCTTTGCAACATGAATGGCTTTGTGGAGCGCTAATTCAGCTTCTTTTGAACCATCGACTGCGACCAGAATAGTGTGATAAGATTGTGTCATAGGTCTTCACCCCTTTCTTTCCCTATATATTATAACATATTTTGGAGGAAAAGTGAAGTAGTTCTTGTTATTTTGAGGAATTTAGGCTAAAATAATACCAGTAGAAAGTCGAGGGAAACTTGATGAGACAGTTTGATAAATCAATGAAATTAGACGACGTGGCCTATGATATTCGTGGGCCAGTATTAGAAGAAGCGATGCGCATGCGGGCAAATGGTGAGCAAATTTTGCGTTTAAATACGGGAAATCCTGCTGAGTTTGGCTTTACGGCGCCAGATGAGGTGATTCATGATTTGATTCACAATGCGCGGAAATCAGAAGGTTATTCCAATAGTAAGGGGATTTTTTCGGCTCGTAAGGCTATTATGCAGTATTGCCAGTTGAAGAATTTTCCAAATGTAGATATTGAAGATATTTATTTGGGAAATGGGGTCAGCGAGTTAATCGTTATGTCCATGCAGGGACTTTTGGACAATGGTGACGAGGTCTTGGTGCCGATGCCTGATTATCCTCTTTGGACAGCGGCTGTCAGCTTGGCAGGCGGACATGCGGTCCACTATGTCTGTGATGAGGCGGCGGATTGGTATCCAGATTTGGAAGATATGGAGTCGAAAATCACTTCTCGTACCAAGGCACTCGTCTTGATCAATCCTAACAATCCAACAGGTGCTTTATACCCGAAAGAAATCCTAGAGGGGATTGTGGATATTGCGCGTCGCCACGAGTTGATTATCTTCTCGGATGAAATTTATGACCGTATGGTTTTTGATGGTGCTGTGCATATTCCGATTGCGACCTTGGCACCAGATTTATTTGTCGTCACCATGAATGGTCTGTCCAAATCGCACCGTATCTGCGGTTTCCGTGTGGGGTGGATGGTCTTGTCTGGACCAAAACGTCATGTAAAGGGCTATATTGAGGGCCTCAATATGTTGTCTAATATGCGTCTTTGCTCGAATGTCTTGGCCCAACAGGTAGTGCAAACCTCGCTTGGAGGCTACCAGTCCGTTGACAAGCTCTTGATGCCAGGTGGACGTCTTTATGAGCAACGGGAATTTATTACAAAAGCAATCAGCGATATTCCTGGCTTGTCTGCTGTGAAGCCCAAGGCAGGACTTTATATCTTCCCGAAAATTGACCGCGAAATGTATCGGATTGATGATGATGAGCAGTTTGTCTTGGACTTTTTGAAACAGGAGAAAATCTTGCTGGTTCACGGACGCGGTTTCAACTGGAAAGAGCCAGACCATTTCCGCATCGTCTATCTTCCACGTGTGGATGAATTGGCCGAAATCCAAGAAAAGATGACACGCTTCTTGCGCCAGTATAGACGGTAGAGGTTGGGGACTTGCCCAGCCTTTTTCTAATGGGGTCAAGTTGGTGAAATTGTCACATATT
Source organism: Streptococcus cuniculi (assembly GCF_001921845.1). GTDB lineage: Bacteria > Bacillota > Bacilli > Lactobacillales > Streptococcaceae > Streptococcus > Streptococcus cuniculi. The sequence continues at coordinate 293,626 of NZ_MSJM01000003.1, read as the reverse complement.
TTAAAACAATACGTAATTTTCTGATAATTATTGAAATTCCAGCCTCTTTTTGTTATAATGAAAGCAATTACAGAATAAAGAGGATAATATGACTACATTATTAGAAAAGACGCGAGACATCACGTCTATTTTGAAGCGTTCAGAGGAGCAATTGTCAGAGGAATTGCCTTACAATACGATTGCGGAGCACCTCTCAGAGATTATTGATTGTAATGCCTGCATTATCAATAGTGAGGGAGAAGTCCTAGGTTATTATATGAAGTATAAGACCAATAATGACCGTGTAGAGGAGTTCTTTCTGACCAAGCAATTTCCAGATGATTATGTTAAGGGAGTGGCGCAGGTGTATGATACCCAGGTCAACCTTCCAGCTGACAGCGAGTTGACAGCGATTCCGGTGGAATCTCGTTCCATGTATCCTAATAGTCTGACCACGATTGCCCCGATTCATGTGACGGGGATTCGTTTTGGAACCTTGATTATTTGGCGCAACGAGGAGCAATTTGACGAAGATGATTTGATTTTGGTTGAAATTGCAGCGACAGTGGTTGGGATTCAACTCTTGAACTTCCAACGGGAAGAAGATGAGAAAAACATTCGTCGCCGTGCGGCAGTCAATATGGCAGTCAACACCCTATCCTACTCGGAAATGAAGGCTGTTTCAGCGATTTTAGGCGAGTTGAATGGCGATGAGGGACAGTTGACAGCTTCTGTGATCGCAGATAGAATTGGGATTACCCGCTCGGTGATTGTCAATGCCTTGCGTAAATTGGAGAGTGCAGGGATTATTGAAAGTCGTTCGTTGGGGATGAAGGGAACCTATTTGAAGGTCTTGATTCCAGCTATCTTCGATGAAATTAAGAAACGGGATTATTAACATGCCAAAAGCCCTTATTTCGATTGATTATACGGTGGATTTTGTGGCAGACGAGGGGAAGTTGACAGCAGGAGCTCCGGCTCAGGCGATTTCGTCTGCTATCTATGAGGCAACCAAGCAGGCGTTTGATCAAGGAGACTATATCTTTTTTGCCATTGATTTGCATGAAGAAAACGATCCTTTTCATCCAGAAAGCCGCCTCTTTCCTCCGCATAATATCAAGGGAACGAGTGGACGCACGCTCTATGGACCGCTAGCAGATTTTTATGAGGAGCATCGAGAGGATGCCCGAGTCTTTTGGTTGGACAAGCGCCATTATTCAGCCTTTTCGGGGACGGATTTGGATATTCGTCTGCGGGAAAGACAGGTCGATACAGTGGTCTTGACAGGTGTTTTGACAGATATTTGTGTCTTACACACGGCCATTGATGCTTATAATCTTGGGTATAAGATTGAGATTATCAGTACCGCTGTCGCTAGTTTGACAGCAGAACAGCACCAATTTGCTCTACAGCATTTCGAGCAGGTCTTGGGAGCAAGGATACGGTAAGAACACGAGGCTGGGCTTGGTGCCTAGCCCCTTTTGCTTTTTTATGATTATTTGAATGCGAGCTAAAATCTCGGAAAATAGATGAGCCTCCCTAGAAATACGATTTCTTCGGTAGTCTCCCTAATTTTCTGTCGATTTTTTAACACTCTTATATCATGTTATTTGAATGCGAGCTAAAATCTCGGAAAATAGACGAGCCCGCCTAGAAATCCGCTTTCTTCGTCTATCTCCCTCATTTTCTGTCGATTTTTAAACGCTCTTATATCATGATTATTTGAATGAACTTTGATACATCGTCACTTTCGACTTGCCGTACCCAAGTACTGTCTGCGTCTCAGTTCCTTGTCTGAAAGTTCATTCATTTGACTATAAAAGATGACAAGAAATGTTTCCTTAGTGGTGACATTTCATTGAGGAAGAATAGGCATTTGTGGTAAAATAAGAGGGATACGATATTGGAAAGGAAAAGAGAAATCGGCCTGTTACGATGTCTGATTTTCTTTCGAGTATGAGTAAGAAAGGATGAAATGATGAAAATTACACAAGAAGAAGTTCGTCACGTGGCCAATCTGTCGAAGTTGGCCTTTAGTGAGGAAGAAACAGCAGCTTTTGCAACGACCTTGAGTAAGATTGTCGATATGGTTGAGTTGCTAAATGAAGTGGACACGACAGGCGTTCCTGTTACAACGACCATGGCAGAGCGGAAAAATGTGATGAGAGAGGATGTTGCCCAAAAAGGGGAAGACAGAAAAGAACTGTTCAAAAATGTTCCAGAATCCCAAGATCATTTTATTAAAGTGCCAGCCATTTTAGACGGAGGAGGAGATGCCTAATGAGTTTTAATCACTATTCAATCGATGAGTTGCATGACCTTCTCGTCAAGAAAGAAGTATCGGCTGTTGAGTTGACCAAGGCGACCTTGGAAGATGTCAAGGCGCGTGAAGAAGCAATTGGTAGCTTTATTACTATTGCAGAAGAAGAGGCTTTGGCTCAGGCTGCTAAGATTGATGAAAAAGGAATTGATTCAGCTAATGTCATGGCAGGGATTCCGCTAGCGGTCAAGGACAATATTTCCACTAAGGGAATCTTGACGACAGCAGCCTCTAAGATGTTGTATAACTACGAGCCGATTTTTGATGCGACTTCTGTAGCTAATGCCTATGGAAAAGACATGGTCGTGATTGGAAAGACCAACATGGATGAATTTGCCATGGGGGGCTCCACCGAAACCTCTTACTTTAAAAAGACCAAGAATGCTTGGGACCAGACCAAGGTACCAGGTGGGTCATCAGGTGGTTCTGCGACAGCTGTCGCGTCTGGCCAAGTACGTTTGTCACTTGGTTCTGATACGGGTGGTTCCATTCGCCAGCCTGCTGCTTTCAATGGAGTGGTCGGTATGAAACCAACCTATGGAACGGTTTCTCGGTTTGGCTTGATTGCCTTCGGTAGTTCCTTGGATCAGATTGGACCATTCTCACAAACAGTCAAAGAAAACGCTCAATTGCTCAATGTGATTGCGGGTCACGATGTGAAAGATTCGACTTCAGCGCAGTTTGCGGTGGCTGATTATGCTAGTAAGATTGGTCAAGACATCAAGGGTATGAAGATTGCTCTTCCGAAAGAGTATATCGGAGAAGGGATTGATCCGCAGATTAAAGATTGCATTTTACAGGCGGCCAAACACTTGGAGAGCTTGGGGGCTATTATTGAAGAAGTTAGCCTACCTCATAGCAAATATGGCGTAGCGGTTTATTATATTATTGCTTCTTCTGAAGCAAGCTCCAACTTGCAACGTTTTGACGGTATTCGCTATGGCTTCCGTGCAGAGGATGCGACGAATCTGGATGAGATTTATGTTCATACGCGTAGCCAAGGCTTTGGTGACGAGGTGAAACGCCGTATCATGCTTGGAACTTTCAGCCTGTCATCTGGTTATTACGATGCCTACTATAAAAAGGCAGGTCAGGTGCGGACCTTGATTATTCAAGATTTTGATAAGGTCTTTGCCGACTATGATTTGATTTTAGGGCCAACAGCTCCAACGGTTGCCTATGGTCTTGGTACGATGAATCAGGACCCTGTAGCCATGTATCTGGCTGACTTGTTGACCATTCCAGTGAACTTGGCTGGTCTACCAGGGATTTCGATTCCTGCTGGTTTTGTAGAGGGCTTGCCAGTTGGTTTGCAATTGATTGGTCCAAAACATAGCGAGGAAACCATTTACCAAGTGGCGGCAGCTTTTGAAGCGACAACAGATTATCATAAACAACAACCGGTGATTTTTGGAGGTGAAAATTAATGAACTTTGAAACCATTATTGGACTAGAAGTCCATGTTGAATTGAATACCAATTCAAAGATTTTCTCTCCGTCCTCTGCGCACTTTGGAGAAAATCCAAATGCCAATACCAATGTGATTGACTGGTCTTTCCCGGGTGTCTTGCCTGTCCTAAATAAGGGGGTAGTAGAAGCTGGGATTAAGGCGGCTTTGGCCTTGAACATGGACATTCATCAGCACATGCACTTTGACCGTAAGAATTATTTCTATCCAGATAATCCTAAGGCCTACCAAATTTCGCAGTTTGATGAGCCGATTGGCTACAATGGCTGGATTGAGATTGAATTGGAAGACGGCTCTACCAAGAAGATTCGGATTGAGCGGGCGCATTTGGAAGAAGATGCTGGGAAAAACACCCATGGAACGGATGGTTATTCCTATGTCGATTTGAACCGTCAGGGTGTGCCGTTGATTGAGATTGTCTCTGAAGCTGATATGCGTAGTCCCGAGGAGGCCTATGCCTACTTGACAGCCTTGAAAGAGATTATCCAGTACACAGGCATTTCAGATGTGAAAATGGAAGAAGGTTCGATGCGGGTTGATGCCAATATTTCTCTTCGTCCGTATGGTCAAGAGGCCTTTGGTACCAAAACCGAGTTGAAAAACTTGAACTCCTTTAACTATGTCAAAAAAGGTTTGCAGCATGAAGTGGAGCGTCAGGCGAAGATTTTGCGTTCTGGTGGTCAAATTCAGCAGGAAACACGCCGTTATGATGAAGCAACGGGAGAAACCATTCTCATGCGTGTCAAAGAAGGTTCAGCAGATTACCGCTATTTCCCAGAGCCAGATTTGCCACTCTATGAGATTGAAGATAGCTGGATTGCTGAAGTGGCAGCGACCCTGCCTAAGTTTCCTAAAGAACGCAGAGCAGACTATATGGAACGTTTGGGCTTGTCAAGCTATGATGCGAGCCAATTGACGGCAACGAAAGTCTTGTCAGATTTCTTTGAGGCAGCGGTATCGCTCGGTGGCGATGCCAAGCAGGTGTCTAACTGGTTGCAGGGTGAGGTGGCTCAGTTCTTGAATGCAGAGCAAAAGACCTTGTCAGAGATTGCCTTGTCACCTGAAAACTTGGTTGAGATGATTGGCTTGATTGCTGATGGAACGATTTCGTCTAAGATTGCCAAAAAAGTCTTTGTGCATCTGGCGAAAAATGGTGGTTCTGCGCGTGAATATGTGGAACAAGCTGGATTGGTTCAAATTTCAGATCCTGCCGTTTTGATTCCGATTATTCATCAAGTCTTTGCGGATAATGAAGCGGCTGTAGCTGACTTCAAGTCTGGCAAACGCAATGCCGATAAGGCTTTTACAGGCTTCCTCATGAAAGCAACCAAAGGACAAGCCAATCCGCAAGTGGCTCAACAATTGCTGGCTCAAGAATTGCAAAAATTATTGGATTAAGTGCGATATTCATGATGGGTTTGCATCATATACAAGTACAACATTATACATAGTAAAAGGCTCAAAACCAATGAACTACTGTTGGTTTTGAGCCTTTTCAGCTACGTGGTTCTTTATAAACTGCTTTCTCTCAAGGTCAATTGAGTTCCCAGTTTGACCATGCGGGGGTGGTAGTTGGCTGGTTTATGGAGCATGGCATGGACCAAGTCAACCGCCTGTATGCCCATTTCTTCGGTAAAGACCGTGATGCTTGACAGGGCGGGGTAGACTTGTTTGGTAATCGGGGTATCGTTAAAGGTGATGATTTGAACCCGATTGGGAACGGCGATTTGAGCTTCTTGTAAGGCGCGGAGGGCACCGACTGCGAGGCTATCATTGGCAATGAAAAAGGCAGTTGGCAAGTCATCTCCCAACTTATCAATGGCTTCTTTCATGAGCTGGTAGCCTGATTGGCTGGTAAAGGACCCTGTAAAGACAAGTCGTTCTTGGTAGAGGTCACGATCAGACAGGTATTGTTTGAAGGTCCGCAATCGTGGGTCTAACAAGGTTACTTCCTTGTCGTAGGTCTCTTCTTGGCCGGCAATCATACCGATTTCTCTAATCCCTTGCTCAAGATAGTGGTCAATCACTTGCATGACAGAGCGATTAAAGTCCGTCGTCACGCAGGAAAATCCGTCTGCCAGCGTATCAAAATCCACAAAGACCAATGGTTTATGAAAATGAGCGAGTTCAGTCATCTGTTGGTGGCTAAACTTTCCAATGGCAATCAAGGCGTCGACCTCTTTTAAGAGCGGGGAAGAAATATCGTGGAAACAACGGACAATGTCGTAGCCTAATTCTAAGGCTCGCTGCTCCAAGCTAATCCGAATTGAATAGTAGTAGAGATCATCCAACTCCCTGCTTTCGGTATACCATTGAATGATACCGATTTTTCGAATGTTGCCATCTTGCTGTTGCTGCTTGATAAGATGTTTGGTATAGCCTAATTCTTTGGCAATGGCAAAAACCTTTTCGCGCGTGTCAGGGCTGACAGATAAGCTCGCATCTTCTTTTAAGACACGGGACACCGTAGCAGTAGATAACTGCGTTTTTTGTGCAATATCTTTTAAAGTAACCATAATCCTTCTCCTCAGTTCTCTTTCATTATACCACACTTTATACTAGAATTTGACAAAATAGACGGTTTAGTAAAATAAGCAGTTTAGTAAAATTTACTAAAAGATTGACAAACCAATCAAATCAGTTTACAATAAAATAAAAACGGTTACATCGGGAGGATAACAGATGAACACAGCAGAACTTCAACAGGCATTTGAGGAAATTTTTGGAAAAGAAGCGGATGCAACCTTCTTTTCTCCAGGACGGATTAACTTAATTGGAGAGCACACGGACTACAATGGTGGCCATGTGTTTCCAGCAGCGATTACCTTGGGAACCTATGGTGCAGCCCGTAAGCGTGAGGACAATGTGTTGCGCTTTTATTCTGCTAACTTTGAGGAGCTTGGCATCATCGAGGTAAACTTAGAGAGCTTAGTCTATGACAAGGCAGACAACTGGACCAATTATGCCAAAGGGGTCTTGAAATATTTACAAGAAGCAGGCCACATGATTGATACAGGGCTTGATGTCTTTGTCTATGGCAATATTCCAAACGGTTCTGGCTTATCATCGTCTGCTTCTTTGGAATTGTTGATTGGGATTATCGCAGAGGAATTGTTTGATTTGGACTTGACCCGTCTTGATTTGGTGAAGATTGGCAAACAGACTGAAAATCAATTCATCGGGGTTAATTCTGGTATCATGGACCAATTTGCTATCGGCATGGGAGCAGATCAGCGGGCGATTTATCTAGATACCAATACACTTGAGTATGAATTAGTGCCACTTGATTTGGGTAATCATGTCATCGTCATCATGAACACCAATAAACGCCGTGAACTCGCAGATTCCAAGTACAATGAACGCCGGGCAGAATGTGAAAAAGCAGTGGAAGAATTAAATGCAGTGTTAAACATTCAGACCTTGGGTGAGCTCGATGCGCAAACCTTTGATGAGTATAGCTATTTGATTCAAGATGAAAACCGCATCAAACGTGCCCGCCATGCTGTCTGGGAAAATCAGCGCACCTTGCAGGCAAGACAGGCCTTGGAAGCAGGTGATTTGCAGCAATTTGGCCGCTTGGTCAACGCTTCTCATGTGTCTTTAGAGCATGATTATGAAGTAACAGGTCTTGAATTAGACACCTTAGCGCATACTGCTTGGCAACAAGAAGGGGTGCTGGGAGCACGCATGACAGGGGCAGGTTTTGGCGGTTGCGGCATTGCCATTGTTGAAAAGGACAAGGTGGATGCCTTCACCAAAAATGTTGGCAAGACCTACACCGACATCGTGGGCTACGCACCGAGCTTTTATATCGCTGAAATTGCAGCAGGTTCCCGCGTTTTATCTCGAAAATAAGTAGGTAGAGTGAATGACAAAGAGTGTACTAGACAGATTTGTGGACGGGGTCATATCAGACAGCAGTTATGAGGACTTGGATTGTATCTATCTGCGGAATCGGATCATGGCTCTCGTCGGTGAAAGCGGAGTAGAGCGAGAAAGTCAGGCCGCGACCATTGTGGAAGCCAAGGATGAACTAGTGGCAATTGCAGTTGAAAATGGCATGGTTGGGAATCTCCTTGAAGAGCAGGAAGTGCTGGGGGCGGAGTTGATGGATTTCATCACTCCAAGCCCTAGTCAGGTCAACCAAGCCTTTTGGTCCCAGTATGAGAGCCACCCTGATCAAGCGATTGCAGATTTTTATGAGCTTAGCAAGCGCAACGATTACATCAAGGTCAAGGCTATTGCAAAGAACATCTATTATCAGGTGCCGACAGAATATGGCGACTTGGAGATTACCATCAACCTATCCAAGCCTGAGAAGGATCCTAAAGCCATCGCGGCGGCTAAACTAGTCGAAGCCTCCAACTATCCCAAGTGTCTCCTTTGTATGGAAAATGAGGGCTACCAGGGGCGGATTAACCACCCTGCGCGTGCCAATCACCGGATTATCCGTCTGGATTTGGGCGAGGAAAAATGGGGCTTTCAATACTCTCCGTATGCCTATTTTAATGAACATGCCATTTTCTTAAATACAGAACATGTGCCGATGGCGATTACGCCGAAAACCTTCGAGCAGCTGCTCGATTTGGTGGATTTGTTACCGGGTTATTTTGTGGGTTCTAATTCGGATTTACCGATTTCAGGTGGATCCATTCTGACCCATAATCACTATCAAGGTGGCCGGCATACCTTTGCCATGGAAAAGGCGGAAATCGAGCATCCGCTGACCTTTGCAGGTTTTGAAGATGTAGCAGCAGGTCTTGTGAAATGGCCGATGTCGGTCATTCGTCTGGCTTGTGAAGACAAGGAGCGTCTGGTGGAGCTTGCGACCAAGATTTTGGAAAAATGGCGGAGCTACTCTGATGAGTCAGTGCAGGTTCTCGCATCGTCAAATGGCGAACCCCATCATACCATTACCCCAATTGCACGGAAAAAAGGTCAGCAATTTGAGCTGGACTTGGTCTTGCGGGATAATCAGACGTCAGAAGAATTTCCAGACGGCATCTATCATCCACACCCAGATGTGCAGCATATCAAGAAAGAAAATATCGGTTTGATTGAGGTTATGGGACTGGCGATTTTGCCACCTCGTTTGAAGGTAGAATTACAGGAAGTAGAGGCCTATCTGCTAGGAGAGGTGGATCAGGTTGCGGCCTACCACCAAGATTGGGCGGATGCCTTGAAAGAGCAGTATCCTGATATTTCTAGAAGTAATGTAACCCAGATTGTGCGTGATGCAGTCGGACAAGTCTTTGGACGTGTCCTAGAAGATGCTGGTGTTTACAAACGCACATCAGAAGGACAGGCAGCCTTCCTGCGGTTTGCAGCTGATGTCGGTTTGTCAGATAATCAAAAGTAAATGCTTTCAATTAGAAAGCGGACGAATTTTCGTCCGCTTTTATGCTACAATAGAGTGAGAAGTGACAGACGAGGAGATGTGCGGGATGAACGAGAAGATGAAGGGTACACTTTTGACCCTGATAGCAGGGATTGCCTGGGGCTTATCAGGTGTTAGTGGCCAGTTTGTGATGGCAAGGGGTGTGAATGTGGAGACGCTAACTGCCCTGCGTCTAGTGATTTCTGGTGTCCTCTTGGTTGCCCTAGCGGCAGTTCAAAATCCGCAGCAACTCAAGCAACTCTTGATGGATAAGAAAGCCATGATTCGTCTGCTGCTCTTTTCAATTTTTGGCCTAGTCTTAAATCAATCTGCCTATCTAACTGCGATTTACCATACCAATGCTGGAACGGCAACAGTATTGCAATACCTCTGTCCCATTTTGGTCTTGGCCTATGTCTGTTTGAAAGAGAAACAACAGCCGACAGCGGTTGAACTAATTGCGATTGTCTTTGCTGTTCTTGGCACCTTTCTGATTGCGACCCACGGGCAGATCAATCAGTTAGCCATGACACCAAAAGGCTTATTCTGGGGCTTGTTTTCAGCGGTGACTTATGCGCTTTACATCATTTTGCCGACAACGATTATTAAACAATACGGGAGCTTAGTGGTGATTGGGCTGTCCATGTTCTTGGGCTCGTTGGAAGTGGGGCTCGTCTTTCAACCTTGGCGCCATACCATGCCCTTTAATGGCGAAATCTTCTGGGGGCTTGTTGGTATCGTGGGAGTAGGAACCGTTTTTGCCTATACTGCCTTTTTAAAAGGTGTGAGCATGGTCGGGCAGGTCAACGGAAGTCTACTTGCATCCATTGAGCCGATTGCCTCTGTCTTTTTTGCTGTTTTACTAGTCAATGAAATCTTTTATCCAATTGATTTTGTTGGGATGATCCTGATTTTGCTTGCTGTCCTACTCGTTTCCGTCAAGGATATGGTACTAGCAAGAAAAACTAGAAATATTCTAAAGGTAAAGGAGTAAGTGCGCCACTTGCTCTTTTTTATGTTATACTAAAAGAAAAGGCTTACATAATGGAGATCGTCAATGAAAGAATTTTGTGCGGAAAATCATGTACGGATTGCGCAGGCAATCGCTTTGGGTGCAGGTCGGATTGAGCTGTGTGACAATTTAGCGGTGGGTGGAACTACTCCCAGCTATGGTGTCATTGACGCGGTATGTGAGTTGGCCCATGAACAGGGAGTGCCTGTCATGACCATGGTGCGGCCCCGTGGTGGTGATTTTTGCTACGATGTAGCAGAAAAGAAGATGATGTTAGAAGATGCAAGAATTGCCAAGGAATTGGGATCGGACGGCCTTGTTTTTGGTGCTCTTACCGAGGCTAATTGGTTGGACGAGGCGTTTTTGCACCAGCTGATTGCAGAGGCTGGACATCTTGAAACTGTCTTTCATATGGCTTTTGATATGATTCCACGTAAACGGCAGTTTGAAGCCATCGACTGGCTAGTCGAACAAGGTGTAACACGGATTTTAACCCGTGGTGGGATTCATGGTGCTGCGGGTGATAATGCAGTATGGCTCAAGGAGTTGATTGCGCATGCCGATAATCGAATTGAAATCCTAATCGGAGGCGGTGTGACCCTAGACAATGCTGAACACTTGATGCGAGAGCTGGGAGTGACACAGGTTCACGGGACACGCTTATTTTGGTAATTCTCGGGGATAGGCACTTTTTCATGATGCACTCGCTTGCTGAATAGTTGTTTTGTCTTCTTTCGAAAAACAAGATATGTTATACTATAGCTAATAAAAAAAGAAAGATGAAAGCAAAACGTTTTAAAGGAGATAAAATGAAGTCAACGAAACAAAAGAAACAATGGTTAAGGTTTGCCTATAATGGCTGGTTGTTCTTAGCGATTATTTACATGATTTTTTATATCTTGGTGGATACAAAAGTTATTTCTGCCACTCAACCCGTCAGCCTCATCGTCTTGGCGATTGCAGTTGGTCTTTCTTCCAGTGTCAAAAAGGTGATTGAAAAGAAGCTCGATGAACAAAAGGACGACAGCGTTCAGAAATAGATAAAAAGGTGCTTGATAGGAGTCAAGCCCTTTTGTTTTCCAGTCGCTATTTATCCCAAATTATGGTAAAATAAACTAATTGAGTTCTTTTATATAGAGGACGTAGAGAGTGAGACTGACAAAATTGAAGTGTGGTCAGTGAGCGATGTTAGCCCGCTCTTAGGACAGTGGAGAATAGTGTGACGATTGAGAATTATATGCCAGATTTTGTGCTTGAGAAAGCCTATGATGTGACAGTAGAAAGTTTGCAAAAATACCACATTCGGACGGTTTTTGTGGACTTGGATAATACCTTGATTGCCTGGAACAATCCCGATGGAACACCAGAGATGCGCAAGTGGTTGCATGATTTACGCGATGCGGGAATCCATGTGGTTGTTGTTTCGAATAATAAATATGAACGTGTCAAGCGTGCAGTAGAACGTTTTGGCATTGACTTTGAAGCCTTTGCTCTGAAACCTTTTACCGTTGGCATTGAGCGCGCCATTAAACGTTTTGGCATTAAGCGCGAAGAAGCGATTATGATTGGCGATCAGCTGATGACGGATATTCGAGCAGCCAAGCGGGCGGGGATTCGCTCGGTCTTGGTGCGACCGCTCATTGAGACAGACTCGATTAACACTCAAATCAATCGCTGGCGTGAACGCCGTATGATGAAAAAAATCACTGCCAAGTATGGCGCATTTGATTACAAGAGGGAAATGTAAGTGGAAGAATTGTATTGTATTGGCTGCGGAGCCTTGATTCAGACTGAGGAAAAGGAAGAGGTAGGCTATACGCCACCATCTGCCTTGGAAAAGGGACTAGCGACTGGACAGGTCTACTGCCAGCGGTGTTTCCGCCTCCGTCATTATAATGAAATTTCAGATGTTAATATTTCAGATGATGAGTTTCAGACCCTGCTTCATAGTGTCGGAGACAGTGATGCCTTGGTGGTCAATGTTGTTGATATTTTCGACTTCAACGGCTCTGTCATTCCTGGCTTATCACGTTTTGTGTCTGGAAATGATGTCCTTTTGGTCGGGAATAAAAAGGATATTTTGCCCAAGTCTGTTAAGGACGGCAAGGTCACTCAATGGTTGACAGAGCGTGCTTATGAAGTGGGCTTGCGCCCTGTAGATGTCATGCTGACATCTGCCCAAAACAAGCATGCCATTAAGGACTTGATTGACAAGATTGAGCAGTACCGTAAGGGGCGTGATGTCTATGTGGTCGGTGTCACCAATGTCGGGAAATCAACCTTGATTAACGCCATTATTCAGGAGATTACAGGGGACAAGGATGTGATCACCACCTCTCGTTTCCCTGGGACAACCCTTGATAAGATTGAAATTCCCCTCGATGACGGATCTTACATCTACGATACACCGGGGATTATTCATCGTCATCAGATGGCCCATTATTTGTCTGCGAAAAATTTGAAATTTGCAAGTCCTCGCAAGGAAATCAAGCCCAAGACTTATCAGTTAAATCCTGAACAAACCCTCTTTTTAGCTGGTTTGGGACGATTTGACTTTATCGCAGGAGAAAAACAAGGCTTTACTGCATTTTTTGACAATGAATTAACACTTCATCGCACCAAATTAGAGGGCGCGACAGCATTTTACCAAAAACACGCAGGCAGCTTGCTGGTGCCGCCAACTAGTGCAGAATTGGAGAACTTCCCAGAATTGGTTCGGCATGAATTTACCATCACCGAAAAGACGGATGTCGTCTTCTCAGGTCTAGGTTGGATTCGCATCAATGGAACAGCCAAAATCGCAGCTTGGGCACCAAAGGGTGTCGGCGTTGTGATTCGCAAAGCAATTATATAGAAAAAGGAAATACTATGACATTAACATCAAAACAACGGGCCTTTCTCAACAGTCAGGCACATAGTTTGAAGCCTATTATTCAAATCGGGAAATACGGCTTGAATGACCAGATTAAGACCAGTGTTCGTCAGGCTTTAGACCGACGGGAGTTGATTAAGGTGACGCTGCTACAAAATACGGATGAAAATATCCATGATGTGGCGGAGACCTTGGAAGAAGAAATCGGAGTGGATACCGTGCAAAAGATTGGTCGGACCCTGATTCTCTTCAAGCAATCAAGCAAGAAGGAAAATCGAAAACTCTCTGTCAAAGTGAGAGAAATCTAGTGGGCATGTCCCAAGAATGGATGAGTTGGATAAGGAGTCTACATGGCAATTGAGCTCTTAACACCCTTTACAAAGGTTGAGTTAGAAGTTGAAAAGAAAGAAACAAATCGCAAGCAAGTTGGTATTTTGGGAGGAAATTTCAATCCTGTTCATAATGCCCATTTAATTGTGGCTGACCAGGTTCGGCAGCAGTTGAAATTAGATGAGGTCTTGCTGATGCCGGAATTTCTACCGCCTCATGTCGACAAAAAAGAAACGATTGATGAACTGCATCGGTATAACATGTTGAAAATGGCGATTGCAGGGATTGAAGGTCTTGGTATTGAAACGATTGAGCTAGAGCGCCGTGGTATCAGCTATACCTATGACACGATGAAACTCTTGAAGGAAAAGAATCCTGATACGGATTACTATTTCATCATCGGCGCAGATATGGTGGATTATTTGCCCAAGTGGCATCGGATTGATGAGTTGATTCAGCTGGTGCAATTTGTCGGCGTACAGCGGCCGCGTTACAAGGCGGGAACTTCCTATCCGATTATCTGGGTTGATGTTCCGCTCATGGATATTTCTTCCAGCATGGTTCGCCAGTTTATCCAACAGGGGCGCGTGCCAAACTTTATGTTGCCGCACGAGGTCTTGGATTATATCGAAGAAAAGGGACTCTACAAATGATAGCAGCAGATTTGTCCTTTAATCGTGAAAAGCTCCTTGAAAAAATCAGCTCTGCCATGTCAGCAAAACGCTTCCGTCACGTCCTTGGTGTCGAAGAAGCAGCGCTTGAGCTAGCCCGCCAGTATGGTTGTGATGAGAAAAAAGCGAGCTTAGCGGCTCTCTTACATGACTATGCCAAGGAAGTAGAAGATCAGGTCTTTCTGGACTTGATTGACCAGCATCAGTTGGGAGAGGACTTGAAAGTCTGGGGCAATAATGTCTGGCATGGAATGGTAGGCGTTTATAAAATCAAACAAGACTTTGGTGTGCAAGACCAAGAAATTTTGCAGGCCATCGAGCGCCACACAGTCGGTGCGGCCCAGATGACCCTACTTGATAAGGTTCTCTATGTGGCAGACTACATTGAGCCCAACCGTGATTTTCCAGGAGTTGATGAAGCCAGAAGATTAGCCAAAGTATCGCTGGAAAAAGCCGTGGCCTATGAAACAGCCCATACGGTAGCGCATCTAGCCACAAAAGGAATTCCCATCTATCCCCAAACGATTGAAACCTACAATGCTTATGTGGGGTATGTCAATAAGTAACCAATAATGAGGTAAAACGTGAAAGAAAAAGAATTAGTAGAATTGGTCGTAAAAGCGGCCGATGAAAAACGTGCAGAAGAGATTGTCGCGCTTGATGTGACAAGCCTGACAAGTGTGACAGATTACTTTGTTATCGCAAGCTCCATGAACAGCCGTCAGCTTGAGGCGATTGCGGACAATATCCGTGAAAAAGTCAAAGAGGCGGGCTTTGCAGCGAGTCAAATCGAGGGTGATTCAGCAGGTGGCTGGGTCTTACTGGACCTCGGTGGCGTCGTAGTTCACATCTTTTCAGAAGAAATGCGTGCCCACTACAATCTTGAAAAATTGTGGCATGAAGCCGAGAATGTTGACGTAGCTGACTGGTTGTAAGACTGTAGAAAGAATGCATAACTCAGTTGGGAGCCGACTGAGTTTTTTCAAGAAAGGAAACCCATGGCGACTTATGAAACCTTTGCTTCGGTCTACGATGCGATTATGGACGATAGTCTCTATGATCAGTGGACCGATTTCAGTTTGAGGCATTTTCCCAAAGGCAAGAAAAAATTGTTGGAACTAGCCTGTGGTACGGGAATTCAATCCATTCGATTTAAGGAAGCAGGCTTTGATGTGACAGGGCTTGACCTTAGCCGAGATATGTTAGATTTGGCCGCAAAGCGCACCCAAGAAGCAGGGCTTACGATTCCCTTCTTAGAGGGCAATATGCTCGATTTATCAAGCCTTGAGCGTTTTGACATGGTGACCTGCTATTCTGATTCGATTTGCTATATGGAAGATGAAGTTGAGGTCGGCCAAGTCTTTCAAGAGGTCTACCAGCACCTCAATGAGGGTGGTGTTTTTCTCTTTGATGTGCATTCGACCTACCAAATGGATGAGGTTTTCC
Source organism: Streptococcus cuniculi (assembly GCF_001921845.1). Classification (GTDB taxonomy): domain Bacteria; phylum Bacillota; class Bacilli; order Lactobacillales; family Streptococcaceae; genus Streptococcus; species Streptococcus cuniculi. Next base: position 278,151 of record NZ_MSJM01000003.1, on the reverse strand, counting down.
CGGGTTATAGCTATCATGAAAACGCCGAGGATTTTGCCTTTGTGTGGGATACCTATGCGGATGAGCCACCGCATTCGATTGTGCACGAGTTGACCTTTTTTGTACAGGAAGAAGACGGTCGCTTCAGTCGTGTGGACGAGATTCACGAGGAGCGGACCTATGACCTCTTGACCTACGATGTCCTGCTGGAGCAGGCTGGCTTTAAAAAGGTCAAGGTGTATGCGGATTTTGAGGACAAGGAGCCGACCGAGACGAGCGCTCGTTGGTTCTTTGTAGCAGAAAAATGACTGTTACAGGTATCATTGCGGAGTTCAATCCCTTTCACAATGGGCATGCCTATCTACTTTCTCAAGCAAGGGGCTTGAAGATTATTGCCATGAGTGGTAATTTCACCCAGCGGGGGGAGCCTGCCATTGTGGACAAATGGACGAGAGCTCAGATGGCGCTGGAAAATGGGGCAGATTTGGTGGTAGAATTGCCATTTTTGGTCAGCGTGCAGGCGGCGGACTTTTTTGCCCAAGGAGCGATGGATATTCTAGCTCGGCTAGGGATTGATCAGCTGTCTTTTGGGACGGAAGAAGTCTTGGACTATGGGAAAATAGCAGAGCTGTATGAGAAAAAAAGCCTTGAAATGGCGGATTTTCTGACCCACTTACCCGATAAGCTCAGCTACCCTGAAAAAACGCAGGCCATGTGGGAAACCTTTGCAGGCTTGAGCTTTTCGGGAAATACGCCCAATCATGTCCTTGCCCTTGCCTATGCCAAGGCGGTAGCAGGAAAAGGCATTGCCCTGTGTCCCATCAAGCGAAGAGGGGCGGGCTTTCATTCCTTGGAAGATGATGTGGAATTTGCCTCGGCAACGGCTCTCAGAAATCGGATAGGCGATACAGATTTTGTCGCGACCTTTAGCCCAAGTGCGGATTTGCTAGCGCAAGCGGCCCAAGTATCGTGGCAGGATTATTTTCCCTATCTGCGCTACCAAATCCTATCCCATCCTGATTTGTCCAGCATTTACCAAGTCAACCAAGAAATGGCTAGCCGTATGAAAGAGGCCATCAAAACGGCTTCTTCCTTTGAAGATTTGGTGGAGATGATTGCGACCAAGCGCTATACCAAGGCACGAGTGAGAAGGCTTTTGACCTATATTTTGGTGCAGGCGAATGAATCGCCACTCCCAGAAGCCATTCATGTGCTAGGCTTTACCGAAAAAGGGCGTAAGCATTTGGCGAGTTTGAAGCAGGAGGTGGCTCTCATTAGCCGAATTGGCAAAGAGCCGTGGGATGCCCTAACCCAGCAGGCAGACAGGATTTACCAACTGGGTAATTCCCAACTGTTAGAGCAGAATTTCGGCCGCGTGCCGATTCGCATGGAGACAAAATAGCAAGTCTAAGAAAGAGGAGACAAGATGATTCGACCAATTATGAAAGATATTTTCTTTTTACAGCAGCCATCAGAACCTGCAACCAAGGTAGATGTGGCGATTGGGCAGGACTTGCAGGATACCTTGTTGGCTCACCGCGATGCCTGTGTCGGAATGGCTGCTAACATGATTGGCGTTCGCAAGCGCATTATCATTGTTCATATGGGCTTCACCAATCTTGTCATGTACAATCCTGTTCTCGTAGCAGGTAGACAGCCCTACCAGACCGAGGAAGGGTGCCTGTCCTTAGAGGGTGTTCGCCCTACCAAGCGTTTTGAAGAAATCGAGGTTTCCTTTTTCGACCAAGATTGGCAGGCCAAGCGCCTGACCTTAACAGGTTTTACCGCCCAGATTGTTCAACACGAGTTGGATCATTTGGAGGGGATTATTATTTGATAAAAAACGGAACTAAGTCGATAGATTTAGTTCTTTTTTTAAAAACTAAAAATTGGTCAAAAAAAGTCAGAAAAAGCATTGACTTTTACTGACCAATGGTGTATACTAGTTTGTGTAAGGTTGGAAAACCTTATCAGACCAATAGTTGAAGGAATTTTTCTTTTTAAAGAATTGGTCAGTAAACGTCAAACGAAAGAATCAAATGAAACGTGAAGTCTGGCTTTGTTTTCTTTTAAGAGATTGGTCAGAGATGGTCAAAATAAATCATCATCAGATTTCTTTTTTAGAATAAAGGTCAGTAAACGTCAAATAGAAAAACGAGGTATGAATATGAACAACTATTCCAACAACTTTAACAACATGGACGATCTTTTCAATCAGCTTATGGGACGTATGCAGGGCTACAATACAGAGAGTCGCCGTTACCTTATAAATGGTCGCGAAGTGACGCCAGAAGAATTTGCTCATTATCGCTCAACTGGTCAATTGCCACAGAGAGAAGAGCAAGAGGTGAAAGGTCACCATCCGCATTTCAAAAAAGATGGTATTCTTGCAAAACTCGGTCGCAACTTGACCGCTGAAGCAAGAGAGGGCATGCTTGATCCCGTTATTGGCCGCAACAAGGAAATCCAAGAAACGGCTGAAATTCTTTCTCGCAGGACGAAGAACAACCCTGTTTTAGTCGGAGACGCTGGTGTGGGTAAGACAGCAGTTGTGGAAGGATTAGCGCAGGCCATTGTACACGGAGATGTGCCAGCAGCGATTAAAAATAAGGAGTTGATTTCGATTGACATTTCAGGGCTTGAGGCAGGCACCCAGTACCGTGGTAGCTTTGAGGAAAATATCCAAAATCTGATGGCAGAAGTCAAAGAAATGGGCAATGTCATCGTCTTCTTTGATGAAATTCATCAAATTCTTGGGGCAGGAAGTACAGGAGAAGCAGGTTCTAAAGGACTTGCAGACATCTTGAAACCAGCTCTTTCTCGGGGAGAATTGACCGTGATTGGAGCGACCACTCAAGATGAATACCGCAACACCATTTTGAAAAATGCAGCTCTGGCGCGCCGGTTCAATGAAGTCAAGGTCCATGCACCATCTGCAGAAGATACCTACAAAATCCTCCAAGGAATCCGCAACTTGTACGAGGCCCACCACAATGTCATCTTGCCAGATGAGGTCTTAAAAGCCGCAGTGGACTACTCTGTTCAATACATTCCCCAACGGAGCTTGCCAGATAAGGCGATTGATTTGCTCGATGTGACCGCAGCCCACTTGGCGGCCCAACATCCTGTGACAGACATTCATGCGATTGAATCAGAAATTGCCCAAGAAAAAGAAAAACAAGAGCAGGCTGTACAACGTGAAGACTACGAAGCAGCCTTGAATGCCAAAGTCCGCATTGAAGAATTGGAAAAACAGATTGAAAACCATGCTGAAGATACCAAGGTAACGGCAAGCATCAACGATGTAGCCGAGTCTATCGAGCGCATGACAGGCATTCCAGTCTCTCAGATGGGTTCAAGCGACATCGAACGTTTGAAAGAGATGAACAGCCGTCTCAAGACCAAGGTGATTGGTCAAAATGATGCGGTAGAGGCAGTCGCACGGGCCATTCGCAGAAATCGTGCAGGTTTCGATGAGGGCAACCGCCCCATTGGTAGCTTCCTCTTTGTCGGGCCGACCGGTGTTGGAAAGACGGAGTTAGCAAAGCAGCTTGCCCTTGACCTCTTTGGGACAAAAGACGCTATTATCCGCCTAGACATGTCTGAATATAGCGACCGTACAGCAGTTTCGAAGCTCATTGGTACAACGGCTGGATATGTGGGGTATGATGACAATAACAATACCCTGACCGAGCGCGTGCGTAGAAACCCTTATTCTATCGTTCTGCTTGACGAGATTGAAAAGGCAGACCCACAGGTTATCACGCTGTTACTCCAAGTCCTCGATGATGGACATTTAACCGACGGCCAAGGAAATACCGTCAACTTTAAAAATACAGTCATCATTGCGACTTCAAATGCAGGATTTGGCTACGAAGGAGCTGCAAGTGATGAAGAGAAACCTGACATCATGGATCGTCTCAAACCGTTCTTCCGCCCAGAATTCCTCAATCGTTTCAATGCGGTGATTGAATTCCTCCACCTTGGTAAGAAAGACTTGGCAGAGATTGTCGATTTGATGTTGGCAGAAGTCAACCAAATGTTGGCGAAAAAAGACATGCAGCTGGAAGTGACAGATAGCGCCAAAGAGTATTTGATTGAGCAAGGGTATGACGAAGTTATGGGCGTGCGCCCACTGCGCCGTGTGATTGAGCAAGAAATCCGCGACAAGGTGACAGACTTCTACCTTGACCACCTAGATGCCAAGGAGCTTCTGGCAGATATGGTAGAGGGCGAGTTACGCATTAGCGAAAAAGCAGCCTAGTCGGATGATGAAGGAAAAAGGGAGTGGGACAGAAATCGATAACTCGTAAGAGTTCGATTATCCTCACTCCTTTATTTCTAGGTTCGGGTATCAACAGTCACTCCCCTGACTGTTGATACCCCGCAAGGTTGACTTGCTTCCACAATCGAGAATTGTGGAAGGTTGGAAATAAGGCTAGCGAAGAATCGTTCGCTAGCCTCTTCTAATAGAATATTGATTTATCAATGTCATGGATAAGTTGCTCACAACTTTCTGTTCTCTTCAATGCTCCACTGGAGCATTGAACCCAGCGCCAGGCCTCGCTTTCTAGTTTCTAGGCTCAGGTATCAATAGTCACTCCCCTGACTATTGATATGCGTCAAGCTGCTCAAATTATAAAAATAAGGAGGTTGGGTACTTTTGTCCCAAGCTCTTTTAGCGTGTCGCAGTGGACGTAAAGGTGATTTTATCGGGACGATAGCTAATGCTGCCGTATTGAAAGGCCTTGCCATTATCGAGGTAGCTGGTGCTAGTGACGACCACCACCATGTCGTATTCCCCTAAATCAAGGTTGTTCCGTTCTTCTTCATTAGCGTAGCGGAAGGAAATTTCCCGCTCGGAATGGCTAATCGTGAGGTTGAGCTCCTGTTCCAAATAGCGATAAATCGAGCCTTCTGCAATCTCGCGGTTGAGATAGGGCACAATTCGGCGGTCAAAGTAGGCAATTTCATACTCGACACACTCTCCGTTAATGGTACGAGAGCGTCCCACACGGTAAAAATCAACGCTATCATCCACTTGGAAAGCCTCCATGAGAAGTGGCTCACCTTGGACGATGTAAAGGCTGGTCAGCTTGGTTTTAACATCGTGGGTATGGGGATGGTTCAGCTCACCTACCGTTTTAATCTCTGACAAGGGCTGTGGCTTGGTTAATTGTGGCTCAAGCACGATGGAATTACGTCCCTGCTGTTTGCGGATATAGCCGTCACGTTCAAGGAGGGATAGGGCCTTGCGAATGGTATCTTTTGAGAAATGGTAGTGATGCATCAGGTCGTTTTCGCTCGGCAACTCCTTATTTGCTGGAAATAAGCCAGCGATAATCTTTTCTTTTATATCTTCATAGACCTTTTTATACTTACTCATCATCGTTCCTCTCTTTTTTATTAGTATAGCATAAAAGGTTGAAAATTTATACGTACAAGTCTTGGAAATATCCATTGAATTACGTACAAGATAAAACTGTTACGTAAAAGTTATTGACAAAAGCAAACGTTTGCGTTAGAATGAACATGTAAGGGAAAGAAAGGAATTCGAATATGACAAATCGTACAAGTGGTGTTTTGATGCACATTACCTCCCTACCGGGAAAGTTTGGTATTGGAACATTCGGGAAAGAAGCCTATGATTTTGTGGATTTCTTGGTGGAAACCAAACAAACCTACTGGCAAATTCTTCCGTTGACAACGACTAGCTATGGGGATTCTCCCTACCAATCCTTTTCTGCCATCGCAGGAAATACCAATCTGATTGACCTTGATTTGCTGGTCGAAGCGGGTTGTTTGCAAGTCAAAGACTATGAGAAGGTCAACTTCGGGACTGATCCAGAAGTGATTGACTATGCTCAATTATTTAAAACACGCCGTCCAATTTTGGAGATGGCTGTGAAAGGTTTTTTGGCCCAAGATAAGCATATTGCAGCATTTAGAGAATTTGAAAAAGCTAATTCTTCATGGTTGAACGACTATGCAGAATTTATGGCGATTAAAGAACATTTTGGCAATAAGGCGCTTCAGGAATGGGAGGACAAGAAAGTCATTGCCCGCAATGAAGAAACGCTTGAGGCCTACCGTCAGGACTTGGCAGAGCAAATTGACTACTTCAAGGTGACCCAGTATTTCTTCTTCAGCCAATGGAAGGAATTGAAAGCCTATGCCAACCGCAAGCATATCAAGATTATTGGCGATATGCCCATCTATGTTTCTGCCGATAGCGTAGAAGTGTGGACCAAGCCTCATCTCTTCAAGCTAGACAGCGAGAGAAAGCCTCTTTATGTGGCGGGGGTTCCTGCGGATAACTTTAGTGCAGATGGTCAGTTGTGGGGCAATCCGCTCTACGATTGGGCTGAACATGAAAAGACAGGCTTTAGTTGGTGGATTTACCGCATTCATGAGAGTTTCAAACTCTATGATGTGTTGCGAATCGACCATTTCAAAGGTTTTTCTGATTTCTGGCAGGTGGCAGGAGATGCGACAGTAGCTAAAGTCGGGACTTGGGAGCCAGGACCAGGCTACAACCTCTTTAAGGTGGTCAAAGAAGCCTTGGGAGATTTGCCTATCATCGCAGAAGATTTAGGAAATATTGATGCAAAAGCAAGAAAACTCTTGAATGACTGTGGCTATCCGGGAATGAAAATCTTGCAGTTCGGTTTGGAAGATGTAGACGGTAAGAGCATTGACAGCCCGCACCGCTGTATTCCAAACTCTGTCTCCTATACTGGAACGCATGACAATGACGTTATCAATGGTTGGTACAATAGCTTGACAGCAGAACAACAAGAATATGTCGATGATTACAGCAACCGCAAGCCAATTGAGCCAGTCACTCAGGCCATGCTCCGTGTCTTGTTTGCAACAGTCAGTGACACCGTCATTGCTACGATGCAGGATATTTTGGACTTGCCTGCTTCATCGCGCATGAACATGCCGTCTACCATCGGTGGCAACTGGCAATGGCGCATGAAAGCCGAAGATTTAACTCAAGACAAGAAAGACTTCTTAGTGAAAATTACCAAATTATATCAGCGAGGAAATGAACAACATGACTAATTTTACAAGATTTGCAGAAGCAAATACCGCAAAAACACTAGCCGAATTGACCAATGAGGAAATCTATTTCCAACTATTAAGCTACGTCAAAGAAGCGGCAGCACCTAAACCAAAAAATACGGGAAAACGCAAGGTGTACTACATTTCAGCAGAGTTCCTGATTGGAAAACTCTTGTCCAACAACTTGATTAACCTAGGAATCTACAAAGACATTCAAACAGAACTGGCCGCAGCAGGAAAATCTCTCAGCCAAGTCGAAGATGTGGAGCCAGAACCATCACTTGGAAATGGTGGACTTGGCCGTTTGGCTTCTTGTTTTGTGGATTCGATGTCAACGCTCGGAATCAACGGTGAAGGGGTTGGTCTCAACTACCACTGTGGTCTTTTCAAGCAAGTATTTGACAAGAACGAGCAAGAAGCGGAGGCCAACTTCTGGATTGAAGATCAGTCTTGGTTGATTCCAACGGACATCAGCTATGAAGTGCCATTCAAAGACTTTACTCTTACCTCTAAGTTGGACCGTTTGGATATCTTGGGCTACAAGAAAGACACGAAAAACTACCTCAACTTGTTTGACATTGAGCGTGTCAACTATGACTTGATTCAAGAGGGAATTGCCTTTGATAAGACAGCTATTCAGGAAAACTTGACCCTCTTCCTTTACCCAGATGATTCAGATAAAAATGGGGAATTGCTCCGTATCTCCCAACAGTATTTCATGGTGTCAAATGCTGCGCAACTCTTGATTGATGAAGCACTGGAGCGTGGAAGCAACCTCCATGATTTGGCAGAATACGCCTATGTGCAAATCAACGATACACACCCATCCATGGTGATTCCAGAGTTGATTCGTCTTTTGACTGAAAAACATGGATTGGACTTTGCAGAAGCTGTTGAGATTGTCCGCAATATGACAGGCTACACCAACCATACCATCTTAGCAGAAGCCTTGGAAAAATGGCCACTTGCTTTCCTAGAGGAAGTCGTGCCGCATTTGGTTACGATTATCAAGGAATTGGATGCCATGGTGCGCGCTAGCTATCAAGACCCTGCGGTTCAAATCATTGACGAAACTGGCCGTGTTCACATGGCCCACATGGATATTCACTTCTCTAATTCGGTCAATGGGGTTGCGGCTCTCCATACGGAAATCTTGAAAAATTCTGAGTTGAAAGTCTTCTATGACCTCTACCCAGAGAAATTCAACAATAAGACAAACGGAATCACCTTCCGTCGCTGGTTGGAATTTGCCAACCAAGACTTGGCAGACTACATCAAGGAATTGATCGGGGATGGCTATCTGGAAAATGCGACAGAGCTTGAAAAATTACTGGCCTACGCAGATGACAAGGCAGTTCATGCTAAACTAGCCGAGATTAAGTTCCAAAACAAACTGGCCCTCAAACGTTACCTCAAGGATAACAAGGGGATTGACTTGGATGAACATTCGATTATCGATACGCAAATCAAGCGATTCCACGAGTACAAGCGCCAGCAGATGAATGCCTTGTACGTGATTCACAAATACTTGGAAATCAAAAATGGCAACCTGCCAAAACGCAAGATTACGGTCATCTTTGGTGGAAAAGCTGCGCCAGCGTATATCATCGCCCAAGACATTATCCATCTCATCTTGTGCTTGTCCGAGTTGATCAACAACGATCCAGAAGTCAGCCCATACCTCAATGTGCATTTGGTGGAAAATTACAATGTGACTGTCGCTGAAAAATTGATTCCTGCAACAGATATTTCCGAGCAAATTTCTCTTGCTTCCAAAGAAGCATCTGGTACGGGAAATATGAAATTCATGTTGAACGGTGCTTTGACATTGGGAACCATGGACGGTGCCAATGTCGAGATTGCAGAGCTTGCAGGTAGCGAGAATATCTACACATTCGGTAAGGATTCAGATACCATTATCGACTTGTATGCGACAGCTGGTTATGTGTCACGTGAATACTATGCAAATGATGAGGACATCAAGCGTGCGGTTGACTTTATCGTCAGCGAAGACTTGGTGCGTCTTGGTAATAGCGAACGCTTGGAACGTTTGTACCAAGAACTTTTGAACAAAGACTGGTTTATGACCTTGATTGACTTGAAGGAGTATATCGCTGTCAAAGAACAGGTCTTAGCAGACTACGAAGATCAAGATGCTTGGAACAAGAAAGTCATCCACAACATCGCAAAAGCTGGTTTCTTCTCATCAGACCGTACGATTGAGCAATACAATGAAGATATTTGGCATAGTCACTAATTCTCGTTGAAAATCAACATCAGAGGTCGTTACCTTATCTTGATGAAGGTCGGTTCTATCTGCGCCTCGTTGCTTTGTTCTTACATAAAACGATAGAAGAGAGGGGGTATCAGAGCAGTTTCTATGAAATTACTAACGCTCAATGTTCATGCCTGGTTGGAGGACAATCAGGTGGAAAAAATAGATCTTTTGGCTCGGACTATTGCCGAAAAGCAGTATGATGTGGTGGCTCTTCAGGAGGTCAATCAGCTGATGACGGCACGTCCAGTGACCAAAGACTTAAAAGAAGATAATTATGGCTTGCTCTTGGTGGAAAAAATCAACCAATTGAGCATGGAGAAGTATTCCTTGTTTTGGAGTAATTCGCATATTGGCTATGACAAGTACGATGAGGGAATTGCCTTCCTCACCAAGTTACCTGTCTACGATGTCGACCCGTTTTACTGTACGGAGCATCAGACGGTGCAGTCGATTTTCTCACGGAAAATTGTGGGCATTACTGTTGCCTATCAAGGTCAGTTGGTGGACTGTTATTCCTGCCACATGAATCTTCCAGATTGTCAAGAGGAGGATCCGATTGACAATCTGCGGGCGATTGTGGAGCGCTCAACGCATTCACATTTGAAAATCTTGATGGGAGATTTCAACACAGATGCGATTTCTGCTCCAGCAGATTATGAGGCCATCAAAGCAACAGGTCTATTGGATACCTATGAGCTCGCTCAAGAAAAAGATGCGGGAATTACGGTATCAAAAGCCATCGATGGCTGGAGCGGTCATGGGGCGGAAAAGAGAATTGACTATATCTTTTTGAACCAAGAACGCGAAGTGCTATCCAGCCGAATTATTTTTAATGGGGAAAATGAAGCTGTTGTTTCTGACCATTTTGGTCTAGAAGTACATGTAAAATGTTAGGAGAATTAGAAATGAAAAAATTTCTCAGTTTTGAATTTTGGCAAAAATTCGGAAAATGTTTGATGGTCGTGATTGCCGTTATGCCTGCTGCAGGTCTGATGGTAAGTATCGGAAATTCCTTGCCATTGTTGAGTGCAGACTCCGAACTCTTGGCACGTATCGGCAATATCATTGCTCAAATCGGTTGGGGAATCATCGGCAACCTTCACCTCTTGTTTGCCCTTGCAATCGGTGGTAGCTGGGCCAAAGAACGTGCCGGAGGAGCCTTCTCAGCAGGGCTTGCCTTTATCCTGATTAACTTGATTACAGGGAATTTCTTCGGAGTCACTGTAGCCATGCTGTCAGACGCAGAGGCGCATGTCAGCACCGTTTTTGGAACACAAATTCCTGTTGCCAACTACTTTGTCAACGTCCTTGGTCAACCAGCCCTTAACATGGGTGTCTTTGTCGGGATTATTGCTGGTTTTGTCGGAGCAACCGCCTTCAACAAATACTACAACTACCGCAAATTGCCAGACGCTTTGACCTTCTTTAACGGAAAACGCTTTGTACCGTTCGTCGTTATTTATCGCTCTGTCTTGGTGGCTCTTGTGCTTGCGATTTTCTGGCCTGTGGTTCAGACAGGAATCAACAGCTTTGGGAAATGGATTGCCAACTCACAAGATACAGCGCCAATTCTGGCACCATTTATCTATGGTACCTTGGAGCGTCTCTTATTGCCATTTGGGTTGCACCACATGTTGACCATTCCGATGAACTATACCTCTCTTGGTGGCACCTACGAAATCATGACAGGTGCCCAAGCTGGTCAGCAAGTATTTGGACAAGACCCACTCTGGTTGGCATGGATTACAGACTTGATTAACCTCAAAGGTGCAGGAGATACCAGCCAGTACAATGACCTTCTTGCAACCGTCACTCCAGCTCGTTTCAAGGTGGGACAAATGATTGGCTCAACTGGTATTCTCATGGGATTAACCCTTGCCATGTACCGCAATGTGGATCCTGATAAGAAGAAAAAATACAAAGGGATGTTTGTCTCATCTGCCCTTGCGGTCTTCTTGACAGGTGTAACAGAGCCGATTGAATACATGTTCATGTTTGCTGCAATGCCACTGTATGCCCTCTATGCGGTCATTCAAGGGGCAGCCTTTGCCATGGCAGATATCGTTCACTTGCGTGTGCATTCATTCGGAAATATCGAGTTCTTGACCCGTACACCAATGGCCTTGAAAGCAGGTATCGGACTTGATGTGGTCAACTTTATCTGGGTATCCGCCCTCTTTGCAGTCTTGATGTACTTCATCGCAGACTTTATGATTAAGAAACTGAACCTTGCAACCGCAGGTCGCAATGGAAACTATGATACTGAAACAGCAGATGACACTCCGATTTCTGGAGATGCGGGTGTTGCGGATGGAAATTCCCAGATTGTCCAAATTATCAATCTCCTCGGTGGTCGTGAAAATATCGCCGATGTGGATGCATGTATGACCCGCTTGCGTGTAACAGTTAACAATATTGAAAAGGTCGGTGAAGAGGCGGCTTGGAAACAGGCAGGTGCGATGGGCTTGATTATCAAAGGCTCTGGTGTACAAGCTGTTTACGGACCAAAGGCCGATGTCTTGAAATCAGATATCCAAGACTTGCTTGATTCTGGACTTGAGATTCCTAAAACAAGTGTGACAGTAACAGAAGAAGCAGTTGTCGAAGACCATTTCAAAGGCATCACAGCAGACGTTCATTCGGTCGCAGATGGTCAAGCCATGGCGATTACCGAAGTGAGTGATCCTGTATTTGCTCAAAAAATGATGGGAGATGGCTATGCAGTCGAGCCTGCAAATGGCAATGTCTACGCCCCTGTCTCTGGTTTAGTCACCAGCGTCTTCCCAACCAAGCACGCAGTCGGTCTCTTGACAGATAGTGGTTTGGAAGTCTTGGTACACGTCGGCTTGGATACCGTTGCCCTAAACGGTGCACCATTCTCCATCAAAGTATCCGATGGACAACGTGTTGAAGCAGGAGACCTGCTCCTTGTTGCAGATCTTGAAGCCATCAAGTCAGCGGACCGTGAAACAACGATTGTCGTTGCCTTCACCAATACAGCTGAAATCAAGGCGGTTCACTTACAAAACCTAGGAACTGTAACGAAAGATACCCTTCTTGCACAGGTAGAATTGTAAGACACCCCTCTTTTCTCCATTAAACCTCATCGGGCAATAGATGATGATATTAAAAACAGCAGAGGCAGGGTCAAAAGTCCAACCCTAAATATAGAAAGCGAACAAAACTAGTTTTCTGACACTCAGAATTCTATCTTGTTCGCTTTTTGTATCTAATTTATCAATTTGAAGAATGGATGATAAAGAATTTCAAAATCAAAATCTTTTTTATACGAAAACTAAAAAAGTGCAAAAAAATCCTCCCCTAGATACTCCTAGTGAGGGCTTTATGCGAGTTTTCATATGTTTGTGGGTGAGCGCGACGCGCTCATCATGGTTTATCCCACCTTCTTCAGAACGTAGACAAGTCCAAAATCTATTTAAACAAGTTCAAAAGCCCTGCTAACTGAACATTCGATTTACCGATTTTCGCGAGCGGAGCGAGCCTCATCAGATCCTTTTCGCTGTGGTAAAAGTAGCGTCACTCCCCGTAATGACGCTACTCGGAAATGTTGAGACCCTAGGCTCAACATTTAGGTATGGAATTCCGCAGGAAGTCGCTACCGTCCGTACCACCTCAGAAAAGGATCAGAAAAGAACTTTTTCTTCAATCCTAAGGGAGTTTTCACAAACTTTTCGGTCTAATTTTTTGTATTTTTTTGGAAATCATGTTAGGATAAAATACATGCAAATGATTTTGGAAAACCCTTATTGATAAAGGGAAACAGTTGTTAAAACAATCACAAAATATATTTAAAAATGCATATAAAAGAGGGGTTATGAGGAAGTTTTTACAAAATGTTGTGACAGAAATTGTTTATTATTTGGAGCTGATGCTATCAGCGATTTTGGCAGTTGCGCTCCTGATTTTATCACTCTTGTTACTGGGAGATTTGGTGTCGGCTATTCCCAATGGGATTCATGGGGATACTTTCCTGAAAGAATTTTTAAATCGAACCATTACACTAGCGGTTGGGGTCGAGTTTATCAAGATGTTGTGCAAACAGTCGCCTCGTACCGTCATTGAGGTGCTACTCGTTGCCATTGCCCGTCAGTTGATTGTTGAGCATGCTTCAAGTACAGACTATTTAATTGGGATGGTTTCTGTAGCGATTCTTTTTGCAGTACGGAAATATCTCTTCATTCAGTTCGATGATTCAGATAATATCGTCATGCGGGCGAGTCAAAAAGTAAAAGTAGCTAACATCATTGCACGAGTGAAAATTCCCGGTGAAAAAGGAGAAACTCTGCGTGATTTTGTTGTTCGTAAACTCAATGAGGAAGAAAAAACGATTGCCATTGGCGCTTGTGTTTACTTGAAAAATGTAGCGCTCCGTGTGGATAACATGCATGGAGACTTGGTCACTCGGGTTGAAATTATCAAGAGTATGTATTAAAGAAGTTGGAATCATCCAGCTTCTTTAATACTTTTTTTGAGGTCGATTTTTATAGGCCATGTAAAGGTAGAAGAGGGCGGCACCTAAGATAATAAAAGCAGGAAAAAGGCTTCGTAGAAAGAGGACAATAGGTGTTTCAATCAGAAAAGGTATCCAAAAGTCAGCACCTGATCTTTCCCATAAACCAGGCCGATAGAGTTCCTTCAGGTTCCAAATGCTTTGTTGATGATGGGAGTTAAGCAGGTGTAGAGAGAGAAAGTTTGTCATGGAAATGGTAAAGAGGAGAAAGGCATTCTTACTCACTCGTTTATGGAGGGCCTGGCGGGATTCGTCATCTGAAAAAATATCGGTGTCACCGTCATTGCCAGTATGCGTAAAATACTGATAGCCCCCACGGCGACTACCAGGAATCAGAGTCCAGCCACACTCTGCAAAGAGAGAAAGATACTCGAAATAATCCTGTTTGGAAGCAAATTGCCGGTAGTCCAGCCGTACGACGGGGATATCCGTTTCTTGCTCAACTTTTTCAAAGGTATAGCCTCCGGTGTAGGGAGATACTTTGATTAGGCGATAACCTTGGGCTTGAATCTGGTTAATCCATTGTTCTTCTGCGGAAATGGTTACAAAGAGTTTATGCTTTTTCATAGGAAACCTCCTTAAAAATCAAAACGGCTAGCAAGCGTACTTAGCTTTCGCATGCGCTCAGTTTCGAGTGCCAAAATGGCCTTGCCTGTCGGGGTGATATGGTACATTTTCCTTCGACTATCTGTACTTGGGACGGCGACAATCCAGCCCAACTTGAGGAGATTGTCAATGGCTCCATACATGGTACCAGCAGCGATTCGAACCTCTCCTTCGCTCATTACTTCTACCTCTTGCATAATAGCGTAGCCATGATTGGTTTCTAGCAGAGCAAGGAGGATATAGTAGGTCGTCTCGGTCAGAGGCAGGTGTTTATTTCGTTTCATTTTTTCTTCTTTCTTTTTATATCGTTCAACTGTATAGTTGTATTATATATCGTATGACTGTATAAGTCAACTGTATACTTAAAAGATAGTAAAAATCTTCTCAAATAGGCAATCTTGTGGTATAATAAAACGATTGAAAAAAATGTAGGAGGTTCCTTATGGGACGTAAATGGGCCAATATTGTAGCCAAAAAAACAGCTAAGGACGGAGCAAACTCAAAAGTTTATGCTAAATTCGGTGTCGAAATCTATGCCGCAGCTAAAAAAGGCGATCCAGATCCAGAGACCAATACAGCCTTAAAATTCGTTATTGATCGTGCCAAGCAAGCGCAAGTACCAAAACACATCATTGACAAGGCCATTGACAAGGCAAAAGGAAACACAGACGAGACATTCGTAGAAGGTCGTTATGAAGGATTTGGACCAAATGGTTCGATGCTCATCGTTGACACCCTTACTTCTAACGTCAACCGTACGGCAGCGAACGTGCGTGCGGCTTTCGGTAAAAATGGTGGAAACATGGGAGCTAGCGGTTCTGTTTCTTACTTGTTCGATAACAAAGGGGTGATTGTCTTTGCGGGTGACGATGCAGATAGCATCTTTGAGCAATTGCTGGAAGCAGATGTCGATGTAGAAGATGTGGAAGCAGAAGAAGGAACAATTACTGTCTACACTGCCCCAACAGACTTGCACAAAGCCCTTGTAGCCTTGCGTGAAGCAGGAACAAGCGAATTCCAAGTGACCGAATTAGAAATGATTCCTCAGTCAGAAGTGGTCTTGGAAGGCGATGATTTAGCAACCTTTGAAAAATTGTACGATGTCCTTGAAGATGACGAAGATGTCCAAAAAATCTACACCAACGTCGAAGGATTTTAAGAGAAAATCAAGTCTCCTTGAAACAGCTAGCTGTTCAAGGAGTTTTTTATCAAATGATGAAAGAATGATAAGGAAAGGTAGAATCCTTCATATAGTTTGCACTGAAGTGAAATTTTGATATAATGATATAACAAAGTATGAATACAGGAGGTACTATAATGAATAAGAAAATAGTCATCGGTTTTTTCGCGCTTTTAGCAACTACCGTATTATTAGCTTCGTGTGGCAATGGGACAAAAGATGTGGTGAAAACAGAAGGTAGTAGTGAAGCTGCTCAAACAGAGGAGGATATTATTCGTAAAGATGTAGAAACCTTACTAGATAGTGTGTTGACATCAAGTGATAAAGGGTTCTCTCGCTTGTATGGCGAGTCCTATGATCGTTGGACCGAAAAGAACATTTTTCCAGAGCAGATTGAAGGGGCTATTAAGGACAATGATTGGACCCCTGAGAGCAAGTATACCTACCAGTATGCTAAAGATTTTGATAAATTAACGCCATCTGATGTATTGGAGCGCTTCTTAAAGACAAGACGGGATAATCTAAAAGATATTAAAGAGTATGATATTAAAGATATTGATGTAGCGGATGATAAGGCAACCGTCACTTTTATGTCTCGCCAAATCAATAATACTGCGTCAGCAAATGCAGTTAATAATATCTATTTAGCTTTAGCAGATGGGAATCTTGATGTCTTTGGAGCCTTGAATCAGGCCAATGCTGCAGATAGTGAATTCAAGAAACTTCATACTTTGGTTTCTTATTTCCTCTACTATGCGAACTTTAGCAATCTACTAGTTAGTTATAGTGATATCCCAAGTCGCTTGAATGAAACACCCTTGACAGAGGGAACCTATGAAATTACCTTCGATTTGGAAAAAGATAGCGAAGGTCATTGGGTGATTTCAGAACAGAATTACAAGAATTTGATTTCTGATTTGCTCAACTATGATGAACCAGCAAGCCAGTTTGTTTATCCAGACGGCACACATGCTAAAGCCGGTTCAACAGAAACAAGTTCTTCGACGAATGTAGGCTAGGCCATCCAGATAAAAAGTGCTCATCAAAACAACTACCCCTCGGGAATTTCCCGAGGGGTAGTTTGCTTATGGCAACAATTATTGACTGTTTCCAGAAATAGTTGGAATCAGGCTGTATAAATAGGGGACAATCTGTTCCCCTTCTAATTCCTCCAAAGATTCAATCCAGCGGAAATCAGCGTGTTCTTCTGGATCAAGCAGGACGGGGCGTTCTTCCTTTAGGTGAGCGGCGTAGACCAATCGTGTAAAAACAGTCTGTTTTTGGCAATCAAACTGGCTATCTTCGTGGAGAATACCAGTAATCGTGATGGCTTGATTGGCTTCTTCAAGTGTCTCCCGAAGAGCAGCAGCTCGTGGCAGTTCACCCTGCTCCACACCGCCACCGGGAATGTCCCAGTAGTTTGGGTAAACATTGGCTTGTCCTCGTTTGGTAACAGAGCGTTTGATGACAAGATAGGCCTGCTTATCTTGAATTAAGGCGTGGGCAATGAGCTTGACAGACATGGTATCCTCCTATTTTCCGAGGCAGAATTGGCTGAAGAGCTGGGTAATCAATTCATCGGGCGCAGCATCTCCAGTAATCTCTCCGAGGATCTGCCAGCAGCGGGTCAAATCTACTTGGAGCAAGTCGACAGGCATGCCCATTTCAAGTCCGTTGTTTACCGCCTGTAGCGCCTCTACGGCTTGTTCAATGAGAGAGATGTGACGAGCATTGGAGAGATAGGTCGCATCTTGCTCCACGAGCCCTGCATTTTCAAGGAAGAGCTGATTGATTCGCTCTTCAATCTGGTCGATATTTTGATTGTGAAGCACAGAAATGGCAATGGTATCAGGGGTGAGCTGGTCTTGCTCAATCTGAATTGGCAGATCCGTCTTATTGAGCAGGATAATCCGATTGCTGTCTTGGCTGATGCTCAACAGTTGGCGGTCCTGTTCGGTCAATGGTTCGCTCGCATTTAAGACCAAAAGAACCAAATCAGCCTCTTCCAGCGCTTTTTTAGAGCGTTCAACCCCAATCTTCTCCACTACATCATCGGTTTCACGGATTCCCGCTGTATCAATCAATTTGAGCGGAACACCGTTGATGTTGACATATTCTTCGATGATGTCACGCGTCGTACCCTCAATATCGGTGACAATGGCCTTATCCTCACGTAGCAGATTGTTCAGCAAACTTGATTTGCCGACATTTGGACGACCGATAATAGCCGTTGCAATTCCCTCCCGAAGGATTTTTCCACGGCGAGCTGTTTTGAGCAGGCGTTCCAACAATTGCTGAAATTCCATGGTTTTCTCACGAACCAGTTCAGTCGTTGCCTCCTCCACATCATCATATTCAGGATAGTCGATATTCACCTCGACTTGGGCAAGGGTGTTGAGAATTTCCTGTCTGGTATTGTTGATGAGGGTAGAAAGCGATCCGTCTAGCTGTCGAACGGCTTGGTGCATAGCCTTGTCTGTCTTAGCACGGATAATATCCATGACCGCTTCAGCTTGAGTGAGGTCCACGCGGCCATTTAAAAAGGCCCGCTTGGTAAATTCCCCTGGCTCTGCTAAACGCGCTCCCTGACGGATGACCAGTTGGAGAATTTCATTGGTCACCGCAATCCCGCCGTGAGTATTGATTTCAACGATATTTTCCCGCGTGAAGGTCTTGGGCGCTTTCATGACAGAGACCATGACCTCATCGACCACGATATCTGCTACCGGATCTAGGATATGCCCATAGTGAATGGTATGGCTAGCAACTTCGTCTAGGTTTTTTCCTTTAAAAATGCGGTTTGCAATGGCTAGCGCCTCGCTTCCCGACAAGCGGACAATGCCGATGGCCCCCTCACCTAAAGGGGTAGAAATGGCTGCAATAGTGTCAAATTCTTTTGTAATCATAACTCTATTGTAACGCAAAATACCCTCTCTATCAAGAAAATAGAAAGGGGAGTGGGAATAGGAACGTTCTACGATACAGCGGAATGCTTGAAAAGAAAGGAGATGGCTATACAGCGGAATGTTTGAAGAGAGAGTAAGTAGCCTGATGGATATGTTTGGCGACCTGCGGATTGTTCATCGTATATAAGTGGATTCCCGCTACATCCTGTGTGACCAAATCGACAATCTGGTCAATGGCATAGGCTAGACCTGCTGCTCGCAAGGATTCGGGGTCGTGTTCGTACTTGTCCAAAATCGCTCGGAATTTCCGTGGCAAGCGGATATTTTCACAGGTATTGAGCAAGCGCAGCGCCTGATTGCGATTGATAATGGGCATAATGCCTGCTAAAATCGGAACCTCAATGTCTGCCAACTGGCATTTTTCCTGAAAATCGTAAAAGACATCGTTATCGAAAAAGAGCTGGGTGACAAGACTTGAGCAACCTGCGTCTACTTTTTTCTTGAGATGCTTAATATCTGACACCTGATTTGGTGAATCAGGGTGCTTTTCAGGATAGCAGGCGCCGATAATGTCAAAGTGTGGCGCCTCGTCCTTGATAAAAGAAATCAAATCCGTCGCATAGCGAAAATCTGTCTGCGGCGCAACATCAGGAAGGATATCCCCACGCAGAGCCAAAATCTTGTGAACTCCAATCTGATCGAGCGCAGTCAAGATGTTGAAAACCTGCTCCTTATTCAGATAAATGGCAGGAAGGTGGGCAATGGAGGGAATGGCCAAGTCGTTATGGATATAATCAGCCAAACGAACCGTGGTTTCTTCGATATTGAACTTGTTATTGCTTGCGGTCACGCTGATAAAGTGCGGCGCTAAGTCCTGCATGTCGCGGAGGGCCGATAGGATTTTTTCATTGCCTGCGGTAGGATTTGGTGGAAATACCTCAAATGAAAGACTAGGAGTATGAACCATTGTTTTGTCCTTTCTAGGTGAGTAGAGGAGAAAACGGGGTTCTCTCCTGTCTAATCAGTAATCGTTTGACGTGCAGCCCGAGCAGCCTCTACGAGGCGAACCAGACTTTTGCGGGTTTCTTTGATACCACGGGTTTTGAGACCGCAGTCTGGATTGATCCACACCTTACGGCTCGGAACTTTGGCAAGAATCGCCTCAATCGTGTGGTCAATTTCGCCTTCGGCAGGCACGCGCGGTGAGTGAATATCATAAACCCCAGGGCCGACCTGCGTTTGGAAGTTTTGTGCTTTTAATTCGTCCAGAATCACGAGGTTGGAGCGGCTCGCTTCAAAGGAGATAACATCCGCATCCATATTGTCAATGGCAGGGATAATATCGGTAAATTCGCTGTAGCACATGTGGGTGTGGATTTGTGTGTCAGGTGCGACCGTTGAATGTACCAAGCGGAAGGCAGGAATAGCCCAATCGAGGTAGTCTTCGTACCAGTCGCTTCTGCGTAGCGGCAATTTCTCACGGAGTGCAGCCTCGTCAATTTGGATAATCTTAATGCCCGCCGCTTCTAAATCAAGTACCTCTTCCTTAATTGCCAGAGCAATCTGCAAGGTCGACTCCTTAATCGAAATATCTTCACGCGGGAAGGACCAGTTGAGAATGGTCACAGGTCCTGTCAGCATGCCCTTGACAGGCTTCGTAGTCCTACTTTGAGCATAGCTGGACCATTTGACGGTAATTGGCTGCAAGCGAGTGACATCGCCCCAGATGATTGGTGGCTTCACACCACGCATACCGTAGGACTGGACCCAGCCGTTCTTACTAAAGAGGTAGCCAGACAGGTTTTGCCCGAAGTATTCCACCATGTCATTGCGTTCAAATTCACCGTGGACGAGGACATCAAAGCCAACTTCCTCCTGCCACTTGATCCATTCGTCAATGTGTTTCGCCAAAAAGTCGTCGTATTCTTGGGCGGACAAGTCTCCTTTGCGGAAGGCCAAGCGAGTTGCTCTGACTTCTGCCGTTTGCGGGAAGGAACCGATGGTGGTCGTTGGGAGCTCTGGCAAGTGGAGCCGCTCTGCCTGCAAGACTTCACGCTCCGCAAAGGCTGGTAAGCGAGTGTAGTCAGCATCTGTCAAGCCTGCAATGCGAGCGCTAAGGTCTGCATTTTCACCAACTCGCTCTGCGGCGAACAAGGCTTTATTCGTCTCCAAAATCTCCTGTCCACCACCAGCTACAATCGTATCTAAGTTGCGGAGTTCAGCTAATTTTTCGACTGCAAAGGCAAAATGCTGTACGATAGTCTCTTCAAATTCTTCATTCGCTGTTGTAAAGGGTACATGTAGGAGTGAGCAAGAGGTGCTCAAGACGAGATTTTCAGCAGGGATTTGCTCTAAAATAGCAAGGCTCTTTGCATAGTCATTGCGCCAGATATTTTTGCCATTGACAATACCTGCATAGAGAACCTTGTCAGAAGGGAAGCCTGTTGAGACCAGTTCTAAAGTCTTTTTCCCTTCGACAAAGTCAAGTCCCAGAGCATCAATCGGCAAGGCAATCAAATCCGCATAGACATCTCGCACATCGCCAAAGTAGGTTTGCACAAGGACTGACAAGCCTTTTTTATCTGCCAAGAGCCTGTTGTAGATGTCTAGGAAAAGGGCTTTTTCTTCAGCTGCTAAATCCTTGACCAAGCTCGGCTCATCTAGCTGAATCGTTTCAGCGCCTAGTTCAGCTAATCTTGCAAAAACTTCTTGATAGGTGGCAACAATCCCCTCTACAAAGTCAGTAGCGTCTAGCCCTTCTTCGTAGTCTGCCAACTGTAAGAAGGTGAAAGGCCCGATAAGAACTGGACGAGTGAGCAAGCCCTGCGCTTTTGCTTCGGCAAATTCATCAAAAATCTTGTGGCTAGCCAGTCTCACGTCCGTTTCTTTTTCAAATTTCGGGACGATATAGTGGTAGTTGGTATTGAACCATTTTTTCATCGGAAGGGCTCGGACATCCCCTTTTTCACCCTGATAGCCACGCGCTAGGGCAAAGTAGCGTTCCAAGTCTGTCAAGGCCAAATCCTGAACCGCTTTTGGCACTACATTGAGCAAGAATGCGGTGTCTAAGACATTGTCGTAGTGCGAGAAGTCGTTGCTTGGAATTTCTGAAATTCCCGCTTCTTTGACCAAATTCCAATGCTTGCTACGGAGGTCCTTGGCTGTTTCCAGCAATTCGGCTTCGCCGATTTCCCCTCTAAAGTATTTTTCTGTTGTAAATTTTAATTCACGAAATTCTCCCAAACGCGGGAAACCGATAATGCTTGTTGTCATAGAAACGCCTCCAAAACTTATTCTTGACACTATCCTAACAGAAAATAGGGTATTTGTATAATTGAAAATAAATAGGGAATCATATAGTTTTAAACTATAGGTAAAACGATAAAAATATACAGTTTATAGGGAGAAAAGGTATAGTTTTTCTGAATGATTCCTGATAAAAATTTTTAAAGTCTTGATAAAACATCTATATTAGACAGGGGTGTACGGGCGTGCTATCATAGAAAGCATAGTATAGTCTTTTGAATGCGAGCTAAAATCTCGGAAAATAGATGAGCCTCCCTAGAAATACGATTTCTTCGGCTGCTTCCCTAATTTTCTGTCGATTTCTTAACGCTCTTATATCATGTGATTTGAATGCGAGCTAAAATCTCGGAAAATAGATGAGACACCCTAGAAATACGGTTTCTTCGGCTGCCTCCCTAATTTTCTATCGATTTTTCAACGCTCTTATATCATGTGATTTGAATGCGAGCTAAAATCTCGGAAAATAGACGAGCCTCCCTAGAAATCCGCTTTCTTCGGCAGTCTCCCTAATTTTCTGTCGATTTTTCAACGCTCTTATATCATAGTCTTTTGAATGAACTTTGATACATCGTCACTTTCGACTTGCCATACTCATAGTCAATGAAAATCAAAAGCAGACTAGGCGACGCCGATGCAGATAGAACTGAAGTTCATCAAATCAAGTCAACAACGTCTGCTTTGGATTTTCGAAGAGTATCCAGTACTGTCTGCGTCTTCCGTTCCTTGTCTGAAAGTTCATTCATTTGACTATAAAAGAGAGAGGTGGCACCATGAAGAAAGTGATTGTTGGGATTACAGGAAATGAAAAGGAAATGCCACCCATGTCTGGCTTGACCTATGTAGCGGTGGCGCGTGATTTGGCAGAAGGTATCAAAGCGGCAGGCGGTTTGCCGGTTGTGATTCCGATTGGGACGCCTGATTTGGCCAAGGATTATGTTGACATGATTGACAAATTGATTCTCTCGGGTGGTCAGCATGTTAGTCCTCATTTTTACGGAGAGAAGCAGATGGTGGACAGCGATGAGTATTCGCTAGCGCGAGATGAATTTGAGCTGGCATTGATAGCAGAGGCCTTGAAGCAGAAGAAACCCATCTTTGCCGTTTGCCGAGGTATGCAGCTCTTAAATGTCGCCTTGGGTGGTAGCTTGGAGCAAGAGGTGAGAGACCATTGGCAGGAGGAGTTGGAAGGAACTTCTCATGGTTTGCAGGTTAGACCCAATAGTCGGGTCAGTCAATTATTTGGTCAAGGGAGCCAGATTAACTCTTTCCACAGGCAAGGAATCAAGCGCTTGGCACCTGACTTAGTGGTAACGGCCCGTGATCCGCGTGATGGAACGATTGAAGCGGTTGAAGGGCGAGGCAGTATGCCGATTTTGGGAGTGCAGTGGCATCCAGAGTTTTTATGTAAAGATTGTCAAAGCAATCAGCAGTTGTTTGACTATCTAGTCCATCAGCTGTAAGGAGTTGATGAGTGTAAAAGAGTGAGGACAGTTGAGACTTGGACATCAGATGTTGAGTGTCGACGAGTATCACTTTCTTTTTTTGTATCCGCTGTCACATTTTGGAGCCCCTATTGAGTGGCTTTTTTGTTTGGACAGGAGTAAACTATAAGTGAGGAAGGTTGCTTGCCTGCTCTTAGAGAACACCAAAGGAGGTTCCATGATGTTTGTCCGTAGTCTACCTTATATAAAAAAATATTATCCCCTGCTCATTTTGGTGGGCTTTCTGCTCTGGTTCAGTCCTTTCCTACTTCCAGATGAGCTGACCATTAAAACCCAAGACCATCTAGGCTGGGGCTATGTTGTGACAATCTTTCTTCTTCCGATGTTGGGGGCGCTTAGCTTTCCATTTTCTCTCTACTTTAAAGAAAAGAAGTGGATGCTACCGAGCTTAATGCTCTTACTGGCTTTTCCGATTTCAATCGGCATTCATCTTTTTCTTCTGTTCTTCGTCTAAAGGAGGCTTTCTATGTTACAGGTATTTTCTCAATTCAGTAAAAAACATGCGTTACATCTCATCTTGTTCGGATTTTTCATCTGGATAGCGCCCTATTTGATGCTATTTGTTCCAAAAATGATACGAGAACCATTTTTTGCTACAGCAGATTGGTATGCTGTTACCATCGTTTGGCTGGTTCCTATCATCGGTATCCTTGCATTTCTTTGCTCGCTCTATCTCAAACGTAAAAAATACCTATTTTTCAGCGCCTGCTTAATCTTGGCTCAACCGATTTCTTATCTGCTCTGGATAGCGAGTTTTTATCTCTTTGTCTGGGGTTATGGTTTCTTCTATTGGATCAGCCAGTTCTTTCGTTAAGGGCTATAGCCAAAAACTATAACTTTTACAAAAGAGACATAGAAGATTTTTAAGTGGCACATAAAATTTCTATATTGGTCAAAATCTTACTCCTGTGATAAGCTATGTATAGTTCATTATGAAGGAGTAAGATATTATGAAATTGAAAAAAATCGTTGGTTTAGCAACCGTGGCTTTTGCTTCCGTTGCAGCCTTGGCAGCATGTGGATCAGGTGCTTCAAAAGAGGCAAAAGAAGACAATGTTCTTCGTGTCGGTGTGATGAGTTTGAGCGAATCAGAAGAAGCACGTTGGGATAAAGTTCAAGAGCTTCTTGGTGATAAGGTGAAATTAGAGTTCACTCAATTCACAGACTACTCACAACCAAATAAGGCGGTTGCGGAAGGTGAAGTGGACATCAATGCCTTCCAGCACTACAATTTCTTGGAAAATTGGAACAAGGAAAATGGAGAAGACTTGGTAGCAGTTGCTGATACCTACATCGCTCCAATTCGCCTCTACTCTGGTACAGAAAACGGGAAAAACAAATACAAATCTGTCGATGAAATCCCAGATGGTGCGGAAATTGCGGTACCAAACGACCCAACAAACGAAAGCCGTGCCCTTTACCTACTTCAATCAGCAGGCTTGATTAAATTGGATGTGTCTGGTACAGAATTGGCAACAGTTGTCAACATCAAGGAAAACCCTAAAAAGTTGAAAGTAACAGAATTGGATGCTAGTCAAACAGCGAGCTCGTTGCCATCTGTTGCAGCAGCCGTTGTCAACAATACCTTTGTACTTGAAGCAGGTCTTGACTACAAGAATGCCCTTTACAAAGAGCAAAAAGATGAAAATTCACACCAATGGTACAACTTGATTGCAGCTAAAAGCGATTGGGAAAAATCACCAAAAGCAGATGCGATTAAAGAATTAGTAAAAGCATTCCATACAGACGAAGTGAAAAAAGTCGTTGAAGAGTCTTCTGACGGTATGGACGAACCAGTTTGGTAAAACCTATAAAATGCTGTGGTGGTCTTCCCCATGGCATTTTATATTCATGATATATACAGATAGAAACAGTCAAACATGCGATATTTGATATTTCTTAGGTAGTGCAGACGCCATGTAGAGTGTGGTATAATGGTGCTTAGAGAACAGAGAGGCACTAAGCCTCAATAAGGAGAGACGATGGCAAAACAAGCAGAACAAATCAAAAAATTTGAAGAGGATGCGATTACCCAGACCTATTTTGAAAAGTTGAAAGTATTGATTTCGAAGAAATCCATTTTCGCTCAGCAGGTAGGATTGCTGGATGTGGCGACCTATTTGCAAGAAATCTTTGAAGAAGCAGGGGCCGAGGTGACTTTGGATAACAGTTATGCTGCTCCCTTTGTCATGGCCAAGTTTGCCAGTCCTGTAGCCAATGCCAAGACCTTGATTTTCTATAATCACTATGACACGGTGCCCGCTGATAGCGATCAGATTTGGACAGACCAGCCTTTTGAACTTAGCGTGCGCGATGGCTACATGTACGGTCGAGGAGTGGACGATGACAAGGGGCATATCACGGCGCGCTTGTCTGCTGTTCAAAAGTACCTAGCTACACACGATCATTTACCTGTCAATATCATCTTTATCATGGAAGGGGCAGAGGAGTCAGCATCGGTTGATTTGGACAAGTATTTGGCGAAATACCAGTCGCATTTGGCTGGCGCTGATTTGCTGGTCTGGGAGCAGGGGGCTCGCAATGTCTTAGGACAGTTGGAAATTTCAGGTGGTAATAAAGGGATTGTGACCTTTGATGTCGCAGTCAAGAGTGCAGAGAGGGATATTCATTCCTCTTATGGTGGTGTCATTGATTCGGCTAGCTGGTACCTAATGGCGGCTCTTCAGTCTATGCGAGACCGTGACGGGCGCATCTTGGTCGAGGGAATTTATGAGCAGGTAGAAGAGCCTAATGAACGCGAACTGGCCTTGGTTGAAGCATTTGCCTTGGCAAATAGTGAATCGGCAACAGAACTCTACGGCTTGACCTTGCCGACCTTGGCGGCAGAGCGTAGCGCCTTTTTAAAACGTCTCTACTTTGAGCCGTCCATGACGATTGAGGGATTTTCAACAGGTTATCTGGGACAAGGTGTGAAGACTATTATCCCTGCTGAGGCTCGTGCTAAGATGGAAGTTCGTCTAGTGCCAGGCTTAGAGCCGCACGATGTATTGGCCAAGATTCGCAAGCACTTGGTGAAGCACGGTTTTGAGCAAGTAGAAGTGACCTTTACCCTCGGGGAAATGAGCTATCGTAGCGACATGTCAGCTCCGTCCATCCTCAATGTGATTGAGCTTGCCAAACGCTTGACGCCAGAAGGAGTGGCAGTCTTGCCAACCTCACCCGGAACAGGTCCTATGCACACGGTCTTTCATGCCTTGGGTGTGCCGATTGCAGGTTTTGGGCTGGGAAATGCCAATAGCCGTGATCATGCAGGCGATGAAAATGTCAGCATTGCCGACTATTACAGCCATATCGAATTAGTAGAGGAGTTAATTGCAAGTTATGAGTAAGGAGATTATTACACTAGACAATATTGATGTGACCTTCCACCAGAAAAAACGCACGATTGAAGCGGTGAAAGATGTCACGATTCATATTGAGCAGGGAGATATTTATGGGATTGTGGGCTATTCTGGTGCCGGGAAATCGACCTTGGTGCGGGTGATTAACCTCTTACAGGTGCCTACTGCTGGTCGCATTTGTATCAATGATGATGTCATTTTTGAAGGCAGCAAGGTGACCTTGAATGCTGCTCAATTGCGGAGCAAACGCCGAGAAATCGGAATGATTTTCCAGCATTTCAACCTCATGGCCCAGATGACAGCTGCTGAAAATGTGGCCTTTGCCTTGAAACATTCTGGCTTGTCAAAGGAAGAAAAGAAAGCAAAAGTTGAGAAACTCTTGGACTTGGTTGGCCTAGCAGACCGTGCGGAAAACTATCCCGCCCAGTTATCGGGTGGTCAAAAGCAGCGGGTGGCCATTGCGCGTGCCCTTGCCAATGACCCTAAGATTCTGATTTCAGATGAGTCTACCTCTGCCCTCGACCCTAAAACAACCAAGCAAATCTTAGCCTTGTTGCAAGAACTCAATGAAAAATTGGGCTTAACCATCGTCATGATTACCCATGAAATGCAGATTGTCAAGGATATTTGTAACCGTGTGGCAGTTATGCAGGATGGACGTTTGATTGAAGAGGGCTCTGTCTTGGAGATTTTCACCCATCCAAAAGAGCCGCTGACACAAGACTTTATCAAAACAGCAACAGGAATCGATGAAGCCTTGGTGAAAATCTATCAACAAGATATTGTCAAACATCTACCGGAAGATAGCCTCTTGGTTCAGTTTAAATACGCAGGTTCAGCGACTGATACGGCCATTATCAATGACTTGTATAAGACCTACCAAGTATCTGCGAACATCCTGTATGGAAATATTGAAATTTTAGATCACACGCCAGTCGGCGAGATGGTCTTGATTTTGTCAGGTCATCAGGAGCAGCTGCGCGAGGCTTTGACGGCAGTCACAACGGCCAATGTAGAGGTGACGATTTTGAAAGGAGATTATTAGGATGAATGAATTACTTTCATGGATTCAGGCCAATTTTCCTCATATCTATAAGATGGGATGGGGTGGTCAGACAGGCTGGGGAACAGCGATTTACAGTACCTTTTATATGACCTTTGTGTCCTTTGGTTTCGGTGGTGCCATGGGTCTAATTTCAGGACTATTTCTCGTCTTGACAGGTCCTCGTGGGATTGCGGAAAATCGTGTCGTCTTTTGGATTTTGGATAAGGTGGCCTCTGTCTTGCGTGGGATTCCTTTTATCATCTTGCTTTCAGCCATTGCACCGATGACAAGGGCTATTATAGGGACTTCTATCGGGATGAATGCGGCTCTTGTCCCCTTGTCTTTATCTGTCTACCCATTCTTTGCTCGTCAAGTCCAAGTCGTTCTTTCTGAATTGGACGGCGGAGTGATTGAAGCGGCACAAGCATCTGGTGCAACCTTTGGAGATTTGATTATGGTCTATTTCCGTGAGGGTCTACCGGACTTGATTCGAGTGACGACCTTGACTCTTATTTCCCTTGTCGGCTATACAGCTATGGCGGGCGCAATCGGAGCAGGCGGTTTGGGACAAGTAGCCCTTTCTTACGGTTATCTTCGTTCAAATGACGATGTCACATTTTTAGCGACCTTCCTCATTCTTATCTTTATCTTTGTCATTCAATTTGTGGGAGACTTTATCACCCGTAAAATTAGTCATAAATAAGGCAAAACCAAGATTTATTGAAACAAGTTCAAAGTTCTGCTAACTTACTAGTCGATTTTCCGAATTTCGTGAGCGGAGCGAGCCTTATCAGCACCTTTTCGCTGTGGTAAAAGGAGCGTCATTAAAGATAGTGACTTCCACACCATCTAAGAAAAGTAGCACAACAGAACTTTTTCTTCAATCTAAAACCAAGCGACTTGCTTGGTTTTTTGCTATACTAGATGTAGTAAAAGAATAGGAGGACGACATGAAAACATATACGATGAACAACGGGCTTACCATTCCAGCGCTTGGCTTTGGAACCTATTTATCAAAAGACGGGGACGAAGTCTACAATGCGGTGCGTAAGGCCTTAGAAGTAGGCTATCGCCATATCGATACGGCAGCTTTTTATGGCAATGAGGAGAGTATCGGACGAGCAATCAAGGATTCGGGTATTGCGCGTGAGGAACTTTATATCACGACGAAGTTATGGAATGATGCGCATGGCTATGAGGAAGCCAAGGCAGCCTTTGCGCTGTCTCTTGAAAAATTGCAGCTGGACTATCTTGATTTGTATCTCATTCATTGGCCAAATCCAGCAGGCATTCGGGACCGCTGGCAAGCAGCCAATGCAGATGCTTGGCGGGCCATGGAAGAATTGGTTGCAGAAGGAAAAATCCGCTCGATCGGGGTCAGCAATTTCATGGTGCACCACATGGATGAACTGTTGAAAACAGCCACAATTGTCCCTGCGGTCAATCAAATCCGTCTTGCGCCTGGTGTTTATCAAGAGGAGATTGTTGCGTATTGCCGTGAGAAAAACATTGTCATTGAAGCCTGGAGTCCGCTCGGTCGTGGAGAACTCTTCACCCATCCAACCATGTTAGCTCTCGCTGAAAAATATGGCAAAACGGTGGCTCAGGTAGCCCTTGCCTGGTCATGGGCTCAAGGATTTCTACCACTTCCAAAATCCGTAACAGATAGCCGAATTGTGGAAAATTTGGATTTTGAAGATATTGCCCTGTCAGAGGAAGATATCGCAGCCATCACAGCCATTACAGGTGTGACAGGAGCTTACAACCCAGATGAAGTGAATTTCTAGTGATACCAACAGGAGCTTGTCTTGTTCACTCCCGAGAAATTTTTATAGAGTATGGATAGACAGCCGAAAGATTTTCTGCTATACTATCAGATAAGAAAGAGGGTCTCTTGATACAACCTCTAGCGAGTTTGGGACGGTGGAAGCCAAGCGGGTGTAAGAGTGATTGGCGCTTTCTCAAGCATTTTTAAGAACACAATGAAGTAATAAATTAGGGTGGAACCGCGTTTCAACGCCCCTATGGAAACATAGGAGTGTTGGCGTGGTTTTTGATTTTTTGTGCGTTTGGCATGAAGACACTCGACATTTATCACGATTAAAATAGAAAGAGAGAAACGAATGTCTAAAAAATTAACTTTCCAAGAGATTATTCTGACCTTGCAACAGTTTTGGAATGAGCAGGGCTGTATGCTGATGCAGGCCTACGATACAGAAAAAGGGGCGGGAACCATGAGTCCCTACACTTTCTTGCGGGCTATTGGTCCTGAGCCATGGAATGCGGCCTATGTGGAGCCAAGCCGTCGCCCCGCAGATGGTCGGTACGGGGAAAATCCAAACCGTCTCTACCAACATCACCAGTTCCAAGTGGTCATGAAACCAAGCCCAAGCAATATCCAAGAATTGTACTTGGAATCTTTGGAGCGCCTTGGAATCAATCCTTTGGAGCACGATATTCGCTTTGTAGAAGATAACTGGGAAAATCCGTCGACTGGTTCAGCAGGTCTAGGCTGGGAAGTCTGGCTTGACGGTATGGAAATCACCCAATTTACCTATTTCCAACAGGTTGGGGGGCTTGCGACAGGTCCTGTGACTGCCGAGGTGACCTACGGTTTGGAGCGCCTAGCTTCTTATATCCAAGAGGTGGATTCGGTCTATGACATCGAGTGGGCTGACGGGGTTAAATACGGAGAAATCTTCCTCCAACCAGAATACGAGCATTCAAAATACAGCTTTGAAATCAGCGACCAAGACTTGCTGCTGGCTAACTTTGAAAAATTTGAAGTAGAGGCAAAACGCTGTCTTGAGGAGCACTTGGTTCACCCTGCCTTTGACTATGTCTTGAAATGTTCGCATACCTTTAATTTACTCGACGCGCGCGGTGCGGTGTCGGTAACGGAGCGGGCAGGCTACATCGCTCGGATCCGAAATCTAGCGCGCGTGGTCGCAAAGACCTTTGTGGCAGAAAGAAAACGCCTTGGTTATCCGCTATTGGATGAAGCTACAAGAGCGCAGTTATTAGCAGAGGAGGCAGAATAATGGCAATAGTTACGCGTGAAGATGAGCTTATGCCTGTTGTGTTAATTTTGGAATTAAGAAATTCTGATTTAAGTTTAGAAAATAATCCAGAAAACTTGAAGAAGGAGCTAAAAACTTATTTTGCTAACATTTTAAAAGTTGACGATAAATATTTAGAGTATTGTCTGATAAGTATAGAGAATGATCAATCAGTTAGATTTTACACCTCCATTTCAAAGTTGACAATTGACGAACAGAATAAACTGGTAGAAAGTTTAAAAAATCCTTTACCTTTGACAATAAAACTGTCAACAGGTGGTGTTTTGACAAAAAATGTCAGTCAAATTAAAGTAACATTCGGAGAATAATTATGTCTAAAAATTTATTAGTAGAACTTGGTTTAGAAGAAATTCCAGCTTACATTGTAACACCTGCCATGGTGCAATTGAAAGACCGCATGGCACAATTTTTGACAGACAATCGCTTGGCGTTTGAAGAGATTGAGATGTTTTCAACACCTCGCCGGTTAGCAGTACGTGTCCGTGGCTTGGCAGACCAGCAAGAGGATTTGACAGAAGATTTCAAAGGTCCAAGCAAGAAGATTGCCCTTGATGCGGACGGGAATTTTACCAAGGCTGCAGAAGGATTTGTCCGTGGAAAAGGCTTGACGACTGCTGACATCACATTCCGTGAAATCAAAGGGGAAGAATATGTCTATGTGACTAAGCATGAAAAAGGAAAATCAGCCAAGGAAGTCTTGGTAGGCATTCCAGAGGTGCTTGCTTCGATGACCTTCCCAGTTAGCATGCATTGGGCTTCCAACAAATTTGAATACATCCGCCCTGTTCACACCTTGACGGTCTTGTTGGATGATGAAGCGCTTGAGATGGACTTTCTCGATATTTCGTCAGGTCGTATCAGCCGCGGCCATCGTTTCCTTGGTCATGAAACGGAGATTGCGACAGCAGACAGCTACGAAGATGATTTGCGCAAGGAATATGTCATTGCAGATAGCCTAGAGCGTGAAAACATGATTGTGGAGCAAATCAAGGCGATTGAAAAAGCGCAAGATGTGGTCGTTGAGATTGACCAAGACTTGCTCAATGAAGTCTTGAACTTGGTGGAATATCCGACTGCTTTCATGGGAGCTTTTGATGCCAAATACCTTGCAGTTCCAGAAGAAGTTTTGGTAACTTCGATGAAAAATCACCAACGCTACTTTGTTGTCCGTGATAAGGCGGGTAAATTGTTGCCGAACTTCATCTCTGTCCGCAACGGAAATGCGGAATTCTTGGACAATGTCATCAAGGGAAATGAAAAAGTCTTGGTGGCACGGTTGGAAGACGGTGAATTCTTCTGGCGGGAAGACCAAAAACTAGAAATTGCAGACCTTGTGGAGCGCTTGAAAGCCGTGACCTTCCATGAGAAAATTGGTTCCCTTTATGAACACATGGAGCGCACCGCAGCTATTAGCGCTCTCTTGGCTGATCAAGCTGGGCTTTCTGATGAAGAAAAAACAGACCTTGCTCGTGCGGCTGCGATTTACAAATTTGATCTTTTGACCGGCATGGTCGGTGAATTTGACGAATTGCAAGGGATCATGGGAGAAAAATACGCCCTTCTTGCAGGGGAGACAGCAGCTGTTGCTGCGGCAATCCGTGAACACTACCTGCCAAACAGCGCAGATGGCGACCTTCCTGAAACCAAGGTAGGAGCAGTCCTTGCCCTCGCAGATAAATTAGACACGATTTTGTCCTTCTTCTCAGTTGGCTTGATTCCAAGTGGTTCAAATGACCCGTATGCTCTTCGTCGTGCAACCCAAGGTGTGGTACGGATTTTGGAAGCCTTTGGCTGGACGATTGCCATTGATGAATTGGTAGAAAAACTCTATGCTCTTGAACATGACAGTCTTGCCTATGAACATCAGACAGAAGTGCTTGATTTCTTCCGCGCTCGTGTTGAGAAGATGATGGATAAGAGTGTCTCAAAAGACATCGTGACAGCAGTTCTAAATAGCAGCAACTTTGTCGTTAGCGATATGGTAGAGACTGCCCGTCTCTTAGCTGAAAAAGCTAAAACAGCTGACTTTAAACCAGCCGTTGAAAGTCTCTCTCGTGCCTTTAACTTGGCAGAAAAAGCAGCAGCAGATGTCGCAGTAGATAGCAGCCTCTTTGAAAATGAAGAGGAAAAAGCCTTGGCAGAAGCTGTAGAGAAGATTGCCTTTACCACAGACTTGGTAAGCAACATTGACCAGCTCTTTGCTCTTCAACCAGTGATTGACGCTTTCTTTGACAATACGATGGTCATGGTCGAAGACGAAGCCGTGAAGACTAACCGTTTGGCCTTGCTTGCAGCATTGACCAACAAGGCGCAACAGGTTGCCCAATTTAACCAAATCAATACCAAATAGGAGGAAAAATGGAGCAAGCAAAGATTGATCGTATCAATGAATTAGCCAAAAAGAAAAAAGAAGTTGGCTTGACAGAAGAGGAGTTAAAAGAACAAGCAGCCCTTCGTGAAGAATATATCGAGGGCTACCGTCGCAGTGTTCGTGCCCATGTCGAAGGAATCAAGATTGTCGATGAGGATGGAAACGATGTGACGCCAGAAAAACTCAGACAGGTCCAACGCGAAAAAGGGCTTCATGGCAGAAGCCTAGAAGACCCTAATTCATAAGAAATAGCAGCTGGAAGCTCCAGCTGCTATTTTTAGATAGTCTCTTGTTTCAATTTTCTCGTTAAAATAATACTGCTAGGAATTAAGACCATAACACTGCCGATCCAGGCGGCAGGGTTAGCCGCAGCGACACCGTAAAAGCCAAAATAGGTCAACCCGATAATGGCCACTCCAGCCCGCATGACCAACTCCATGATACCGGCAAGGGTTGGCACAAAGCCTTTTCCTAGCCCCTGAATGAAGCTACGGAGGATAAAGAGAATGGACAAAATCCAGTAACAAGCCCCGTTAATGATGTAATAGACGAGCGCCAGTTGGTAGACTTCTGTGCTACCGTCTGCAAGAAACAGACGCGAGAAGAAGCGGTTGGCGGAGATGAGTAAAATGGCAAAGAAAATGGCCCAAGCAATGCTGATAAAGACAGACTTTTTCAAGCCCTCCAAGATTCGTGGGTAGAGTTTTGCTCCGTAATTTTGAGCCGTAAAGGTAGAGACAGCAAGCCCTAAGTTAATCATCGGGAGCATGGCAAGCTGATCGGTCTTGCTGGCAATGGCCTGAGCGGCAATGGCATTAGTCCCCAGTTGATTAAGCATGACCTGCAAGGTGATAGAGCCGATAGCGATAATGCTGGCCTGAAAGGCCATAGGAAACCCTAGTTGCGCATGCTTGATGAGGTTAAGCCTGTCCAGTCGGATTTCAGCCCATTTCACATGAAAATAAGGAACTTTTTTATAAATATAAACTGCCAGATAGAGGACGGAAAAAGCCTGCGCTGTAATGGTTGCAAGCCCTGCCCCAAAGACGCCCAGACCGACATTCAAGATAAAAAGAAAGTCGAGTGCGATATTGATAAAGCAGGCGATGATGAGAGCAATTAAGGGCGTTGTGGAATCCCCTAGGCTACGAATCAGGTTAGACAGATAGTTAAAGAGAACAGAAAAGATAGTCCCACCAAAAATAGCGGTTAAAAACTGCTGCGAATGCGGCAGTAATTCCTCTGGTGTCTGCATAAAAATGAGCAGGGGACGAAGGAATGAAAGGGCTAGAATTGTCAAGACAAGACTGGTGCAGAGGGCGTAAAAGAGACCATGAACAAAACTTTTTTTGATTCCTTCAAGGTCATTTGCACCAAATCGTTGGGCGGTCACAATGGTCAGCCCGCTGGTCAAGCCTTGCGCGAATCCGAGAATGAGAAAGACAATGCTTCCAGTCGCTCCGACGCTGGCAAAGGCGACCTTTCCTAATGTGTGGCCGACAATAATACTATCTGCAAAATTATAGGCTAGTTGAAAAAAACTTCCGATTAACAGTGGCAGGGTGAAGCGCAAAATGACCTGAATGGGCTTCCCTTGAGTTAAATCCTGCATAAAAACTCCTTAGTAAAGGTGGGAACAAGTGGTGGCAAGGTTGATGATAGGAAGACTTACAATTTATTGGTGTATTCTTCAAAGTGGTCGACGGTGTGATTGTCTGTCACGGCCATAATCAGTTCCTGCTCATTAAAGGTATAATCTGGTGAAAACTGGACATTTAATTTATTGGTTTGCGCATCGCGGTAGCCGATGATATTGAGATTGTAGTGTCGGCGCAATTGCAGTTCGGCAAGGCTTTTGCCAATCCATTTTTGGGGCGCGTGAAACTCAATAATGGTCACATCGCCGTCCAGCTCGATGAGGTCTGTTGTATCGCGGTGCAGGAGGTGCTTGGCAAGGGAGACACCTGTTTCTCTTTCTGGAGAAATGACGCGGTCAGCTCCGATTTTTAAGAGAACTTCCTTGCTTGTTTTGCTCTTGACCTTGGCAACAATCTTAGGTACGCCCAAGGCCTTACAATGGAGGACTGCTAGAACGCTTGATTCCAAGTTGCGCCCTGTTGCAACGACCACCGTATCACAACGGTCAATCCCTGCGGCCCGCAATAAATCCTTGTCTGTAATATCGCCCACGATTCCCTTGGTCAGAACGGTTTCAAGCTGATTGATTCGGTCAGCATGATTATCGATGGCGATAATGTTGCAATCATAGTGGTGTAAAGTTTTGGCAATGGTGGTTCCAAAGACACCAAGGCCTAAAATTCCGATCGTTTGAGTTTGCATGATAATCTCCTTAAATTAAGATATGAGGGCGTATAAAGCACACAGTGAAAATAGGAAATCTGACGAAGAGTTTAAAAACTCTAGGAAGATTTATCTTTTTCACACCGTGCTTAGCCCGAATTCAATTCCACAAGATATGAGGGCGTATAAAGCACACAGTGTACCCCTAGGGCATCCGTATCTGTAAAACGAGCAAGCTCGTAACAGCTACGGCAAAAGAGGAAATCTGACGAGTGAAAAGCTCCAGTGGAGGTTTTCAGCCTAATTTCTAAAGTGATTTTCAGCTGTAACCAACTAAAGTTGGAACACCTGCGGCTCTTTTTCACACCGTGCTTAGCCCGAATTCAATTTCACAAGATACGAGAGCGTTAAGCAACTCCTAGACAAAATAGGCGGCCGAACAGAAAGCCTCTAGGCTTCGTCGTGAGACCCCCACAAAGGCAACTAGATTGTTGTGATAGCAACAATCAGATGCCTACTGTGCCCTATCGCTGGTAAATCTAACTTCACCAGATTGTCAGAGAGTTGTAGCCCGAATTCAATTTCACAAGATATGAGGGCGTATAAAGCACACAGTGTACCCCTAGGGCATCCGTATCTGTAAAACGAGCAGGCTCGTAACAGCTACGGCAAAAGAGGAAATCTGACGAGTGAAAAGCTCCAGTGGAGGTTTTCAGCCTAATTTCGTAAAGTGATTTTCAACTGTAACTAACTAAAGTTGGAACACCTGCGTCTCTTTTTCACACAGCTTTTAGCCCGAGTTCCGTTACACAATCATAGATGATTTTGCATATTGTATGGTTTCTTCCTTGGACAATTTCCGAGCAGAAAGACTGATGAGAATCGACATAGGACCAATCCGTCCAAAGAACATGAGGGCCATGATGACCAGTTGCCCTAGTTGAGATAAATCAGGAGTCAGATTGGCCGTTACCCCAACGGTTGCGAGGGCTGACATGACCTCGAAAATGAGAAAGAGCATCGGTTGATGAGGGTCTGTCATACTGATGGCAAAGAGCCCCAAGAGAAAGACCATGATAAAGACGATGAAAGTTGCAAAGGCTTTTTGGATGGTCACATCGTCAATGGTCCGCGCCTTGAAATTGGTATGGGGCAGCCCAATAACCTCGCTTCTTGCATAGAGGATTAAGGTCAGAAAGGCTGTGATTTTAATCCCGCCTGCTGTTCCGCCTGGTGCTCCCCCGAGCATCATTTGGAAGACATAGACCAGTAGGGTGACGGGGTTGGCCTTGGTATAGTCAATGGTTGCAAAACCTGCTGTTCGCATTGTAACCGTTTGGAAAAAACTAGCTAAGACTTTTTCGGGAAAATTCAGTACACCGATGGTTGCAGGGTTGCTGTATTCGGTTAGGAGAGTTAGTATAGTCCCAGTCAAGAGGATTAGACTGGTCAAGGTGAGGACCACCTTGCTATGAAAACTTAACTTGCGAAAGCTCAAGCGTTTTTGAATCTTGGTCTGCATATCAAACCAGACCGTAAATCCAAGCCCTCCCATGATAATCAAGGCAGCAATGGTCAGATTGACCAAGGGATTGGTGGCATAGCTGACGAGACTGGTGGAGCCAAAATTATCAAAGCCGGCATTACAAAAGGCTGAAATAGCAAGGAATATCGAAGAAAAAATCCCGCGTTGCCAGCCAAACTCTGGTACGAATTGGAAGGAAAGGATAAGAGCTCCCAGCGCTTCTGTTGCAAAGGTAAAACCAAAGACAGACTTGATAAAACTGCGAAAATGCTTGGTTTCTGCAAGGCTAAAACTTTCTTGGAGGGTGGCCATATTGATAAAACTTAGTTTACGCCCGCCTCTCAAGGCAAAGAGCCCGATAAAGCTAATCAAGCTCAAGCCCCCGATTTGGATTAGCAACATGCAGATGATTTGCCCAAGTGTATTATAGGTTTCAGCAACAGGAACAGTAAAGAGACCCGTCACACAGACCATGGAAATGGTCGTAAAGAGATGGTCCCAGTAGCGTGCTTCAGAACTTGCGAGCTGTGAAATGGGCAAGGATAACAGGAGCGAGCCAATCAGGATTACACCTGCAAAGCTCAGGACAATCCGTTGGCTCGGTTTTAATTTTAAACTAAGGATAGACATGATTTCCTCTCGTGATTTGGAAATTTGGATATGAGGATATTGTAGCACAAATTGCTAAAAATAACAGAAAAACCTACCTAATTTGGTAGGAAAAGACGACTTATTTCCATTCTGCTAAGATGATTTGGTGATAATAGCGGAGCGGACCGACCTTTTTAAGCAGATAATTGGCGGTCAAGCCGACCAAAAAGCCAGATAGAATGCCACTGAA
This sequence comes from Streptococcus cuniculi, assembly GCF_001921845.1. GTDB lineage: Bacteria > Bacillota > Bacilli > Lactobacillales > Streptococcaceae > Streptococcus > Streptococcus cuniculi. Next base: position 240,270 of record NZ_MSJM01000003.1, on the reverse strand, counting down.
AGACAGAATGGGCAGATAGTTGAGGACCAGTAAGGATTGGGCAATCCAGGCAAAGACGAGGAGTTGCCCGATGTTGTGGAGCATCCCGCCTAGGATGGAAATACCAATGGCGCTGACCCGTCGGGGTCCTAGCTGCTTAGCGGAGAGCATTCCGATGTAGCTAAGGGTAACTCCTGCAAAGCCATATAGGAAGGTTGAAAAAGTTCCACCCAAAAAGGTAGAAATCAAGAGGCGAATGCTGACGACTTTGATGCTATCCTTGGCGGGTAGGGTGAAGATGGCAATCAGACTGATGAGGTTCCCAAGTCCCAGTTTTGCTCCAGGAGCAAAGGAAAATGGGGTGGGAATCAGTCGTTCAACTAAGGAAATCACCACTGCCTGGGCAGCCAGCATCGTGATAAACAGTAACTTTTGATTTTTTGAATTCATAATTGTATCTCTATCTAAATCGGCAGAAAATCATTGAATGAGCGATATGCTAGACACCCATTATTTTCTACTTCCATTATACTATCTGTTTTTTGAAAGATATGCAAGTTTTTTAGTAAAATCATGTGTAAATACGAACTATCCAATTGTACAATCTGTATAAAAGGTGTATAATAGGCTTTGTTAAAAAACAGACAAACTAATCGGAGGTTATGTTTTGACTAAAAATATTGTAATAGTAGGTGCTGGATATGCAGGGATTTCTGCAGCGCGCTTGCTCGGGAAAAAATTCAAGAAAAACGCCGACGTGACCGTTACCTTGATTGATAAAAACTCATTCCATACCTATATGACAGAATTGCACGAAGTGGCAGCTGGTCGTGTGGAAAAAGACGCAATCAAGTACGACTTGAAACGTATTTTCAACAAGTATCCAAAAGTGAACTTGGTCACAGACAAGGTTGTTGAAATTGACTACGACAAAAAAGAAGTGATTGCAGAGCACCAAACGCTTCCATTTGACTACCTCTTGCTTGCCATGGGTGGGGAAGCCAACGATTTCGGTATCAAGGGTGTAAAAGAAAATGGCTTTACTCTTTGGTCCATCGAAGCAGCAGAGCGTTTGCATGATCATATCATTGACGCTTGTTACCGTGCCATGCGCGAACACGATGCTGAAAAACGCCGTGCCCTTTTGACCTTTACGGTTATCGGTGCAGGTTTCACTGGTATTGAGATGATTGGTGAGCTGATTGATTGGGTTCCAATCTTGGCGCACGAATTCAAACTCGACCCAGCAGAATTCTCTCTCAAAGTGATCGAAGCAATGCCAAATATCTTGCAGATGGTTACTGAGAAAGAGCAAGTGAAAACCCGTAAATACCTTGAGAAAAAAGGTGTTGAATTGGTGCTTGGTGATGGAGTTGCAGCTGTTGAAGCAGACAAATTGGTCCTTTCATCAGGTCGCGAAATTCCAACCTACACCTCTATCTGGACAGCAGGTGTGCAAGCCAATAGCGATGCCAGCGAATTTGGCATTGAAAAAGCGCGTGCAGGTCGCTTGGTTGCTAACGAATACATGGAAGCCAAAGGCAAGGAAAATGTCTATGTAGCGGGTGACTTGGTCTACTACGAAGAGCCAGGAAATGACGGCAAACCAACACCGCAAATCGTTCAAGCGGCTGAACAAACTGGACATACTGCGGCACAAAACATTATCGCTGCGATTACAGGTGGGGAAAAACATAGCTACAAAGGGAAATACGATGGCTTCATGGTTTCAATCGGTTCTCGCTATGGGGTTGCCTTCTTGATGGGCAAATACCACTTGTCAGGCTTTATGGCTATGTTTATGAAGCACATGGTAAACTTGCTATACTTCTTTACCATCCGTAGCTTCTTCTACATGGGTTCTTATATTCGCCATGAATTCTTTGATATTAAGAACAAACGCAATATCTTTGGCGGTCACACATCTGGTAAAGGAAACCTTCTTTGGTCTCTCCCACTCCGTGTCTTCTACGGTTCAGTCTGGCTCTACGAAGGGGTTAAGAAAGCCTTTGGACTCTTTGGTACGACTTCATGGTTAGGAGACCAAGTGGTCTTCCCATTCCCATGGTTGGCAGATCCTGTCTCAGGTGCCTCTGCAGCAGAAGCAACATCAGGTGCCTCTCAAGCTGCGACTGAAACAGCACAAGCCATCTTTGGTCTTAGCTACGCTTACGGTGAGCAACCAATGACCGTCTTAGATGGTATGCCAGACTGGTTTGCTTCTATCATGCAATTCATGATGCCAAACCAAGAAGTTGCCCTCTTCATGCAAAAATTCATGACCATTGCGGAAATCGGAATCGGTCTTGCCTTGATTGCAGGTGCCTTCGTTTGGATTGTCAGCGCAGCAACTGTTGCCTTGGTCATCATGTTCAGCTTATCAGGCATGTTCTACTGGGTGAACATGTGGTTCATTCCAGTTGCCATCTCATTGATGAATGGTGCTGGTCGTGCTTTCGGTCTTGACTACTGGATTATGCCATGGTTGGGTCGCTTCCTCGATAAGAAGATTTATGGGAAGCCAAAGCATATTTATACCTTAAAAGAGAAACGATAATGAATAGTGGTTCTTGATTCCATTATCATTGCATACTCGTCAAACATCAGCTTCTTCCGTTGGTAAGCCACTTTTCTGAACTGATGAGAAAAGTTGTTACTTTTCTTATTTCCAACTTGAAATAGTTCTCAACTATTTCAACTACCTGTGGTTTTGTTGCCTAGTCAGAAGTTGATGGTTATAGAGTATACATCATTCAAAAAAATGATAAGGACTATTCAAAAAACGGGAGAAAAGTTTGCTGAATAGTCCTTTTTCTATGATGAAGTAGGAGAATTGTGGTACATCAAATTTGGGAAAATCATCCAGAAATACAAAGGGGACTAACACAAGTCAAGCGCATCATGCTGACAGAGATGAAGATGATTCATCCAGCCGTGCGTGAAAAAATTGTTGAATATATTGAAGCACCGGGAAAATATTTGCGTTCTGGTTTATGCCTTTTGTTTGCCCAAGCGGTAGACGGAGAAATCAAGCCAGAAAAGCTCTATTTTGCTGCCTACGTGGAGGTGCTACATCTTGCCACCCTCATCCATGATGATGTCATCGATGAAGCAGATGTACGCCGTGGAATTGTGGCTGCCCATCGTCAGTTTTCAAATCGGATTGCCATCTACGCAGGGGATTACCTGATGGCCTATGCAGGGCGCTTGCTAGCAAAGGGCGTGCGCTTGTTAGAGCTTGAAACAGTAGAAGCGGAAGTTCTCAATGAAAAGTTGATGGAGGGCATTTTAGCAGGGGAGTTGGCGCAGTTGATGAATCAGTTTGATGCGACGATGACCATGAAACGCTACCTCAAGCAAATTCAAGGAAAGACAGCCTTCTTGTTCGGCTTAGCTTGTCAATTGGGCAGTTTACAGAGCGGAAAATCCATCAATAAAACCTACCCGGCCTTTCGTGCTGGCCGTTCCTTTGGCATGGCTTTTCAGCTGCGAGATGACCTGATTGATTACTACTTAACAGCACAAGAATCGGGGAAGCCTGCCCTACAAGATATTCAAAACGGGATTTACACAGCTCCACTCCTTCTGGCAATCGAAGAGGATCAGAGTATCCGTCAAGACTTGCTGGCAGTAATCGAGACCAAGGATGCGGCTTTAGTGGAGCGATTGGTGGAAAAAATCAGTCAGACCAAGGCGCAGGCGCGCACCGAAGCCTTGATGAAGGCATATGTGCAGAAAATGGATAAAGCTGTTCTCTTACTAGAGACAAGCGGTCGGACAGTTGACTGGAAATGGCTGGCAGAAAAAATAGTTGGTTCCTATCATTAACGTTCAAAGAGATTTCGCGCAATTTCGTGTTAAACATTGGACATTTTTGTCAAAAAGGTATATTATTATAACGTAAGAAAACGCTTCAGTTTTAATCAGCTGAGGTAGGGAAAAGGAGTTTTATTATAATGAAAACAACAAAAGTTGTCTTGAAAAGTGTTGCAGTCTTAGCTGCTGCTTTTGCCTTGGTAGCATGTGGTGCAAAAGAAGAGAAGAAAGATGCAGCAATGTCTTCATCTGAAACTACCATGTCTTCAACATCAGAAGCAACAATGATGGCTCCATTGAAAGACGGTATGTATTCAGCAGAATCTGCACCAGACGATCGTGGCTATAAGATTGTTCACACCATCACTGTAAAAGACGGAAAAATCACTGAGTCTAAGTTTGACTACGAAGACAAAGACGGTAAAATGAAGTCTGAAAACGAAGAATACAACAAAATGATGAGCGAAAAAGCTGGTGTTTCTGCTAAAGAAGCAATCGAAAAATTGAACGCTGGCCTTGTTGAAAAACAAGACGTAGAAGCAGTTGAAGTTGTTTCTGGTGCTACTCATACTTCAGAAGACTTCAAGAAGAGTACAACAGCTCTCCTTGCTGCAGCTGAAAAAGGTGACACTGCAAAAGTGATGCTTGACAAATAATCTAGCATACCATAAATGAACAATAGGGAGGTTGGGCATGAAGTCCAGCCTCTTTTTGAGTGGATTTTTAGCTAGAAGATGGTACAATGGTATAGAAACAGTATGATAAAAAGGAGTATAGAGATTATGAAATGGAGATGGCTGGCGCTTGCCTTGCTCTTTTGTAGCTTTTTCTTAGGAGCTTGTCAGTCCAAGCAAACAGTCAAGGAGAGTTTGCCTGTTGTGGACAAACCCTTGACCCGTACAGAGAGCCTGCTTCATACGGTTGTCCAGATTAGTATCTATCATAAGAACCAGGAAGAAGCTATGGACGAGGGGATTGCCTACGTCAAGGAAATGGAGCGGCTCCTATCAACGAATCTTGAGGGTTCAGATGTTTACCGTATCAATCAGGCGGCAGGAAAAGAAGCTGTCAAGGTTGATCCGCGGACCTTTGAGTTGATTGAACAGGCTCTAGGAATGGGTGAGAAAAGTCAGGGACGGTTTGATGTGTCGATTGGAGCGGTCAATAATCTTTGGAAAATCGGATCAGAAGATGCACGCAAACCAAGTGATGAAGAAATCAAGGCAGCTCTCCCCCGCATCAACTACAAAGATGTGCAGTTGGATAAGAAGCACCAGACGGTTGCGGTAAAAGAAGGCATGATTTTAGAGTTGAGTGCCATCTCAAAAGGCTATATCGCTGACGGTTTGAAGCGCTTGTTTGCAGAAAAAGGCATCACAACAGCCATTATCAATCTCGGTGGAAATGTGGTCGTGATGGGGAGTTCTCCTGCCCACAAGGAAGGCTGGAAGGTTGGGGTTCAAGATCCTGATGAAGTGCGGGGAACCGTGGTTGGCTCAGTCTATGTGACGGACGGATCAGTCGTGACTTCAGGAATTTACGAGCGCTATCTGGAAGTGGATGGGGTCATCTATCACCATATCCTTGACCCAGAAACGGGCTATCCAGTTGAGAACAATATCTCGGGTGTAACCGTCTTTACCAAGACTTCTACCCAGGGGGATGCCCTCTCCACAACGCTTTTCCTCTTGGGAATTGATAAGGGAATGGAATTTATCGACCAACTGGAGGATGTAGAAGCGGTCTTTGTGGATAAGGGTCGCGGTGTTCATCTAAGTAAGGGGCTCAAGAATCGATTTGAATTGAGCAATGAGGAGTATCATCTTGTCAAAGACAAATAAAAAAAGGGGTATCACCCTGCCAATCTTTTTAGAATTTATCGAATTACGGACCAAGGTCGCAAGTGTTTTTCCGATGGTACTGGGGATTCTATGGGCCAGTTACCGCTACCATGCCTTTAATGGTCTGAATACCGCTCTATTTGTCTTAGCCGTCTTGAGTTTTGACATGTGTACAACAGCGATTAATAATACCATGGACTATGTCAAGGCCAAGGACCAGATTTACCGAGAGGAGCACAATGTCATCGGGCGCAATCAGCTAGATTTTCGGCAGATGGTGCAGATTGTCTTTCTGCTCTTGTTCTTTTCGATTGCGGTCTCGCTTGTCTTGGTCTGGCGGACGGATTTGATTTTGCTACCGCTTGGCGCCTTGTGTTTCTTGATTGGTATCTGTTATACCTTTGGTCCGATTCCCCTCTCGCGCATGCCGCTCGGAGAGATTTTCTCAGGGGTCACCATGGGGCTTGGCATCTTCTTCTTGGGGGTCTTTGTTCAAGCGCCGAATCTGTTGTTAACCAGTCGATTTGTCGGAGAATGGTTTCAATTGCAGTTAGCCTGGGGCAAATTCATCGAGATTGGTCTTATGAGCCTGCCCTTGGTCTGCTTGATTGCGAATATCATGTTAGCGAATAATCTGTGTGACTTGGATGAGGATATTCGCAATCATCGCCACACGCTGGTCTTTCATATCGGACGGGAAAAGGGATTGCTACTTTACGTTTGTTTAGCCATGTTCCCGTGGCTTTTGTGGCTGGTTTATCCCTTGATTGGCTTCTTGCCATTTTGGGCTTGGCTAGGTTACGGTGTGGCTATCTTGTCCTATAAGAGTCTCGGGCGTTTCTTGGAAAAGCAGGTCAAGCGTGAAACCTTTGTCGAAGCAGTCAAAAGTTTTGTCCTCTTTTCACTCATGTATCTAGTGGTACTGATTATTGCTTGTTTGGTATAAGATAAGGGAGTGGGACAAAAATCGTGATTTCGTAGAAATCGATTTTGTAGTCCTCGCTCTCTAGTTTCTAGGCTCGGGTATCAACAGTCACTCCCCTGACTGTTGATACCCCGCAAGGTTGACTTGCTTCCACAATCGAGAATTGTGGAAGGTTGGAAATAAGGCTAGCGAAGAATCGTTCGCTAGCCTCTTCTAATAGAATATTGATTTATCAATGTTTTACAAGCCCGACAACTACTGCGTCAAACTGCTCAAATTATAAAAATAAGGAGGTTGGGTACTTATGTCCCAGCCTCTTTAAATTGGTAAAATCAATTCTTCTTCCTCATCACTTTCTTGGTCGTCTGGGGTTCGGATTTCGATGATGAGGTTGTGGGGGAGGCAGACTGCGATTTCGCCAGACTTGCTAATCCAGCCGGTATTGACTGCGATTTGGTCGGGACTATTGTCTTCCTTGTCCCGAATGCGCTCACCGTCAATCTCGATGATATTGTACTGACCGGGATTGGGATAGTAGGTCACTTCCTTGTGGGGCGTGCTTTTTGAGAGTTTAAATTCATCGACAATCTCCCCATTGATACGGACAGAAGCAATCAGATAGGGTTCTTCAGGCTGGCCTTGACTGCCCGCATAGGTCACTACTGCTGGTACAAAGGACAGGAGTAGGGTGATTCCAATCAGGATGAAATCAAAAGGCTTAAATTGACGTAAAATCTGTTTCATTCTTCTCCTCATTCTCTCACGAATAAGAATATTGTAAAGGAATTCCGCCACTTTGTAAACTGTTTGGGGTTAAAGCCTGTTGCTATGTTCTCCTAATCTTCAACAATGACAATGTTACGCCGGTTAGTGATAAAGAAACAGACAAAAGATACGCTCGTGATGAGGAGGGAAGCAAGGGGCGCTGCGATGTACCAGAAGGTTTCAAAGCTATCGCCGCTCTCTTGTGGGATTTTCATATGCCAGAGCATAAGAAAGATGAGAATTGCAAACAGAACAATACCTGCAGTTTCTAAAAGGGTACGCTTGAACATCTTTTGGCGTGCCATTTTTAGCTCGGAAGGAGCAATTTCAAGTTTGTGCAATCCTAGCCGTCTGATTAAGGCGCTTTGTTTGGCGAGAGGAAGAATAAAGCCGATGACCAAGATAAGTTCAGCTAGGTCTTCAAACCCTAAGAGACCCAAGATTATGGCTAGGAAGACAGTTATATAGATCAGCATATACATGTTATTACCAAAATAGTTGATTTCCTGCACAGAATATTCATCTAAGTCTCCTGTAATCGTGTAGAAGTAGCGGATAAAGCGTAGGTGTAGGTCTTCTTTTTTCATGATTATTCTCCTTTTTATTCCTCCCAAAACAGTGTGTTTAAGTCTGTCTGGAGGGCGCGGGCAAGATTGAGACAGAGTTCCAAAGTAGGATTGTACTTGTCATTTTCAATCATGTTAATGGTTTGTCTGGAGACGCCGATTTGTTTGGCTAGCTCCAGCTGTGATTTTCCGACATTGAGTCGGTACTCTTTGACACGGTTCATTGCCACCTCCTTTAGATATCGGATATATGCGACATGATGACTTAAAATTCTTTGGGATTTCTCCCGAGGGTGTCACATATAATAGACATCTTCTTGACTTTATTTTACAATTTTTGAGAAAGTATGTCAACTATATTTGACAGTTTTTTTGAAAATAGTTTTCCATCTCCTTTTGCCATAAAATGTGGTACAATAGTAAGGATATGATGAAGGAATTTAACCATACGACCGTTTTATTGCATGAAACCGTGGATATGTTAGCGGTGAAGTCTGATGGCATCTACGTTGATGCAACTTTAGGCGGTGCAGGTCACAGCGAGTATTTATTGAATCAATTAAATGAAAAGGGTCATCTCTATGCCTTTGATCAGGATGAGACGGCTATTTTGAATGCCCAAAAACGCTTGGCTCCTTATATTGAAAAGGGCATGGTTACCTTCATCAAGGACAATTTTCGTCATTTAGAGGCACGCTTGAGAGAATTGGGTGTGACAGAGATTGACGGGATTTGCTATGATTTGGGTGTGTCTAGTCCTCAGCTCGATGAGCGGGAACGTGGATTTTCGTATAAAAAAGATGCTCCACTTGATATGCGGATGGATCGAACAGCGCCTTTGACTGCCTATGAAGTAGTCAATCACTATGACTATCATGATTTGGTGCGGATTTTCTTCAAATATGGTGAGGATAAATTCTCCAAGCAAATCGCACGAAAAATCGAGCAAGCTAGAAGTGAAAAGCCGATTGAGACGACGACCGAGCTGGCAGAATTGATTAAATCTGCCAAGCCTGCTAAGGAATTGAAGAAAAAAGGACATCCTGCCAAGCAGATTTTCCAGGCCATTCGGATTGAGGTCAATGACGAGCTTGGTGCGGCCGATGAGTCGATTCAACAGGCGATTGACTTGCTTGCGGTAGACGGTCGGATTTCGGTCATTACCTTTCATTCCTTGGAAGACCGCTTGACCAAGCAGCTCTTCAAAGAGGCGTCAACGGTTGATGTGCCAAAGGGCTTGCCTTTTATTCCAGATGATTTAAAACCCAAGATGGAATTGGTCAACAGAAAGCCAATATTGCCGAGCAAAGAGGAACTAGAAGCCAATAACCGCGCTCATTCTGCTAAATTGCGCGTGGCGAGAAAGATACACAAATAGGTGAAAAACATGTTAGAAGATCAACGAAAAGACGCTACCATGCGCGTCATCAGTGAAAAAATCAAGACATTTTCTCGAGTGGAGAAGGCCTTTTATGGCAGTATTGTCTTGTCTAGTTTGACCTTGGCGATTGGCATTGTCTTTATGCAGACACGCTTGTTGCAAGTACAGGCGGAGATGGCTCGTGTCAATCAAGAAATTAACAGTAAGCAGGTGGAAATTGACGATGCTGAGCAGGCTGTCAATGAATTGATTCGGAATGCCCGCTTATTGGAAATAGCAGACAAGGCTGGTTTGACGTATAAAAATGATAATGTTGGAGTAGCAGAATAATGTCAAAACGCAAACAACAATTGTTACGGTATGTTTTAAAGAAACGCTATATTCCGTCACAAAATCGTCGCAGAGTGGGGCAAAGTCTCATTCTGCTGACGGTTTTCATCTTTTTCATCTTCTTGATTAATTTTGCCATTATTATCGGAACAGATAAAAAATTTGGGGTTGATTTGTCAGAAGGGGCAAGAAAAGTTCACCAGACCGAAGTGACAGTCCAAGCTAAGCGGGGGACGATTTATGACCGTACGGGTTTGCCGATTGCTAAGGATTCGACGACCTATACGGTTTACGCCATTATTGACAAGGAATATGTTTCTGCTCTGAAAGAGATTTTATATGTTGAACCTCGTCAATTTAATCAGGTCGCACAGATTTTTAATAAACATTTGGGGCTGGAGACAGACTATGTGTTGCAGCAATTAAATCAGCCTAAGCTCAAGCAGGTCTATTTTGGAACATTGGGAAAGAATATTTCCTACAGCACCATGACGGCGATTCAGCAGGAGATGGAAGCTGCAGGTATAAAAGGGATAGCCTTTAACACCAACCCAGGTCGCCTTTATCCAAATGGGAATTTTGCATCGAGTTTTATTGGATTAGCCAATCTGGTCGAAGACGAGAATGATGGTAGCCAGCGCTTGGAAGGTCAACGGGGGATGGAGTATGCCCTCAATAGTATCTTGGCTGGTCAAGATGGAAAAATTGTCTATGAAAAAGATAGCCGCGGACGAATTGTTCCGGGAACAGAAAATGTCAAAGAAGCACGAGTAGATGGTCAGGATATTTATACCACGATTTCGGCGGATCTCCAGCGTTCCCTTGAAACCAATATGGATATTTTCTTTGGCAAAACCAAAGGAAGATATGTCAATGCGACCCTCGTTGCTGCTAAGACAGGTGAGATTTTAGCCACTACGCAACGACCGACCTATAACCCAGATACCAAGGAGGGGGTTGACGACAAGGATATCTTGCAACGCTCGCTCCTCTATCAAGAAAACTTTGAGCCTGGTTCTACTATGAAGGTTATGACCGTGGCTGCCGCCATTGATAATGGAACTTTTTCACCAAATGAATATTACAACCGCTCTGAAATCAAGATTGTCGATGCCACTATCCGGGACTGGGACGTCAATGCGGACGACCTATTTGCTCCGTTGAGTTTGACCCATGCCCAAGGTTTTGCCCTTTCAAGTAACGTTGGAATGGTCATTCAGGAACAAAAAATGGGAGATGAGCGTTGGTTGAATTATCTGGAGAAATTCCGCTTTGGCTACCCAACCCGTTTTGGAATGGAGGGGGAAGAAGCAGGGCTTCTGCCAGAAGATAATGTGGTGTCTGTCGCCATGACCTCCTTCGGTCAAGGGATTCTGGCCACTCAAACCCAGATGTTACGCGGCTTCGGTGCTATTGCTAATGATGGCATCATGCTAGAGCCGAAGTTCATCACAGCTCTCTATGATGGGAATACGGATTCGGTGCGCCTGTCGCAGCCAGAAGTAGTTGGAAAGCCTGTCTCGGCCAAAGCTGCTGCGGATACCCGCCAATATATGATTGGGGTTGGAACAGACCCGCAATTCGGAACCTTGCGAGCATCTGATGGTCCTTTGATTCAGGTAGATGGGTACAACATTGCTGTGAAGTCAGGGACTGCTCAGATTGGTAAGGAAGATGGAACCGGATATATGGAAGGACCCAACGCCACCATCAACTCTGTTGTCGCTATGATTCCCGCTGAAGACCCAGAATTTATCATGTATGTGACGGTTCAACAACCAGAAAGTTGGACAAGTGCCTACTGGAAAGATATTTTCAATCCAACCCTCAAAGAAGCTATGCAATTAAAGGATAGCCTCAATCTGACGACACCGGCTCCAACTCTTGCTGCTGTTTCAAAAGAAACAGAGTATAAGTTGGGTAAGATTATCGGCAAACAGCCAGGAGTGACGGCTGGAATCTTGCGTCAGCAATTGGTGCAACCGATTATTTTGGGAAATGGAGCAGAGATTAAGAAAGTCTCTGTTGAGATTGGCTCAAATCTCTCTGCCAATCAGCAGATTTTGCTCTTGACAGATCGTTTTACAATGGTGCCTGATATGTATGGCTGGACGAAAGAGAATGTGGATATTTTTTCTGATTGGACAGGAATTGAGATTGAATATAGTGGTTCTGGAACGAAGGTCGTCAGCCAGAATGTTGCAATCGGAAGCGATTTAGAAAAGACGAAAAAAATAAGAATTAACCTAGGAGACTAATATGTATTCTGTAATCATAGCAGGACTGGTAGCCTTTGTGGCGACTGTCCTATTGATTCCAAGATTTATCAGATTTTACCAAGCAAAGCGCATCGAGGGGCAACAGACCCATGAAGATGTCAAGCAACATCAGTTTAAAGCAGGAACCCCAACCATGGGAGGAACCGTCTTTCTAGCTGTTGCCATTGTGGTGACCTTCTTTGCTGCCCTATTTTCAAATAGACTGACAGGGGCGGTTCTTGCCATCCTCTTCATCCTCTTGCTATATGGAATTGTCGGCTTTTTGGATGATTTTTTAAAGATTTTCCGCAAGGTCAATGAAGGATTGAATCCCAAGCAAAAATTAGCCTTGCAGCTTCTAGGTGGGGTTGTCTTTTATCTCGTTCACATGCAGGGGACAGGAAATGGTACGCTGAATGTACTGGGGTATCCACTGCATCTAGGGATTTTCTATGTCGGCTTTGTCCTTTTTTGGCTGGTTGGTTTTTCCAATGCGGTCAATCTGACCGACGGAATTGACGGGTTGGCTTCGATTTCAGTGGTGATTAGCTTGTCAGCTTACGCAGTCATTGCCCTTGTGGATAGTAAATTTGATATTTTATTGGTCTGTGTGACCATGATTGGAGCTTTGCTCGGATTTTTCTACTACAATCACAAACCAGCGAAAATCTTCATGGGAGACGTGGGGAGCTTAGCGCTCGGAGGAATGCTCGCGACCATTTCTATTACTCTTCACCAAGAATGGACCCTGCTTTTGATTGGCTTGGTCTATGTGGTGGAGACCTCTTCTGTCATGCTTCAAGTCAGCTACTTCAAATACACCAAGAAAAAGTTTGGCGAAGGCAAACGCATTTTCCGCATGACCCCTTTCCATCACCATTTGGAATTGGGCGGTCTAACTGGTCAGGGTGAAAAATGGAGCGAATGGAAGGTCGATTTCTTCCTGTGGGTAGTTGGGCTCATCATGAGCTTGCTGACTCTTGCTATTTTATATCTTTAATCTTTAGTGAGTATCAAACAGCAGTCAAATGCTGTTTTTTCTGATATAATAAAAGGAAGTAGAAAAAAAGAGGATGCTATGAAATTTACAGAATTTACCTTAAAACCTTATATTCAAGAAGCATTGAAGGAGATAGGCTTTGTCACGGCGACAGAAGTTCAGGAACGCTTGATTCCGATTGTCTTGTCAGGGCGTGATTTGGTCGGTGAATCAAAGACAGGATCTGGCAAGACCCACACGTTTTTGATTCCGATTTTCCAGCAGTTACAAGAAGAAGTCGAACAGGTGCAGGCAGTGATTACCGCTCCGTCGCGTGAGTTGGCAACGCAGATTTACCAAGCAGCGCGTCAAATAGCCATGTGTTCCAGTACGGAAATTCGTGTGGTCAACTATGTCGGAGGAACGGACAAACAGCGTCAGATTGACAAGTTGCAGACTAGTCAACCCCACATCGTGATTGGAACCCCAGGCCGTATCTATGACCTCGTCAAATCAGGTGATTTGGCTATTCACAAGGCGACAACCTTTGTAGTCGATGAGGCAGACATGACCCTTGACATGGGCTTTTTGGAAACGGTGGACCGCATCGCGTCTAGCCTGCCCAAGAATTTGCAGTTCCTCGTCTTTTCAGCTACCATTCCGCAGAAATTACAGCCATTTTTGAAAAAATATCTGACCAATCCTGTCATCGAGCAGATTAAGACGCAGACCGTGATTTCAGATACGATTGATAACTGGCTCATTTCTACCAAGGGACGGGATAAAAATGCCCTCATCTTGGACATTACCAAGCTGATGCAGCCTTATTTGGCCATGATTTTCGTCAATACCAAGACGCGGGCGGATGAATTGCACAGCTACTTGAGCGCAAATGGCTTGCGGGTAGCGAAAATCCATGGAGATATTCCACCGCGGGAACGCAAACGGATCATGAACCAGGTCAAGAATCTGGAATTTGAATACATTGTTGCGACCGACTTGGCGGCGCGGGGGATTGATATTGAGGGCGTCAGCCATGTCATCAACGATGCCATTCCGCAGGACTTGTCCTTCTTTGTCCATCGTGTCGGACGGACAGGGCGCAATGGTCTAGCAGGTACAGCGATTACCCTCTATCAACCGAGCGATGATGCCGACATTCGCGAGCTTGAAAAACTCAATATCCGCTTTGTTCCAAAGATGATGAAGGATGGAGAGTTCCAAGATACCTATGACCGAGACCGCCGTGTCAACCGGGAAAAATCAAGGGAGAAATTGGACCTTGAGATGATTGGTCTGGTCAAGAAGAAAAAGAAAAAAATCAAGCCGGGCTACAAGAAGAAGATTCAGTGGGCTGTCGATGAAAAACGGCGCAAGACGAAGCGGATTGAGAATCGGGCCAAGGGACGGGCAGAGCGAAAAGCCAAACGCCAGACCTTCTAGGCTGATGGAGAGATGAATAGGAAAACAGATGTTACAAACGATATTAGGTCTTTATGTGAAGAGCCTGTTGATTGCAGCAGTCGTGGTGGTTTTTCTCAGCATCAGTTGGTTTTTACTCCGTCTGGTGAAGAAAAAAGACAAGACCATCCAAGAACGCCAAGAGGTTCTCTTTGATTTGTTGATTATCAATGTGATGACCATTCCCATTTTGTCTTTTGGGATTGTGGGCATTTTACTCATGTTAAGAGTATAAGAAAGAAGGAAGAAAGATGTACGATACCATTATTATTGGAGCAGGTCCTGCTGGAATGACCGCAGCTTTATATGCTGCGCGTAGCAATCTAAAAGTTGCGCTTTTAGAACGAGGTATTTACGGTGGTCAGATGAACAACACCGCAGAGATTGAAAACTATCCGGGCTATGACCATATCAGCGGTCCTGAATTAGCTGAAAAAATGTTTGCGCCACTCGATAACTTTGGGGTAGAACACCTCTTTGGTCAGGTGGTGCGCGTGGAGACAGATGGTCCTGTCAAACGGGTGGTGACAGAAGATGAAACCTTAGAAGCTCATACTGTTGTGCTTGCCATGGGGGCAAAACACCGCTTATTGGGAGTGCCTGGAGAAGATACCTATAACAGCCGTGGAGTTTCTTACTGCGCGGTCTGCGATGGTGCTTTCTTCCGTGGTCAAGATTTGCTTGTCGTGGGTGGTGGCGATTCTGCCGTTGAAGAGGCGCTCTTTTTGACCCAGTTTGCGAATACCGTGACCATCGTGCACCGCCGTGATGAATTGCGTGCCCAAAAGGTAATTCAAGAACGCGCCTTTGCCAATGAAAAAATTCGCTTCATCTGGGATAGCGTGGTCGAAGAAATCAAGGGAGACGACATCAAGGTGCAGGAAGTCTTGATTAAGAATGTCAAGACAGGTCAAGTAACAGCCCATGCCTTTGGCGGTGTCTTCATCTACGTAGGGCTTGATCCGATGACAGATGCAGTCGCAGACCTAGGCATTACCGATGAGCAGGGCTGGGTGGTGACCGATGAGCAAATGGCGACCAGCCAAGCGGGTATCTTTGCTATCGGTGATATCCGTCAAAAGCAATTGCGCCAAATCACGACTGCGGTAGGTGACGGAGCAATCGCTGGTCAGCAGGTCTACCATTATCTAACGGAACATCTGAATTAAGGAGAAGCCATGTTTCATATCAATGATATTCAGAAAAAATCAGACGGCATTTCCTTTGAAGAGACTCTTCAACTCTCTGATGAGTTAATGGCTCGCAATGCAGATATTCTAGCGGTTTCACCGATTCAGGTAGCAGGTCGGGTCAGCTTTGAAGCAGGATTCTTCCTCTTAAATTATCAAATGACCTACGACATTACCCTCGCCTCCAGTCGTTCGATGCAACCTGTCGTACTTTCAGAAAGCCTCCCAGTCCATGAAATTTTCGTAGCAGACGAGCAGGCCTTGAAAGACCAAGACATGGTCGAAGAAGACTTGGTGCTTGTCGTCGAAGAGGATGTGATTGTTCTTTCAGAAAGCGTGGCGGACAATATTCTCTTGAATATTCCCCTCAAGGTCCTGACACCAGAGGAAGAAGCAGGACAGGACTTGCCGTCAGGTAATCATTGGACCGTGCTGACAGAAGAGGGTTATGCAGCCGCAGCTCAAGAGAAAAAGGAAGCAAACAGTCCCTTTGCCCAATTACAAGGACTTTTTGAGGAAGAATGAAATTGACAGAAAATTGGAAAAATCTTGTCAATAGGGCGATTTCATTGTATAATGAAAAGGATATTAAGAAATAGGAGTAGAACATTCATGACAAAAGCAAATTTTGGTGTTGTAGGAATGGCCGTTATGGGGCGCAACCTTGCGCTTAACGTAGAATCAAGAGGCTACACTGTTGCGATTTACAACCGTTCAGCAGATAAGACAGAAGATGTCGTTGCAAGCAACCCAGGTAAAAAATTAGTTCCAAGCTACGATGTAGAAAGTTTTGTACAATTCATTGAAAAACCACGCCGTATCATGCTCATGGTGCAGGCAGGTCCTGGTACAGATGCGACCATTCAAGCCCTCTTGCCACACCTTGATGAGGGAGATATCTTGATTGACGGTGGAAATACCTTCTACGAAGATACCATTCGTCGTTCTAAGGAATTGGCAAACTCTGGCATCAACTTCATCGGAACAGGGGTTTCTGGTGGTGAAAAAGGAGCGCTCGAAGGCCCATCTATCATGCCAGGTGGACAAAAAGAAGCCTATGAATTAGTGGCAGATGTTTTAGAAGAAATCTCTGCCAAGGCTCCTGAAGACGGTGCACCATGTGTGACCTATATCGGTCCAGACGGTGCAGGTCACTATGTGAAAATGGTCCACAATGGTATCGAATATGGTGACATGCAGCTGATTGCAGAGAGCTATGATTTGATGCAACACTTGCTCGGTCTTTCTGTGGACGAAATGGCTGAAATCTTCACCGAATGGAACAAGGGCGAGCTGGATAGCTACTTGATTGAAATCACGGCAGACATCTTGAAACGCAAGGACGATGAAGGTCAAGACGGACCGATCGTTGACTACATTCTTGATGCCGCTGGCAACAAGGGAACTGGTAAATGGACCAGCCAATCCTCACTTGATTTGGGTGTGCCATTGTCACTCATTACAGAGTCGGTCTTTGCCCGCTACATCTCAACCTACAAAGAAGAGCGTGTACATGCCAGCAAGGTCTTGCCAAAACCAGCTGCCTTCCAATATGAAGGAGATAAGGCAGAGTTGATTGAAAAAATCCGTCAAGCCCTTTACTTCTCAAAAATCATGTCATATGCCCAAGGATTTGCCCAATTGCGCGTAGCGTCTAAGGAAAACAACTGGAATCTTCCGTTTGGCGAAATCGCAAAAATCTGGCGTGCAGGTTGTATCATCCGCGCTCGTTTCTTGCAAAAGATTACCGATGCCTACGGTCGTGACGAAGATCTTGCCAACCTCCTCTTGGATGAATACTTCCTTGATGTGACTGCCAAATACCAACAAGCCGTGCGCGATGTGGTGACCTTGGCAGTACAAGCAGGTGTTCCTGTGCCAACCTTCTCAGCAGCGATTACCTACTTCGATAGCTACCGTGCTGAAAATCTGCCAGCCAACCTCATCCAAGCACAACGTGACTACTTTGGAGCCCACACCTACGAGCGTAAAGACAAAGAAGGAATCTTCCATTACTCATGGTACGATGAAAAATAATCTATGGTAAAAAAAATCTTAATTGCAGGCCGAGAGCGCAATCTATCTCACTTTGTGTCCATGGAGTTGCAAAAAAAAGACTACTTGGTCGACTATACTTCTACGGGAAAAGAAGCGCTTCAGCTTGCCCATGAGACAGATTTTGATTTGATTCTCATGAGCTTTCAGCTGTCGGATATGTCTAGTAAGGATTTGGCGGCAGAACTGATAAAAATCAAGCCGACAACCGTCATGATTGTGGTGGTAGATAGTGAGGACGCGGCAACCTACGGTGCTGACATCCAGCGCTATGCGGTTTCCTACATCATCAAACCCTTTGTCATCAGCGACTTGGTCGATCAGGTGACCTCTATCTTTAGAGGGCGGGATTATATCGACGAGCATTGTAAGCAGGTCAAGCTCCAAGCGGCCTACCGTGATTTGAACATTGATTTTCAAAATCGGACGGTCACCCGTGGACCTGAGTTGATTAACCTGACCCGCCGTGAGTATGACCTCCTTGCGACCTTGATGAACAGTCAGGAAACCTTGACGCGGGAGCAGCTCTTGGATCGGGTTTGGAAATACGAAGCAGGCGCTGAAACCAATGTTGTCGATGTCTATATCCGTTATCTGCGTGGGAAATTAGACTTGCCAGGTCAAGAATCCTATATCAAAACCGTCCGCGGCGTAGGCTACGCCATGCGGGAGGAATAACATAAAAAGAGTGAGATGCAAGTGCTTCACTAGGCGTGCATATTCTCACTTTTTTTGTTGAGTTTGGGCAATCAATGTGGTTGCTAAATAAGAAGGCAAAAAGAAAGTAGTATGTGCGAATCTCTTTTCTCGTGAATAAGGGCATCTCTTTTTTAGGGATAGGGAAGAATGGGGTCTGCCTATTCTTTTTTTGATAGAATGATAGGGCTACCATTTTTTGACTTTTTCTCTCAATTATGCTATCATAGATAGAGTTAGAATGAAAAGGAGATGAGAAGATGAAGAAAAGTTCGTTTAAAGAGAAACTCTTGCTGATTAGTTTTGCGGCCGTGGTCTTGCTTGCGGTATTGAATTATTCAGATATTTATAGTACGCTCAAGGTCTTGCTGTCCAGTATGAATGCCTTGTTTATCGGGGCGATTTTTGCCTTTATTTTGAACGTTCCGATGAAGAAGTTGGAAGATTTGATTGAAAAGGTGCCCTTTTTACGCAAAAGCAAGCGTTCCTTAGCGATTTTTGGTGTCTTGATTGCCTTTGCTTTGATTGTCACGGGAGTGGTCGTGATTATCCTGCCGACCTTGGTATCAACAGTGTCTGAATTGGTATCGGTGACCAATCAAGCCATTCCTAAGCTGATTCGGACCTTGCAGGATAGTGGCTTCTTGTCTAGTAAATTAGGCAGTCGCTTGAACAGCTATGTGAGCCAGTTTACAGATTGGTCGAAGCTGTCAAGTTTTGCGACAGCCTTCCTTGCGGGGCTAGCCACTAATGTGACAGGAATCTTTTCAAATGTTTTGACCTTGGTCATGGCCTTCTTTTTCACCTTGAGCATTCTTGGGAGCAAGGAGCATTTGCAGAGCATGACGGGTAAGCTCCTCCGTGCGACTTTCCCGGAAAAAGTGGTGCGGGTCATTGCCTATATCGGTGAAGTCATCATTGAGACCTACGATCGCTTCTTGATGAGCCAGATTGTAGAAGCGGTCATCATCGGTGTGTTGGTCTTTGTCAGCTACTCGCTCTTCTCCATTCCTTATGCTGGGATGGCAGGGATTTTATCAGGGGTCCTATCCTTTGTTCCTTACATTGGTCCTCTTTCTGCTTGTATCATCAGCGCCCTTTTTATATCGGTGCATAATCCTTGGTTGGCCTTGTGGTCCATCGTCTTGTTCCAGATTCTCCAGTTGATTGAGGGCAATGTCATCTACCCTCGTGTAGTGGGACAATCTGTTGGTCTGCCAACGCTTTTCACCTTGGCTGCAGCCTTAATCGGTGGGAATTTATTTGGCTTGCTGGGCATGGTCTTCTTTACACCCATTTTTGCGGTCATTTATCGCTTAGTGCGGGAATGGACTTACGCACGGCTTGCAAAGAAACAGAAGTTGTACAGCGATACTAATCAAGAGCAGAACTAGTTCTGCTCTTTTCTTTTGCGCTGCTCCGATCATGCTCCCTTTTATTCTCCTCTGAAATATGGTACAATGAAGTGATAATGATAGAATGGGAGAAATAGTATGCGTTGCCCCAAATGTACCAGTATAAAATCAAGTGTGGTCGATAGTCGTCAGGCTGAAGACGGAAATACCATTCGCAGAAGAAGAGAGTGTGAAAACTGTGGTCATCGCTTTACCACTTATGAACGTGTTGAAGAAAAAACCTTGGTGGTCGTGAAAAAAGACGGCACTCGGGAACAGTTTTCTCGTGAGAAAATTTTCAACGGGATTATTCGTTCTGCCCAGAAACGTCCAGTATCTAGTAGTGAGATTGAAGAAGTGGTCAATCGGATTGAGCAAAAGGTTCGGGCCCATAGCGATAGCGAGGTCGAAAGTGATTTGATTGGCAATTTGGTCATGGAAGAATTGGTCGAATTAGATGAGATTACCTATGTCCGCTTTGCCTCTGTCTATCGTTCCTTTAAAGATGTGGGCGAATTGGAAAACTTGCTCAAACAAATCACCAAGGGCAGCAAGACCAGGAGATAGAACAAGACATGAAACCAAACGATCTCTATTCTTATATGCGAAAGAATGCTCTCAGTCCCAACTGGCTTAGCTTTATTCTCTGTTACCAACCGATTATCGGACAGGATGCGGCTGCGGTCTATCAATTCTTGTGGGCTGGCTATGACCATGGTTCGGGGCAGTATGCCATTAGCCGTATTTTAAATCATGTCAATATGGGCATGGGGCGCTTGGAACAGGCGCTTGATGTACTCGGTGCTATGGGCTTGCTTGCCATTTATCAAAAGGACGAAAAAATCGTGTTTCGCTTGGCAGAACCCTTGTCAAAAGAGGCTTTTTTGAGCAATCCCTTATATCAAAAACTGTTGACCAAGAAAATTGGAGAACCGGCAGTTGAGGAATGGACCGTTGCAAAACCAGTATCAGACACCGAAGTGACGAAGAAATTTTCAGATATTTTTACTAGCCTAGGTGAGGTTCCGCTTGCTCCTCTAGCAGCTCCGAGCTTTGATTTGCAGGCCTTTCAGACCATGATGGCACGTGACCGTCTGCGCTTTCAGAATGAGACGGACGATGTCATTGCTCTCTATCATCTGGCGGAAAAAAATGGCTGGGATTGGATGCAGGCCTATAAGGTCGCAAAAGAAACAGCCAGCGGTCAAGTGATTTTAGTCAAGCGCATGGAACAAAAGGTGGCAGCAAGACCTGTCACCGCTAGTTTGACCAAGCAGGAGCAAGCCATCGTTCGGGAAAGTCAGTCCAAGACAGCACTTGAATTTTTAACCCTTTTAAAAGAAGCCCGCAAGGCGACTGTCACCATGTCAGAACGCAAGTGCTTGCAACAGTTGGTGGACTTGGGCTTGCTTGATGAGGTCATCAATGTGATTGTCCTTTATACCTTCAACAAGGTGGACTCGGCCAATTTACAAGAAGCCTACGCTTTGAAATTGGGGAATGATTTTTCCTACAAGGAGATTCGAAGTGCAGAGCAGGCAGTCTATCACTTACGAGATAGCAAGGCCGTGAGCCGTAAGAAAGACAGCAGTCAAGCTAAGAAGAGCAATGTACCTGAGTGGAGTAAGCAGGAAGTCAAGACCGAGCAAACCGAAAAAGGTCAGGCAGAACTGGCTGCGCTCTACCGTGAATTAGAAGCTATGGAAACGAAAGGAGAGGGATAGATGAAAGCTGTAGAAAGCAAGGTGCCACAAGGCGCTGCATCAGGAAGAAAATCCTATCAAGAACTCTATCAGGAAATCGTTCAAGATAAGGAAGTAGCTGATTTTATCCGTCAGCACCAATTGACAGAAGAAGAAATGACCCGCTCCATTTCCAAGTTTTTTGAATATGTGACCGAGCGCAAGAAATTTCTCGACCAAGATGAATCCTACATCGCAGTGGGCTATCAGCCTGTTCTCATCATGAATGAGGGCTACGCCGATATCTCTTATTTAGAGACGGCTGAATTGATTGAGTACCGCAAGGCAGAAGCGATTAAAAATCGTATCCAGCTGATTAATCTGCCGGCTAATCTGAAAAATATTACGATTGCAGATGTCGATCTCAATGATGAAAATCGGGTAGAGGTCATGAAAGCCATTACTGAATTTGTCAAGCAGGCAGGTCAGGACAATAAGGGCTTGTATCTCTATGGCAATTTTGGGGTTGGAAAGAGCTATCTCATGGCCTTTTTAGCCAATCTCTTATCCAAGACCCACCAGATGTCAACTACCCTGCTTCATTACCCAACCTTTGTCGTTGAAATTAAAAATGCCATTGGCGAAGGTCTAGTCAAGGAAAAAATCGATGCCATCAAGACAGCACAAGTCTTAGTCTTAGATGATATTGGTGCGGAGCAACATAGCTCTTGGGTACGCGATGATGTCCTACAGGTCATCTTGCAACACCGCATGCAGGAAAATCTGCCGACCTTCTTTACGTCGAATTTTTCCTTTGCCGACTTGGAACGCCATTTTGCGGCGGGTCGTTCAGGTGATGAGACTTGGCAGGCTAAGCGGGTCATGGAACGCATTCGATTTTTAGCTACTGAATTACAGTTAGGAGGAGTGAACCGTCGATGAATGAAACCATTGAGCTAATGCTCTCTCACAGCTCTGTCCGCAGATTTACCGAGGAGCCGATTGCGGACGAGGATTTGCAGGCGATTATTAGCGCAGGGCGCGCAGCTTCGACTTGGAAGAATTTCCAGTCCTATTCGATTATCGTTGTGCGTTCAACAGAGAAAAAAGAAGCGCTACATGCCCTAACACCGCAACCTGCTATTTTACAAGCAGATACGATTTTGCTTTTTGTAGGAGATCACAACCGAGCGAGCAAGGCCGCTGAACTACATCAGGCACATTTTGATGCCAAAGGGACAGAGAATCTCTTGATTTCGTCTGTTGATGCCTCACTTGCGGGACAAAATGCCATGCTAGCAGCGGAGAGTCTGGGCTATGGTGGTGTCTTTATCGGTATGATTCGCCATGCAGCAAGAGAGATTGCTGACTTGTTTAGACTTCCAGACTACACCTATCCACTCTTTTGTATCGCTTTAGGCAGACCCAACCAGCATTTTCCGGTCAAGCCGCGCCTGCCTCATGAAGCAGTAGTCTTTGAAGAGGAATACCAAGAGCAAGGTGTGGAGACCATTATCGCCTATGACCAAGTTCAGTCCGATTATGCGGGAGCTAGACAGAAAGAAACGTGGTCTGAGCGCTTAGTTGCCCAATTTGGTCAGGCAGAATATCCAGAAACCAAAGCACTTTTGAAAGAAAAACAGTTACTATAGAAAAGGAGGAGCAATGGCTCTACCAACTATTGCCATCGTGGGGCGTCCCAACGTTGGAAAATCAACCTTATTTAACCGGATTGCGGGCGAGCGCATTTCCATCGTAGAAGATGTGGAGGGTGTCACTCGTGACCGTATTTATGCCACAGCTGAATGGCTCAACCGTCATTTTAGCATCATTGATACAGGGGGGATTGATGATGTTGATGCGCCCTTTATGGAGCAAATCAAACATCAGGCAGAGATTGCCATGAGTGAGGCAGATGTCATCGTCTTTGTCGTATCAGGAAAAGAGGGCGTGACTGATGCTGATGAGTATGTGGCAAGGATTCTCTACAAGACCAACAAGCCCGTCATTTTAGCGGTGAATAAGGTCGATAACCCTGAGATGCGTAGCGATATTTATGATTTCTATGCCTTGGGCTTGGGCGATCCTTACCCAGTATCGTCTGTCCACGGGATTGGAACAGGAGATGTGCTGGATGCGATTGTGGAAAATCTGCCGGCAGATGTCGAAGAAGAAAATCCAGATATGATCAAGTTCAGCTTGATTGGTCGCCCCAATGTTGGGAAATCAAGCCTTATCAACGCTATTTTGGGTGAGGAGCGCGTGATTGCCAGTCCCGTTGCAGGAACGACTCGCGACGCGATTGATACGGTCTTTACCGATAGCGATGGGCAAGAATTCACCATGATTGATACCGCTGGGATGCGCAAGTCTGGGAAAATCTATGAAAATACCGAGAAATATTCCGTCATGCGTGCCATGCGTGCCATTGACCGTTCCGATGTGGTGCTGATGGTCTTGAATGCCGAAGAAGGCATCCGCGAGTATGACAAGCGGATTGCAGGATTTGCCCACGAAGCAGGAAAAGGGATGATTATTGTCGTTAACAAGTGGGACACCCTTGAAAAAGACAATAAGACCATGCAGAATTGGGAAGCAGACATCAGAGATCAATTCCAGTATCTCGCTTACGCACCGATTATCTTTGTGTCAGCTCTGACCAAGCAACGCCTGCATAAGTTGCCTGCCATGATTAAGCAGATTAGCGAAAGTCAGCAGACACGGATTCCATCTGCGGTCTTAAACGACGTGATTATGGACGCAATTGCAATCAATCCAACGCCGACCGACAAGGGCAAACGTCTCAAGATTTTCTATGCGACCCAAGTGGCGACCAAGCCTCCAACCTTTGTCGTCTTTGTCAATGAAGAAGAACTCATGCACTTCTCTTACCTCCGTTTTCTTGAAAATCAAATCCGCAAGGCCTTTGTCTTTGAAGGAACACCGATTCACTTGATTGCCCGTAAGCGGAAGTAGGTTTTCGAGTATTTTCTGACAATTACTAAAACCGAGCTGGTTTCGACCAACTCGGTTCTTTTTTATAGATAGAGGATATCGCCGTGACGACTAGGTTTGCTAAGAACCATCAAGCCTTCAATGATGGCAAGGATAGAGGGAATGCCCGTCCAGCACAAGAAGAGGTAGGCTAGCCCTAGGGCAGTCCGCTGGCTGTAGAATTTATGGGCACCAAGTCCGCCTGCAAAGAGAGCTAAGAGGAAATAGTAGACCTTGTTTACAGGAACAGGAGTTGTCGTTTTTTTGCTTTTTTGATACCCAACAAAGCGGCAGCAGATTGAGGTAATGATTAGCATCATCATGATAAATGGAATACCACTCAATAGTGCCATGAGCTTCCCTCCTTTTTATAAAAACACTTTCTTTTATGATTAGTATACTGGATTCTGATAGGCTAGGCAAGTAGAACGAGGGCTATTGTAAAAGAAAAACACTTCCATTTCGGTATCTAAAAAAATATGCTATAATGAAGAGATAAGGTAAAGGAGTATGTATGGGTCGATTAATGCCGGGGCGGATTCGCCAAGAGGGAATCCTGCTCTATGAAAGAGGACAAGTAGAGGTCAAACAGCTAAAGGATAGACAGCTCTTTTTGACGATTGAAGAAGAGGAATTTTGCTATGCGCTAGAAGAAGCTAGCCTGGCTTGTAGCTGTCAGGTCTTTTCACAGAAAGGCTATTGTAAACACCTAGCTGCGGCTGAATATTTTTTGAAAAATGATGCAGAAGGCAAGGTCTTAGAAGAGCAGCTTTCTGCTGATGAAGAAGAACACGAGGAAACAGTGCGCAGAACCTATGCTGGTGGGTTATTTCTTGATGATTTGTTAGAGAGCAGGAAGGAAGTCGGTATCCGTTACCGTCTGGCTGCGGAAGGGCAGATGATGCTCTTTGACCATAATATCGACTGGACCTTGAAAATTCAGCGTGGCGCTGATCCACGGACCTATGTCATCCGCGATATTGGCGCATTTTTACAGATTTTGAAAAAGGGTGGCTACTTTCAAATTGGCAAGCAATACTATGAGCGGATTTCCTTTGAGCAGTTTGATGTGGCCAGTCAAGAGCTGGTGGCCTTTTTGTGGCGGTTAATTCCTGATAAGAAGGTGGGCGATTTGGAGATTCTACTCCACTATGGGCGTCATCTGCGCTTGCCGCTTGCTAATTTTGAAGAAGGGCTAGATGTCTTAATGCAGCTAGAATCCTTTGAGTTTCAGTACGATATGAATACCTATACGAATCTGCAATTACTGGCTTTTGATGCTCGGGCTGAGCGTTATTTCTTTGAAGTCGTGGTCCACCAATACATGATTGAGTTACGGGTGGAAGAGCGGCCTTTTCGCGAACTCTTTAACGGTCGTTATCTATTAGTAGACAATCGTCTTTACTATCTGGACAGGAAACAGGAGCAGATTATAGCTGCGCTTAAAGGGCTTGTTCCAAATGAGAGAGGAGAAAAAGCAGTCCAATTTGACTTTCAAGATCAAGAACGCTTGGCACTTAGTTTGTTGGAGCTGGAATTGGTTGGAAAGGTCAAGGCGCCCAAGCGTTTTGTCATTTACGATTTCCGTCCTCGGTTTGACTTTTTCTTGCGAGCTGAAGGGGAGATTGAATTGCGTCTCACGCTGGAATTTGACAAGAGACAGGTAGCGAGTAGGGAAGACTTAAACCTTTTACCATTTTCGTATCATTTTCAACATTTGGAGCAGGTCGAGCAGGTCATCCGAGAAGCAGGCTTTAGAGGAGACTTTATTGCGTATCACCCACCGCTTGCACCAGCAGAATGGTATGGATTTTTCAGCCAGACCTTGGCAAGATTTCGCACCTTGGGTCAGGTGGAGTTGTCCAAAGAATTAGAGGACATGCTCATCGAGGTTCAACCAAGTATCACCGTTGAGACAAGGGGTTCTCTGCTAGATATCTCCTTTGACTTTGCAGGGATTGGTGAGGACGAGATTGACCAAGCTATGACGGCTCTCTTAGAGGACGCCACGCATTTTACTAGTCAGACAGGAAAGGTTTTGGTCTTTGATGAGGAAACGAGACGACTTAGCAAGACCTTGCAGGAGTTGCGGGCTCGCTATCAATCATCAGGTCATCTGTCCCTTGACCGCCTAGCCTCTTACCAACTAGCCGAGACTTGGGCTGGCAACGATTCGGTGCAATTTTCCAAGGATTTCCAGCAGTTGGCCTATGATTTGGCACATCCAGAATCATTTGAGTTACCGGAATTGCGAGTGACGGCTGCCTTGCGTGACTATCAGCGCCTCGGTGTGAAATGGCTGTCCATGCTTGACCACCATGGTTTTGGTGGGATTTTGGCAGATGACATGGGACTGGGGAAGACCCTCCAAACCATTGCTTTTTTGAGCAGTCATTTGGAAAAAGATGCTAAGGTCTTGATTTTAGCACCATCCAGCCTGATTTATAATTGGCAGAGCGAATGCCAGACCTTTGCGCCTGATTTAGATGTGGCCGTAGCCTATGGAAACAAGGAGAAGCGGGAGGAGCAGATTCTTGCAGGACATCAGATCATCATTACCAGCTACCACTCCTTCAGGCAGGATGTAGAGCTCTATCAGCAACAGCGCTATGACTACCTGATTTTGGACGAAGCGCAAGTTATGAAAAATGCCCAGAGCAAGATTGCACAGCTCTTGAGAGAATTTGAAGTGGGCAATTGCTTTGCCCTTTCGGGAACGCCAATTGAAAATCGTCTGTCAGAATTATGGTCGATTTTCCAGATTGTGCTACCAGGGTTATTGCCAGGAAAGACAGAATTTGCCAAGTTGTCAGCAGGCGAAGTCGCACGGATTATCAAACCCTTCGTTTTACGCAGGAAAAAAGAAGATGTGCTACTAGAATTACCGGATTTACTGGAAGTCAATGTCCTAAACGAATTGACCGATGAGCAGAAGGTCGTCTACCTAGCCCAGCTCAAACAAATGCAGTCAAGTATTATGGATGCAAGCGATACCGAAATTCAGCGCAAGAAAATGGAAATTCTCGCAGGCATTACCCGTCTCCGTCAAATCTGTGACACACCGAAACTCTTTATGCCAGACTACAAGGGAGAAAGTGGGAAGTTTGAGAGTTTGAGAGAATTGCTGGTTCAGCTAAAAGAAGGGAACCACCGCATCTTGATTTTCTCTCAATTCCGCACCATGCTTGACATGATTGAGGAAGAGTTGGAAGTGTTGGGATTGACCAGCTACAAATTGACAGGCTCGACCCCAGCCAATCTCCGTCAAGAAATGACGACCGCCTTTAATGCAGGAAGCAGGGATGCCTTTCTGATTTCGCTGAAAGCAGGTGGCGTGGGACTCAATCTGACCGGGGCAGACAGTGTGATTCTGGTCGACCTCTGGTGGAATCCTGCCGTAGAAGCCCAGGCCATCAGCCGCGCCCACCGTATGGGGCAGACCGAGAAAGTCGAGTGCTACCGCCTGATTACCCGAGGCACGATTGAAGAGAAAATCCAAGCCCTACAAGAAAGCAAGAAGCATCTGGTGACGACCGTGCTTGACGGTAATGAAAGCAGGGCCAGCATGACGGTCGATGATATCCGAGAGATTTTGGGTATTTAACACTCTCAAATCAGTTGTTAGAGGCCTTTGCCAGCTGGCTCTAAGGAAAAATGATAGTCAAAGCGCGCAAGGTATGGTATAATAATCGTTTGAAAGGAAGATCGTATGGTGAGAATGCAGACAAGATTTCCCCTAGTAGCTGATGATGAGTTAATCGTGGGAGAAAATCCTGAAATGAGATTATACGATGAGGGGGACTTGATTAGTAATATCAAGGGGCCTTATCAGGACAGAGAATTTGGGCAAGAAGTAGCGAACCCAGCTGCTCCTCAATATCGAGAGGAACGTGGGGCAGAAGAGGCCCTCTTGCCACCGCTTTTTAAAGCAACTCCGAGTCCGTACTCTCGCAAGGAACGCTATCAAAAGCTAGCATCTCCTGTTCCTCCCGCTCCGCAAGTGAAAACACAGGGGCAGTTGGCACGAGAGATAGCGCGTGAAGACTTGAAGAAAAAACGTTCGGCCTCTTATCTTCACCAAGAGAAGAAGCGCCCTATTCTACCAGAACAGCATCAGGTGACCGCACCCTTGGTCAAAAAGCCAGTGCCTCACTTGACCGCCTTGGCCAATCGCTTACAACAGACAGACTATATTTTGGCGGACATGCCAGCAGTTTATTCACTGCAAAAAGAAGATCGGGAACAAGAACAACCAGTCAAGAAAAATTCCTATGACTTTTTGAAGAAAAGTCAGGTCTACAATTACCCAGAGCGCAAGGTACAACGTGAGCGTCGTCTGGCACAAGAATTAAATCTAACACACATGGAAGAGGGATTGGAATGACAAAAACCTATCATTTTATTGGAATTAAGGGCTCAGGAATGAGTGCCTTGGCTTTAATGTTGCATCAAATGGGGCACAAGGTACAAGGAAGTGATGTGGAGAAATACTATTTCACGCAACGTGGGCTTGAGCAAGCAGGGATTGAAATTCTCCCTTTTAGTGAAGCAAACATTACGACAGATGTCGAATTGATAGCAGGAAACGCCTTCCGTCCAGACAACAATGTCGAGATTGCCTATGCGGATACAAATGGCTTCACCTATAAACGCTACCATGAATTTCTCGGCCAATTCATGCGTGATTTCACGAGTTTTGGTGTAGCAGGAGCGCATGGAAAAACATCGACAACTGGACTCCTTGCGCACGTGATGCGCAATATTACGGATACCAGCTACTTGATTGGGGATGGGACAGGTCGTGGTTCGGAAAATGCCCAGTATTTTGTCTTTGAATCAGACGAATACGAGCGCCATTTCATGCCGTATCACCCAGAATACAGCATCATTACCAATATTGACTTTGATCACCCAGACTATTTCACCAGTTTGGAGGATGTCTTCCATGCCTTTGATGACTATGCCAAGCAGGTGCAAAAGGGCTTGTTTGTCTACGGTGAAGATGAGCAACTCCGCCATATTACAGCAACTGCACCGATTTACTACTATGGTTTTAATGAGGACAATGACTTTGTAGCTTATGATTTGCAGCCGTCAACGACTGGTTCGCAGTTCAAGGTCCGCCATGCAGGGCAGGAATTAGGTCAGTTCCAAATCCCGACCTTTGGTCGTCACAATGTTCTCAATGCGACAGCAGTTATCGCCACTCTCTTTATCGCAGGGTTTGATTTGAACTTGGTAGCCGAACACCTCAAGACCTTTGGAGGCGTGAAGCGCCGTTTCACGGAGAAGATTGTCAATGACACGGTGATTATTGATGACTTTGCACATCATCCGACAGAAATTATTGCAACCATTGACGCTGCTCGTCAAAAATACCCAAGTAAAGAAATCGTGGCTATTTTCCAACCGCATACCTTTACACGGACCATTGCCTTGTTAGATGAATTCGCCCTCGCCTTGAGTGATGCAGATGCGGTCTACCTGGCACCAATTTACGGATCAGCCCGCGAGACAGACAATGGTCAGGTTAAAGTTGAGGACTTGGCAGCCAAAATCAGTAAAAAAGGTGGGATCGTATCGCTTGAAAATACATCGCCACTCCTTGACCATGACAATGCAGTTTATGTCTTTATGGGAGCAGGAGACATTCAATCCTACGAATATTCATTTGAACGCCTACTTTCAAACTTATCCAATAACGTTCAGTAAGAAGGACAGGAGACAGCGGATTTTCCACTGTCTCTGCTAATTTTAAGGAGAACACATGCAAATTCGACACGCACGATTCGCAGACCTTGAAGCGGTTAATCGCATTGAACAAGACAATTTCAGCCAGGAAGAACAGATTGCAAAAGAAGTGCTAGCTTTTTATTTAGAACATGAGCAGAAGACCTGTCTGGTGATAGAAGATGAGGGAGTCGTGGCAGGTTACATCTTGGCACTTCCAACAGAGCAAGCGACAGTTACGGACGACTTGTTTGAAAGACTTGAGCAGGTGGATGGTCCCCGACCATATCTAGCAATTGTCAGTCTATCCGTAGCGGATGCCTATAAGGGTCAGGGTGTGGGAACTTTGCTGCTTGCCGCAATCAAGGAAATCGCAGTCCAAGGAAACTATCAGGGCATCAGCCTAACCTGCAAGGATTATCTCCTGTCTTACTACGGCATGTATCAGTTTGAAGAGTTGGGTGTTTCAGAATCCCAGTTCGGAGGCAAAATTTGGTACGATATGTACTGGAAATGTCCTTGACATAGTAACCCTGCTTGATTTTGTAACACTTTTAAGATATAATGGCTTGTAACTGTTTGAAAGGAGCTTTATTGTGACAAAAGATGCACGTGAAAAGGATGGGAAGCCTTCTAGTTTTCGTGATAAAATTTTACGCGATTTAGAAGACATCAAAGCAACATCTGCTTCAGAAAAAGCTGATTTTCTTTCTGACACTTCAGACCATCAATGGATGGAAGAGGATTTAACCGATACGGTTGCTCTTCATCGCCCATCATTGACTGAAACTGTTAGCGAAGACGAAGGATTATTGGAAGATACGATTATCTCTCCTGATACTAGTAGAATTTCTAGGGATATGCAACCTAACATGCGACAAAGACGAAACCGAAATCGGAAAACGCAAGACAATGTGGCAAAACGGATTGTCAAATTTGTGATGACAGCCGTTATCCTCTTGTTAGTGATAACAGGAATTTCCGTCTGCTTCTATATCAAATCAAGTTTAGAACCAGTCAATACGCAGGCAACGGAAATGGTTCAAGTAGAGATTCCAGAGGGCTCTTCGACAAAAGAGATTGCGCGCATTCTCGAGAAAAATCATTTAATCAAAAATGCAACGGTTTTCAATTATTACGCAAAACTAAAAAGCTATAACAATTTTCAAAGTGGATTCTACAATTTGAGCCAGTCTATGTCAGTAGACGAACTTGCAAAAGCCTTGCAAGAAAGCGGAACGCCGACAGCGCAAGAGCCAGTTGCAGGAAAAGTCCTTGTCGTAGAAGGACTGACAATCAAACAAATCGCTCGGGCAATCACAGACAATGTTCACACAGCTGATAAGGAAGATAAAACCCCATTCACGGAAGAGGCCTTTCTTGAAACTGTTCAAAATGAGGACTTCATTAATCGAATGGTAGCAGCCTATCCAAAATTATTGGGCAGTCTGCCTGCGGCAAATAGCGGGGTCAAGTACCGCTTGGAAGGTTATCTCTTCCCAGCGACGTATGACTATTCAACAGAGACAACGATGGAAGAGCTGATTGAGCAGATGCTTGCAGCCATGGATAATCGCTTGCAGCCTTACTATGAACAATTAGCGGCAAAAGGCCTCAACGTCAACGAGCTTTTGACCTTGGCATCACTGGTTGAGAAAGAAGGTTCAACTGACGAAGATCGACGCAACATTGCAAGTGTATTTTTCAACCGTCTCAATATTGGTATGCCACTCCAGTCGAACATTGCGATTTTATATGCAATGGATAAGCTGGGTGAAAAGACGACCTTGAAAGAAGACACAACGATTGACACCAACATTGCTTCTCCTTATAATATCTATGTCAACACTGGCTTGATGCCTGGTCCAGTAGATAGCCCAAGTCTCTCTGCAATTGAAGCAACCTTCGCTCCAAACAAAACAAACTATTATTACTTTGTAGCAGATGTTACGACAGGTGCGGTCTACTTTGCCCAGACAGGTGAAGAGCACAATCAAAACGTTGAAAAATATGTCAATAGCAAAGTAAACAATTAGAGCAATAGCTCGGATAAAATTATGTGGTTTTCCGCATAATTTTGTTTTCATCACAGAATTTTAAATGTAAAGGAAGAAAAAAAGAACATGGCTGAAAAAACATATCCAATGACGATTGAAGAAAAGGAAAAATTGGAAAAAGAATTAGAAGAGTTAAAACTCGTTCGTCGTCCTGAAATTGTTGAGCGTATCAAGATTGCTCGCTCTTACGGAGACTTGTCTGAGAACTCTGAGTACGAGGCAGCAAAAGATGAGCAAGCCTTTGTCGAAGGTCAAATCTCAATGATTGAGACCAAAATTCGCTATGCAGAGATTGTCAACAGTGATGCAGTAGCAGCAGACGAAGTCGCAATCGGTAAAACTGTGACGATTCAAGAAGTGGGTGAGACCGACGAAGAAGTCTACATGATTGTAGGAGCGGCAGGAGCCGATGCCTTTGCTAATAAAGTCTCAAATGAAAGTCCAATTGGTCAAGCCCTTATCGGCAAGAAAACAGGCGACATTGCGACTGTTCAGACACCTGTTGGTAGCTACGATGTCAAGATTTTGAAGGTTGAAAAAACCAAATAACGGATTATAGTATCATGATTCCATTTTATCGAGAGATAAAGTAGATTTTTTTGGCACTTTGTCACCCACTACAGTTGACAAAGTGCCAAAAAGAAAACTCTATTTCTAGTATGAGGCTTCATACCAAGAAATAGAGTTATTTTTTATCTCGAACGTTGTTTTCCAGCGTTGCGGTTTTTCTTTTTCGATGATGAGGTTGTAATGGCGCTATCCATCGTAGGGGTCACATCTTTGACACGGGTACTTGTGTGGAGTGGTTTGGGTGGGTTTTGCTCAAACTCTTCTGCAATCTGTCTGCGGAGTTTTGGTTTGAGGAAGAAGTTGGTAATCACTTGTTGAATGATTCCGACAACTCCACCGACTACCCAGTAGAGGGTCACACCAGCTGGAGAGCTCCATGAGAAGAAGACAATCATGAGCGGGTTCATCAGCATCATGGACTTCATCTGTTTCTTTTGCTCTTCTTCCAGACCAACTTGCATGAGAAGGGACTGGAAGAAGTAGAGGACACCAGCTACAGCTGTTAGGATGAGGCTTGGTTTACCAAGAGCAATGCCCATAAAGCTAGCATCAGCAATCCCTTCTGTATAGCGAGCTGCGTAGAAGAGGGCTGAGAAGAAAGGCATTTGAATCAGTAGTGGAAGACATCCAAATCCACCAAACATGCTGACACCATACTCTTTTTGAGTAGCAAAGAGTTCTTGCTGGGCAGCGAGTTGTTCTTCTTGCGAGCTAGCATTTTTCATCCGTTCTTGGATAGGTCCAAGAATCGGTTTGAGATAGTGCATCTTCTCAGATTGGTAGGTTGCTTTCCAAGACTGGTAAATACCCAGTGGCAAGATGAGCAAGCGGACACAGATGGTCACAACGATAATGGCAACCCCAAATCCGAGTCCCTGATTTTCAGCAAAGAACTGGATAACATTTCCCATCGGTTCAACGAGGAGTTTATAGACCCAACCTTCTCCAGTTGGGACACCATTTTTGGTCTCTACACAGCCCGATAGGAAGAAGAGCATAGAGAGGGCAAGCCCTGACAATAATATACGGTTTGATTTTTTCACGTTCTCATTTCCTTTTTTACATGATACACTCTATTTTACTTGTTTTGGAGAAAATATACAAGTCTTTAATGCCACTGTTTGACCTGAAAATCACTAAAGGTTTCAAAGTTGGCAAGGGTGACATCCAGATAGGTGACCTTGGCCATACGTGATGGTCCTTTTCTGATTTCTTGGATAAACTGGCTAAGTTTGGCAGAGTTCTCAGACTGAGCGAGAATGGTGACGGTTCCGTCCTCGTTGTTCCAGACCCGGCCATAGATACCTCCGATTTCTGCTGCTAGATATTGGACGGACCAGCGAAAACCAACTCCCTGTACCCGACCAGAGGCAATCATTTTGACTTTTTGCATGCGCTTCTCCTTTTGACAAGACCTTTACTTTATTATATCATTGATGGTAATGAAAGAAAATGGGGAATCATATGGAAGTTATTCGTTCCAAGTCCAATCGACTGATAAAGGACACAAAAAAATTACACCAAAAGAAATACCGCAAGCAGTCCTATCTGATTGAGGGCTGGCATTTGTTTGATGAAGCCTGTCAGGCTAAGGCTGGCATTGAGCGGGTTTTTATCCTAGAAGAATATGTGGATAGGGTAGTAGGAGATGTTCCTGTGACGGTGGTTAGCCCAGAGATTTTGCAGGAGTTGGCAGACAGCCAGACCCCGCAGGGGATTGTCGCGCAGCTAGCCCTGCCACAGGCCACCATTCCTGATACTGTGACGGGGAAATACTTGGTGCTAGAAGATGTTCAAGATCCAGGCAATGTCGGGACCATGATTCGGACGGCAGATGCCGCAGGTTATGATGCTGTCTTTATTTCGGACAAGTCCGCAGACATTTACAGTCTAAAAACCCTACGTTCTATGCAGGGCAGCCATTTTCACCTTCCTGTCTATCGGGTGGCCATGGAAGAATTGCTAGCGCAGTTGAAAGAGCAGGGGATACGAATTTTAGCGACCACCTTGTCAGCACAGTCCATCGACTACAAGGAGGTGGAAGTCACAGGCTCATTTGCCCTGATTATGGGCAATGAAGGGCAAGGTATTTCACCCCTAGTCGAGAGCCAGGCAGATGACTTGGTCCACATTTCTATGCCAGGTCAAGCAGAGAGTTTAAACGTTGCGGTGGCAGCGGGGATTCTTCTCTTTAGCTTTATTTAAGCTAGAAAGGCTAAACTGTGATATAATAGAAAAACGAGGTGATTGAATGACAGTTTATACAGAAGATGAAGAGTACATGGCCTATGTGGGGCATTTGATTGAAAAGCCCAAGGTGCAAAAACTCGGGACAATCCCTCATCACTATCACTCGACCCGTCTGGAACACTCAATCAATGTATCCTACACCAGCTACAAGATTGCAAAGAAATTGGGCTGGGATGCGAAATCAACGGCTAGGGGCGGTCTCTTGCATGATTTGTTTTTTTATGATTGGCGCAATACCAAATTTAAAAAGAGTCATGCTTGGGTTCATCCACGGATTGCCAAGCGCAATGCGGAGAAGTTGACCACGCTTAACAAGGTCGAAGAAGATATTATTGTCAAGCACATGTTCGGTGCAACCATTGCACCACCGCGCTACAAGGAATCGTGGATTGTAACCTGTGTGGACAAGTATTGGGCGGTAAGGGAGGCAACCCTGCCCTTACAAAAAATGTGGAAACAAGGCAGTTTTTACTTTCGTTAACATCGTTTATATATTAAAGGAGGATTAGGATGAATCAAGAACCTTATATTATCAATCAAGTGGACAATACCGCTTTGAATCGTTTCTTTGGTAAAATTTATGGCTTTGTGGCAGCAGGAATTGGACTTTCTGCCTTGGTAGCTTATCTGTCATTGACTACCTTTTGGGAAATGACGCGTAGTCTCTTGCTAGGTGGCTCATTCGCCATCTGGCTCGTCATGTTGGCTGAAATTGGTCTGGTATTTGCGGCGTCTCGTATGGCAGCGCAAAATAGCCCCTTGGCCTTGCCCATGTTTTTAGCTTACTCGGTCATGAATGGTTTTACGATTAGTATCGTCCTTCTGGCCTACACTCGGGAAACTGTCTTTACAGCCTTTCTGACAGCAGCCTTGATGTTTGGTGTAATGGCTGTGATTGGGATGACTACGAAGAAAAATCTTTCAGGCATGGCGCAGGCCCTCTACGCAGCCTTGATTGGTGTGATTATTGCAAGTGTGGTCAATCTCTTTCTCGCAAGTTCAGGCATGAGTTTTATTATTTCAATCATCTCTGTCTTCATTTTCTCAGGCTTGATTGCCTATGACAACCAACGTATCCGCTATGTCTTTGAAGAAACAAATGGCGAAGTTGGGCAAGGATGGGTCGTTTCAATGGCCTTATCTCTCTATCTCGATTTTGTCAATCTATTCTTGAATCTGTTGCGTATCTTCGGCTCAAGAGATTAAGAAAGAAAATAACTCGCTGCTATAGTGAGTTTTTTTCTTTTGTGGTATAATAACCTTACAATAGACTAGGAGGATTGCACATGGCAGTTAAAGATTTTATGACCCGAAAGGTGGTCTACATTTCACCAGATACAACGATTGCGCATGCAGCTGAATTGATGCGTGAGCAAGCGATTCACCGTCTACCTGTTATTGAAGATGATAAATTGGTCGGTCTTGTGACAGAAGGGACCATTGCAGAAGCGAGTCCTTCAAAGGCAACGAGCTTATCCATCTATGAGATGAATTATCTCTTGAATAAGACCAAGGTTCGGGATGTGATGATTCGTGATGTCATTACCGTTTCTAAATTTGCCAGCCTAGAAGATGCCGTTTATCTGATGTATAAAAACAAGGTCGGTATTTTACCTGTTGTGGACAATGACCAAATGGCGGGTGTCATTACGGATCGTGATGTCTTTGCAGCCTTCCTCCATGTCTCTGGCTATGGTGAGGCTGGTGTTCGTGTCCGCTTCTTGGTCGAAAATAAGGCTGGTGAGCTAGGGAAGATTATCCGCTTGATTTCAGAACAAGGCTATAATATCATTAGCACTGTTCAGATTGCCGACAAATCAGGTAGCGTCGTCATCGAAGTCCAGATTGAAGGCAAGGTGGACAGCCAACACTTATCAGAGATTTTTGAGCAGGCTGGAATCAAAGTGGACAGCCTCGTGCCCACAGAAACCAAAAAAATTTAGGGAGTGGGACAGAAATCGGTAACTCGTAAGAGTTCGATTAGCCTCACTCCTTTATTTCTAGGTTCGGGCTAAAATAATCCACTGGATTATTTTACTCCCACCCCCGCACAGTTGATTAGATTATCTTTGGAGCCTGAAAGCGAACAAAGATATCAATCAACCATTGCGTCAACCTGCTCAAATTATAAAAATAAGGAGGTTGGGCTAAATGTCCCAGCCTCTTTAGAACGTAGACTAACTCCAAGAACTATTTAAACCAGTTCAAAAGCCTTGCTAACTGAACATTCGATTTTCGCGAGCGGAGCGAGCCTCATCAGATACTTTTCGCTGTGGTAAAAGCAGGGAGTGGGATAAAAATCGTGATTTCGTAGAAATCGATTATCCTCGCTCCTTTGTTTCTGGGCTCGGGCTAAAATAATCCACTGGATTATTTTACTCCGCAGGAAGTCGCTACCGTCCGCACCACCTAAGAAAAGTATCATAAAAGAATTTTTTCTTCAAATTAAAAAGAGCATTTGCTCTTTTTAGTTTGGTCTTGCACAAGCGAGGGAGTTCTGTTGAAAGGAAGGTCTGAACTGCGGACAAGAGAAAAGCCATTCACCTTGAGTGGTGAATGGCGCATTTTTATTTTTCAAAAGGTTGTTTATTGCTATCAAGGGTAAATCCTTCGCCTAAAACCTCGTGGGCATCGGTGATGGTGATAAAGGCGTGGGGGTCAATGCGGTGGATTAAGTCCTTCATTTCTTGTAATTGGCTCTTATAGATGACAGAGTAGACCATGTCAATGTTTTTACGACTATAGAAGCCTTGGGCCTTGATGAGGGTGATACCACGCTCGATATTTTCATCAATGGCCTGTGCCAACTCTTGAGATTTTTCAGAGACAATCATGACCCCCTTGCTTCCGTAGTTTCCATCTGTAATGAGATCAATCACACGGGAGACGATGGTGACCATCATCAGTGTATAGAGGACATTGCGCAGGTCATGAAAGACGACAATGGTCAGCGTAAGAACCAAGACATCGATGGATAAAATAATTTGTCCGATGGTAAAAGAGGTGTATTTATGGCCGATTCGAGCGAGAATATCGCTTCCTCCTGTGGTTCCACCAGCCTTGAAAATAATCCCCAGTCCCGCACCCATAAGGATTCCCCCAAGAATGGATACCAAGATTAAGTCTCCTTCTAGCGGAATGGTGATGGGAATGTGTTCAAACAGGGCTAGCCAAGCAGTCACACCAACAGTACCGATGATACTGTAGTAGAGGGTCCGTTTGCCCAGGATTTTCCAGCCGAGGATAAAGAGAGGAATATTGATGAGGATATTCATAATCCAAGGTTGAATGCCTAAAAGATAGTAGAGAATCAGATTGATTCCCGTTGCTCCGCCCTCGTAGAGGTGGTTGGGGATAATCAAGTAGTTGAGCCCAAAAGAAAAAAGCCCAGCTCCCAGTATCACAAAAAAGAGGTTTTTAAATCTTAGCATTCCCTGCTCCCTTCGGTTGGTCTATTCTCATTCTAACAGATTTAAAGCGGATACACAAGACAAATAAAGAGTGCTTTTTCTCTGTTTTTTTGGTAAAATAAGAGGAAATACGATTGAGAAATGATATCAGATTTTTACCGAGTATCAAAAAAACAGGGGATTCACATGACACAAGGAATATTTATCACATTGGAAGGACCAGACGGTGCAGGTAAGACCACGGTTTTACAAGAATTAGTACCGCGTTTAGAAGCACTAGGAAAGCAGGTCACAATGACCCGTGAGCCAGGAGGCGTTGCGATTGCAGAAGACATTCGCTCGGTCATCTTAAATCCTCAAAATACAGCAATGGATGATAAGACGGAGTTGTTGCTCTACATTGCAGCACGACGCCAGCACTTGAAGGAGCGCATTTTACCAGCCTTGGAAAGTGGCCAGCTGCTCTTGGTTGACCGCTTTATCGACTCTTCTGTCGCCTATCAAGGTTTTGGTAGGGGATTGGACATTGCAGCGATTGATTGGCTCAACCACTATGCGACAGATGGGCTAAAGCCAGATTTGACACTCTATTTTGATATTGATGTGGAAGAAGGCTTGGCGCGGATTGCTCGCAATGCTGATCGGGATGTTGACAGGCTTGATATGGAGGCTCTAGACATGCACGAGCGTGTCAGAACAGGCTATCTGGCGATTTTAGATAAGGAAGCAGAGCGTGTCGTGAAAATTGATGCTTCTAAATCCGTGGAGGAAGTGGTAGAGGCAGCTTTTACTGCTATCTATGACCGATTTTTTAAGTAATACATGAAAAAAGAAGAATTACAAGGGTTACAGCCCCAGCTTTACCAGTCTTTTCAGACCGTTTTGCAGCAAGGACGCTTGGCGCATGCCTATCTTTTTTCGGGCGATTTTGCTAGCTTTGAAATGGCTGTTTTTCTCAGTCAAGCGATTTTTTGTGAAGATAAGGTAGCAGAAATTCCTTGTGGACAGTGTCGCTCTTGTCGGTTGATTGAACAGGGCGAATTTACCGATGTGACCGTGGTCAGTCCCCAGGGCAATACGATTAAGACCGAGACGATTCGCGATTTGGTCAAGCAGTTTTCCCAGTCAGGTTTTGAGTCGAACCAGCAGGTCTTCATCATTCGGGATGCAGAGAAGATGCACCCTAATGCGGCGAATTCTCTCCTGAAAGTTATCGAAGAACCTCAAAGTGATATTCGGATTTTTCTGTTGACCAATCAGGAACATGCCGTTTTAGCAACCATTAAAAGCCGAGTTCAAATTGTAGCCTTTCCGAAAAATTTGCCTATTTTAGAACGATTGCTGGAAGAAGAAGGTTTATTGAAAACGCAGGCGCAGCTGATTGCTAGACTCGTCGCAAGCATCGAAGAAGCCAAGCAATTAGCGAGCCAAAAATCCTTTTTAGACCTGATAACGGTCGCAAAAAAGTGGCTCGATATCCTGTTGAAACAGCCCAACAAGGCTTATGTACAGGTGGGAAACTTGGTGCGCCTTGCCCCAGAAAAACTGGATCAATCCCGCTTGTTTGGGTTACTCACGCTCTTATTGGCAGATCAGATGACAGAGCCTAGGGTCTTGACTTATTTAGAGAATTTACAGCTGGCACGCCAGCAATGGCAGAGCAATGTTAGCCTGCAAAATGCCTTAGAATACTGGCTATTATCAACAGAAAAACAAGTGAAAGGATAGTGCATGGATAAGAAAGAGATTTTTGATGCCTTAGATGGTTTTTCTCAACAGCTGCTGGTCACACTGGCAGAAGTAGAAGCCATCAAGAAACACTTGCGCGGTGTGATTGAAGAAAATACAGATTTACGCTTGGAAAATTCCAAATTACGGGAGCGCTTAGAAAAAGATGACCGTGAACAGAATCGGACGGCGAATTTTGGGAAGGAAAATTTGGAAAATATCTACGAGGATGGTTTTCATATCTGTACTTTTTCCTATGGTCAACGCAGGGACAATGATGAGCCATGTCTGTTTTGTGAAGAATTATTGAATAGAGAGTAAGCATGCAGATTCAAAAATCAGTTAAACATTCCTTACCTTTCGGCACCCTGTATCTTGTTCCGACACCGATTGGCAATCTTCAAGATATGACCTTTCGGGCGATTGAGACCTTAAAAGAGGTGGATAGTATTGCAGCAGAAGACACGAGAAACACGGGGCTTTTGCTCAAGCATTTTGGAATTGAGACACGTCAGATATCCTTTCATGAGCATAATGCCTATGAAAAAATTCCCGTTTTGTTAGAGATGTTGCGGGCAGGTCAGTCGATTGCGCAAGTATCAGATGCGGGTTTGCCGAGTATTTCTGACCCGGGTCATGACTTGGTACAAGCTGCGATTGCTGAAAATATTCCAGTCGTTGCGCTTCCGGGGGCATCAGCAGGAATTACGGCCCTGATTGCATCAGGGTTAGCGCCGCAACCGCATATTTTTTACGGATTTTTACCGCGGAAAGCTGGTCAGCAAAAAGCCTTTTTTGAGGAAAAAAAGCACTACCCTGAAACACAGATTTTCTACGAATCACCGCATCGGGTCAAGGCGACCTTGGAAAATATGCAGGCGGTGTACGGCGACCGCTCGGTTGTTGTCGTGCGAGAATTGACAAAGCTGTACGAAGAATACCAACGCGGGCATATCAGTGAAATTGTGGCCTTTATCGCAGACCATCCCCTCAAAGGTGAATGCCTCATCATCGTATCAGGACATGATGGAGAAGAAGTAGCTGGGACTGAAGAAGTAGACTTGAAAGCAGAGGTCGACATGCTCATCGCAGCAGGTCACAAGCCCAACCAAGCCATCAAGGAAGTCGCCAAACGCTACCAACTCAAAAAACAAGAAGTATATGATCAGTATCATGGACTGGGGAAATAAATCTCCAGTTTTTTTATCCTTATATTTATCAAAAAGGAACATGCAGTAGGTGGTAAAACCCGAATAAATATACTATAAGAAAGTGAAAAAGATGGAATAGTCTGAAAATTTGTGATATAATAAACAAAATCTTGTTAATTTTGGAGGGTTATGATGACAATCTATAATTTTTCTGCGGGTCCTGCAGTATTGCCAAAACCTGTCTTAGAAAAAGCGCAGGCTGAATTTCTGGATTATAATGGCTCAGGCATGAGTGTATTAGAGATGTCGCACCGCTCCAAAGAGTTCGATGATATTATAAAAGGTGCTGAAAGCCTCTTGCGAGAGTTAATGGCCATTCCAGATAACTATAAGGTCTTGTTCTTACAAGGGGGAGCATCGCTTGAATTTACCATGATTCCGCTCAATTTTGCCCGTGGCAAGAAGGCCTACTATCTAGCAGGTGGTTCATGGGGGAAGAAAGCCTATACCGAAGCGGTTAAACTCTCAAAAACGATTCCGTTTGAACCGATTTTGCTAGGGTCAACAGAGGACATTACCTATGCAGAGTTGCCACGTTTTGATAAGGATACGATTGATCCT
Source organism: Streptococcus cuniculi (assembly GCF_001921845.1). Lineage (GTDB taxonomy): Bacteria > Bacillota > Bacilli > Lactobacillales > Streptococcaceae > Streptococcus > Streptococcus cuniculi. Next base: position 198,441 of record NZ_MSJM01000003.1, on the reverse strand, counting down.
GAAGCAGCCTATGTCCACTTGACAACCAATAATACTATTGAGGGAACAGCACTCTACACCATTCCAGATACCAATGGTGTCCCCGTCATTGCAGATATGTCGTCTAACATTTTAGCAGCCCGCTACAATGTGGAAGACTTTGCCATGATTTATGCTGGCGCTCAGAAAAATATTGGACCAGCAGGTGTGACCGTCGTGATTGTCCGTGAGGATTTCTTGAGTGACAAGCCAGTCTTGTCCAGCATGTTGGACTACCGCATTCAGGCAGAGAATGAATCGCTCTACAATACACCGCCAGCTTACTCCATCTACATTGCCAAACTAGTCTTTGAATGGGTTAAGGAAATCGGTGGGGTGGATGAAATGGAAAAACGCAACCGCGAAAAGTCAGGTCTTTTGTATGATTACATTGACCAATCTGATTTTTACACAAACCCTGTTCGTAACGTTGAAGAACGCTCGGTAGCCAATATTCCATTTGTGTCACCAAGTCCAGAATTGGATGCAAAATTCGTCAAAGAAGCGACCGCAGCAGGCTTTAAAAATATCAAGGGGCACCGCTCTGTTGGTAGCATGCGTGCCAGCCTTTACAATGCCTTTCCACGCCAAGGTGTGCTTGATTTGATAGCCTTTATGAAGAAATTTGAAGAGGAGAATGCCTAATGGAAATTCGGCTTGCCCACCCCAATGAAGTGAATGCGATTTGCCAGATTTTTGAAGAAGCACGTGCCTTTTTAGCCCAAGCAGGCAGCAGCCAGTGGCAGGGTGTTTATCCGAATGAGGAAGATGTTTTTGAGGATATTTTATCAGGTCGCGGTTACGTTGCGATTGTAGAAGGTAAAGTGGCAGCTTATGCAGCTGTGCAAATTGGCAATGAGCCTGCTTACAATGACATCTATGATGGCAAATGGCAGCACAATAATTTTCTGTATACGACCTTCCACCGAGTCGCAGTGGCTGGAGCCTTCCGTGGTCAGCAGATTATTCAAACGTTTTTGCAAGGTTTGATTGAAGGACAGAAAGGCCCAGATTTCCGCTGTGACACCCATGAAAAGAATGTAGCCATGCAGCATATTTTGGAGAAATTAGGCTTTATCTACTGTGGAAAAGTTCCGATTGACGGAGAACGTTTGGCCTATCAGAAGATTAAAACCAAGCGAGAAACCAGCCTCTATCAAGAGATTGCTGAAGATGACCGCTGGATGCTCGGTCGAAACGATTAAACTAACAATAGAAAGAGGAGGGATTGGCTAAGAACCACTCCCTTTTAGGAAATAAGATGGTATTTAGTGTACGAACCTTTAATAATATTAACCAGATTGGCTTGAAAGAATTGGGAAATAAGTTTCAGATTGACGGAGACCAGGCAGTAAATCCAGATGCCTTTATCATCCGCTCTGAAAATTTGCATGGTGTTGATTTTCCTGAAAATCTCAAAGCCATTGCCCGTGCAGGTGCAGGCACCAACAATATCCCAATTGAGGAAGCAACCGCTCAAGGCATCGTGGTCTTTAACACGCCAGGTGCCAATGCCAATGCGGTAAAAGAAGCGGTCCTTGCTTCCATCCTATTATCTGCGCGTGATTACATTGGGGCAACTGCTTGGACCAATACCTTGTCAGGTGATGATGTGCCCAAGCAGGTCGAAGCAGGGAAAAAGCAATTTGCAGGGACTGAAATCACAGGCAAAACCCTTGGTGTTATTGGACTTGGTGCGATTGGTGCACGGATCGCCAATGATGCTCGTCGTTTGGGCATGAATGTCTTGGGCTATGACCCCTATGTCTCTGTGGAAACTGCTTGGAGTATTTCTAGCCATGTCAAGCGTGTGGACGATTTAAAGGACATTTTCACCCAGTCAGACTATATCACGGTTCACGTCCCTCTCAACGATAGTACGCGGGAATTGTTCAATGCGCAGGCCTTTGCGCTGATGAAAAAAGGAACCACCATTATCAATTTTGCCCGCGGTGAGTTGGTCAACCATCAAGACCTATTTGATGCGATTGCAACAGGGGTTGTGGGTCACTATGTGACGGACTTTGGAACAGAGGACTTGCTCAATCAGCCACACATTACGGTCTTTCCACACGTTGGAGGCTCAACAGAAGAGGCAGAGCTCAACTGCGCCATTGCGGCAGGTCAAACCATCCGCCGCTTTATGGAAACTGGTGAAATCACGAATTCGGTCAATTTCCCCAATATGCATCAGGCACTTTCAACACCATTTCGCATTACGCTCATCAATAAAAATGTGCCAAATATGGTCGCGAAGATTTCGACAGCGGTTTCTAGCCTTAATATCAATATTGACAATATTTTGAATCGTTCAAAAGGAGACTATGCCTATACCATGCTTGACTTGGATGAGTCAGACAAGGAAAAAATCACGGCACTTGCGGAGCAATTTGAAGCCGATGAGAATATTGTCAAAGTGCGAATCATCGAAAGGATAAAATAAGAATGGACAAAAAAGAACGAAAAGACTACGTGAAGGAATTAAAAGAACGATTTGAGGTCTTTCAAATCAATCTTGTCACAGCACTCTGGGTTGACAGAGAAACGGGTGTCGAGTATATCCGTATCAATGATAGTGATTTACGCCCGCTTTTTGATTCAGAAGGAAAGCCAAACATCAACAAAAAATTCAAAGATGACTTGCTATAAATGCAGCTATTCCTCACCATTGGGAGAATTGTCCATTGTCGCAACTGATACAGGCCTGCGAGGAATTTGGTTTGAGAACCAACGCTATTTTGAACGCGGTGTGACAGAAGCGCAGCTAGTCACAGACCACCCTGTCCTGCAGCAGACAGTTTCCTTGTTGGATGCCTATTTTGCAGGTCAGGCGGTTGATGTATCGAGCCTGTCGCTTGATTTTTCTGCCACACCTTTTCAGCAAGCAGTCTGGCAGGTCTTGCAGGAGATTCCTTTTGGAGAGACGATGACCTACGGTCACATTGCTCACCGCCTAGGAATGGCTTCTGGTCAGGCAGTAGGTGGAGCTGTCGGGAAAAATCCAGTTTCTATTTTAATCCCCTGCCACCGAGTGGTCGGCAGCAAAGGACAACTGACAGGCTATGCAGGCGGGCTAGAAAAAAAGCGCTGGTTATTAGCGCATGAATCATCAATGAAGAAAGAGGAAGAAAATGTTACTATTTTATGAATATCCAAAGTGTTCGACCTGTCGGGCTGCCAAGGCTGAATTACAAGCTCTAGGGCTCGAATTTGAAGCGATTGACATTAAGGCCAATCCGCCACAAGCTAGCCAGTTGAAGGCATGGATGGAAGCGACAGGGCTTGAACTCAAAAAATACTTCAATACGTCAGGTAATAGCTACCGTGCTCTTGGCTTAAAAGACAAATTTGACCAGCTGACGGTGGAGCAAGCCTTGGACTTATTGGCAAATGACGGTATGCTGATTAAGCGGCCACTCCTCATTCAAGATGGGAAAGTCTTGCAGATTGGCTACCGAACAGAGTATAAAGAGCTAGGATTGTAAGAGAAGAAAGATAGGAACTAATGATGGTGACACTATCCTTGTATCATGAAGTTGAGCATGGCCATTCATTGCAGGCTTATTCTTTAAGTGATAGTACGCATACGGATACTCCTCAAAATATTATTGAAACATCTAAAAAAGATAGGGATAGGTATCCGATAGCAATACTTGATCATGAAGATGGTCACCTCATTGGCTTTTTTTGCCTGCATGTAAATGCTGGTCCTAAAGAGTATGGCTATTATCAACAGGATTATGCACTTGTTAGGGGCTTTTCTATTGATGACAATTTCAGAAATCAAGGCTATGGCTCTCATGCTCTGAATGACATCTTTACCTTCATCGATTCAACTTTACAATTAGAAGTAAATCATATTATCCTAGCTGTAAATGAAAAAAATATCCTTGCCCAAAAAGCGTATAAACATTCAGGATTTTTTGTTGTAAAAAGAGATGTAGAAGGCCAAAAAGGAAAATTGATGATGATGGAGAAAAAGAGAGACGAGTAAGAAGCAGTTATTTTCTGTAATGTGGCTGTGACCGAAGAAGTAGCTACTTATAGCGTTTAGTTGAAAATAATTTGAATGAGTAAATAAAAACACTTGAAATCAAAGTCATTTCAAGTGTTTTTTATCTGCTATCTGTGAGTAGCTTCTCTTACTGCAATATCATTTCCCTCATAATCTGTAAAGGTAAAAACCATTGAGCATAGTTGCTTTGTACCTTATAGGTCAATTTCCATCACGATTGGTGTGTGGTCTTGGCGGGCGCCTGAGTCGATCATCTCTGACTTGGTCACCTTGTCGGCTACGCGATTACTGGTCAGCCAGTAGTCAATTCTCCAGCCTGTGTTGTTGATTTTGCTGGTCTTGCTGCGCTGCGCCCACCACGTGTACTGGTGAGGCAGGTCGCCGTGCAAGTGGCGGAAGGTATCGGTGAAGCCCTTAGCAAGTAGATTGGTAAAACCAGCCCGCTCTTCATCGGTAAATCCAGGCGATTGGCGGTTGCTGGCAGGGTTAGCAAGGTCGATTTCGTGGTGGGCAACATTGTAGTCACCTGTCGCAAGGACAGGTTTTTCTTGGTCTAGTGTTGCCAGATATTCAGCATACTTTTCGTCCCAAACTTGGCGGTCACTCAAGCGTTTCAAGCCGTCCCCTGCATTTGGCGTATAGACTTGGGTAACAAAAAAGTTATCAAACTCTAGGGTGATGATGCGTCCTTCCAAGTCCATGGTCGTGGGCGCTCCGATTTCTGGGAAGGTGATGGTTGGGGTCAAGCCTTTTTTGTAGAGAAACATGGTTCCTGCATAGCCCTTGCGAGCTGGCTCGACAGATGAGCGCCAGGTATTTTCATAGTCTGGAAAAAGTTGGTCTAGGATTTCCAAGTGTTTCTTGGTCGGACCTTTGGCAGATAATTTAGTTTCTTGAATTGCGATAATATCGGCATCTTCAGCAACTAAGGTCTGTAAAACAGCCTGTGACAATTGCGCACGAGCAGAATCGCTGGTTAAAGCGGCATTGAGCGAGTCAATATTCCATGAAATGAGTTTCATAATGTATCCTTTTCTTTTTGTTCTTTTTCTATTATATCAAAAAGAGAAGAGACTAGGCGTCTTTCTAGCTCAAACTTCCACGATACCTCGGTCAATCTGCCCTCATTCAGCGGATAATTTGTGTGTTATCAGGCTCCTTTTTGTGATATAATGATAGGATAGAACTGGGTTTCATTTGCCCTGAAAGGAAAGAATATGACAGAAAAGAACTTTTACATTACCACACCGATTTACTACCCTTCTGGTAAACTCCATATTGGCTCTGCCTACACGACCATTGCCTGCGATGTTTTGGCACGCTACAAGCGCCTCATGGACTATGATGTCTTTTATTTGACAGGACTTGACGAGCACGGTCAAAAGATTCAAACCAAGGCAGAAGAGGCAGGAATCACGCCACAGGCCTATGTAGATGGGATGGCTGTTACGGTTAAGGAACTTTGGGAACTCTTGGACATTTCCTATGATAAATTCATCCGCACGACGGATGATGACCATGAGAAAGTGGTGGCAGAAGTTTTTGAACGCTTATTGGCGCAAGATGATATTTATCTTGGGGAATACTCTGGTTGGTACTCGGTTTCAGATGAGGAATTCTTTACGGAAAGCCAGTTAGAAGAAGTCTTTCGTGATGAATCAGGTAAGGTCATCGGAGGGATTGCTCCTTCTGGTCACCAAGTGGAATGGGTGTCAGAAGAATCCTATTTCTTGCGTTTGAGCAAATACGCTGACCGTTTAGTCGAATTTTTCAAGGCGCATCCAGACTTTATTCAGCCAGACGGACGGATGAATGAAATTGTGAAAAACTTTATCGAGCCAGGACTTGAAGATTTGGCAGTCAGCCGCACCTCCTTTACCTGGGGAGTGCCTGTACCGTCCAATCCCAAGCATGTGGTCTATGTCTGGATTGATGCGTTGTTGAACTATGCGACGGCACTTGGCTATGGTCAGGAAAATCATGCGAATTTCGACAAATTCTGGAACGGAACGGTCTTTCACATGGTTGGAAAAGATATTTTGCGTTTCCACTCCATTTACTGGCCAATTCTCCTCATGATGCTTGATTTACCATTGCCAGAGCGGTTGATTGCCCACGGTTGGTTTGTCATGAAGGACGGCAAGATGTCGAAGTCCAAAGGCAATGTCGTCTATCCGGATATGTTGGTAGAGCGTTATGGACTGGATCCCCTACGTTACTATCTCATGAGAAGTCTCCCAGTCGGATCAGACGGGACGTTCACACCAGAGGATTATGTGGGGCGGATTAACTATGAACTCGCCAATGACCTTGGAAATCTTCTGAATCGTACCGTAGCCATGGTCAATAAATACTTTGATGGACAAGTACCTGCTTATGTAGAAAATGTCACCGCTTTTGATGCGGACTTGGCAAGCGTAGCAGCAGCATCCATCGCCGACTACCACAAGCAGATGGATGCGGTAGATTATCCGCGTGCCTTAGAAGCGGTATGGACCTTGATTGCCCGCACCAACAAATACATCGACGAAACTGCGCCATGGATATTGGCAAAAGAGGAAGAAAAACGCGCTGAACTGGCTGCTGTCATGAGCCATTTGGTGGCGAGTCTTCGTGTGGTAGCCCACTTGATTGAGCCGTTCATGATGGCAACAAGTGCTGCAATCTTAGAGCAATTGGGCATGGAAACCGTAAGCAGTCTAGAAAATCTAGCTCTTGCGGACTTGCCAGCAGGTTTGAGCGTGGTGGCAAAAGGTCAGCCAATCTTCCCACGCCTTGAGATGGATGAGGAAATTGCCTACATCAAGGAACAGATGGCAGCAGGTAAGCCAGTTGTAGAAAAAGAATGGAAGCCAGAAGAGGTCAAATTGACCCTGAATCGCAAGGAAATCAAGTTTGACGACTTTGAAAAAGTTGAAATCCGTGTCGCAGAGGTCAAGGAAGTCAAAAAAGTCGAAGGTAGTGATAAATTGCTCCAATTCCGCTTGGATGCAGGTGATAGCGAAGACCGTCAGATTCTTTCTGGTATTGCCAAATACTATCCAAACGAGCAAGAATTGGTCGGCAAAAAAGTCCAAATCGTAGCCAACCTCAAACCGCGCAAGATGATGGGGCATATCAGCCAAGGCATGATTTTATCAGCAGAACATGGCGACAGTTTAACCCTCTTGACGGTTGACCCTGCTGTGCCAAATGGTAGCCTGATTGGGTAAATACTTATCAGAAATAAAACATATTATCGCAGTAGTGTCTGTTAGTATCGTTATTAAATGGCTGCTCCACGCTTACATTTCTAGGTTTGGGCTAAAATTTTACTTCTCTAACTATATTGGGAAGAATGTGAACGAAGTGAGCTTAAACCGATATTTTCTTTGTGGTGGAATTCTTAGCGACAGTGAAGTAGTTGCTAAGAACGGCATTTTTGAGATCTTAGGCTCAAAAATGAGTAATGAAACTCCGAAGGAGGTTTTACGTTCGCACTACCAAGAAAATATCAAAAAGAGGAAATGGTGATATTTATTGAGTAGTAGAAAAAATATCAAAAAGTTGAACAATCTTTAGATTGTTCAACTTTTTTTGCGAATAAGATAGATAGGAGGGCTTATGTTAGTTGCACAAAATGAGCAGGGGCAGTCGGTTTGTTTAGTGGAACATCAGGCAGTTGTAGGTCAGAAATTTTTCTGTCTGGGGTGTGGTAGTCCTGTTCGTTTGCGAAAAGGACAGGTTATTCGAGCCCATTTTGCGCATGTTTCACTCAAAAATTGTCAGTATTTTTCAGAAAATGAGTCAGCCCAGCATCTTCAGTTAAAAACGGGTTTGTATCAGTGGGCCTTGAAATACAGTAAGGCGGAGCTAGAAAAGCGCCTGCCTGAAATAGAGCAGATTGCAGATATTTTATTAGGGGAAAAACTTGCTCTGGAAGTTCAATGTTCGAGTTTGGCGATTGAGCGCTTGCAAGAGCGAACCCGCTCTTATCAACAGGCAGGCTATCAGGTGTTATGGCTTCTCGGAGAGGATTTGTGGTTGAAGACCCGCTTGACCAATCTGCAAAAGCAGTTCTTATACTTTAGCAAATATGTCGGTTTTTTCCTCTGGGAATTGGATGCAAGGTCTCAAAAATTGCGCCTTCGTTATCTGATTCATGAGGACTTGCATGGCCGTGTGCAATGCTTGAGCAAGGAATTTCCCTTGGGAGTGGGCAGCTTGTTGGCACTTTTACGTTTTCCGTATCGGAGACAAAGAGGGCTAGTTTTTAAGGGGAAACACGATGTACGGTTACAGGACTATATCGCCCGAAAGCTCCGTTACCAGTCTCCCAAATGGATGGCAGTCCAAGCCCAGCTTTACCAGGAAGGGAGAAATTTACTCACTCAAAGCCTCGATGACTTTTATCCCCAAATTCGCCCGCCCCAGTCAAGAGCTGGTTTTGTTCAAGTTCAGCAGGACGTGACAGATTACTATGCTAATTTTCAGACCTATTACCAGCAATTAGCGCGTAAAGATGAACAGTATCTTTACCCGCCAATCTTTTATCAGACCATTCTCAAGAAAAATCTGATCTAACGTTAGAACCTGCCTTGAATTTGTGGTAGAATAAGGGATACGGAGGTAAACCAATTATGACAATACAACGCAATGAAATTGACGAAAAATACCAGTGGGATTTGACCACGATTTTTCCAACGGACGAAGCATGGGAGGCAGAACTTGCAGCTCTTCAAGCAGATGTAGAAGCAACAGCTGGTTTTGCAGGGCATTTGCTGGACTCGGCAAAGAATTTATTAGAAATCAGTGAAACGCAGCTGGGTCTGATGCGCCGCATGGAAACCCTATATGTCTATGCTTCTATGAAGAATGACCAAGATACCCGTGAAGGCAAATACCAAGAATTTCAGGCTAAGGCCTTGGGACTCTATTCAGCCCTTTCGCAAGCCTTTGCTTTCTATGAGCCAGAATTTTTAACTGTGACAGAAGAGCAGTTGGCAGCTTTCATGGAAGAAGAGCCAGCCTTGAAGCAATACAGCCACCAGTTTGAGAAATTATTGGCAGGAAAAGCTCATGTCTTGTCACACGAAGTCGAAGAAGTGCTAGCCGCAACAAGCGAGGTCTTTGATGCGCCGTCAGAAACCTTTTCTGTCCTTGATAATGCCAGCATCCGCTTTCCAGAGATTACCAATGAAGAAGGCGAACTCGTACCGCTTTCGCATGGTAGCTACATTTCCTTCATGGAATCAAGCAACCGTGAGGTGCGTAAGGATGCTTATGAGGCGATGTATAGTACCTATGAGCAGTTCCAGCACACCTATGCAAAAACATTGCAGTCAAATGTAAAAGTGAACAACTTAAAGGCTCGCTTGCGCAAATACGACAGCGCCCGTCATGCTGCCTTGTCTGCCAACTTTATTCCAGAATCGGTCTACGATACCTTGGTAGCAGCCGTGAACAAGCATTTGCCGCTCCTACATCGCTATATTAACTTGCGCAAGAAATTGCTCGGTATTGACGATTTGAAGATGTATGATATGTATACACCGCTTTCTGATGTGGATTACAAATTTACCTATGAAGATGCCTTAGAAAAGGCGGCAGATACCTTGACTATTTTTGGTGGTGAGTATAGTGCGCAGGTCAAAGAAGCCTTTGAAAATCGCTGGATTGACGTGCATGAAAATGAAGGAAAATGCTCTGGAGCTTATTCAGGTGGTGCCTATGATACCAACGCCTTCATGCTCTTAAACTGGCAGGATACGCTAGACAACCTCTATACTCTTATCCATGAGACGGGGCATTCGCTTCATTCTATGTTTACACGTAAGAATCAGCCTTATGTTTATGGCCATTATTCTATTTTCTTGGCGGAGATTGCCTCAACCACCAATGAAAATCTTTTGACGGAAAAACTCTTGTCAGAGGTAAAAGATGACAAGACCCGCTTTGCCATTTTGAACCACTACTTGGACGGTTTCCGTGGAACAGTCTTCCGTCAAACGCAGTTTGCTGAATTTGAACAAGCAATCTACAAGGCAGACCAAGCAGGAGAAGTCCTAACAGCTGATTTCTTAAATCATTTGTATGCAGAAATCAACGAGAAATACTACGGTTTGTCAGCTGAGGAAAATCCACAAATTCAATTTGAGTGGGCTCGCATTCCGCATTTCTATTACAATTTCTACGTCTATCAGTATGCGACAGGATTTGCAGCAGCATCTGCCCTCTCTCACAAGATTGTCCATGGTAGCCCAGAAGACAAGGAACACTATCTCGATTATCTCAAAGCAGGTAGTTCAGACTATCCGCTCAATGTCATCAAAAAAGCTGGTGTTGACATGACCAAGGAAGATTACTTGAACGATGCCTTCAAGGTATTTGAAGCTCGCTTGACAGAGCTAGAGGCCTTAGTTGAAAAAGGTGTTCATTTATCATAAATAGCAGAGCTAGCAGCTTGCTAGCTCTTTTTGACGAGTATCAGAAACCGATTCTTGACCGTCTAAATCCCTTATGATATACTGAAAAAATGGTAGAATCATACAGTAAAAACGCAAACCACAATATGCGCCGTCCGGTTGTCAAGGAAGAGATTGTGGAGATGATGCGAACACGTCAGGCGCAAAACACAGGCTTTTTAAAAGAGTTAGAAGAATTTGCTCGCAAGGAAAATATTCCCATTATTCCTCATGAGACAACGGCTTATTTCCGCCTCTTGATGCAGATGTTACAACCTGCATCTATCTTAGAAATCGGAACTGCAATTGGTTACTCTGCTCTCTTAATGGCAGAAAATAGCCCAACATCAACGATTACGACCATTGATCGCAACGAAGAGATGATCGGTTTTGCCAAGGACAATTTCACCAAGTATGATACGCGTCACCAGATTACCTTGCTTGAGGGCGAGGCCATGGAGATATTGCCGACCTTGCCAGACGACAGTTATGATTTTGTCTTTATGGATTCGGCCAAGTCCAAGTATATCGTCTTTTTGCCAGAGGTTTTAAAGAAGGTGAAGGTCGGAGGCTTGATTATTCTGGATGATATTTTCCAAGGGGGAGATGTTGCACGAGACATCCTGGAAGTTCGTCGTGGGCAGCGAACCATTTACCGAGGCTTACAACGTTTGTTCGATGCGACCTTGGATAATCCTGATTTGACAGCTAGTTTGGTGTCCATGAGTGACGGCTTACTCATGCTTAGAAAAAATGTAGAAACTGTCCACTTAAGTACAGAAGAAATTTAAGTAATTTTTAAGCAATTATGGTATAATGGTACAGTTAATAAAAAAGGAGAAATAATTCATAATGAAGACTAAAAAAATTCTCGCAGGAGCTGTAACCTTGTTTGCAGCAGTAACGCTTGCAGCTTGTTCAAACGGGTCTAATAAAGATATCGTGACCATGAAAGGTAACACCATCAACGTATCAGAGTTTTACGACCGTGTAAAAACCAACCAACAAGCTCAACAAGTGCTATTATCAATGGTCATCAGTGATGTTTTCGAACAGCAATATGGCAAGGAAGTTTCTTCAAAAGATGTGGACAAAGCCTATGATGAGATGGCGAACAGATTGGGAGACTCCTTTGCAGGGGCCCTATCTTCAGCAGGTTTGACAGAAGAAACCTATAAACAACAAATTCGTACCAACAAATTAGTTGAATTCGCCGTAAAAGAAGCAGCTGAAAAAGAATTAACAGATGATGCCTACAAAGCTGCCTATGACGCTTATACACCAGAAGTAACTGCTCAAATCATTAAATTAGCAGATGAAGCAAAGGCAAATGAAGTCTTGGCTCAAGCACAGGCTGAAGGTGCAGATTTTGCACAATTGGCAAAGGATAACTCAACCGATGCTGAAACCAAAGCAAATGGTGGAACAGTTAAATTTGACTCGACTTCTACAACAGTACCAAATGAGGTGAAAACAGCTGTCTTTGCCTTGAACGATGGCCAGGTAGGAGCTTCAGTTGTCAAGAGCGTTAACCTTTCAAACTATCAAGTTAGCTACTATGTCGTGAAATTGAATTCCAAATCAGAAAAAGCTGCTGACTGGAAAGAGTACAAAGATATCTTGAAAGATAGCTTTATCAAATCAAAACAAGCTGATGCAGCCTATGTGAAAAATGTGATTTCAGAAGCCTTCAAAAAGGCCAATGTAAAAGTGAAAGACCAAGCCTTCCAGAGCATCTTGTCACAATACATCACAACTGGAGACGCATCAAGTTCTTCAAGTTCAGAAGCATCAAGTTCAGAAACTTCAAGCAGTTCTGAAACTCAAGAATCAAGTTCAGACAAATAGTGCTCTATAAAAATCAAAATCTAACTAGCTTTCACAATTGAGAATGGTGAAAGGCTTGGAGATAAGGCTAGCCTTGCTAGCCTCCTCGAAACCTCGGGCATAACTTAGGTTAGCTGGGGAGTGGGACAAAAATCGTGATTTCGAAGAAATCGATTTTGTAGTCCTCGCTCTCTAGTTTCTAAGCTCGGGTATCAACAGTCACTCCCCTGACTGTTGATACCCCGCAAGTTGACTAGCTTCCACAATTGAGAATTGTGGAAGGTTGGAAATAAGGCTAGCGAAGAATTGTTAGCTAGCCTCTTCTAAATAGAATGTTGATTTATCAACGTTTTACAAACCAGACAACTACTGCGCCAAACTGTTAAAACTATGAAACGTAACGAGGTAAGGGACTTTTGTCCCACTCCCTATTTCCAACCTCCAACAGTCTCCCGGATTGTTGGAGCAAGGTGAGTGAACAAGGTTAGAGTTTGATGTTTGACGAGTATAAGATTAGGAATGGATATTCAGTCCCTTATAACAGAGAAATGGCGGTCGGTGCGAGCCATATAAGGTCGAATATCTTGCTACTTAATCGGAGACAATTGCATAAAAATGAGAATGACAAGTTCATTGAATGAAGGTGGTACCGCGGTTTTTCGCCCTTCGTTAGTGTTCTTGTTTTTTCTTTTAGGAGGTCTAGGATGAAACAATTTCAGATTAAACAACGGTTTTGGTCTTGGGGTGGCAAGTTTGATATCAAAGATGATCGCGGTCAACTCTGCTATCAGGTAGAAGGTAGTGTGCTCAAATGGTTTAAAAACTTTGAGATTCACGATGCTACTGGACAGGTCGTCAGTACCATCCAGCAAAAATTCTCCTGGTTTTTATCCCGCTTTGAGGTAAATGTCTTAGGACAAGTCCCTTTTATCATCCAACAGAAATTTTCCTGGTTCAAGCCTCGTTATGAGATTGAGAACTTAGGGCTTGAAGTGATTGGTGATTTCTGGGATATGAAGTTTGACTTGCTCCATAATGGTCTTGTAGTTGCCCGAATTGACCAAGAATGGTTTCGGATGACCTCGACCTATCAAGTCACAGTTTATGAAGAGGCTTATGCAGATGTCACGATTGCTCTCGTGATCGCCATTGATTATGTGAAGGAGATGCGGAGTGCTTCAGCAGCTACCGCAACGTAAATGGAAAGGAAATAGGAAAAAATGAAACAATTATCTAGTGCACAAATTCGTCAAATGTGGTTGGACTTCTGGAAGTCTAAAGGACATGCTGTAGAGCCGTCTGCCAATCTTGTCCCAGTCAACGACCCAACCCTCTTGTGGATCAACTCTGGGGTGGCAACCTTGAAAAAATATTTCGACGGCTCCGTGATTCCTGAAAATCCACGGATTACCAATGCTCAAAAGTCTATTCGGACCAACGATATTGAAAATGTCGGAAAAACAGCCCGTCACCATACCATGTTTGAAATGCTCGGAAACTTTTCAATCGGAGATTATTTCCGCGATGAAGCAATTGAGTGGGGCTTTGAACTATTGACCAGCCCAGAGTGGTTTGGTTTTCCAAAAGAAAAGCTCTACATGACCTACTATCCGGACGATACCGATTCTTACAACCGCTGGCTGGCTCTTGGTGTGGACCCAAGTCACTTGATTCCGCTGGAGGACAACTTCTGGGAAATTGGTGCAGGACCTTCTGGACCAGATACGGAAATCTTCTTTGACCGTGGAGAAGCCTTTGACCCAGAAAATATCGGAATCCGTCTCTTGGAAGAAGATATTGAAAATGACCGCTACATCGAGATTTGGAATATCGTCTTGTCTCAATTCAATGCCGACCCAGAAGTACCGCGTTCGGAGTACAAGGAATTGCCAAATAAAAACATTGATACGGGCGCAGGTTTGGAGCGCTTGGCAGCGATTTTCCAAGGGGCTAAGACCAACTTTGAAACAGACCTATTCATGCCGATTATCCGTGAAGTGGAAAAACTTTCTGGAAAAACCTATGATCCAGATGGGGACAACATGAGCTTCAAGGTCATTGCGGACCATATTCGTGCCCTTTCCTTTGCGATTGGTGATGGGGCTCTTCCTGGAAATGAGGGGCGTGGCTATGTCCTTCGTCGCTTGCTGCGCCGTGCGGTCATGCATGGTCGCCGTTTGGGTATCAATGAGTCATTCTTGTATAAATTGGTCGTGCCAGTCGGTCACATTATGGAAAGCTACTATCCAGAAGTGCTTGAAAAGCATGAATTTATCGAAAAGATTGTTAAGCGTGAGGAAGAAACCTTTGCCCGTACCATTGATGCAGGTTCTATCCACCTAGATGAATTGCTAGCTGAACTGAAAGAAGCTGGAAAATCAACCCTTGAAGGAAAAGATATTTTCAAACTCTATGACACCTACGGATTCCCGGTTGAATTGACCGAGGAATTGGCAGAAGACCAAGGCTTTGCCATTGACCACGAAGGCTTTAAAGCAGCCATGAAAGAGCAGCAAGAGCGGGCGCGTGCTTCTGTTGTCAAAGGTGGTTCAATGGGTATGCAAAATGAAACCCTTGCAGGGATTACCGAAGCATCAACCTTCATCTATGGTGCAGATGAATTGACCGCAACCTTGGCGGTGATGATTGCAGAGAATGAGCGTGTCGATAGCCTATCAAGTGATGAGGCCTTGCTTGTCTTTGATCAAACGCCTTTCTATGCAGAAATGGGTGGACAGGTTGCTGACCACGGAGCTATTCTCGATGAAGCTGGTCAGTTGGTAGCCCGTGTCAAAGATGTTCAAAAAGCACCAAATGGTCAGCCGCTTCATACTGTTGAAGTGCTTGGAGAATTGCGCACAGGTACAACGTATACACTTGCCATTGACACCCTTCGTCGCCACCGCGTCATGAAAAACCATACAGCAACTCACTTGTTACATGCAGCTCTTCACCAGGTCATCGGTGAGCATGCGACGCAGGCAGGTTCGCTCAACGAGCAAGAATTCTTACGTTTTGACTTTACTCATTTTGAAGCGGTAACAGCTGAAGAGCTTCGTCGCATCGAAGAAGAAGTCAATGCTCAAATCTGGGCAGCTCTTCCAGTCGTAACGGTAGAGACTGATATTGAGACTGCAAAAGAAATGGGGGCTATGGCTCTCTTTGGTGAAAAATATGGCAAAGAAGTCCGCGTTGTAACGATTGGAGATTACTCTATCGAATTGTGTGGTGGTACGCATGTGGCAAATACCGCTGAAATTGGACTCTTCAAGATTTTGAAAGAAGAGGGAATTGGTTCGGGCACACGTCGTATCGTAGCGGTAACCAGCCGTGAAGCCTTCCTCGCTTATCGTGAAGAAGAAGAATTGCTCAAAGCTGTCGCTGCAACCATTAAAGCACCTCAAATCAAAGAAGTACCAAACAAGGTCGCAAGCCTGCAAGAACAATTGCGTGAATTGCAAAGAGAAAATGCTGCCTTGAAAGAAAAAGCAGCAGCTGCAGCAGCTGGTGATATTTTCAAAGATGTCAAAGAAGCAAATGGTCTGCGCTACATTGCTAGTCAGGTAGAAGTATCAGATGCAGGAGCACTACGCACCTTTGCCGACAACTGGAAACAAAAAGATTATTCAGATGTCTTAGTCCTAGTTGCTGCTATTGGTGAAAAAGTCAATGTCCTTGTCGCAAGCAAGACCAAGGATGTCCATGCTGGAAATCTGATTAAGGAACTCGCACCAATCGTTGCTGGTCGTGGTGGTGGTAAGCCAGACATGGCCATGGCAGGAGGAAGCGATGCAGCTGCCATCAATAAACTTCTGGCAGAAGTCGGCAATCAGTTATAAGAGAGTGAAAGAATCGAGTTAGCCTCGGTTCTTTTTGTATCTTATCCTGTTCAAAATGAAAAATATCATAAAAAATTTGACAAATATGGTTGTCAAAAAGAAAAAGATGTGTTACAATGAAAACAAGTTAAGCAAGATGATTTAGAAAGGAGTTCTTTATGATATTAAAAAATAGGCTCAAGGAATTGCGGGCTAGAGACGGCTACAACCAGACGGAACTGGCAAAACTAGCGCAAGTTTCGCGCCAGACCATCAGTCTGATTGAGCGGGGAGAATATACCCCCTCTGTCATTATTGCCTTAAAAATCGCACAGATTTTCAACGAACCCTTGGAGCAAGTCTTTCGCTTAGAGGAAGAGTGACAAAGGCATAGGGATAAGAGAGATAAAGGAGCAGAAAGATGAAAAAGCAACAGACGAATCTAGTAGGAAAAGAAGTGTCATTTAAAGTGCTAGTTATCCTTTTCATGTTTTTTGAAATTGGATATGTTGTTGGAAAACTTCTTGCAGGAAATCAAGATGTGACAGTAGAATTGTTTCTCCTATTACCTGCATTTTGGTGTTTGATGATGGAAGAAGAAAGTAAAGGAGATAGAAAATGAAGAAAAATGAAATCGTCATTACAGGGAGAATGGTTCTAAGGTTCGTTTTTGCACTTGCTATCATTGCTATGATGGTAAGATTGTTGCTAAAACAAACCTTGGAGACGGAAGATGAGATCATCATTGCCCTGCTTGTATCTAGTGTGAGTTTAAGTTTTACTACAAAGAAATAGGAGGTAAAAGAGTATGAAAAAGGAAAGACGATTATTAAACACAATGATTCTCATGGCTCAAGTAATCACAGGATTATCAGTCTTGTATTATCTAGGATACTTGTTTGGAGAATCTTTAGCAGGTGTAAGTGTTCTAGAGCTATCCTGGGTAAACTTATGGATTAGTATTGGTCTTGCAAGTGTGATGTTCGCTATTCGAATGGGAGGAAGAAAAAGATGAAAAAAAGAAGAGGATTGAAAGGATTTCTATTTTTATTCATGTGTGGTTTCGCTAGTTACTTTGTCGGATCAGCAGCTGCGGCAGGAACCATGCCGAAGGACTTAATCCAGCAATTATTGACCTTAGATGTGTATGTATATCTGGCTCAAGGAGCTAGTCTTTTGCTGGCAGGTATGACTTTTTATTTATTACATCATAGTCGCAAAGATACGCTTGCCTATCAAAAAGCGGAAGATAGTGATGACGAAGAAGGTATGGAGAAGTTTTATAAAAAAGCTCATAGAAACTTAGAATATGGAACAATTGCTTATAATATTTGTTTTGTCAGCATACTTTTCTCACTCCTTGGTGCTTTCTATATGGTTGCGGTAAATGCTGCACAAATCAAGTTTTTACTGTTAGCTTCCATGTTCTATATTCCAGTATTTTTCTTGACAGGCTATTATCGTAAAACATTGAAGATGGTTCGTCATTATGATTTTCCAAAATTTGCTATGCCCGAAGATGCTTTGGCTTTTGTGCGGAGTTACGATGAGGGAGAGCGAGAAGCGAATTATGAAAATAGTTTTATGACCCTATTTCATCTGAATCAGATTATATTACCTGCTCTCTATATTATCTTGGATGTGATTTCCTTCGCCCTCCAAGAGTTTCAGTTGACAGCTTTCCTAATTGTTGTCTTTATCCATGGTTACATCAACATTCGATCAATTTCGATAGTTAAAAAATATTTCAAGTAAAAAGGCGAGAGAAATGAAAAGGAACAAATTCATTCGCGGACTGATTTTAGCTAGCTCTAGGAGTGCTTTCATGTTTTGGGCTGACCTTGCTAGATTGGATGTATCTTAGAATGTTTAATGCTCCTATTTTTCTAACTGGTTTAGCGATTTTATAACTTGTATTGTCAGACAAAGAATAAAGGAGTTTGATATGAAGAAGAAATGTTCAGATGATATTGCCGTTATATAGTGGATTGAGAAAGGAATAGGACAAGGCAAGGAGCTGCAGATAGAACTGGCGTTCATCAAAGCGACTTAACGATGTCCTAACCTTTATTCAATTCACTATAATGATTGCGATGAGGGCTTGGATTGGCTTGTTTATTGGGGTAGTCATCGGTTTAAAATAGGATGTTTGGCAGAAACGTATTGGAAAAAGTTGATGTATGAACGCATAAACAGATAGCTCTTGTTGTTAATCTGGTCAGTATTCCACCTTGGATACTCATGATTGGACTATGTACGATGTTTGCTGAAAGGTTAAGGCAGGCGATTTATAAACAGTAAAGGAGAAAATCAATGAAAAAATTAGTCGCGAATATTGGCTTGTGGCTAGCTGGAATGCTGGGCTACTTGCTTGGAGGTGGTTTTTTAGCCGCGGGCAGTCAATTATCTGCGAGACCAGATATTCCTGCGGAAATTCTTCCGACCATGATAACTGTTTTTGGAATCTTTGGTCTCCTCTATCTGACGGCACTTTCCTATCTTCATTGGAATCGGGTCTATGACAAGACAAAAATACAAATCGAGTTGCCTAAGCCTTGGATGACCAATATCCTATTTCCACTAGGTTTGTTTGCTCTACTGATTGTTGTTCAAATGCTTCTGCCAATCCCTCCAAGCAATAATCAAGAAATAGTGGTTCAAAATGTTTTGGCGCAGCCTTTCTTTTCCTTCTGTGCAGTAGTGATTTTTGCCCCAATCATGGAAGAATTGCTCTTTAGAGGCTTGTTTGCAGGTTATTTCTTCCCAAATCTGACCAAAAAACCCAGTCTTATCCTCTATTTCCTATTGACCAGTACCCTCTTTTCCCTCGCACATGGACCACGGACTGTACCGCATTTTCTGATTTACTTTACCATGGGAGCGAGTTTGTGCTGGCTCTATCTGGCAAAACGTGACCTGCGGTATTCAGTTGGTCTGCATGCTGCCAACAATCTGTTAAGTTTTGTGACGATTTTCCTCTAAAAAAACAAAAGCAACTAAGCCCAGCCTAGTTGCTTTTTAATATTATAAACCGTAGAGGTAGTCATCGTCTTTCATGGCTTCTACGCTACCGAGAAGGTAGCCATTTCCGACTTGGGAGAAGAAGTCATGGTTAGAGGTTCCGGTTGAAATACCGTTCATGACAATCGGGTTGACGTCATCGGCAGAATCAGGAAAGAGTGGGTCTTGTCCTAGGTTCATGAGGGCCTTGTTGGCATTGTAACGAAGGAAGGTTTTCACTTCCTCGGTCCAGCCGACACCATCGTAGAGGCTTTCTGTATAGCCTTCTTCGTTTTCGTAGAGTTGGTAGAGCAAATCATACATCCAGTCGCGGAGTGTTTCTTGCTCGCTTTCTGACAATTCATTGAAACCAAGCTGGAATTTGTAGCCGATATAGGTACCGTGAACAGATTCGTCACGGATGATGAGTTTGATGATTTCAGCGACATTGGCGAGCTTGTTGTTTCCGAGGTAGTAGAGCGGTGTGAAGAAACCAGAGTAGAAGAGGAAGGTTTCAAGGAATACGCTGGCTACTTTTTTCTCTAACGGTGTGCCTGTTTCATAAATTTCATTGATGATTTTTGCCTTGCGTTGGAGGTATTCGTTGCTGTTGGTCCAGTCGAAAATCTCATCGATTTCAGATTTGGTATTGAGAGTTGAGAAAATAGATGAGTAGGATTTGGCGTGTACTGATTCCATGAACTGGATATTGTTGTAGACAGCTTCCTCATGCGGTGTCCGAATGTCTTGACGAAGCGCTTGAACCCCTGTTTCTGATTGGAGGGTATCCAGAAGTGTCAATCCACCAAAGACTTTTCCCACCAAGTCTTTTTCTTCTGCGCTTAATTTGCGCCAGTCATCCAAGTCATTAGAGAGTGGGATACGAGTATCAAGCCAGAATTGCTCGGTCAATTTTTCCCAAGTTGACTTGTCAATGACATCTTCGATTGCGTTCCAGTTTATGGCTTTGTAGTAGGTGGTCATTTGTTTCTCCTCAGTTTAATTTGATTAAATTTAGTACATGGTTCTACCAGATTTGGTATCTGTTATCACTTCTTGGATACTGTCCCAGTGCTCGACGATTTTACCGTTTTCATCAAAGCGGAAAAAGTCCATGGTGATGTATTCTTTATTGTCAGGTTCTCCCCAGGTTTGATGAGTATGGAGGGCAACGAGGTCGTCCTGAGCGACCGCACGGACAAACTCAACAGATTTTTCTGGATATTCTGCCTGCATGCGCTCAAAATAAGCAATGAAACCGCTAGGACCATCTGCCACATGGGGATTGTGTTGACGGTACTCATTTCCTACGTATTCTGTCACAGCTTTTGCGGGATTGCCCTTAAAGGCTGTTTTATAGAAGTTGATAGCAGCTTGTTTGTTCTTTTCTAATTGAGACATAGCTTCCTCCTAGATTTTTCAATCACTTTCATTATACCATATTTTACAGTTAATAGTGGAAATGTTGATGGCATAAAAAGAGGGGAGTGGGCCTGAGCCTAGCTCCCATCTTTGGCGATTAAATCACACAGCTTTCGCATTGGTTTGCGCCAACCTCTTCGCCGTCATCTGTAAAGGTACGGACGTAGTAGATGGATTTAACGCCTTTATTGAAGGCATAGTTTCGCAAGATTGACAGGTCACGTGTGGTCTGTTTGTTTTCGGTTTTCCACTCGTAGATGCCTTGTGGAATATCACTCCGCATGAAGAGGGTAAGGGACAGACCTTGGTCAACGTGTTCTGTTGCAGCAGCGTAGACATCGATGACTTTTCGCATATCCATGTCATAGGCTGATTTGTAGAATGGAATGGTTTCTGTCGCAAGTCCAGCCGCTGGATAGTAAATCTTCCCAATTTTCTTTTCTTGGCGTTCTTCAATCCGTTGTGTAATCGGGTGAATCGAAGCAGACACATCGTTGATGTAGCTGATAGAGCCGTTTGGTGCCACTGCTAGGCGGTTTTGGTGGTAGAGACCGTCTGCCTGTACCTTATCACGAAGGCTAGCCCAATCTTCTGCACTCGGCATAAAGATGCCTTCAAAGAGTTCTTTGACACGGGTAGATTGTGGTTGGTAGTTGCCAGTGATGTATTTGTCGAAGTAAGACCCGTCCGCGTATTTTGATTTTTCAAAGTTATGGAAGGTCATCTTGCGTTCACGGGCAATGTTGTTTGACTCCACCAAAGTCCAGTAGTTGAGGAGCATGAAGTAGATGTTGGTAAATTCAACGGCTTCTGCTGATCCATAATCAATCAAGTTTTGAGCAAGGAAGCTGTGTAGTCCCATTGCTCCAAGACCGATGGAGTGAGCCTGGCTATTTCCGTGTTCGATAGACGGTACAGCTGAAATGTGTGAGTGGTCTGTCACATAGGTCAGAGCGCGTGTCATGGTACGGACAGAGCGACCAAAGTCAGGGGATTTCATGAGGTTGACAATGTTGGTTGAACCAAGGTTACATGACACATCTGTCCCCATTTTAAGGTATTCTTGTGAGTCGTTCAATTCGCTTGGAACCTGTACTTGGAGGATTTCCGAGCAGAGATTCGACATGATGATTTTACCGTCTACAGGATTGCTGCGGTTGGCAGTATCAATATTGATGACATAAGGGTAGCCAGATTCTTGTTGGAGTTTTGAAATCTCGGTTTCCAAATCGCGGGCCTTAATCTTAGTCTTGCGAATTTTTGGATTTGCGACCAATTCATCGTATTTTTCAGTAATGTCGATGTAGCTGTATGGGACACCGTATTCACGCTCGATAGAGTAGGGACTAAAGAGGTACATGTCCTCATTCTTGCGTGCCAATTCGTAGAATTTATCTGGAATGGTAATTCCAAGCGAAAGGGTTTTGACACGTACTTTTTCATCGGCATTTTCTTTCTTAGTCGAAAGGAAGGCAATGATGTCTGGATGGAAGACATCGAGGTAGACAACCCCAGCTCCCTGACGTTGTCCTAGTTGGTTCGAGTAAGAGAAGCTATCTTCAAAGAGCTTCATGACAGGCACAACCCCAGATGCTGCTCCCTCGTAACCTTTAATCGGTGCGCCTGCCTCACGCAGGTTGCTAAGGGAGATTCCGACCCCGCCACCGATACGAGAGAGTTGGAGGGCAGAGTTGATGGAACGCCCGATAGCATTCATATCATCTGTCACTTGGATGAGGAAACAAGAGACCAACTCTCCGCGACGTGCCCGTCCAGCGTTCAAGAAACTTGGAGTCGCAGGCTGATAGCGGAGGTGAATCATTTCATTTGCCAAATCCATGGCTAAGTCTTCGTTGCCTTCTGCAAAGTAGAGGGCATTGAAGAGGACACGGTCTTCCATGCTTTCCAGATAGTAGGCACCATCGTTTGTCTTGAGGGCATACTGGTTGTAGAATTTATAGGCTGCCATGAAAGACTTGAAGCGGAAGTTCTGGTCTTTCAGGAATTGCGCTAATTTCTCAATAAAAGCAGGGCTATATTGCTCCAAAAAGGCCTGTTCCAGATAGTTTTCTTCTAATAAATATTGGATTTTATCGGTAATGCTCGCAAATGGTTTGGTGTTTGGGAGCACATTTTCCTTGAAGAAGGCCTTGAGGGCTTCTTGGTCCTTGTGAAGCGGAATTTGTCCATTGACTGGACGGTTGATTTCATTGTTCAGACGGAAATAGGAAACATCCCCTAATTCTTTCAAACTCATACAGTAACTCTTTCTATATTGTTTTTCAATGGTAGATTGGTGGGCCTAGACAAGATTTTTTAATTTTCCGGGTTGGAAGCCAGAAAAGGTCTCGGTCTCAGTCTCGATGACAGGTGCCGCGGCAAATCCGAGGCTCTTGACATGTTCGATGAATTCGGGTTGCTCATCGAGGCTGATTTCCTTGAATGGAACCTGATGCTGGTCCAAGAAACGTTTGGTCATCTTGCATTGCACGCAGTCATTTTTTGAATAAACAGTAATCATACAGTTCTCCTTTTTTTAATCACCCATATAGGATACAATGAAATCATCAAATTGTCAACTCAAAAAAACTAAATATAGTGTCAGAAAGGAAAGAGAAACACTATATATAGTGTAAACCTTGCTGTTATGCCATTTGAGAGGTTTTTCGTATGACTTACAAACTATTTTCATATTTTTGCACAATGACGATTCTACTGTTTGCTCCTGTCCTAGGAGGATTTTTGAAAGGAAGATAAAAAATTCTTGAAAATGATTTCAAGAAATGGTATAATGTCCTTTGTAAGGGTTATCACAATTAACCTTCAATATTGAAAAAATAAAGGAGAATCCAAATATGGCTTCAAAAGATTTCCACATTGTGGCAGAAACAGGTATCCACGCACGTCCAGCAACATTGCTTGTGCAAACAGCTAGCAAATTTGCTTCAGATATCACTTTGAACTACAAAGACAAATCAGTAAACCTTAAATCTATCATGGGTGTGATGAGTCTTGGTGTTGGCCAAGGTGCTGATGTAACCATCACAGCTGAAGGTGCTGACGCTGACGATGCAATCGCAGCAATCACTGAAACAATGGACAAGGAAGGTTTGGCGTAAGAGTATGACAGAAATGCTTAAAGGAATTGCAGCATCTGACGGTGTTGCGGTTGCGAAGGCATATCTACTCGTTCAACCAGATTTGTCATTTGAAACTGTTACAGTTGCAGATACAGATGCAGAAGAAGCTCGTTTGGATGCTGCTTTAGAAGCGTCACAAAACGAGCTTTCTGTGATTAGAGAGAACGCAGTAGCTAGCCTTGGTGAAGAAGCGGCAGCCGTTTTTGATGCCCATTTGATGGTTCTTGCTGACCCAGAAATGGTCGGTCAAATTAAAGAAACGATTCGCGCGAAAAAAGTCAATGCTGAAAGTGGATTGACAGAAGTAACAGATATGTTCATTGCCATCTTTGAAGGCATGGACGATAATCCATACATGCAAGAGCGTGCAGCAGATATTCGCGATGTGACCAAGCGTGTCTTGGCGCACTTGTTGGGTGTTCGCTTGCCGAACCCAGCAGCGATTTCAGAAGAGTCTATCGTGATTGCACATGACTTGACACCTTCTGATACAGCACAATTAGATAAAAACTTTGTAAAAGCATTTGTGACCAATATCGGTGGTCGTACTAGTCACTCAGCCATCATGGCGCGTACACTAGAGATTGCAGCGGTCCTTGGTACAAATAACATCACAGAAATTGTGAAAGACGGCGATGTTCTTGCGGTAAATGGGATTACTGGTGAAGTCATCATCAATCCTTCAGACGAAGAAATTGCTACATTCAAAGCAGCTGGTGAAGCATACGCGAAGCAAAAAGCAGAGTGGGCACTTTTGAAAGATGCACAAACTGTTACAGCTGACGGCAAGCATTTTGAACTCGCTGCCAACATCGGTACACCAAAAGACGTTGAAGGTGTAAACGATAATGGTGCAGAAGCAGTCGGTCTTTACCGTACGGAGTTCCTTTACATGGACTCACAAGATTTCCCAACAGAAGATGAGCAGTATGAAGCATACAAGGCTGTTCTTGAGGGAATGAATGGTAAGCCAGTTGTGGTTCGTACAATGGATATCGGTGGAGATAAGGAGCTTCCTTACTTCGATCTTCCGCATGAAATGAACCCATTCCTTGGTTTCCGTGCTCTTCGTATCTCGATTTCAGAGACTGGTAATCAAATGTTCCGTACGCAGTTGCGTGCCCTTCTTCGTTCTTCTGTTCACGGTCAATTGCGAATCATGTTCCCAATGGTAGCCTTGATTACTGAATTCCGTGCAGCAAAAGCAATCTATGAAGAAGAAAAAGCGAAATTGATTGCCGAAGGTGTAGCGGTAGCGGATAACATCCAAGTGGGAATCATGATTGAGATTCCAGCAGCTGCAATGCTTGCAGACCAGTTTGCAAAAGAAGTTGATTTCTTCTCAATCGGAACCAACGACCTTATCCAGTACACCATGGCTGCTGACCGGATGAACGAGCAAGTGTCATACCTTTACCAACCATATAACCCATCTATCCTTCGCTTGATCAACAACGTGATTAAAGCAGCGCATGCAGAAGGCAAATGGGCTGGTATGTGTGGAGAGATGGCAGGAGACCAACAAGCAGTACCACTTCTAGTCGGTATGGGCTTGGATGAGTTCTCAATGAGTGCTACTTCTGTCCTTCGTACACGTAGCTTGATGAAACAATTGGACACTGCGAAAATGCAAGAATATGCAAACCGTGCATTGACAGAATGTGCAACAGCAGAAGAAGTCCTTGAATTACAAAAAGAATACGTTAATTTTTAATAAACGAATAAAATGAGAAAGAAGTCCGAAAGGGCTTCTTTTTCGTCCCTCCTATAACCTTTTTCAAAAGGCTTAAAATTTGATATAATAGATAAAGCGTTTTCAAGGAAGAAAGTAGAGGAGATATGGCAGGTTCATTTAAACAATCGTTGCAAAAAGAGATTATCACCAAAAGCAGTTGGTCGGCCTTGCTCACGACCGGTGTGTTGATGATTCTTCTAGTCTCTTCTTCCTATGTTTTGCAGTATTACCAGCTGGTTCGAGATACGGAAGAAATCGTGCGTCATACGCAAGATGGTATTGCCAGTAATGAGCAGGTCTTGCGGGAATTGGACCAGGGGATTGTAAAAGAATTTTTAAAAGGCAATCGGACAGAGCGGGAACTCTATACTTCTTTTTATGAAAAACGAGCGCAAACTGAACTGGTTTCCGATTTGATGGTGTTGGACAAGGCGGGGAATATACGTTTTACAACGAACAGGGCGCACAATGGGCTCATGATTCCGGCCTATTATTTGCAGATTTTGATGGAGCAGTCAAGAGATGAGCGGATTAGACCCAAGGTGATTATTTCAACCAACCACCAGCATTATCTGCTCTTTATTCACCCTGTGATAGAAGGGGGTGAGCAGATTGGTTACAGTATCTTGTTTATCAACGACCACGATTTTGTGTCCTATGATGATATTTTATCCGCCAAATACATTTTGACAGATAAATATGGAAATATTTTTGCTAAAAATTCCAATTATTTTACGGTTTCTTCCTTGGAAAAATTAGATGAACATCTGTTACGCAAGCAAACGGTATTTAATGCGGAACAGCCTGTGTTGACCCACGAGGCGGAAATTGGGAAAGACTTGCATATCTATACCTTTCAAGCCTTCTTTCCGCTCCAATTTTTAGCGATTTTTTCTCTAGCAGTTACGGTGGCCGTCTTAACAGTTTATTTGATGCAGGCCCGTAAAATTGCCCATAAGATTGCAGCCTATAATGCGATTCCAATCGAATCATTAGTGGAGCAGATGAAGCTCATTATTGCAGACGATAAAAAGAAGGTTCAGTTGGAGACAGGTGATGAATTTGAGTTTATGGCTGAGCAAATCAATCAGATGCTGGAAGAATTAGACCTCTTGCATGAGCAAAAATTACTTTTAGAACGTGAAAAACTGCTCTTTGAACGCAAGATGCTAGAGGCTCAATTTAATCCGCACTTCCTCTATAATACCTTGGAAACAATCAAGATTACCCATGAATTGGATCGTTCCCTGACCAATCAGCTGATTCAGAATTTAACCAGTATTTTGCGCTACAGTGTCGCCCAGCTGGATCACGATACTTCCTTGGGAGAGGATTTGGAGATTATTCGTTCTTATTTGGAAATCCATGCGGTCCGCTATGAGGGCTTTACCTATGAGATTATCTGTCCTGAAACGCTCAAGGGACAATCCATCCCTCGTTTGTTCTTGTTACCCTTGATTGAAAATGCTATGAAATATGGTCGAAAATACAGGATTGATTTGCATATTCAGGTGCGGATTGAGCAGCGAGATTCCCACTTGTATTTTACCGTAATTGACAATGCAGGTGGTTTGACCAAGCAGGAACGCCAGAAAATCTTAGAGTCGCTAGACAGCAATCAGACCCAGCATGGGGTGGTCAATAGTTACCGGCGTTTGAAAGACTTTTTTGGAGATATTCAGTTTGATTTGGGCGTGAATCGTAAGGGTGAGACTTGGATTCAATTTGTGGTAATGGAGGTGGAAGATGTATAAACTCATCATTGTTGAAGATGAGCATTTGATTCGGAAGTGGTTATCTTTGGCGGTTGATTATGCCATGTTGGGGATTGAGGTGATCGGTCTTGCCAGCCATGGCCAGGAAGGGATGGCGCTGATTCGGAAGTTGGAGCCAGATATTGTCCTAACCGATATTACGATGCCGATTATGGATGCCTTTATGATGTTTGAGGTGACGGCTGATATAGCGTATGAAAAGATTATTCTGTCTGGCTACAATGATTTTGACAATGCCAAGCGAGC
The DNA here is from genome assembly GCF_001921845.1 of Streptococcus cuniculi. GTDB lineage: Bacteria > Bacillota > Bacilli > Lactobacillales > Streptococcaceae > Streptococcus > Streptococcus cuniculi. The sequence goes on along the minus strand of NZ_MSJM01000003.1, from coordinate 171,002 downwards.
CATGAAGTTTGGCGTGTGTGATTTTATCAGTAAGCCGATTGATGCCAAGGAGTTGGAAACCTGTCTCCAGACAGTGGTCGAGCGCTTGAATGTAAAGTCTGTGGCAGCAAGCCCAGACTACCAACGATTTTTGCAGGAGTTCAATACCATTCATAGCCAGAACAAGATTATCCAACAACTGCTGGGCTGGGTTCAAGAGCATTATCAGGAGCATTTTACGATTGCAGAGCTGGCAAAGGAATTTGGCTATAGTGAGAGCTATGTCTACCGTTTGGTCAAGGACAATCTAGCCATCACCTTGAACGAATACATTTTACAATACCGCTTGAAACAGGCGATTGAGATGATGTATCGTTATCCAGAGATGAAAATCTATGAAATTGCAGGGAAGGTGGGCATTTCGGATTATAAGTATTTTGGCAAATTGTTCAAAAATTATTTTGGCGTCTCTCCAACGGAATTTAAAGAGACGGGACAGATTGAAAAGATTGATCGGAGAAGCTGAATGGGGTGAAAGTGACCATCCAGCTTTTTCTTTTTGGGGAAATAACCTTGAACATTTTCTCACAATGTAGATAATTTTCCCCTATTTTGGATAGAATAGGTGGTATGATAAGCGTTTTCAAAGAGATATAATAAAGATGATAAAAAAGAGGAGGTATCCATTATGACAAAGAAATGGATGAAATATATAGCAGGTAGCCTTGCGGCAGTAGGCGTCTTCGCTCTGGCAGGTTGCTCCAACAATAGTGCTTCAGAAGAAGGTGGAAGCGATACGCTTGTCGTCTATTCTCCTAATTCAGAAGGTCTCATCAATGCGACCATTCCAGCTTTTGAAGAAAAGTATGGTGTCAAAGTCGAGTTGATTCAAGCAGGAACAGGCGAGCTGTTTAAAAAGTTAGAATCCGAAAAAGAAGCGCCCGTAGCGGACATTATTTTTGGTGGTTCTTACACGCAATATGCGACACACGGCGAGTTGTTTGAAGAGTATACTGCTAAGGAAAATGACCAAGTGATTGAGGAATACCGTAATACGACAGGCTACTCTACGCCTTACACCCTTGATGGAAGTGTCTTGATTGTCAATCCAGATTTGACCAAGGGAATGAAGATTGAGGGCTATAGTGACTTATTGAAACCTGAATTGAAAGGGAAGATTGCAACTGCTGACCCAGCCAATTCATCGAGTGCCTTTGCTCAATTGACCAATATGCTAGTAGCAGAAGGTGGCTATAGCAATGACAAGGCATGGACTTATGTGAAGGATCTGTTTACCCTTATTGATGGTAAAATCGGTTCTAGCTCATCAGGTGTTTACAAAGCAGTAGCAGATGGAGAGATGGCTGTCGGTCTATCCTATGAAGACCCAGCGGTGAAATTGCTCAACGATGGTGCCAATATCCAAGTGGTGTATCCAAAAGAAGGAACCGTCTTCTTGCCAGCAAGTGCAGCCATTATCAAAAATGCTAAAAATATGGACAATGCTAAAAAATTTATCGACTTCCTTGTGTCGCAAGAAGTGCAAGATACCTTGGGAACAACTACCACCAACCGTCCTGTGCGGAGAGATGCTAAAACAAGTGAAAATATGAAGCCGATTAAAGACATCAATACCGTAACAGAAGACTACGATTATGTCATCAAGAATAAGGCAGATATTGTCAAACGCTATAACGAAATCTTTACAGATATTCAGTCTGGAAAATAATGGAGGAAAATGATGAGTGAAATTAGGATTATCGATGCTAAGAAAGTTTACCATGACGTACCCGTTATCGAACATCTGAATGTGACGATTCCCAAAGGTAGTTTGTTTACCCTCTTAGGTCCGTCAGGTTGTGGCAAGACCACGCTCCTACGGATGATTGCTGGTTTTAACAGTATTGAGGGGGGAGAGTTCTATTTTGGTGATGTGAAAATCAACAATATGGAGCCAAGCAAGCGCAATATTGGGATGGTCTTTCAAAATTATGCGATTTTCCCCCATCTGTCTGTTCGGGACAATGTGGCCTTCGGTCTGAAACAAAAAAAGGTTTCAAAAGAAGAATTGGAACGGGAAACGCAGAAATATTTGGAATTAATGCAGATTAATCAGTATGCTGACAGAAAACCAGATAAATTGAGTGGTGGTCAGCAGCAACGGGTCGCCTTGGCGAGGGCCTTAGCTGTTAATCCTAGTGTTTTGCTCATGGATGAACCCTTGAGTAATTTGGATGCCAAGTTGCGCCTAGATATGCGCCAAGCCATCCGTGAGATTCAGCATGAGGTAGGGATTACAACGGTGTATGTGACCCATGACCAAGAAGAAGCCATGGCGATTTCGGATCAAATTGCGGTCATGAAAGATGGAAAAATCCAGCAAATCGGTCGTCCCAAAGAACTCTATCACCGCCCTGCCAATGAATTTGTAGCGAGCTTTATCGGTCGGACCAACCTCATTGATGCCCAATTGGAAGATCGAGACGGCAAGGCCTATCTAGTCTTTGGCGGTAGCTATACCTTGCGTGTTCCAGCCTTGGATGGTGTGGCAGCACAGGCTGTCCGCGTCAGCATTCGTCCTGAGGAATTCTTGCGAGATGAGGCAGGCGATATTCGTGGGCAGATTACAGATAGCGTTTATCTTGGTTTGAATACGGAATACTTTATTCAGACGGAGTTTGCAGAGAAGATTCAAGTCAGCGAAGAATCAACGTTTGAAGAAGATTTAGTCAAAGGGGATAGCGTCACCTTGAGAATCAATGTGCAAAAACTCAATGTCTTTACGGCAGATGGTTCTCGTAATTTGATGAAGGGAGACTAGTATGGAACGCAAAAAAGTGACCATTTGGACCAGTTCATCCTTTCTCATTTTCATTACCTATCTCATCTTTCTGGTCTACCCAATTGTAACGATTTTAAAGCAGGCTGTGATTGCAGATGGGAAATTTTCCTTCAGTCATTTTGCAACCTTCTTTGAAAAATCCTACTATTTTGATACCTTGGTCAATAGTTTTAAAGTGTCCTTGACCGCAACGCTTACGTCTTTGATTGTGGGGACAGTCTTGGCCTATCTATTTTCCATGTATGAGTTCAAGGGTAAGAAACTGTTGCAGATTTTGGTGATTATTGCTTCCATGTCTGCTCCCTTTGTCGGTGCCTATTCTTGGATTTTGCTACTGGGAAGAAATGGGGTCATTACCAAATTCTTGAGTGCGGCCTTTCATTTGCCAGCGATTGACATCTATGGCTTTAAGGGAATTGTGTTGGTCTTTACCTTACAGCTCTTTCCATTGGTCTTTCTCTATGTGGCAGGAACCATGAAGAGTATTGATAATTCGGTCTTAGAAGCGGCTGAAAGCATGGGAGCGGTTGGTTTGCAACGGATGTTTAAAGTGGTTTTGCCCCTCCTTGTACCGACCTTGCTCGCAGCAGCCCTCTTGGTCTTTATGAGAGCTTTCTCTGACTTTGGAACGCCGATGTTGATTGGTGAGGGCTATCGAACCTTCCCAGTCCTTATCTATACGGAATTTATCAGTGAGGTTGGTGGAAATGCAGCCTTTGCCTCTGCTTTAGCGATTATGGCGATTGCGATTGCTTTGAGTATCTTTTTGGTTCAAAAATACATTGCCAACCGCTTTAGCTTTAGTATGAACTCGCTCCATCCGATTCAACCGAAAAAGACAACGCTAGGAAAAACGATTGCCATTTATACAACAGTTTATGGGGTGATTTTCTTAGCTATCTTGCCACAATTGTACTTGATTTACACTTCATTTTTAAAAACCTCTGGTATGGTCTTTGTCAAAGGCTACTCGCTCAACAGCTACAAGACAGCCTTTGATCGGATGGGGTCAGCGATTTTCAATACGATTCGGATTCCTTTGATTGCCTTGGTCTTGGTGGTTATCTTTGCGACCTTTATTTCCTACTTGGCAGTTCGGAAACGCAATATTTTTACGAATCTGATTGATAGTTTGAGTATGGTACCGTATATTGTGCCGGGAACGGTGATGGGGATTGCCTTTATCTCTTCTTTTAATACAGGCTTGTTTGGTAGTGGTATTTTGATGATTACAGGAACGGCGTTCATCTTGATTGTTTCCCTTTCTGTTCGTCGCTTGCCTTATACCATTCGTTCGTCTGTCGCTAGTCTGCAACAGATTGCACCAAGCATTGAAGAAGCAGCAGAGAGTTTGGGCAGTAGTCGCTTGAATACCTTTGTGAAGATTACAACGCCGATGATGGTATCAGGGATTATCTCGGGAGCCATTTTGTCTTGGGTGACCATGATTTCTGAATTGTCCACGTCTATCTTGCTCTACAATGTGCGGACACGGACGATGACGGTAGCGATTTATACAGAAGTTCTGCGTGGCAACTACGGCGTTGCAGCAGCGCTGTCAACCATTCTCACGATTATCACCGTGGCCTCCCTGTTAACCTTTATGAAAATCTCAAAAAATAATAGCATTACACTATAAAAAGGAGCTGGATTTCCAGCTCCTTTTAGAACGTAGATAAAGCTAAGATCTATAGTCAAATGAATGAACTTTCATACAAGGAACTGAGAGATGCGGACAGTAGTTGAGTACGGCAAGTCGAAAGTGGCGATGTATCCAAGTTCATTCAAAAGACTATATTTAAATAAGTAAAAAGCTCTGTTAACTTACCATTCGATTTGCCGATTTTCGCGAGCGAAGCGTGCCTCATCAGATACTTTTCGCTGTGGTAAAAGGAGCGTCATTACTAGTAGTGACGCTCCTCGGAAATTTTGAGACCCTGGGCTCAAAATTTATAGTGGATTGAGAAAGGAATAGGACAAGGCAAGGAGCCGCAGATAGAACTGGCGTTCATCAAAGTGACTTAACGATGTCCTATCCTTTATTCAATTCACTATAGGTATGGAATTCCGCAGGAAGTCGCTACAGTCCGCACCACTTAAGAAAAGTATCACACAGGAACTTTTTCTTCAATCTAAAAGGAGCTGGATTTCCAGCTCCTTTTTATAGTGTCTTACGACTTATGATAAAACTTGTTGTGTTGGTAATTGGGATCGAAAGTGACGTTGATGCCGAGTTTGCGTAGGACGTTGCGGTCTTCTTCTGGCAGGGTCACGGTTGAATGGCATTCGCTGCCTTTCAAGTTGCCCAATTGCTTCATGGCAAGGTCTGCTTCTGGCTTGTTCATAGCAGTAATGGCAAGGGCAATTAATAGCTCGCTTGAGTGGAGCCGTGGATTGCGGTTACCGAGGTGATTGATTTTGAGGTTCTGAATCGGTTTGACATATTCAGGCTCAATCAAGTGGGTTTTCTTGTCAATCTTGGCTAGGTTTTTAATGGCATTGATGATGACCGCAGCAGATGGACCAAAGAGGTCAGAGGTTTTCCCTGTGACAATCTCGCCATTTGGCAGTTCAATGGCAAGCGCTGGTTGGCCGGTTGCTTCTGCTTTTTCACGCGCAGCAATGGTCACCTTGCGGTCACTTGCTGAAACGCCTACTTCATTCATCAAGAGTTCAATCTTTTTCACTGCTGATTCTGGGACACGCTCGGCCTTGAAATCAACCAAGGTTTGATAGTAGCGGCGAATGATTTCTTCTTTTGATGCGGCAATGGCTGCCTCTTCATCGACAATCGAGTAGCCCACCATGTTAACCCCCATGTCTGTCGGTGACGCATAAGGAGACTTGTTCAAGATGCGCTCAAAGGTTCGGTTGAGAACAGGGAAGACTTCGATGTCACGGTTGTAGTTGACCGCAGTTTTGCCATAGGTTTGCAAGTGGAATGGGTCAATCATATTGAGGTCATCTAGGTCAGCAGTTGCTGCTTCATAGGCAAGGTTGACAGGGTGATGAAGCGGTAGATTCCAGACAGGGAAGGTTTCAAATTTAGCATATCCTGCCTTAATCCCGTGCAATTGGTCATGATAGAGCTGGGAGATACAGGTTGCGAGCTTCCCAGAACCAGGACCAGGTGCTGTCACGACAATCAGATTGCGACTGGTTTCGATATAGTCATTTTTCCCCACGCCTTCAGGCGAAATGATATGGTCAATATCAGATGGATAGCCCTTGATAGGATAATGCAGATAGGACTTGATGCCATTTTTTTCCAACTGATGACGGAAAGCGTCAGCGGCTGGCTGATTGGTGTACTGGGTAATGACGACAGAGCCGACATAGATGCCCAAGTCATTGAAGGTATCGATTAGGCGCAATACTTCCTGGTCGTAGGAAATGCCTAAATCGCCCCTCGCCTTGGAATGTTCGATGTTGCTAGCGTTAATGGCAATCACAATCTCGACCTGCTCCTTTAATTCCTGAAGGAGCTTGATTTTATTGTCAGGCTCGTAACCAGGGAGAACACGGGCTGCGTGGAAATCTTCTAGCATTTTCCCGCCGAATTCCATATACAATTTTCCATCAAATTGCTGGATGCGTTCTAAAATGTGGTCACGCTGTAATTGTAAGTATTTCGTTGAATCAAAAGCAATTTTTTTCACATTTTTCACCTCTTTTAAGATTATAATAAAAAGTTTTCAAAAAGAAAACGATTTACCGTTATTTTGGTAAAAATATATATTTAAATAAATATTTAATTTTTGTTAAATAAAACGTTGACTTTTACAAAAACTATCTACAAAGTCATGTCTATGATGCAGGTAACTAAGAATTTCTGACCACTTACTGGAGGATGCTTACCACTTGCTGAAATAGCCTTGTTTTTGGGGAATTTAGGACTATAATAAAGCTATAAAAAAAGGAGAATATGTATGAAAAAGATGTTGAAAAACCGACTATTTATGCTGTCATTTGTAGCTGATATGGTGTCTAATTTTGGGGATGTCCTCTACTATTTGGCCATGATGAACTATGTTTTGCTCCTGCCAGATACCAAATTAGCTCTTTCCATGATTACCCTGTCTGAAACCCTGCCGATTTTGGCTGGTCTCTTCATTGGGATGTGGGCCGATCAGACGAAAAATAAGCTGGATACGATTGTGGGAACCTTGGTTGTTCGGGTCTTGTTCTACGGGATTGTTGGTCTTGTCATGGGCTTTTCACCGGCCTTGTGGATTGTAGCCGTGGTCTGTATCATCAATCTCCTATCTGATATTGCTGGGCAATACGAATCCTATCTCTTTATGCCAGTAAGTCTGCGGGTGATTCCAAATGAAGATCGTGAAGCGGCTTCAGCCTTTCGTCAAGGGATTGGGGCTATCTTACGCATCGTCTTTCAGTCTAGTGGTGCGGTCTTAATCGGAGTGATGACCTATCAGCAGTTAGCCTTTTTCAATGCAGGGACGTTCTTGGTCAGTCTCTTGATTACCTTGAGTATCCGCCCTGCTTTGAAGAAATTACTAGCTGACAATCCCTTGAAGCAAGAGGTCAAGAAGGAGGGGTCTAGAAATCTCCTTTCAAATATGAAACAGAATTTCCTTGCTTCTTATCAAGCCGTCCAAGGAATCCCTGTATTGAAGGCGGTGATTCTGGTACTAACTGCTTTGAACGCTCTCTTTGTCGCTTTGACCCCTTTGATGATTTTATCCATAAAAGAAATGCCAAATTTTGTCATCTTCAACGGGGCAACGACCATTGCGGCTGTTTCCATTACCTATCTCGTCGGATCGATTTTAGGGAGTTTGCTGACGACCAGTTTATTTAAAGAGATGACGATTACCAGACTGACAAAATGGGTGATCTATGTTCCCGTACTTCTCTTTGTGAGCTTTTACTTCCGTTTTGTCTATGGTGTTTTCGCCTGCATGTTTGTGACAGCAATCCTTGCAGGTGTGATGAACCCCAAAATCAATGCCCTTATCTATCGTGCCTTGCCAGAAAATCAACTGGCAACGATTGCTGCAGGGATTACGACCTTCGTTCAGCTAGGCATGGTGGTGATGCAAGGGGTGATGTCTGTCTTGATTGTGCTTTGTGCTGCTAGAAGTATTGCGATGATTTTTTTCTTGCTTTCTCTTGCCCTTTTGGTCTATACTATAAGAAATGTAGCATCTATAGTAGAAGAATAGGATTATCGTATGGAATTACTGTATAGCAAACATCGTAGTGAAATTGTGGAATTGTTAATGGCTCCTTTCTATGTTCAAAAGGACCAAATAGGAGGATCAGAGGAGCGAAGCCAGAAGGAAAAAGAGATTTTAAAAGAGGCGCTCTTAGTACAGCAGCAACTGCAATCAGTTTGAGGCCATGAATGAGCGTTTGTCCGCGTACTTGTTTGAAGCCAATTTTAGTTTTCTCCATTATCTGTATTTTGAATTGTTAGAAGTAGGACAAGATCCCCAAACGTTAGAAGAGGCTTGCCAGCTGCTAGCTGGGCTTTCGCAAGAGACGGTGGAGCGGGCCATCCGTCTTGCCTTAATCGCAATCAATCGAGGGGAGAATAATCAAGAGGCGGATTTGTTAGAGCTACTGGAGCAGACGGACCTAAAGGCGGAGGACAAGTGGAAGTGGTTTCAGGCTATTCGTAAGCCGTTAGAGACAGTCCGTGAGCAAGTGGATTTGGTGGCAGAAGTAGCGTCCTTGTACCGCCCCTATTACGAGCAGTTTCAAGAGCAGAGAGAGGCATTTGCGGCTACTTTTTCCTACGAGGAGATTTATGGCGAAGACGGTTTGTATAAAACAAGCGGTGTCGAAGATTTGGGATATAACCGTCTTCAGTTTGTCGTCTTGAGTCCGTGGCTGGTTCATTTTTCCTATATGTACAATCCTCACTATCACACCTGCCCGATTATCTTGTGTGCATCGGTGGATATTGACAAACTCCTCTTGGCCGATCGGTTGATGGATGAGGATGTGCTGACGACGACCTTAAAGGTGATGAGTGATGAGACGCGCTACAAGGTCATGGTTGCTTTGACCAAGCCACATGCCAAGAGTAAGGACATTGCAGAGCAGTTGAGCATTACAGGAGCAGCGGTGTCCTTTCACACCCAAAAACTCATCAATGCTAAGCTCTTGCTCTTTAATACCGAAGACAAGACAGTCAAGTTTGATGCCAATAAGAGTTTGCTGCGGGAAATGATTGAGAAGCTAACAGAAGATTTTGATTTGTAAGATAGTTGAAGGGTTGAACCATACGGTTTAAGCCCTTTTTAAGTATAGTGAATTGAATAAGGGTTAGGACATCGTTCAGTCGCTTTGATGAAGGCCAGTTCTATCTGCAGCTCCTTGCCTTGTCCTATTCCTTTCTCAATCCACTATAATAGGTAAGTTCAATTCAATAGGCAAGTTCCTTGTTTACTCCCCCTGAAAGTATGGTATAATAGTAAAAAATTTGACGAGGTAGAGCGATGACAAAAGAACCATTTATCAGTAAAGAAGCACTAGAAGTGATTACAGCAGCCTTTCCCACTCCTTTTCATCTGTATGATGAGAAAGGGATTCGTGAAAAAGCGCGTGCCTTGTATCAGGCCTTTTCATGGAACAAGGGTTTCAAGGAGTATTTTGCGGTCAAGGCCACTCCGACCCCTGCTATCTTGAAGATTTTACAAGAAGAAGGCTGTGGGGTCGATTGTGCGACCGATGTCGAGGTCATGATGAGTGAAAAGCTAGGTTTTAAAGACATCATGTTTACGTCAAATGACACCCAAGGATCAGAATTTGTCTACGCTAGAGAAGTGGGGGCGATTATTAACCTAGATGCTTATGAACATATCGCGTTCTTGAAAGAAGTGGCGGGGATTCCAGAGGCGGTATGCCTGCGTTACAATCCTGGCGGGGTCTTTTCACTGGGGACAGACATCATGGATCATCCAGAAGAGTCAAAATTCGGCATGACCAAGGAGCAATTGCTACAAGGCTACAGAGAGTTGAAAGAGCTTGGAGTGAAAGAATTTGGTCTCCATGCCTTTTTGGCCTCCAACACCGTGACCAATGACTATTATCCGACCTTGGCTCGACAATTATTTGAACTGGCGCTGGAAATCCGTGAGCAGACAGGTGTGACCCTCGACTTTATCAATCTGTCTGGCGGAATCGGTGTCAACTATCGTCCAGAGCAAGAGGCCAATGATATTGCTGTTATCGGTGAAGGAGTGCGTAAGGCTTACGAAGAAGTCTTGACACCTGCAGGCATGGGCGAGGTGAAGATTTATACGGAATTGGGCCGCTTTATGTTGGCTCCGCATGGCCATTTAGTGACCAAGGTTCTCCACCGCAAGGAGACCTACCGCACCTATATTGGAGTAGATGCTTCGGCAGCCAATCTCATGCGCCCTGCCTTCTACGGGGCTTACCACCATATCACCAATATCAGCCGTCCTGATGCTCCCCTTGAGGTCGTAGATGTAGTGGGTTCTTTATGCGAAAACAATGACAAATTTGCCGTCCAACGGGACTTGCCACAGGCAGAAGTGGGCGATACCTTGGTCATTCATGATGCGGGGGCACACGGTTTTTCCATGGGCTATAACTACAATGGTCGCCTGCGTTCGGCAGAGATTTTGCTCCAAGAAGATGGAAGTGCGCGTATGATTCGTCGGGCAGAAAAGCCAGAGGATTATTTTGCGACTTTGTATGGTTTTGATTTTGAGAAATAATACTCGTCAAAAATCAAAGTCTGACGTCGTTAACTCATCTTGCTGAACTTCAGTTCTAGCTACGATTTCGTTGCCTAGTCAGATTTTGATTTTTATAGAGTATAAAGAGGCTCTAACATGAAAAAGAAGAATTGGTTATGGGTATTCCCCTTGATTGCTCTAATCGGTCGTGGCGTTTACTACTATCAGCGAGAAGCAGCACGAGAAAGAGAAGCAGAGAGAGTGCGGCAAGCGCAAGTTGTTCGACAATTTAACGAAGAACAACAAACAGCACAGCGCAAGCAGGTATCAGAAGGGCTGGCAAAAATCGTCGGTGATACCTATTTGAATGGCTATCAGTTGGAGAAAGACGGGGAGACCTATACGCTGAAAGATTCGTCAGGTACAGTTGTTTTAGATCAGATTGAAGAGTATGAAAATACCCAGAGTTCTTTATTTGTATTTGTAAAAGAGGACGGTATCTATGCGGTGAATACGAAAACAAATGCCCAATATGGTCCATACCGCAGTGCCTCAGTCGTCCAGTTGGTAAAAGGTGAGCAATCCTTGTCTGAAAAGGGACTGGCTTATCGAGAAAATGATCGCATTTATGTGTTACGGCAGGATGAGCAAACGGAAGTCAAAGGCACGGAAGGAAACTTTGAGACAGCCACAACTTTCACCTACATGATTGATAGTGGCATGTTGCGGGGTGAGTAGTTCTAAAAACAAATCCGATCTTTTTGTTCTCTTTTAGTCGTGAAGAACTTTTAAGATAAATCTTGGAAATTCCCCGTAAATTTGGTATAATAGGGAGAATTGATTTTGTAATTTAGAAAATAGGAGATAGATATGGATCTAGTTCTTGCAATTGTATTGATCATCGTAGCCTTTGCTGGCGGTGTTGCTTTAGGAATTTACCTGTCACGTAAACAGGTGGAAAACTACATCGCTGATAAGCCTGTTTTAGATGAAAATGCCCTCCGTGCTATGATGAGCCAAATGGGTCAAAAACCAAGCGAAGCCAAAGTACAACAAGTGCTTCGTCAAATCAAGAGTCAGCAAAAAATCGCGACTAAGAAAAAATAATCAAGTGGGGGAAGTGGGACACCAGTCGAAATGTCGGAAACATCGACTGTCCTCACTCTCCCATTTTTTAATTAGTGTGAGCTTCTCTTATGAGGAGTTGCACTCAATAAGGAAACATTATGGATAATCGACCTATTGGATTTTTAGATTCGGGTGTGGGTGGTTTGACCGTTGCGCGTGAATTGATGCGCCAGCTGCCTCACGAAGAAATCGTGTATATTGGGGATTCGGCCAGAGCTCCCTATGGTCCGCGCCCTGCTGAACAAATCCGAGAGTACACTTGGGAATTGGTTCAGTTTTTACAAACAAAAAATGTCAAGATGATTGTCTTTGCCTGTAATACAGCAACGGCAGTTGCTTGGGAAGAAGTCAAGGCCAAGCTAGACATTCCTGTTCTCGGTGTGATTTTGCCGGGAGCATCATCGGCTATCAAGGCTTCAAAGACAGGAAAAATCGGTGTACTAGGCACTGCGATGACCATCCAGTCAGACATCTATCGGGAAAAAATTCAGGCCCTATCTCCCGATACACAGGTGACCAGTCTTGCCTGTCCGAAGTTTGTTCCCTTGGTGGAGTCAAACAATTACCAGTCAAGTCTAGCAAAAAAAGTGGTCTATGAAACGCTTCAAAGCATGAAAGGTAAAGCCGATACGGTCGTGCTAGGCTGTACCCACTATCCCTTGCTCCGTCCCATCATCCAAAATGTCTTGGGGCAGGATGTGACTTTGATTGATAGTGGGGCAGAGTGCGCACGGGACATCTCTGTCTTACTCAATTATTTTGAAATCAACCACAGCAGAACCGCAGAGCAACCGCAACATTTCTTTTATACGACAGCTAGTCCAGCTGCCTTTCGGGAAATTGCGGAAAACTGGCTCGGAAAAGACATACAGGTGGAGCATGTAAGCCTATGACAGAAAAGATTTACGAATACAAGGACGATCAAGATTGGTATGTCGGGAATTGGCAAGGGCATAATCTTATAGCTGGTATGGGTGATTTGCGTATTCATGATGTGTTACCAGGGTTCTCCTCTGTTGTAGACGGAGATGCAGATCCCTTTTCAGAAGAGGCTTGGAATGCTGGAGGATATGATGTGATGGTCATCCGTTATTCTTCAGTCCTTCGATTGGTCAGCTTTATCATCGACATCATCAATGACAATACCGAGCGCAATCTTGAAGTGGTCGAACACCAAGGTGCGGTTTTGGTAGTGGAAAAGGGGTGTCTGCTCTATCTCCATTTACCTAAGGGAGGAATAGAGTTAGAAGAATTTTGGCGCAGACCGTAACAAGTATTTGAGGAAAACTGGAGTGTAGAAACGATGACAGAAAAAATCTATGAATACAAAGATGCCAATGATTGGTATCTTGGGACATGCGGGGAGTTTAACTACCTGACGTGTTTTGGAGATGATGACCACTACGAAGGTGCTCGGAGACGTTTTTATCAGTTGCTAGAACGACTATCTCTTGAGGGCTTGCAGGTTCATGTTGTGAAATATGGATCGGCTTTCTCCTTTTTGAACTTTCTCGTTCAAATCATCAATGAAAAGTTCGGGCGCAAGTTGTCGGTTGTCCAGCACAAGGGGGCGGTCCTCATGATGGATGGGCAGCAGATTGTCGATATTCATCTGCCACAGGATGGTGTAGTAGCAGAGACTTTCTTTGGTCAGGGAGATTTGCCAACAGCGGTTGGGGATACTATTTTAATTGCGACCCAAAATGAAGGAAAGACGGCTGAATTTCGTCAGTTCTTTGAAAAATTGGGCTACAAGGTAGAAAATCTCAATGACTATCCTGACCTGCCAGATGTGGCTGAAACAGGCGTGACTTTTGAAGAAAATGCCCGTCTGAAAGCAGAGACGATTGCCAATTTGACGGGGAAAATGGTGCTGGCAGACGATTCGGGTCTCAAAGTTGACAAACTCGGTGGTATGCCGGGTGTCTGGTCAGCCCGCTTTTCCGGTCCTGACGCGACCGATGCAAGAAACAATGCCAAATTGCTCCACGAGTTGGCTATGGTCTTTGAACCAAAAGATCGTTCAGCTCAATTCCACTGTACCTTGGTTGTCGCAGCACCAAATGTCGATAGTCTCGTTGTTGAAGCGGATTGGGACGGCTATATTGCAACGGTTCCGCAAGGGGAAAATGGATTTGGCTATGACCCGCTCTTCTTGGTAGGAGAAACAGGTCGGACAGCAGCCCAGTTGAGCTTGGAGGAAAAAAATAGCCAGTCTCACCGTGCTCAAGCACTCAAAAAATTATTGGAGGTATTTCCAGCATGGCAAGAACAGAACCTCAAACACTTTTAGTCATGAGTGATTCGCACGGCGACCGTGCCATTGTCCAAGAAGTAAAAGAACGCTATCTAGGAAAGGTCGATGCGATGTTTCATAATGGTGATTCAGAGCTAGATGCCAAGGATTCTCTCTGGGATGGCATTTATGTGGTCAGGGGAAACTGTGATTACGACTCTGCTTATCCTAACCAACTTGTGGTTCAACTGGGAGATGTGACAATTGCACAGACCCACGGGCATCTGTATGGCATCAACTTTAGTTGGATGCGGCTGGATTACTGGGCAGAAGAAGTGGAGGCTGATATCTGTCTCTACGGACACCTGCATGTTCCTGATGCAACAGTGCGGGGTAAGACCCTCTTTGTCAATCCAGGCTCCATTCGTCAACCACGTGGGATGATAAAAGAATGCCTCTATGCGATTCTTACGATTTTTGAGGATCATATCCACATCGAATATTACAACCGCGACCATCAGGTCTACGCGCCACTAACAAAGGATATTCCCAGATGATTACACGTGAATTTGAAACCTTTCTCCTAGCGCAGGAAGAAACCTTTTTGACTCCGGCGAATAAATTGGCGGTGATTATCGATACCCATAATATCGATCATGCCAAGCTCTTACTTAGCCACATGACCTACTCACGCGTCCCTGTAGTTACCGAAGACAATCAATTTGTCGGCACAATCAGTCTGCGGGAAATTGTTAAATATCAATCTGAAAATGAATTGACAGATGACCAGCTGCACATGGATATTTCCCTCATTGTGGAAAAGGATGTCGCAACCGTTGGAGCCTCTTATCACCTAGAAGAAGTCATGCGAAAATTGGTGGATCAAGCATTCTTACCAGTCGTTGGTGAACAAGGAGAATTTCTAGGCATTATCACCCGCAAGTCCATTTTAAAGGCTGTTAATGCCCTACTTCACAACTTCACACTCGGGTCAAAATAGGTGAAGGAAATGATACAGTACATTCAGGATTTTCTTGCGACGAAAAAGCTATCTGAAAACTCAAAAACGGCCTATCTCTATGATTTAGAGCAGTTTAGCAAGCAGTGCGTAAGACCAAATCCGACGACCTTAGCGCTCTATCAAGCCTTTTTACAGGATTTAAAACCAGCTGCTCAAAAGCGCAAGCTGTCTGCTGTCAATCAGTTTTTATTCTATCTTTATGAAAACGGCATTTTGGACCGTTATTACAAGATGAAAGCCCCTCAACAGGTGTTGTCGAAGCCTGTAGGTGCGAGCCTGGAAGATTTGAGCTTTTTATGGGCGGAGACCAAGTATAAAGACGGACAGAAAATCGCACTCTTGATTGCTTATCTAGGGCTTTTACCGAGTGAGTTAGCTGTTATGAAACAAGCAGATATAGACCGAAATTTTCAGGTCTTGGCTATTCAAAAGTCGGATCAGAAGCGGATTATCCCGATTCCAAATCAGTTGCTTCCACTTTTAGAAGTGGAAAAGGGGATGTATCTGTTTGATAAGAATGGAGCGTCTTATTCCCGCCAATGGTTTTTTAATCGCTTGAGCGAATTTTTAGAGGAACAAGGAAAGTCGGAATGGAATGCCCAGAAGTTGCGGGAACAATTTATCTTGGGCCAATTGCAGGCTGGCAAAGAGTTGGCAGACATTGCCAAGTTCTTGGGCTTAAAAACCACCATTAGTCTAGAAAAATACAAACATGGATATTAAACTAAAAGATTTTGAAGGACCGCTTGATTTGCTCCTTCACTTGGTGTCCAAGTACCAAATGGACATCTACGAAGTGCCGATTACCGAAGTCATCGAGCAATACCTTGCCTATATCGCGACCCTACAAGCCATGCGTCTTGAGATTGCTGGCGAATACATGGTTATGGCCAGTCAGCTGATGCTAATTAAGAGCCGTAGGCTCTTGCCCAAGGTCGTGGAGCAGGAGGATGTTACAGACGATCCCGAGCAGGAATTGCTGTCACAATTGGAAGAATATCGTACCTTTAAAGCGATCAGTGAAAAATTAAAGGAACAGCACGAGGAACGCGCCCATTATTTTTCCAAACCCAAGTTGGAATTGGTCTATGATGATGTGACCTTGGCGCAAGACAAGTCGGTGATTGATATTTTCCTCGCCTTTTCAAAAGTCATGGCTGAAAAGCAGGAAGAATTGCGGATGAGCCATACGACCATTGCGCGCGATGAATACAAAATCGAAGATATGATGGAGCAGGTTCGCAGGCAGTTTCAAAGAGGAAAACGCTTGGTCTTGCGGGAATTGTTTGTCCAAAGTCGGGATATGAATGAAGTGATTACCATTTTTTTGGCAACGCTTGAAATGGTCAAAAGTAAGGAAATCACTATGGAACAGACCGAAAATTTTGGAGAGATTTACTTGATAAGGAGTGAAGATGAGCCGATTAGCTGATATTGAAGTGCTCTTATTCGTAGCAGGAGAAGAGGGCTTGACGGTACGCAATATGGCTGAAATGCTGGATTTACAGCCGTCAGCTATTATACAACAGCTCGAAAAATTAACTGAAAAATACCAGGCAGATGATCAGTCAGGGCTTGCTATTTTGGAATCGTCTAGTCGCTACAAACTGGTCACGAAAAAAGAGTATGCAGACCTCCTGCGCACCTATGCCAAAACACCGATTAACCAATCCATGTCACGTGCTCTGTTGGAGACCCTGTCTATTATCGCCTACAAACAGCCGATTACAAGGATTGAGGTCGATAGCATTCGCGGGGTCAACTCAAGCGGTGCCATCAGCAAATTGCAGGCCTTTGACCTGATTCGGGAAAATGGCAAAAAAGAAGTGCTGGGACGGCCGAATTTATATGTTACGACGGATTATTTCCTTGATTACATGGGCATCAACCACTTGGAGGAATTGCCTGATGTGTCAGACCTTGATTTGGTCGATGAAGAAACCGAATTGTTCGTAGAAAGAAAAGAGATAGAAGAAGATGAGAATCAATAAATACATCGCTCACGCTGGCGTGGCTAGCCGTCGAAAGGCCGAAGAGCTGATTAAGCAGGGCTTGGTTACAGTCAATGGGCAGGTCGTGCGTGAGCTTGGAACGACCATTAAGTCTGGAGACAAGGTCGAAGTGGAGGGACAACCGATTTATAATGAAGAAAAGGTCTACTACCTCCTCAATAAACCTCGTGGGGTGATTTCAAGCGTATCAGATGACAAGGGTAGAAAGACAGTCATTGACCTTTTGCCCCATGTCAATGAACGGATTTACCCTGTCGGGCGTCTGGACTGGGATACTTCGGGTGTCTTGATTTTGACCAATGATGGGGATTTCACCGATGAAATGATTCACCCGCGTAATGAGATTGATAAGGTCTACGTGGCGCGTGTCAAAGGAATTGCCAATAAAGAAGTCTTGCGCCCCTTGACCCGTGGTGTGGTCATTGACGGAAAGAAAACCAAGCCAGCCGTGTACAATATCTTGAAAGTAGACACCGTGAAAAACCGCTCGGTCGTTGAATTGACCATTCATGAGGGACGCAATCATCAGGTCAAAAAGATGTTTGAAGCTGTTGGTTTGCAGGTGGACAAGCTATCTCGGACCCGCTTTGGCAATCTCGACTTGACGGGGCTTCGTCCGGGAGAATCCCGCAAATTGAACAAGAAAGATGTCAGCAAGCTCCATACTCTTGCTGTCACGAAGAAACAGAAAAAATGACGGCTATCTTGATAGGACTGGTACGCTTCTACCAGCGCTTTATCTCGCCCCTTTTCCCGCCTAGTTGCCGCTACCAACCGACCTGCTCAAGCTACATGATTGAGGCGCTACAAAAGCATGGACTAAAAGGCTTTCTCATGGGAATGGCGCGCATCCTGCGCTGTCACCCCTTTGTGCCAGGAGGCAAAGACCCAGTACCAGAACATTTCAGCCTCAAGCGCCAGCAGGCAGATGAATAGGTGCTGTTTCAACTGATTCCAAAACAATCAGAGAGGCGATTGAGAAGTTTGATAAGTTTTAGAGCTGTGCTGATTCACCTGATTCCAAAACTTCTTCTCGCGACCCCCATTTTCTAATAGGGTTTTAGAGCCGTGCTGTTTCGACTGGTTCCAAAACAAGAGATTGATTACTGGGTCAATGTCGCAAGTTTTAGAGCCGTGCTGTTTCGACTGGTTCCAAAACATCATCTTTTTACTCCAATCTATGTTATAAGTTTTAGAGCCGTGCTGTTTCGACTGGTTCCAAAACTGCTGTAAGACACACCGTCACGCTTTTCTTGTTTTAGAGCCGTGCTGTTTCGACTGGTTCCAAAACTTAGTTGCTTTTCTGCTATGTAGTTGTTCAGTTTTAGAGCTGTGCTGTTTCAACTGATTCCAAAACTTTTGCATTATCAAAGATAGATAACCCTAAGTTTTAGAGCTGTGCTGTTTCAACTGATTCCAAAACTGCAATACTTTCTGCTTGAATATTCAAAGCGTTTTAGAGCTGTGCTGTTTCAACTGATTCCAAAACTCAAAGAATCGGACGTGTGGACGTTATCTGGTTTTAGAGTTGTGCTGTTTCGACTGCTTCCAAAACAATGTTTCAGGCTTCAAGGATTTCCAGATTGTTTTAGAGCTGTACAGTTTTACCTGCTTCCAATCATCATGAGAAAAAATTGAAAAAAATCAGGAATTTTCAACCATATTGCTTGACGCTTCTAACTGCTTGCGTTATAATAGTAACAAGATTTTCATTGATTTAAATCAAACCTGTTGTGATTTAAGTGAATGAAATCATCATTCACCATGCTGTTTGCTGAGCTTGACTCCGGGCAGTGTGGCTATTTTTTTGCATTGAATGTATGACCTGAAAGAGTATGAGGAAAGCTGATGAATATTGAAGAACTATCCTACCAAGAAGTAGAATCTCGCAACCATGTGGTCTTGTTTGAGCCACAGATTCCGCAGAACACGGGCAATATCGCTCGGACCTGTGCAGCAACCAACAGTCCGCTTCATATTATCAAGCCCATGGGCTTTCCCATTGATGATCGCAAGATGAAACGGGCAGGTCTGGATTATTGGGATAAGCTGGATGTGCGCTTCTATGATAGTTTGGAAGAGTTTATGGAGCAGGTAGGCGATGGGAAGGTTCATCTCATTTCCAAGTTTGCGGAAAAGACTTATTCGGATGAGGCGTATGATGATGGTTGTCACCATTATTTTATCTTCGGGCGTGAAGACAAGGGACTGCCAGAAGATTTTATGCGACGTTATCCCGAAAAAGCGCTACGAATTCCAATGAATGACGAGCATGTCCGCAGTCTCAATGTCTCGAATACCGTCTGCATGATTGTCTATGAGGCTTTGCGCCAGCAAGCATTTGCAGGCTTGGAATTAGTCCATCAATATGAAGCGGATAAGTTGAAATAAGAAGAGCGTAAGCGGACGCTTATAGCAGAGACTTGCATCAGCAAGTCTTTTTTGGTATCATGGTAGGTAGTTAGTGGAAATATTCACTAACTGTTACTGAACAAAAATCAAGAGAAATATTGCTTTCGTTTTGAAAACTTCTTAGCAGTCCTTTCTTTGGGTACAGCAATTGCTTACTTGACTGTATCCCCTAAGTTTGGAGGAATAGCGAACGAAGTGAGCTTAAAACCGATAGTTTAGCCGTAGTGAAATGCTTAGTAACAACGAAGGAGGTTGCTTATGGCCGCACTACCTAAGAAACTATCAAAAAGAGTAAATAGATTTTGATAGTTGTTTCAGTATAAAGTCTTCGGGGCAGGGTGCAATTCCCTACCGGCGGTGATAGTCCGCGAGCGCAAGCTGATGTGGTGCAATTCCACAACCGACAGTATAGTCTGGATGGGAGAAGACGGAGAAAGATTGATTTGCAGCTGAAAGTAGGGGTGTACACCAAGTATTTTCCCATGTGGAGGTGTGCGATGACATCAATTTCCCACTTCTCTAATTTGTTAAAAATTGGAGGAAGAAGATGACAAATACACGTAAAATGGCTTGGATTGCCATTCTCTCAGCAGTTTCTTTTCTGCTCATGTACCTCAAATTTCCCTTGATTCCAGCAGCGAGTTTCTTGGAAATTGATTTTTCGATTGTTCCTATTTTAATAGGAATGTTGCTGTTAGACCTAGGTTCGGCCTTTAGCATTCTCTTGATACGGACCGTACTCAAGTTTGTATTAAATAACAATGGTCCGTCAACAGTGATTGGTCTGCCGATGAACATTGCAGCTCTCGCAGTCTTCATGCTTGCCTTGTATGTGATGTGGAGCAAGAAGCAGACGCTTAAAACCTATTTTATTGCATCTTTTGTGGGGACAATTGGTATGACCTTGGTGATGCTGGCCTTAAACTATGTTTATGCTATCCCAGTCTATGCAGCTTTTGCGAACTTTGATATTAGACAGATTCTAGGGGTAAACAACTATTTATTTGGCATGGTCTTACCCTTTAATCTCTTGCAAGGTGTGATATTTTCACTTATATTCTACCTTGTGTATCGTGCAGGTCGACCGATTTTAAGGAAATTATAAAAAAATCAGATTATACTGCTTGTATGAAAAACAGACAACTTTACTTTCGAAATGCTTCGTTTGCAGCCCTCTTCTTTGTTATTTTAGGATATGTGGTGAAATTTTATCCTCAGCAATTGGTGGGCTTTGATAGCAGCATTCAAACAGCTCTGCGTGGGGATTTTCCTGCGTTTGCGACCTTGTTTTGGACCAATATTACCTTACTTGGTAATGCGACAGTCCTCTTACCTATCTGTTTGGCAGTAGCCTTTTATTGCTACCAGAAGCGGTGGAAGATAGAGAGTTACTTTATTCTAGCTAGTTTTGCGGTGATGGGAGTCCTATCAACAGCCCTGAAATATGTCTACCAACGCCCGAGACCTAGCATTGAATGGCTAGTGGATACACCTGGCTACTCGTTTCCAAGCTGGCATGCTGCCTCTACCTTGATGGTGGCAGGTGTCATGGTCATTTTGGTTCAACAACATCTTAAAACCACTATCACAAAACGGATTGTGCAGGCAGGCTTGATTATCCTTGCCATGCTGGTTGGAATTTCACGAGTTTACGTTGGGGTCCATTATCCAACAGATATTATCGGTGGTTGGTTACTAGCAACCACTCTGTTACACATTCTCTTTCCATTCTATGACCGCTTGCGGTTTCAGTGGAGATTTCAAGGAAAACAAAAATAAAAGGAGTCTGTTAAGACTCCTTTTATTTTTGTTTGATAAATTTTATTATTCACTAGTCCCGACATTTTTGACAGGTTGTGTTTCCACTTGTTCTAGTGCAGATTTAATGGCTTGTGCAAAGAGTGTCGCCCCTTCAACAGTGGTTTCGTGAGTGCTGCCATAATGGATGTTATCAGTTCCAGTCCAGATTTGTGGATTATTTCTGGCAACCGTATTCCAATCAGCAATTGCAATAAAATCGTATTTTTTAGCTAATTCACGAACATGGTTTGCATATTTTTCAGCGACAGGATCGCTATACTGGGCTGAGTTACCGTCATAAGGTGTGACAAGAATTAAATGATGGCCATTCGGAAGAATTGAGATGATTCTCTCGAGGTCTTCTTCATAACTATAGATCACATTAACCCCTGTAGCAATGACAACATTTTTCATGAGAGCATGATTATCAATGTTGTTTTGAAGAATATCGGCTGCCTGATTCACATTTCGGCTTCCTTGAGCATCGATAAATGCATCTGGGAAGAAGGCATTTAATTGTTCAGTTGAACGTAAGGTAACAGAATCGCCAATAATGGTTAAGCCTTCGGTCACTTCAAAAGAAGAGGCTTTTCCTCGTTGAGCGAGTTGCTTGGTTTGTCCCATGCGGTTATCAGCCTGGTATAAATTATTCACCAGCGATTCCCGCTCAAAATTTCCTAAGCGGGGTGCAAAGAGGCTGATTCCAATTGTCGCAACTAGAAGGGTCGCAGCAGTAGCCCAAATCCATTTTGCATAAGGTTTGAGATCCATCTCAAGTCCCAGTAGTTTACCCGTTCTTCCGGCCAGATACGGCTCGATGAGGTAGAAAGAAAGAGTCGCAAAGACCGTAGAGAAGATAAGGGTAAAAAGGACGGCTAGGGTATGGTTGAGTAACTGTGAAAAGATGGTGTAAAAAGGCCAATGGAAGAGGTAAATGCCGTAGGAAATATTCGAGAAAAAGAGTAAAATGGCAGGTTCTTGAATATTTTCTGTCTTTTCATGGAGGACTCGAGCGCCATAAATCATGATAGCTGTCGCTGTACTTGACAAAAGAAAACCAAAAAGATAGGTCAAGATACTGTCAAATTTGAAGAAGAAAAGGAGTAGGAGTTCTACGACTAAGCCACCTACAATGACAGATAGGGTTTGTTTTAAGTCCCATTTGGCCATCACTTTTTCAAACGGTCGAGTCAGGGTTTTCAGACCAGTCAGGCTAGCAAGCATACTCCCCAAGAAGAAGGGGAAGATATGGGTCCATGTTGCAAAATAAATGGTTGAGAAACTCTTGACAAAGAAACTCGAGATGAACATGGCAAGAAAACTGATGAGAAAGAGACCGCTAGAGGTAAGAAAGACCGTTCCGCGGAGCTGGCCAAGTGTTTTTACACGTTTCGTTATGCCCCAAATGATCAATGCCCAGAGGATATAAAAATGCACTTCAATGGCAAGACTCCAAGTGTGGAGGAAAAGGTGCGGTGTAAATTGATTTTCGTAAGAATTGCCTGACAGGATTTCAAAGAAGTTGGTCATAAAGCCGAGCGCAGCCATGACTTGACGACCAATCCCAGCGATAAAATCATTACGGACTAGCAGGGCAAGAGGTGTCGTCACCAGTAGCGTCAGGACAACGGGCGGGAAGATGCGGTAAAAACGTCGGTTAAAAAAGCGTTTAAAATCAATGGCCTGATGCTTAGCGTATTCGTCTAAAAATAGGGCCGTTGTCAAATAACCCGATAGGGTGAAAAAGAGGTCGACTCCGACAAAACCACCAGGGAAAAAGGAGATATAAAAGTGATAGAGTAGGACAAAGAGCATGCCCAGCACTCGGATTGTTGAAAACCATTTAATTCGCATGTTGATAAATTCCTTGTTTGAATGTTCCTTCGTAGACCACCTTTGCTTCGGTGGTCAGCTTTCCCTTACCGTCAGCAATCCCATTTTTAAATTCCCCTTCATAGGTCCAGCCACTAGCAGAGGTAAAGGTTCCTTTACCGTTAAAAATGCCATTTTGAAACTGGCCTTCGTACTTGTCACCATTTTCAAAGGTTAGGTTCCCTTGACCAGACATTTTATTTGCGACCACGGTACCGTTATAAGTCATCTTTCCATTATCAAGGGTCAAGGTCTGTTTGCTTGGAATGCGACCGAGAAAGACGGACAGGGCGCAGACAGCCATCAAGCCGATACAGGCTTTTTCGATAGTAGAACGTGTCAGGTAGATTTTGGTATCTTTTAAGTCAATCGTTTGCAGATAATGAATTAATTTGTTCATCTTTTTCTCTTTTCTTGTAGTCCCTTTCATTTTATCATTTTTCAAGTGTGATGACAAAGATAGTTTCCCTAAAAATGGAAAGACTATACTAGGCGATTTTTCCAAGCAAGACAGCCTTCAGTGACCATGCGATAGGTTTCCTCAAAGTCCCCTGTATACCAAGGATCTGGCACACTTTCTTCAGCGAAAGGATAGATTTTAGTATGGAGTCTGCTAGGTAGCATTTTCTTTAAATCAGCCACATTCTGGCTATCCATGCCGATGATATAGTCACATTCTTCAGCCGTCTCAAGGTTCATTTTCTGCGATGTTTTATGGCTATCATAGGGAATTTGATACTGCTTGAAAATCTGCTGGGTACCTCTGTGAATCGGATTGCCATGCTCCCAAGCTGACGTTGCCCGACTTTCTACAATTACTTGGTCTGTGAGGTTTTTCATGACAAATTCAGCCATGGGACTGCGGCAGATATTTCCAAGACAGACGAAGACGATTTTTTTCATTGTTGGCTCCTTATCGATATTCATTTCTATTATACCGTATTTTGCTCTAAAATGACCTTGACATTTTCTGTGAATGTTGAAACTTTTCTCATAAAAGTCGAAATAGTTGCAATTTTTCTTATCTTTATTTATAATGATTATAAATAAGAGAAAGAAGGTAACCCCTATGATGAATCAACTCTATCAATCTCCAGCAGAAATTGCGAGCTTTGCAAAACCCCAAGCTGAACCAGAAACAAAGGCTCTCTTGAACCAAGCAGTGGCGGACTTGTCAGTAGCCCACTCCATTCTCCACCAAGTACACTGGTACATGCGCGGACATGGCTTCCTTGTGTGGCATCCAAAAATGGACGAGTACATGGAAGAATTGGACAGCTATCTTGATGAAATGAGCGAACGCTTGATTACCTTGGGTGGCGCTCCATTTTCTACCTTGAAAGAATTTAGCGACAACAGCCAATTGAAAGAAGTGCCAGGCGATTACAGCCTGTCAATGGACGCACAATTAGGCCGTGTTGTAGAAGTCTTCCGCTACCTTGTAGGCTTGTTCCAACAAGGACTAGACGTGACAGATAAAGAAGGAGACGATGTGACCAATGACATCTTCAACGGCGCAAAAGCCAGCCTTGAAAAACACATCTGGATGCTTCAGGCGGAGCTAGGTCAAGCACCAGGCTTGTAAGCTCTTGTACTAGAAAGAACGAAACCAGCACCTTTAAGGTGCTGGTTTTTGTATGCTTCCAAATATGACATTTGTCATTTCTTCTAGTGACAAACCTATCTAGTGAGGGAAGGGGGAAAAGGCTATACTGGATACAAAGAGAAAAGGAGAATATCATGAAACAACTGATGGAATTTCAAAAGGAGGCTAAAAAATGACCATGATTGATGTGAGAAACATTTCAAAGAGTATCAAAGGAAAGCAGATTTTACGGGATGTGTCCTTTGAAATCGGTGCGGGTGAGTGTGTGGCGCTGATTGGGCCAAATGGGGCTGGAAAGACGACCTTGATGTCCTGTTTATTGGGGGATTGGTTTGTTACGAGTGGCAGCATTACCATTCAGGGGCGTCAGGTGACAGATGCGAGCTTGAAGCAGATGGTTGGAATTTTGCCACAGGAAAATGCGGTGCCTGCCAACCTCAAGGTGAAAGAACTGATTGCTTTTTTCCAAGCGATTTATCCTCATTCCTTGTCAGATCAAGAGGTGGATGATTTGCTTCACTTTTCTTCCGAGCAAAAACAGCAGTTGGCAGAAAAATTATCGGGTGGACAAAAACGGCTCTTGTCCTTTGTCTTGACCTTGATTGGTCGCCCGTTCATCCTCTTTTTGGATGAGCCAACGACCGCTATGGACACGTCAACTCGCCAGCGTTTCTGGGAAATTGTCAATCGCTTAAAAGAAAGCGGTGTAACCATTGTCTATTCTTCCCACTATATCGAAGAAGTCGAGCATACAGCAGATCGCATCTTGGTCTTGCACAAGGGACAGCTCTTGCGGGATACGACACCTTTTAAAATGCGCTCGGAAGAACAGGAAAAACAATTCATCATTCCAAGAGACTATGAGCAGCTTGTGAAAAGCTGGAAAACTGTCTATGACATAGAGGTCAGTCATGACCGTCTGTCGTTTATGACTCGAGAAGTCGAGGCAGTCTGGCAGGCTCTGCAGGAGGTGGATTGTCCGATTGCTGAGATTGAAATGACCAATAAAACGCTCTTGCATACCCTATTTGATACGACCAAGGAGGACGAAAAATGAAAGCTCTACTAAGGATTGAATACCTGTTAACCAAGCGAAATGTATTTGGCTTTGTCCTAGGAATTGGCATGCCTGTACTCTTTTTCCTCCTTTTCTCGTCCATGTTTGACACTTCCTATGGCGATGCGGCTTTGCTGACGAGAAATTACTTGCTGACCATGACGGCTTTTAGTATGAGTAGTTTTGGGCTATTTAGCTTTCCGACGATGTTGGAAGAAGATGTAAAAAGTCGCTGGCTCTTGCAAATTCAACATTCGCCCCTTCCCTTGTACCAGTATTATACGGTTAAGGTCATGAGTGTTTTTGTGTCCTTTATCCTGTCGATTGCCATCAATTTTACAGTCGGTGTCCTCTTTCGTGGGGTGAGCATGACGGTAGAAGAGTGGCTCATGTCCGCTTTCTTGCTTCTAGCGACCAGTCTGGTCTATTTGGCCATAGGCCTAGCCCTCACTCTGTTTGACAATAAGCAGACCATGAGCGTTCTCGCAAATATCCTCTATCTGGTTTTAGCGATTTTTGGTGGTAGCTGGATGCCTTATGAAGTCTTGCCTACATGGATGCAGTCTATGGCTCACTTTACTCCGTCTTACTATGCCAATCAGTTAGTGCTTCGCTATATCAATGAGGGGCACTTGCAAGTTCAACCTTTACTAATGGTCTTGCTTTATACTATAATAATAGCAGGCCTAACCCTAGTGCTGAAAAAGAAACAGGAAGTGAGATAAGGTGAAATTACTGAACAATCTCAAGCAAGTCCACACCATGTACTATGTATCCTTATTGTACTTGGTCTTTCCGCTGTATTATTCCTTAAGTGGAGATTATCCATTTTATGTGTTTCCCATGACAGTGATGTTTGCGGTTGCCTATCTTTGTCTCGTGCTAACCAAGCATCCTTTATGGGACAATTTATTTTGGTTCTATCTCTGTTTTTATGTGTCGTTTGTCACATTGATGGGAAGTCCAATGATGTCCATGTTTGCCTTTTTCTTATCCAATCTTCTGACATGGCGGTTTTCAGAAGATAAGGTAACGAGCTTTCGTTATTGTACCTTTTATCTAGTGTTACTTGCGACCTTATATCCTATTTTGGTGTCTGCGGATGTTTCCACACAGATCTTTCTGCTGACAATGGATATGGTCTGTTTAGGGATGATGTATGCCATGAGGCAGTCCATTAAGAGGGCAAAGATTGAAAATGAATTAAACGAAAAAAATGCCTCGATCAACCTCCTTCTAGCTGAAAATGAACGCAATCGGATTGGGCAGGATTTGCACGATACTTTGGGGCATGTGTTTGCCATGATGAGTGTTAAGAGTGAACTGGCATTGACCCTGATGAAGCACGAAGCCTATGACAAGGCTCAAAACGAAGTGCAGGATTTGCATGATATTACCAAAAATGCCATGCAGGAGGTGCGGCAGATTGTCCAAGCCTTGAAAGTTCACAGTTTGGAAGAAGAATTGCAGATTTTAAGCAATATGCTGGAGCTAGCAGGGATTGACTTGACGATTAAAAGAGAAGAGATGGCGATGGGGAAAGAGCAAGAAGCTGCGCTGACCATGGCCTTGCGGGAATTGGGCAATAATCTTATCAAGCATAGTCAGGCTAGGAGTTGTCGTATTGAGTTGACGGAAAAAGACGGCTGGATTCGGGTTCTGGTCGAAGATGATGGGATAGGTTTTGAGCAGGTGACAGGGGAGGAATTGCATTCCATTCGTGACCGCCTGATTCGTTATCAAGGCAAGGTGGCGATTGTCTCTGCCAAACAGCCTACGCAGATTCAGCTGGATATTCCGAAAGGAGAGAAATATGAAGATTCTAGTCGCTGAAGATCAAAGCATGTTACGTGATGCGCTCTGCCAGCTCTTGGAATTGCAGGATGGAGTAGCCCACGTCTTTCCAGCCAAGAATGGCTTAGAAGCGCAAGCTATTTTACAAAAGGAAAGTGTGGATGTCGCGATTTTAGACATTGAAATGCCAGAGATGACAGGACTTGATGTCCTTGAATGGGCAAAAGCAGCTCTTCCTAGCCTTAAAGTCATCATGGTGACGACCTTTACGGCCAGGTTATTTTGAGCGTGCCGTACGAGCAGATGTCGATGCCTATGTCTTGAAAGAACGCAGTATTGCTGAGCTGATGAGGACAATCGAGCGTGTCTTACAAGGCCAAAAAGAGTATTCGCCTGAGCTGATGGAGAGTTTTTTCACGACGAAAAATCCCCTGACTAATCAAGAACAAATCCTCCTGCAAAAAGTCGCTCTAGGTCTCTCAAACCAAGAAATTGCCGACCAGATGTACCTCTCAAACGGCACCGTCCGCAATTACATGTCCACCATCCTCAGTAAACTAGACGCCGAAAACCGCACCGAAGCCGCCAACATCGCCAAAGAAAATGGGTGGCTCTAACAATCCAGTGGATTGTTAGAGGTTGGAAATGAGAGAAACGAAGTTTCTTTCATTGCAGTCCGGGGGAGTGTTACAAGTTGGAAATGAAGGAACCGCAGGTTCTGTCATTGCAGTTCAGTGAACTATTACAAGTTGGAGATAGGAGAAACGAAGTTTCTTTCATTGCAGTCCAGTGGAGTGTTACAAGTTGGAGATAGAAGAAGCGTAGCTTCTATCTCTATACTCCAGTGGATTGTTAGAGGTTGGAAATAGAGGAACCGCAGTTTCTTTTACTGCCCTCTAGATGTAGTTTGACGTTTTTAGCCAATGCTCCGTTTGACGTTTTTCTATGATTCGAAACACTTAGTGAACTAGGTGTTTTTTGTTGAACAAAAAAGTGAAAAGGTCCTAGCTATGATTATCTTCCTTCTTGCTTGAAGTGCTTCTTGCTTGGCGAGTGATAAAGGAGCGAGATGTTGCTTTCCTAGTCTTTTTACGCTCTTTTTGGTATAATAAGGGACATAAAAGACAAGATACTTGTATTGCATTGTGTTGAGGATTATGTCAGAAAAGACCATGTTCGAATGGATGAGGGAGTGGTATGCCAGATTATTTGTCGGTGTCGTCGTTGACGAAGTACTTGAAGTTGAAGTTTGACCGAGATCCTTATTTGGAGCGAGTTTATTTGACGGGTCAAGTGTCCAATTTTCGTAAGCGTCCGAGTCACCAGTATTTTTCGCTCAAGGATGAAAAGGCGGTGATTCAGGCGACGGTGTGGGCAGGAGTCTATCGGTCTCTCGGTTTTGAGTTAGAAGAGGGTATGAAGGTCAATGTTATTGGACGTATCCAACTTTATGAACCAAGCGGGAGTTACTCCATTATCATTGAAAAAGCTGAACCAGACGGAATTGGAGCGCTTGCGATTCAATTTGAACAGTTGAAAAAGAAATTGGGTGATGAGGGGCTTTTTCAGGATCAATTTAAACAGCCCTTGCCACAATTTGCGCAAAAAATCGGCGTGGTGACAAGCCCTAGCGGTGCGGTCATTCGTGATATTATCACAACGGTTAGCAGGCGTTTTCCGGGTCGAGAGGTAGTGCTCTATCCGACCAAGGTGCAGGGGGACGGAGCAGCAATAGAAATTGCGCAAAATATCCGAAGAGCTAATGAGCGGGAAGATCTTGACGTGCTGATTATCGGGCGTGGGGGTGGCTCTATTGAGGATTTGTGGGCTTTTAATGAAGAAGAAGTGGTGCGAGCCATTTTTGAATCCCGCATTCCGATTATCTCTAGTGTCGGACATGAAACAGATACGACCTTGGCAGATTTTGTGGCAGATAGACGGGCAGCAACGCCAACGGCTGCGGCAGAACTGGCAACGCCTGTGACCAAGTTAGATGTGGTATCTCATCTCAAGCAGCAGGAAAATCGGATGAGTAAGGCGGTGGGCAATCGCTTGCTCCATCACCGTGAACGCCTAGAGAAATTAGCACATTCCGTGATTTTTAGGCAGCCAGAACGGCTCTACGATGCCTATTTACAAAAATTAGACCACCTGCAGTTGCGCATGAAGCAATCCATTTCCGAATATAGAAATGAAGGGCAAAGGCGTGCTCAGGTCTTGGAGCAGCGCTTGCTGGCTTGTTCGCCGCTTCAAAAAATTGCCCTGTATCAGGAAAAGGTCGCCCAGCAAAAACGCTTGTTGCGTAGCAACACCGCGGTGATTTATGACCATAAAGTGGCAGAAGTCAAGCGCTTGGCAAATAGTCTCTTGATGCTCGATACCAGCCGTATTGTGGCGCGAGGCTATGCGATTGTGGAGCAAAACGGACAGGTGATTGACAGTATTCACAAGGTTCAAACAGAAGAAAGTGTGACCATTCAGCTACGAGACGGTCACTTAGAAGTTGAGGTAAAAGATGTCAAAGCAAAAGAAATTTGAGGAAAATTTAGCAGACTTGGAGCAGATTGTGCAACACCTGGAGAGTGGCGATGTGGCTCTTGAAGATGCGATTGCCGAGTTTCAAAAAGGAATGAAACTTTCAAAAGAACTCCAAGATACCCTAAATCAAGCAGAAAAGACCTTGGTCAAGGTCATGCAAGCAGACGGAACAGAAACGGATATGGAATGAAGCAAGTGGAACGATTGAATTGGATTGAGAAAGTCATTTTAGAGTTTTACGGTGAAAAGCCTGTTGCGCCTCGTTTGGTCGAGACCATTCTCTACTCCGTTCAAGCGGGTGGCAAGCGCCTGCGTCCGCTCCTTTTGTTGGAGCTTTTGGAGGGATTTGGCGTAACTCTGACAGAAGCCCACGTTCAGGTGGCGGCTGCTCTTGAGATGATTCACACGGGTAGTTTGATTCACGATGATTTGCCTGCCATGGATAACGACGATTATCGCCGTGGTCAGCTGACCAGCCACAAGAAATTTGGGGAGGACATGGCCATTTTGGCGGGGGATAGCCTCTTTCTGGATTCCTATGCCTTGGTGGCAATGGCAGAGCTTCCTAGCCAGATTCGGGTGAAATTGATAGCTGCCTTGTCTAAAGCTGCTGGAACCTTTGGCATGGTTGGCGGACAGGTGCTGGATATGGAAGGAGAATCACGCAGTCTGAACCTGACGGAATTGCAGACCATTCATGCCCATAAAACAGGAAAGCTCCTCGCCTATCCCTTTGTGGCAGCAGGACTGATGGTTGAAGCAGACAACACTATTCAGGCAATCTTGCAAGAAACGGGTGAATGGCTCGGTCTTGCTTTTCAAGTGCGAGATGATATTTTAGATGTGACAGCTAGCTTTGAAGAACTCGGAAAAACACCGAACAAAGACCTTGTAGCAGACAAGTCCACCTATCCTGCTCTGCTTGGTTTAGAAGAGTCCAAATCCTATTTAGCAATGAGCTTAGACAAGGTAGAGGAGGGACTTGCGGCCTTGGAAGAGCAATCCGCCTTTCAGGCAGACAAGATTCGAGAAATAGTAGAAAGTTTACGATTACATGGCTAAGGAAAGAGTAGATGTGCTGGCTTACAAGCAAGGCCTCTTTGATACACGAGAGCAGGCTAAACGTGGCGTCATGGCAGGCCTAGTAGTCTCTGTTGTGAATGGCGAGCGCTATGATAAGCCGGGTGAGAAGATTGATGAGAACACCGAATTAAAATTAAAAGGTGAAAAGTTGAAATATGTCAGCCGTGGCGGTTTAAAACTGGAGAAGGCTCTTCAGGTATTTGATCTGTCTGTTGAAGGGAAAACAACCCTCGATATCGGGGCTTCAACAGGTGGTTTTACCGATGTCATGTTGCAAAATGGGGCGGATTTGGTCTACGCTGTTGACGTTGGCACCAATCAATTAGCTTGGAAAATTCGTCAAGATGAGCGTGTGGTCAGCATGGAACAGTTCAATTTCCGTTATGCGACCCCAAGTGATTTTGCACGAACGCCGCAGTTTGCCAGCATCGATGTCAGCTTTATCTCGCTGAGTCTGATTTTGCCAGCCCTTTCAGCTATTTTGGCAGATGAGGGAGAGGTCGTTGCCCTTATCAAGCCGCAATTTGAGGCAGGGCGTGAGCAGATTGGCAAGAACGGCATCATTAAGGACAAGGCTGTTCATCGGATGGTCTTGGAAAAGGTGACTGCTTTTGCGGTAGAAGCAGGATTTACGGTCAAGGCGCTTGATTTTTCCCCCATTCAAGGTGGGCATGGCAATGTGGAATTTTTAAGTTATTTGAAAAAGGAAAGTCCAGCTGAAAATCAAGTTGCAGCTGCTATTGAAGCCATTGTAGAACAAGCGCATAAGGAATTTAAGGATGAGTAAAAAAGAACGCTTAGAGAAAATTAGAAAATTTGTAACGGATTTTGAGATTGGTAGGCAGGAAGAAATTGTCGAGCATCTTCGGAAATCTGGATTAACGGCAACTCAGGCAACGGTTTCCCGTGACATCAAGGAATTGGGGATTGTGAAAACACCGTTGAAAGACAATAGCTATATTTATGAGCTGCCAAAAACCAAGAGTGCGAGTCTAAAGTTGGTTGAAAAAAATGTCTTGTCATCGGAAATTTTGGACAATATGCTAAATTTAAAGTTGGTGCCAGGAAGCACAGCTTTTGTGAAAAATCAGATTGTTGAGGCTTTTTCAGAGGTTATTTTTAGCATTGTTTCAGATGATGATACGATTTTGATGATTGTACGGGATAAGGCTAAGGCGCCAGAGGTCTTAGAAACGATAAAAAATTGGTAGGTTGTCATGTTACTTGAAATTTCCATTAAAAATTTTGCCATTATTGAGGAAATTTCCCTTCATTTTGAGCAGGGAATGACCGTTCTTACAGGAGAAACTGGGGCTGGGAAATCCATTATTATTGATGCCATGAATATGATGTTGGGTAGCAGAGCGACCACAGATGTCATTCGACATGGGATGCAAAAGGCTGAGATTGAGGGCTTGTTTTCGATTGAGCAGAACCTGCACCTGCGTGAACTCTTGGAAGCGCAAGGTCTAGAAGTGTCGGACGAGTTGATTATTCGCCGTGAGATTTTGCAAAATGGTCGCAGTATTAGTCGTATCAATGGTCAGCTGGTGAATTTGTCAGTGTTAAAAGCTGTCGGTCAGCATTTAGTCGATATTCATGGGCAACATGATCAGGAAGAGCTGATGAGACCGCAACACCATATCGCCATGTTGGACGAATTTGGTGATGATACCTTTTTCCAGCTAAAAGTAGATTATAAAGCTGCCTTTGACGCCTATAAAACCCTGCGTAAGCAAGTCTTGACCATTCAGAAAAATCAAGAGGAAAATAAGGCGCGTATCGAGATGCTTGAGTACCAAATGGCTGAAATTGAAGCGGCAGATTTGAAAGCGGGTGAGGACAAGGAACTGCATCAAGAGCGGGAGCGCTTGCTCAATCACAAGCAGATTGCTGATACCTTGGCCAATGCCTATGCTATGCTTGATAATGAAGACTTTTCTAGTCTAGGAAATGTCCGCTCTGCCATGCATGATTTGGAATCGATTGAAGAATTTGACCCAGGCTACAAGGAATTGGCTTCTAGTCTTTCTGAAACCTACTATGTTTTAGAAGATGTGACCAAGCGTCTTGAGGGGATTATTGACGGGCTTGATTTTGACGGCAATCGTCTGTTAGTGGTAGAAAGTCGACTGGACTTGATTTATAGCATCACCCGCAAATATGGTGGCACGGTCGATGATGTCTTGGATTATCTTGACCAAATCACCAAGGAATATCACCTCTTGACAGGATCAGATATTTCGTCTGACAATCTTGAAATAGAACTAAAAAATCGTGAAAAAGACTTGGTGCGCTTAGCAGGTGAATTATCAAATGCTCGGCATCAGCTGGCAGACGGTTTGGAGCAAGAAATTAAGCAAGAATTAAAAGACCTCTACATGGAAAAGGCGGATTTTCAGGTTCGTTTTAGCAAGGCCAAGTTCGGTCGTGAAGGCAATGAACAGGTGGAATTTTACATTTCAACCAACCCCGGTGAGGATTTCAAGCCTCTTGTCAAGGTAGCAAGTGGGGGAGAATTATCCCGCCTGATGCTTGCGATTAAGTCTGCCTTTTCTCGCAAGGAAGGCAAGACCAGTATCGTCTTTGACGAGGTGGATACTGGAGTCTCTGGTCGTGTGGCGCAAGCCATAGCTCAAAAAATTTACAAGATTGGCTCTAACGGTCAGGTCTTAGCGATTTCTCATCTACCACAGGTGATTGCGGTTGCAGATTACCAGTTCTTCATTGAGAAAGTGAGCGATGATCACTCTACTGTTTCTCGTGTTCGCCTGTTGACAACTGAGGAGCGGATTGAGGAAGTCGCAAAGATGTTGGCTGGTGAGAATGTAACGGAAGCCGCTCTGACTCAAGCAAGGGAATTGCTCAAGAAAGGATAGGAAATAGATGTCGCGTTATTTTGTCATCGGAGATGTCCATGGAAAAGCTGGAATGTTGGATAGCCTACTCAAGGCTTGGAAGGAAGAAGACCAGCTCATCTTTTTAGGGGATTTGATTGACCGTGGAGAAAATGGACGAGCTGTTTTGGAGCGGGTCAAGGACTTGGTCGAGCAAAAAAATGCTATTTGCTTATCTGGCAATCACGAATACATGTTTCTTGCCTGGCTAGACAATCCAGAAGAACGATATGACCATTACAGACGAAATGGTGGCGATACAACGATTAACTCGATTTTGGGGCGTCCCTTGGATGCTCCTGTGGACGGGATTTGTGATGCCAAGCGTGTGATAGAAGAAGCAGGCGACTTGGTTGCCTTTATCCGTCAAATGCCCTTTCACGTGGAGACCGAGCACCTGATTTTTGTCCATGCGGGTCTTGATTTGACATTGGACAAGTGGCAGGATACGACCGATTATCAAAAGGTCTGGTTGCGGGCACCTTTTCACGAGGCAGAAAATAAGACTGGCAAAGGCATTGTCTTTGGCCATACCCCAACGACCTATCTGACAGGCGAGCCTATGGAAAGCTCGAAACTATGGCAGACAGCTGACGGTAAAATCGGAATGGATGGTGGGGCTGTTTATGGTGGTGTGCTGCACGGCATTCTCTTTGAAAATGGGGAAATTGCAGAGCATTACGCTATTTGCAATGACGGCTTTGTTGCCAATGATGATTAAAAATGTTCCACTAGGGAGCATTTTTTAGTACCTGCTGTCATTAGCCCAAAAGAGAAAAATTTGATATAATAGAAGGAATAGATACGAAAGAATAGGAAGAGATATGAGTACGATAAAAATTGTGACAGATTCAAGTACAACGATTGAACCCTCACTCGTTGAAGAGCTAGGCATTACAGTAGTTCCCCTATCCGTTATGGTGGACGGTGTCGTCTATTCTGATAGTGACCTTGCAGAAGGACAGTTCTTGCAATTGATGCGGGATAGTAAAAATCTGCCCAAAACAAGCCAACCTCCGGTAGGATTATTTGCCGAAACCTTTGCCAATTTAGCAGCAGATGGTAGCCAAATCATTGCCATTCTCTTGTCACATGCCTTATCTGGTACAGTAGAGGCAGCACGGCAAGGAGCGACTCTATCAGGTGTGGATGTCACCGTGATTGACTCTGGCTTTACCGATCAGGCAGCAAAATTCCAAGTCGTCACCGCAGCACGTTTGGCTCAAGCTGGCGCAAGTAAGGAAGAGATTTTGGTCGCGGTTGAAGAAGTGCATCAAAAAACAGAGCTCTACATTGGGATTTCAACCTTGGAAAATCTGGTCAAGGGTGGTCGGATTGGCCGTGTGACAGGGTTACTCAGCTCGCTTCTGAATATCCGCGTGATTATGGAGATGACAGACCACCAATTGCATCCGATAACGAAAGGGCGCGGAGCTAAGACCTTTAAAAAATGGCTGGATGAATTTGCTACAGGTTTGGTAGATAAAAAGGTGGCAGAAATTGGTATTTCCTATGCAGGGGCGCCTGATTTTGCTCAGGAAATGAAGGCCGTCTTACAGCCCTTTGTGGTAGAAGACATCTCTGTCTTGGAAACAGGATCTATTATTCAAACTCATACAGGAGAAGATGCCTGGGCCGTTCTAGTACGCTATGAATAGTCGAATCGTTTTACATCATTTATTAGTGTTTTTTCTCAGCTTGCTGGGATTTCTCTTTTTATTTCAATGGTTGATTCCAGCGGCTGCACCCCGTCTTGAGCAGGGGAGAAATGTAAGCGGGGAGACTAGAGCATTTTACTATGTAGCTTTGGGAGATTCCTTGACCCAAGGGGTAGGAGATAAGACCGGTCAAGGAGGCTTTGTTCCGCTACTTGCCCAGAATCTCGTCAATGATTATGGTTATCAAGTCACCTATGATAATTATGGGGTGTCAGGCAATACTAGCCAGCAGGTGTTAAAACGGATGGATGAAGCAGAGATTGTGAATAGTCTTAAAAAAGCTGACATGATGACCTTGACGGTTGGGGGCAATGATCTTCGCCATGCCATTTTAGACAATATTACCAACCTTGAAATTTCAGTCTTTGACAAGCCAGCGCAGGAATATAGCAAACGGTTACTCAAGATTATTGACAAGGCTCGAACTGATAATCCAAACCTACCGATTTATGTAATTGGGATTTACAATCCCTTTTATCTCAACTTTCCTGAATTAACAGAGATGCAGACGGTTGTGGATGATTGGAATCAAGTCACAGCCTCTACGGTTGATCAGTTAGATGGAGTGTACTTTGTTCCTATCAATGAGTTGCTTTATAAGGGCTTGGATGGGGAAAAAGGAATCAGTCAGGCTTATAGCACGCCTAGTCGTGTCGCCAACAATTTATTGGCAGAAGAAGATAGCTTTCATCCCAATAATACAGGCTATGAGATTATGAACAAAGCAGTTATGGAGGCCATTCGTGAAACAAAAGAGCAATGGAAACATCAATAAATGGAAATGGGCCTTTTTAGGTCTGGTGGCTGCCCTACTAGCGCTCACGTTAGTAGTAGTGGCACGTATCTCCTCTACTCGAGAAGACACAACTGTTCTGACTGCTTCAGCCAATTCATCGCATGATGAAAAACTAGGAACCTTTACGACCAGTACAGAACAGTTAAATACCATGCTTGAGACCTACTTAAAAGACTACCAAACGGAGACGTTTTCTTATAAGGTAACGGCAACGAATCAATTTCTCTTATTTGAGGGGACCTATAATATCTGGGGTTTGGATATTCCCTTGTATGTCTACTTTCAGCCCAACAAACTCAATGACGGCAGTATCTTGCTGACGGTGTCTGAAATCTCTGCGGGAACCTTATCGCTTCCTAAGGAAGAGATTCTATCGTATATTAAGAAACAGTCGCAGTTACCAGCTTTCGTGAAGATTGATCCTTCCAAGGCTAGCGTGACGATTCAACTGACTGAAATCGAAAATACTCAAAAAATCTATGTCAAGGCCAATACGATTGATTTATATAATCATCAGCTCATTTTCGATATTTACAGAAAAAGCTTATAAATCGTGCTAAAAGCTTGACCAAATGGATAAAATTCGGTACTATATTAGGGTGAGTAATAACTCAGAAAATTAATTGGAGGATTTAGCAAAATGGCTAATAAACAAGATTTGATTGCAAAAGTTGCAGAAGCGACTTCATTGACTAAGAAAGATTCAGCAGCAGCAGTTGACGCTGTATTTGCAGCAGTAGCTGACTACCTTGCAGCTGGTGAAAAAGTTCAATTGATCGGTTTTGGTAACTTTGAAGTTCGTGAGCGTGCAGCACGTAAAGGTCGCAACCCACAAACTGGTAAAGAAATCACAATCGCAGCTTCTAAAGTTCCAGCATTCAAAGCTGGTAAAGCTCTTAAAGACGCTGTTAAATAATTCAGCGATAAAAAGCCTATTGTATCAAGCTTTCTAGCTTGTGCAGTAGGCTTTTTTATCTTTAAAGGGGCGAGTAGGAGGAGAAACTACAGCTAAAAAGCACTCGTTAGCCGTGAACGAGTGCTCTTTTTTACTTGTTAGTATCATCTTCTGCAGCTGCTTTTTGTAGCAATAGGTTGTAGTTGTCCTCATCTTCTTGGTTGTCACGGACAACTTTTGAAACGGTGAAGGATGAGGAAATCAAGCCAACAGATCCCATAAGGTAGTAGCCTTTGACCATAAGAGGTTCTTTTAGGGTATACAAGCCGATTAGAATCAAAGCCACGAAGAAGGCAAATGAAGCCCAAGCCATGAGGGTAAAGGCAGGTGTATTACGATAGATTTTCTTTTTCACTTTATTCATTTTAGGATTCTCCTTTAATTTTTTACCAGTATATCATGATTTTATCTGAAAAGCAATGACTATTCCCTATCTCACTGTGACAGCGGATGAAATCGGAATCTTGGCAGAGGTGTGCTATAATAGAAAAAAGGAAAGGAGTTTGACATGATTCGACCAGCAACTGTAGCAGATATTCCAGCTTTAAATGATTTATTACAAGAAATTTTGAGCGTTCATCATGAGGTGCGACCTGACTTGTTTAAGGCGAGGGGACAAAAGTTTTCCGCTCTGGAATTGGAAGAATTGCTCCATAATCCCAGCAAGCCGATTTTTGTCTATGAACTAGAGGGGCAGGTCGTCGGTCACTTATTCTGCGAATTAGTAGAAGAGGACCATGCTGTTTTGCAAAAAGTAAAGACCTTATTTATCGATGATTTGTGTGTCAAGCAAGGTGTCAGAGGACAATCGATTGGGAAACAATTGTATGAGTACGCTCTTGATTTTGCTAAGGAAAAAGGCTGTTACAATGTGACCCTTGATGTCTGGAATGATAATCAAGCTGCGCTTGCCTTTTATCAGCGCCTAGGCATGACCCAGCAGAAATTACGGATGGAGACGCTATTATAAAAACATCCGCAGGAGATTATTCCTGTGGATGTTTTGCTTCTTTGCGTATTTGTTCCAGAATAGACTGGGCTGTTTCTAGATTGGTGTGCGGTGCTTGGCGCAAGAGAAATGCAACCTGGTCGATTTCGTGCTCAAGAGCGCCTGCCAGCATGGCAAGAGACTTGGCATGGAGTTTCATGTGTCCTTGTTGGATACCTGCGGTTACAAGGGCACGGAGGGCTGCAAAGTTCTGGCAGAGGCCGACAGATGCGATGATACCTGCAAGTGTTCTGGCCTTGGGCTGCCCCAGTATGTCAAATGCAACTTGAACCTTGGGATTGAGACCGATTGAACCGCCAACTGTTGCAATCGGAAGGGGAAGGGTTAGTTGTCCGACTAGGTCATTACCAACGATTTCCCAAGTGGAGAGACCTCGGTAGTGACCTTCCTTGCTAGCATAGGTATGAGCTCCTGCTTCAATGGCGCGCCAATCATTCCCAGTGGCAAGCACAATGGCATCAATCCCATTGAAAATCCCCTTGTTGTGGGTCGCAGCGCGGTAGGGGTCAACTTGTGCGAGTTGACTGGCTTTCGCAATGTTTTGTGCGGTTTTGAGGGCGACTTGAGGCTCTACATGCAGTTGCTGAATCGGGATTCGGCAACTAGCTGTCACGAGAGATTCGGTCGCATAGTTGGACAAGATTGCCATGAGTGCGGTGCCGTGCGTCAATGCTGCTAGTTCATCCTTAATGGCTTCTAGCATATTGTTGAGAATATTAGCCCCCATTGCTTCTTGGACATCAACATGGAGGTAGACGATGAGGAAGTCTTCTTTTTGCTCGACCGTGAGCTGACGCGCTCCGCCCCCTCTTTTGACAATCGACGGGTGTGCGCTATTGGCATGAGCAAGGATGTCATCCTGTTGAGCGAGAATAGCAGTTTGAGCCACAAGCATATCAGGGACATCGTAGAGGGCTACTTGCCCAATCATGAGACGCTCTGAAATCTGGCTAGTAAATCCGCCTGCCTTGGCAATGATTTTAGCACCAAAAGAGCAGGCTGCGACAACAGAAGGCTCTTCCGTCACCATGGGAATGCTGTATTCCACGCCGTTCACGACCAGTTGGGGAACAAGAGAGAAGGGAAGGGCAAAGGTTCCAAGGTGATTTTCAGCCATTTTTCCCGCGATGGATTCGGGGATATTGTGATCCTTTAAGAGAATGTCCTCGCTATCTTTGGATAGCTGACGAGTTTCAGCTGTAATAGCGATTCGTTCTTCCCTTGTTTTTTTATAAAATCCTGAAAAAAGAGACATGTCAACTCCTTATAAAAAAGCACCTCTTGGCCCTGCCAAGAGGATGCCGTTTCCTCTAATTTTTACGGTAAATGCGCTTGTGCTGATCAACTTGTTGAAGGGCAAATGGACAATCATCTGCTGGCAAATCAATCGCGTTACCTGCTTCGTCTAATGCAATTTCTTCAAAGAAGATGGCTTCGTATTCTGCAACGCTAAGACGTTTGCGTTCTTTTAGCTGGTCTAGTCGATTTTCTACTAGTTGTTTGTGGTAGCCTTCAACCAGCGTTCCGCTGAAGATTTCACAAACAGCCCCGCTACCATAGCTATAAAAGAGGACAGAATCCCCGGCTTTCAGGGTTTGGCTATTTTCCAAGAGCGAAAGCAGGGACAAGAAAATCGAGCCTGTATAGATGTTTCCGACTACTTGATTGTAGACAATCGCCTCATGGAAGCGTTCAGTCAAGCGACTCAAGGTTTTCTCATCATTTTGGCAGATAGCTTGCAGGCCTTTAAGACCTTGCTTTGAAAAAGGAATGTGCAAGCACATGGCAGCAAAATCTGCTAAGCTCTTACCTGTTTGTTTGACATAATAATCAAAGGTAGTGGTCAAGCAATCCGTATATTGTTCTGTTGAGAATTTGCCGTCCACTCGTGGATATTTGTCGTAATTAGGACGCCAAAAATCCATAATATCGCGGGTCTGACAGACATTATCATTGTTGAGTACCATGATACGTGGCTCTGCAGAGACCAGCATAGCAACAGCGCCTGCTCCTTGGGTTGGCTCACCGCCTGAAGCAATTCCGTACTTGGCAATATCGCTTGCAATGACCAGCACTTTTGAGTTAGGAAACTGGGCGATGTGGCTTTTAGCAAGGCTAAGGCCAGCAGTTGCTCCGTAGCAGGCTTCCTTTATTTCAATCGAACGGGCAAAGGGTTGAATGTCCAAAAGCTGGTGAATGAAGACTGCAGCAGCCTTACTTTGGTCAATGCTTGATTCGGTCCCTACAATGACCATGTCAATGGCAGCCTTGTCGTCTTCTGATAAGATGGCAGCAGCAGCTTGGGCCCCTAGAGTCACGATGTCTTGGGTAATAGGAGCGACAGCCATTTCACTTTGGAGCAATCCAATTTTAAATTTATTAGGATCGATTTGTCGCGCGAGCGCTAGATCAGCTAGGTCCAGGACATAGCTAGGCGCTGCAAAACCGATTTTATCAATACCAATATTCATACTTTATCCTTTTTGTACAGTTGAGATAATCAGGGCAATCCCTTGTCCTCCTCCGATACAGAGGGAACAAAGTCCCAAGTGGTCTCCACGTTTTTGTAATTCGTGGATTAAGCTAACGAGAATGCGACTACCGCTGGCTCCGATTGGGTGGCCAAGGGCAATAGCGCCTCCGTTGACATTTACCTTTTCACTATCTATTCCTAACTCTTGAATGACAGGAATGGATTGTGCAGCAAAGGCTTCGTTGAGTTCAAATAAGTCAATGTCAGCGATGGTTTTATTTATTTTAGCGAGTGCCTTTTGGCTGGCTGAAATAGGACCAAGGCCCATGTAATCAGGATTTAGTCCACTTGTTGCATAGCTTTCGATGTAGGCAAGAGGTGTCACACCAAGTTCTTGGGCCTTGTCATCAGACATTAAGACCAGCATGGCACATCCGTCATTGATTCCAGAGGCATTAGCGGCTGTGACTGTGCCGTCTTTTTTGAAAGAAGGGCGTAAGGTAGCCAATTTTTCAAGCGAGCTAAGACGCGGGTATTCATCGACTTCAAAGACGATAGTGCCTTTGCGCGTCTGAAGCTGGATCGGTACAATCTCATCGGTAAACCGTCCTGCTTCAATCGCAGCAGCAGCTTTTTCTTGACTGGAAAGAGCAAAGCGGTCTTGCGCTTCGCGGCTGATGCCGTACTTTTCAGCGATATTTTCAGCAGTGATGCCCATATGTTCTTGGCTAAAGGCGTCTGTTAAGCCGTCTGTTAAGAGGGCGTCTTCTAATTGTAGGTGTCCGAGTTTGCCACCGAATCGGCTCTGTTTGGATAGATAAGGTGCCTGGCTCATGATTTCAATTCCACCAGCGACAACGATATCATTGTCTCCAAGCAAGATAGATTGGGCTGCTAGTAGGACTGATTTTAGTCCAGAACCGCAGACCTTATTGACATTGTAGGCAGAAACAGTCTCTGGTAGACCTGCTTTGAGAGCGATTTGACGGGCAATATTTTGCCCGTGTCCGCTACTCAAGACATTGCCCATAATCACTTCATCAATTTGTTCAAGGGGGATATTGACCGCAGTTAGGGTCTTCTGTAAAACTTGCGCCCCTAAATCTGCAATGTGAATATCCTTTAGACTGCCTCCAAAACTACCGATAGCAGAACGGTAGGCAGATACGATTGCGACTTTTTTCATGCGAACTCCTATACATCTATAGTCTTTCATTAGGTTTAAAATGAAGTGAGCCGAGCTCACATTGCTATAAACCAGCAATGAAATGAATAATAGTGGTTTCGCCTTGATTTAGTGCTAGGCAACGAGTCGCAGGTATAACTAGGACATTTCCAACCTCCAACAGTCTCCTAGACTGTTGGAGCAAGGCGAGTTAACGACGTAATAAATGAAAGCGAAACGGCTATATAATCGTGAATGTGTCGTATTCAGCCTTACTATTATACCATTTTTTAAGCCAAATAATAGCAATAAATCTCAGTCTCAAGGCTGATTTTCTATTGCTTGAAAATGAAAGCGTAAACAGATTTAGATGGGGCTAGCTTTTTTTTCGCTTTTTGTGTAGAATAGAAAGGTAGAAGAGGGAGACCTCAAAAACAAAAGGAGAAACAAACAAATGGTAAAATTAGTGTTTGCTCGCCACGGTGAGTCTGAATGGAACAAAGCCAATCTTTTCACAGGTTGGGCAGATGTTGACTTGTCTGAAAAAGGGATACAACAAGCAATCGATGCTGGTAAATTGATTAAAGAAGCTGGTATTGAATTTGACCAAGCCTACACTTCAGTCTTAAAACGTGCGATTAAAACAACCAACCTTGCTCTTGAAGCAGCAGACCAATTGTGGGTTCCAGTTGAAAAATCTTGGCGTTTGAACGAGCGTCACTACGGTGGCTTGACTGGTAAAAATAAAGCAGAAGCAGCTGAGCAATTCGGTGATGAGCAAGTACACATCTGGCGTCGTTCTTATGATGTCTTGCCTCCAGCGATGGCAAAAGACGATGAGTATTCAGCACACACTGACCGCCGTTATGCCTTGCTTGATGATTCAGTTGTTCCAGATGCTGAAAACTTGAAAGTAACGCTTGAGCGTGCTCTTCCATTCTGGGAAGATAAAATTGCGCCAGCGCTTAAATCAGGTCAAAATGTCTTTGTAGGAGCACACGGTAACTCTATCCGTGCCCTTGTAAAACACATCAAAGGCTTGTCAGATGATGAAATCATGGATGTGGAAATTCCAAACTTCCCACCACTTGTCTTTGAATTTGACGAAAAATTAAACGTAGTAGCTGAATACTACCTTGGAAAATAATTTCGAAGGAAAGCTGGACACTAGTCCAGCTTTTTTGTATGGCTCATTAGCAAGGGAAAAATAGTAAAATCACCTTGAAAATCATAGGTTTTATGATATACTAAAGTAGGTAACAAAGTTGAGACGGTTGCCGTTGCCTAGTCTGGAGGTGGTGCTTATGTATGTAAGTCACGAAATCCGACGGAAAGGAGACGGTAGAGCTTGTCCGTTTATGAAGTGCTCTCTCTGATGATTGCCTTTGGTGGTCTGATAGTAGCCATTATGAACAGCAAGAACAAATAAAAAACCGTCCCACACTTTAGCCAGTCGTGGACGGTTTATAGAAATATAAATAAATACGGCAACGGCTACCGTCTTAAACGGTGTTACCGAGGGGGCTGTTTCCGCAGCTCCCTTTTTCTATCTCTATTATAACTTTATTTTATGCTATTGTCAATTTCCTTGGGACTGGCGACTTGATTTCTGGTAGGGTTATCTATTCTCTTTGAATTTTACACT
Source organism: Streptococcus cuniculi (assembly GCF_001921845.1). Classification (GTDB taxonomy): domain Bacteria; phylum Bacillota; class Bacilli; order Lactobacillales; family Streptococcaceae; genus Streptococcus; species Streptococcus cuniculi. Next base: position 127,288 of record NZ_MSJM01000003.1, on the reverse strand, counting down.
TTTCATAGAAGAAAAAAATGCCCGTTTATGATATAATGTGGGTGATAGAAGAGAAAAGGAGTTTGAAATGGCTAGTAAGAAAATGTTGCACGCTTGTCTGCGTGTTGAGAACTTAGAAGCATCTCAGGAATTTTATGAAAAGGCTTTTGGTTTTAAAGAAACACGCCGTAAGGATTATCCAGAGCACAAGTTTACCTTGGTGTATCTAGCGCTTCCCGGAGATGAATTTGAGATTGAATTGACCTATAACTATGATCACGGACCCTATGTAGTTGGAGATGGTTTTTCACATTTGGCACTTTCTTCGGATGATTTAGAAGGAGATAATGCCAAACATAAGGCATTAGGCTATCCAACGACTGATTTATCAGGTTTACCAGGCAATCCAGGACGTTATTACTTTGTAACAGATCCAGACGGTTACCGGGTGGAAGTGATTCGCGCGGATTAGAAAGTATGGGCAAGAATCGAATAGAATGGATGAGACTTGCCTTTTTTTGTCGAAAAATGCACGATTGAGAAAAGAAAAGTATGAGGTGAAAAATGAAGAAGGGGATTGTTCTCGTTGTCGTTAATGTAGTCCTAATAGGACTTGCTATTATTTTAGGAGTCAAGGCATTTGCCTATTTTCAAGATCAAAAGGTCACGAGCTTTATTGCTGAAAAGCAGAGCCAGTTATTTGATCAGCAAGCTCAGGTCATCCAAAAAGGAAATATTGGTTCGACTCATGTTGAAGCAGGGATTCCTAAGGATAAAAATGGGCAAGAAAATGCTGTTTTTAAAGAAAAAATAGAATCTTACATTGGGGAGAAGGTTGGTACTGAAAAGCCGAGTGGCAAAACCAAGGAACTCTTTTTTGTATCACTTAAGGATGGTGTAACCAACTTTTCGGGTGTTCATGCCAAGCAAATTCAGTCAGAACGCTATCAAGTAAAGACTTTTTCGCTGTCTTCTGGCGAAAAAGAAACAGGAGCTACCTTGTTAGTCACTCAAGATGGGCAACCTTTTACACTTGAAACGTTTGTGGCAGATAGTGGTGCTTTGAAAGCAGCTTTTAGTACACAGTTGAAGGCTGATTTGGCAGCTAAGCAAGTGGCAGAAGCGGAAATCGAAAAGATTGTCAGTCAATTTGAAGCCAGCAATCTAACAGACTATCCTTTTTCCTACAAGGAGAGCCAGTTGAGCCTAGATGTTCCAGAAAAAGAATTTCAAGTCAAGCAGATAGCACTTCCGATTGCTTCTATTTTTGGAATTGTCAAGGGAGAGTATCTAGCAAGTGGAGATCAGGAGGCCTATGCGGCCTATCAGGCTGAAGAAGAAGCTAAGAAGCATCAAAAGAGAATCGCTCTTACCTTTGATGATGGTCCAAGTGCTGTGACGACACCGCAGGTACTGGATATTCTGAAGAAGTACAATGTCAAGGCGACCTTCTTTGTCCTCGGTCAAAATATTGCAGGCAATGAAGAAATTCTCAAACGGATTGTTGCTGAAGGTCATGAAGTAGCGAGCCACACTTGGGATCATGCCAACCTTGTCACCTTATCAGGCGATCAAGTCAAGCAAGAGATGGATCGGACTCAAGAGGCGATTCAAAAAGTGACAGGACAAGCTCCTACCATGATGCGTCCGCCGTATGGTTCTGTCAACCAATCTGTTATGTCCATCATGCAGTTACCTGTTATCTACTGGTCTGTCGATTCAAAAGACTGGCAGAGTCGCAATCCTGTGGCCATCCTAGGTGAGGTGAAGGCCTGCACCTATCCGGGTAGTATCATCTTGATGCACGATATTCATCAACCGACGGTTGATTCTCTGACCTCGGTCCTTGATTATCTCGTGGGACAAGGTTATCAACCGGTGACAGTCAGCGAGTTGCTTGGAAAGAATCTCAATCCACAATTGATTTACTATGATCAGCAGTCAGCTAGACCTGCACAATAAGAAAAGAGGGAGTGGGACAAAAATCGTGATTTCGTAGAAATCGATTTTGTAGTCCCACCCCCGCAAGGTTGACGTGGCTTGTAGAATATTGATTTATCAATGTTTTACAAGCCCGACAACTACTGCGTCAACCTGTTAAACCTATGAAACGTAACGAGGCAAGGGACTTTTGTCCCAGCCTCTTTCGTTTACTCTACATATAACATCTGATTTTTGAGGAACAGTTGGCGGACGGTGGCGTATTTCTTGAGCGATTTGAGCTCTTCTGGGTGGCTGATGAGGGTAATGACAAATCCGTCTTTTCCCATGCGACCAGTCCGTCCTGCGCGGTGGGTATAGGTTTCTTTGTCTCGTGGCACATCATAGTTGACGACGCATTCAAGCAGTTCAATATCAATGCCCCGCGCAACCAAGTCTGTTGCAAGTAGCAAGGTGAGGGCATGGTTTTTAAATTTTTCCAAGATAACCTTGCGGAATTTGACATTAACGTCGCTGGCAAGAGAAACGGCTTCAATACCACGGTACTGCAATTTTTCCTCGGCACTTCCGAGGTCGGACAGGGAGTTAAAAAATACGAGGCCACGGAAATCTTCAACATGAGCGAGTTTGCGAAGCAGCTCAACCTTTTCCCGTTTGTCCACTTCGAGATAAAAGTGTTGAATGTTGGTCAACTCCATATTGTCAATGGCAATCGTGCGGGTATGGGGAGCTAGTTTGTCTGGATCAACTTGACTGGTTGCACTCATGTAAATCAACTGATGATCACGTGGCGCGTAGCGACAAATTTTATCGACAAAAGGATATTGAGAATCGCTGAGCAACTGGTCAAATTCATCTAGGACAATGGTGTGGACATTCATCATCTTGACTTTCTTGAGTTTAATCAGCTCAAAAATCCGCCCCGGAGTACCAATCAAGATTTCAGGCCCTTTTTTCAAGCGTTCGATTTGGCGTTTTTGGCTAGAGCCAGATAGGAATAACTGCGCCTGAAGTCCAATCGATTCGGCCCAGGTTTTACACACCTCAAAGATTTGTCCTGCCAGTTCAGTATTCGGTGCTAGAATCAGCAACTGCTGGGCCTTTTTTGGCTGAATGGTCAAGAGGGTCGGGAGCAGATAAGCCAAGGTCTTACCAGTCCCTGTCGGGCTGATTCCAAGGACTGTTTCTCCTGCATGAATCGGCTCAAACATCTGTTCTTGAATAGGGGTAAAACTGGTAAAGCCAGCCTGGTCTAGCTGGTCTTGCCAACTAGCGGGAAGTGTCGTTTTCATTCACATCTCCTTCAAAATGGATATGGGCAGTCTGCCGCATGTGGTAAAGTGTGTTGTGGACTGCCTGAGCAGCTGCTAGCCAGTTTTCATAGTGTTCAGGTTGCGGGCTTGCAATCATGTCCGCAAATCGTTCCACTTCTTCTAACATGGTATGAGGCGCTTGCTGGATAGAAAGAGGAATAGCTTCTCCTTTTAGCGGGTGGAAAATAGCAGAACTGATATGCTCGATTGTGTCCAAGACAAGTGTTCCCTGATTAGTATAGATTTCAGCAGGAAGCGAGCTGTTGATATCTTTTCCTGTTTGAATGGTTACTTGGAAGTCAGGATAAATCAACTGACCAGAGCCGTTCAAATCCACGCTATTTGGCAGTTGATGAGCGAAATAGTGGGCATCCATTGGCTCACCAAAAAGGCGAATGCTGGCATAGATAGGATAAATTCCTAAATCCATGAGAGCACCACCGGCAAACTGACTAGAAAAGACATTTGGTGTTTTTCCAGTAAGAAGGTCAGGCATTTTGGACGAATATTTAGCATAGCTAAAATGCGCACCCCAAACCTCCTTGTCCGCTAAAAAATCAGCAATGATAGTAAAAGCCTGTTCGTGGTAATTGCGGGCTGCTTCAAAGACGAAGACGGATTGTTCTTTTGCTGTATTCACCAGGTCAGTCCATTCCTCTGGTCGTGTGACTGCTGGTTTTTCGATGATGACGTGTTTTCCGGCTAGAAGCGCAGCTTTTGCCTGCCCGTAGTGGAGGGAGTTAGGACTGGCGATGTAGAGAACATCAAAGCTGCTTGCTAGAAATGCCTCCATATCTGCGTAGAGCTGAATATCTGTGTCATAGCGTTCTGCGAATGTTCTTGCGCTTTCCATGGTCCGTGAGTAGACGGCTACCAGTTGGTATTTTTTTGTTTCATGAGCTGCTGCGATAAAATGATGCGCAATTGCTCCTGTTCCAATAATGCCTAATGTTAACATGATGCTTCCTTTATTGATTTGATAAGACTATTATACCATGAATGAAGAGAGAATGTCGGAAGTAGAAATTGTTTGACACGGGAAGCTCATTTTATGGTACAATAGGTTGAATACAAATGAGGAGTGACCCATGGCACAAAAACCGATTATTATTGGCGTAACTGGTGGATCAGGAGGTGGAAAAACCAGTGTTTCACGCGCCATTTTAAATAATTTCCCCAATGCCCGCATTTCGATGATCGAACACGATTCCTACTACAAAAATCAATCGCATTTGACCTTTGAAGAGCGGATTTTGACCAACTATGACCACCCCCTAGCCTTTGATACAGATTTGATGATTTATCATCTCAGCGAATTGTTGGCAGGACGTGGAGTGGATATTCCGATTTATGATTACACCCAGCATACCCGTTCAGACAAGACCTATCATCAAGAACCGCAAGATGTCTTTATCGTAGAGGGCATTCTTGTCCTAGAAGACAAGCGTCTGCGCGATTTGATGGACATTAAGATTTTTGTGGATACAGATGATGATGTGCGGATTATCCGTCGGATTAAGCGGGATATGGAAGAGCGGGGTCGTAGCTTAGATAGCGTGATTGAGCAGTATCTCGGCGTAGTCAAACCCATGTACCATCAATTTATCGAGCCAACCAAGCGCTATGCGGATATTGTCATTCCAGAAGGTGTGTCCAATGTCGTTGCTATCGACTTGATCAATACCAAGGTTGAGAGCATTTTGCGTAGCCGTGGTTAGTAGAGATAGGAGGCGGATATAATCCGTTTCTTTTTAAGAATGAATTATCAGATAATTAAAACAATACAGAAAATTGTTGCAATAACAGCTAAAAAATGGTATGATAGGTTCATTCATCTAAAAGGAGAAAGTCAAATGAAACTCGTTTCGTCTATGAACTTATTGTTGCGACGAGGGGGCTAGTGCATACCAGCATTAGTCCTGTTTGGCTTACCAAGCGGGCAAACATCTCGCTTGGTCAAGTGAGATGTTTTTATTTATGGAGAAAGAGGAGTAGATTATGCGTACAGTTGAATTTCTTGATACCAGTCTTCGCGACGGCGAGCAGACCCCGGGAGTGAATTTTTCGATTAAGGAAAAGATTGCCATTGCCAAGCAGTTAGAAAAATGGGGCATTTCAGCCATTGAGGCAGGTTTTCCAGCAGCCAGTCCAGATTCCTTTACAGCGGTCAATGAGATTGCAAAAGCCATGAAAACCACAGCTGTAACAGGTCTTGCGCGCTTGGTCAAATCAGACATTGATGCTTGCTATGAAGCTCTAAAAGATGCCAAATACCCGCAGATTCATGTCTTTATCGCCACCAGTCCCATTCACCGTGAGTTTAAGCTGAAAAAGACCAAGGAAGAGATTCTTGAGAATATCAAAGAATACGTCAGCTATGCTCGGTCTAAATTTGACATTGTCGAATTTTCACCTGAAGATGGAACGCGGACGGAGCTGGATTTTCTTTTAGAGGTTGTTCAGACTGCGGTGGATGCGGGAGCGACCTACATAAACATTCCTGATACGGTCGGCTTTACCACGCCTGAGGAATATGGGCAGATTTTTAAGTATCTAATCGAGCATGTCACGTCAGACCATGAGATTATCTTTAGCCCTCATTGTCACGATGACCTTGGTATGGCGGTGGCAAACAGTCTTTCAGCCATTAAAAATGGGGCAGGTCGTGTGGAAGGCACGATTAATGGAATCGGTGAGCGGGCAGGAAATGCGGCTTTAGAAGAAGTAGCTGTGGCCCTTAATATCCGTGCGGACTACTATCAGGTAGAGACGGACATTGTCCTCAATGAAACGATTAACACTTCTGAAATGGTGTCACGTTTTTCTGGTATTGCCATTCCGAAGAACAAGGCTGTGGTCGGTGGGAACGCCTTTTCGCACGAGTCAGGCATTCACCAAGACGGTGTCCTTAAAAATCCCCTTACTTATGAAATCATTACACCAGAATTGGTCGGTGTCAAGAGCAATAGCCTACCGCTTGGCAAACTCTCTGGTCGCCATGCCTTTGTGGAGAAATTAAAAGAATTGGCGCTGGAATTTGACGAGGCAGAAATCAATGAACTCTTCAGCAAGTTTAAGGCCTTGGCGGATAAGAAACAAGAGATTACCGATGCCGATATTCGGGCCTTGATTGCAGGTGTGACGGTGGAAAATCCAGAAGGCTTCCACTTTGATGATTTGACCCTTGCGGTGGACGGCGAGCAGATGATAGCGATGGTTCGCTTGGTCAATACTGACGGTGAGAAAGTCGAATGTCAGGCAACTGGCAAAGGGAGTGTTGAAGCGATTTTCAATGCCATTGATGACTTTTTCCATCAGGAAGCCAAACTCTTGTCTTACAATATTGAGGCTGTGACCGACGGAATCGACTCGCAGGCGCGTGTCTTGGTGACGGTTGAAAATCAGGCAACAGAGACGATTTTCAATGCTTCAGGGCTAGATTTTGATGTCTTGAAAGCGAGCGCTATTGCCTATATCCATGCCAATATCTTCGTTCAAAAAGAAAATGAAGGAACGATTGGCCAAACGGTGTCCTATCGTGATATGATGGAATAGTCAAGGAGGATAGCATGAAAAAAACAATCGTTGCCCTTGCAGGAGACGGAATTGGTCCTGAAATCATGCAGGCAGGTTTGCGGGTGTTAGAAGCGGTTCAATCAAGCCTTTCGTTTGAGTATGAAGTTGTAGAAAAAGCCTTTGGTGGTGCAGGAATTGATGCCAAGGGGCACCCGCTTCCCCCAGACACCTTGGAGGCTTGTCAAAGAGCAGATGCGGTGCTTCTTGCTGCGATTGGCAGTCCTCAGTACGATAGCGCTCCTGTTCGGCCAGAAGAAGGCTTGCTGGCCCTTCGTAAGGAATTGGGGCTCTATGCCAATATTCGTCCTGTTACCATTTTCCCTGCTTTGAAACATCTCTCGCCTTTGAAAGAGGAGCGAATTGCCGATGTGGATTTTGTGGTGGTGCGCGAGTTGACAGGCGGGATTTACTTCGGTCAGCATGAGTTACAAGAAGATGTGGCGCGTGATGTCAATGAGTATCAGGCCTTTGAGATTGAGCGGATTCTGCGTCAGGCCTTTGAATTAGCCAGAACACGGAAGAAAAAAGTGACCAGCATTGACAAGCAAAATGTCCTTGCGACCTCAAAATTGTGGCGAAAAGTGGCGGATCGCATTGCCCAAGACTATCCCGATGTAGTCTTGGAGCACCAATTGGTCGATAGCGCAGCCATGGTGATGATTACCCATCCTGCTCGATTTGACGTACTGGTGACGGAAAATCTCTTCGGTGATATTTTGTCAGATGAGGCTAGTGTCTTGTCTGGGACGCTGGGGGTCATGCCGTCTGCCAGTCACGGAACGGGAGCTAGTCTCTACGAGCCAATTCATGGCTCTGCTCCTGATATTGCGGGGCAGGGGATTGCCAATCCCGTCAGCATGATTTTGTCCGTTGCTATGATGTTGCGTGAGAGTTTTGGAGAAAGTGCAGTCGCTCAAAAGATAGAAGATGCTGTTGCAGCCAGTTTTGCGGCGGGCATCTTGACAAGAGATTTAGGAGGAAATGCCTCTACCCTTGAAGCGGTAGATGCAATTATAAAACACTTATGACAATCAAACAAATGGTAAGTATGGCCCTCGTGGTCTGGAATTTAATCGTCTTTGTCACCTATGGCTTGGACAAGGGAAAAGCGCGGCAACAAGCCTATCGAATCCCTGAGAAAACCTTGCTTGCAATGAGTATTCTGGGAGGTGGTCTTGGTGCCTGGGCTGGTGGAACCCGTTTTCATCATAAGACGAAGAAATGGTATTTTCAATTGGCTTGGTTCCTTGGGTTAATCATTGACGGAGCAATCATTTACTGGATTTGGAGGTAGAATGGCTGGAAAATCGATTTTAGATAAGGTCTGGGAGCGCCATGTCATTACAGGCAAAGAGGGGCAACCCCAGCTCATGTACGTTGACCAACATTATATCCATGAGGTGACGAGCCCTCAGGCCTTTCAAGGCTTGCGTGATGCAGGTAGACGCCTGCGGAGACCTGATTTGACCTACGGAACCTTTGATCATAATGTACCCACGGTCAATATCTATGATATTCGGGATGTGATTTCAAAAGCACAGATGGACAAATTGGCGGAAAATGTGGTCGAATTTGGTATTGACTGCGCTAATCATGGCTCTGAACTCCAAGGCATTGTCCACATGATTGGGCCAGAAACAGGGCGTACACAACCAGGGAAGTTCATCGTCTGCGGAGATAGCCATACGGCAACGCACGGTGCCTTTGGTGCCTTGGCTTTTGGAATTGGAACGAGTGAAGTCGAGCATGTCTTTGCGACCCAGACCATCTGGCAAGTTAAGCCTAAAAAACTCTTGGTCGAATTTGTCGGTCAACCCCCAAAAGGAGTCTATGCCAAGGATTTTATTCTCGCCTTGATTGCGCAGCATGGTGTTGGCTTGGGGGTTGGCTATGCAGTGGAATACCGCGGTGATGCAATCGAGCGCCTCAGCATGGAAGAACGCATGACCATTTGCAATATGTCCATTGAATTTGGCTCAAAAATTGGCATGATGAATCCTGACCAAACGACCTATGAGTACGTGAGACAAACTGCCAATGCTCCTCGTGACATTGAAGCTGCGATTGCGGATTGGCAAACCTTGGTTTCAGATGACGATGCCGTTTACGACAAGGTCATTCGCATGGATGTCTCACGTCTAGCACCTATGGTAACATGGGGTACCAATCCCTCTATGGGGGTTGAGGTTGATGAACCATTTCCAGCTATCAAGGACATGAATGATGAGCGGGCTTATCAATACATGGGAACCCGTCCAGGGCAGAAGATTGAAGAAATTGAACTGGGCTATATCTTCATCGGCTCCTGTACCAATGCGCGCTTGAGTGATTTGGAGCTGGCAGCCAAATTTGTCAAGGGCAAGAAAATCGCGCCCCATTTGACAGCCATTGTCGTGCCGGGGAGCCGACCGGTCAAGCGAGCAGCTGAAAAATTGGGCTTGGATAAGATTTTTCTCGAAGCAGGTTTTGAATGGCGAGATCCGGGCTGCTCCATGTGCTTGGGCATGAATCCAGACAAAGTGCCAGACGGTGTCCATTGTGCCTCAACCAGCAATCGGAATTTTGAAGACCGACAAGGTTTTGGAGCTAAGACCCATCTGTGCAGTCCTGCCATGGCAGCTGCGGCAGCCATTGCTGGGCGCTTTGTGGATGTGAGACAACTGGCGGAGGTGGAGTAGGATGGAAAAATTTACCACTTATACAGGAACGACGGTTCCGCTGATGAATGACAATATTGATACCGACCAAATTCTACCCAAGCAGTTTCTCAAGCTCATTGATAAAAAAGGGTTTGGCAAGTATCTCATGTACGCTTGGCGGTATCTGGATCATGCCTACACGGAAAATCCTGATTTTATCTTTAATCAGGACGCGTATCGAAGAGCAACTATTCTAGTGACAGGGGATAATTTTGGTGCGGGTTCGTCACGGGAACACGCAGCTTGGGCCTTGTCAGATTATGGTTTTAAGGTCGTGATTGCAGGTTCTTTTGGAGATATTCACTACAATAATGAATTGAACAACGGCATCTTGCCCATTGTCCAGCCAAGGGAAGTCCGTGAGAAATTAGCAAATCTTTCCCCTGATGATGAGGTGACGGTTGATTTAGAAAAGCAGACCATCAGCTCACCCGTGGGCGAATTTCACTTTGACATTGACAGCGAGTGGAAATACAAGCTCTTAAATGGTCTGGATGATATTGGTATTACGCTCCAGTATGAGGAGTTGATTGTTGCTTATGAACGCAATCGCCCTGCCTATTGGAGAAAAGATGAAGAGGAAAAAGCATCAGGCAAAGAAAGAATTTCATCAGAAAAGAGGGGCTAGGACCCTCTTTTTGCCCGCTTTTGTGCTATAATATGAACTATGTTAGAACAAGAAAAAAAATCAACCTATGACTTACTCTTAGCCCAGTTAGCAGGGCTTCTTGACGGCGAACGCAATGCTTTGGCCAACCTGTCCAACAGCGCAGCCCTCCTTAATCAGACTCTTCCTAATTCTGTCTTTACAGGCTATTATCTCTTTGATGGGACAGAATTGATTTTAGGGCCTTTTCAAGGCGGCGTTTCCTGTGTCCATATTGCACTTGGAAAGGGTGTTTGTGGCCAGTCTGCCCAAGAAAGCAGAACCATCATCGTAGACGATGTGCGGACCCATGCCAACTATATTTCCTGCGATGCGGCAGCTCTGTCTGAGATTGTCGTGCCCATGATAAAAGAGGGGCAATTGCTGGGCGTACTTGACTTGGATTCGCACTTGGTCGCAGATTACGATGCCATTGACAAGGAATATCTTGAGCGATTCGTAGCTCTCTTGGTTGAGGGAACGGATTGGAATTTTGCCATGTTTGGAGAGAGAAACTAATGTATCAAGCCCTTTATCGGAAATATCGTAGCCAAACCTTTGGCGAAATGGTTGGGCAAGAAGTGGTTGCAACCACCCTCAAGCAGGCCATTGAACAAGAAAAAATCAGTCATGCCTATCTCTTTTCTGGACCTCGTGGAACAGGAAAGACATCTGCTGCAAAAATCTTTGCCAAGGCCATGAACTGCCCCCATCAAGTAGGTGGGGAGCCTTGTAATGACTGCTACATCTGTAAAGCCATTACGGAAGGCAGTTTGGAAGATGTGATTGAGATTGATGCAGCTTCAAATAACGGGGTCGATGAAATCCGTGATATTCGGGATAAGTCTACCTATGCGCCGAGCCTTGCCCGTTACAAGGTTTACATTATCGATGAGGTCCACATGCTCTCAACAGGGGCATTTAATGCCCTCTTAAAAACCTTGGAAGAGCCGACTGAAAATGTGGTCTTTATCCTTGCAACGACAGAACTCCATAAGATTCCAGCGACGATTTTGTCACGGGTACAACGCTTTGAATTTAAGTCGATTAAGATAGGAGACATCACGCGCCACTTGGCAACTATCCTTAAGCAAGAAGAAATCGGCTTTGATGATCAGGCTATTTCCATGATTGCCCGTCGTGCTGAAGGTGGGATGCGGGATGCCTTGTCTATCTTGGATCAGGCCCTTAGCCTTAGTGCAGACCATGATTTGACCCTTGAGGTGGCAGAAGAGATTACGGGTTCGATTGGTCTCAAGGCCCTCGATGCCTATATGGAAAGTATCCGTGAAGAGGATGCTCCGACAGCCTTACAGCATTTACAGACCATTTTTGATAATGGAAAGAGTATGATTCGCTTTACGACAGATGTTCTCTATTATTTGCGGGACTTGCTGATTGTGCAGACAGGTGGGGAAAATCCTCATACCAGCACAGTTTTTGCAGACAATCTCCAAATGGGACAGGAACGGATTTTCACCATGATTGAGACGGTTACCCGTGCCTTAACGGATATCAAGACGAGTCCCCAGCCCAAGATTTATGCGGAAATGATGACCATTCGCTTGGCAGAAGATAAGCACCAAGAGGTCAAGCAAGGACAGGAGGCCATTCCAGACAATCTGCGGGAACAGCTTCAAGCCCTCCAAGCTCAAGTTCAATCCCTGCAACAACAACTAGCCAGTCTTGGCAAACAGCCACTAGAGGTCAAGCCAGTTTCACGTAAACCACAAGCCAATAAAAAATACCGTCCAGATACCAATAAGGTGCATGCAATTTTACAAGAAGCCATGGAAAATCCAAGTCTGGCACGGGAAAATTTAACCCGCCTGCAGAATGCTTGGGGAGAAATTATCGAAAGTTTATCTGGGGCGGACAAGGCCTTGTTGGTTGGTTCTCAACCTGTTGCGGCCAATGAACACCATGCTATTCTTGCCTTTGAATCAGCCTTTAATGCCGAACAAACCATGAAACGGGAAAATTTAGATGCCATGTTTGGTAATATCCTAAGTAAGGCAGCAGGCTTTTCACCCCACATTCTAGCCATTGCCCACGAAGATTGGCTAGCCATTCGGGCGGAATTTTCTGCCAAAGCCAAAGGACAAAAAGAAGCGACACCAGCAGTCGAAGAAGAGCCACTCGTCCCAGAAGCCTTCCAATTCCTAGCCGATGCGGTCACGATTGTGGAGGATTAGTTCGGATTTATTTAGATGCGTTATTTCTTGCACTAGTGAGAAATAACGTTTTTTTATATAAAAGTTGTCTAAAACCAATTATTTGTTTAAAAAGTTGTAAAAAAGCATATTTTTTCTTGACAAAGCGAGAAGAAAGGAGTAGGATATAAAATGTAAACGCTTACCAAAGGAGATGGATAATGATTGACAATGTAAAAATTTTGCAACAACTAGAGAAGCCAAAGGGGAAGGTCGATGTTGTACTAGATACAGATACCTATAACGAAATTGATGATCAGTTTGCTTTGGTCTATCTGATACAATCTAGTGAAAAATTATCGCTGAAAGCTGTGTATGCTGCACCTTTTTTTAATCACCATTCAGTTAGTCCAGAAGATGGCATGGAAAGAAGCTATCAAGAGATTTTAAATGTGTATAAATTGATTGATAATTATGATTATCAAGAAGTTACCTATCGTGGATCAACAGATTTTTTAAAAAATACAGTTACTCCCCAGCATTCTGCTGCTGTAGATGATTTAATTGAACGAGCGATGCAGTATACAGCGGAAAATCCTCTCTATGTCATTGGTATTGCTGCAGCGACCAATATTGCGTCAGCTATTTTATTAGAACCTAGCATCATCGATAAAATCGTTGTACTGTGGCTTGGGGGATTGAGTTATGACTGGCATGATAATACCTCCTTTAATTCTGGACAAGATGTAGCCGCTGCAAGAGTATTGCTAGATTCTGGAGTAGCATTGGTTCAATTTCCTGGAAAAGGTGTAATTGACCATTTTACTACAACAGGACCAGAATTAGAATACTGGCTAAAGGGTAAAAATGATTTTTGTGACTACATGATTTCAAAGACGGCTGAAGAGGCAAGGATTACCTATGGTGGGAAAGTCTGGTCTAGGGCGATATGGGATGTTGTACCTGTTGCGTGGCTATTAGATGGTGATTTTATGTTGGATAAACTTGTAACTAGTCCGATTATGCAAGACAACCATTACTATAGTTATGATCCCCGCAGGCATTTTATCAAGTATGTCTATAATGTCAAACGAGATAATTTGATGCAAGATTTATTTGATAAAATTTCGAACATTTCCTAGTAGAGGTAGAGTAGGAGAGTAAACGGCATGAAAAAGATGGCGAAGAAGATGGAGCCTTTTCTCTATTTATTTCCTTCAATGCTTTTGTTGGCAAGTTTTACATATTTTCCCTTTGTTCAAAATATTATTGATAGTTTATTTATTGTCAATGCATCAGGTGTTAGAAAGGCATTTGTTGGATTTGAAAACTATCTTCTTCTATTTAAAAATGAACAATTTATACAAGCTGTTTTTAATACAATCAAATATGCCTTGATTACCATTCCTTGTTCATTAGGAATCGGATTGTTACTTGCAATCATAGCTCGTAAAAAAACAAAGACTTCAATAATCTACGAAGCGCTATTTTCTCTCCCTATGGCAGTTTCCTTATCTGTTATAGCAATGATTTTTCAACTGATGCTCAATCCGAACCTTGGTATTGTTAACAAAATATTAGGATTAGATATCAATTGGCTTAAAGAAAGATTGACAGCTCTTCCGTCTCTCATTGCAATGGAAATCTGGCTGAATATTGGGTTTAATTTTCTCTTTATGTTGACAGCGATTCGCAGTATTCCAGAAGAAATACTGGAAAGTTCAATTATTGATGGTGTCAACAAGGTGCAGTTAGTCTATAAAATTATCATTCCTTGTATTTCGCCAACTCTCTTGTTTTTACTAGTATCATCTATTGCCAAAACAATGATTACAAGTGGCTTAACCTTGATTTTAACGCATGGTGGACCAAATGGGACAACCGAAACGATTGTATCCTTTATCTACCGCACAGCGATTGTGAATCAAAATTATAATGTTGGGTACGCTGCTTCAGTAGTTGGATTTTTCATCACATTTCTATTTGTCATGATTAGCTTTGTTTATGAAAAGAAAGGTGTGAATTATTGATGAACCACATTAAATCAGTTGCCTATCAAGCAATGTGTGTAGGGCTCGGTCTACTTGTGATTTTACCGATACTATATGCCCTTTCTATTTCATTCATGAATTCAGATGAGATTTTGACTAGAAAAATTGTGCTCTTTCCAAGCACGTTCTATCTACAAAATTACATTTCAGCATTTACGAATGCCCCACTCGCTCGCTTTTTATTGAATTCATTTCTTATTACAATTGGCGCTTCTTGCGTTCGTCTTTTTACAGCAAGTACAGCAGCTTTTGCCTTTTCTTTTTTTGAATTTAAAGGGAAAAAATTATTGTTCATGCTATATTTGGGAACAATGATGATTCCCGCTGATCTGTTGATTATTAAAAATTACCATACAGTTGCCAAGCTAGGCTTGATTAACACCTATCTTGGTATGATGATTGTCTTTTTTGTAACAGTAGTCAATGTTTTTGTGATGAGGCAGTATTTTATGTCCTATTCTAAATCGATTAGAGAAGCAGCGATGATGGACGGATGTAGTAATTTCATGTTCTTTATGAGGGTGTTACTTCCTTCCTCAAAGCCAGTGCTTGTCACCACATTTATCTCATCTTTTGTGGGAGTATGGAATCAGTACCTATGGCCACTACTTGTTACGAATCAAAATGAAAAACGAACAGCTCAAGTAGCTGTGACACTCTTAAACTTTCCGGATGCCAGTCCTCATGGTATTATCATGGCAGCTGCAATTATCATTTTATTACCATCTGTGATTGTATTCTTGAGTTTCCAACGCTATATAAAGAAAGGAATGATGTCAGGTGGTGTAAAAGGATAGAATGTTGTCGCAATAGGTCAGTTAGAAGGATCTCAGAAGGAGAAAAAAATGAAGAAGACATTTCAAATGGCAAAAATGGGCTTTGCACTATGTGCTTCCATGCTACTAGTGGCTTGTGGATCAAGTGGGGAAAGCAGTAAAGAATCATCAGAATCAACTAATTCGGTAACACTTATGGATGAGGTGAAACCTGTTGATATTACATTTTGGCATGCCATGAAGGGGCCGAATGCGGATGCTTTAGAAAAAATTGTAGCGGATTACAATGCAACGGTTGGAAAAGAAAAAGGGGTGACTGTTACACCAGTCTTTCAAGATACGGGAATTGCTAGCAAAGTCAAGATGGCTGCGTCGACCGATGATATAGAAAATGCTCCTGATATTATTCAAACAGTAGGAAGCGATATTCCTAGTTTATCTGCTCTAGAAGAAATTGTACCAGCACAAGAATTTTTTGATTCAAAAAATGCTGGCATTACTACGGATGACTATTATCCACATTTATTGCGGACCTTTACCTATAAAGAAAAAATTATGGGAGTTCCAATGAATGTTTCAACCTTGTTATTGTATTACAATGAAGATTTACTGAAGAAAGCTGGGCATACTGAAGCACCTGCTACTATTGCAGAATTAGCACAGTACAGTACCGATTTGGGTAAGGTAGATGGAGTAACAGGTTTAAATACAGAAATTGCCCGTTACCAGCTTGCCAACTTTATTGTAAGTCAGTCAGAAAAGAGTTTCATGGGAGATAATGAAGGTGGGCGTCTTCAGCCAATGACAGAGTATACTATGGGAAAAGATGGTACCTTAAAGGCATTTTTGACTGAGTGGGAAAAGGTGGTTCAATCAGGAAGCTATAAATATTTGGAAGATAATCCAAATGAAGAATTTGCATCAGGATTAAATGCTATGGTCCTCTTATCTTCTGCTCGATTAGGAGCAATTAACCACTTGGTTGGAGATAAATTCCAATGGAAGACCGCCTTTCTTCCAAAAGTGAACGAAAAAGATACTAGTGGTGCTAGTGTCGGAGGAAGTGCTCTTGTTATGTATAATCGTGGGGATAATAATAAGTTAGCTGCTGCCTGGGATTTTATTAAGTATGCAACATCACCTGAAGTTCAGGCGACTTGGTCCCAAGCGACAGGTTACATACCAGTAAATAAAAATACTGAGAAACTCGATTCTATGGTTGAGTTCTATGCTAAGAACCCTAATTATAA
The DNA here is from genome assembly GCF_001921845.1 of Streptococcus cuniculi. Taxonomy (GTDB): domain Bacteria; phylum Bacillota; class Bacilli; order Lactobacillales; family Streptococcaceae; genus Streptococcus; species Streptococcus cuniculi. The sequence continues at coordinate 110,904 of NZ_MSJM01000003.1, read as the reverse complement.
AGTGGCCTTAGAACAGATGAAGGCATCAAGTCCAATGGCGCAAGAACCGTTTGACTTGGTGAACTGGGAAGTGAATGATATTGTCAAAGATACCATGGGAAGATTTGCCCAGAAACAACTATCGGTTGATGAAGCGGTTGAAGAATTGAGCACGAAGAGCAATGAGGCTTTGGCTGAATATATTCGGGTAAATGAATAAAAAATTACTCCTTATTTCAGTCAACTGGAATAAGGAGCTTTGCGTTAAGATGGAAAAAATGAAAACGATAAAAACAGTGGTTTGCGATATTGATGGAACCTTGCTTGAAAAAGGAGAAATGCTACCTAGCAAGGTGGTTACAAGAATCAAGCTTTTGAAAGAATATAAAATCGACTTTGTATTCGCTTCAGGGCGCTTGCCTAGTAGAATCCATCCTTTAGTGGTACAGCTTCAACAAGAGGATATGTTTGTTGTTGCTTGTAATGGAGCACTGGTTTATCAAGGAGATACTATCATTTTTGAACATGTATTTCCAGTAAAATTACTAGAAAGTTTAGTAAGGTTGGCTGATTCTTTTGACATGACAGTATTGTACTCACTTGGTGGCGTTGAATACTGCCATCGAGAAACAGCCGCATCCAAGCGTAAGCGCAGGGAGCGAGGGGATTATTTTGCTATTCAGCCACTTGATTTTGCGACGATGCAATTGATAAAGGTGAATATATTGACAGAAAATGCCTTGTATCTACTAGATGAGGAATTACAAAAGTTAGAGGGGCTTGTAAATATCACACGTTATGGCAATCAAGGCGTGGAAATTGTACACAAAGACGTGAGCAAAAAAACAGGAATAGATCATTATTGTCGCCTGAAGAAGAGGGAGTTTTCTACTATAATGGCGATTGGAGATAATGAGAATGATATTGCGTTATTTAAGGCATCTGGAATTGCAGTAGCAGTAGCAAATGCGAGCTCAGATGCTAAGCGGTCTGCTCAGATAGTAACGAGTCTTTCTTCGGCAGATGGTGTGGGAGAAATACTTGCACAGCTATTAGATACACAAGAAAGGAAGTGAGGAAGAAATAATGGAATTATCAACATCGACAAATATTTTATTTGAAAGGCGAGATGGGGAGCTGATTCCTCAGGAAAAGGTTATTCGACTCTGTGCAGAAGCGGGCTACACCATTTTAGACTTTTGTTTTCATGATTTAATTACTTATGAGAGTCCTTTAAAAACAGATAATTGGGAAGACTATTTTCATTTTATCAAGAAAGTTGCTACAGATTGCAATATTCGCTTTCAACAGGGGCATGCCATTGTCTATGATTTTTGTCGGACGGATATTGATCATCGGCTGTACGACGAATTATTTAGAAGATGTATTGTCGGAGCGAATATTTTAGGAATAAAATGGCTAGTGGTACATCCTTCAACAGTTCGGGACGAGGTGCTTTTTAAAGCAAAATCCAAGAGGAAAAACATCGAATTTTTCCAGAAATGGGTTGCAGTTGCAAAAAACTATCAGGTGAGTTTTGCAGTGGAAAATATGTGGGATTTGCATATTCAGCCTATTCGCCAGTATTGTGTTGAAGTAGAAGAATTGATAGAACTAGTAGATGCGGTTCCTGGTCTAGGTGCTTGCTGGGATTGCGAGCATGCAGAAATTATGCAAATTGACCAAGGGCAGGCTTTAGAGGCACTGGGTCATCGCTTAAAGGCTCTTCATATCTCAGATTACACAAATGAAAAAGACATTCACTTATTGCCGTATTTGGGAAATAGTAACTGGGATGCTATTTTTACGGCTTTACGAGGCATCCAGTACGATGGCTTATTTAATTTTGAAATTCACAAATATCTCGTTAATATGCCCCACGAACTAATACCAGAAGCTATGAAATTTAGCGTTTCAATAGGTCGGTATATGATTGAACAGATTAAAAGAGGGGGAAAGTAATTGGATGAAGCGCAACTAAGAAGACTTCCAAAAGTTGAATTGCATTGTCATTTGGATGGCTCTATTAGTCTAGATTTTTTAAAGAAAGTCTATAATAAGACTGAACATGATGCCATTAAAATGCTTGCAGATTTGGTGATTGCTCCTGATAAATGTCAAAATTTAACGGAATATTTACGGTGTTTTTCTTTGTTAACAGGAGCTCTTAAAACGGAGCATTCTCTACAGCTTGCTGTCTTAGATGTTGCCCAACAAGCTATAAAAGAGAATATCATTTATATGGAGTTACGATTTGCTCCAGAATATGTAGCAAATGAAGCTATGTCTATGGAGCAGGCGGTGTTGGCAGTAGTAGAAGGAATACGGCTAGCCCAAAGCCTCTACAAAATCAAAATAGGTTTGATTTTATGTATGATGCGAGGCAAAGATAACCAGCAGATCGTTCATCTTGCTTCAAAATACTATCAAAATGGTGTAAATGGTTTGGATCTGGCAGGAAATGAAGTAAAATATGGTTTTTCAGCGCTTGATCAAACATTATTTGCACGAGCAAAGAGTGAAGGGGTTCCTTTTACGATCCATGCTGGAGAAACTGGGAGCGTAGAAAATGTCTTAATGGCTGTTCAGCTAGGAGCATCTCGAATAGGACATGGCATTGCTCTTTCAAACAGCAAGGTAGCAACTGATTTTATCAAAGGTTTCCCTGTTACACTAGAGCTATGCCCAATCTGTAATATTCAAACAGGGGCGAGTCCAGCTTGGTCTCAGTACCCTTTTCAGTCTTTTATAGATGATGGTATTCAGGTGACCTTAAATACGGACAATAGAACAGTATCGAATACGAGTTTGACTAAAGAATTTCTAACGATTTCGCATCATTTTAATCTGACGAAAGAAACTGCAAAGAAATTAGTAGAAGATGCCATAGATGCTGCGTTTGTAGCTCCAGATGTAAAACAGGAATTGAGACGACAATGTGCTGAATTTGACTGTGAAAATGAGTAGTGACAGTAGGCCTATTTTCAAAAAAATGCGATAATAGAAAAGAAGATTGAAATAAGCCAAGGAGATATACACATGAACAAGGCAGAGAAAAGGCGTGCAACCATTTTAGATATCTTATCAAAAGTACCGGCTTCTTCTATTGCGATACTATCTGATAAGCTAGGTGTTTCTACAGAGACGCTTAGAAAAGATTTACAGCAACTAGCTGCGGAAGGGAAAATTATCAAAAGACATGGCAGTGTCTTACTGAAGGATAGTTCCAAAAATTATCTACCATTTGATTTGCGTCGTAAGATGAACCGAGCCTATAAATCTAAAATCGGGGCTAAGGCCAGTGAGTTGGTGGAAGAAGGAGATGTCATTCTGCTAGAAAATAGTACAACTTCTTTAGCGATGATCGAAGCGCTACTTGGGAATAAAGACTTGCTTCAAACTCTAACCATTATCACAAACTCGTTTTCTATTATTGCATTGATTGAAAAAGAACAGGTCAAAGGTTGCTTCTTTTTAGGAGGATGGATTGACTTTTCACAACATGCTACAACAGGCAGTATAATGGAAGAGTTTTTTAAAAATATCTATGTTGATAAGGCTTTTTTAAGTGCAGCGGCAGTTGATGATGAGGGGAACTTATCTAGTTATTATGAAAGTGACACGATTTTTCAAAAAATAGCCTTGCAACAGGCAAAACAGAAAGTGTTGATGATTGGAAAAGACAAGTATCCCAAGCAGGCCTTGTTAAAAGTTGCCAATATCTCGGAATTTTCGCATATCATAACAGCTACCCCGCTGTCTGAAAAGCTGATTGAGAAAATTGGAGAATGTGGTCAATTAAGCAGTGAAAACGGGATTATTAGTGTTTAGTCTTTATATAGAAAAAGGGTATGAAATATGAAAAAAAGAATCATCTGTTGTATAGTATTGATTGGTTGCCTTGTAGGGATACATGTTGCAGCAGATACTATTGAGATGGAGATTACAACTCCGTCCATCAGTCAGTCTCGAATCGCTCCAGAGAGAGACTTTTATGTTATCGGTAAGTTAAATGGGACAGTTCCTCAAGATGCTACGCTGTCTGTAGAACTTTATAAGGCAGGAGCGACTACCCCGATTCGTGTAGTGGAAACGCGGGGAAAGAGCAATCAGTCAATGAATGTGAATTATCCGTTATTATCCTACTATGCCTCTGATGATAGAACTCCATTATATAGCGCAATGATGCCAGATTTGGTCTATGATGCTGAGGATTCTAGTTCAATCCAAGCGATATGGAACAAAGCTTATTTTACTGATAGAACCTTTACGGCTCTGTTAGCAGGAGGTGAGTATTCAACGGATGTAAATCTTATAGACAAAAATGGGCGACCAATTGAAAAATTAAAATCAGGCCAATATCTTTTGGTAGTAACAATGAGGGATACCAATGGCAATATTCAAGGAAGGACACAGAAAAATATAGCCATTGATCATGCTAAAGATAGAATGCTAGCTCGTTTTAGTCCTTCTAATCATTTTGAGAATATTAAAGAATTTTCTGAACAGCGTGGATATGAATTATTTTTAGATCCGTTTCCAGGTTACTGGTCACCGAGTAATTATATTCCAGAGTTATCAGGTTCGCCTATATTTGCAGAGATTTTACCGAAATGGCGTTTAGCTGATGCACAAGAGTATCAAAGCGGTGTCGCTCATTTTGTCATCTATAATGTTTCTGACACTAGTGCAACTTATAATGTAGAAGTAGGAACATTACAACATCAAGGTGTTATTAATGATAATAAGAGAATGCAATCGTACTATTACTCATTCGGTGAACCACTATTGCCAAATGGGGTAAAAAGTACAATCGTTAAGTTTGAGCAAGGAGATAAGTTACAGATTACTCGAGTAGATAATACAGGGCAGCTATCTGTTAAAGATAACTATATGGACGCTAATACGTTTAATCAATTAGTTTCTTATGACATAGATATGGCAGATGGTACAGTTATACATGATGGAGATAAGCTATCCTTTAATGGAGTTGTTACACCTATTCAAAACTCTTTGAGTGATATAGAAAAACGTGGCGATGGAACATATGTGATGCAAAATAAAATTTTAAGTGTTGACTATAAGATTGTTGATACAGCTAGTGGAACTGTGTATGCTTCGCAATCTAAGAATGTAGGTATAGATCGAATGATTGACAATAAGGTTAGAAATTCTATTTTTGAATTTAGACATGAAGTACAGTTCCCTAAAGGTCTAGTTGGCAAGAACATTAGTGTGTTGATAGAGGCTAAAGATATATACGGGCAAACAGTTTCTGGAACTCAAGAAAAAATACCTGTAGAGGTATTACGATAAGGAGAGAATCGTTGATAAATCAAGATATATTAGGATTGTTTGATAATTTTAAAAGAAATTTAATGCTTGAACGATGTATTTCTCAATTTATTCATCTAGGTTTTATATCAGATAATGATTCTGCAGTAGACGTGTTGGAACAGCGACTAATAAATGTTTTTGAGGGGAAAGAGATTCCAAATAGACATGAGGCATTGCAGTATCTCTCCCTCTTTTCCTTTGACTTAACAATTAGTCAAGTTAACATATTGTTAGAAAATCTTTTTGATGGAGTACAGCTATTATCAAATAATGATCCTATAGATTTGTTATATTATCAACATTATAAGAATAAATTTCAGAATCATTCAGAGTTTTTATCTATATTATCAGCGATTCAGTTTGCTTATATGGCTAATCAAGAGGAAATTGAGTTTTCTCTTTCTAGTCAAGTGTTATTAGGTGAGCTGATAGTTGCAATGGGGAGTAGTTGGAGTGAGTGGATACAAACTTTAAAACGATATTTATTGTATAATCATAGCCATTTAGAAGAAGTATTGTTTTTTACGGAACGGTATATGATACAATGTGTTGATAAGGAGAATCCGATTGATGCGGTGACATATAAAGAGTACAGGAAAAATTATTTGGCTGTGAAAAACAAACAAATATTTATTCCCAGATTATTCATTATTATTTATTCTTTAATGAAATATCCAATGATGGAAGAGCTTAAGAATTTATACAATATAAATAGATATCAGACAGTAGTAGAACAACGTATAAAATTTAATATTTATGCGCGCTGAGTTGTAAAGATATAAATGAAAAGGAGGCAATGTGGCAATACAGGATATATTCATTCGTTTAGTATTTGCAATCGTATTTTCAGGAATTATTGGATACGATCGGCAGCGTAAGAGTCGACCAGCCGGTCTTCGAACCCATCTACTTGTGTGTATTGGTGCTACGACTATTGCCTTGATTCAGAGTGCGGTGTTTTACGAGAAAATACAGAGTCAGCCGCTGATAGAAGTGGATCAAGTGCGCCTTTTAGCGCCAATTGTAAGTGGAATTGGTTTTTTAGGAGCGGGAACAATTGTAGTGACAAAGCATAGGGTCGCTGGTTTGACGACAGCGGCTTCACTTTGGACAGTTGCAGGAATTGGGATCGCATTAGGAATGGGATATTATAGCATTGCCTTGCTTGCTTTTCTAGCAGTTCTATTTTCGCTGATGATTGTCAGCTATATTGTACCTTCTCCTGAAATCAAGCGACTGGAAGTTCATTTTATCCATCGTCAGGAGACAAAAGAATTTTTAACAGAATTTTTTGCAGAACATCATATTGAGTTAAACAATGTATTGTTTGATGTCCAAAATGTAGACGGTCGGAAGATTTATCGCAATATTTTTACCTTGCAACTTCCCAAAGAAGTTTCTTTAGTAGAGATTATTGAAGAATTAGCCATTCGTTCCAATATTTTGAAGGTTCGTCTTATCTCTGTTGTTGAATAGTGAAGTTTCATAGCAACAGCACAAAAAATCAGCCTTGGAGCTGATTTTTTGATATACTAGAAATATGAGAGTCACACAATTTATCTTTCTTGCCATTACCACAGCCCTTGCGACCTACTGGATGAATGAGGCGCTTTTTGCGCGTGAATATTTTTGGGCGACCATTTATGGAATCTTTGTCTTACGGAATCTTCGGTTTAGTTATCGGGTGAGCAAGGTGATTCAGGTCTTGGAGCATCTGACCAAGAAGAAAGACTGATTTCCCCACTGGAGAGGGTTTTTAGCGAGCCGTCTTCTAGTTTGACTTGTAAGGCTCCGCTATCGGTAATAGCGCAAGCTACTCCGCAATAGTGCTGGTGTTGTTGTGAAAAGGTCACTTGTTTTCCTAGGACAAGTGATTTTTCTTTGTATAAGGCCAGCAACTCTTCTTCACTGGTGGTGAAAAAGATGCGCCAAATTTCTGTAATCAACTGACTGCGCGTGATAGGAGGTCTTTCTGTAAAAAGGCTGGTTGCGGTTTGCTTTAGCTCTGCGGGTAAATCAGGCAGGTGAAAATTCAGTCCCACCCCAATCATCATGTCGGTCACCACTTGAGCTTCAATAGAAGAGACAGCTTCGGTTAAAATACCCGCGATTTTCTTGCCATTGAGGTAGATGTCGTTGACCCATTTAATCTCGACAGCAATACCAGTCAGTTGGTTAATCGCTTTGACAATGGCTGCCGCAACAAGGAGAGTATAGGGTTTCAAGTCTTGAAAGCTAGCTTCGGGGCGCAAACGCAGGGTCATGTAAATCCCCCCTGTTTCAGCTGCAAAAAAGGCTCTGCCAAACCGCCCCTGAGCCTTGGTTTGAGAAGGTGCTAGGTAGAGGGCAGGACTGTCATCTTGTCGATCAATGCCACGTTTGGCATCCAGCTGGGTCGAGGCGCTGTCTTTGTTTAAATGAACAGGGATGTTCAGTGCTTGTTCAATCTCTTCAGCAAGCAACAGGTCGCCCTGTTCCAAACGATAGCCACGATTGGGTCCTGCTTTGATAACAAGACCTTGCTTTTCTAATTGCTGAATGCCTTTCCAGACAGAGGTTCTTGAGATGCCGAGTTCCTGGGCCAATTCTTCCCCACTAACGTAGTCTGTCGCCTTTAATAGAATCGTATAAATTTTTTCGTAGGTTTTCATATTGTTATTATATCAAAAAATGTTGGCAAGCATGGTATAATAAAGAAAGTAAAAAGGATACAAAGCAAAAGGAGCAGTAAATGAATACAATTGATTATCTTGTAAGGTTAACCAATACCCCATCCCCAACAGGCTATACAACAGCGATGATGGACTATATCCAGTCTGAAATGGCAGGTTTTGGCTACCAAGCGGTGAAAACGGCAAAAGGTGGCGTCATGGTTAGTGTCGCAGGAGCAGATGAAAGCAAACATCGGGTGGTGACAGCGCATTTGGATACCTTGGGAGCGATGGTGCGGGCCATTAAGCCAGACGGTCGCTTGAAGATGGATCTCATCGGTGGCTTTGGCTATCCTTCGATTGAAGGGGAAAATTGTCTAATCCATGTCGCTAAAAATGGCAAGACCTACACGGGGACCATTCTCATGCATCAGACGTCTGTCCATGTCTATGCTGATGCCAAAACGGCAGAGCGCAATCAGACCAACATGGAAATTCGCCTCGATGAAAAGGTGACTTCTGCCGACGAAACACGCGCCTTGGGGATTGAGGTAGGAGATTTTATTTCCTTTGATCCGCGGACCGTCATCACCGAAAGTGGTTTTGTCAAGAGCCGTCACTTGGATGATAAGGTATCGGCAGCCATTTTGATGAACCTGCTCAAGGTCTACAAGGAAGAAGGCGTTGTCCTACCTTATACAACTCATTTTTATTTTTCAAATAACGAAGAAATCGGCTATGGGGCTAATTCTAGCTTGCCTCAAGAGGTAGTGGAATACTTGGCAGTTGATATGGGCGCTATGGGAGATGACCAGCAGACCGATGAGTACACCGTCTCTATCTGTGTCAAAGATGCTTCAGGGCCTTACCATTACGAGTTGCGCCAGCATCTGGTTGCCCTTGCGGAAGAGCATGCCATTCCCTACAAACTAGACATCTATCCTTATTATGGCTCGGATGCTTCAGCTGCCATGCACGCAGGAGCAGATGTCAAGCATGCCCTGCTCGGAGCAGGGATCGAATCCAGTCACTCCTACGAGCGTACCCATATCGACTCCATTCAAGCAACGGAGAAAATGGTCGATGTGTATTTGAAATCGCCTATGGTGGAGTGAGGCTCCTTGTGTGAGAGATGTTTTATTGAAAGAATACGAATATAAAAACGTATGAAAAAATTTTCATACGTTTTTAGTCTATTATGGTATCACACCTTTAAAAAAGTTTTCTTTCATAGCGCGGTCTTCAAGGACTGCTTGGTAGAAGTAGATGTGGCTAGTACGGTAGTAAGGTATCATGTAGATTCCGACAATGCCAAAGGTGAGGGCTGTAAGGATGGCCCAGCCAATAAAGGACAGGCTTAAGACGAACCCTTTCATTTTATAGCCTTTCATCAAGCGGCGGCTTTCTTTAATGACCGCAAATGGTCCAGTATAAGTATCCTGTGCCAACTGTTCAAATAGAAGTGGTTCTACGAGGAAGTAAGCATAGAATTGTGGAAGAAAGAGAGCGACTCCTGCGATTCCAATGAGGAGTCCGACAAGAATCATGACACCTGCTACAACCATAATATCTTCGGTTGCTTGATTCAGAAGGGTTGCTATAGCGCTCATCATAACACCACCAACCATGATGGAAAATCCAATCATTGCAATCAAGCCCCAGAGGAAGAGAAAAAGTGTCTTTAACAAGTAGGTAGCCAAGATACTACCAAAACGTCCGTGGTTAAACATAGTAAAAGCGTCTTTGAAGCTGACACTGTCGCGGTAGTGATAAATCACTTGGAAAAGAGCCAACGAGATGGATAAGCCCATTAAATCAGCCAAGATTCCATAGACAATCGGAAAGGCTGTTGAGTTGACAAGGTAAGATGCGGGGGTAGGGCTATTCAATAGCTGAAGAGCTAGGGTATTGGATTGTGCGTAATTCATCGTTTGAATCACGACACCGATAATAACGGGAATGAGGGCAATCAGATAAGCCCCTGGCGTTTCTGCAAGTTTTTGGCGTGCTTTAGCACGAATTTGTTGAATTGAAAACATAAAAACCTCCTTCCTATAGTGTAGCATAATATGAGGTGACAAGCCAGCCTTTTTTTGATAGACTAGAGAGGCTTGCACGGTTTCTTTTTGCAGAAATGCTTTATTTTATAGAGCATAATCGTCTTTCAGTTTTTATTTCGTACTAGATAAGACGAGAGACGAACTGGTTATAAGAGAAATCCTTTCGTCAAGACAAATAACCTAGGACTGTTTTTCCTAGTGGGAGGTAGAAAATGACATCACCGATTCAATATCGATTGATCAAGAAAGAAAAGCACACGGGTGCGCGTTTGGGCGAGATTATCACGCCACACGGCACCTTTCCAACGCCCATGTTTATGCCTGTTGGGACACAAGCAACGGTCAAGACCCAGTCGCCAGAAGAACTCAAAGAAATGGGTTCAGGGATTATCTTATCCAACACCTATCACCTCTGGCTTCGTCCGGGCGATGAGCTGATTGCGCGTGCGGGTGGTTTGCACAAATTCATGAACTGGGACCAAGCTATTTTGACAGATAGTGGCGGTTTCCAAGTCTATTCCTTGGCGGATAGCAGAAATATCACAGAAGAGGGGGTGACCTTTAAAAATCACCTCAATGGCTCAAAAATGTTTTTATCACCTGAAAAGGCGATTTCTATTCAGAACAATCTGGGAAGCGACATTATGATGAGCTTTGACGAATGTCCGCAGTTCTATCAGCCCTATGATTATGTTAAAAAATCAATTGAACGCACCAGCCGTTGGGCAGAGCGTGGTTTGAAAGCCCACCGCCGTCCGCATGACCAAGGCTTGTTTGGGATTGTACAGGGAGCTGGTTTTGAGGATTTGCGCCGCCAGTCAGCGCATGACTTGGTTAGCATGGATTTTCCGGGCTACTCTATCGGAGGTTTGGCTGTTGGAGAATCCCACGAAGAGATGAATGCGGTACTTGACTTCACAACGCCCCTCTTGCCAGAAAATAAACCGCGTTACCTCATGGGGGTTGGGGCGCCTGATAGCTTGATTGACGGCGTTATCCGCGGGGTGGATATGTTTGACTGTGTCTTGCCGACACGGATTGCCCGCAACGGAACCTGTATGACCAGCGAGGGACGTTTGGTGGTGAAAAATGCCCAGTTTGCTGAAGACTTTACACCGCTTGACCATGATTGTGATTGCTACACTTGCCGTAATTATACGCGGGCCTATCTTCGTCACTTGCTCAAGGCAGATGAGACCTTTGGTATCCGCTTGACCAGCTACCACAACCTGTATTTCTTGCTCAAACTGATGCGCAATGTCCGTCAAGCCATCATGGATGACAATCTCTTAGAGTTCCGGGAAGATTTTGTGGAGCGGTATGGATACAATAGTTCAAAACGGAATTTTTAATCATGGAAAAAGAAATCTTTCTAAACTCCCTCTACCAGGAAATGGATAAGGGAAATCTACAAACTCTTGGGATTTATGGCCATGGAGGTTCAGGGAAAAGCGTGCTTGCGCAGGAACTTTGGACCTTGATTGGCAAAAATAGGGCCAATCTGTTAGAGACGGATGTCTATGTCCTAGATGGTTCGGTACGTGATTTGGTTGCGCCTCGGAGTTTTCTAGATCAAAAAGTGACAGCCTGTATGCCTCTTGCTCATGAATTGGGGAGTTTAGAGCGTGATATCAAAGCTCTGCAAGCAGGTTTGGATATTTTGACGATTGAAAGAGACTGGCAACAGAGCAAGCGTTTGTCAGGAGAAAAGCCAATTCTCATTGTGGAAGGGATGTCTGTTGCATTTTTACCCTCTGCCTTGTTTGATGTGAGAATTTGCCTCTATACGGACGAAGCAACATCCCTAGCAAGAAGACTTACGAGAGATGTTGCTCACCGTAATCGTAGTCAAGACTTTGTTAAAGCGATGGAGAAAGAACGACGAGACCAGTATCGTGCTTACTATGAGGCGTATCAAGCCCAAGCGGATATTCTTATTAACCAATCACAGAACCAGTTTGTAATAGAAAGAAATACTTATTTCTCAGATTGAAGAACAAGGAACAGTCTATTTTGAACAAGGAAAAAGAGTGGGACGGTTTTATTTGCCGTCGGCACTCTTTTTAGCTATTCTCATATAGCAACCGGCCAGTCTTTTGCTGGTTTTTTTCTTGAAAAATTGTCTTCTCAAGTCAGAATCTGGCATTTTTCGCTGAAAAATTGAACTCTCAGCTCGGAGACTTGAATTTTTCACCTGAGAAAATGTTTTCTCCGCTCTGTGATTAGGATTTCTCGTTGAGGAAGGCCTTTCCTTGGCATCGAAACATTGATTTTTGATGCGCTAAGCATGCCATTGCATAAACGGATGAGTTGATTAGTCAATCAAACCCGCCCAGTGCTCAATGCTTGCGGTTAGAAAGGCTGCGCAACCATCAATCTTTTCATCATAGGTTGCGGTAAAGCGCTCGTCAGCCGTGTAGAGCTGGGCGATGCCGATGTGTTTTTCGACAGCATAGTGCTTATCTACGATTTGGAGCCAGTCTTTGTGGAGTTGGACGATTTCTTTGCTCTTATCGTCTGTTGGTTGCCAGTTTTCTGTCACTGCTTGATGAAGCAAGGTTTTAATCCTTTGATCCAAGGCTTGCCAGTCTTGGTAGCTTTCCTCGCTCATATTGGCAAAATGTTGATTGGCTTGGTTCATTGTTTCATCTCCATATTTTTCACGGACTTCTTTTCCGTATGTTGCTTCGTTTTCCTGAATGAGTGTTTCCTTAAAGGCTTGGAATTTTTCTTCTGTTGTCATGGTAATGTGTCCTTTCTGTGCTTGAATCGTACGCGTCAGGTTTTCAATCATGGTTTCGATTTTTTCCTTTTTGGCGTGTAGGTCCGCCAAATGCTCTTCTAAGCGGGTCAGTGTATCAAGGTTTGTCTGGCTTAGGAGTTCCTTGATTTGCTTGAGCTCAAATCCCCGCTCCTTGTAAAAGAGAATCTGTTGAAGGGTGTCTACTTCCTGCTCACCATAGAAGCGGTAGCCACTGTCATTTTTATGGGCTGGTAGGAGTAATCCCACCTCTTCGTAATAGCGCAGGGTGCGGGTGCTGACACCGGATAGGTTTGCCAATTGGCGAATCGAATAAAGCATGTTTGTCTTCCTTTTTTCATCATCTTGCAAGAGAAGGAATGAGAACGACGCTCCTTTCTCACTCACACTCCCATTATACAAATTAACGTTACGGCAATGTCAAGTGTTTTTCGGAAAAATTATAAAAATGCCCCAAAAGGCATTTTTCGTTTATGCTTCTAAGGATTGGCAGAGTTGTAACAGGGTCTGCTTATAAAATTCTCTAGGATCAAGGAGAGGAGTAGTCCCAAAGATGTTGAGTTCTTGCATGACCTTTGCTTGGTCGGCAGGAATTGAGCTATATTGGTAGGCAGTTGTCATCAGCAAGTGAAATTGAATCATAAATTGGGTGCAGGCTGCTTCAGAAGTCTTGGGGAATTGTTCTTGGATGCATCTTTCTAGAGTATGAAAAAAGTCTTGTGTGTCTGTTTTGAACTGGTACATGCGTTCATAGCCTAATTTTTCTTCCATGGCCGCGGCATGTAGCGACAGCAATTTGACAAAAAGCGGGCGGTCGAAAATGTTAGTGACCAACAAGCTGATAAATGCTTCGGTTGTCAGCTGTCCTTGCGCAGCCTGTTTGAGACTTGCTTGGCACAGTAGATACTCGCCTTTAAGGAGTGCCAAAAAAATCTCTTCCTTGGAGGTAAAGTAGTTATAAAGCGAGGGTCTTGAAATCTGCAAATCCTTGGCAATGCTGACGAGGGTGATGTCTTCATAGCGCTGTTCCAAGAAAATGCGTTCGGTTTCCTGCAAAATAGCTTCTTTGCGCTGGGCAATCTCTTTGGGATTGCGGGCTCGTTGTTTTCCCATGCGTTATCTCCTTCCCTTCACAAATTATACCTTTTTTTATAAAAAATGTAAAGATATAGTTGACACGGTGTTTGTTATATGATAAACTCTATTTTGTTGACACGTTGTCAGATAAATAGAAATGAGGAATAACTATGTTTGAATCAGTAACGTTAAAGCATACTACTTTAAAAAATCGTTTGGTCATGGCGCCGATGACGACATGGGCGAGTCAGGATGATTATAGTGTATCAGAGGAAGAGTTAGCTTATTATGGTCTTAGAAATGCTGGGGTAGGCTTGGTGATTACTGGTTGTGCCCATGTTCAGTCAAACGGCATTGGCTTTACCAATGAATTTTCCGTAGATAGCGATGACTTTCTACCGGGCTTGAGGGCTCTTGCAAAGACAATAAAGGCAAATGGTGCCAAGGCTATTCTTCAAATCAATCATGCAGGAAATAAGGCCTTGCCATTTTTGACTGATGATGTGGTCAGCAGTAGCCCTGTGGAAACGCCTAAAACTGCCTTTGTCGATAGCTTAATTCCGCGGGAATTGACAGATAGTGAGATTGTAGAGGTCATCAAAGCCTTTGGACAGGCAACCAGACGCGCCATTGAAGCAGGATTTGACGGAGTGGAAATTCATGGCGCACATGGTTTCTTGATTCAAAATTTCCTGTCGCCTTACTTTAACAAGCGGAACGACCGCTGGGGTGGCTCTTTAGAAAATCGCATGCGCTTTGCGCTTGAGCTTGTCAAGGAAATTCGCCAAACGATTAAACAATCTGGGAATGTTGAATTTATCTTGGGTTATCGCTTATCACCAGATGAGCCGATGGAGGCCGGCTTGAAGGTAGCCGATACTTTGGTCTTAGCCGAACGCTTAGCAGAAGCAGGGGTCGATTATCTCCATCTGTCCTTGGTCGAGGCGGGTACGTCAAAACCTGATGGCTTTGATAAGACCTATGTCTCCCTTTTTGCTGAAAAAGTGGCAGGCAAGCTCACCTTAATGACCACAGGGGCTATCCAGTCCAAAGCTGCCATTGAACAAGCGCTAGCAGAAGGTGCGGACTTGGTTGGGATTGGGCATACCTTGGTGACAGACCCAGACTTTGTCGAAAAAATCGCAACCAACAGTCCTGTCAAGCTCAGCATTTCAAAGGCACATGTCGATGAATTGCAATTGCCACCTAAAATGTGGACAACTATCCAAGCCATGGGCGATTGGTTTACGATTGAAGAATAGTCCTTACATAGAAGAAAAAATCTAGTCTTTGGCTAGATTTTTTGGGGAGGAGTATTATAGTCAACTGAATGAACTTTTAGACAAGGAACTGAGATGCGGATAGTACTGGAGTACAGCAAGTCGAAAGTGACGGTGTATCAACGTTCATTCAAAAGACTATAGAAGAATTTGTCATCTATAGATAGGTAATTAAACGCTTAGCAAACTGGCTGGTGCTAAGGGCTTTTACCTTAGAGGCTTGTGCTAAGTCAGCGGTCATTTCTTGGTTTTCTAAGGCTTTTTCAATCGCTCCTTGAATACGGTCGGCCACCTCCTGCCAGCCGATATAGGCAAAGAGCATGGCACCAGAAAGAAGGATGGAGCAAGGGTTTGCCTTGTCTTGGCCTGCAATATCTGGCGCGGTGCCATGAGTAGCTTCAAAAATCGCGTGTCCTGTCTGGTAATTGATATTGGCGCCGGGTGAGATGCCGATGCCACCTACTTGAGCGGCAAGGGCGTCGCTTGCATAATCACCATTGAGGTTGGTCAGGACGACCACATCAAAGTTTTCAGGGTGGAGCAGGGCCTGCTGGAAGAAATTATCTGCGATGATGTCGTTGATTTGCAGTTGTCCACTTTCCAAGTATGCCCCGTATTCGCGCTGGGCTAGTTCGTAGCCCCATTTGCGAAAGCCACCTTCGGTAAACTTCTGGATATTTCCCTTGTGGACGAGGGTGACGTGAGAGAGCTTATGTTTCAAGGCGTATTCAATCGCAGCACGCACAATCCGTTCGCTTCCTTCGATTGAAATCGGTTTGATACCGATGCTGCTGGTGGCTGGGAAGCGAATCTTGTCTACCTTCATGTCAGTTTGAAGAAACTCAATTACGCGTTTGACGTCTGCCGTCTTAGCCTCCCATTCAATCCCTGCATAGATGTCCTCGGTATTTTCCCTAAAGACGGTGATATTGGTCTTTTCCGGGTCTTTGAGGGGGCTATCGATTCCCTTAAAATAGCGAATCGGTCGCAGGCAGGCATAGAGATCCAGTTCTTGACGTAGGGCGACATTGAGCGAGCGGATGCCACCACCGACAGGGGTCTCAAGTGGTCCTTTGATGGCAACGAGATGGTCTTTAATGCGTGTCATGGTTTCTTCTGGTAGCCACTGTCCTGTTGTATCATAGGCTTTTTTACCAGCCAAGACTTCTAGCCATTTTACTTTTCTGCGTCCTTGATAGGCTTTTTCGACTGCATAATCAAAGACAACTTGTGCTTGGGACCAGATGTCTTGTCCAACTCCGTCACCTTCGATATAAGGGATAATAGGGTGGTCAGGCACGATGAGTTTGCCATTTTTTAGGGAAATAAAATCAGGCATGGGCTCTCCTTTCTAGGGGGACATAGGTCAGTTTTTCGGGTCCGAGATAGTGGGAACGAGGGCGCATCAGTTTATTAAAACGCTGTTGTTCCTGAATATGGGCAATCCAACCAGCGACCCGACTCATGGCAAAAATCAGTGTAAAGATGGAACTATCAATACCAAGGACATGGTAGACCGTTGCCGAATAGAAATCCACATTTGGAATCAAGCCCTTGCTGTGTTTCATGTATTCTTCGATTTCCCGTGAGAGGTGGTACCAGATTTCATTTTCTGTGCCGAGGGTCAATTCTTTTGCCATTTGGCGGAGGTAGCTTTCTCTAGGGTCTTGTCTCTTGTAGACGCGGTGGCCAAAGCCCATGATTTTTTCCTGCGAATCCAATTTTTGTTGGAGATAGGATTTAGTATCACCGTGTTCACGGATTTCCTGCAACATATCAAAGACACGTTCATTGGCTCCACCGTGGAGCGGGCCTTTCAAGGTACCGATAGCGGTCGTAACGCAGGAATAAATATCAGACAGGGTTGAAGCGCAGACACGGGCTGCAAAGGTGGAAGCATTGAGTTCGTGATCGGCATGTAAAATCAAGGCCTTGTTGAGGGCTTCGATTTCAAGTGCAGAAGGGGTTTTTCCTGTCAACATATAGAGGAAATTTTCTGCAAAACCTAAATCCTTGCGCGGTGCAATTGGTGTCTGTCCATTTCGCAAGCGAGCAAAGGTGGCAATAATCGTAGGAATCTTTGCCATTAACTGAATCGACTGCTCGTAGGTGGCCTCAAACGACTGTTCTTCTGCATTGACATTGTAGACACCTAAGAGGCTGACGGTGGAGCGCAGGACACTCATGGGGTGGAGGTGCTTGCGCGACTGAATGAGGATACATTGTTCGACGGCATCGCTGATGTCATAGTTAGCCCGCAATTCGTCTGTGAAGTTTTGGTATTCTCTTGCAGATGGCAGCCGCAAGTTCCAAAGGAGAAAAATGGTCTCTTCAAACGTAGCCTGATTGTTCATCAATTCTGCGATATCATAGCCTGCATAGGCCAGATGGTCATCGACAATCGAGCTGATGCGGGTATGACAAGCAATTAAATCCTTTAATCCATTTTCTTCTACCATAGGCTTTCCTTTCTATCTAGGGATGAGATGCAGCCAGTTTCTTGCGGACGACCATGGGGAGAATGCCGCCGTTTTGGTAGTAGCGAATATCTGCAACTGCATCAAAGCGCAACAAGGCTTGAAAGGCGATGTCCCCTTTCTCTCCGTGTGCGACAATGTCCACGACTTCTTGAATAGTGGGCGTTTCAGGAAGATGAATATCATAGCGTTCCAAACCAGTCAAACCAAGACTATCTGCTGTCTGTCCTTCTAAAAACTGGAGTGGCGCAATCCCCATCATGACGAGGTTAGAGCGGTGGATGCGCTCAAAACTTTCAGCTAAGACTGCCTTGACACCGAGCAGGGCAGAACCTTTTGCAGCCCAGTCACGGCTTGAGCCCATACCATAATCTTTTCCAGCGATGATCAAGGTGCCGACTTTTTCTGCCTGATAGGCCATGGCTGCATCGTAAATCGGGATGATTTCTCCTTTATAGGAAGTATAACCACCTACTCTGCCGTTTGCCAATTCATTTTTGATACGGATATTGGCAAAGGTGCCGCGCATCATGACCTCATGATTGCCCCTGCGGCTGCCGTAGGAATTAAAGTCCATATAGTCCACGCCGTGTTCGCTTAAATAGCGGGCGGCAGGGCTGATGCGAGCAATATTTCCAGCTGGTGAAATGTGGTCTGTCGTGACACTATCACCGAATTTTGCAAGAGGCTGAAGGTTGAGCAGAGGGCGAATCGCTAAGTCGTCATCTAACTGGTCAAAATAGGGCGGATTTTGAATGTAGGTGGATTGAGCATTCCAGTGGTAGTTCTGGCTTTTGGTGACAGGAATCTGGTTCCACTTCTGGCTATCTGAAAAGACGTGTTCGTACTCTTTTTGAAAGAGGTCACGGGTGACATACTGGTCAACGTAGGCTTCGATTTCCTGTCTTTTGGGCATGATATCCTCCAGATAAACAGGCTGATTGTCAGCGTCAAGTCCTAGTGGGTCACGGGTTAGGTCAATGGTAGTCGTTCCTGCGAGAGCGTAGGCGACCACGAGCGGTGGGCTAGCGAGGAAATTGGCTTTGACAAGGGGATTGATGCGTCCTTCAAAATTTCGATTGCCAGAGAGGACAGCAGAAGCGAGTAGGTCCTTGTCTGCAATGGCTTGTGCCACTTCGGGACGGAGATTTCCGGAGTTTCCGATACAGGTGGTGCAGCCGTAGCCCACAACTTGAAAGCCCAGATTGTCTAGGTAGTCTTGGAGGCCTGACGCTTTCAGATAGGCAGAGACGACCTTGGAACCTGGAGCGAGCGATGTTTTGACGGTTGGCGCAACCCTCAACCCTTTTTCGACTGCATTACGGGCAAGAAGTCCTGCAGCCATGAGGACGTAGGGATTGGAGGTGTTGGTGCAAGAGGTAATCGCAGCGATTGCCACATGCCCTGTTTTGATTGGGAAAGCCTGCCCATCAATCATAACGGTAGCGGTTTTGTCCAGTTCTTCTGGGGTCAAACCAAATCCCTGTGTCCCTGCTTCTCGACTGATACTTGCTTCAAAGGTGGACTTGGCATCTGCTAAATCAATCAAATCTTGCGGTCGTTTTGGACCTGCGATACTGGGACGGATACTGGATAAGTCAATCTCGATAACCTTGCTGTAGCGAGGCTCGATATCTGGATTGTAGAAGAGGTCGTTGAGTTTGGCATAGTGTTCGGTGAGGCCAATGTGGTCTTCGTCTCGATTGGTCAGGCGCATGTAGTTTAAGGTTTCCTGATCAATAGGGAAGTAACCGCAGGTTGCACCGTATTCAGGCGCCATATTGGCAATGGTTGCGCGGTCTGCTAAGCTCAAATGAGCAAGCCCTGGACCTATGTATTCGACGAATTTCCCAACCACCTGCTCCTTGCGCAAGACTTGTGTGACGGTGAGCGCCAAATCGGTTGCCGTTGCAATCTTGGGGAGCTGACCTGTGAAACGCACGCCGATGACTTCTGGTACAGGGAAATAAGAAGCCTCTCCCAGCATGGCAGCTTCTGCTTCAATACCGCCCACACCCCAACCAAGGACCCCAATTCCGTTGATCATAGTGGTATGACTGTCTGTTCCAAACATGGAATCAGGATAGAGTAGCCCTTCTTTTTCGATGATGACATCGCTCAAAAACTCAATATTGACCTGATGAATAATCCCAGTTGCAGGGGGAACAGCACGGTAATTGTCAAAGGAGTTTTCAGCCCATTTGAGAAATTCATAGCGTTCATTATTTCGCTCAAATTCTAATGTAACATTCTCTTCCAAGGCTGTATCGCAGCCGTAGGCATCTACCTGTACACTGTGGTCAATGACCAAGTCGACTGGAATTTCAGGGTTAATCAAATCAGGATTTCCACCGTGAGCAATCATTGCTTCACGCATAGAAGCAAGGTCGACCACAACAGGAACACCAGTAAAATCTTGGAGAATCACGCGGCTTGGTTTGAAAGGAACTTCACCACGAGGAGCTTGTGCATCATAATTGATTAGGTTTGAAATGTGATGTTTTGTAACATCTTCTTCGTCATAGTTCCTGACTAAACTTTCAATTAAGATACGGATTGTATAGGGAAGGTGTGTGATATCCTTGCCTTCTTGCTCTACTGCATATCGGATACTGTAGTAGCTAAATTCACGATGATTGAACGACGATTTACTGGTCTTTTTCATCTCAATACCTCCGTATATTTTTCCAATTTTGACAATTATTATACAGCTGCTAACTGGATTCGTCAATGAGAAAAAGAGTTTTGTGTAAGGTTTTGTAACATGGATTTGGAGATAAGAATGAAAAAATGATTGACGTAAGAACCTGTATTCATAAGTTCCTAATTAGAGTTGCTAAGCTGTGAATACAGGTTCTAAGGGTTGATGTTACAATGGAAATTCGTTATACTAAAGAAAAAGGAGGATGACATGCAGATTTCAAGCCGTTTTACCATTGCAACCCATATCTTGGTGGTCTTGGGTCTTGAGGGAGAGGCGACCAAGGTGACGAGCGACTATTTAGCAGGTAGCGTAGGGGTCAATCCTGTGATTATTCGTAATGTCCTGTCTCAGCTTAAGGCAGCAAAGCTAGTCGCGGTTGCTAGGGGGACGGGAGGAGCAAAGATTGTCCAGCCATTTGATCAGATTAGCCTCTATGATGTCTATGAAGCAGTCGATAGTTTGGGAAAATCGGGTCAGCTCTTTGGTTTTCATGACAATCCCAATCCCGATTGCAATGTCGGACGAAATATCCATGCTGTCTTAGATGGTCGCTTGGAGGAAGCTCAAAAAGCCTTAGAACATCAA
Source organism: Streptococcus cuniculi (assembly GCF_001921845.1). Lineage (GTDB taxonomy): Bacteria > Bacillota > Bacilli > Lactobacillales > Streptococcaceae > Streptococcus > Streptococcus cuniculi. The sequence continues at coordinate 89,993 of NZ_MSJM01000003.1, read as the reverse complement.
CTTCAACAAACAACACTGGCTGACTTAGTCCGTGAAGCGCAAGAAAAAAGTCATGTAGAAGGAGAAAGAATATGAAAAAAGAGAAAAATGATAACCACCTAGCTATCGGAATCATCCTTGGTTCGTCTTTTGGGGTCTCTCTAGGCTTTGTTATCGGTAGTTTGATAGATAATCTTCCAATTGGCCTTGCAATGGGACCGGCGTTTGGTATGCTACTTGGCATCATCATTGCTAGCCTCATTGCTAAGTCAAAACAGGATGAGAAAGATGAGGTGTAGTGATTGCTATATAGAAAGGACTGGTTGAGCTAGTCTTTTTTTGTTCAGAGGGTCATTTTTAAATCCGAGTTGTAACGATTGACATTACAACAAATAGGTGATAGAATTATGTTGTAACAAAAATAATTACAACGATTGGAGAAAACAAATGAAACTAGCAGTAATTGGTGCAAATGGACAGGCAGGACAAGCGATTGTAGCAGAAGCGGTGGCGCGTGGGCATGAGGTGACAGCCATTGTCCGCTCCAGCAATCAATCGCAGGCGCAAGAAGTCTTGCAAAAAGATTTATTTGCCTTGGAAGCAGCTGACTTGGCAGGATTTGATGCGGTGGTTAGTGCTTTTGGGGCATTTACACCCGAAACATTTCCGCAACACACGACTTCTTTGGAGCATTTGACCGCCATTTTAGCAGGAAGTGGCACACGCCTCTTGGTCGTTGGTGGAGCAGGGAGCTTGTATGTGGATGAGAGCCTAACGACTCAACTCTACCAGACACCAGATTTTCCAGCAGACTATTTCCCCTTGGCAGAGGCCATGAGCAAGGGCTTAGCAGCTCTTCGAAATGTCAAAGATGTCAACTGGACCTATATCAGTCCAGCAGCGGACTTTGAAGTAGCCTATCCAAAAACGGGTGACTATATCCTTGCAGGCGAGGTCTTTACGGTAAATGAAGCAGGTGAAAGCAAGATTAGTTATGCAGATTATGCCATCGCTATGGTTGATGAAGTAGAAGCGGCTGCTCACCCTCAAGCACGCATTTCAGTCCTTGGAAAGTAGGTTGGTATGAGTTATCCATACCATAGTCAGATACAAACCAATATTTGAATTGTGGAGTATTCAAACCAATGATCAAACGCAATTTCTCGTGACAAGAGAGTTGCGTTTTTTTATCTGTCGGTACAATGGACACAGTAATGGAGTATTTTTTGAGCAAAAGTCTTGTCAAGAGCATTTCTTTATGGTAAACTTGTTCTTGTATCAGATACAGGAATAAAAAGGAGCCTTCTATGGATACAAAATTTTCTGTTGCCCTTCATATTCTAGCCATGATTAGCGAAAGCAAGGAAGTGTTAAGTTCTCAAGCCTTGGCGACAAGTGTTGGGACAAATCCGAGTTACATACGGAAAGTCATTGCCCTGTTGAAAAATGCTGAACTGATTACCTCCCACCAAGGGAAGTCGGGCTATCAGCTTAGCAAGTCTCCCAAGGAAATATCTTTGCTAGAGATTTACTATGCGACGCAGGAAGTGGACCACATCCGTCTCTTTCAAATGCATCAACATGCCAATCAGGAATGCCCGGTTGGACAGCATATCGAAGGAGCAGTAGCCCCCATTTTTACAAGTGTGGAGCAACAACTTGAAAAAAACTTGGCAGACCAAACGTTAGAGCAGGTGATTGACAATCTCTATCATGCAGCCAAGCAAGCTCGTATCTGACGAATCCGTCAGATTTTCTTAAGGCAAACATAGACTTGATTCAGATACAAGTACATCGAAATAAAGAAAAGGAAGAAAACATGAAAGCAGCACAACATACAACTTATAACAAAAACAATATCGCACTAACAATGGTGGACATTGCCAAACCAACAATTGCCCAACATCAAGTGCTTATCAAGGTCAAAGCAGCAGGGGTTAATCCACTAGATAATATGATTAGCCGTGGTGAGGTGAAGATGATTGTTCCTTATAAATTGCCACAGACGGCGGGAAATGAGGTCGTTGGTGTGGTGGAGCAAGTAGGCTCAAACGTCAAGCAATTTGCAGTGGGCGACCGCGTCTTTGGGCGTTTGCCGCTTGATCATATCGGTGCCTTTGCCGAGTATGTCGCAGTAGACGCTAAGGCCCTTGCGAAGGTGCCAGAGTATTTGACAGATGTGGAGGCAGCCGCTGTTCCTCTTACGGCTCTAACCATCATGCAGGCGCTTGACTTGATGCAGGCTCAAGCAGGCAAGACTATCTTCATTTCTGGGGGTACTGGTGGTGTCGGTGGGATGGCGATTCCTATCGCAAAAGCTAAAGGCTTAACCGTCATGACCAACGGTGACGGAGCCAATGCGGAGCGTGTTCTAGCTCTAGGGGCGGATCGCTTTATCGACTACAAGACAGAAGACTATACCAAGCTCATCAAGGACGTCGATTATGTCTTGGACACACTTGGCGGGGCAGAGACTGAAAAGCAAATGTCTATTATGAAAAAAGGTGGGCACTTGGTATCCCTTCGTGCCATGCCAAATGGTGCTTTTGCAAAACGCATGAAGTTACCAATAGCAAAACAACTTTTGTTTGAAGCAGCAGGTCATAAGTTTGACAAGATGGCTACGAAATACGGTGTGCATTATCATTTCATCTTTGTGGAAAGCAATGGTCAGCAGTTACAAGAAGTGGCGGATATTTTCACGAAACTTGAAATCAAGCCGTCCATTGATACCGTTTATCCATTTGAAGAAGTCAATGCAGCCCTTGATAAGGTAGCCAACGGTCGTTCACGTGGGAAAACAGTTCTCAGTTTTGACAAGCATTAAGGAGAAAATATGTCCTATATCACAACGAAAAATCACTATATAGAAGTAGCTGGTGAGAAGATTGCTTACCGAGAGCTTGGCAAGGGAACATCAGACTTGCCACTTGTGATGTTGGTGCATTTGGCAGCAACATTAGACAACTGGGATCCCAAATTGCTGGATTTGATTGCGGAAAAGCAACACTTGATTGTTTTGGATTTGCCCGGTGTCGGCGCCAGTCAAGGCAAGGTTGCAGCGACCATTCCTGGCATGGCAGAGCAGGCGCTTGCCATTGTGAAGGCCTTGGGTTACGAGCGGATTAACCTACTTGGACTGTCGATGGGCGGGATGATTGCGCAGGAAATGGTTCGTCTAGATAGTCACTTGGTCAATCGCTTGATTTTAGCAGGGACAGGCCCTCGCGGTGGAAAAGAAGTCGATAAGGTGACTGGAAAGACCTTTCGCTATATGCTAAGAGCAGCTCTTGAGCGGACTGATCCGAAACGTTATATCTTCTACAATCATGATGAACAAGGTCGCATCGAAGCAGAGAAGGTCTTGGGACGCATGGGAATGAGAAGTGATGCTCATGCAGATAAGGAGATGAAGGTGCCTGGTTTCCTCACACAGCTAAAAGCCATTAAGCGCTGGGGGAAAGCTGCTGCGGATGACTTGAGCTATATCACGCAACCGACCTTGATTGTCAATGGGGACAAGGATATGCAGGTTCCGACTGAAAATTCTTATGATATGCATGAGAAAATTAAGGGAAGTAAACTGATAATCTATCCCAATGCAGGTCATGGCTCTATTTTCCAATATGCCGATGAGTTTTCAAAAGAATTGCTTGCCTTTTTGGAGGCTTAACTGGGAAAAACGGTCATCTGGTCTAAGTGAGAGAATGACACAAGATGAAAAAACTCCGAATGAGACAGTTCTCGTTCGGAGTTTTGTTTATACTCTATAAAAAACAAAATCTGATTAGCTTCCACAATTGAGAATTGTGGAAGGTTGGAAATAAGGTTAGCGAAGAATCGTTCGCTAGCCTCTTCTAATAGAATGTTGATTTATCAACGTCATGGATAAGTTGCTCACAACTTTCTGTTCTCTTCAATGCTCCACTGGAGCATTGAACCCAGAGACAAGCCTCGCTTTCGGATTTCTAGGCTCAGGTATCAATAGTCACTTCCCTGACTGTCTTCGCTTTCTAGTTTCCGAACTCAGGTATTAACAGTCCACTGGACTGTTAATATATACGTCAACCTGTTAAAGCTATGAAACGTAATGAGGTAAGGTACTTTTGTCCCAACCTCCAACAGTTCAGCAAGGTGAGTTAACGACGTCAGATTTTGATTTTTGACGAGTATTAGATGGTTTTCCTAGCAATTACTAAACAAAGTGGTCCTTGCTGGGCTTCGCGGCCTGTTGGCTGAAAGCCAACTTTTGTCCAGAAATGGGCAGCTTCTGGGTAGGTTTTGACGTAGGCGAGTTGTAATTCATGATAATGAGCTCTTGCGAGGCAATCCTCCAAGAGGTGAAATACTTGAGTGCCAAAGCCGGTTTGCTGATAGTGGCCATGAATCATAAAGAGGCCAATCCAGGCAGTCTCGTCTGTCGGATAATCCAGTACCACATCCATCACAGCAACTAGCTCTTTTCCCTTCCAGCAACCGAGATAATATTTCTTATCAGGGCTACTAGAGGTTGGATAGTTGGTCATATCTTCTTTTACACTTTCCTGACTAGGCTTTGGTGGACAATGCTGAAAATAGAGCGGATTGGTCTGATAGAGGGCGAAGACGTCGTTCAGTTGCTCTAAGGTGACCTGCGCGATATAAAACTCGGGTCCGAGTCTAGAACAGTCCAGTGTTTCAAATATAGTTCTATCCAAAATACAACAACTCCTTGCTGGTGTCGGTAAAGACTTCAAAGCCGTTTTCGGTTACCACACCGCAGTCTTCGATACGGACACCGACCTTGCCAGGGATATAGATACCCGGTTCCACAGAGAAGCACATGCCTTCTTCAAGGACGAGGTCGTTTCCTTCCATGATGGATGGAAATTCATGAACATCCATGCCGATTCCGTGTCCTAAGCGGTGGTTGAAATACTCGCCGTAGCCAGCTTTTTCAATCACTTCACGAGCTGCGCGGTCCACATCGTGAGCTGTCACACCAGGTTTAATCATCCCAAGCGCTGCCTGCTGGGCTTCAAGGGTTAGGGCGTAGATGTCTTTTTTGAACTGGTCAGGCTGACCAACCGCAACCGTTCTCGTCATATCGCTGGCGTAGCCGTTAGCCATAACGCCTAAATCAAAGAGGAGAAGCGCATCATTTTCGACCTTGTGAGGGCCAGGAATCCCGTGTGGGTTAGCAGCGTTAGTGCCTGTTAAGACCATGGTTTCAAAGCTCATTTCAAGCCCTTCGCGCTTCATGGCAAATTCAATCTCTGCGATAATGTCGGTTTCTGTTTTGCCGAGCGAAATGGCCTCAAAACCTAACTGCACAGCCTTGTCTGCCCATTTTCCTGCAATCATCATTTTTTGAATTTCATCAGCGGACTTAATCAAGCGCATGCGGTTGATGATAGGTGTGAGATTGTCAAATGTAGCCTGTTCAAAGACGGTTTTCAAGCCTTGGTATTTGGTGAGGATGAGGTTGTCAAACTCAAGCCCAATGCGCTTGTAGTGTTTCTCTGGCAGGGCTGCCTTGATTTTTTCCCAAGGATTTTCAGAGTCGACATAGCCTACCACCGCAAAGTCGACGCTCTTTTTCGCCCGTTCTGCGTCCAAGGCTGGCACAAAGAGAAGCGGTGCATCTTCTTGGCTGACAAAGAGGAACATTTGGCGTTCGTGTGGGTCGCTGTAAAAGCCTGTGAGATAGGAAATGGAAACAGGATCTGAAAAGACGGCCATGTCCAATTCTGCTGTTTGCAATTGTGTGCGAATAGCTGTGATTTTGCTCATTAAAGTACCTTCTTTCTATTTGTTTCATTGTGTCAGAAAAGAGAGAAAAAATCAAGAGCTTATTGCAGAAAATCCGCGTATCTGTCCAGTCTTTTTTCGATTTGCAATCATTTTCCCTGATTTCTCAAAATTTTTCAAAAAAATGTGGGATATCGCTTGAAAGGGATTTCAAAAAATGATACACTATAAAGAGGGTGAAAGCGTAATTTTCATAAAAAAGAAATTGAAAGGAATTTACGATATGTTGAATACGGATGATACAGTAACCATTTATGACGTTGCTCGTGAAGCGGGTGTTTCGATGGCAACGGTCAGCCGAGTGGTGAATGGCAATAAGAATGTGAAGGAAAACACGCGTAAAAAAGTATTGGAAGTGATTGATCGCTTGGATTATCGTCCAAATGCTGTGGCGCGTGGTTTGGCAAGTAAGAAAACCACAACCGTTGGCGTTGTGATTCCAAATATTGCCAATGCTTATTTTGCAACCTTGGCTAAAGGAATTGACGACATCGCAGACATGTATAAGTACAATATTGTCCTAGCAAACAGCGATGAAAACGATGAAAAAGAAATCAATGTGGTCAATACCCTGTTTTCAAAACAGGTGGACGGGATTATTTTCATGGGCTACCACTTGACAGACAAGATTCGTGCCGAGTTTTCTCGTTCACGGACACCGATTGTGCTTGCGGGAACGGTTGACTTGGAGCACCAGTTGCCAAGTGTGAACATCGATTATGCAAAGGCAAGCAAGGATGCGGTGAACTTGCTAGCAAAACACAATGAAAAAATCGCCTTTGTTTCAGGTCCACTAGTGGATGACATCAATGGCAAAGTCCGTTTTGCAGGCTACAAAGATGGCTTGAAAGAAAATGGCTTGACCTTTAACGAAGGCCTTGTCTTTGAATCCAAATACAAGTACGAAGAAGGCTATGCCCTCGCAGATCGTATCTTGAATGCAGGTGCAACTGCAGCCTATGTAGCAGAAGATGAAATTGCTGCAGGCTTGTTAAATGGGATTGTTGACAAGGGCATCAAGGTGCCAGAAGACTTTGAGATTATCACAAGTGACGACTCATTGGTTACAAAATTCACCAATCCAAACTTGACCTCTGTGAGCCAACCTTTGTATGACATCGGTGCGATTGCCATGCGGATGTTGACAAAAATCATGCACAAGGAAGAATTGGATACACGTGAAGTCATCTTGAACCACGGTATTAAAGAGCGTAAATCAACGAAATAAAAAATAGAAGAGAGAAGCTAAGCGAGCCTTGGCTTCTTTTTCTATTCTCTCTACAGTTTAGGAGCATGGAAACAATAGATTGTGTGGTATAATAAGGGCATGAAAGTACTATTGTATCTAGAAGGAAAGACAGTTTTAGAAAAATCAGGAATTGGGCGGGCACTCCACCATCAGATGGAGGCGCTTGATTTGGCGGGCATTCCCTACACCACGGACCTCTTAGGAGACTACGATGTCGTCCATATCAATACGTATGGACCGCGCAGTTGGCTCTTGTTGCGGGCTGCCAAGCGCCGTGGGAAAAAGGTGATTTTGCATGGACATTCGACCATGGAAGATTTTCGGAATTCCTTTATCGGCTCCAACCTCTTGGCTCCTCTAGTGGGCAAATACCTGGCCAGCATGTACCAACAGGCTGATTTTGTGATTACGCCGTCTGAATACTCCAAGAAGTTGATTCAAGGGTATGGCGTGACAACCCCGATTGTTGCCGTCTCAAATGGAATTGACTTGAGGAAATATCAAAAAGACCCTCGCAAAGAAGCTATTTTTCGCGAGCATTTTGGAATTGAAGAAGGCCAACCTGTGGTGGTCTGTGCAGGTCTTTATTTCCGCCGCAAGGGAATCGAAGACTTTGTCAAGGTAGCAGAGCGCATGCCCCATGTTCGTTTTATTTGGCTGGGAAGTGTCAACAAGTGGATTATCCCTTCGTATATTCGTAAAATTGTCGAAGGCAATCATCCAGCAAATGTATCTTTTCCTGGCTATTTCAAGGGAGCTGTCTTTCAGGGAGCGATGAGTGGAGCAGATGCCTTTTTCTTCCCTTCCTATGAGGAGACAGAAGGGATTGTGGTCCTAGAAGCTCTTGCTAGTCACCAACAGGTCGTGCTCCGTGATATTCCTGTCTATGAGGGCTGGGTCGATGAGACTAGCGCAGAATTAGGGCGGACGGTGGATGATTTTGTGGCTTCTATCCAGAAGATTTTGGATAAACAAGTGGACAAGAGAGAGGCTGGTTACAAGGTAGCAGAAAGTCGCTCAATGGATAAGGTATCGCATCAATTGGTCGATGCCTACCGTCAAGTAATGGAGTTATAGATGAGAATTGGACTATTTACAGATACCTATTTTCCGCAAGTATCAGGCGTAGCGACCTCGATTAAGACGCTCAAGACCGAGCTAGAAAAGCAGGGACACCGCGTCTTTATCTTTACGACGACTGACAAGGATGTCAATCGCTATGAGGATTGGGATATTATTCGGATTCCGAGCGTGCCCTTTTTTGCCTTTAAGGATCGTCGGGTGGCCTATCGTGGATTTGCTGATGCCCTGAAAATTGCAGGGCGTTATGATTTGGACATCATCCACACCCAGACAGAATTTTCCTTGGGGATTTTGGGGAAAATGATTGCGCGGGAACTGGATATTCCCGTGGTGCATACCTACCACACCCAGTATGAAGATTATGTCCGCTATATTGCCAAGGGAAAATTGATTCGTCCCAGCATGGTCAAGTATCTGGTTCGTGCCTTTTTGAACGATTTGGACGGGGTGATTTGTCCCAGCGAAATTGTTGAAAATCTTCTGACAGAATACAATGTCCTGATTTCCAAACGGGTGATTCCGACAGGGATTGAACTCGCCAAGTTTGACCGCCCAGAGATTACCAGCGAGGCCATCTTAGAACTACGAGAGCAGTTGGGCATTCAGCCAGATGAGACCATGTTGCTCAGCCTGTCACGGATTTCCTATGAAAAAAATATTCAGGCCATCATCGCGGCTATGCCGCGCATTCTCGCTGAAAATGAAAAGGTTAAGCTGATTATTGCAGGTGGTGGACCTTATGCTGAAGAATTGGCGCAGCAGATTAAAGACTTGCAGTTGGAGGAGCGGGTCGTTATGACGGGCATGATTGCACCGAGCGAGACGGCTCTCTATTATAAGGCGGCGGATTTCTTCGTTTCAGCCTCTACTAGTGAAACGCAGGGCTTGACCTATCTTGAAAGTCTGGCTTCTGGCACACCCGTCATCGCGGAGTGGAATCCTTACTTGGAAAATGTCGTGACTGACAAGATGTTTGGAACCTTGTACAAGCATGAGGCGGAGCTAGCCGATGCTGTTTTGGATGCTATTTTAGTGACCCCCGACATGAGCCCGCATCACCTAGCGAAAAAGTTGTATGACATCTCGGCTGAAAATTTTGGTCGTAGGGTCTATGAATACTATCTGGACTTGAAAATTTCCTATGATTTTAGGCGTGAACATATCAATGACGATAGCACAGCCGAAACCTTGTTGAAAGAGGCTATTAGCTTGCCTAAGCGCGCCTTTGTCAAATCGTCTGACACAACAGCTACTATCGTTAAAAAATCCGTTGAGCAGGTCAAGTCTATCCGGAATTATTTTGAGGAGTAAAAAAGACGGGAAATGCCGTTCGCCACGAATACACAAGAGGAGGTGCAGCGATGAAGATTCTAAAAAGAGATAGCTTATTTCTATGTTTGATAGCCTTTATGTATATCGGTTTTCAATTTCTCATTCCCTATCTGAGTTCGAATGAGCTGGTACAAAAAGCACACTATGTCAACCTTGTCGTGCTCTACATTCCGCTGGTTGTTTTTCTAACGAGTTTTGCATATGGGGTGCGGTTTGGATTTCACATTCGCTATGCGCTCTATGTCTTTCTACTCTTTCCCTTGACAATCGTGCTATTTCAAGAGTGGATTTTCCTCTATCAAGTCGCCTATACCCTTTTTGCTCTTTTGGGAAATGGTATCGGCCACCTCATCTATCGCTTGAAACGATAGTCACAGAAAAATCAGAAAAAATACTTGAAATTTTACCTAAAGGTGCTATAATAACAATCAGAGACACGTCTATTAGGAACTTTTTTCAAGAGAGTGCGTGGTTGCTGCAAACGCATAAAAAGCCTGATGAGATACTCCTCTCCCTGTTTTTATGAAAACATAAAACGGTTGCTACGATATAGCTAATTCGAGGTGTTTTCTAGTGTTAAGCTAGGTAAGCACGAATGAAGGTGGAACCACGTTACGACGTCCTTTTGAGGATGTCGTTTTTGTTTTTTGATGAGGGAATATATTGAAAACGATTTTAAAATGGCTTAAAAAAATTCTCTTAGTCTGTCGGAATGTTGTCTATTTCAGTGTCTTTTTTGTCTTGTTTATCATTAGTTATATGGTTTTTCTTTGGCTATTTCTCTATGTGATGAGCTGGAATAAGCCAAATGTTGCCGAGGAAACTTCTCCCGATGGTAAGTATCGTGTAGTCTTTCAGGAGAGAGAGGCACCCGATTGGCCATTCGGGTCAGCTCATGCTAGGGTAATCCTCTATGAGGGTTCTCAAGTCATTGAACGATTTGATGAAGACTTTGCCAATGATGGAGGCCATTTTAGTGAGTATAATTATTCAGTATATTGGAAAGAAGATGAGGTGGCCATCAATTTTTTCGGTGAGGGAGACCCCATTCAGCGAGTGATTCCCCTTGAGGACTGAATTCGTTTCCGTCTACCATTGGTGTAGAAGGAGAAAAAAGCGCTTTGTGATGTGATGAAAAAAGGAGGAGATAATGGAAAATTTTACAGCTGATAAGCTCAAATGGACACGAAAGCCTGCTAGTTACAGCGTGTCGGATGAGGAAATTTTGATGACGACCCTGCCCCACACCGACCTCTGGCAGCGGACCTATTACCATTTCCGCAATGACAATGCCCCAGTATTGCAAATGGAAACGGATGAGGAATTCTTTTCCTTTGTCGTGAAGACAGAGTTTGACAGCCAGCACCGTTTTGATCAATGCGGGGTTGTGGTCTATCTGGATAGTGAAAACTGGCTCAAGGCTTCGATTGAGTATGAAAATGAAACCATTCAGCATTTGGGCAGTGTCGTGACCAACCACGGTTATTCCGACTGGGCAACGACCGAGATTGCAGCGAACATCAAGGAAATGTGGTACCGCCTCAGTCGCCGCGGACAGGATTTCCGTATCGAATGTTCGACAGACGGCAGGCAGTTTCAGCAGATGCGCATCTGCCATTTGCACGAAGCCAAGGCAACCATTTCCTTTGGCATCTATGCTTGCAGTCCAGAGGATTCGTCCTTTACCGCTCGCTTTACGAATCTGTCCCTCGGAGAATGCGTGTGGCAGGCCCACGACGGGTAGGCACCTGATGACTTGGACTAAGATATTATAAAATTAAGGAGATAAATATGATTAAGATTACTTTCCCAGACGGCGCTGTGCGCGAATTTGAGTCTGGTATTACAACCTTTGAGATTGCGCAGTCTATCAGCAATTCCCTCGCTAAAAAGGCTCTTGCTGGTAAATTCAACGGCAAATTGATTGACACTACGCGTGCCATTACAGAAGATGGCTCGCTTGAGATTGTCACTCCAGACCATGAAGATGCCCTTGACATCTTGCGCCATTCAGCAGCTCACCTGTTTGCCCAAGCGGCTCGCCGCCATTTCCCAGACATTCACTTGGGAGTTGGTCCTGCAATTCAAGACGGTTTCTACTATGATACGGACAATGAAGCAGGTCAGATTTCAAATGAAGATTTGGCAGCCATCGAAGAAGAGATGAAAAAGATTGTCAAGGAGAATTTCCCAAGCATTCGTGAGGAAGTGTCAAAAGATGAGGCACGTGAGATTTTCAAGCATGACCCTTACAAATTGGAACTGATTGAAGAGCATTCAGAAGACGAAGGTGGCTTGACCATCTATCGCCAAGGGGAATATGTCGATCTTTGCCGTGGTCCTCATGTGCCATCAACAGGTCGCATTCAGGTCTTCCAATTGCTCAACGTAGCAGGTGCTTACTGGCGTGGCAATAGCGACAACGCAATGATGCAACGGGTCTATGGTACGGCTTGGTTCGATAAAAAAGATTTGAAAAAATACATTCAAATGCGGGAAGAAGCCAAGGAGCGTGACCACAGAAAACTCGGTAAAGAGCTAGATTTGTTCATGATTAGCCAAGAAGTAGGACAAGGCTTGCCATTCTGGTTGCCAAACGGGGCGACAATTCGCCGCACCTTGGAGCGCTACATCACCGATAAGGAGCTAGCGTCTGGCTACCAACACGTTTACACACCACCGCTTGCCTCTGTTGAGTTGTATAAGACGTCAGGCCACTGGGAGCACTATTCAGAAGATATGTTCCCAACCATGGACATGGGAGACGGCGAAGAATTTGTCCTTCGTCCAATGAACTGTCCGCACCACATTCAAGTCTATAAAAATCATGTCCGTTCCTACCGCGAATTGCCAGTCCGCATTGCGGAGCTTGGAATGATGCACCGCTATGAAAAATCAGGTGCCCTTTCAGGTCTTCAACGGGTGCGTGAAATGACCTTGAATGATGGCCATATCTTCGTTGCCCCAGAGCAGATTCAAGAAGAGTTCAAACGTGCGCTCCAATTGATTATCGATGTGTATGCAGACTTCAACTTGACCGATTACCGCTTCCGTCTGTCTTACCGCGACCCAGCAGATAAGCATAAATACTATGACAATGACGAGATGTGGGAAAATGCCCAACGCATGTTGAAAGGTGCCATGGATGACATGGAATTGGACTACTTTGAAGCAGAAGGAGAAGCAGCCTTCTACGGTCCAAAATTGGATATTCAGGTGAAAACAGCCCTTGGAAATGAAGAAACACTTTCAACCATCCAGCTTGATTTCTTGTTGCCAGAGCGCTTTGACCTCCACTACATCGGAGCAGACGGCGAAGAGCACCGCCCAGTCATGATTCACCGCGGGGTTATCTCCACCATGGAGCGCTTTACTGCGATTTTGATTGAAACCTATAAAGGAGCTTTCCCAACCTGGCTTGCTCCAACCCAAGTAACGCTGATCCCCGTTTCCAATGAAAAACATGTGGACTACGCTTGGGAAGTAGCCAAAGAATTGCAAAATCGTGGTGTTCGTGCCGTTGTTGATGAACGCAATGAAAAAATGCAATACAAGATTCGCCAAAGTCAAACCGGTAAAATTCCATACCAATTGATTGTCGGAGACAAGGAAATGGAAGACCGCGCCGTCAACGTCCGCCGCTACGGCCACAAGGAAACGCAGACGGTCAGCCTTGCAGACTTTACCGAGCAAATCCTAGCAGACATCGCCAACTACTCGCGCGTGAAAACAGAAGAGTAGGACATACTAGTAGGGGTTGAGTGTTACTTAGCTCCTATTTTGCTATGGAGCTATGGTTTATCAAATAGCAACAAAAAGGAAAGAAGAAGTTGCAGGCATCATGCTTGATGCAGTGGAGCATTGGAAAGGAGGAAGCCATGTGGCAAATTCTCGCAAAACGCAAGTGGAGTTTTACCCAGCACGGGCTAGTTGAGCACTATCGTGTGGCACGTCAGCTTTTGGCCCTCAAGGCGCAGGGCTGGTCTGATGCTAGCCTAAAAAGCGCAGTAGCATGCAGACTGGACTTGGGTGACAGTCGGATTGGCTCCTCGCTTTTTGGCAAGCTGTGGCAGCTAGAGAAAAACTCTAAATCTCCCAGACAGCTCTTGGAGTTATTGGTTGCGATTGTCGGCATGCCAGAGGATGTGTCAGGGGACTTGGCAGAACATCAAGCCTTGGTGGCGCGGTTTCATCCAGACCTAGCTCCCCATGATTCCTTTTGGTGGGAGCTTTCCGCGCTGGTTGACCAAGCCTTTCCAGGACAGACCATGGCAGAAAGAGACTTGCTAGCAAGGCAACTTCACCAGCTCCGCTATGTCATTTCCAGCCAGCAGGCAGAATATGTCCGCCTGCATTTCAAAAAAACAGGGGAGACGGACAGCCAAGCCCTTGCTCGTTATTTGAGAAAAACCTATCCATGGTGGCGCTGGAAAAAAGATTATGCGATTGGTACCTCGGCTCGTCTCCATAACAAGCTCAAGTTTGAAAGTGGAAAGAAAATCTATCCGTCTCACTATCCGTCCTTTAATATCAAGATTCTGCTTCATTTTCATACGGAATTTATCCTTGATAGTCAAGGACATTTTCTCAATGAAATGGACGCGCAGGAGCTAACCGAAATCGGTGTGGTCAACGGAGCCAGCTTCAACTATGGCAAGGCTGGCAAACGCCACTGGGACTTGGATGTGGACACGGTTGGTCCGCACGATCCCGCCTTTCGCAATCAGGCGACTAAAGGCTTTCGCGCCCCAAATCGTAGTCACAAGCTAGAAGATGACTATGAGCGCAGCTATTTTAATCCCCAAGGACTCTATGCCCAAGATGGCTTGTCCAGTTATCAACAGACCAAGTTGGTCGTGCGAGCTTTTAAAAAGCTGCTGTGGAAAAAGTGCTTGTAAATCGGGGCGAAATCCTGTAAAATCAAGATATATAAACGTTCGTGAGGTGGTAAAAATGGAAATTCCATCATTTGTAGATGCTGTCTTAAAGCAGGATGAGGGGAAACTAAGAACCTTTTTTGCGGAGAATGCCGTGATTCGCTGGCACTGCACCAACGAGTGTTTTTCTGTGGACGAGTATCTTCGAGCCAATTGTGACTATCCTGGAGACTGGGATGGGGAAATCGAGCGCATAGAGGAAGCAGGAGATACCACCATCGTGGTGCTTCGGGTCTTTCCTGTGGACAAATCGTTTTCTGTCCATGCTGTGAGCTTTATCAAAACACAAGAGGACTTGATTGTGGCGCTTGACGAGTATTGGGCAGATGATGGAGACATTCCCGACTGGAGAAAGGCCATGCGACTAGGCAAGCCGATTGTGTAAACGATGAAACCCGCTGAAGAACTGTGTTTCTTCAGCGGGTTTTTGCTTCTAGTTAAGTGTATAGTGGACGGAGAAAGGAATAGGACAAGGCAAGGAGTTGCAGATAGAACTGGCGTCCATCAAAGAGACTTAACGATGTCCTGACCTTTATTCCATTCACTATAGAAAATCGATTAATGAGTAAAGTCCAGTACCATACGTCCTTGAATGGTTCCAGCAGCCATTTCGTCAAATACAGCAGGAGCATCCTCTACTGGACGAGTTTGAACAACTGGGACAACCAAGCCTTCAGCGCCAAATTGGAAGGCTTCTTCAAGATCTTTACGTGTTCCAACGAGTGATCCAACCACTTGGATACCATCCAGTACGGTCTTGACAATGCTTAGGTCCATCATTTCTGAAGGAAGACCGACAGCAACGACACGACCACCAGCACGGACACTATTAACAGCTTGGTTAAAGGCAACTTTTGATACTGCTGTTACAACAGCGGAGTGAGTTCCGCCTGTCTTTTCTTGGATAAGGCCTGCTACATCTTCAACTTCAAGTCCGTTGATGACGATGTCAGCACCAACTTTTTTAGCTAATTCGAGTTTATCATTGTTAATATCAATTGCTACAACATGGGCATTGAAAACTTTTTTCGCATATTGGACAGCCAAGTTTCCAAGTCCCCCAGCACCAAAGAGGGCAATCCATTGACCTGGTTTTAGTTGAGCCTCTTTAATTGCTTTATAGGTTGTAACCCCTGCGCAAGTGATAGAGCTAGCTTGGGCTGGGTCAAGATTTTCAGGAACTTTAACAGCATAGTCTGCGGTTACAATACATTGCTCCGCCATTCCCCCATCAACAGAGTAGCCAGCATTTTTAACGGTGCGGCAGAGAGTTTCGCGACCTGTATTACAGTATTCACAAGCACCACAGCCTTCAAAGAACCAAGCGATGCTGACACGGTCGCCGACTTTCAAATTTTTCACATCTGGCGCAATTTCTTTAACAATCCCAATTCCTTCATGGCCTAGAGTGCGACCAGGAACTTTGCCAAAGATTCCATGGACAATGTGCAAGTCGGAGTGGCAGACACCACAGTATTCCACTTCAACGAGAGCTTCACCGCTCTCAAGTGGACGAAGTTCTTTTTCAACGATCTCTACACCAGTAGATTCAGAATTTACAACAACAGCTTTCATAAAACTGCCTCCTATTATGTTTTTTCTCGTTCATTATCTCACAAATTCCACAGAAAATCAATCAACTGATTACATTTTAAAGAAATTCTTGTGGCGCTTGACGAGTATTGGGCAGATGATGGAGACATTCCCGACTGGAGAAAAGCCATGCGACTAGGCAAGCCGATTGTGTAAACGATAAAACCCGCTGAAGAAACACGGTTCTTCAGAGGGTTTTTATCGCGTCATTTATTTTCCAAGTGGTTGCCCAGCGGATATTTGAAAGCCCGACTGTTCTTCATGCTAAAGTTAGTTTAGGAAATGGGCAAGGGGAGGGATTTTCAGGGATTGCCTAGCAGAATTTGAAGTTGGTTTAGTGATAGTATGAAATAGTGATAGTTAAAAAACAATTTTTAGAAATATAAAAAAATTACAAAACCACTTGACGGGATAGTTCTTTTTGTTTATAATATAACTATATTACAAAAAATCGGAGGTGAGTTCTTTGAAAAAAAGAAAAATCAGTGATTTTGTAACCTTTGTACCTGGTGTAAATCCAACAAGGATAGAAAAACAGTATGATATGAAAGAACTTGTTTATTACGACCAAACTGCTTTTGAACAAGACTATAACCATATCGAGGAGCAGATTGAAGAAAATAATAGAGAAACTTTGCCGGATATTTTGCCACTTCAAACAGGAGATGTGATTATTAGCAATTCTCTTCAAAGAGCAGCAATTGTGGGGCCTGCAAATGCAGGAAAAATTCTTTCGCTTAACTTTACAAAGGTAAAATTCCAATCGGTGGATCTTGATAAAGACTATTTTCTTTATTTGTTTAATGCCTACCGAGATGTGCAACGTCAAAAAGAGCGAGAGCTTCAAGGAGCAACTATTTTGCGAATTCCTATTAAAGCCTTGAATCAATTAGTGATTCCAGTTCTAGATTTAGAGGAGCAGGTCAAAATAGGCAGCGCTTATCGCGAAGTTGTAAAACTGAGAACACGATGCAATCGGTATGGAGAACTGCTGGAACTTTTCGCCAGCCAAGTATTTGAAGAAAATCTAAAGGAGGAATAAGATGATAAAAAGTCAATCTGAATTGGCATTTGAGAAAGAGGTCATCGAATATCTGACCAAAATCGGTGGCGTCAAGCAGTGGGAATATAAGAAAGAAATAAAAACGACGGATGATTTGTGGAAAAATTTCAAGCAAATCTTGGAGCAAAATAATCGTGCTCGTTTAGAGGATCCTTTGACAGAGACAGAGTTCAATCAAGTCAAAAAAGTCATTTCAAGTCTTGATACTCCTTATAAAGCTGGTCAATTCCTCTATGGAGTGAATGGGTTTTCACAAGTTGAAGTGGATTTGGATAATGGTCAGCACGTCTTTCTCACTATTTTTGATCAAGAACAAGTTGGTGGTGGCAATACTGTTTATCAAGTAGTCAATCAGATTGAGCGTCCTAAAGTGGTGGATGGCAAGAGCAATCGCCGTTTTGATGTGACCTTACTGATCAATGGTCTGCCAATGATTCAAATTGAGCTCAAAAAGGAACTCCACAGTGCGACAGAAGCCTTAAATCAAATGGAGCAGTATATCGCTGAAAAGCAGTATAGTGGGATTTTTTCTACTCTGCAAATCCTCATTGCGATGACGCCTCATGAAATTCGCTATATGGCCAATACGACTTTGGATAAGTTCAATCGTGCTTTCGCATTTCATTGGCAAAATGAAGAAGATGCTCATCGTGTGGGAGATTGGAAGGTTTTTGCCGACAAGGTTCTATCCATTCCAATGGCTCATGAGCTATCAACTCGTTATATGGTACTTGATGGTACCAAAAACAAGGAAAGTATCAAAGTCATGCGTCCTTACCAAGTATATGCGACCAAGCGAGTGTTAGATAAGGTGCGTGCCTTTGATTTCCAATATGATGATGGCAAGCTGGGGTACATCTGGCATACAACTGGTTCGGGAAAAACCATTACCAGCTTTAAAACAGCATGGCTTGCGAGCCGTTTATCAAATGTCGACAAAGTGATCTTTTTGGTCGATCGAATTGCTCTTACCAATCAAACAGTGGATGCTTATCAAGCCTATGATCCTGTGTCAAGTTTTGAGGGAAAGACAGGTGTTGTCAGTGATACAGCCAATATAGCCGACTTACATCGGAAGTTGACCAAGAAGAGTGATAAGAATATCATCGTAACCAGTATCCAAAAAATGTCGCGTTATGTTGCAAAAGAGCGTTTCAAGCCTGTGTCAGACCATATCTTATTTATTGTAGATGAAGCGCATCGTTCTACTGGAGATGGAAGTGAAAATGAAGGGATGCTTGAATCCATTCGTAGAGCTTTCCCGCATGCTGCTTGGGTTGGCTATACAGGCACTCCAAAATTTCCTGAAACACCTACCATTTTTGGTGATCTCCTGCATGCCTATACGATTAAGGAAGCGATTGCTGATAAAAATGTATTGGGCTTTAAAGTAGAATTTAAGGAGACGATTGAGGCACCAGAAAATCCGACAGAAGAAGAGATAGATGATCGGATTCGCGCAAGTGTCTATGATGATAGTCCTGAACATGTTGACTTAGTCGTAAAAGACATTTTCGAACATTGGGAGGATCGTTCGAATAATCGTAAATACAATGCTCTATTTACAGTACATGTCGGAGGTAGCAGAGCCAGCACCCCACGGGCAATGGAGTATTTTGATAAATTTGCAGAAATCAATGAGACCAAGAGCGATGAAGACAAATTAAAAGTTGCTATCAGTTTTTCAGCAGATACATCAAATGGTGCGAATCAATTGAAAACAAATGAGAATCTTCATCGAGCGATCAAGGCCTACAATCAGCTATTTGGTACAACTTTTGATATGACCAGTGTCAAGCAGTATGCGGAAGATTTGGCTCGAAGGTTAAATAAAACGGCAGATGATGGGAAGTATTTGGATCTTGCGATTGTCGTGGATCAGCTCTTAACAGGCTTTGATGCTCCAGAGATGAATACCTTATATGTGGATCGGACATTAAAAGGTGGAAATCTCATTCAGGCTTATTCTCGGACCAACCGCATGCACAATTTGCTTGATAAGCCACAGGGAAATGTGGTGAACTATCGTTGGCCTAAGCAAAATGAATACGAGATGAACAAGGCTTTTGCCATTTATTCTAACCGTTCTTCTGCTGATGAGCAATTATCCCTCGATGAGCTAAAAAAAGGCAACGAAGAGGCAAATATTATTTCAAAACCGTTTGGTGCTGTTCAGGTGGAGATGCAAGAGGTGGTTCAACACTTATCGACCTTAACCAATGCTTTTATGCAGTTGCCACCGAGCGAAAAAGCGCAAGATGAGGTATTTGAAGAATTGAAAGAGTATAATCGCTTGCTTAGTCAGCTAAAACAATACACAGAAGATGAAGAAGGGCAGACAATTTCAGCTTATGAAGATCCAGAGACGTTTTATCAGCGGATTGGAATAACGAGAGAGCAAGAAATCAGGCTCACGACAGTTATTGCTGGGGAATTAAAAGAAAGACGTGCCAAGCGGGACAATATTGATATTTCTCAAGTAAACCTAGCTATGGTTCATATTCATGATGTCAAAATCAATTATGACTATTTGGTGGACTTGATTGCCAAAATGGCAGATGAAATTCATGCGAATCAAATGGAAAAGGCAAAACATACACATCAGGAAATTCAGGTTGAAATTGCTAAATCTGACAATGAGAAAGAAAAATCCAAGATGCGCCATTTTGTTGAGAGGATTTTTGACAGAAGTTTCGTCTTTGATACCTATCCCGCTCCTCGTGATGTTGAGACGATGAATGCAGCTATGGAGAGAGTTCAAAAAGAAAGTCATCTCAAGTTAGTAACGGAATTTATTCGTAAGTGGGGCTTGGATAATAGCACAAATCCACGAGAGTTGATGAAATTGATTGGCAAACACCAGTTCGGTCAAGAAGATATGGACAGACAAGGAGAGCTTACGTCTCTCATGAATGAAGCGCGTGCAGATTACAAGGAGATCGCAGAAGAGGGAGTGGCTCAATTATCTTGGGTGAGATACCGTATTGACTTACGCAAGGCATTTTATGACATAGCGGATAAGATTAAGCAGGGAGAATAAGGAATATTTGCTTGGGGAAATATGGAAATGGTGCTAAAATGAAAAAATATACAAAAGGAGAGCAAGATGAATGAAAAAATAAACAAAGAACCTTTACTTCGCTTTAAAGGATTTACGGACGCTTGGGAACAGCGCAAGTTGGGGGAGTTAGGGGAAATTAAAAGGGGATTAACCTATAAGCCTTCAGATGTTCAAGCCCAAGGAGTACGTGTATTAAGATCTTCTAACTTACATAATGATGAGTTCATACTGCATAACGATGATATATTTGTTAGAAAATCAGCAGTTAAGATACCGGAAGTTCAAAACGGTGATATTTTAATCACAGCTGCTAATGGTTCATCAAGGTTAGTTGGTAAACATGCGATTATTCATAGTTTGGAAGGTCAAACAGTTCATGGCGGATTTATGCTGATTATGCGAAGTAATAATCCAAAGTTTGTTAATTCTTTAATGAGTTCAAATTGGTACCATAAATTTATTTCTATATTTGTTTCAGGTGGAAATGGAGCAATTGGAAATTTAAATAAATCGGATTTAGAAAAAGAATTAGTATATATTCCAAGTAAAATCCCCGAACAAACCGCCATCGGCACCTTCTTCTCCACCCTAGATACGCTTATCACCCTTCATCAACGTAAGTGTGAATTGCTGAAAAAATTGAAAAAAACACTCTTAAAACAAATGTTTATTTAAGGAAAGGAAATAAATTATGGCAAATGCGAACGAAATCACATCAAAATTATGGGAAATGGCCAATAAATTACGCGGAACCATGGACGCAAGCGAATATAAGAACTATATTCTCCCCTTTATGTTCTACCGTTATCTATCAGAAAATCAAGATGACTATTTGAAGGCCAATCATTTAGAAGAATTTTATGAAGTCACAGATTCCGAGGAAAAAGAAGAGTATCTTGAAGAGATCTCAAAAGGCATTGGCTATGCTATTGATCCAGATTATATTTGGGAAAAAATGGTCTCAAAAATCGAACATCATAAAATCAAGGCTAGTGATTTTCAGGATATGTTTGATTCCTTCAATACGAATGCCAAGCGCAATCCAGTAGCAGCAGATGATTTTGCCAATGTTTTTTCAGATGTCAATCTGGGAGACACGCGTCTGGGATCTTCTACAAATGAGCGTGCGAAAGCCTTAAACGATATTGTCTTGATGATTCATGAGTTTGATTTTAAAGATGAGTCAGGAAAAGACATCTTAGGAGATGTCTATGAATACTTGATTGGACAATTTGCTGCCAATGCTGGAAAAAAAGGAGGGGAGTTCTATACCCCTCACGAAGTCAGCAAAATTCTAGCAAAATTAGTCACCATGGATGCCGGACAATCGGACGAACAATTCCATGTCTATGACCCAACAATGGGATCCGGTTCGCTTCTTTTAACGGTTCAAAAAGAACTACCAAATGGAAGTGAAAAAGGATCAGTTGATTTCTATGGGCAGGAGTTAAATACAACGACGTATAACCTTGCTCGTATGAACTTGATGATGCACGGAGTTAATTATCGAAATATGACCCTCAAACGTGCCGATACCTTAGATGCTGACTGGCCTTTTGATGAAAAAGATGGTGTCCAAATCCCTTTGAAATTTGATGCAGTCGTGGCTAATCCTCCTTACTCTCAAAATTGGGATATTAAAAATATCGATCGTGAGAAAGATATACGCTTTAAAGGTTTTGGTGTAGCTCCAGCCTCAAAAGCAGACTATGCCTTTATCTTGCATGGTTTATACCACTTAGAAAAAACAGGGACAATGGCGATTGTCTTGCCACATGGTGTGCTGTTTCGTGGTGCGTCAGAAGGGAAAATTCGTAAAAATATCATCCATGAAAATTTGTTGGATGCCGTGATTGGCTTACCAGCCAACCTCTTTTACGGAACCAGTATCCCAACCTGTGTCCTCGTCTTTAAAGGCCGTGAAGCGCGTGGGAATAAGAAGGATATTCTGTTTATTGACGCGTCTAGAGAGTTTGAGAAAGGAAAAAATCAAAACAAGCTATCTAGCGAAAATATTAACAAGATTATTGAAACCTATCGCAACCGAGAAGATGTTGACAAGTATGCACATGTAGCAACGCTTGATGAAATCAAAGAAAATGACTATAACTTAAACATTCCACGTTATGTCGATACCTTTGAAGAGGAGGAAGTACCACCATTATCAGAAGTAGCGCAGGAGTTACAACAGGTACAAGCAGAAATCGAGCAATCTTCCCGTGAGTTATTCGAGCTCCTAGGCTCACTCAAAGGCACAACAGATGAAGCACAAGAAGAATTGACTAAATTTATCAATTTATTTGGGAAATAAGGAGCGTTAAAAGGAGCAAGAGAGATTTTCTTGCTCCTTTTACTTCCGCTTGGGAACAACGTAAGTTGGGGGAGGTGCTACAAAAGCAAATCAAAGGAAAAGCACAGTCCGAAAAACTTTCAATCGGAAATGTAGAATATTTAGATGCTGCAAGATTGAATGGGGAAAATATATTTTTATCTAATGGGATTAGAGATGTTAATGCTGATGATATTTTAATTATGTGGGATGGAGCTAGTGCAGGAAAAGTTTATATTGGTTTTGAGGGGGTACTAGGCTCTACCTTAAAGGCTTATACCACAAAAAAAGAAGTGTCTTCTAAATTTGTTTATCAATATTTATCAGCAAATGAAGACGAAATTTTTAGAAAATACAGAACACCAAATATTCCCCATGTTATTAAAAATTTTACGGATATTTTTAATATTCCAGTTCCATGTTTAGCCGAACAAACCACTATCGGCACCATCTTCTCCACCCTTGACACGCTCCTCACCCTTCATCAGCGTGAGTAAAATGTACTAAAAATTTAGCAATTAACTTAGGCTAGATAGTGAACGCATAACCAAGTCAACATCTTGATTTTCTAATTCTTGAATGATGTGTAGATAAGTTTTTTGAGTCGTCGTCATACTTGCATGTCCAAGCCTTCTGGCGACACTTGCAATAGATACTCCAGCGAACAATAATAACGACGCATGCGTATGTCGTAATCCATGTATAGAAATGTTCGGGATATTTGATTTCTCGCACAATCGTGTAAGGACACCATTTACAGTAGAATTATAAATTTTCTTAGAAGAGGATACAAAAATTGGTTGATCTTCGGGAAGATTTTTGACTAATTCAGAGAACTGAATGACGGTCTGCCAATCTATCTGAATTTTTCGAATAGATGAACGATTTTTAGTTGGTAAAAAGCCCCCTTTTCCCTTATAATCCCAAGTTTTTGAAATGGATAACATTTGGTGAGAAAAATCAAAATCTTTAGGAGTTAATGCAAGTGCTTCTGAAAATCGCATTCCTGTTTTTGCAACAAGCAGAATAAACCAATCCCAATTTATTTCATTGGTTAAATGGAGATTCGTAAGCAACGTATGCAATTCAAACTGATTTAGGTATTTTATTTTTTTCTCCCGAGGCGTTTTCCCTTTTATAATGGCTTTTCTGGTCGGATCTCGATCAATGAGACCCTCATCCACGGCATCTAGTATTGCTCCTTTTAGTTGATGATGAAAATCCATGGTTGTTTGCCGCTCATGCTCTTGAGCATAATCATTGAGAAGTTGTTGATAGGATATTCGTGTTAATTCTTGGATAGTTAAATGAGGAACCAATGAAACTAACCATTTATGAGTCATCAAATATTTTGCCATTGTTACATTTCGAATCGCTCCTTCTTTATAAATTGTTATCCACCTCTTATAATAAACATGAAACAAATCATTTTTCGTAATTTCATTCAACATAGTTCTTTCCCTCCATAAATAAAATTAGGCAGACACTCACGCTGATGAAGGGTGATGAGCGTGTCTAGGGTGGAGAAGAAGGTGCCGATAGTGGTTTGTTCGGGTATGACAGGGAGTAAAATTCTAATATTAGATAATTGTGGTACAGTTAGTTGTGGAACTCCTGTCGATTCTATAAAAATATGTTGTTGGTTTATTGCATTAGCTAAAAAATCTGAATCACATTGAGATTTCAGAGCCAAAAGTCTTACAACTGGAGTAAAATTTACTTTTCTTGCAAAAGCAACGCCTACTTCCCCACGACCTGTAACAGTAACCGCTGGTGCTTCAATTCTATAGTCTTCAGAATAGTAACCAACAATTCCTTCATTGTTCAGTGAATTAGCAATTACAGGATAAGCGCCACTAGCTAACAATTTATTTTTAGCAATATCACCACCTGCTACAATGTCCGCCACCTCCCCCAACTTACGTTGTTCCCAAGCGTCCGTCTAATTGTCACTAGCGCAAGTTATTTGGTGTCTATTATTGGTAATAGATGTTTTTTCGGGTATTGTCAAGTGAAAAACACTCTTCATCCACTTCCCCACACTTCCTCCATGCGAATTTGGCAGACTTTTGGTATAATGGGCATTAGAATGACGAGGTGAGAAAAGATGAAAAAAATCTTGATTGTTGATGATGAGAAGCCGATTTCGGATATTATCAAATTCAATATGACACGAGAAGGGTATGAAGTGGTGACGGCTTTTGATGGTCGGGAGGCCTTGGCCTTGTTTGAAGCAGAATTTCCAGACATCGTGATTTTGGATTTGATGCTGCCAGAGATTGATGGGCTTGAGGTGGCACGGACCATTCGCAAGACCAGCAATGTGCCGATTTTGATGCTCTCTGCCAAAGATAGTGAATTTGACAAGGTCATCGGTCTTGAAATCGGGGCAGATGATTATGTGACCAAGCCCTTCTCTAATCGGGAATTGCAGGCGCGGGTTAAGGCCCTGTTGCGCCGCAGTGAATTGTCTGAAACCCAGATTGATATGGAAACCACTGGAACGCCTGAGTTGACCATTCGGGATTTGGTTATTCTTCCAGATGCCTTTGTGGCCAAAAAGCATGGCAAGGAGTTGGAGTTGACCCATCGTGAATTTGAGTTGCTCCACCATTTGGCTAAGCACTTGGGACAGGTCATGACGCGAGAGCATTTGCTGGAAACCGTGTGGGGCTATGACTACTTCGGAGATGTGCGGACGGTTGATGTGACGGTTCGTCGTCTGCGTGAGAAGATTGAAGATACACCGAGCCGTCCAGAATACATCTTGACACGGCGTGGTGTGGGATATTATATAAAGGGAAATGATTAATCAATTACGGTATTTAATAACGACACCTGAGTTTTGGTTTGTAGTCATCTTGATTGGTTTTGTCATTGCATTGACAGTCTTACTGATTGAAAATCACCGGGATAATCAGCAAATCAAGGAACTCAATAAAAAGGTCAAGCGCCTGATTGAGCTGGACTATTCCGATGTTCTGGATATGCGCGGTAGCCCTGAAATTACAGAGATGGCCAATTCGCTCAACGATTTGTCTGAGGTGATTCGCCTGACCCATGACCATTTGGAGCAGGAAAAGACGCGTCTGTCCTCCATTCTCGCCTACATGAGTGATGGGGTGATGGCGGCAGACCGCATGGGGCGGGTTATCATGGTCAATGAAACAGCCCAAAAGCAGTTGGGACTTGCTTCTAAAACGGCCGAACAGCGGGATTTGTTGGACATTCTGGGCATTCGTGAGGACTACAGTTTTCGGGATTTGCTAGCGCAGACGCCTGAAATCGTCATCGAACACGATAATGAAAATGGTGAATTTCTGACCTTGCGGGCCAATTTTGCGACCATTCGTAGCGAAAGTGGCTTGATTTCAGGTCTCGTTGTCGTCTTGCACGATATGACCGAGCAGGCCAAGGAAGAGCGGGAGCGGCGCTTGTTTGTTTCAAACGTTAGCCACGAATTGCGGACCCCGCTGACTTCGGTCAAATCCTATCTGGAAGCCCTTGATGATGGTGCCTTGACCGAATCGGTCGCACCGAGTTTTGTCAAGGTGTCGCTCGATGAAACCAATCGCATGATGCGGATGATTTCAGACTTGTTGAGCCTATCACGCATTGACAATCAGGTCAGTTCAGCTGATGTGGAGTTGATAAACTTTACGGCCTTTGTGACCTTTATCTTAAACCGTTTTGATCAGATGAAGAGCCAAGAAACAGGCAAGGAATATACCATTGTCCGTGATTACCAGATTACACCGATTTGGATTGAGATTGATACGGATAAGATGACGCAAGTCATGGATAATATTTTAAACAATGCCATTAAGTATTCACCAGACGGTGGGAAAATCACCTTTAGCATGAAAACGACAGATACTCAGTTGATTGTGTCCATTTCTGATGAGGGCTTGGGCATTCCCAAGGCTGATTTACCACGGATTTTTGACCGCTTTTATCGGGTGGATAAGGCGCGTTCCCGTGCGCAAGGTGGTACAGGACTTGGTCTCGCCATTGCAAAAGAAATTGTCAAGCAACACAAGGGCTTTATCTGGGCTAAGAGTGAATATGGACATGGTTCAACTTTCACCATTGTGCTACCATACATTAAAGATATGACAGCTGATGAGTGGGAGGATGCAGAAGAGGAAGAATAGGAGTGTATGGGAGAAACAGGATTTCGATATAGTATTTTAGCCTCTGGTTCGAGTGGAAATTCCTTCTATTTAGAGACAGAGAAGAAAAAGATTTTAGTAGATGCTGGCTTGTCCGGCAAGAAAATTACGAGTTTATTAGCAGAAATTGGCCGCAGACCCGAGGATTTGGATGCCATTTTAGTGACGCACGAGCATAGTGATCATATCCATGGCATTGGCGTTTTAGCCCGTAAATACGGCATGGACATCTATGCCAATGAGGCAACTTGGCAGGCCATGGAGGGAAAGGTAGGCACGATTGCCCTTGAGCAAAAGCATATTTTTGAGTTGGGGGTGACCAAGACCTTTGGCGATTTGGACATTGAAAGTTTCGGGGTCAGCCATGATGCGGCTTGTCCGCAATTTTATCGTTTTATGAAAGACGACAAGAGCTTTGTCATGCTGACGGATACGGGCTATGTCAGCGATCGTCTAGCAGGCATTGTGGAAAATGCAGATGGCTACTTGATTGAGTCCAATCATGACGTGGAAATTCTGCGGGCGGGTTCTTACTCATGGAACCTTAAGCAACGTATTTTGTCCGACAAGGGACACCTTTGTAATGAAGACGGGGCAGATGCCATGATTCGCTCTCTTGGAAATCGAACCAAGAAGATCTATCTAGGCCACCTCAGCAAGGAAAATAATATCAAAGAGTTGGCCCACATGACTATGGTCAACCAACTGGCCCAAGCGGATTTGGGTGTCGGAATTGATTTTCAAGTCTACGATACATCGCCAGACACCGCAACACCCTTGACGACGATTTAATTGGAAAAAACCATATAGATTTTTCAGAAAATCTGTATGGTTTTTTCGTTCGGATAGAGGAGAAAATTCACCAGAATTCACCCGTCCAAACAGAAAAAAATAGGTCTAGTGTGATATAATAGAAAAGAATTTTCTAGAATGAGGTGTTAGAGTGACGAAACATGTACCTTCCCGCAAGGGGCGCGAGGATGCCTTTATTCCTCGACGATTGAATATTTTATTTGCCATTGTCATTGTCCTGTTTTCGGTCTTGATTTCGCGCCTGGCCTATATGCAGATTATCAATAAAGATTTCTACACTGATAAACTCGCCAAAGCCAGTCAAAAAGTGATTACGAATAGCTCCGTTCGTGGACAGATTTATGATGCCAAGGGCCTTGCTTTGGTGGAAAATCAGGTCGAGCAGGTCGCAACCTTTACCCGCTCCAATAAAATGACCGCCCGCCAGATGAAAGAAATTGCAGCTAAACTTTTGCAATGGGTGACCTTGACCGATGTAGATGTCACACCGCGGGAGCGAGCGGATTATTATCTGGCAGACCCAGAAGTTTATGCGGAAGTCGTAAAAACATTACCCAAGGACCAGCGTTTGGACACAGACGGCAACAGCTTAGATGAAACGGTCATCTATAACAATGCTGTTGCCAGCTTGACAGAAGAGCAGACGGCTTATTCAGAAGAAGAATTAAAGGTCGTAGAACTCTTTTCGCAAATGAATGCTGCTGCTTATTTTGAAACGGTCAATCTCGTTACCGATCCGCTGACAGCTGAGCAGATTGCCATGATTGCCGCAAATGAAGCAGATTTACCAGAGATTTCGACCGCAAGTAGCTGGAAACGAGTGGTAGCGCCAACCTCGCTTGCTTCCATCATCGGAACCGTCACGACGCAACAGGTAGGTTTGCCAGAAGAAGATGCCAAAGAGTATTTGGCCAAAGGCTATTCGCTCAATGACCGAGTGGGAACAGCCTATCTGGAAAAACAATACGAAGAAGTGTTGCAGGGTCAACGGGAGAAAAAAGAAATCAACCTCGACCGTAATGGGAATGTCGAAAACATCACGACCATTCAGGAAGGTAGCAAGGGAAAAAATGTTAAATTAACGATTGATTTAGCCTTCCAAGACGGAGTCAATGCTATTTTGAAGCGTTATTTTGATAGTGAACTAGCGACAGGCAGCGCCCGCTATTCAGAAGGAGTCTATGCCGTTGCGCTTGAGCCCGAGACAGGGGCAGTTCTTGCCATGGCAGGCTATAGCCATGATACCAAGACCAATGAAGTTAAGGAAAATGCCTTGGGCACCATCACCAATACCTTTGTACCGGGGTCCATTGTCAAGGGAGCGACCCTGACAGCAGGATGGGAGGAAGGAGTGATTGCAGGCAATCAGGTGCTGCTAGATCAGCCGATTCAATTCGCAGGTTCTGCTCCCATTACTTCTTGGTTTACCCTGTATGGCAACCGCAACATTAACGCAGTCGAAGCCCTGCAATATTCATCCAATACCTATATGGTTCAGATTGCTCTTGACATGCTAGGACAACCCTATGTTCCTGGAATGATTTTAAAGGAAAATGACTCCCTCAATACTTCTATGGAAAAATTGCGCACGACCTTTGGAGAATACGGTCTCGGTGCACCAACAGGAATTGACCTACCGCTTGAATCAACTGGGTTTATCCCGAAAGAGTATTCAATTGCAAACTATCTGACCAACTCTTTCGGACAGTTTGACAACTATACACCGATGCAGATGGCCCAATATGTAGCTACAATAGCAAATGGTGGTCGGCGAGTGAGTCCACATATAGCAGAAGGGATTTATGCCAACAATGCAGAGGGAGGTCTCGGTGAGAAGATTGAGGCTATTTCTGGAAAAGAGTTGAATCAGGTTAATCTTTCAGCAGAAGAGATGGCGCTTATCCAGCAAGGATTTTACATGGTGGTGAATGGCGGAAGCGGTCTGACGACAGGAAGAGGCCTTGCAGAAGGTGCTAGCGTATCCATCAGTGCCAAGACTGGTACGGCCGAAACCTTTGTCACAACAGAGACAGGCCAAGTCTTGAACGCAGTTAACACCAACATTGTTTCTTATGCACCAAGCTCCAATCCTAAAATCGCAGTAGCGGTTATTCTGCCGAATTTGACGGACTTAAATTCAGCTGCAAGTAAATACATCACGACAGAGATTATCAACCTCTACCAATCCCTTCACCCGATGAATTAGGAAGAAATAGTTAAGTTTTAGGTGATTCGTTGCAAATCTCCATCTTAAGACCGATGTCAGAGCATCCAGTTTGGAGTATACTATAGTCAATCCTAAAATTTTTCATAATCTCCGAAAATAACCAGCCGTCAAGGCTGGTTGTTTTTTTGTTGGATAAGGTCATTTTGTGATATAATGGAGGATAGAAATAGCCTAGAGCTTCTAGCGAATTGAATGATAGTAGAAAGATAGAAACCAACATTGTTATACCCAACACCCATTGCGAAATTGATTGAGAGTTATTCAAAACTCCCTGGAATTGGTATCAAAACAGCGACTCGTCTGGCCTTTTATACGATTGGTATGGAAGAAGATGTGGTCAATGAATTTGCGAAAAACCTCCTAGCAGCCAAGCGTGATTTGGCCTATTGTCAGATTTGCGGCAATCTTGCTGAAGAGGAGACCTGTGCGATTTGTCAGGATCAGACGCGTGATGTATCAACGATTTTAGTGGTAGAAGACAGCCGTGATGTATCTGCCATGGAAAATATTCAGGAATACCACGGCTTGTACCATGTTCTCCACGGCCTGATTTCCCCCATGAATGGGGTTGGTCCAGATGATATCAACCTCAAGAGTTTGCTGACGCGCTTGATGGAAAATGAGGTGACCGAAGTCATCATTGCCACCAATGCAACAGCCGATGGTGAGGCAACTTCCATGTATATTTCAAGAGTGTTAAAACCTGCCGGAATCAAGGTGACCCGTTTGGCGCGGGGACTCGCAGTCGGATCGGATATTGAATACGCAGATGAAGTCACCCTCCTGCGAGCGATTGAAAATCGTACCGAGTTATAGTTTTAGAAAACAAGCATTATCAAGAATTAGTATAGAAAGTTAGGGAAAATTCATGTCAAAAGAAACCATTATCCTCCTGTATGGCGGACGTTCTGCCGAGCGTGAAGTGTCGGTCTTGTCTGCCGAAAGCGTTATGCGGGCAATCAATTATGACAAGTTTTTTGTCAAAACCTACTTTATTGCGCAAAATGGTGATTTTATCAAGACGCAGGAATTTGATAGCACACCGTCTGCCGATGAACGCTTGATGACCAATAGTAGCATTGTTCCAAGTCAAGGCATTCGTCCGAGCGATATTTATGAGGAAAATGCAGTGGTCTTTCCAGTGCTTCACGGTCCCATGGGCGAAGACGGCTCTATCCAAGGTTTCCTAGAAGTCTTGCGCCTGCCTTATGTGGGGACAAATGTTCTGGCTTCTAGTGTGGCCATGGATAAGATTACGACCAAGCAGGTTCTCGCTTCAGAAGGTATTCCCCAAGTGGCCTTTGAAACAGTCATTGAGGGCGAAGATGTCGAAGCAAAAATCCGTGCGGTAGAAGCCAACTTGACCTATCCAGTCTTTGTCAAACCAGCCAATATGGGCTCAAGTGTCGGGATTTCAAAAGCAGAAAATCAAGCTGAGTTGCGAGCTGCCATCGCACTCGCTTTCCGCTACGATAGCCGCCTTTTGGTGGAGCAGGGGGTCAATGCGCGTGAGATTGAAGTCGGCATCCTAGGCAATACAGATGTACAGACGACCCTGCCTGGGGAAGTCGTCAAGGACGTTGCTTTCTATGATTACGACGCTAAATACATTGACAATAAAATTACCATGGCGATTCCAGCGGAAATCCCAGCTGCTACTGCGGAGCAAATGCGCTCTTACGCAGCTAGTGCCTTTCGTGCCATTGGTGGGGGCGGTCTATCGCGCTGCGATTTCTTCCTGACAGAGGAAGGAGACATTTTCCTCAACGAGTTAAACACCATGCCAGGCTTCACCCAGTGGTCAATGTACCCCCTCTTGTGGGACAATATGGGTCTTGCCTATCCTGATTTGATTGAAACCTTGGTAACTCTAGCCAAGGAAACCTTTGCTAAACGCGAACAACATTTGATTTAATAGAGTAGAAGATAGAAGTGAGGGGAGTTGGCTTTCCTCCTTTTTTCTAGATTTCTTACTAGAACAGGAAAACATTGCTATCCTCAACAAGATGCTGTCTTAATCACTAAACATATGGTATAATAAATAGAATATAAGGAATCGGTTGGAACGAGAGTCTAGTTGGGACGAATGGCGCGATTACGAAATCTAGCAGAAAATTTTCTAGTTTTAGAGCCATGCTGTTTCAACTGATTCCAAAACGAGCCGTATGACATCGAGGACACCGTGAAAGTTTTAGAGCCGTGCTGTTTCACCTGGTTCCAAAACAGCAACGAACTAAGCTACTATGAGTTCAAAGTTTTAGAGCCGTGCTGTTTCAATTGGTTCCAAAACCGTTATTTATATAGAGGGCGATGGTTTAGTTTTAGAGCCGTGCTGTTCCAATTGGTTCCAAAACCGTTATTTATATAGAGGGCGATGGTTTAGTTTTAGAGCCGTGCTGTTCCAATTGGTTCCAAAACTTTCTTTTGGCAGACCTGAAATAGTTTCGTGTTTTAGAGCTGTGCTGTTTCAACTGGTTCCAAAACTGAAGAGCTAGAAACAGATGCTGTCGCAAAGTTTTAGAGCTGTGCTGTTCCAACTGGTTCCAAAACTTTTCTTAATGTTTCCATTACTGAAATAATGTTTTAGAGCTGTGCTATTTCACCTTATTCCTATAGTATTAACATGAATGACCATTCGGTCATTCATTTTTTATACCCAGTGAGCAAAATTCTTGCAATTTGTTCTCATAAGAACTAAAATGGTTCTCATGAGAATTAAAAAGAGAGGATAGGATGATGTGGCAGTTATTTGAAAGACCGACCTAGTCGTCAATATAGGATAAAAAGAGAAAATATCAGAATGAATTTGTAATGAATAGAAATGAGGATATATGTTTTTAGCAATTGAAGAAATGCGCCAGAGCAAGCTCCGTTATGGCTTGGTCTTGGGCTTATTGGTATTGATTGCCTATCTCGTCTTTTTCTTGACGGGCTTGGCTTATGGCTTGATGCAGCAGAACCGAGCTGCGGTTGATAAATGGCAGGCAGACTATGTCTTGCTCTCGTCTGAGGCTAATAAATTGATGAGTGCATCGCATGTCGATAAGAAACTCGCAGATGAAGTGACAGCAGATGAGGTGGCTCTTATCAAGCAACAAGCAGGTGCTGCTTGGGTTAAGGACGAAGCGACCTCTGATGATAAGCAAAAAATTAGTGTCTTTGCCATTGAAAAAGGGACGTTTGTAGAGCCGAATATTGTCGAAGGTCGTTTGTTTGAACAAGCACACGAGGTGGTAATTGACAAAACTCTCGGGGAGAAAGAAGGATTTGAAATCGGAGAGACCGTTCATCTATCTGTTTTTGATGAGCCCGTGACCATTGTCGGCTATACAGAAAATGCGGCTTTTAGCGTGGCACCTGTTGTCTATATGGACTTTGACGATTTGGATACGACAACCAAGATTCCAGGTCAGGACGATGTGACCTCTATCAGCGGGGTGATTGTTCGTGGCGATGTGGCAAGCTATCCTGAAGACGACTTGGAAAAATTAACAGTAGCTGATTTCATCGAACACTTGCCGGGCTATCAAGCGCAAAACTTGACCTTTGCCTTTATGATTGGCTTTTTGGTGGTGATTGCAGCCATCGTGATTGCGATTTTCATCTATGTTTTGACCACCCAGAAAGCGCCAATTTTTGGGTTGATGAAGATTCAGGGCTTGTCAAATGGCTTTATTTCAGCTAGCGTTGTGGCACAGACCTTCTTGCTCTCTAGCCTTGGAACGCTCCTAGGCCTCTCGCTGACCTACCTGTCTTCTATCGCCCTACCAAGTGCTGTACCGTTTGAGAATAACTGGTTCTTCTATGGAGGTGTCAGCCTTGCCTTAGTGGTCTTTGCCTTGCTTGGCGCGAGCTTCTCTGTTCGCTCCATCTTCAAGGTTGACCCATTGCAAAATTTGTCCTAGGAGGAAGAACATGAGCACCTTAGTATTTGAAAATATCAGTAAACAATTCAAGGACGGAGACCAGACAATTACCGCACTCAAGCCCACCAATTTTAGTGTGGAGGCTGGAGAATTTGTCGCCATTATCGGGCCGTCTGGGTCTGGGAAAAGTACCTTTTTGACCTTGGCTGGAGGTTTACAAACACCGTCAGCAGGTCGCATTACCATCAATCAGGCTGATTATTCAGACCTGCCTGAAAAGAAACGGGCCCAGCTTCGCTACAAGGATATTGGCTTCATCCTACAATCTTCCAATCTGATTCCCTTCTTGACGGTGGAAAAACAGTTGGAATTAGTGGATCGTGTCAACAGACGCTCCAACAAAGAAAAGCAGAAAGAGCTGCTCGCAGACCTAGATGTGGCGCATTTAAAAACCAAGTTTCCCAAAGATTTATCTGGAGGAGAGCGCCAGCGAGTGGCGATTGCCCGCGCCTTATACAATGATCCAGCTCTTATTTTGGCCGATGAGCCGACAGCGAGTTTGGACACGGATCGCGCCTTTGAGGTGGTAGCGCTCCTTGCCAAAGAAAGCAAAGAACGCAACAAGGCTATCATCATGGTTACCCATGATCATCGCATGATTGAGCAGTGTGACAAGGTCTATGAGATGAAAGACGGTGTCTTGACACAGGTTCGATAGGATACTGGCTTAAAAATATGATATAATAAAAAGAGCATACGCTCTTTTTGTTTTGCTTCAAGCTAAAAGGGGAAGTATCCCCCTAATCGACAAGAGCGTTTTTGGAGAAAAAGATGAAATTAACAGTATATGAAGTTGCTCAGGTTGTCGGAGCGAAAAACGACGTGACCATATATGAGAATCAGGCCCTACAAAAGGTGGAATTTGATAGCCGTTTGATAGCAGAAGGCGACCTCTTTATCCCGCTCAAGGGAGCACGAGATGGGCATGCGTTTATTTCCGTGGCTTTTGAAAATGGCTGCGCGGTCACCCTATCAGAAAATGAAGTGCCTGTTCCCCATATCCTAGTGGATGACTGCCTGCTAGCCTTTCAGACCTTAGCTGCCTATTACCTAGAGAAAATGCAGGTAGAGGTCATCGCCGTGACAGGTTCAAATGGCAAAACGACCACCAAGGACATGATTCACGATGTTTTGGCCACAACCTTTGCCACCTATAAGACCCAAGGGAATTACAATAATGAAATCGGGCTGCCTTATACGGTGCTGCACATGCCAGATGGTACAGAAAAACTAGTCCTTGAAATGGGGCAGGATCACCTAGGTGACATTCATCTTCTGTCAGAAATCGCAAAACCAAGTTTAGCTGTGATTACCTTGTTTGGCGAAGCTCATCTGGAATTTTTCGGTTCACGGGAGCAGATTGCCCAAGGAAAATTGCAGATTGCAGATGGGATGTCAGAAGGAGCAACCTTATTGGTACCCAATGACCCGATTGCAGCTACTCACCTACCAAGTCAGCAGCAACTGCTACGCTTTGGTGAGGGGGGCGATTTGCAGGTGACGAGCCTAGTAGAGAGCAAGGACAGCCTGACCTTTCAGGTCAACTTCATGGACGGAGATATTTTCTTACCTGTTACAGGCAAGTACAATGCGACCAATGCCATGCTAGCTAGCTATGTAGGCAAATGCTTGGGTGTTTCAGATGCCGCCATTAAGGAAGCGCTGGCGCATCTACAGCTGACCCGCAATCGAACAGAGTGGAAAAAAGCAGGAAATGGTGCGGATATATTAAGTGATGTCTACAATGCCAATCCGACAGCCATGCGCCTGATTTTAGAGACCTTCTCCAGCATTCCCGCAAATGAAAATGGCAAGAAACTGGCTGTGTTAGCGGACATGAAAGAATTGGGAGAGCAGTCGGTTGCCCTCCATCAAGAGATGATTACGAGCCTGTCGCCCAATTGTCTGGACACCCTATTCTTTTACGGACAGGATATTGAGGGCTTGGCCCAATTAGCTGCTCAGATGTTCCCGCTCGGCAAGGTGTATTTCTTTAGAAAAAATGATGCAGAAGATCAGTTTGAGGAGTTAGTTGCCCGTGTCAAAGCCTGTGTCAATCCGCAGGACCAGATTTTGCTAAAAGGCAGCAATTCCATGCACCTTGACCAGCTGGTCGCAGCTTTGGAAGCTATGGCGTAAGAAGTAGCACAAAAGGAAAAAACAATGAAAGAATTTTTTAGTAATCAGCCTAGTTTTCCACCAGAGCTCGGTGTTGCTGGGCATGTATGTCTCCTGCTCGGTCTGGTATTGATAGTGATTGGAGCAATCAAATACCATGAAAACAAGGCCTGGCAGCAGACTTTTAAAGGAATACAGATTCTCCAATTGATACTGCTTTACGGCTGGTATCTGGCCATTATGGCACCAATTTCCCAATCGCTACCGCTCTACCATTGCCGTATGGCCATGTTTGTGCTCTTATTAGCTCCAGATGATTCACCTTACAAGGAGTATTTTTCCCTGATAGGGGTATTCGGCTCCATGTGCGCCTTGATTTATCCCGTCTTTGATCCTTTTCCTTGGTTTCATGTGACCATCTTTTCCTTTATCATCGGCCATCTGGCCCTTTTAGGAAATGCCCTGAACTACCTCTTGCGTCAACCGTCTTACCAGTTAAGTCTAGGAAGGATTGCGGCGATTACCTTTGGAGTCAATACCTTCATCTTGCTGGTCGATGTGGTGACAGGTGGCGATTATGGCTTTTTACGAAAGTTGCCACTCTTAGGCGATTATGGTCTCTTTTGGAATTATCTGATAGAAACAATCCTGTTTACAGTCATTCTAACAGCTTTCTTAAAACTCTTCCAAGTGCTACAGGAATCTCGACAGGTTGAAAAACAGGAATACGAAAGGAGCTGACGAGCTTCTTTTTTATCACTCTGATTTGAAAAATCTAGCTCTTTTAGTTATAATAATAAGGATACGGGAGGGTAGACAAGGTGTCTGCTCTGCCATTTTATAGAACAGTAAAAAAGGAATCAAGATGACACTACAAGATGAAATAAAAAAACGCCGCACCTTTGCCATTATCTCCCACCCGGATGCGGGGAAAACTACGATTACAGAGCAGTTGCTCTACTTCGGTGGAGAAATTCGTGAGGCTGGTACGGTCAAGGGGAAAAAGACTGGAAACTTTGCCAAGTCTGACTGGATGGACATTGAAAAGCAACGGGGAATCTCGGTGACTTCTTCGGTGATGCAGTTTGACTATGATGGCAAGCGCGTCAATATCCTTGATACCCCAGGGCATGAGGATTTCTCGGAAGATACCTATCGGACCTTGATGGCGGTGGATGCTGCGGTCATGGTGATCGACTCAGCAAAGGGGATTGAGGCCCAAACCAAGAAATTATTTGAGGTTGTCAAACACCGCAATATCCCCGTCTTTACCTTTATTAACAAATTGGACCGTGATGGTCGTGAACCGCTTGACCTCTTGGAAGAATTAGAAGAAGTCCTTGGCATTGCAAGTTTTCCGATGAATTGGCCAATCGGTATGGGGAAATCCTTTGAAGGTTTGTATGACCTGCATAACAAGCGCTTGGAACTCTACCGCAGTGAGGAGCGCTTTGCCAGTTTTGATGAAGGCGAAGCCCTCTTTGGCAACAATCCTTTTTACGCGCAGGTCTTAGAAGATATTGAACTCTTGAGTGAGGCAGGAAATGAATTTTCAGAAAGCGCGATTTTGGATGGAAAGCTAACGCCCGTTTTCTTCGGGTCAGCCTTGACTAATTTTGGGGTGCAGACCTTCCTTGAAACCTTCTTGCAATTTGCTCCAGAACCGCATGGACATTTGAAAACAGACGGGGAAATAGTGGAGCCTTTATCCAATGATTTTTCAGGGTTTGTCTTTAAAATCCAAGCCAATATGGACCCTCGCCACCGCGACCGTATTGCCTTTGTCCGTATCGTTTCAGGCGAGTTTGAGCGCGGAATGGATGTCAATTTGACGCGGACGGGCAAGAAAGCGAAGCTGTCCAATGTCACCCAGTTCATGGCTGAAGCGCGGGAGAATGTCGAAAATGCCGTGGCAGGTGATATTATCGGGGTCTATGATACAGGGACCTACCAAGTAGGGGACACGTTGACTGTTGGCAAGAACAAGTTTGAATTTGAACCGCTACCAACCTTTACCCCTGAAATCTTCATGAAAGTTTCTGCTAAAAATGTCATGAAACAGAAATCCTTCCACAAAGGCATTGAGCAGCTAGTGCAAGAAGGAGCTATTCAGCTCTACACCAACTACCAGACAGGCGAGTATATGCTGGGGGCCGTTGGTCAGCTCCAGTTTGAAGTCTTTAAACACCGCATGGAAAATGAATACAATGCAGAAGTGGTCATGACGCCAATGGGGAAAAAGACCGTGCGTTGGATTGCTCAGGAGCAGTTGGACGAGCGGATGTCGTCTAGCCGCAATATCCTTGCCAAAGACCGCTTTGATCATCCTGTTTTCCTCTTTGAAAATGACTTTGCCCTGCGCTGGTTTGCAGACAAGTACCCAGATGTGGTGCTGGAAGAGAAGATGTGAGAATAGTATAGAAGTTTAATAAAGTATGAGTATCAATAGAAATGATAAATGTCCTTGTGGTTCAGATAATAAATATAAAAAGTGTTGTATGAGGATATTGCCAGTTTCCTCAAAAGATTATCTAAATAATAATTTTGAGATGATTAACTTTTATAAAAAACTGTATCAAGATGAAGTGAATATTGATTGGATTACTAGACAATTGACATCGGGTATTTTTTCATCTTTATTGTTACGAGATTTATTTAGGTATAGAGTTTTTATTGATTCTCTAATGTTACTTTTCAATAAAGAAAAATTAGAGAAAAAGTATTTTAGAAGAAAAATTATTTATAAGGACTTTTTTGAACATCTAAATAGTAGTGACCATGAAATGAAAGACTTTTTGGACCTCTATAGAAGATTTTTGAGAGAGAAGGTTGGGCGTCTTGTACCAATGAACTCATTTTATGTTCCTTATAGTTCTGAAGAGACAAGGCCGTATGATCAGTTAGCACGTGTTAGAAATGCTTTTGCACACATGAATTATGGACATTTTGAATTTTTATCACATGGAGAATATGGAACAGAATATTTGATTGGTTATAGTATCTATAACAAGGATAAAGAAACAAATAAATCAAAATTCCATGGATTTATATTAGAACCAGTTTTACATTATTTTATTCAATCATATTTTTCAAACTATACTTCTTATGGAATAGTTTATAAACATACTTGGTTTAGTTTGAGTTCTATGTCTGAATACCAATATAGTTCGGTTATAAATGAGTATACGGATATTAAAGTAAATGTTTTAACTTATGCAAAAGATGAAAAATATACAGGAAATTCTTCTCATGAAATGATTTCGTTTACTAAAAATTTCAAGCAATTAAATCATGAAGAGATAATGGGTTATATTAAATCTCATAGTGCAGAATTTAAACATTCTATTTATACGATTTCAAAAGAAGAATTTGATGAAAAATTAAAATTTGTTCAAAGTGAGGTAGGCAGAGAAGTAACTGCTGAGGAGTTTTGTTATAGTATAAAATTTCTATATGATTTTGAAACAGAATTTTCAAACTTTTTAGTTCATTTGATGCAATTAAATGATCGGATTATTGATTATATTTCTCCATGGATAGAAAATAGCTTTGAGAATAAGGATAATATATTATCAAGTATTGAAGAGCTAAAAGAGGATAAATATAGCTGGTTAGCGTTTAAATATATGTTTCCTATTCTTAGTGTAATCAATATTTGTTTGAGATTTGAAGACGATGATTTATTTGAAATCAATCCTAAAAACGTTGATATAGAAGGGTTTGTAATAGATAATACTAACCTTGAAAGATTTATGGAGAAACATCCAGATATTGAGGAAGAGCACAAGAAAAATGTTTATATTTTAGAAAGGTTAAGAAATTCTGTTGCGCATGGTCATATTCATCTTACACTAAAGGATAACAGTATGAGCTATCAATTTACAGACATTTATAATAATCGAAGTGAACAGATATCGATTTCATATTTTGCATTAAATCAATTTATAGATCAATCTGTTTTTAAGCAACGTGACTAAAGTTGAGAATCTTATATTAGGATGTAAAAAGGAGCTATCATGGGAATTTTTTCAGGCTTAATGGGCAATGCCGCCCAAACAGATACGGCAAAAGTAGAAGAACAGCTAGAGGCAGTGTTAGTTGCAAGCGAGCAGGTGACGTCAGCCTTTAGCCTGGTTCGTGACTTAATCGTCTTTACCGACAAACGCTTGATTTTGGTGGATAAGCAAGGAATGACAGGAAAGAAAACCTCCTACAAATCTATTCCCTATCGTTCTATTTCACGCTTTGAAGTCGAAACATCTGGGCATTTTGACTTGGATGCAGAGTTGAAAATCTGGATTTCCTCTAGCATGGAGCCTGCCGAAACCCTGCAATTCAAGAGCGATAAGAGCGTGATTGCCATTCAGCAGGCATTAGCCGAAGCAGTATTACAATAAAAAGGATTGAGAGAATTCTCTCAATCCTTTTTATTTCATTGCTTTAAATGGATATTCTTCGGCACCGACAAAGGTTAGGGTATCACCGTTATGTGTGTATAACAGGACATCTCCTACTTTAAAGCTAGATGCCGCTGATGCAAAGGCAGATCCAGTATTGACCTTGGTTACTTTGATAGTGTGAGTGAGTGGGCTCACTTCCCCTTCAAAGTAGACAGCAGAGAATTTACCAGTTGCAGAATCATACTGGCCCTTGCTAGTATCTGCTACTTCTTTGGTCATCATGTCATCGAATTGTTTTTCGATTTCTTCACGCTTAGGGAAGCTTTTCTTGATTTCCGCTTCATAGTTTTCACCAAATGCTTCTTTTAGCAAATCTTCCTTGCTGATTCCATACTTTTGCGCTTCTTTTTCTGCTTCTGTAACGACTTTAGTATATTCTTCTTGGATCGCTTTATCAAAAGCAGTTAGAAAGGCTTCTTTATTGATGGTAGAATAGGTCGTAGCGACTGCTTTGTTGTCCTTGACTTCAAATGTTACGCCTGTTTCTCCAACAACTTCTTCGGGATCAAGTTTCAAGCCCTCAAAACCATTTCCAATCTCCTGAATAGCGGATTTCCGTATTTCCGCAGCAAGATTTGGATTTTCCCAATCACCTGCAATATTTCCATTGCGGTAGAAGAGGAATCCAGCAACGGCAGCTACTAAAAAGAGGCCTCCGATAACTCCGAAAACGATTTTCAAGACACGCTTACGCTTTTTCTTGTTGGTTTCGACCATTGTTGCAAGAGGGTCTAACTGTTGATTTTCCATAAAAACTCCTTTTTTTTGATACCTAAATATTGTACCGCATCCCCCCTTTTCTGTCAAATATCGTCTTTGGAAAGTACGATTAGAGGAGATTTATAGTATAATAAGACAGAAGAAAAAAGTGGAGGTGGAGAATGTTCATTGAGAAAAGTTTGAAAAATGGCATGTCTTGGATTAACCTAGATGCCGAGAGTTTGCACCAAACGCCAGAACTATATAAAAAATACCATATTGATACGGAAACGGTCGAATATGCGCTGGATAAAAATGAACGTGCCCACATGGACTACAATCGTGAAGACGGGACAGTTGTCTTTATTTACAATGTCCTTGATTTGGAGCGCGAAAAGGACTACTATGAAACCATTCCCATGACCTTCATTGTCCAAAAAGACCGTCTCATTACCATTACCGACCAGGATAGTGCCTATGTGACGCGTAATATGGTCCGCTATATTGAACACCATGAGCCTGTCACAGTCTATAAATTCCTCTTTGCCAGTATCGAGTTGATTAGTAATTCCTACTATCCTGTCATTGAAAAAATGGACAAGACCAAGGATGAAATCAATATGCTGCTGCGCCAAACGACAACTAAAAAGCACTTGTTTGCCCTGTCTGACTTGGAAACCAGTATGGTCTACCTGCTTGCTGCAGCCAAGCAAAATCTGATGTTGCTTGAGCATATCAGAGGACATGCTATTTACCGCGGCTTTGATGAGATTGAAAATGAACAATTTGACGATGCGATGATTGAAGCCAGACAGTTGGTTGCCATGACTGATTTGGTTTCTCAAGTCTTGCAGCAGTTGTCCAGTTCTTACAATAATGTCTTGAACAACAATCTGAATGACAACTTGACACTCTTGACCATTATTTCCATTTTACTGGCTGTTATTGCCGTTATTACAGGCTTTTTCGGCATGAATGTCCCACTTCCTTGGACCGATGATAACCGTGCTTGGATTTATATCATTATCCTTAGTGCTGTCTTGTGGGTTGTCCTTGCCCAGATTTTAAAATGGGTGGCGAATAAACGATGAAAAATGATCTTTTTGGTCATTTTTTCATTTTTAAAACTTTCTTAAAGAAAATCAAAAATGTATTTGTGAGAAAAATAATGACTTTCACTATCTTTTGCCCCTTCTTTGTGATATACTAGATAAGTTGCATGCAACAAAATTGTATATATGGGAAACAAGCTCCACTTCTTTTACTAGGGTGATGTCTAAAAAACCTGTCCTGCTTAGACGGTTTTTCTTTTTTAGACGAGGGCTGAAATCCCACTCCTTAGAAAGAAGGATAGATGAAATTTAATGAATTACAGTTATCTGCTGACTTGCTAGCAGAAATCGAAACAGCCGGCTTTGTGGAAGCCAGTCCAATTCAGGAGAAGACGATTCCCCTTGCCCTTGAAGGTAAGGATGTCATCGGTCAAGCCCAGACAGGAACAGGAAAAACAGCAGCCTTTGGTCTACCAACTCTTGAAAAAATCCGCACCGATGAAGTGCAAATCCAAGCCTTGGTCATCGCCCCAACGCGGGAATTGGCCGTGCAAAGTCAGGAAGAGCTTTTCCGCTTTGGGCGTAGTAAGGGCGTGAAAGTCCGCTCTGTCTATGGCGGTTCAAGCATTGAAAAACAAATCAAAGCGCTCAAGTCTGGCGCTCATATCGTTGTCGGAACGCCTGGTCGTTTACTTGATTTGATCAAACGTAAGGCCTTGAAACTCAATCATGTAGAAACCCTCATTCTGGATGAAGCCGATGAAATGCTCAATATGGGCTTTTTAGAGGACATCGAGTCCATTATCTCTCGCGTTCCAGAAGACCGCCAAACCTTGCTCTTTTCAGCGACCATGCCAGCTCCGATTA
Source organism: Streptococcus cuniculi (assembly GCF_001921845.1). Taxonomy (GTDB): domain Bacteria; phylum Bacillota; class Bacilli; order Lactobacillales; family Streptococcaceae; genus Streptococcus; species Streptococcus cuniculi. The sequence goes on along the minus strand of NZ_MSJM01000003.1, from coordinate 47,243 downwards.
AACGCATCGGTGTTCAGTTCATGAACAATCCTGAACATGTACAGATTGAGGCAAAAGAATTGACGACTGAACTGGTCGATCAATACTATGTCCGTGTCAAGGAGCAGGAAAAATTTGACACCATGACCCGTCTTATGGATGTGGAACAGCCAGAATTAGCGATTGTCTTTGGTCGGACCAAACGCCGTGTCGATGAATTGACCCGCGGTCTGAAAATCCGTGGTTTCCGTGCAGAAGGTATTCACGGTGATTTGGATCAAAGCAAGCGCCTGCGTGTCTTGCGTGATTTCAAGACAGGTGGTCTAGATGTCCTCGTTGCGACAGATGTTGCGGCCCGTGGATTGGATATTTCAGGTGTGACCCATGTCTATAACTATGACATTCCGCAGGATCCAGAAAGCTATGTTCACCGTATTGGTCGGACGGGTCGTGCAGGTAAGTCTGGTCAATCCATTACCTTTGTCTCACCAAATGAAATGGGCTACCTCAAGATTATTGAGGATTTGACCAAAAAACGCATGACCGGCATGAAGCCTGCGACAGCAGAAGAGGCTTTCCAAGCCAAGAAAAAGATTGCGCTGAAGAAAATCGAGCGTGATTTTGCAGATGAAAGCATCCGCAAGAACTTTGATAAGTTTGGCAAAGATGCCATTAAACTGGCTAGCGAATTTTCACCAGAAGAATTGGCGATGTACATCTTGAGCTTGACGGTTCAGGATCCAGAGTCCATGCCAAAAGTAGAAATTGCGCGTGAAAAACCATTGCCGTTCAAATACATCCCAGGTGACAAAGGTGGTCGTGGCAAGTCTGGTAAAGGTGGCAAATCATCAGGTAATCGCAGAGGTGATGACCGCCGGGGTGGCCGTCGTGATTACAAGGAAAAACGCCACACCAACGACCGCGACCGTTTCGGAAAAGACAACAAAAAACCACGCAAACGCATCTCAAGCGAGAAAAAGACAGGCTTTGTCATCCGCAATAAGGGAGATAAGTAGGGAGTGGGACAAAAATCGTGATTTCGAAGAAATCGATTTTGTAGTCCTCGCTCTCTAGTTTCTAGGCTCGGGTATCAACAGTCACTCCCCTGACTGTTGATACCCCGCAAGTTGACTAGCTTCCACAATTGAGAATTGTGGAAGGTTGGAAATAAGGCTAGCGAAGAATTGTTCGCTAGCCTCTTCTAATAGAATCTTGATTTATCAACGTTTTACAAACCAGACAACTACTGCGCTAAACTGTTAAAACTATGAAACGTAACGAGGTAAGGGACTTTTGTCCCAGCCTTTAGCCCGAGCCTAGAAATTCGAAAGCGAGGTTAATCCAGTGGATTATTTTAGCCCGAGCCTAGAAACTAGAGAGCGAGGTTACTCCAGTGGACTTCGTCAGCAGTTGACGTGACCAGTTCAGTTTATCTACAACTAGTAGTTAATCTTCAGCAGCTGACACATCCAGTTTATCTGACATTGGATGTTTGTCTTGGCTGAACTGAATCGCCTTATCAAATAGATAGTAGCGTAAGTCCCAGCTAAAATAGTTGGGACTTTTTTTATATTCTATTTCGATGTTTTTCTAAATAGTTCTTGACAAGTTGTCACAAAAGGAGTAGTATTCTATTTAGAAATATTTCTAAATAGAAAGTGAAAGGAGACAAGATGGGCTTATCAGAAACCTTAAAGGCGATTTCGGCGCCGATTCGGAGACAGATTTTGGATAGTTTAAAGGCGGGTCCCAAGTCGGCAGGCGAGATTGTGGAGCTCTTTCACTTGAGCGGTGCCACCGTCTCGCATCATTTGTCTGTTTTGAAAAAGGCAGGCTTGATTTTAGAAGAAAAGCAGAAGAATTTTATTTACTATCGCCTGAACTATACCGTATTTGAAGAAGTGCTGGTCTGGATTGCCAGCTTTGGAGGAGAAAAAGATGAAACAAATTGATTGGAAAATGCTCGCTATGACAAGTTTAATTTTCTTGATACCACTTGTTCTCGTTGCCATTTATTACGGACAGTTGCCAGAGATTGTGCAAACACATTTCGGCATTGATAATGAAGCCAATGGGACAGGTAGCAAATGGTTTACCCTTGTGGGCACGCCTTTACTAGCCTTGGCCTTTCATATCTTTTTGTGTGTGGCGCTTGATGTGACCAAAAGTGGTCGGATTCCTGCTGTAAAAGTGATGAAATGGGTGATGCCTATCGTTACTACACTTGTAATGACTAGTATTTTACTGGTGAATTTAGGAAATGAGTTAGATATTCGCCGACTAGTCGTTGCTTTTTTAGCAGGAGTGTATCTGATTATGGGGAATTACATGCCAAAAGATGTGGCAGGTATGACAGCTCCTCAATCCTTATCAGATCGTAAGAAAATAGCTTATCTCTTTATCGGTGGAGGATTTGCGCTTCTCATCAGTCTGTTCTTTGAGCCGCTTGTATCGGTGATTGTTTTAGTCGGCTTTACCGCTTTAGCCATCATCTGGAGCATTTGTGTTGGGGCGAAGGGCTATAAAGTGACCAACAAATAAGGATGAAGCAAGAAGTACACAAACTACAGATTATCTACGTTTTCTCTCCTTAATATGTAAAATCCGCAGAAGCTATTGACCCTAGAATTTCTGCTCTATATAATAAGGGACGTAATTGATTAACATAAGGAGAAAAGATGATGGTGATTGGTATTGTGGTCGCTGTATTTCTGTTGCGTTTGTGGTTTTTAAAGATTTCGGTTCAGCATGAACGAATGATTTTGAAAAATGGTGGAAGAGAATATGGGGTGAAAAACACAAAATATTTAACCCTGTTGCATATTTTATTTTACGTGTTTTGTGTCGTAGAAGCGCTCATCAGGCATACTTCTATGGATGCTAGGGGAGTTGTCGGGGCATTATGTATTCTATTTTCTATGTGCATGCTCTACCTTGTTCAGTCGATTTTAGGAGATATATGGACAGTCAAGCTGATGATTGCTAAGAATCACACTTATAATGACCACATTTTATTTCGTTTGGTCAAACATCCCAACTATTATTTGAACATTGTGCCAGAATTAGTTGGTCTGACCCTCTTATGTCACGCATGGCTGACCGCTTTGATTCTCGGTCCATTTTATGCTGTGGTACTATGGCGCAGGATTAGGGAGGAAGAAGACTTGTTAGAAAAGGTCATTATTCCAAATAGCTAGTGACATTTGAGTTGTCTTATTTTTGCAGAGGTTGACATGATTTCTTAGATTGGTGTATACTATTATCAATCAATGAGGAGGTGCCTATGGGTATTAGGAATTTGACTATATAGTCTTTTGAATTAACTTTGATACATCGTCACTTTCGACTTGCCGTACTCCAGTACTGTCTGCGTCTCAGTTCCTTGTCTGAAAGTTAATTCATTTGACTATAGACTTATCTTTTTAAACCATTCAAACAGGAAAAGGAGAAAATGATGATTACATACGTGAAACGAGCAAAACTAGACATGGCGGCAGTCCTTGAACTGTACGAAGCGGTTGAGTGGAGCAATTATACACGCCAACCACAGATGTTAGAGCAGGCCTTGGCAAATAGCCTGTTAGTCATTGCAGCATTTGATGGAGAAAAGCTCGTAGGCTTGTTACGAGCTGTGGGGGATGGGTACTCGGTTCTCTTTGTGCAGGATATTTTGGTCCTGCCAGCCTATCAGCGAATGGGAATTGGCCGTCAGCTGATGGAGTTGCTTCTTGCCAGCTATCCTAATATCTACCAACTGCACCTCTTGACAGACCGAGAAGAAAAAACGAAGGCCTTCTATGAATCCTTGGGATTTCGGGCGGTTGATACGATAGATTGTGTAGCCTATACTTATATAGAAAGATGAAAAATGCCTCACTCCTTAGGAGTGAGGTTTTCTGCGATATAAGCTAATTTTTGCTGGCGCGTTTTGCGTTTGAAGAGGGCTTCTGCGGACATGGCGCTAGGTTTATCAGAGAAGGTTTCGTGGTAGAGCAACTCAACTGGTCTGCGGCTCTGGGGGCGGGTGTACTTGGCGCCTTTTCCGCTGTTGTGGGTCGCAATTCGCTTGTCAAGGTCGGTCGTATAGCCGGTATAGAGGCTGTCGTCTGCGCACTTGAGCACATACATGTAATGTCTAGCCTTTTCCAAAGTAAATTTCCTCGATTTCTGCTGTATAGTTTCCATTTTCTTGGTGGACAATCAGCGGTGGTAAAATCTTCAACCCTTCTAAAGAACCGTCTTTAATGGCCTCAATCAACAACATATTGGCTTCCTTGCCTGCCTTGGGGTGGATAAATTGGATCCGTTTGGGAGCTAGATTGTGGGCTTTCATGGTATCGATAATTTCAAGGAAGCGCTCTGGTCGGTGTACCATAGCCAGACGACCATTTGACTTGAGGGCGTGACGACTGACGGCGCAAATTTCTGCCAGATTGGTTGTGATTTCATGGCGGGCAAGGAGATAATGTTCGCTAGCTTTCAGATTGGGTTGTTGTTCGACCTTGAAATAAGGTGGATTGCAGAGAATCAAGTCGACCTGCGAACGCGGGACATAATCCAGCAAGTGCTTGAGGTCATCGCAAATCATCTCGATTTGTTCCTCCAACTGATTGAGGGCAATCGAGCGCTTCGCCATATCCGCCAAGCGTTCTTGGAGTTCAATGAGGGTAATCTTAGCCTTGGTCTGGGTGGAGGCAAAGAGGCCAACGGCCCCATTTCCACTACAGAGGTCTACGATAAGCCCCTTTTTGGGCATTTTGGGAAAGCGCGACAAAAGAACACTATCGATGGAATAGCTAAAGACTTCTTTGTTTTGAATAATCTTGACATCGGTGGAGAAGAGCTGGTCAATGCGTTCTCCGACTTCTAATACTGGCTTGTTCATAGACCTATTATAGCACATTGTGACGGCGGATGAAAAATCTTTGCTAGCTTTCAAAATATGGTATAATAGTAGGGAAATCAGTAAAGGAGAGTCACATGTTTTATTCCTACTTACGTAGTTTATTAGTTTTTTTATTGTGGGCCGTAAACGGCAATATTCACTATCATGACAGGGAGAAAATTCTGCCTCAAGATGAAAATTACATCTTGGTAGCCCCGCACAGAACCTTCTGGGATCCAGTCTTTTTAGGCTACGCTTCAGCGCCTAAACAGTTTATTTTTATGGCGAAAAAAGAACTGTTCAAGGACAGAGGATTTGGCTGGTGGATTAGCAAGTGTGGTGCCTTTCCGATTGACCGTGAAAACCCAGGAACAGCAGCCATCAAATACCCTGTTAAAATGCTGAAAAAGAGCAATCGTTCCTTGGTCATGTTCCCGTCAGGGAGCCGTCATTCCAGTGAATTAAAGGGCGGTGTTGCGGTCATTGCAAAGACTGCTAAGGTGAAGATCATGCCTGCTACCTATATCGGACCGATGAGCCTCAAAAATCTATTGTTGGGAGACCGAATCGACGTTGCCTTTGGTAATCCGATTGATATTTCAGATATTAAACGCCTAGACGATGCAGGAATCGCAGAAGTCACCCACCGCATTGAGTCAGAATTCAATCGCTTGGACGACCTTGCCCGTGCTGCTCAGACAGGCAAGAAACGCTTGCCTTACTGGACCTTCATTTACCGTGTGCCAGCCCTAGTCCTTGCTGCCCTAGTCTTAGGTTTGACCTACCTCTTTAGCTATCTAGCTAGTTTTGTCTGGAAACCAGATACGAATTTGGATAAATAAGTGAAGAAAGCTCGTTTTGTACGAGTTTTTTTGATAGCGGACTTCAAGTCATATTTTATAACCGGTGTCTGATTTGCTGCAAGAAGTTCTTGCAGCTTTTTGTTATTTACAAAGACATTGATAGCGGTTACAATCTATATATAAGCAAGTAATGCTGAATGATCATGGAGGTGAGAAATGCTTACCCAAAGACAGATAAAATTAGTGAGAATGATGAAAGGAGAACGAAGTCCCAAGCAAGCAGCTTATTTTGCAAATAAGCTAGGTGTTTCGGTGAGGACAATCCATAAAGAGATTCGTAATCTAGAACAGAGGGGAATCGTATTTGAAAAACGGAGAGGCGTAGGAATCTCCCTAGTGAGCTATGAAGATTTACTTGAGGGAGTAGATGCTCATGATTGTCAAGTTACGCGTCGGATTGACATCATGCAAGACTTGTTATTTCAAAACAAGCAAACAAGTTTTAATGATTTAGCAGAGCGATACTTTGTCAGTAAGAGTTCCATCAAGCAAGATCTAGAAACTATTACCTTGATTCTACTTCGTGGAACGAGTGGCGAGCTGTTAAGTAATCATCATGGAACTCGATTGGTCTTTCCGACGACAGAGGACAAGATTACAGCATTTGTGAATTTTAACCAATATATCATTGAACAAAATGCCTTTGCAAACGGGGCGAAGACGCCTGATATTATCGATAGTCTACTTCCCTATTATACTAGAGATATGATTCAGGTTTGTTCCAATGTACTCTATACCTATGTTAGGGAAAATATCCATGCCATCTCAGAAGTTTATATCCAGCATTGTCTAACCTTTCTAATTGCTCAAGTTTATCAACTGAGCCAAGGTGAACATAGTGTAGGAAATGCCTCCTTGTTTCATCAGAAGGCAGATGCCTTTTACATGGATAGTGCAGTAAAGATTCTCCATAAGATTTCTCTCAGATTGGATTTAGAATATACCAATGAAGATGTGGAGTATCTTTCTCAAAAATTGCTACTCTATCGCTTTGAACCCATGCCAAGGCAGTATGTAGATAGTAACCTAGTGACGGGCTTGATTGAACAGGTCTCTCAGGCTTTAAATGTCGATTTTTCAAATGATACGACTCTGCTAGAACAATTGACAGTGCATATTCCACCCATGTTATCACGCTTACGCTCTCATACTCTTGTCAAAAATCCCTTTACCGAGCAGATAAAACTGGAATTTTCGATTGTCTTCAATGTCTTATGGCTGGCTGTTTCAGATTTTAGCGAAACGATTGGTCAGGAATTTAATGAAGATGAGATTGCCTTTTTGACCATTTACTTCCAATTAGCCTTGGAAAAAATTGGAGTGAGTCGCAAAATCCTAGTGGTCTGTTCAACTGGAATTGTCACTTCTGAATTATTGATTCATCGGATAAAAAATAATCTACCATCGCTTGACAAGGTGGAGGTAGCTTCATCGATGGAGGCGGCCCAGTTGGACTTGGAAGCCTATGATGTCATTCTGACAACGATTCCTTTACAGCAGAAAGCATCGCATATTTATTTCGTTTCGCCCTTAATCAGTGAGCAGGAATTATCAAGGCTTCTGAATGCTCACACGACAAGAACATCCGTCAGTTCAAAAAGAAAGCCTTCCAATTTAGCTGCCTATCTGTCAGAGGATCTTGTTTTTTATCACGATCATTATCATTCTTCGGCAGAGGCCATTCAAGCCTTGAGCAATACCTTAGCAGATAGAGGCTTTGTAACAGAGGGCTTTCAACAGACCATGTTAGACCGAGAAGAATTTGGCAATACAGATTTGCCGATTGGCGTTGCGATTCCTCATGGAAAACCGCAAGAGGTACAGCAGACATTTGTTGCGATTGCAAAGAGTTCAAAAAAATTTAAGTGGAAAGATTATTTTGTGGATTTGATTTTTATTATTGGGATTAGCCCCAATGATATGTCCAAGACCAAATCAATCATCTCTGGTATTTATGAATTGATTCATACAGATGAAAGGCTGACTGCTTTGCGCCATGCTAAAAATAGAACGGAGGTTTTAAAAATTGTGTATGAAAGAGCATAGTATTCTACATGAAGAATTGATTTTTATGGATGAGGAGTTGGCAACGAAAAAAGGAGTGATTCAAGCGATTACAGATCAGGCACATCAGCTGGGATATGTGACAGACGCAACTATATTTATGGATGCTGTGCTGGCGCGTGAAGAAGAGGTGCCGACAGCGATTGGATATGGGATTGCCATTCCTCATGGGAAAACAGATGCAGTTGCAAAACCTTTCATTGCTTTTTTAAGGACAAGAGCACCCTTTGAGTGGACACAAGGACACGAGGAAGCAGTCCAACTCATCTTTCTCATCGGAGTTCCTCAGATGGGAACGGAAAAATTACACTTGCGCTTTATTTCGCAAGTAAGTAAAAAATTGCTAGACGAAGACTTTCGTCATCAATTACTAAGCATTGGTAACAAAACAACTCTCTTCGAGCGATTGCGTTCGATAGACATTTAGGAGGAAACATTATGAAAGTCGTTGCTGTAACAGCCTGTCCGACAGGCATCGCCCATACTTATATGGCTCAAGAAGCAATTGAAAAAGAGTGTCGGAAGCGGGGGTATGAGGTCCAAGTAGAGACACAAGGAGGCATGGGCATCGAGCAGGAATTGGAGCAAAATCAGATTGACCAAGCAGATGTTGTGATTTTAGCCATCGCAGTTGAAATTGAAGGTCAGGATCGCTTTGATGAAAAGCGTGAGGAAGGCAAGGTGTTGCTGGTTGATCCAGGCGAAGCCATCCGTCATCCAGATCAGGTCTTAAATCAAGCAGAAGCACTATAAATACAAAAGGAGAATAACCATGGAGAAGACGTTGTGGAAAGACTTACAAAAAGCCTTTAATACTGGGGTATCGTATATGCTACCATCGGTTGTCGTAGGTGGGGTCTTTATCGCCCTATCCTTAGCGACAGGAAAGCCTGGCGAAGGAGGAATGGAAGTTAGCAGCCAATTCATGCAGGATTTGCTGGATTTAGGGGTGGCAGGATTTTCCATCATGATTCCGCTACTTGCAGGCTATATCGCCTATTCTATCGCAGGCAAACCTGCTCTTGCACCTGCCATGATTTTGGGTTATGTTGCCAATAATCCAATCGGTTCTGCTCAAGTTAAGACTGGTTTTTTAGGAGCTATGTTGCTAGGTGTGCTGACGGGTTACTTTGTAAAATGGTGTAAAACCTGGAAAGTAACACCAACCATTCGTACCTTGATGCCTATCTTAATCATCCCGATTCTAACAGTCTTTTTATTGGGAATGCTCTACATTTACGTCATTTCTGTTCCGATTGGTGCAGCGATGACATGGCTAGTCGCTACTTTGGGTGAATTACAAGGTGGCAGTGCCATTGTGCTTGGGCTCATTATCGGAGCGATGACTGCTGTTGATATGGGAGGCCCAATCAATAAGACAGCGACAGCTTTTACACTTGCTCTGATGGCAGAAGGTATCTATGCACCAAATGGAGCTCACCGAATTGCAGTAGCGATTCCACCGCTTGCGGTTGCCATCTCAACCTTTATTGATCGGAAAAAATATACCAAAGAAGATCGAGATTTGGGGATGTCAGCCTTCTTTATGGGACTCATTGGTATTACAGAAGGAGCGATTCCTTTTGCAGTCAAAGATATGAAACGGGTATTGCCAGCTATTATCATCGGAAGTGCTGTGGGTGGTGCCTTGGGCATGATTAACAATGTCGAAGCACTGGTACCGCACGGAGGCTTGATTATTTTGCCAGTTGTCAACGGGAAGTTGTGGTATTTCCTTGCCATGCTGATTGGAACGCTGGTATCTGTTGCAATTATCCACTTCACAAAACCAAATCTAGCAGATGAAGAAGTAAAATAAGGAGAAAACTATGTCGAAATTGTCCATTAAATCAGTCGTAGAAGGCTTGCTAGCCTTGCAAAGTCAGGGAGAATCCGCTACCTTGTTAGGGATTGGACCTATGTCACGCAATTGTGTGCAGGCAACGCTCGAATTATCAAAAGAAGATGACTACCCTGTCATGTTTATCGCTAGCCGAAATCAGGTCGATTTGGATGAATTAGGCGGAGGCTATGTCAATGGCTGGAACCAGTTTAGCTTTGCCAAAGCGGTAGAAGAAGTGGCAGAAGAAATTGGCTATGATAATCTCTATTATCTTTGCCGAGACCATGGTGGTCCTTGGCAGCGGGATAAAGAAAGAAATGACCATTTACCAGTAGAAGAAGCCATGCGCCTAGGCCAGCAGTCCTACGTAGGAGACATTGAAGCAGGCTTTGATTTACTGATGATTGACCCGACTAAGGATCCTTTTGAAGTTGGAAAGGTGATTCCACTTGAAGTCGTATTGGATCGGACGGTTGACTTGATTGCCTTCTGTGAAGAGGAGCGTAAGAAACGCGGATTGCCAGAAATTGGCTACGAGGTTGGAACAGAAGAAACAAATGGTGGTTTGACTTCTACGGAGACCTATGAAACCTTCATTCAACAGTTGCAGGAAGAATTAGGGAAACGCCAGTTGCCGATGCCAACCTTTATTGTTGGTCAGACAGGAACCTTGACACGTAAGACTGAACAAGTTGGTCACTTTAATTTTCGAAATGCCTATGATTTAGCACAGATGGCCAAGAAATATGGTGTTGGTTTGAAAGAGCATAATGGGGACTATCTCGATGATGTTACCTTGCTAGAGCATATCCCATCAGCGATTACCGCAACCAATGTAGCCCCTCAATATGGTACGGAGGAAACTCGTGCGTATCTCAATCTAGGAAAAGTCGAACAAAAATTAGTCGAGCAAGGCTTGGTTTCTGAACCGTCTACCATTCGTCAAACCCTTCTCCTACATGCCATTAAAAGTGAGCGATGGAGAAAGTGGATGATGGGAGACCAGAAAGATTTGACGGTTGAGCAAATCTTGGAAGGAGGCAATCAGGAGTTGCAAGAAGAAATCCTAGACATAGCAGGTCATTATACCTTTAACGACGAGGAAGTCAAGGAACAAATCGAGAAACTATATGCCAATTTAGCAGCCTATCATATTGACGGGAAACGGTATGTCATTGACCACATTAAGCGTCCAATTCGGGATTATGCGGAGTGTTACAATCTAAAAGGTGTAACGAGCCGTATCCGAGACTTACAAAAATAAGTTAGAGAGAAGTTGGGACTTTCCTGACTTCTTCTTGCTTGTCCTGCAAAAAAATATTTTCCAAAAAATCCAAGTATTTCTTGACATCCTTACATATTCTGTTAAAATGATAGATATATCACGATTGAAAGGAGAAAAAACAATGAACAACAATGTAGTATTGATGAGTAATGTTGTAATGGTCAACAATGTTGGAATGAACAGTTGTGTTTTTCAGAATAGCCTCCTTTCTAAGTATCAGTCTTAGTGTCTTTTTGTGGACTTGAGGGACTCGAGATGGAGCTATTCTATCTCGGGTTTTTTGTATGCTTTCGAGTCTTTTCGTTTTGATTTGCTACGTCGTTCATGCGTCTTGATTCATACAAAATCAAAACAGAAAGACTGTGGGATTTTAAGGAGGAGAAAATGATAGGATTGATTTTTCGCTATGTAAAGCAGCACAAGTGGCTGTATTTACTAGTTGCGATTACGTTGATTGTTTATGATGTGTGTTTGTTGATACCGACCAAGATTATTCAGGGCTTGGTGGACAAGATTGGTCAGGGGAGCTTGACGAGAGCGGGCTTGATGCAGGATATGCTGCTGTTGCTCGGAGTGACCATTTTGACCTATGTGATGGCCTACATTTGGCATTTGAAGTTGTTCCAGTCATCGGTTCAGTTTAAATTTGATATGCAGCAGCGTTCTTTTCGGAAATTGGTAGTCATGCGGACGCCGTTTTATGAAAAATTTCGCTCGGGCGATGTAATGACCCGCTTTTCAACGGATGTGGAAGGCTTGATGGACATGGTGGGCTATGGGCTCATGATTGTCGTCTATGCTGGTGGGATGATTGCCTTTATCATTCCGACCATGTTTTTCATCTCTTGGGAGATTAGCCTTGTGGCCTTGATTCCGATGACGGTCTTGGTTGCAGCCATTTACTTTGTCGGTCAAAAGCAGGACAAGGCTGTTGAAGTCAACCGTGAAGCGGTAGCTGGCCTCAATGATGAGGTCCTAGAAGTGGTCGAAGGAATTCGAGTGACAAGGGCCTACAGCAAGAAAGAACGACAGGAGCGTAAGTTCCAAGAACGCACGCGCACGCTTGCGCGTGGTGGCGACAATATCATGGCGTTGCAATCTTTGTACAATCCCCTAGCGACCATTTTACTAGGACTTGCGACCATAGCAATTTTAGGGATGGGAGCGATCTTTTTAGAGCGGGGACAGGTATCGCTCGGTCAGGTGATTGCCCTGCAACTCTACACGGTGTCACTCTTAGAGCCTTTTTGGATGCTGTCGGACTTTATCTTGGTCTATCAGACAGGCAAGACCTCTTTTGCGAAATTGCAGGAGTTGGTGGACACGGGTGATGACATGGAAGAAGATGGCAACGAGTGGTTGGCAGGCTTAGATGAGATTGTCTTTGAAAACTACGATTTTTCCTATCCGCAGGCAGAGCGCAATAGTCTGACAGGCATTTCCTGGACTTTGAAGGCAGGTCAGACAGTCGGGATTGTCGGAAAGACAGGTTCGGGAAAAACGACCTTGGTGCGTCAGTTCTTACGTCAATACCCTGTCGGGACAGGAGGCTTTACAATCAATGGCCAATCGGTGCTTGATTTCAAGCGGGATTCCATTGAGAAGAAGATAGGGTATGTACCGCAGGAGCATGTGCTCTTTTCAAAATCCGTTCGGGAAAATATTGCGCTTGGCAAGGTCGGCAGTCAGCTAGAGGAGATTGTTCAAGCCATTGAAACAGCAGACTTTACCAAGGACTTGGAGCGGATGTCAGAAGGCATGGAGACCATGATTGGGGAGCGAGGTGTGTCGATTTCAGGCGGACAAAAACAGCGGATTTCGATTGCGCGAGCCTTTTTGAGAAATCCAGACCTGCTCATCTTGGATGATTCCTTGTCAGCTGTTGATGCGCGAACAGAGCGGCAGATTATTGAAAATATCCAGCGGGAGCGAATGGGCAAGACCAATATCATCGTGACCCATCGCCTGTCTGCGGTGCATCATGCGGATTGGGTCTTGGTGCTAGAGGACGGACGCATCGTCGAAGAAGGAACACCCGCCCAGCTCTTAGCAAACGAAGGCTGGTATTATGAGCAATACCAACGGCAGCAACGTCAGGAAGGAGGAGAAGCATGAGAATCATCATCACCCTATTAAAAGAAATTCGTCATGTCAAGGGCTTGTTTGGCTTTGGAGTGCTCATCTATCTTGGTGCGTCAACTCTGGTACGCCTTTCACCGATTCTCTTGCAACGAATCATTGATGGACCGATAACGGATTTGAGCAAGGGCTTGGCCTTTGATCAAGCAGCTTTTCTCTGGCAATTAGCAGCCTATATGGGCTTAAACATTGTAGGTAGCCTCTTCTTTTATCTGTCAACGCGCATCTTGATGCACTGTGCCAATCGGATTGCGGAAATCTTGCGCAATCGTGCCTACGATCAGATGCAGCGACTGCCGATTTCTTATTTTGATGACAAGCCAGCAGGGAAAATCGCAACGCGGATTGTCAATGATACCGAGACCCTACGCAATCAATTTTATGCGACCTTGGTCTATATCTTTAATAACTTGGTACGCTTGCTCTTTACCTACGGCATCATTTTCTATATGAATGTGACCCTCGGACTGGTTCTGCTAGCCTTATTGCCAGCATTTTATGGGTTGCAGGTCTTTTACAAACGCTTGACTGACCAGCCCATGAAAGAGTTTTATGATGCGAGAAGTGACATCAATACCAAGGTCAATGAAACCATGAATGGGGCAAGCCTGATTCAGCTCTATGGTCAGGAAGAGACTGTAATGCAGGATTTTGAACAGACTGCCAACAAGATGAGGGCAGCCGAAAATCGGATTATCTGGGCGCAGTCTATTGCGACTTGGAACATGACAGAGCTCATCAAATACTTGGTGATTACCCTAGTCCTAACCATTGCAGGTCAGCGTTTCCTAGCAGGTCAGTGGCAGTTGACAGCGGGGATTCTCTTTGTCTATATCAACTATACCGCAGATGTGTTTGATGCGATGGGGCGTCTAGTCCAGCAATTTCCTAATATGCTGCGTTCCTTGGAGACAGGGAAACGCTTGTTGGCCTTGTTGGAAGAGCCTGTAGAAGAAGATGGTGAGGCAGAATTGGCCGTGACAGCAGGTCGTGTGGTCTTTGACCATGTCCAGTTTGCCTATGAAGAAGGCAAGCCCATTTTGCAGGATATTTCCTTTGAGGTAGAAAAAGGCGAGACCATTGCGCTTGTCGGTCATACTGGATCGGGCAAGACCTCCATCATGAACCTCCTCTATCGCTTTTATGATCCGCAAGAAGGTGGTGTCTTTATTGATGGGCAAAATATCAGAGACTATGCGCGTGAAAGTGTCCGCAGTCACATGGGGATTGTCCTTCAAGACCCCTATCTCTTTACGGGGACCATTGGGAGCAATGTCAGCATGAATGACGAGGAGATGGATCGTCAGAAGATTTTGGAATCTCTGGAAAAGGTTGGGGCCAAGGACTTGCTAGGACGGCTTGAAAAGGGGATTGACGAGCCTGTTGTCGAAAAGGGAGCAGCCTTTTCAAGTGGCGAGCGGCAGCTGATTGCTTTTGCTCGTACCCTCTACTCGGATCCTAAGATTTTGATTTTGGATGAAGCGACCTCGCACATTGATACAGAGACCGAAGAAATCATCCAGCATGCCATGGAAGTGGTGAAGGAGGGACGGACAACCTTTATCATTGCCCATCGGCTTTCTACGATTCAAAATGCAGACCAGATTTTGGTACTTGATAAAGGGCAGATTGCCGAGCGAGGTAACCATGAGGAGCTTTTAGCTCTCGGAGGAATCTACGCTCACATGCACGCTATTCAGCAAAAAGTGGGGTAGAGGGCATTGCCTGTTGATAGTTGAGCTGAGAAACTAGGATACAAAATGTAGTTTCAAACGGATAAACAAAGGAGTGATAACAGTCGATTTCATTGAAATCACGACGGCTGTTTTGCTCCTTTTTATCTATTTTCCTTAAGAATGTGGAAAAATATCTTTTTTGAAAGCATTTACAGGGGAGGCTGGAAGGATTATACTAGAGTTAAAAACAGGTGCAAAGGAGAAACTATGTCAGAAAAAACACTATATCGTTTTCCAGAAGGATTTTTGTGGGGGAGTTCGACTTCTGGCCCGCAGAGTGAGGGGATTGTAGCAGGAGACGGTAAGACTAAAAGCAACTGGGACGCTTGGTATGAAAGGGAGCCAGAACGCTTTTTTGATCAGGTAGGTCCTGAAAACACCTCTACCTTCTATCAGCATTTCCGAGAGGATATCCAGCTTCTGAAAGAAACAGGGCATACGGTTTTTCGGACTTCCATTCAGTGGTCACGTTTGATTGCAGACGGGACAGGCGCGGTCAATGAGCAGGCAGTTGCCTTCTACCGTCAGGTCTTTAAGAGCATTGTGGATGAGGGAATCAAGCTGATTGTCAATCTCTATCATTTTGATTTACCATACGCTCTTCAGGAGCGTGGCGGCTGGGAAAACAAGGAGACAGTCTATGCCTATGAGCGCTATGCAAGGACCTGTTTTGACCTGTTTGGCGACATCGTGGATACTTGGATAACCTTTAATGAGCCGATTGTTCCTGTCGAATGTGGGTATTTAGGAGATTTTCATCTACCTGGTGTAATCGATGCCAAGGCGGCCGCCTTGGTGGCCTATCATACGCAGTTGGCAAGCTCATTAGCTGTCAAGGCCTGTCATGAAACGCATCCAGACCATCGGATTTGCATTGTCTTGAATTTGACTCCAGCCTATCCACGCAGTGACAGCAAAGAAGACCAAGATGCCGCACGGATTGCTGAATTGTTCCAAACCAAGAGTTTCCTAGATCCATCTGTTCTAGGTGTTTACCCGCCTGAATTGGTGGACATCTTAAAGAAACATGATATCCTACCGTTAGCAACGCAAGAAGAATTGACCATCATCAAGGAAAACACGGTTGATTTTCTAGGGGTGAACTACTATCAACCTCTGCGCGTGCAAGCTAGAAGCAGTCAGCCAAGTGAAGACGAGCCTTTGACACCGCATTATTACTACGAGCCTTACGATATGCCTGGCAAGAAAATTAATCCGCACCGTGGCTGGGAAATCTATGAAAAAGGCATTTACGATATTGGCATGAACCTCAAGGAGCATTATGGCAATATTGAATGGCTGGTGACGGAAAATGGTATGGGAGTGGAAGGTGAGGACAAATTCCGCGAGAAGGGCGTGATTCAAGATGACTACCGCATTGACTTTATCGCCGACCATTTGGTGGAGCTCCACAAGGCGATAGAAGCTGGGGCTAACTGTAAGGGATATATGCTGTGGACCTTTATCGATTGTTGGTCTTGGCTCAATGCCTATAAGAATCGCTATGGTCTAATTGAACTGGATCTAGATACCCAAGAGCGGACGATCAAAAAGTCAGGTCATTGGTTTAAAGAACTGAGTCAAAACAACGGTTTTGAGAGATAGGAGGCGCTATGCTAGCACTTGGATTTTCGCTCTATCCTGAGAAATACGACATCAAGCAGTCCTTGGCTTATATCGATTTACTTGCCAAGTATGGAGCTAAGCGGCTTTTTATGAGCCTCTTGCAGCTCACAGATGGTATGGACGACTATAGCTCGTTCTATCAGGACATTATTGCCTATGCTAATCGCAAGGGCATTCGAGTGATTGCAGATGTCAGTCCGGCCTTTTTAGCGGCCAATGGCTGGCACGATTGTTTGGTGGAAAAATGCCGGGAATTTGGTTTAGCAGGTGTTCGCCTGGATGAGGCGTTGCCACTAGATGAGATGGTACTCTTGACGCAGAATACGGCTGGTCTCAAAATCGAACTCAATATGAGTACGGATAAGCACTTGCTGACAGAATTATTAGAAGCAGAGGCAGATGTGGAGAATATCATTGCCTGCCACAATTTTTATCCCCATGAATTTACAGGGCTTTCGCGCCAGCACTTCTTAGACATGTCACGCTTTTACCACGAAAGAGGGATTGAAACGGCTGTCTTTCTAAGTTCCAATACGGCGCAAGAAGGACCATGGCCTGTGACAGAGGGGCTTCCCACTTTGGAAGAAATTCGGCATGCTCCCTTGACGGTGCAGGCGGAAGTGATGAAAGCAACAGGCCTGTTTGATACAGTCCTGATTTCCAATCAATTCATCGCAGAAAGCGAATTGGCAGGTCTTGTCAAGGTTTTGGAGCAAGACAGTATTGGGCTCACCTACGAGCCTTTGGTAGAGTTGACCGCTGTAGAACAGGCTGTCCTTGATTTTCCGCATCGGTATCGGGGAGATGTGTCTGACTTTGTCATTCGCTCGACCGAGCCTCGTGTGCGCTATCAGGAGGCCAGTATTCCGCCACGCACGCAGTCCAAGGAGGTTACAAGAGGGACGATTGTGATAGATAACGATGCCTACCTGCGCTACAAGGGGGAGTTGCAGATTGCCCTCAAAACCTTTACCGTCAGCGAGAAAGCCAATATTGTCGCCCGACTTACACCGTGGAGCTTGCTGATGTTGGATTATCTGCAACCCTGGCAGGACTTCACCTTGAAAGAAACAGCGATGTGATAAATGATCGAAAAGCTAGGCCAAGGGCCTGGCTTTTTCTCTGTCTAGGACAAGGCAAGGAGCTGCAGGTAGAACTGGCGTTCATCAAAGCGACTGAACGATGTCCTAACCTTTATTCAATTCACTATAAATTTCATCAGTATTGCGGAAAAAAGGAGTGTGAAGGCTTGATGAATATTTGGTACAATAGAAAGTAAGAAAAGGCTTACAAAAGGATCGGAGGTGAGAAATGCTAACGAAAAAAGAGGCAGCGATTGTGCAGGTCTTGCTAAGGCATGAGGGAACCTATATTTCCAGTCAAAAGATAGCAGCAGCCATTGGAATGAGCGACCGCACCGTCCGAAAATATCTGCAAATCATCGAGGATAAAATTGCCAAAAGAGGGGCAGAGCTGATTTCCAAATCAGGCTATGGCTACCAGTTGTCCTTTCGAGATGAGGAGCAGTTTCAGCTCTACTGGCAGGAATGGCAGCAGTCGGATAAGTTGGTCAAGGACGTAAGCCAACTGGAGGAAGCGACAGACAGGCGTCACTACATTATTCACAAACTCTTTTTGGAGGCGGGCTGTCCCACGATTTTGGACTTGTCGCAGGAATTGTACCTGAGTAAGACCAGTGTCTCGCAGCTGTTGACGGAAATTAAGGACTTGGTTCGCCCCTATGGACTCGAGATTCAGATTAGCAGAAAAGGCATTCAGGTCGTAGGAAGCGAGCCTGCTATCCGCCACTTTATCAAAGATTATTTCTTTATGGATAGCTTCCAAAATTCTGTTTTTTCTCTACTCCAGCACGATGTTCTTGAAGAAAGTCATTTTTCGGATATTATCATGATTGTCATCGATGAATGCCGAAACGGTCAGTTGCAATTGCCTGACTTTGTCTTGCATAATCTAGTGGTTCACTTAGCTTTAATGATGAGTAGGATTCGTCTGGGCAATCCAGTCCAGCTGGTTTCCCATCAAGAGGATAGAAAGAGTCCAGAATACCAAGTGGCAACAAGGATTTTAGGACGCTTAGCAGAACGCTTTTCCATCGAATTTCCGGAGAAAGAAGCAGCTTATATCTCCATTCACTTGCATGGAGGAAAAGAAGAAACAGGTAGCAATCAAACAGCAGATAGCGTGACAAGACACCTACGAGAGCGCTTGGAAAGACTGGGTCAGCAGCTAGCTACTCCCTTAGAGCTGGATGTACATCTGCTCGATTCATTGAAGGTGCATTTTATTCCCTTCCTGCATCGGATTCACAATGACATTCAGCTAGTCAATCCCTTGACAGAAGAGATTGCAGCCCAGTATCCCGAGGTTCTTGCGACAGTCAAGGAAGTGTTCTCTTCTATGCCTGAATTACAAGGTCAAGCCATCACAGATGATGAATATGCCTATATTAGTTTGCATGTCTTGGCGTCTTTGGAGAAAATGAGCGGACAGGTCCGCTACCGTGTCCTAGTCGTTTGTGCAAGTGGCTACGGAAGTGCTAGGATGTTGAAGCATCGACTGGAAAATGAATTTCCAGCAGAATTAGACATTGTAGAAGTTGCGAGTTATCTCGATTTGACCGAGCAAGACTTGACAGGCATTGATTTTATCATCTCCTCGGTGGACTTGAGTAGTGTGGTCTTTCTCGTTCCAGTGGTCAAGGTCAGCGTTTTGTTGCAGCAGCAAGACATTACCCGTATTCGTAGCCACATGACCAAGAGGGTCTGGACGAGGGAAGAGCCAGCTGTGACCAAAAGGAGCCTAGAAAAGAAGGCTGGTCCGCTAGGAGATGTAGCCCAATTATTTCAGGAAGCGCAATTCTTGTATCTTGATCAGCAGGTGGACAAGGAGACGGTCTTATCCCAGATGATTCACTGCCTGGAAGAAGGGGGAGACCCACACTTTCGACAGGATTTCCGCAAGCAGATTGCGATTCGGGAAAATCTTAGCTCCGTTGTCTATGAGGAAGTCCTCGCCTTTCCGCATCCGCCAAAGGCGCTGACCCAAAAAGAACAGGTAGTGATAGCTGTTTGCCGTTATCCGATTTACTGGGATAAGGAACATGACCAGGTGCGGTTTGTCTTTCTGCTATCTCCCTCAACAGGGAAAAATGAGCGGATGAAGCTGGTCACACCGGTCCTCGCATCCTTTGTACATGCCCCTGATTTGCAAGAAACCTTGCAGAAAAACCCAACCGTTGAACAATTCAAAGAACTATTTATCCCTTTACTATAGGGAAGGAGGAAAACAATGAAAAATATCATGTTAGTATGTAATGCTGGTATGTCTACTAGTATGTTAGTAACCAAAATGCTCAAAGCAGCAAGCGACAAAGGCGTAGAAGCAAGTATTTGGGCTGTTCCGATTTCTGAAGTTGCAGATGAGGTAGCTAATAAAACAATTGATGTCTTGCTAGTCGGACCTCAGGTCAAATTTATGTTGGACGAGTACAAGGAAAATTACGAGCCAAACATCAAGGTTGGCGACATCAATATGATGGATTACGGCACTATGAATGGGGCCAACGTCTTGGACTTTGCCTTGAAATTACTAGGAGAGTAGCCTATGGGAGAACCAGCAAATCTTGAAGCGATTATGGGGCTGATTATGCACGGGGGCGATGCTAAGGGCAATGCGGTCGAAGCCATTCGTGCAGCTAAAAAAGGGGATTTTGATGCAGCAGCAAGTTTCCTTGAAAAAGCCAACCATGCTCTGAACATTGCCCATAAATCACAAACGGCCTTATTAGCAGAAGAAGCAGCCGGACAGTCAATCGAAGTTTCCCTTTTAATGGTCCATGGTCAAGACCACTTGATGAATGCCATTACCTTCTTGGATATGGCCAAGGAAACGATTGATTTATACCGCAGGATAGAGGAAATCGGAGGACAGTAGATGGAAGCTCGTCTGACAGTAACAGGTCAACTTGAAGCCTTTTATGCCTTATACCTAGAATTGTTTCAGGAGGACTATCAAAGAGCAACAGGCAAGTCCCTTCCGCTGTCTGAGATAAGAGAGGGCTTGAGTTACGTCAAGCGTTTCGGAAAAAAAGAGGAGCAGTCCGTCAAAGTGACCTTGCAGCAGTTGGTGGAAAAGGAGTGCTACGCCGTTGCGATTCAATCAAACCGCGGTGTGCAGTTTTTGACCTACCGCTTGGAAGAGGTGGGAGATAATCAGGTAGAAATTGTCTACACCGAAGATTATCTGCCAGAAGGGCGCTGGAACAAGCTCAACTATAAATTATTGCTTCCTCTTATGAAACGGAGTTTAGAGAAGCGTATGCTTCTTCAAATTAAAAAATTTGCAGAATTTGCAACAAAAAAGGAGGTTCATTAAATGGACACATTTATGAAAATTTCAGGCAAACTGGGCTCGCAGAAGCACCTAGTTGCCATTCGGGATGCTTTTCTTGCCATGTTTCCGCTGACCATGGCAGGGGCGATTGCAGTCTTAATCAATGTCTTGGTGCGTGACATTCCAAACAGCATGGGCAATACCGGCTTTGCAGAAAGCATGCAGCCCCTCATCACCTTAAATGGTTGTGTTTACTTTGGAACGATTGCCATTATGGCGCTAGCCTTCGTCTTTGCCCTTGGTTACAATCGAGCTCAACATGAAAAGCTCAATCCGATTGCAGGGGGCTTGGTTTCTTTTGCAGCCTTCATCTCGACCATTCCACAGACAGTGACCATTATCACAGACGTGGCAGGTCTTGATAAGTCTATTGTCAAAGCCTTGGCAGATTTTGGTTTGACCATCTCAGAAAGCGGTTTGGAAACTTCTGACTGGGGTGCCATCAAGGTTGCCTATGCAGGTGCGACTGGCTTGTTTACTGCTATGATTATCGGTCTACTTTCAGCAGAAATTTACTGCTTCTTGATGAAAAAGAAAATCATCATCAAGATGCCAGATACGGTACCGCCAGCTGTTAACAAGGCCTTTGCTTCCATGATTCCAGGGATTGTAGCCATCTACGTTTCAGCCTTTATCGGCTTTATGGCAGTACAATTATCTGGTCAATCCTTGAACGACTTGGTATCAGCCTACATTCAAAAACCATTGCTTGGTCTATCTCAAGGCTGGTTCAGCGTTGTCTTGCTTTCTTTCCTTGTACAATTGTTCTGGTTCTTCGGACTTCATGGACACAATGTATTGGGACCTGTCTTGGATGGTATCTACCTACCTGCTCTCCTTGAAAATACAGCAGCCCACGAAGCTGGCAAGGCTCTTCCTTACATCTGGACTCGTGGATCTTTCGATGCTTACGGGCAAATGGGTGGTTCAGGTGTGACCATTGCCTTTATCATTGCAGTCTTCCTCTTCTCAAAACGCCAAGAATACCGTGCAGTTGCGAAGCTCTCTGCACCAATGGGAATCTTCAATATCAATGAGCCAGTAACCTTTGGTATTCCAATGGTCTTGAATCCACTCTTTGTGATTCCGTGGTTGATTGTTCCGCCAATCTGTTGTGGTATTGCCTATGCAGCGACAGCTCTTGGCTTGATTCCACCAGTCTACGTAGCCATTCCATGGATTACCCCTCCAGGTCTTTATGCCTTCCTTGCAACAGGTGGGAATGTCTTGGCAGGTATCATTTCCTTATTCAACGTCTTTATCGCCTTTCTCATCTGGACACCATTTGTTATTGCAGCAAATAAGGTAGAAGTAGGAGAAAATTAAAATTAGGAAGCTAGCTCGGCTAGCTTCTTTTTGCTTCTTACCAAGCTCATTTCAGCAATAAATTCGGATTTTTGCTAGAATAGAAGTATGAAAGCATTGATTTTTGATTTGGACGATACCTTGTATAATCAGGAGCAGCCCTTTAAGCGAGCGGTTCAGGCACATTTACCTGTTCAAGATGAGCAAATGGAGGCCTTGTATATTGCCTTTCGCCTCTATGCGGATGAAGTGTTTGAAGCGGCAACGGCAGGCGATATGCCACTTGAAGCTAGCCACATCTATCGCATGAAACGGGCCTTGGCTGATTTTGGCTATGAGGTTTCAGATGATTTGGCTCTCACCATTCAAAAAGCCTATCAAGAAAACCAAGGTCAGCTCATCCTCAGTCCAGAATTTCCAGCCATTTTTGACTATTGCCACCAGCACAAGATTCATCTAGGCATTATCACCAATGGTCCCCATCTCCACCAGTTGCGCAAGTTGCAGTCTTTGGAAATGACCAACTGGATTGCAGAAGATATGACGATCATTTCTGGTCAGGTGGGTGTTACCAAGCCCTCGAAGGCGATTTTTGATATGATGGCAGAGCGATTGCAACTCTTACCCGAGGATATCTGCTATGTTGGCGATTCCTTTGAAAATGATGTTGTCGGTGCAAAGGGAGCAGGCTGGAAAGCCATTTGGCTCAATCACCGCAGGCGGAAAGCTCCCCAAAGTCCCTATCAAGCCGATGCGGTGGTGGAAAAGCGGAACGACTTGCTTGGTGTGATTGAGGAGCTCACTTCTAGCTCAATCAACTAACTTGGAGGGCCCTTTTTTTCCTTTCCTCCTAGTTTGTGATATAATAAAATCAAGAAAGAATGTGGTGAGACATGTATATTGAAATGGTGGATGAAACCAAGCAGGTGACGCAGGAGATGCAAACGCAGATCCGAGACTTGCTGGAGTTTGCGGCTCAAAAGATTGGCAAAGAGCAAAAAGAAATGGCCGTGACTTTTGTAGACAATGCGCGTGTTCATGAGGTGAATCTGGAATACCGCGGTATCGACCGTCCGACAGATGTGGTGAGCCTAGAGTATAAGCCAGAAACAGAGATTGTCTTTGATGAGGAAGACCTGCTTGATAACCCCGAGTTGAGTGAGATGTTGGAGGATTTTGATGCCTATATTGGAGAATTGTACATTTCCATTGACAAGGCACATGAGCAAGCAAAAGAGTATGGCCATAGTTTTGAACGCGAAATGGGCTTTTTAGCTGTGCACGGTTTTCTGCATATTAACGGCTATGACCACTATACGCCTGAAGAAGAAGCAGAAATGTTTGGGTTACAAGAAGAGATACTGACAGCTTATGGACTTACACGAGAATAATCCACAAAAAAAATGGAAAAATAGAGATCTGGTTGCCAGCCTTGAATTTGCGGTGACAGGTCTTTTTACGGCTTTTAAAGAAGAGCGCAATATGCGCAAACATCTCGTATCTGCGATTTTGGTCGTGATAGCGGGATTTATTTTTCAAGTATCGATGACCGAGTGGCTATTTTTGCTCTTGAGTATTAGCCTGGTTATCGCCTTTGAAATCGTCAATTCTGCTATTGAAAATGTGGTGGACTTGGCGTCAGGTTATCACTTCTCCATGTTGGCCAAAAATGCCAAGGATATGGCAGCAGGTGCGGTTTTGTTTGTATCAGGTTTTGCTCTCTTGACGGGGCTACTGATTTTTCTTCCAAAAATTTGGAATTTAATTTTTTAAGAGGTATGTATGACATTTAAATCAGGCTTTGTAGCCATTTTAGGACGGCCGAATGTTGGGAAATCAACCTTTCTCAACTATGTAATGGGACAAAAAATTGCCATTATGAGTGACAAGGCGCAGACGACGCGCAATAAAATCATGGGGATTTACACGACAGAGACCGAGCAGATTGTCTTTATTGATACGCCCGGTATCCATAAGCCCAAGACAGCCTTGGGGGATTTTATGGTGGAATCTGCCTACAGCACCTTGCGCGAAGTGGACACGGTTCTGTTCATGGTGCCAGCAGATGAGCCACGTGGCAAGGGCGATGATATGATTATCGAGCGCTTGAAAGCAGCTAAAGTCCCTGTGATTTTGGTAGTCAATAAGATTGACAAGGTGCATCCAGATCAGCTCTTGGAGCAGATTGATGACTTTAGACAGCAGATGGACTTTAAGGAAATTGTGCC
This sequence comes from Streptococcus cuniculi, assembly GCF_001921845.1. Taxonomy (GTDB): domain Bacteria; phylum Bacillota; class Bacilli; order Lactobacillales; family Streptococcaceae; genus Streptococcus; species Streptococcus cuniculi. Next base: position 22,877 of record NZ_MSJM01000003.1, on the reverse strand, counting down.
GATTTCTGCGACCCAAGGAAATAATGTCAACCGTCTCATGGAAATCTTGAAAGACAGCCTTGACGAAGGGTTCCAATATTTCCCTGCAGACCAGATTACAGACCACCCAGAGCGCTTCTTGGTCTCTGAAATGATTCGGGAGAAAGTCCTTCACTTGACCCGCGAGGAAATTCCGCATTCGGTAGCTGTGGTCATTGACAGCATGAAACGAGACGAGGAGACGGATAAGATTCACATTCGGGCAACGATTATGGTCGAGCGTGACAGCCAAAAAGGTATCGTCATCGGAAAAGGCGGCGCTATGCTCAAGAAGATTGGCTCCATGGCCCGCCGTGACATCGAGCTGATGTTGGGGGATAAAGTCTATTTAGAAACCTGGGTCAAGGTCAAGAAAAATTGGCGGGATAAGAAGTTAGACTTAGCAGACTTTGGCTATAATCAGAAGGAGTATTAGGTGGCCGATACTCGTCAAAAATCAAAGGTAGGGGACTTATTCGCCTGACTTTGATTTTAGAGACGATGGTTTTCGTACAGAACAAACGGGCAGGACAACGGCCCGTTGACTTTTGTACAGATTAGGAGCGTTGGAGGCTTGGCGAATGAGTGGAAGAATTGTCTTAGCGCGAGAAGACGAGGTAGAGATTTGGCTAGGCTTTGCGAGGCAGGTGTGGTCTAGTGATGCAGAGCGTTTGCGGACAGGATTTCTAAACCACCAGTTTCCGTATGAATTCTTGTACTGGAAGGCAGGCGAAGCCCTTGCTTGGCTCAGTCTCTCCATCCGAAAAGAATACGTGGAGGGCTGTTCCAGCCTACCGATTGCCTACTTGGAGGGAATTGCTGTGCTACCGCACGCCAGAAAACAAGGAATCGCAGGAGAATTGCTCACGTTTGCCAAACGATGGGCTAAAGAGCAGGGATGCTCTCAACTAGCTTCAGATTGTGCCTTAGAAAATAATTCTAGTCAGGAATTTCATCGCAAGATTGGCTTTCGTGAAGTAGGCCGAAGTATTCATTACATCGTAGAAATATGAAAGGAGCCTTATGCCAGAATTACCAGAGGTTGAGACGGTCCGTCAGGGGCTAGAAAGACTGGTTGTCGGAAAAAGAATTCAAAAAGTGGAGATTGCCTATCCACGTATGGTGCTGACAGGGGCAAAGCTATTGAATGAGGCCTTGGTTGGGCAAGAAATCTGTGAAATCAAGCGACGCGGGAAATATCTCCTGCTCTACTTGACCGATTTTGTCCTGATTTCGCATTTGCGCATGGAGGGTAAGTACCATTATTTCCGTGACCAAGTGCCAGAAAATAAGCATTTTCATGCCTTTTTCACCTTCACAGATGGGAGCCATTTGGTCTATCAAGATGTGCGGAAATTTGGCACTTTGGAATTGCTGGGCAAGGAGCAGGTGGAGGATTATTTCCTCTCTAAAAAATTAGGGCCAGAGCCGACAGCCGAAGACTTTGTCTATGAAGCCTTTTGCGCCCAGCTTGCCAAGTCGAAAAAGCCGATTAAGGCGCATCTCTTAGATCAGACCTTGGTCGTGGGGCTGGGCAATATCTACGTAGATGAAGCCTTATTTCAAGCAGGTATTCACCCAGCAAGGAGCAGCCACAGCCTATCAAGAGCAGAAAGCAAGGCCTTGCACCAAGCCATTATTGCTGTCTTGCAATTAGGTGTTGAAAAGGGTGGCTCGACCATTCGAACCTACAAAAATGCGCTCGGTATGGACGGCACCATGCAGGATTATCTACAAGTCTATGGAAAGCAGGGACAGCCTTGCCCCCGTTGCCAGACTGAAATTCTGAAATTTCAGCTATCTGGTCGGGGGACACATGTTTGTCCTCGATGTCAGGTGGCGCCATGACACAGGTAATCGGGATAACAGGTGGAATTGCTTCGGGAAAATCCACGGTGACAGCCTATTTGCGAAAGTGTGGCTATCAGGTGATTGATGCGGACCAAATCGTCCATCAATTGCAACAAAAAGGTGGGAAGCTCCATCAGGTTTTAGTAGAAGCATTTGGGAGCAATATTTTAGCAGAAGATGGAGAACTAAACCGAGAGCAGCTCGGGCGTTTGGTCTTTGAGCAAGCTGAAATACGAGTACGCCTCTCGCAGTTGCAAGATAGGATAATCCGCGAGGCCTTGCTTGCGGAACGCGATCGGCTAGCCAAAACGCAGGAGGTGTTCTTTATGGATATTCCTCTGCTCTTTGAGCTCGGATATGAGGATGTAGTCTCTGAAGTCTGGCTCGTCATGCTGGCACCAGATGTACAGTTGGAGCGACTGATGGAGCGCAATCAGCTAGATGAGGAGGCGGCGAAACAGCGGTTAGCTGCGCAAATGCCTCTGGAAGAAAAGAAAAAGCGAACCCCTTATCAGATTGATAATGGTGGAGAAAGGCTTGCAACTTATGTACAAGTTGACCAGCTTTTACAGCGTATAGAAAGAAGATGATGGTATTTTAAGTCAGGATGTTTGGAAGCAAAATTTAAAAATTGCTTGGGTAGGAAATTTTTTAACAGGGGCTAGCTTTTCGATGGTCATGCCCTTTATCTCTGTCTTTGTCGAGGAATTGGGAACTCCCAAAAATCAGGTAGAATTTTACGCAGGTCTTGCTGTATCGACAACGGCTTTAGCGTCAGCCTTGATGTCGCCAATCTGGGGAAGCCTTGCAGACCGCTACGGACGAAAACCAATGATGGTGCGAGCTAGTTCAGTCATGGTTCTCAGTATGGGAGGCTTGGCCTTTGTGCCCAATGTCTTTTGGCTCATTCTCTTGCGGATTCTGACAGGGGTGTTTGCAGGCTACGTGCCAAATTCTACAGCCTTGATTGCCAGTCAAGTACCGAAAGAAAAAACGGGCTATGCCCTTGGGACCTTGTCAACTGGCCTGGTGGCAGGAACCCTGATTGGACCGATGCTAGGAGGCTTCTTGGCAGAAGTCGTTGGCATGCGACTGGTCTTTCTGATTGTAGGGATTTTGCTCCTGCTGGTAACGATTGTGACCTTCTTTTATATCAAGGAAGATTTCACACCGATTAAGGCGGGTCAGGAAATGAGCCTTCAGGAGGTTTTTCATCAAATCAAGGACAAGCAGATTGTGCTTAGCCTATTTGTCACTAGCATGATTATTCAAATGGCAGCCCAGTCAGTAGTGCCGATTTTGACCCTCTATATTCGCCATTTGGGGCAGACAGAAAATCTCTTGTTTGTTTCTGGAATGATTATTTCTGCCTTGGGGATTTCCTCCATGTTTAGCTCGCCACAGTTGGGAAAATTAGGAGATCGGATTGGCAACCATCGGCTCTTGCTTGCAGCCCTTTTCTACAGTTTTGTGATGAACTGGCTCAATGCTCATGCTACCACTCCCCTACAACTGGGGATTTTCCGATTCTTATATGGCTTTGGGACAGGAGCGCTCTTGCCATCTGTCAATTCGTTACTGGCAAAATTAACGCCTAAAGAGGGCATTTCACGGATTTTTTCATTTAACCAAACCTTTATGTATATGGGGTCTGTACTGGGACCTATGTTGGGGTCAGGAGTAGCGACCTATCTCGGTTATCGTTGGGTCTTTTATGTGACCTGTAGCCTTGTCATGGTCAATCTGGTCTGGTCTCTCTTTAGCTTTAGAAATTACTTGAAAGTAAGGGAAATTTAGTGAGAGTTAAAATCAATTTACAATGTTCAGAATGTGGCAGTAAAAATTACCTGACCAGTAAGAACAGCAAAACGCATCCGCAGAAAATTGAAGTGTTAAAATATTGTCCAAAAGAGAGAAAAGTAACGCTACATCTTGAAACCAAGTAAATTTTGTGGTATACTGTGGGGAGTTCTAAAAGAAAGAGAAAAAATATGTATAACGCTTTATTAACCATTCTTTTAATTTTATCTGCTATTATCGTGATTGCAATCTTTATGCAACCAGCTAAAAATCAATCTAGCAACGTATTTGATGCCAGTTCAGGAGCCCTCTTTGAACGGACAAAGGCGCGGGGCTTCGAGGCTGTGATGCAGCGTTTGACCGCTATTCTCGTCTTTTGCTGGATGTTGATTGCGCTGGCCTTGGTAATTATTTCAAGTAAGTAAAAAGACTGGGACTTTGTTCTTGGTCTCTTTTTTATCATGTGCTATAGTCGTTTCGTTTTCATTTATAACGTCGTTAACTCGTCTTGCTCCAACAGTCTAGGAGACTGTTGGAGGTTGGAAATAAGGATTAAGCATAATCCTCAATAGTCCCAGTTATGTCTGCGACTCGTTGCCTAGTACTAAATCAAAACGAAACGACTATAGCAAGCTGAGAGTATCTATGTTTGAAAGACTATAAAATTCTACTAGCTAAAAAATATCAAAAAGAGCAGTTGATACATATCAATGTATATTACATATAACATAACGAAAAGAGAAACATGAAAAAAGAAATCATTGATTATATTGAAACAGTTGGTCCTGTGACCATGGATCAACTAGCAGACCATTTTCAAGCAAGGTCTGCCAAAGAATTTACAGCCTTGGTCAAGCAGGTGTCCAGTATGGAGGGACGCCGGCAATTACGTTTTGACGATCAGGGGAGAATTGCCTTGCCAGAAAAGAAGAAAAAGAATCGCGTGACCTTAACAGGTATTTTCCGTGCCAATAAAAATGGCTTTGGCTTTGTCACGGTCGATGAGGCAGAAGATGACCTCTTTATCGGGCGTAACGATGTCAACCATGCCATTGAGGGCGATAGGGTTGAAGTAGCGATTAAAAAAGTTGCTGACCGCCTCAAGGGGACGGTGGCCGAAGCAGAAGTGATCGATATCTTAGAGCATAGTCTTAAGACAGCTGTCGGTCAGGTCATCTTTGATGAGGATAAAAAGGAATACGCAGGCTACATCAAGTCGAAAAATCAAAAGATTAGCCAGCCGATTTACCTGAAAAAATCAGCCCTTGTTTTAGACGGGACAGAGATTGTCAAGGTCGATATCGAGCAATATCCTAACAAAAAACGGGATTATTTTGTAGCGACAATCCGTGATGTCATCGGACATAAGGACGATGTTGGGATTGATGTTCTGGAAGTGCTCGAATCCATGGATATTCTCTCTGAATTTCCAGATGAGGTCTTGGCAGAAGCCAATCAAATCCCAGACCAGCCGTCAGAAAAGGACTATGAAGGACGCTTGGATTTGCGTCAGGAGATTATTTTTACCATTGACGGAGCAGATGCCAAGGACTTGGACGATGCGGTTCATATCAAGCAACTAAAAAATGGGAATCTAGAGCTCGGGGTTCATATCGCAGATGTCTCCCACTATGTGACAGAAGGTTCAGCGCTTGATCAAGAAGCCCTCCATCGTGGGACATCGGTCTACGTGACAGACCGTGTGGTGCCTATGTTACCGGAGCGTTTGTCAAATGGCATTTGTTCCCTCAATCCCCATGTTGACCGCTTGACCCAGTCTGCCATCATGGAGATTGACCGAAAAGGGCGCGTGGTCAAGCACTGGCTGGGACAGACGGTGATTAAGACGACCTATCGCATGACCTATGCGGATGTCAATCGGATGATTGCAGGGGACAAGGCGAAATTAGAAGAATTTTCAAAAATTGTACCGAGTGTGGAGAAGATGGTTCTACTCCATAAAACCTTGGAAACGATGCGGCTCAAGCGCGGAGCGCTTAATTTTGATACCCATGAAGCCAAGATTATCGTCAATAAGGACGGTCTCCCAGTCGACATTCAACTGCGCCAGCGTGGCATTGCAGAGCGCATGATTGAGTCCTTTATGCTGGTCGCAAATGAAACGGTTGCGGAGCATTTTAGCAAGTTAGACCTGCCTTTTATCTATCGGATTCACGAGGAGCCAAAGGCGGATAAATTGCAGAAGTTCATCGATTACGCCAGCAGCTTTGGCCTTGGAATTGGAGGGACAGCGAGCTCCATTAGCTCCGAGGCCTTGCAGGATTTGATGGCGCGCGTAGCCAATGAGCCTTATGCGGATGTCCTTAATATGATGCTTCTGCGCTCCATGCAGCAGGCTCGTTATTCAGAGCAAAATCATGGTCACTATGGACTAGGTGCGGATTACTACACGCATTTTACCAGTCCGATTCGTCGCTATCCTGACCTCTTGGTTCACCGCATGGTGCGGGAATATGGCAATCTTACGCCAGAAGTGGTGGCGCATTTTGAAGCTGCCATTCCTGCCATTGCCAAGCAGACATCGAGCTTGGAACGCCGTGCGATTGATGCCGAGCGCGAAGTGGAAGCCATGAAAAAAGCCGAATACATGCAGGAATTTGTGGGGCAAGAATTTGACGGTGTGGTGTCTAGCATCGTCAAGTTTGGTCTCTTTGTCGAGTTGCCAAATACGGTTGAGGGCTTGATTCACATTCAAAACTTGCCTGAATTTTACCATTACAATGAAAGAACCTTGACTCTCAAGGGGGAAAAATCAGGACGTGTCTTTCATGTGGGTCAAAGCATTCGCATCAAGCTGACGCGGGCAGACAAGCTGACAGGTGAGATTGATTTTGCCCATGTACCGTCTGAACTGGATGTACTAGAGCCGCCGCTCAAAGCAGTCCGCAAAAGCAAGAGCCATGCCAATCGGGATCGTTCCGATAGAACAGGTCGAGGCAAAGGCAAGGGACGCAAGCAAGAGGGAGCGCTCCATTCTTCCAATAAAAAAGGAAAAGACAAGAAAAAGAAGCCATTTTATAGGGAAGTGGCGAAACCAAAACGCAAAAAAAGGAGATAGAGATGGCAAAGGGTGAAGGAAAGGTCCTCGCACAAAATAAGAAAGCCCGTCATGACTATAGCATTGTGGATACCATTGAAGCAGGGCTGGTCTTGACTGGGACGGAAATTAAGTCTATCCGAGCAGGTCGAATCAATCTCAAAGACGGCTTTGCCCAGATTCGAAAAGGCGAGGCCTGGCTCAACAATGTCCACATCGCCCCTTACGATGAGGGCAATATCTGGAATCAAGATCCGACCAGAACGCGCAAATTGCTCCTACGTAAGAAGCAGATTACAAGCCTTGAGCAGGAGATCAAGGGAACAGGAATGACCCTTGTGCCCCTCAAGGTCTACCTCAAAGACGGCTTTGCCAAGGTCTTAATTGGCCTTGCCAAAGGAAAACACGACTATGACAAGCGCGAGTCCATCAAACGCCGCGAACAAAACCGCGACATTGCCCGCACGATGAAGGCAATCAATGCGAGGTAGAGGCCCTATTCTCTGTTAACCAAGGTTAGCAGGGATTTTTTATTTGTAGGAAAATAGTAGTTACCAAATGATACTACAGATAATTAATATATAGAACATAGATTGGAAGTGGAAAAAAAGGGGTATAATATGGGGGAGTGCGCTTCTTTGAGGTGCCGAATCCATGTATTATATATTAAAAATGATAAAGGGGTGTTTACTTGTGAGAAAGACGAAGAAAAACAAGTTTGACTGGTATGGTTTGAGCCAACGTTTTTCAATCCGCAAATACCATTTTGGTGCTGCTAGCGTTCTTCTTGGAACAGCTATGATGGTGAGTTTGGCAACAACTGTATCAGCAAATGATTTAGATACAGTAGTTTCAACTCCTTCAACAACAGAAATTCATGATCCTCTTCCTATGAGGACAGGTCTCCGTAAGGTAACAGATGGTGTCTATACAAATGCGATTGCAACGATTAATGGCCTTAGTAACCTGAATGATGTTGAAAAATCCTATTATATTGGGGAAGTTGCTAAGCAAACCAAAGGGATTATTAACCATGATGCCGAAGTAGCTAACATTATAGCAGAAGCTACGGCCCACGACACGCGTGTTTCTGTAAATCGTGGTACTTCTGAAGCAGATGCAATTGAAAGTAAAGCGAACAAGTCCGATAAGCATACTATTAGTGGTGATGTCCGCCTTAAGTATGGTGGGAATTCAAACGATAATACTGCTACCACAGCAACTGGTCTAGGAGGCGTGAAGGTCTATGCCCAATGGTATGAGAAAAATGGACTTAGTTCACCAATCTATACAACAACTACGAACGAGGACGGTAGTTTTGCTATTGGTATGGCTCCCTTTATTGGTGCTGATGGTAAGAAATGGACATTTAATGCTTATGCTTCATTAGGAGCTGGAGATGCCAATGCTGAAAAATGGCGTATTTGGTCTGTCAACCCTGACACGAATCAGTATGAGCTTCTTTATTCTTATGGAGAAGAGCAAATTGCTCCAGAAGGATCTGCGCTTGATACAACGAATGGTGCAGGAAATGATACCATCAATGGCCGTCTAACAGATGTTGAAATTCAATATGCTTATAAAAACTCCGATATTTGGAAACAAGATGCGAAGCAAACTCCAGCTTCTCCAGATAAGAGTGAAGGCGGAACAGTATCAGGTGAGGTGTATTGGAATAACAATAACCCACAAGGAGCGCTGACTTGGAATGGTTTAATCAGTCGTCAAAAAGAAGATATTGGGATAGCTGGTATCAATGTTTATGCCTCCTATTTGAGTGACTATGCAGTTGCAGAATTGAATAAACTTGATGTATTACAACAATTTGTTGCAGATGGTTCTTCTTGGACACCAAAAGTAAACAAGGACAAGTCTTCCAATATTCGTGGTGCGAACTGGTCACGTGAGAATGAAGAGAAACTACGTGAGTATCTCATTGCTCAGATTAAAGCAGATCGTTCTAAATGGATCGCTGAAACGGTTGTAGCAAAGACAGATGCTAAAGGTGAGTACAAGATTCAGTTTAATGGAACCTTTGGACAAGCATGGAACAATCCAGGATTTGATGGCGTCATCAATAATCGTGATTCTGTCTTACGCAGCGATCAAAATGTTACAAATGGTTCAGGTGTGACGAAAAAAGGAACTGAATGGATGGGGACGGTTGCCGACAGTCCATCTTACGGTAAATTTGGAAGTAGAGGAACAGATTCAGGCTTAGACCTCAATAAAGCACCAAAACATATCAACTTGGACTGGTTGATGGTTGTGGCTGACTTAGAGGGTATTTCATTTACGACACCATTCTACGGTGATGTTCCACGTGCTGCTAATGCAGGCGCATGGGGAGATACCTTACCTACTTTCTGGAATGTTGGATATAATATTGGCACACTTGAAATTCCAGGCAATAACAATGTGACAAACGTTCGATTTGCAGCCTTCCACAATGATGCAAAATTGGATATTGTAAATTATGATTCCTACTCTAACTATGCTGTACCTGGTGATACAGCGATTGCGAAGATAACAGGGGTTAAGCCAGGAACAGGTGAGTATTACAAGGTTATCTGGAAAGATGAAGATGGTAAGGTTGTAGCTGAAGGTACAGCAGTTGAAGCAAATGCAGACGGAACCTTGCCAGATTCAACGTATACAGTACCAAGCGACCTGAAGAAAACCACTACCTATTTCGCAGAATTATATGCAGTCAATGCAGACGGTTCTCTTCCGCCTTATCCAATCCAAAAAGATTCATTTACGGCAGTTTATCAACTCATTCCGAAGTATGAAGTCACTTACGCGGATCAAGGGGCGACCAATACAACATCTACTAAGCCAACGTTCGATGTCGCACATACAAAGGATAAAGAAGAAACACTTGCTGCACCAGACGGAGCAACATTCTCATTTGTTTCGACCGATGGTAGCGATGCCGCACCTACTAACTTCTCTATCGATGCGAAGACAGGTGTGATTACATGGAAGAATGCCACAGAAGATACGACTGTTGATGTCCTAGTCACCTATAAAGATGGAACGACTTCGACTGTAACGGCTGAATTCAAGCTCAACCATCCTGAAACAGAAACTGATAAGTACACTCCTGCTTATACAGATACAGAAGTGAAAGCTGGTCAATCAGCAACATCAGCTGCTCCAACCTTTACGGATAAAGACGGTGCTAGCGCAACTCCAGCTGCATCAGTAGCTTACAAACTGGGAGATACTAGTGGACTTCCAGCAGGAGTGACAGCAACTATTGATTCAGCAACAGGTACCGTAACGGTAAAAACTCCAGATGATCTTGCCGCAGGTACAGAAATCAATGTTCCAGTGGTTGTGACTTATAAGGATAAGTCAGAAGATACTGCGACTGCCAAATTCACCGTTGTTGAGTCTGACAAGGACAACTATACCCCGACTTATGAAGACACGCACGTTAAAGCTGGAACAACCGCTACTTCTAAAGTACCAACTTTCACAGACAAAAATGGTGCAGCTGCAACTCCAGCAAACGTGAAGTATGAATTGGGGGAAGAACCTCCAGTAGGTGCAGCGGTAGATCCAACTACCGGTGTTGTGACTCTTCCAATTGGGGATAGCGCAGGATTTGGTACAGAATTTACTGTTCCAGTTAAAGTGACGTATCCAGATGGTTCAAGTGAAGAAGTAAAAGCTAAAATCATTGTAATCGAGTCTGATAACGACAAGTACACCCCTGCCTATACAGATGTAACTGGTAAACCAGGTGAGACGGTCACAACAGCAGTTCCAACCTTTACACCAGAATTGCCAGCGGATGCCAAAAAACCAACCTATGCGATTTCAACAGAGCAACCTGACGGAACCACTCCGCTTCCAGCAGGTACTAAAGCGACAGTTGATGCAGATGGCAAGGTGAGCGTAACGGTTCCTTCTGGTGCAACTCCTGGAACAGATTATACAATCCCTGTTGAAGTGACTTATGGAGATGGTTCTAAAGAAGTTGTTCCAGTTAAAGTAACTGTAGCAGAGCCAGATAAAGATACTACCAAACCAACCATTGAGCCAATTGAGGATCAAACAGTTACCGAAGGCAAGGACATCACTCCTATCACCGTTACTACAAATGATGATTCAGGAACCAAGCCGACCGTCACCGTTTCAGGTCTTCCAGATGGTGTGACCTATGACTCGAAAACGGGTGTCATCTCAGGTAAACCTACGGTAGAAGACTGGGGCGACGCTGAAGAGAAAGAATTCCCAGTAACTGTTAAGGCGACAGATGAAGCAGGAAATGAAACAAGCGAGACCTTCGTGATTAAGGTGCAGCGTGATACAGACAAAGATGGCACTCCAGATGTCACCGACCCAGACGATGATGGGGATGGATTTACTGACGAGGACGAGAAAAAGGCTGGTACGGATTCCAAAGACCCAAACAGCAAGCCAAGCGCAACCATCGATGGTGTATCAGATAAAACAGTTGTTGAAGGCCAGCCAATCGACGCAATGACCGTGACAACGGCTAACGTTCCAGAAGGTGGCACAACAGAAGTGACAGGCCTTCCAGATGGTGTGACCTATGATCCGAAAACAGGTGTGATTTCAGGCACCCCAACTAAAGTGACGGATTGGGGCAAAGACGAGGAAACACGAGAGTTTTCTGGTAAAGTTGTTGTGAAGGACAAAGACGGAAAAGTCATCGCTGAAAAACCATTCACGATTACTGTTCAACGTGATACAGACAAAGATGGTGCTCCAGATGTCACCGACCCAGACGATGACGGGGATGGATTTACTGACGATGACGAGAAAAAAGCTGGTACGGATTCCAAAGACCCAGACAGCAAGCCAAGCGCAACCATCGATGGTATATCAGATAAAACAGTTGTTGAAGGCCAGCCAATCGACGCAATGACCGTGACAACGGCTAACGTTCCAACGGGTGGCACAACAGAAGTGACAGGTCTTCCAGATGGTGTGACCTATGATCCGAAAACAGGTGTGATTTCAGGCACCCCAACTAAAGTGACGGATTGGGGCAAAGACGAGGAAACACGAGAGTTCCCTGGTAAAGTTGTCGTGAAGGACAAAGACGGAAAAGTCATCGCTGAAAAACCATTCACGATTACTGTTCAACGTGACACAGACAAAGATGGTATTCCAGATGTGACCGACCCAGATGATGACGGGGATGGATTTACTGACGAGGACGAGAAAAAGGCTGGTACGGATTCCAAAGACCCAGACAGCAAGCCAACTAGTCTTACAGTAACCACCACCCCAACGAAAGTGATTGAAAAAGCTCCAATTCCAGATGGAATCCAAGTGGTTACACCAAACAAAGATGGTTCAACCATTACTTCAACTCCAACCAACGGCCTATCTGTTGATGCAAATGGCAACTTGACAGGTACCCCAACGGTAGGTGATTGGAAAAAAGACGAGGAAGAACGTGTAGTTGAGATTCCAGTAACTGTTACCAATGGCAAAGAAACGAAAGACGTAACTGTATCAATTACTATTCAACGTGATACAGATGGTGACGGAATGCCAGATGTCCTCGACCCAGACGATGATGGAGATGGAGTTACTGACGACGCAGAAAAGGCAGCAGGAACAGATCCGAAAGATCCAAACAGCAAGCCAGCGCCTGATACGGATAAGGATAAGGACACCACGAATCCAACGATTACTCCTATCAGTGATCAAACCGTTGTTGAAGGCAAGGGTATCACACCAATTACTGTCACAGCAACAGATGATTCAGGAAAAGCTCCAACCATCACCGTTTCAGGTCTTCCAGATGGTGTGACCTACGATTCAGCAACTGGTGTGATTTCAGGCACTCCAACTGTGAGCGACTGGGGCACAGATGAGGAGAAAACCTTTACTGTCACTGTTAAGGCGACAGATGAAGCAGGTAATGAGACAACCGAGACCTTCGTGATTAAGGTGCAGCGTGATACAGATAAAGATGGTGATCCAGATGTGACCGATCCAGATGATGATGGTGACGGCTCTACGGATGCAGAAGAGAAGAAAGCAGGCACGAATCCGAAAGATCCAACGAGCAAGCCAGCGCCTGATACGGATAAGGATAAGGATAAGGACACCACGAATCCAACGATTGCTCCTATCACTGATCAAACCGTTGTTGAAGGCAAGGGTATCACACCAATTACTGTCACAGCAACAGATGATTCAGGTAAAGCTCCAACCATCACCGTTTCAGGTCTTCCAGATGGTGTGACCTATAATCCAGCAACTGGTGTGATTTCAGGCACTCCAACTGTAGGAGACTGGGGTACAGATGAGGAGAAAACCTTTACTGTCACCGTTAAAGCGAAAGATGAAGCAGGCAATGAGACAACCGAGACCTTCGTGATTAAGGTGCAGCGTGATACAGACAAAGATGGTGATCCAGATGTGACCGATCCAGATGATGATGGTGACGGATTTACGGATGCAGAAGAAAAAGATGCTGGTACGGATCCAAAAGATCCAGCTAGCAAGCCAAGCGCAACCATCGATGGTGTATCAGATAAGACGGTTATTGAAGGACAACCAATTGAACCGATTACGGTGACAACTGCCAATGTTCCAACAGATGCTACAACAGAAGTGATAGGTCTTCCAGATGGTGTAACCTATAATCCAGCAACCGGTGTAATTTCAGGCACTCCAACTAAAGTGACGGATTGGAGTAAAGATGAGGAAACACGTGAGTTCCCAATTACAGTGGTCGTGAAGGATAAAGATGGCAAGGTCATTGCTGAAAAACCATTCATTATCACTATTCAGCGTGATACAGATGGCGATGGGAATCCAGATGTCACGGATCCAGACGATGACAATGATGGATTTACTGATGACGCAGAAAAGGATGCAGGAACAGATTCGAAAGATCCAAACAGCAAGCCGGCCTCTGATACGGATAAAGATACCACAGCCGACAAGCCAAGTGTGACGGCTAATGAAGACGGTTCAGTAACTGTCAAGGTAGGTGAGGATAACACAACAGGTACGATTGATTATACTGATGAAGACGGCTCCCAGCAAACCGTAACCATTGTGAAAGACCCTACGACAGGTGAATGGACACCGAAAGGCACGCTGCCAGATGGTGTCATGGTTGATAAGGATGGAACAGTTACAATCCCAGCCGATAAAGTTGCAGATGGGTCAACTGTCACAGCAACCGGTAAGGATGCCAAGGGAAATGTCGCAAAAGGTTCAGCGGTTGCTAAACCAAACCAAACGACCGACCCAGGTCAAACACCACCGACTCAGCCAGGAAAACAAGGGACCGACCCAGGAGCTGGTCAGCCTCCAATGCCAGGTCAGTCAGGACCAGCACAAGCAGGTTCAACTACTGTGAAACCATCTAAAGGAGCACTTCCTAGGACAGGTACGGAAACTTCAACCATAGGAGTTTACGGCCTAATCGCTCTTGGTCTGGCAGGCTTCCTTGCACTTGGTAAAGGTAAGAGAGAAGACAAAGAATAAAAGTTTCCTCTTATCTACCGTTAAACGCTTAGAAAGACATTTCTAGGCGTTTTTCTTTTGAAAATACTGGAAATAGTTGCATTGACGTTCATAATTTCCTACAATAGAAAGAAAGGAGAACAGATATGTCAGACTTAGTAGCCTACAAACGGATGCCTGTTTGGACCAAGGAAACGGTCCCCACAGAAATCACTCATAAGCACAATACCAAGGTTGGAACATGGGGTAAGATTAAGGTCTTGAGTGGTGAACTCAAGTACGAAGCCATCTCAAACGACAATGAGATTACTGCCACCTATCATTACCGAGCGACAGACGATATTCCCATGGTCGAGCCCCAGGCTTGGCATCGGGTGACCTTGATGACAGACGATACCAGCTTTTTTGTGGAATTCTTCTGCCAGCCAGAGGATTACTTGGCTAAAAAATATGGCTTTACGAGAACACATTCAGAAGTGATAGAGGCACTTGAGACCATTACCGAGCCGTGCAAGGTCTTGGATTTGGGATGTGGACAGGGGCGCAATGCGCTTTATCTGGCTCAAAAAGGCTTTGATGTGACGGCTGTAGATCATCATGTACCTAGTCTTGAGACCCTATTAACCGTCATGGAAGCGGAAGATTTGGACTTGCAGGTCGGTCAGTACGACATCAATCAGGCTAGCCTCGAGCAGCGATACGACTGGATTATTTCAACGGTAGTTCTGATGTTTTTAGAGCGCGAGCGGATTCCTGCGATTATTGACAATATGCAAGCCCAGACCAATAGCGGTGGCTACAATCTGATTGTCGCTGCCATGAGTACAGACGATGCGCCGTGTCCCATGAACTTTTCCTTTACCTTTGATCGAGATGAGTTAAAGCAGTACTACAAGGATTGGGAGCTCATCAAGTACAACGAGGATTTTGGTCAACTTCATCGCCGAGATGAGCATGGGAATTTCTTGCGTTTTCGCTTTGCGACTATGCTGGCCCGTAAACCGTAAACCTGCAAATAAGGATAGAGAAAGTAGGAAATTTAGCATGTTCCTGCTTTTTAAAATCATTTTTGTTTACAAATGTAGTCGGAAAATGCTATACTAGATAACAAAGATTACAAATGTAGACGAAAGGGGAGAAGAAAATGAAGAAAACCTATGCGGTAGAGGGCATGAGTTGTGCTTCCTGTGCGATGACGGTTGAAAAAACACTCCAATCCCTAACAGGTGTGACAGCAGCCAACGTCAATCTAGCTACGGAGCAGGCAACAGTTGCCTATGAGGCAGGAGAGGTGGGAGAAGCGGATTTGATCGGTGCCGTGGCAAAGGCAGGGTATCGCTTGCGCTCAACTGCTGTCGAGCAGACCTATCAGATTAAAGGCATGAGC
The DNA here is from genome assembly GCF_001921845.1 of Streptococcus cuniculi. Taxonomy (GTDB): domain Bacteria; phylum Bacillota; class Bacilli; order Lactobacillales; family Streptococcaceae; genus Streptococcus; species Streptococcus cuniculi. Next base: position 7,290 of record NZ_MSJM01000003.1, on the reverse strand, counting down.
TGTGCTTCTTGCGCCATGGCTGTTGAGCGTAGTGTTGCAGGTCTTGACGGAGTAGAAGAAGCTGCGGTCAATCTGGCAAGAGAAAGCCTCTATGTCCGCTATGATGCCACTTTGCAGTCTACTTCCACCATTCAGCAAGCGGTGGCAAAAGCAGGTTACGAAGCCTTTTTAGAAGAAGCGGGGCAGCAGGTAGATAGGGCAGCGGAGCAAGAAGAGCAGGCTAAAAAACTGTGGCAACGCTTTATCTGGTCAGCCGTCTTTGCACTTCCCTTGGTCTATCTAGCCATGGTTCCGATGTTGCCTTGGGGGGATGTTCTTCTACCAGCGATTTTCCATGAGGCGCCTGTGTCTGCTCTGATTCAGCTTATCTTAGTTCTGCCGATTGTCTATCTGGGTCGTTCCTTTTATCAAAAGGGGGTGAAAACCTTGTTAAAGGGACATCCCAATATGGATTCCTTGATTGCGATTGGGACAGGTGCGGCCTTGATTCAGGGGATTGTCATGACAGGTCTATTGTGGTCAGACAGGGTTGAGGTAAACCACGGCGGTCATGCGGAACTGTATTTGGAGTCGGTGGCGGTCATTTTGACCTTGATTACGCTTGGGAAATACCTCGAAACCGTATCAAAAAGTCGGACATCAGCAGCCATTCAGCATTTGATGGCCTTGACTCCTCCGACAGCCCGTGTCATTCGAAATGGGCAAGAAAGGGAGGTTGCGCTTGACCTAGTCATGGTAGGGGAGCAATTAGTGGTACGTCCCGGGGAAAAAATTCCTGTTGACGGCGAGTTGCTAGAAGGGCAATCAACGGTAGATGAGTCTATGCTGACGGGAGAAAGTCTCCCTGTGTCAAAAGCAGTAGGTGATGCTGTATTTGGTGGCTCTATCAATAAAAATGGAGCCTTTCACATGAGGGCTACCAAGGTTGGAAAAGACACGGCTCTGGCACAGATTATCCGCTTGGTCGAAGAAGCGCAAGGATCGAAAGCTCCAATTGCAAAGCTAGCAGATCAGGTAGCTGCGGTCTTTGTTCCGGTGGTCATGCTCCTTGCTCTTAGTGCGGGTATCTTCTGGCTCATAGCAGGAGAATCATGGGCCTTTTCGCTCTCCATTATGATTGCGGTCTTAATCATTGCCTGCCCCTGTGCCTTGGGACTTGCGACACCGACAGCCATTATGGTAGGAACTGGAAAAGGCGCGGAACACGGCATACTCATTAAGTCAGGTGAGGTGTTGGAGCGGGCGCAGAAGCTCGATACGATTATTGTCGATAAGACAGGGACATTGACGGAAGGCAAGCCACGGGTGACAGATAGGGTAGGTTATCATGGAAAATCTGAGGATATCATCCTGCAAGTAGCAGCGAGTCTGGAGCATTATTCGGAGCATCCTCTGGGTGAGGCTATTCGCTTTTCTGCTCAAGAAAAGGGACTTGCTCTCTCGCCAGTTGCTGATTTTCAGTCTCTTTCTGGAAAAGGCCTTGTTGGAACAGTCGATGGACAAGACGTGCTCCTTGGCAATTTGGCCTTAATGACAGCCTATGAAGTAGACTTGGGACAGGCAGAAGAAGATGGCCGTCTTCTTTCTCAAAATGGGAAAACACCCGTCTTTCTGGCCATGGAAAAACAGGTGGTCGGTGTTCTTGGAATTGCAGACAGAGTAAAGAAAACCAGTCCTCAAGCCATGAAGGAGCTACAAGACATGGGACTCGAAGTGGTCATGCTGACAGGAGATACCAAGGAGACGGCGGAAGCCATTGCAGCTCAAGCTGGAATTCAAGAGGTCATCAGTCAGGTCTTACCAGAAGATAAGGCAGCTGTTGTCAAAGAATGGCAGGAAACAGGCAGGAGGGTGGCCATGGTCGGTGATGGAATCAATGACGCCCCAGCGCTGGCCCAGGCCGATGTCGGTATTGCCATCGGCTCTGGCACAGATGTTGCCATTGAATCAGCGGATATTGTGCTGGTGCGTAGCGACTTGCTTGATGTGGCGCGCACGATTCAATTCAGTCAGGCCACTATGCGGGTCATCAAGCAAAATCTGTTCTGGGCCTTTGCCTATAATGTCATCGGCATTCCGATTGCCATGGGAGCCTTACACCTATTTGGTGGTCCCTTACTCAATCCTATGTTGGCAGGAGCAGCCATGTCGCTCAGTTCGGTATCGGTCCTAGCCAATGCCCTACGCTTGAAACATTCCCGCCTGTCAAGATATGGTGAATTGAATAACCGTTAGGACATCGTTACGTCGCTTTGATGAAGGCCAGTTCTATCTGCAGCTCCCTGCCTTGTCCTATTCCTTTCTCAATCCACTATAAACAACCAGAACAGGTAGAGCAGGTTTTGAACGATTATTTTGTAAAAGAATCGTAAAACTCAATCAAAACACTAGCATTTTAGAGGCAAAACGCTTACAATAGAGGTATTAGAATAAAGGAGCCTACTATGACAACATTTATCGGAAAACCAGTGACTCTTGTCGGACCTCACTTACGCGTAGGAGATCAAGCCCCTGATTTTGTCCTCATGGCAAATGATTTGACTCTTAAAAGCCTCAATGATTTTGGGAAAAAACGCAAGGTAATCAGTGTCGTTCCATCCATCGATACAGGCATTTGTGACACGCAGACCCGTCGCTTCAATCAAGAGCTGGCAGATACAGACAATATGGTTGTCATTACTGTTTCAGCAGACTTACCCTTTGCTCAGGCTCGTTGGTGTGGCGCAGCAGGACTGGATGGCGCAGTGACCCTATCAGACTATTATGATCATGCTTTTGGAAAATCCTACGGCCTCTTGATGCGGGAATGGAATTTACTAGCGCGTGCAGTCTTTGTTCTCAATGAAAGCAACGAGATTGTCTATGTGGAATACCTTGACAATGTCAATGAACATCCCAATTACGATGCCGCTCTAGCAGCCGCTAAAAGTCTTTAGAAAGTAGAAAAACGAGTGAGGAAATCTTACTCGTTTTCCATTGGAAGCGAAAACATGGTATAATAAAGGGAAGAAGAAAAGAGGTAGGATATGGCTTATATAGAAGTACGAAACAGTTCGAAATCCTATACTATGGGCAACAATCGTATTGTGGCCAACAAGGATATTTCCTTTGAGATTGAAAAGGGAGAATTGGTCATCATTCTGGGATCTTCTGGTGCTGGAAAGTCAACCTTGCTCAACATTTTAGGCGGTATGGATACCAATGATGAGGGTGTGGTTCAAATCGATGGGGTGGATATTGCCCAGTTCAGCGCCAAGCAGTTGACCAAGTACCGCCGAGAGGATGTCGGCTTTGTCTTTCAATTTTATAACTTGGTGGCCAACCTCACCGCAAAAGAAAATGTGGAACTGGCTTCTGAAATCGTGCGCGATGCCATGAATCCGATTGAGGTCTTGGAAAAAGTGGGCTTGGGCCATCGCTTAGATAATTTTCCGGCCCAACTGTCAGGAGGCGAGCAGCAGCGGGTTGCCATTGCGCGTGCAGTGGCTAAACGCCCTAAGATGCTCTTGTGTGATGAGCCGACTGGCGCACTCGATTACCAGACAGGCAAGCAGGTCTTGCAAATCTTGCAGGATATGTCCAAAAAAGAAGGGGCGACCGTTGTGATTGTGACCCATAACGCAGCTCTAGCCCCCATCGCAGACAAGGTCATTCAGATGCGCGATGCCAGTGTACACTCCATTCAGGTCAATCCCCATCCACAGGACATCATGACCTTAGAATATTAGGAAGACAAGATGAAAAAGAGGATTTATTGGAAAACCATTCGCCAATCCTTGCTGTCCTCAAAGGGGCGTTTTTTCTCTATTTTTAATCTGATGCTGATTGGATCGATGGCCTTTATAGGACTAAAAGCAGCAGCGCCCAATATGGAAAAAACAGCCCAGCATTATATTGACCAAGGACAGATGATGGATTTGGCAGTCATGTCAGACCTCGGTATCAGTCAGGCAGACAAGGCAGAATTGGACGGCCTAACAGGTGCCACGATTGAATATGCCTATTTCAAGGACGTGACCCTTGGGACAGGGACGCAGGCTATTCGCCTATTTTCGATTCCTAAGACCATTTCCCAGTATCAGCTAAAACGGGGCAAGGCCCCTACATCCGCCAAGGAAATCCTCCTGTCGACCAATCTTGACGGGGAGTATCATATCGGCGACAAGATTAGGGTCAAGGAGGGACATAAACAGGCTTCAGTTTTAAAAGAGACAGAGTTTATCGTGACAGGTTTTGCGGATTCGTCTGAAATCTGGGGAAAAATCAATCTCGGACCAGCTAGTACAGGGACTGGACAGCTAGCTGCCTATGCCTTTGTACCAGAAGAGGCTTTTGATTCTGAAGTCTACATGATCGCCCGTATTCGCTATGATGATGTGGCAGCCATTCCCTACTATCAGGCAGCCTATAAGCAAAAAATCCTTGCCCACCAAGACAAACTCAATCAGCTCTTGGCAGACAACGGCAAGGAACGCTTAGCGACTATTAAAAAGGACGGTAACACAAAGATTCAGGATGCCGAGCAAAAGATTCAGGATGCCCAGCGGCAACTGGAAGAAGCAGACAGCCAGCTCACCGCCAATGAAGAAGGTTTGCAGCAAGCCAAAGAGCAGCTGGAGAAAGGGCAGGAAGAGCTTGAACTGCAAGCCACCAGCCTAGAGTTGACTGCAACAGATCTGGCAACTGCCAAAAAAGAATTGGACAGTCACTACAGTCAATTGCAGGTAGCCAAAAAAGAACTGGATAGTAACCGTGCTAGTTTGGACAAAAGCAAGCGGGAATTGGAGCAGGCAGAAGCAGGGCTTCTTGCAGCCCAGTCCACTTTAAAAGCCCAAGAAGAGGAATTAGCACAATTAGCTGCCGGAATCGAACAAGCAAGAAGCGATTATGCAGCAACGATTCAGGCTATTCAGGATCAAATTGCCTTTGCAGCAGCTACAGGCCACGAAGGTGAAATTCCAGAACTGGTTGAACTCGAGCATCGCTTAAGGCAATTAGAAACCGACATTGCCACCATGCAGCAGGCCTATCAGACAGGGCAAGTCGCCTATGAAACAGGAAAGGCTCAATACCAGCAACAAGAAGCTACCTACAGAATTGCTAAGGAGCAGTATGAATACGGAGTGGCGCAGTACCAAACAGCCTTGGATCGCTACCAAGAGGGGAAAACTGCCTATGAGACAGGCCTTGCTGAATATGAATCTGGTCGTCTTGCGTATGAAAATGGGCAGGCGCAACTAGAGGAAGCACGAGCTAGTTTGGCGGAGAAAGAGGCAGAGCTAGCTAGAGGCCAAACAGAACTACAACAAGGTCGGAAAGATTTTGAGACCAAGCGCGTGGAGGTCGAAAAACAGGTGAAGACTGCAAGGAAAGAACTCCAAGTAGCTCAGGCTGACCTAGCCCGTCTCAATACGCCAGAATACAGGAGTTATACTAGAGATAGCCTACCTGGGGGAAATGGCTATGCCAATTATGACAGTAGCACCAAGAGTGTCTCAGCTGTAGGGAATATTTTCCCAGCAGTCCTCTATCTAGTAGCAGCTCTTGTGACCTTTATGACCATGACCCGCTTTGTGGATGAAGAACGCTCAAACGTAGGCATTTTCAAGGCGCTCGGCTACACCGATGAACAGATTCTGATGAAGTTTGTCATCTATGGCTTGACTTCTGGTCTTTCGGGGACGATTGCAGGGATTCTCTTAGGGAATTTCCTCCTTGCTCCGATGATTAGTCGGATTATTACAGATACAACGGTCATCGGTCAGAGCCAGTTGCATCTCTATCCTTTCTGGATGATTCTTGCCGTCTTCTTTTCTCTGCTTTCTTCAGTTTTGCCAGCCTATTTGGTGGCACGTCGGGAATTAAGAGAAAAGCCAGCCCAATTGTTGCAACCAAAACCTCCTGTGTCAGGGGCCAAGATTTTCTTGGAATTTTTCCCTTTTATCTGGAGACGCTTGAGCTTCACTCAAAAGGTGACAGCACGCAATATCCTGCGCTATAAAAAACGAATGCTGATGACCATTGTGGGCGTAGCAGGTTCGGTTGCCCTCCTATTTGCAGGGCTAGGGATTCGCTCCTCGATTTCGCGGGTCATCAATCAGCAATTTGGACAGCTTCTCCATTATCATCTGGTCGTGGTCGAGCAAACCAGAGCCAGCAAGCAAGAAAAGGCCGAGGTAGAAGCAGCGCTCCACTCAAGAGACATCAAGAAGACCCTTCCTGTCGCCTACTATGGCTTAAATGAGACTGTCAAAGGGCAGGAAGAAGCCCTTGCCATTAGTCTTTTTGTCAGCCCAGAAAAGGACCTGTCTTCCTTTGTTGCCCTGCGCAATCCTGCAACGGGTCAATCCCTGTCACTCCCAGAAAAGGGAGCCGTTGTCTCTGAAAAATTAGCCCGACTTTACCAGGTTGAAGTTGGAGAAAGGATGACTGTTAAGGTCAATCAAGAGCCCATCACCATTCAGGTAGCAGGCATTGCAGAGATGTATGCAGGGCATTTCATCTATCTGTCCGCCGCAGCCTACCAAGAGGCAGCAGGTAAGGCCTATCAACCAAATGCAGCTCTCGTAGTTTTAGCTGATGACCAGACAGCAGCGCTTGAAAAGGTCGCGACAGACTTTCTTGCCATGAAAGGAGTGGTAGCAGTTGTCCAAAACACCTCCTTGATTGCCTTGCTTGAAACCATCGTCCAGTCGCTCCAGTCTGTCATGATTATCTTGATTGTTCTGTCGGTTCTCCTTGGAATCGTGATTCTCTACAACTTGACCAATATCAATATGGCAGAGCGGGTTCGGGAATTGTCTACCATTAAGGTTCTCGGGTTTTATGACCGAGAAGTGACCTTCTATATCTACCGAGAAACCATGATGTTATCCGTCTTGGGGATTATCCTAGGCTTGGTGGCAGGATTCTTCCTCCACCGTCTGCTGCTCATCGTCATTGCCTCTCCTGCTATCCTCTTTGCTCCGACTGTATCGATCAGTGTCTATCTGGTGCCAATTGGTGCGGTTCTCGGCATCCTAGCCATCTTGGGCTGGTATGTCCATCATCATTTAAGTAAACTCGATATGCTAGAGGCTCTTAAATCTGGGGAATGAAAATCTGCAAACACTTGCTATATATATGAAAATATCCTGCAATAAAGCAGGATATTTTCATATATTTTACCTGCATTTTTTGGTGTATAATCCTTGACAAATAGGCAGGGGTGGGGTATTATAAAATATAATTGTATACTTCTTAAAACTATCGTATACATGTAATTTTTGAAAAGGGGAAAATCATTATGAA
>NZ_MSJM01000002.1 GCF_001921845.1 Streptococcus cuniculi | reverse complement strand
TCTATACTTAGGGGTAAACACAATGTGATATTTACACATCCATTTTGTGTGCGATAAACTATGTGCCTTTTGTGCCATATTAGTATCTCCTTTCGCTTTACAGTAGGCTTGAACACCTTTATTGTATCGCGTTTGGAGATTTTTTGTATAACAGTCGATGCGCACCCGCATAGCGGGTGGTTGATTTGTCTCGCACCTATCGGAGCGAGACTGGGCTTAAAGCCACATAATTATAAAAAACGCTTGAAGCCAATAGTGAGCTTCAAGCGTTTTTCTTATGCAAATGTGACGCAGACGGCTTCAGGGACAATAAAGTCAGAAGATAGGTTGGTCAGTTTGCCTGTTTCTGCATCGCGACTAAAGACGCTGACGTTGTCTGAGTCTTGGTGAGCCACAATCAGGAAGCGATTGTCAGGGCTAAGGGTGAAGTCGCGCGGGGTCTTGCCAAGACTTGGAACGATTTCCACCAGTTCAAGACTGGCATCTCCTAACACCTTGTAAACGGCAATCGAATCATGACCGCGGTTTGAACCATAGAGGAATTTTCCATCGTTTGACAGGCGGATGGCTGCGGTGCCATTAAAGTCTGTGTAGTCACTTGGTAAGGTTGAGATGGTCTGCATGAGTTCAAATTCTCCTAGGCCATCATAAATCAGCACTTCAATGGTGGAATTTAACTCGCAGATAAGGTAGGCGATTTTAGCGGTTGGGTGGAAAGTGATATGACGAGGACCAGCTCCTGGTGTGGCATGGTAGCGGGCGAGTGGTGCTAGCTTGCCTTGGTCGGATACCTTGTAAGTCACCACCTCATCCGTTCCTAAATCGCAGGTTACGAGGTATTTGTCAGGGGTCAAATCAGCGAAATGCACGTGTGGTCCAGCCTGATTTTCATGGGGACCTGAACCTTCATGTTGCTGCATATCTGTTTGTTCTAGTCCGCCATTTTCTAAGCGTTTGTAGACCAAGACTTGCCCCTTGTGGTAGTTGGCGCCGTAGACAAGACCGCGTTCTTCATCGACAGATACGTAGCAGTGCGGCGCACCTTCTGCGACGGCGTGGTTAATGAGGTCAAAGGTTGGCGAAAAGGCAGCTAGTCCTCCTTGACTCTCCTTAGCTCCTACAGAATAAAGAGCATGGTCGTCTGCAAAGGCAAGATAGGTCGGATTTGGCTCTGCTGCTACCAAACGACGGTTGGACAACTCACCTGTTGTTGGATCAAAGTCCGCTGCGTAGATACCTTTTGAATCTCTTCGAGTATAGGTTCCAAAATAAAGTGTCATATCAATTCCTCACATTCTAGTATTTAAAGAATTATACCATATTTTGTGGAGAAAGTCCCTTGAACCAATGATTTCTATCACCCGAAAATGAGGGATACGTGGTATAATAGAAAAAAATATAGTCGTTTCGTTTTAATCTAGTACCTTGTAACGCGTCTTGTCTAATTCCGAGTTCGTTACCTAATACTAGATCAAAATGAAACGATTATACAAGAAAGAGGTTTGATATGGACGATAAGCAACAAAAGTTCTACAGGTCTTGGCTTTTCAAATGGTTTGTCAACAATCAGGCAGTGACATTTTTTCTCGTGACGCTCTTGGTCTTGCTGACCATACTGGTCTTGACCAAGATTAGTTTTATTTTCAGCCCGATTGTTAGTTTCTTTGAGATTATTCTTTTGCCGATGCTCTTGACGGGCTTGCTCTACTATTTGCTCAATCCCATGGTTGATTTGCTGGAAAAATATAAGGTGTCACGAACCGTTGCGATTGGTATTCTCTTTGTGGTGATTGCCTTTCTCTTGGTATGGGGCTTAGCGGTTGCCATTCCAAGTATTCAAAAGCAGGTCGTCAGCTTTGCTCGTAATCTCCCGACCTATATTCAAGAAATTGAACTACAGGTGACGTCGCTCTTACAGGACGATCGCTTTGAGCAGTTCCGACCAACCGCCTTGGAAGTGTTAAACAATGTTAATAGCTACATTATTTCCTTTGCGCAAAAATTGTCGTCAAGTGCAGTCGATTGGGCTAAAAACTTGATTAGTGCGACCTCACAGGTGGTGGTAGCGGTCTTGATTATGCCCTTTATCCTCTTTTACCTCTTGCGGGACGGGCAATACCTGAAAGCACATATCACCAAATATCTCCCAACCCAATGGCGCGCATCTATCGGTGATGTCTTGACCGATGTCAATAGCCAACTGTCTAACTATGTTCGTGGTCAGGTGACGGTCGCAGCGATTGTGGCCTTGATGTTTTCAATCATGTTTTCAGTGATTGGGTTGAGCTACCCGATTACTTTAGGGATTGTGGCTGGTTTCTTGAACCTGATTCCCTATCTGGGGTCTTTCCTTGCCATGATTCCAGCGCTCATCTTGGGAGCTATTGCAGGGCCATTTATGCTGATTAAGGTCGTCATTGTCTTTGCGGTGGAGCAGACGATTGAGGGACGGTTTGTGACGCCGTTGATTATCGGTAGTTCCTTGAATATCCATCCGATTACCATTCTCTTTGTCCTCTTGACAGCTGGTCAGATGTTTGGCGTGGTGGGAGTGCTGCTTGGGATTCCGATTTATGCCTCTATCAAGGTGGTCTTAAAGGCTATCTTTGAATGGTACAAGGATTACAGCGGCTTGTATGAGCCAGAACAGGAAGTAGTTGAGGGTCTCGATGAACAATAGTGAAAAAATGCTGGTCTGCTTAGAACAGCAAGACTTACCAAAGGCCATGAAATATTTTCAGCGTGCCTTGGAGACGGACTCCGATGAGCTCTTGCTAGACTTGGCAGCTTATCTAGAAAGCATTGGTTTTCTGCCACAGGCAAAGGAAATCTACCTGCGTTTGCAGGACAGCTATCCTGAACTTGCGATTCAGCTTGCCCAAATTGCCAATGAAGACGGTTTGACAGAAGAAGCATTTGGGTATTTGGAAACGATTCAGCCAGACCATCCAGCCTATCTGGAAGCCTTGGTGGTCAAGGCAGACTTGTATCAGTCAGAGGGCTTGGCTGATGTTGCTAGAGAAAAACTCTTGGAAGCTAGTCGCTTATCGGATGATCCGGTGATTTTGTTTGGTCTAGCCGAGCTAGACATGGAGTTGCAGGAGTACAAGGAAGCCATTCAGTATTATGCCCAGTTGGACAATCGGGAAATTCATGAATGGACAGGGGTGTCGACCTATCAGCGGATTGGTCTTGCCTATGCCAGCCTTGGAAAGTTTGAAGTGGCGATTGAATTTTTGGGAAAATCAGTTGAGCTGGCCTACGATGATCAGACGGTCTTTGAGCTTGCGACACTCTTGCTTGACCGAGAAGACTATCAAAAATCAGCCCTTTATTTCAAGCAATTAGACACCATGAATCCAGAATTTGAAGGCTATGAATATGCCTATGCCCAGGCGCTGCATGGAGAGCATAAGTTGACGGAAGCACGGGAGATGGTAGCAAAAGGTCTTGCCAAAAATGAATACGATCCAGCCCTGCTATTTCTCGCCTCTCAATATGCCTATGAGGACCATGATGTGGAAGCGGCAGAAGCCTATCTCTTACAGGCTAAGCCTGATGTGGACGATGAAAATGAAGTCGTTCTACGCTTGACCAATCTTTACTTGGAGCAGGAACGGTATGAAGAGGCGATTGCTCTTTATTCGGAAGAGTTGGACCATGTCCTAGCTATTTGGAATATCGCCAAAGCCTATCAGGCCTTGGAACGAGATGAGGAGGCACTTGCTCTCTTTGAGCATTTGCAGCAAGATTTGGCGGAAAATCCTGAATTTTTGGCAGATTATATCGAGTTATTGCGACAGCTAGGTCGAGTGCAAGAGGCTAAAGATTTGGCCAGTCGTTACCTGCAATTGGTGCCAGATGATCTCCTCATGCAAGAATTTTATAATCAAGGATAAGGAATGGAAGCAAATAAATTATTTCAGTATAACACACTCGGTGCCTTGATGGCAGGTCTGTACGGTGGTTCTCTGACAGTCGGAGAATTGTTAGAACACGGTGATTTGGGTCTAGGAACGCTTGATTCGATTGACGGAGAATTGATTGTGCTAGACGGCAAAGCCTATCAGGCCAAGGGTTCTGGTGATAGGCCCGAGGTGGTAGAAGTATCGCACGATGTCAAGGTGCCGTATGCGGCGGTCATTTTCCATCAGGCAGAGGTGATTTTCAAGCAACGTTTTGAAATGACTGACAAGGAATTGCAGGCGCGGATTGAGTCTTACTATGACGGGGAAAACCTCTTTCGTTCGATTAAAATCCGCGGTCATTTTTCAAAGATGCATGTTCGGATGATTCCAAAATCCACGTCAGATATGAAGTTTGCGGAAGTCGCCACGCACCAGCCAGAGTACACCGCAGAAGATATTTCAGGAACCATTGTGGGAATCTGGACTCCTGAAATTTTCCATGGGGTGAGTGTAGCGGGTTATCATTTGCACTTTATCTCTGATGACCATCGCTTTGGCGGGCATGTCATGGACTATGTCATCAGTCAAGGCTTTGTCGAAGTGGGAGCGGTTGATCAGCTAGACCAACGTTTCCCTGTCCAAGACCGCCAATTTCTCTTTGCCAAATTCAATGCCAAAGAAGTGCGTGAGGATATTGATAAGGCGGAGTAAAAAGCATACAAAAAGAGGCGCTGTCGCCTCTTTTTTAATCATACAATATTTCTTTCGTATGGGAGATGCAGTGGTTTTCTTCGTCCCAGTAGTGGATGCGCTCAAATGAGCCTTTGCGCCAGTAAAGGGGCAGTCGGTCACGGATATCATCTTGCATGTCAAGCTGATTGAGTTGGTCAATCAGCCACCACTTAGGAGTACCTTCGGGAGACTCGCTCAAAATTTCCCCCTCAAAATCCTCACAGAGAAAGTCGTAGTAGACGTAGCGTTCATTTCCGATTGGATTGGTAAAGCCTGAAATGCCCTTTAGCTGCAGGTTGAGAACCGTTAGGCCTGTCTCTTCCCTGACCTCACGGACTGCTGCTTCAAAGAAACTTTCGGGAAATTCCACCTTGCCACCGGGCTGAATCCAGCCCTTGAAATCATCATGTTGACGGTCTAAGAGCAGGACTTGCTGGCCTTTTTTGATACAGACATTGACATAGTTTTTAATCGTTTCGCGCATAGTGTCCTCTTTTCTGTCGTGATTAGAAGTTACTGCTTCATCGACTTAATCTTGGCTTCATCTGGTGTCACTCGGAGTGTTTTTTGCCCTCGGTAGGTGACAAAGCCAGGTTTTCCGCCAGTTGGTTTGTGCAATTTCTTGGCTTCAATCATGTCAACCTGTACCAGATTGGAGTAGCGAGCCTTGGAAAAGTAGGCCGCTAATTCTGCGGCATCAGTCTTGACTTCGTCGCTCGGCTCAAGATTGTCCGTGATGATGACATGGCTTCCTGGAATGTCCTTGGCATGGAACCATAACTCGCCTTTTTTGGCCATTTTAAAGGTCAATTCATCATTTTGGAGATTGTTTTTTCCAACGAGAATGATGGTTTTGCCGTCTGTTGCCAGATAGCGTTCAGGCTTTTGGCGTTTGGCAATTTTTTCCCGATGACGGCGCTTGAGATACCCTGTCTCAATCAGTTCTTCTCTGATTTCTTCAATTTCAGAAAGACTCGCCTGTCCCAACATGGTATCCACACTTTCAAGGTAACCAATCGTTGACTTGGTCTCCTCAATCAGGTTGTTTAAGTGCTTGACTGCTTCCTTTAATTTTTGATATTTTTTAAAATAACGTTGGGCATTTTGGCTAGGGGTCAGGGCGACATCTAGCTCAATAGTCAAGGCCTCACCGGTATAGTAATTATCTAAGGTGACACTTGCTTGGTCGTTGGGCACTTGGTGGAGATAGGTCGTCAGTAATTCCCCTTTTTGACGGAAGAGTTCGGCACCTTCGGTGTCAAGGAGTTCCTGTTCCTGCTTGAGAAGTTTCTTGCGATTTTTCTCTAATTCACTCGTCACCCGCTTAATCAATTCCTGCGCCTGCTGGGCTACGCGGTCACGTTCGGCCTTGTCCTGATAGTAGTAGTCAAGGAGTTGGGAAAGGCTAGAAAATGCTTCCTGACTGTCTGCAAACGGCACGGCAGAATAGGATTTTTTCGTTATCGTTGGCTTACAGGTTTGTCCAAAAAAGTTGCGGAAGGTCTTGAGTTTGTCTGTTGTCAAACGCTCTGCCAATTCCGTTGCGGTATCGCGACCCAAGCCCTGAAAAAGAACTTGAAGCCGTTTGGGTACAAGTTCTTCTGTACTCAAGAGTTCAAATAATTTCTCATCACCGATGGTAAAGGGATTGTGGCTGTTGGTTTCAGGTGGGCGGACATAGCTCGACCCCGGTAGAATGGTCCGATAGGAATTTTGCGAAAAGCCAACGTGTTTAATGGCTTCGATAATCCGCTCCTCGGCTTTGTCGATGAGGAGAATATTGCTGTGCTTGCCCATGATTTCAATAGTCAAGCTGACCTTGATATGGTCGCCAATCTCGTCCTTGTTTGACACGACAAATTCCAAGATACGGTCGTTGTCCCATTGGCGGATTGACTCGATGATGGCGCCCTGCAAATATTTCCGTAAAATCATGGTAAAGGTGTTGGGAACCTTGGGATTGGTAAATTCGGTCTGGGTCAGCTGGGCGCGACCAAAGACTGGATGGGCAGAGAGTAGCAGTTTGTGGCTGGTCCGATTGCTGCGGATATGGAGGACGATTTCCTGCTCAAAAGGCTGGTTAATCTTCTGAATGCGCCCCCCCTCAAGTGCTTCTTGCAATTCAGCCGTCATGTGATGTAAAAAAAATCCGTCAAAAGACATGTCGATTCCTCGTTATTCTAACTATAAAACTTCATAAGGTTAGGGACTTTTGTCCCTGCTTTGCCTCACCATTATAACATTTTTTAGAAAATTTACAAAAAACTATTGACAAAGTAAAAAATAAGCCCTATAATGTTTACTAATCAGAAGAAGTAGTAGACGAGAAGTTTTCAGGGAGCTTGTGGGTATTGCGAACAAGCAGCGGACGTTTATGAAATGGGCTGATGTTCTATAGTGAATTCAAAACAATGAGAATTCGGTTGGCACCCCTTACCGTGCAGCTCCTTGCTAGAGGAGAATGAGAGATGGGACGATTCTAGACAAGTTCCATAAGTGAGGTGGCACCGTGTCATTGACGCCCTCGCATACAGTTGTTGTATGCGGGGGCTTTTTCTATAGTGTTATGGATGACATAGCACTGTATGAGGAGGTATATATCATGAACAAGCGATGGCGTTGGTAGTATGTGTCAAAAATTACTTTTTAGAATTATGGATAGTCTGTAAGTGATGCAGCTTAGAGGGCACTAGTGTTACTAGTTCTATCTTTCATAATTCCCTATACTTACCAAAATATCAAAAAGGTAAATAGAGCATAAACAGATATAAAGAGTTTGTAAACCAAAGGGAGATTGGATATGAAAAACAAAAATTTATTGTTAACGATTGTAGCTTTAGTAGCCGTTGTTGTTGGGGGAATTTTCCTCACCAACAAAAAGGATGACAAGAAGCCGCAGACCGAGGGTGAGACGGTTAAGGTTGGGGTGCTTCAGTTTGTAACCCACGAAGCGCTGGATGAGATTTACCGTGGGATTCAAGACGGTCTTGCAGAAGAGGGCTACAAAGGTGATAAGATTAAGATTGACTTTATGAATGCTGAAGGTGACCAAGGGAAAATTGCGACCATGAGTAAGCAATTGGTCTCAAACGGCAACCAAGTCTTAGTCGGAATCGCTACACCAGCAGCTCAAGGTCTTGCCAACGCAACCAGTAATCTGCCAGTTGTAATGGGAGCTATCACGGATCCAGTTGGTGCGAAATTAGTTAAAAGTCTTGAACAACCAGGTGCCAATGTGACAGGGGTTGCCTGCCCGGAACCGATTGCTCAACAACTTGATTTGATTAAAACAATCACCCCAAATGCAAAAACAATCGGTGTTCTCTATTCAAGCAATGAAGACAATTCAAAATTGAATGTGGAAACATTCACCGAGCTAGCAGAAAAAGAAGGCTATACTGTACTTGCCTATCCGGTACCGTCTAGTAATGAAATTGCTTCAACCATGTCTGTCATGACCAGCAAGGTCGATGCCATCTGGATTCCACAAGACAATACGATTGCTTCAGCCTTTAAGACAGTAGTTGCTAGCAACAAAGAAGCAAAAGTGCCAATCTTCCCAAGTGCGGACACCATGGTCAAAGAAGGTGGTTTGGCATCTGTTGTGGTCAGTCAACACGGTCTTGGAGTTTCAACAGGAAAAATGGTAGCGAAGATTTTGAAAGGTGCAAAACCTGCGGAGACCCCAGTTGATGTGGTGGATCAAGGTGCACCAATCATTAACAAAAAAGTGGCAGCAGAACTAGGCATTACTATTCCAGAAGAAGTGGAAAAAGCTGCTGGCGAAATTGTCGAGTAAATACAAAAAGGAGAGAAGAGAGTGAGGATGGGCTATCGCCTCAAATGGCTCGCTCTTTTCTTACAAATAATAGGAAGAAAATATGATTGTATCAACAGTATCACAAGGTCTCGTCTGGTCTATCTTGGGGCTTGGCATTTACATGACCTTTCGGATTTTGAATTTTCCAGATATGACAGCAGAAGGAAGTTTCCCCTTGGGAGGTGCGGTAGCGGTCACTCTGATTAGTAGTGGCGTCAATCCCTTTCTTGCCACCCTCTTAGCTGTTCTTGCAGGTTGTGTAGCAGGCTTGGCAACGGGGCTTCTTTATACCAAGGGGAAAATTCCGACCCTCCTTTCAGGAATCTTGGTCATGACCTCTTGCCATTCCATTATGTTGATGATTATGGGGCGGGCCAATCTTGGGCTGTTAGGAACGAAGCAGATTCAGGATTATCTCCCTTTTAGCAACGCGGTCAATAACTTGGTTGCAGGCTTGATTTTTGTGGTATTCGTCATTGTCGCTCTTCTCTTTTTCCTTGATACCAAGCTAGGACAAGCCTATATCGCAACAGGGGACAATCCCGATATGGCACGGAGTTTTGGTATCAATACGGACAGCATGGAGCTAATGGGCTTGGTCTTGTCAAACGGCGTGATTGCTCTAGCAGGGGCTCTGATTGCGCAACAAGAAGGCTACGCAGATGTCTCACGCGGAATCGGTGTTATCGTTATTGGTCTTGCCAGTTTGATTATCGGAGAAGTTCTCTTTAAGAGTCTGACCCTGGCGGAGCGCTTGATGACCATTGTCGTGGGTGCGATTGCCTATCAATTTCTCATCTGGGCAGTGATTGCGCTTGGCTTTAACACGAGCTATCTCCGCATTTATAGCGCTGTAATCTTGGCAATCTGCCTCATGATTCCAACTCTAAAAGCAAAATTCTTCAAAGGAGTGACCATTAGCAAATGACAGCAATTGTAGAATTAGAAAATGCCACCAAAGTGGTCAATAATGGCTTTGATGAAGAAAAGGTCATCTTAAATCAAGTTTCTTTGACCATTCATGAGCATGATTTTATCACGATTTTAGGGGGAAATGGGGCAGGAAAATCAACACTTTTCAACGTGATTGCAGGAACCTTGCCTCTTACGAGCGGAACCATTCGCATCATGGGTGAAGATGTGACCAACCTCTCACCTGAAAAGCGGGCCAAGTACCTAGCACGAGTCTTTCAAGATCCTAAAATGGGAACAGCACCTCGAATGACGGTCGCAGAAAATCTTTTAATTGCCAAGTTCCGTGGCGAAGGGCGAGGGCTGGTGCCTCGTAAGCTAAACAGCCATAAGGAAGAATTTCAAGCGACCATTGACCAGATTGGCAACGGACTTGAGAAGCACTTGGACACACCGATTGAATTTCTTTCAGGTGGTCAACGCCAAGCCTTGAGCCTCTTGATGGCAACCTTGAAACGCCCAGAATTATTGCTCTTGGACGAGCATACGGCGGCTCTTGATCCTAAAACGAGTGTGGCTCTCATGGACTTGACAGACCGCTTTGTCACCAAGGATCAGTTGACAGCCCTTATGATTACCCATCAAATGGAAGATGCCCTCAAGTACGGCAATCGTCTTCTCGTCATGAAAGATGGACAAATTATCAAAGATTTGAATAAGGCAGAAAAAGAAGCAATGACCTTGGAAGATTACTACCATTTGTTTGAATAAACGATTATCCCCAGTTAGACGATAGACTGGGGATTTTTTTGAGCTATATTTTGAAAAAATACTGAAAAAAGGGTATAATAGTATGGATATGCAAGAAATTGCAAGACTGTAATTCGACTTGGAACTCCAAGGACCGTTAGTAACAATTATAAACAAAGGAGTTATCATGAGTGATATAAACATTATGGCTTTGGGCGGTGTCCGTGAGAATGGAAAAAATCTCTACATCGCTGAAGTCAAGGATACGATTTTCGTCTTGGATGCCGGGCTGAAATATCCAGAAAATGAACAGCTCGGTGTCGATGTCATCGTACCGAATTTTGAATATTTGGTGGAAAATAAGGAGCGTGTAGCGGGGGTATTCTTGACCCACGGGCATGCCGATGCGATTGGGGCCCTGCCTTACCTGCTCGAAAATGTACGGGTGCCTGTTTTTGGCTCTCATTTGACTATTGAATTGGCCAAACTGGTCGTTAAAAATTACAATGCGACCAAGAAATTCAAGGATTTCCACGTCATCAATGCGAGTTCTGAAATTGATTTTGGGGCTTCTGTCGTGTCCTTCTTCAAAACGACCCACTCAATTCCAGAAAGTCTGGGTGTGGTCATTAAGACGGACGAAGGCAATATTGTCTATACAGGTGATTTCAAATTCGATCAGGCTGCTGACCCATTTTACAAGACCGATTTTGGGCGCTTAGCTGAAATTGGAAACGAAGGAGTGCTTGCACTTTTATCTGATTCCGCTAACGCTGATAGCAATATCCAAGTGGCCAGCATGCACGAAGAAGCTGAAGAAATTCTCAACACCATTGCCGATTGGGAAGGGCGGGTCATTGTGGCTGCGGTTGCCAGCAACATCGTCCGTATCCAGCAAATCTTTGATGCGGCTGAGGCGACGGGTCGCCGTGTTGTGCTGACAGGGCACGATGTGGAAAATATCGTCCGCACGGCTATTCAGTTGAAAAAATTGCGCTTGGTCAGCGAACGCTTGTTGATTAAGCCAAAAGAAATGAATAAGTTTGATGACAACGAGCTGATTATCTTGGAAACAGGCCGCATGGGTGAGCCGTTGAATGGCTTGCGCAAGATGTCCATCGGCCGTCACCGTTATGTGGAAATCAAGGACGGAGACTTAGTGTATATTGTCACAACGCCAACTATTTCAAAAGAAGCAGTGGTGGCGCGGGTGGAAAATATGATCTACCAAGCAGGTGGTGTGGTCAAATCCATCACCAAGAACTTGCGGGTATCGGGTCACGGAAATGCGCGTGATTTGCAGCTGATGCTCAATATCCTACGCCCCAAGTATTTGTTCCCCGTCCAAGGAGAGTACCGCCAGCTTGATGCCCATGCACGAGCAGCGCTTGAAATCGGTCTTTATCCAGAAAATATTTTCATCGTCAAGCGTGGCGACATCATGAGTTATGAACAGGGTGAATTTGTCCATAATGGTTCTGTTCCAGCAGGTGATGTCATGATTGACGGAAATGCCATCGGCGATGTTGGTAATATTGTTCTGCGTGACCGCAAGATTTTGTCAGAAGATGGTATCTTTATCGTAGCGATTACGGTTAACCGTCGTGAAAAACGCATCATCTCAAAAGCCAAGGTCAATACGCGCGGATTTGTCTATGTCAAGAAGAGCCGTGATATTCTGCGTGAGGCGTCTGAATTGGTCAATACGACTGTGGAGAATTACTTTACCAAGGATAGTTTTGACTGGGCAGAGCTCAAGTCGTCTGTCCGCGACGAACTCGCAAAATACCTCTTTGACCAAACCAAGAGACGGCCAGCTATTTTGCCAGTAATTATGGAAGTAAAATAATATAGCCTTCCAGTTTTAAATGATTATATCGTTAACGCGTCTTGCCTAGCACTAAATCAAAACGGAATGGCTAGTGGCTAGTTAAAAGGATACAAGAATAACAAGAAAAAAGGTGGCAGCTGCTTGAACAGGGCAGCACCTTTTTCTATTGAAAAGGAGAAAAAAGATGGCCCTCATGAGTATTACCTATTATTCCCAAGTAATGGATTTGGACTTGTCCGTGCAGGTCTTGTACCCAGATAAGGGGCGGGTGGACAATCCCGATGATACAGATATCCCTGTCTTGTATCTGCTTCACGGCATGGGTGGACGAGATACGACCTGGTTGCGTTTGACGTCTTTAGAACGCCTCGTGAGAAAGACCAATCTCATCGTGGTCATGCCAGATACCCACAATGGTTGGTATGTCAATACCCAGTATGGCTATCCGTATTTTGATGCGCTAGCAATTGAAATGCCGGATGTGTTGAAACGTTTCTTTCCTAATATGACGGACAAGCGGGAGAAAACCTTTATTGCAGGCTTGTCTATGGGTGGTTACGGAGCGATGCGCTTGGCTCTAGCAACCAACTGTTTTTCGCATGTCGCTAGCCTATCAGGAGCCTTGAGCTTTAAGGGTTTTGACCCAAGAAAAGAAAGTTTGGGGAGTCCTGCCTATTGGACGGGAACTTTCGGTGAGATTACAGACTGGGAAAGTCCAGAAAATCCTCACTCTCTCATCAATCTGGCTAAAAAAGCAGACAAAACGACCAAAATGTATATCTGGTGTGGTGAGCAGGACTTTCTCTTGCCTGCGAATAACTTTGCGGCGCAAGCCTTTAAGGAATTAGGCTATGAGGTTGACTATCAGACTGCGCCTGGTCGACATGAGTGGTACTACTGGGACAAGCAGTTAGAGGTGGTATTGTCTTGGTTGCCCATTGACTTTCAGCTAGAAGAGCGGTTGTCTTAAGTAAGATAGAGGAGTTTGCGATGGAAGAATTGGTGACCTATCGGCAGGAAAAATTAGCAGAAATACGAGCAATAGCAGAACAGTTAGAAGGTGTAAGGGGAATATTCCTAGGAGGTTCCCTTGCCAACCAGACAGCTAATGCCTATTCTGATATTGATTTTCGGATTGTGGTAGATGATGAGATCAATCCCTCAGATGTGCTAGCTTATTGCCTCAAGGAATTGACAGACTGTTTATTTATTGAAGAGCAGTATGCTCAGTTTGTAGTGGTACATTTTAGACAATTTGTGAAGTTGGATCTCTTTATTTATCAGAAAAAGCAGGTCCAGCCCTCTTTATGGTTGAAAGATATAGCGATTCTCCGAGATGAAGGGGATTGGTTACAGACCATAAAAGAAGCCTCTCAAGCCCTTGAGTTCACGGTTGAGCAAGACCAATTAGATGCTTATCTTTCTAAGTATTATGCCTACTTACATGAATGGGTGAGGCGGACAAAACGAGCTGAGAAGACGTATGCCCTCCATTGTCTTTTAGGAATGCGCCACATTTTGGCAAGCCTTTCCTATCTCAATCAGTCTCTATTACCCAATAGTCTTGGAGATTGGAGTAAGTATGAGGGGCAAAAATCGCAACTTGATGCGGAAGTGATTTCTCTTTGTAGCAAGTATCCAGTAGAAAACAAGGATATTGAAGACCTGACTGAGGCCGTTAGACAAGAAGCACTTTTGCTTGCAAAAACCTATCAGCTGGAAGTTGATTTAGACCAGTTTGAGGACGTTGTAAGACTCTACCGTAGGTATGGCTACTAGTCTAGAGCTGAAAATGATTGCAGACAGAGTAAGTCCTTAGGACATTTGATGATAAACGAGAACGATGATTATATTACAAGGAAATAAGATTGAGCGCTCCTTTGCTGGGGAGGTGCTCTTTGAAAATATCAATTTGCAGGTGGACGAGCGGGATCGGATTGCCCTTGTCGGGAAAAATGGTGCTGGCAAGTCGACCTTGCTGAAAATTTTAGTGGGCGAAGAAGCTCCGACCAGCGGAGAGATCAACCGCAAGAAAGATTTGTCCCTCTCCTATCTGGCGCAAAATAGCCGTTTTGAGTCTGAAAATACCATCTATGAAGAAATGCTGCAAGTCTTTGCGGAGCTTCGGAAGACTGAAAAACGCTTGCGGGAGATGGAATTGCAAATGGGAGAATTGACAGGAATTGAGCTGGACCAGTTGATTCAGACCTACGACAGTTTGTCAGAAACTTTTCGTGTGGCGGGCGGCTTCACCTATGAAGCCGATATTCGTACTATTTTAAATGGTTTCAAATTTGACGAATCCATGTGGCAGATGAAAATTTCAGCTCTTTCAGGTGGGCAAAATACCCGCCTGGCCTTGGCCAAAATGCTGCTTGAAAAGCCAGAATTGCTAGTCCTTGACGAGCCGACCAACCACCTAGATATCGAGACCATTGCTTGGTTGGAAAACTACTTGGTTCATTACAAGGGAGCGCTCATCATTGTCAGCCATGACCGCTATTTCTTGGATAAGGTGGCAACCGTGACCTTGGACTTAACAGCGACATCCTTGGACCGCTACGTGGGCAATTATTCGACCTTTGTCGAGTTAAAGGAGCAGAAGTTGCTGACCGAATGGCAAAACTATGAAAAGCAGCAAAAAGAAATTGCCAAGCTAGAAGACTTTGTCCAGAAGAATATCGTTCGAGCATCCACCACCAAGCGGGCTCAAGCAAGGCGCAAGCAACTGGAGAAAATGGAGCGTCTGGACAAGCCTAGTCTAGGACAAAAATCTGCTAATATGGCCTTTCATTCGGACAAGACCTCGGGGAATATTGTCCTGACAGTCGAGCAAGCGGCGGTAGGCTACGATGGCGCAATTCTTTCAGAGCCGATTAGCATTGACCAACGAAAGCTCGATGCCATTGCCATCGTCGGACCAAATGGAATTGGAAAGACAACCTTGCTCAAGTCCATCATCGGTCAACTACCATTTATCAAGGGGGAGGCCAAATTCGGTGCCAATGTGGAAGTCGGTTATTACGACCAGACCCAGTCAGCCTTGACGCCGTCTAATTCGGTCTTGGAAGAATTGTGGTCAGGCTTTCCAACGACTCCAGAGGTCGACATCCGCAACCGTCTGGGCGCCTTTCTCTTTTCAGGAGATGATGTCAAAAAATCCATCGCCATGCTCTCTGGTGGGGAAAAAGCGCGAGTCTTGTTAGCGAAATTGTCCATGGAAAACAATAATTTTCTGATTCTGGACGAGCCGACCAACCACTTGGATATTGATAGCAAGGAAGTCTTGGAAAATGCCCTAATTGAGTATGATGGCACCCTGCTCTTTGTCAGTCACGACCGCTATTTCATCAATCGAGTTGCGACCAAAGTCCTCGAATTATCGGAGACAGGTAGCACCCTCTACTTGGGCGATTACGATTATTATTTGGAGAAAAAGGCAGAGCAGTTAGCTAGTGTAGAGCAGGCAGTAGAAGTCGAAAGTACAGCCAGTTCGAGCGGGGCAACGGACTACCAAGCGCAAAAAGAAAACCAAAAAGAACAACGCAAAATCGCCCGCAGGATTGAACAGATTGAAGGCGATATTGACGACATCGAGAGCCGATTAAATGAACTGCAAGAAGCTATGCTTTCCACCAATGACGTGGACCAGTTGACCGACCTCCAAAAAGAAATCGACCATCTTTCGCACCAGCAAGACCAGCTCATGGAAGAATGGGAAGACTTGGCAGAGCAACTTGAAAGGCTGTAGTCTACAGATAGTTGCTCGGTGTGTATGGTTGAAAAACAGTAAAAGAAATCCCAGAACGTAGACAAACCCAAGATGTATTTAAACAAGTTAAAAAGTTCAGCTCACTCAACATTTAGGTATGGAATGCCGCAGGAAGTCGCTAGCGTTTGCACTACCTAAGAACAGGATTACAAAAAACCTTTTCTTCCATCTGAAAAGAGACCTCTTATTTTTAAGAGGATCTTTTTTTTGTTAAAAAAACTATATTTTTAGTGAAAATATAAAAATATTTAGTAAAAATTAGTTGACAAAGTAGAGGTAAAAATATAATATTGATATATAAAAAGAAATCGCTTTCAAATCCATAACGGTTGTCTATCGTTTATAGAAAGGAAATTTTTAGGATGAAAAAATTCTTGAAGTATGTCGCTGTTGCCTTTGTCGCTGTACTGCTAGTAGCTTGTGGTGCAAAAGGCGGTGGTGAATCTGGGTCTGGTAAGACCTATAATGTCGGCGTTGCTATTTATAAGTTTGATGACAATTTTATGACCTTATATCGGGAAGAATTAGAACGGTATTTTGGAGAATTGAGCAAGAAAACAGGCAATAAATATGTCCTTGATATTCAAGATGGGAAGCAAGATCAAGCGACCCAGACGGAACAAATCAATAACTTTATCGCTCAAGGAAAAGATGTTATTTTGGCAAATCTCGTTGACCCAACAGCTGCTGGTAGCATTATCAATTCAGCAAAATCAGCAGATATTCCTGTTGTCTTAATCAACCGCGAACCAGAAGTGTCTGAACTAGAAATCTGGCCAGGCAAAACAACCTATGTGGGAGCAGATGCGACACAATCAGGAACTTTCCAAGGGGAAATCATCGCTGCAACAGATTCTAAAGGGGATTTGAATGGGGACGGTGTGGTCAATTACATTACCCTATTTGGAGATCCAGCCAATGTGGATGCCCAACAACGGACAGCCTATTCTGTAAAAGCACTCGATGATGCTGGTATTAAACGCAAGGCCCTTGCTGAACCATATCTCGCTAACTGGGATACAGCAAAAGGTCAAGAGGTAACCGCTTCTGCCTTAGAGCAATTTGGTGATAAGCTAGAAGTTGTATTTGCAAACAACGATGGTATGGCAGTTGGTGCGGTAACCGCGATTAAAGCTGCCAAACGAACTGTTGGTAAAGATATCCTTGTTGTCGGTGTAGATGCGATTCCAGATGCCATGGAACTGCTCACAAAAGGTGAATTAACAGGTACTGTCTTGAATGACCACTTTAACCAATCTCACACAGCAGCCAATGTTGCAGTTGATTTAATGAATGGTAAAGATGTGGAGTCTTATTACTGGGTGGACTACGTGAAAGTCACTAAGAAAGAAGATTCTCAGTTGAAAGAAGCGAAACCAAAGACTGAAACAACAAAAGAAGCGAAAGAACGTTACGCTAAACGTGACAAATAAACCAAGCAACATAGATAACCAAATTAGAAAATGATTTCTTCTGTCCCACGGACTAAGACACCACGGTGAAAGGATTGTGGGGCAGATTTTTTAATGTTGAAAAAGAAAGTAGGTCAAATGGAAAATGAGTGATTATATTTTAGAGATGAAGAATATCACCAAAACCTTTCCTGGAGTAAAAGCACTAGATAATGTCACCTTTCGATTACGACCTGGTACTGTTCATGCCCTAATGGGAGAAAATGGTGCTGGCAAGTCCACCTTGATGAAATGCTTGTTTGGAATTTACCATCGGGATGCAGGCTCGATTGTATTTAATGGACAAGAAGTCGATTTTAAGGATTCAAAAGAGTCAATTGATGCAGGAATTTCGATGATTCATCAAGAATTACAGCCCATTCGGATGATGACGATTGCTGAAAATGTCTTTCTAGGAAACTATCCTCTGGGCAAATTTAACCTGGTCAACCATGGAAAGATGAATGAGGAAACAAAGAGTTTGCTAGAAGAGGTAGGGCTCTACCTAGACCCGACTACCTTGCTGAATGATTTGACAGTATCGCAAATGCAATCAGTTGAAATTGCAAAGGCGATTTCGCATCATGCAAAAGTGGTGATTATGGATGAGCCAACTTCATCTTTAACCACATCAGAAGTGGAAAAATTATTTGAAATCATTGACAAGTTGAAAGCCAAGAACATTGGCATTATCTATATCTCTCATAAGATGGATGAGATTTTGCGGATTTCTGATGATATTACCGTCATGCGGGACGGGCAATATGTCGGAACCTGGCCAGCCAAAGAAATGACCACCGCAAAGATTATCCAAGCCATGGTCGGTCGTGAATTGACCAGTCTATTTCCTGAAAAAACCAATCAGATTTCAGAAGAAGTGGTATTGGAGTTACAGGATGTAACCTCTCCAAATCCTCTTTCTTTCAAACATGCTAGTTTTACCCTGCGAAAAGGCGAGGTGCTAGGAATCGGTGGCTTGGTTGGAGCGCAGCGGACAGAATTGATGGAAGCCTTATATGGTATGCGGGTCTTGGAACAAGGGAAAATTCTCATCAAAGGGCAAGAAGTCAGCATTAAACGCCCAGCAGATGCGATTAAAAATCGAATCGCCTTGGTCACAGAAGACCGTCGCTACAATGGGATTTTTGGGGTCTTGTCCATCACGGATAATGCTTCTGTAGCAGCCCTGAAAGAATATGTCGGTCGCATGGGCTTGCTGGATGAACGAAAAATCAATCAGGTCGTTGAAGGCAATGTGGATCGTTTACGGGTCAAAACGCCGAATAATAAGACGAAGATTGAAAGTTTATCTGGTGGGAACCAGCAGAAAGTGATTCTAGCTAGATGGCTTGCAAACAATCCAGATATCTTGATTTTAGATGAACCAACGCGTGGTATTGACGTTGGTGCCAAATACGAAATTTATCAGATTATCAATGACCTAGCAGCCGAAGGCAAATCCATTATCATGATTACTTCAGAAATGTCTGAATTACTGGGTGTGTCGGATCGGATTATGGTCATGTGTGAAGGGCGAGTAGCAGGATTCTTAAATCGTGATGTCGCGACCCAAGAATCTGTGATGACCTTAGCTACAAAATTTATGGGAGCCCATGAAGGAGGAATGGAAAGTGTTTAAAGTACAGAAGCAAACAGCAGCAAAACCATTTAATCTAGGAGACTTTTTAACAAAGAACTCCATGTATATCGTTGTTGCTGTCATGATTTTATATACAGGGATGACGCAGGATAATTTCTTTACAGTAGGAAATGCAGCCAATATCATGGCCAATACCTCTGTGCGCTTTATCATCGCGCTAGGAGTATCAGGCTGTTTGATTATCAGGGGGACAGACTTGTCTGCTGGACGGATTGTTGGATTGACTGCTATTATTACCGCAACCTTGGTGCAGCAGCCAGATTTTGCTGGCAAGTTTTTCCCAAATTTACCAGACTTACCGCTTGTTGTTCCCTTGCTAGCAGCCTTGCTTGTTGGAGCTCTCTTGGGCTTGATAAATGGTGCCATTGTTTCCTTTTTAAATGTACCGCCCTTTTTAGCAACACTCGGTACGCAAATTATGACCTATGGCTTTGTCTTGATTTATTCTCAAAGTAAGCCCATTGGAACCTTTAAGGACGAATTTGTCGCCTTTGGTCAAGGAAAATTATTTGGCTTTCTTCCTTATATTACCATCGTAGCAGCCATCATCGGCCTAGCCATGTGGGTCCTATACAACAAGACACGCTATGGAAAATACATGTACGCCATTGGTGGAAATGAGCATGCAGCAGAAGTATCAGGGGTCAATGTAGGTTTTTCTAAAATTAAAATTTTCCTTCTGGCTGGCTTGTTATACGGTTTGGCAGGCTTCTTGCTATCTGCTAAGACAGGTTCTGCCGGAGCAGGAGCTGGTATGGGGTATGAACTAGACGCCATTGCTTCAGCGACGATTGGTGGTGTCTCAACAGCAGGAGGTCAAGGAACGGTTCCAGGTATTCTGTTAGGGGTATTCGTCTTTGAGCTGTTAAAAGTATGTTTGACTTACTTGGGAGTTACACCAGACATGACCAATGTCATCCAAGGGGTTGTCATTGTGGTCGCAGTCGCACTGGATATTCGTAAGACCATGGTGAAAAAATAAGTGGAGTAACAAATAGAAGAGCAATCTTTTCCTAATCAACAAATCCCCCTATCATGAACGATAGGGGGATTTGTTGATGTTCTTATTCGATTATTTGTTCTTCTTGTGTGGTCTGATTAGCTAGTAGCTGTTTTTGCTGGTTCAATTCCAGCTGGACCTGTGCGACTTTTTCTTCAAGTCGTTGTTTTTGGTTTTCCAATTCTTTCTTAGCCTGCTTGAGTTCAGCTTTGATCGAAAATTGCTTGCTCAGACCGAGCAGGCTTGCCACAATTGCACCGAGTAGGACGGAGACTAAAATCAGAATAATCAAGGGCAGTTGGAAATGGCCGAACAAATAGCTAACCTTGACCGTTTCCATGTTGGCGAGCGACAATCCTGCAATCAGTAAAACCAAGAGCAGAATAGCAATATAGTGAAGTTTTGTTTTCATCGCATTCTCCTATTCTTCTTCAAAACGCGCCTTGCTCTTTACATCGCCATATTCTTCTGGTCTTTCAAGAGCAAGCACTTCCTCGTAGGCAGGCAGTTGGAGGTCTTGACCGTATTTATTGCGAAGAGCCGTGGTTACGAGGCGATAGGCAAGGTTGGCATTGCGCGAGAGGATAGGGCCGTGAAAATAGCTGCCAAAGGTATTTTTGTAGTGCATACCTTCACCCTTATCCTCGTTATTGTTGCCGTGTCCGTAGATGGTTTTTCCAAGTGGTTTTTGGTTATCCGCTAGAAAAGTTCGTCCTTGATGGTTTTCAAAGCCATAGTAGGTCTCATTAAATTCTTCGTTGTGAATTTTAATATCACCGATGAAGCGGTTCTTGGCCTGATTGAGCGTATAGTGACCGAGAATGCCTAGACCGTCAATCTTGCGTCCGCCTGCTTCAATATAGTATTGACCCAGCAGTTGGAAGCCGCCACAGATGGCAAGCATAACGCCATCATTTTCAATAAAGGATGAGAGATCTTCTTTTTTAGTCGGCAAGTCTTTTGCAAGAATGGACTGTTCAAAGTCCTGCCCACCACCGAAAAAGGCAATATCATAGAAATCCTTATCAAATGAATCTTCTAGGGATACGATGTCTACCTGAACTCCCGCTCCTAGCTTTTCAGCAACGTATTTGAGCATGAGGACATTGCCATTGTCTCCGTAGGTATTCATCAAATCCCCGTAGAGATGAGCAATGCGGAGCTGATAGGTGTAGTCCTTAGCGGGACTTAAAAGTGATGTATAGACCATCTTATTTCATCTCCCTTCCAACGATTTGGCGCTGTGCAAGAATCTCGCGGAGTTCCAGCATGGCAGTATAGGTCGCAAGAATATAGGTATGCTTGGTCTCATGCGCTGCTATCAACTCCAAAACCTTTTCAATGGACGGGTCCTGCGTCATATCTTGAGGAGAAGCCCCAGCCACCCGCAGTCTGCGGGCAATTTCAGAAGCACGAACCCCGCCTGCAAATACATGTGGAATCTGCATCTGGTTTATCCGCTCAAAGTCCGCATCCCAGATCCAGCTGGTATCGATACCGTCTGCGTAGTTGGCGTTGAGCAGGACAGCCAGGTTAAATTCGTAAGGTGCCAATTGAATCATTTCAAGCGCCTGTGTAGCACCGACTGGATTTTTAATCAAAACCAAGGTGCAGTCCTTATCTCCTACTGTAAAGGTTTCCTGACGACCAAAGACGGCCTTGCTCTTGTCAAAGCCAGCCTTGATGATTTCAGGTGATACGCCTAGAAATTCAGCAACGCTGACTGCGGCAAGGGCATTGTAGATATTGTAGAGCCCGCCGATGTTAATCTTGTATTCCTGTCCGTCAATCACAAAACTTGAAGATACATGGGTAATCTCTTTGAGTTCGGTGAGCTTGTAGTCCAACTCGGGACGAGCAAATCCGCAAGAAAGACAGATGTAGCTGCCCAGATTTGCATAGGTGTTCATCTTGTATTGCAAAATGTGGTGGCAGTGTGGGCAGAGAACTCCCTCTGTATTATAGTGGGCAAGCTCTGGCGCGTGTTCTTCTGTCGCAAACCCATAGTAGCGGATGGGGTTAACCAATTTTGTCGAATGAAAGAGCGGACTGTCACCATTTGCAAGAATGGTCGCTGTCGGAGCTTTCGCAGCACCGTCTACAATCATCTGGTAGGTCGTGTAAATCTCACCGTAGCGGTCCATCTGGTCGCGGAAGATATTGGTAAAGACGATGAGGCTCGGCTTGATAAATTCAGTGACTTTGGCAAGGCTTGCTTCGTCGATTTCCAGCACAGCAATCTTTTTGCCATTCTTGTTTTTCTTAGCAGACAAAAAGGTTGCGGTAATCCCCGTTAGCATATTGGCTCCGCTGGTATTGGTCGTCACCGATCCAAAGGCTTCTTCTAAAATGCCCACCGTTAAGGCAGTCGTCAGCGTCTTGCCATTGGTTCCCGTAATCACGACAATCTCATAGTCTTTTGCGAGGCTATCTAAAATCTGTTTGTCAAATTGAAGGGCGATTTTTCCTGGCAGGGTGGTTCCACGGCCCAAGCGATTGAGAATGGCCTGGGATGTTTTTCCTGCAAGAAGCCCTAAAGCTGTATTTAGTTTTATCATAGGCTTATTTTATCATAAAGCCATCGCTTTTTCTAGGACGGAAAGCCGAACTCCATTAAAAATCTCGTGATAGACAGCTCTAGCATTTTGAAAGGACGTTTTGGGGAAAGTCTGCTGACGGTGAGGAAGTGTGCTCAAATGAAGGAGCGGATTTTTAGGGGTCTTTTAAGAAAAATTACCTAAAAGTATGGTATAATGTGAGCAGTAAGAATTAGAAAGTATGTGAAGCGGATGCTCAATTATAGTCAATTATTTGATGCCAATTACTGGTCCAGTTTGTCGGCGAGTCCTTGGACTGCCTTGATGCACTTAGTCGATATTACACTGGTTAGTTATTTGATTTATCGTTTTAGTAAGGCCTTGGCAGGCACCAAGATTATGACCTTGGTTCGTGGCGTTTTTCTCTTCTTGTTTTTCCAAATTTTGGCCAGCTTACTGGGATTACAGACCATTTCCTGGTTGATGAATCAGGTCATCACCTACGGAGTTATCGCAGGAGTGGTGATTTTTGCGCCTGAGATTCGGACCAGCCTCGAAAAACTCGGTCGGACAACGCAGTTATTTGCACGGGTGGAATTGAGCGCAGAAGAGGCCCTCATCCAAGCCTTTATCAAGGCAGCAGCCTATATGGCTCCTCGGAAAATCGGAGCTTTAGTCGCAGTTGAGCGGACCCAGACCTTGCGCGAATATTGCTCAACTGGTATTCCACTTGACGCTGATATTTCAAGCGAGTTATTGATTAACATTTTTATTCCCAATACACCGCTTCATGATGGTGCGGTGATTATTCAAGAAGATAAGATTGCGGTATCGTGTGCTTATTTCCCGCTGACAGAAAGTGCGGGGATTTCAAAAGAATTTGGAACCAGACACCGGGCAGCGATTGGTCTAGCAGAAGTGTCCGATGCCTTTGTCTTTATCGTTTCAGAAGAAACAGGTAGTATCTCGGTTGCCTACAACGGACTGTTCAAGCATGGTCTTAGCCTAGATGAATTTGAAAGCGAATTGCGGAGCGTATTTACTCCTGATGACGTGAAAAAGAGAAGTTGGTTAGAACGCTTAGGAGGTAGCAAACATGCACGATAAACTCAAAAAAGTAGGGCATTTACTTCTTTCAGCCTTCATTGCCCTTGTCCTCTTCTTTTATGCCACAACGACCAATTATAAAAATTCGATTACAACGGCTAATACAACCAAGAAGGTCACCGAATCGGAAACCTATACGCATACGATTACCAGCGTACCGATTGACATCAAGTATGACAATGAAAACTACTTTATATCAGGTTTTTCACCTACGACAACCGTCTCCCTAACCGCTTCCAATCGAGTGATTTTACAAAGGGAAACAGATGAAGCGACGCGGACCTTTGAAGTGACAGCAGATTTAAAAGGGTTTGAAAAGGGCACACATACGATTGAGCTCGTTGTGTCCAACCTCCCAACGGGGGTCAAGGCTAAATTGGTTCCTGATGCCGTCACCGTGAAAATCGGTAAGAAAGTGAGCAAGAGTTACAGCGTTCAAGGTGTCATTACCAATAGTCAGTTAGCAGACGGCTACAGCCTAGGCAAAGTCACCGTAAATGTTTCCTCGGTCAAAGTTACAACAGATGAAGATACCCTGTCTCGTATCGATCGTGTGGAAGCCATAGTACCTGATGCGAGTAACTTAGATGACGATTATAGCGGAGAAGCGACCTTGCAAGCAGTGGATAATCAAGGAAATGTCTTGCCAGTTGTCCTATCACAGGACGGAGCGACCTTGCAAGCGACGATTACCAAGACAAAAAAATAAGAAAGAGAGTTAGGAAATAATGGGAAAATATTTTGGAACAGATGGTGTTCGTGGTGAAGCAAATATTGAGCTGACACCAGAACTTGCCTTTAAATTAGGACGCTTTGGGGGCTATGTCCTCAGTCAGCACGAGACAGAAACGCCGCGCGTATTTGTCGGACGTGATACACGGATTTCAGGTCAAATGTTAGAAGCTGCCTTGGTTGCAGGTCTTCTTTCTGCGGGGATTCATGTCTACAAGCTAGGTGTGATTGCTACTCCTGGGGTGGCCTATCTGGTTCGGACAGAAAAAGCAAGCGCAGGGGTCATGATTTCAGCCAGCCATAATCCTGCCCAAGATAACGGGATTAAATTCTTTGCAGGTGACGGATTTAAGTTAGATGATGCGTTAGAAGCAGAGATTGAAGCCCTTCTTGATGCCGAAGAAGACACCCTGCCACGTCCATCTGCTCAAGGTCTTGGAGATGTGGTCGATTATCCAGAGGGCTTGCGCAAATACCAACAATTCCTCGTCTCAACAGGCTTTGATTTGGAGGGCATGAAAGTTGCCCTTGATACGGCAAATGGTGCAGCCAGCACCTCTGCCCGTCACGTATTTGCCGACTTGGGTGCGCAACTGGCTGTCATGGCAGAAAATCCGGATGGCTTGAATATCAACGAGGGCGTGGGATCGACCCACCCCGAAGCCTTGCAGGAATTGGTCAAAGAAACAGGCAGCCAAATCGGTCTGGCCTTTGATGGAGATAGCGATCGCTTGATTGCAGTCGATGAAAAGGGCGAGTTGGTCGATGGCGACCGCATTATGTACATCATCGGTAAGTACCTTGCTGACCGCGGACTACTGGCACAAAATACCATTGTGACCACCGTCATGTCCAATCTTGGTTTCCACAAGGCCTTGGAACGTGAAGACATCGACAAAGCCGTCACAGCTGTTGGAGACCGCTATGTGGTCGAAGAAATGCGCAAGTCAGGCTACAATGTTGGTGGGGAGCAATCTGGTCACGTGATTCTGATGGACTACAACACCACAGGAGATGGACAGTTGACCGCCGTGCAATTGACCAAAATCATGAAAGAAACAGGCAAGACACTTTCAGAATTGGCAAGTGAAGTAACCATCTACCCACAAAAATTGGTCAATATTCGTGTAGAAAATAGCATGAAAGATAAGGCCATGGAAGTGGAAGCTATTGCTGCTATCATTGACAAAATGGAGACTGAAATGGCTGGGAATGGCCGTATTCTCGTTCGTCCAAGTGGCACAGAGCCCTTGCTACGCGTCATGGCAGAAGCGCCAACCCATGCAGAAGTGGACTACTACGTGGACACCATTGCAGATGTGGTGAGAGCGGAGATTGGCTTGGACTAAGTTGTCTAGACAGATGAAAAGAATAGGAAGTTTGGGACCCCATCACCGTCTCAAACTTTCTTTAGTGTAAGGTTGATGAACTGAACATAGGAGAAAAACGTGAGTATTTTAGAAGTAAAAAATTTAAGCCATGGCTTTGGGGACCGTGCGATTTTTGAAAATGTGTCCTTTCGCCTGCTCAAGGGAGAGCATATCGGACTAGTCGGGGCAAACGGTGAGGGGAAATCCACCTTTATGTCGATTGTGACAGGGCAAATGCTGCCCGATGAGGGGAAAGTCGAGTGGTCCCGCTATGTGACAGCAGGCTACCTTGACCAGCATGCCAAGCTAGAAAAAGGGCAATCTGTCCGTGATGTCTTGCGGACTGCCTTTGATGAGCTGTTTAAGACCGAGGAGCGGATTAACGAGATTTACATGTCCATGGCAGATGAGGGAGCGGATATGGATGCCCTCATGGAAGAAGTGGGAGAGCTTCAAGACCGTCTAGAGAGCCGTGATTTTTATACCCTAGATGCCAAGATTGACGAGGTGGCGCGCGCCTTGGGTGTCATGGATTTTGGGATGGATAGCGATGTGACCGAGCTTTCAGGTGGGCAACGCACCAAGATTCTCCTCGCCAAGCTCTTGCTGGAAAAGCCTGACATCTTGCTCCTTGACGAGCCAACCAACTATCTGGATGCCGAGCATATCGAGTGGCTCAAGCGGTATTTGCAAAATTACGAAAATGCCTTTGTTCTGATTTCCCACGATATTCCTTTTTTAAATGATGTGATTAACATTGTCTACCATGTGGAAAACCAGCAATTGACCCGCTATACGGGAGACTATTACCAGTTCCAAGAAGTCCATGCTATGAAGCGTGCCCAGCTAGAAGCCGCCTATGAGCGTCAGCAAAAAGAAATCGCTGATTTACAGGACTTTGTGAACCGCAACAAGGCCCGGGTCGCAACCCGTAATATGGCCATGTCCCGCCAGAAAAAGCTGGATAAAATGGAAATCATTGAACTACAGGCTGAAAAGCCAAAACCATCTTTTGATTTCAAGATGGCACGAACACCGAGTCGCTTTATCTTCCAAACCAAGGACTTGGAAATCGGCTATGACCGCGTTCTCAACCGTAAGCCGTTAAACCTTACCTTTGAACGCAACAAGAAAATTGCCATTATCGGGGCCAACGGGATTGGAAAATCAACCCTGCTCAAAAGTCTACTAGGCTTGATTCCATCTTTGAGTGGCCAAGTCGAGCAAGGGGAGTATCTGGAAATCGGCTACTTCGAGCAGGAAGTGGCAGGTGGTAATCGAAAGACCCCGCTTGAAGCGGTATGGGATGCCTTTCCTGCCCTGAATCAAGCAGAGATTCGTGCTGCCTTGGCGCGTTGTGGCTTGACTTCTAAGCATATTGAAAGTCAGATTCAGGTCTTATCAGGAGGGGAGCAGGCCAAGGTTCGTTTCTGCCTCTTGATGAACCGGGAGAACAATGTCCTGATTTTAGACGAGCCGACCAACCACTTAGACGTCGATGCCAAGGACGAATTGAAGCGGGCTCTGCAAACCTATAAAGGTTCCATTCTTATGGTCTGCCACGAGCCTGATTTCTACCAAGGCTGGGTAGATGATGTCTGGGATTTCAACGAGATGTAAGTTGAATAGTAAAAAAGCCACTGGTTGGCTTTTTTCTTTACCAAATGTATGAAATCTCTTTCATTTTGTGATAGAATAGTATCAATTCATACTTGAAAAGGAGAAAAAATGACAATTGATTTTAAGGCAGAAGTAGAAAAACGCCGTGAAGATTTGCTGGCTGACTTGTTCAGCTTGCTTGAAATCAACTCAGAGCGTGATGATAGCTTGGCAGATGCGGAGCATCCATTTGGCCCTGGCCCTGTCAAGGCTTTGCACAAATTCTTAGAAATTGCAGAGCGTGACGGCTATCCAACTAAGAACGTAGACAACTACGCAGGTCACTTTGAATACGGTGACGGTGATGAAGTGCTTGGAATTTTCGCCCACATGGATGTGGTGCCAGCAGGAAGTGGTTGGAACACAGACCCTTACACTCCGACCATTAAAGACGGCAAACTCTATGCGCGTGGCTCAAGTGATGACAAGGGGCCTACTATGGCTTGCTACTACGGTCTCAAGATTATCAAGGAATTGGGCTTGCCTATTTCCAAGAAAGTCCGTTTTGTTGTCGGAACAGACGAAGAATCTGGCTGGGCAGACATGGATTATTACTTCGAGCACAGCGGTGTCAAAGAGCCTGATTTTGGCTTCTCACCAGATGCGGAGTTCCCAATTATCAATGGTGAGAAAGGAAATATCACCGCGTATCTCCATTTTGCTGGGGGAAATAGCGGCGCAGCACGCTTGCACAGCTTTACAGGCGGTTTGCGGGAAAATATGGTGCCAGAATCTGCAACAGCTCTCGTATCAGGTGAATTACCAGAACTTGCAGACAAATTAGCAGCCTTTGCCGCAGAACATCAAGTGCGCTTTGAGCTTTTAGAAGAAGATGGTACATACAAGGTCACTATCATCGGAAAATCAGCCCACGGAGCCTCTCCGCAGTCTGGTATCAATGGTGCGACTTATCTCGCTCGTTTCTTGAACCAGTTTGACTTTGCAGGACCAGCCAAGGATTACCTTGCCATTGCAGGCGACATCTTGTTTGAAGACCATAAGGGTGAAGCGCTGGGTGTGGCTCACACCGATGAGAAGATGGGGGCCTTGTCCATGAATGCAGGTGTTTTCCGCTTTGAAGAAACAGCAGCTGACAACACCATTGCCCTCAATTTCCGTTATCCAAAAGGCACGACACCAGAAGAGATTCAGGCCGTCTTGAAACAACTTGCGGTAGCGGATGTGACCTTGTCAGAACACGGGCACACACCGCACTATGTACCGATGGAAGATCCGCTTGTTGCGACACTTTTAGATGTCTACGAACGCCAAACAGGCTTGCGTGGTCATGAACAAGTTATCGGTGGTGGAACCTTTGGTCGCCTCTTGAAACGCGGTGTGGCTTACGGTGCCATGTTCCCAGGCTATACAGACACTATGCACCAAGCCAATGAATTTGCGGATGTCGAAGACCTGATGAGAGCGGCAGCGATTTACGCAGAAGCCATTTACGAATTGGTCAAATAAGCAGTTTCAAACATAGTGAAGAGGAGCTGGGCGAATGTCCAGTTCCTTTTAGATAAGAGAGGTGTCAAGATGTCCAGCATCGAAGAGATACGGACTGCCATTATAGCAGACCCTGCCAATCAAGCCTATACAGAGCAAGGTATTCAGCCCCTGTTTCAGGCAGGTAGCGGGGCAAAGATTGTAATTATCGGTCAAGCTCCGGGCTTGAAAGCGCAGGAGAAAGCGCGCTTATTTGCTGATCCGAGCGGGGATAATCTGCGGGCATGGTTGGGTGTTGATACAGAGACCTTTTACGATGCCAATCAACTAGCGATTTTGCCCATGGATTTTTACTATCCAGGAAAAGGAAAATCAGGCGACTTACCTCCGAGAAAGGGATTTGCACAAAGATGGCATTCGCAGCTATTAGCCAATCTGCCCCAGTTGGAATTGACCTTGCTGATTGGGCAGTATGCACAGGAATATTACTTAAAAGACAGGCGAAAACGGACCTTGACCGAGACAGTCCAAGCCTATGAGGAGTATCTACCGCAGTATTTGCCCCTTGTCCATCCCTCTCCACGCAACAATATCTGGCAGGCGAAAAATCCTTGGTTTCGGACCAATTTAGTGCCAAAATTGCAAGAAAAAGTGAGTCAAATCTTAGATAAATAAGGAAAACATGGTATAATAGTCAAAAGGAGGTCGTCCTATGAAGAAAGGTTTACGATGGATTGTCGGACTTTTGTTGGTCCCTCTGATGCTACTAATGGTCAGCCCTCCTGTTTCTGCTCAAGTCCCTGACAGACCGCAGGAATCAACGGTGCTAGACGAGACCAATTCCCTGTCGCAAGACACGATTCAAGCCATTGATAGTGAGAATCGAGCCTGGAAATCAACGAGTGAACAGCTCCAAGTCGGGGTGTACATGACGACTCAACTGTCAGGCGATATTGAATCCTTGGCAAATGAAGTCTTTCGAAAATGGCAGGTCGGCTTTGCAGGCACCAATAATGGGGTGCTAGTAGTCATTGCTCTTGAAGATCGCAAGTTTCGGATAGAGACATCAGATAATGCCGCAACAGTGCTGACCGATGTCGAATCAAGGCGCATCTTAGAGGACGCGCGTAGCTTCTTCCGAGAGGGAGATTACGATGGTGGTGTCCGCTATATTGTGGATGCGATAGGTGATAGCTTCTATGGCACCGATCGAGCCCAGGCACGCATGGAGGAGTTTGAAGAAGAGCATGGTGAGGATAATGGTCTTTCCTTCTGGTTTATTGTTCTCGCATGTATTATCATCGGCTTCGTACTAGACTATGGTGGTAGAGGTGGTCGTGGCGGCAGAGGAGGCCGTGGCGGTGGTGATACCCTGCTATGGATGTTGCTCAATAGTTCATCTGGTAGCTCCAATGACCATTCTCATTCCTCAGGATCATCTGGATTCGGAGGCGGTGGCTGGTCTGGTGGCGGCGGAGGAGGCGGAGGAGCCTCATCTGGTTGGTAGGAAAGAAAGGAAAAGATATGAATAAAAAATTACTCTATATTTTAATCCCTGTTTTAGCGATTGTCTTTATCGCGATGGGAGCCATTGGTCAATACAATGGTCTAGTCGATAGCTATGCTGAGGTTGAAAATGCCCAGTCTAATGTGGATACACAGTTGCAACGACGCTATGACTTGATTCCAAACGTTGTCGCTTCTGTTAAGGGCGCTATGGAGCATGAGACAGAAGTCTTTACAGCTATTGCTGATGCGCGGGCCAAAATCGGATCTAGCAAGCAAGGATCTGCCGAATACAATGAGGGGCAAAGCCAACTGGATTCAGCAGTCTCTCGTCTCTTGGTCTTGACAGAAAATTATCCGCAACTCAATTCTAACCAACAAGTTTCTGACTTGATTACAGAGCTTGAGGGGACAGAAAATCGCCTCTTGGTTGCTCGTAAGGATTACAATACCATTGCGACAGCCTACAATAAAAAAATCAAACGATTCCCAACAAGCATCTACGCAGGAATCTTTGGCTATGAAAAAGTTGACTTGTTCCAAGCCACATCTGACGCTGCAACAACTGTTCCAAGTGTCAATTTGAAGGATAAATAGGAAAATCAGACACCTCTCTCTAGTGATAGCAGAGGGTGTTTTTTTGCCCCGCCAAAATGCGATTTTCATTTCCAATACGGATAGTAAAATGGTATACTGTAAGGGAAAACGTTTTAAAAAGGAGTATGGTCATGGTAAATTTGAAAGAACAAGTGGGGCTGAAAGCTGCTGAATTTGTAAAAGATGGCATGATTGTTGGTCTTGGAACAGGCTCGACAGCCTACTATTTTGTTCAAGAGTTGGGGCGTCGCGTCCAAGAAGAAGGACTATCCATCGTTGGTGTGACAACGTCCAATGCGACATCAGAGCATGCAGCCTCTCTAGGAATTCCCTTAAAATCCATCGATGAAGTGCCGTATGTGGATGTCACCGTGGATGGTGCTGATGAAGTAGACGGAGCTTTCAACGGCATTAAAGGTGGTGGGGCAGCTCTCCTCATGGAAAAGATTGTAGCGGTGAACAGCAAGGATTGTATCTGGATTGTCGATGAATCAAAGGTTGTGGAAACCCTAGGTGCCTTTAAATTACCAGTTGAAGTCGTTCAATATGGGGCAGAGAATTTATTTAGAGCCTTTGAAGAAAAAGGCTATCGTCCAAGTTTCCGTATGAAAGATGGCGAAAAACTCGTGACCGATATGAAAAACTATATTATTGACTTAGACTTAAGAGAAATTCCAGATGCCGATGCCTTGGCGAATGAATTAGACCATACAGTAGGAGTTGTAGAACACGGTCTCTTTATCCAGCTGGTATCCAAAGTCATTGTGGGCTATCCAGATGGTCCACGCTTCCTTGAAAAACATTAAGTCTCAATAAGCGCTTTGCCTAGAAATGACTAGGAAAGCGTTTTTGTGTTATAATAGAAATAATCATTCATTTAAAGGAGAAAGAAATGGCAAAATTTAAACGCATGCACGTTGTTGTATTAGATTCAGTAGGAATTGGTGCTGCGCCTGACGCAGATCAGTTCTTCAATGCAGGCGAGCCAGACACAACGTCCGACACCTTGGGACACATCTCGGAAACCGCAGGTTTGACAGTACCAAATATGGCCAAAATCGGTCTGGGAAATATTGAACGCGACACACCGCTCAAAACGGTTGCTGCTGAAGAAAATCCGACAGGTTATGTCACAAAATTAGAAGAGGTATCGCGCGGAAAAGATACCATGACAGGCCACTGGGAAATCATGGGGCTCAACATCACAGACCCGTTTGATACTTTCTGGGACGGATTTCCAGAAGAGCTTCTTCAAAAAATCGAAGCATTTTCAGGACGGAAAATCATTCGTGAGGCCAACAAACCGTATTCTGGGACAGCCGTCATTGATGACTTCGGCCCACGTCAAATGGAAACAGGCGAGTTGATTGTCTATACTTCTGCGGACCCTGTGCTACAAATCGCAGCGCACGAAGAGGTGATTCCGCTAGAAGAACTCTATAAAATCTGTGAATACGCGCGTTCCATCACCCTTGAACGTCCATCTTTATTGGGGCGTATCATTGCGCGTCCATACGTAGGAACTCCGGGCAATTTCTCACGTACTTCCAACCGTCATGACTATGCCGTTTCTCCATTTGCTCCAACTGTACTTGATAACTTGAAAGCAGCAGGAATTGATACCTACGGAGTTGGAAAAATCAATGACATTTTCAACAGCGCAGGCATTTCTCATGATATGGGGCATAACAAATCAAACAACCACGGTGTGGACAACTTTATCAAGGTCTTGCAAAATCAAGACTTTACAGAAGGGCTTTCGTTCACCAATTTAGTGGACTTTGATGCGGTGTATGGACACCGTCGTGACACCGAAGGCTACCGCGATTGCTTGGAAGAATTTGATGCGCGCTTGCCAGAAATCATCGACAATATGCGCGAGGACGACTTGCTCATGATTACCGCAGACCATGGAAATGACCCGACCTATGTCGGAACAGACCATACGCGTGAGTATGTGCCATTGCTCATCTTTGGAAAATCCCTCAAAGGCGCGGGTCACATCCCTGTAGGACACTTTGCGGATATTTCAGCGACTATTGCAGAGAACTTTGGCGTTGAAAAGAGCCAGATTGGAGAAAGTTTCTTAGATAAGTTGGTATAAGATGAGAGAATATGAATCCAAGGTAGCCCTCATAGCAGAAATAGAGAAGAAAGCAGCCCTCTTTATTGGGGAGTTTTCGGAGATTTCTGAACAGGATAAGGACCTGCTCCTAGATGGAGTGGACCGAAGTCCAGCGCAGATGATTGCCTATCAATTAGGCTGGCTGAAACTCGTGTAAGGCTGGGAGCGAGAGGAGCAGGCAGGGCGTCTGGTCATACCCCCCCATCCCGATTTCAAGTGGAATCAGCTGGGCGGACTCTATCAGGCATTTTATGAAGCGGTTGCGGACTTGTCTTTGCACGATTTGATGGTGCAGTTTCAAGAGCAAGTTTGCGCGATTGTCCAGCAGGTGAACAGCTATACAGATGAGGAGCTCTTTTTACCGAATCAGCGCAAATGGGCTAGCTCAACGCCCAGCAAGTGGCCTGTCTGGAAATGGATTCATATCAATACCGTTGCCCCCTTTACCAGCTTTCGAACAAAGATTCGGAAGTGGAAGAAGGTGCATGCAACACGTTAAGAAACACAATAGGGTGGTCCTATGATTGAAAAAGTAGAACGCTTGATTGCGGAAATCAATCGCATTCATCATCTATATTCAAAAGACTATTTTGAAACAGGGAAAGTGGAAAAAGTCAATCTTTCTCATACCTTTAGTAAAGTGCCGATTGAACATATCTTGTCCTATCGTTTGAATTTACATGAATCGATCAATGACTATTTATATCGCGCAGATGTAAAAGATATTCATTATTTTTATCGTGTCAAAACGACGGAAAGCATTCTGTATAAGATTGATTCCTATAAAAAAAGAGATACGAAATATCCTGTCAATAATATTCTAAATGATATTTTTGGGGCACGAATGATTCTGTCATCAGAAGAGGTTCGGGAGATTTTGAATCGTTTGGATGATTGGAAAGAGATGTATGGCCTAAAAAATTGGTATATCAGAGATAGGGACGGCTACGTAGGTATTCATATCTACTTTAAAAATCAGAGCAATTTTTACTATCCCTGGGAACTACAAATTTGGGATGAGAAAGACGCAGAAGCAAATATCGAAAGTCACAGACTGTATAAACGCAGCTTTGTGAAATAAAAAGGAGAATAGAAAAGATGTCACTAATTGAAAAAATTCAAGAAACAAAGAGCTTTTTGGAAGCAAAAGGTCTTACAGCGCCAGAATTTGGCTTGATTTTGGGCTCAGGCTTGGGAGAATTAGCAGATGAGGTGGAAAATGCCATTGTCATCGACTATGCTGATATTCCAAACTGGGGGCAGTCAACAGTCGTTGGTCACGCTGGGAAATTGGTCTACGGAGACTTGGCTGGTAAGAAAGTCTTGGCACTTCAAGGACGTTTCCACTACTATGAAGGTAATCCGATGGAAGTCGTGACCTTCCCTGTTCGTGTGATGAAGGCTCTTGGTTGCCACAGCATCATCGTGACCAATGCAGCAGGGGGAATTGGCTACGGTCCAGGAACTCTTATGATGATTAACGACCATATCAATATGATTGGCACCAATCCACTCATCGGTGAAAACTTGGACGAATTTGGGCCACGTTTTCCAGATATGTCAGATGCTTACAGTAAGGACTACCGTGCCAAGGCCAAGGAAATTGCAGATAGCATTGGAGTTAAGGTTGAAGAAGGTGTCTATCTCGGTGTGTCTGGTCCAACCTACGAAACACCAGCAGAAATCCGTGCTTACCAGACCATGGGAGCATCTGCAGTCGGCATGTCAACAGTACCAGAAGTGATTGTAGCGGTGCATTCAGGCATGAAGGTGCTAGGAATTTCAGCCATTACCAACTATGCAGCAGGTTTCCAAAGCTCGCTCAATCATGAAGAAGTGGTGGAAGTAACCACTCGTATCAAGGAAGATTTCAAGGGCTTGGTCAAAGCAATCTTGGCAGGATTATAAGAGGAGAAAACAATGTCAATTCATATTGGAGCAAAAGTCGGCGAGATTGCGGACAAGATTTTACTACCAGGTGACCCCTTGCGGGCAAAATTCATCGCTGAAAACTTTTTAGAAGATGCAGTGCTCTTTAACGAAATTCGTGGCATGTATGGCTATACAGGAACCTATAAAGGAGAGCGGGTCAGCGTCATGGGGACTGGTATGGGAATGCCTTCCATTTCTATCTATGCGCGTGAGTTGATTGTGGACTATGGAGTGAAACGCCTGATTCGTGTGGGAACAGCAGGCTCTCTCAATCCTGATGTTCACGTGCGTGAATTGGTCTTGGCACAGGCTGCAGCGACCAACTCAAACATCATCAGAAACGATTGGCCGATGTATGACTTCCCGCAGATTGCGAGCTTTAATCTGTTGGACAAGGCCTACCATATTGCTAAGGACATGGGCATGACCACGCATGTCGGCTCGGTCTTGTCATCTGATGTCTTTTACTCAAACTTCTATGAGCAAAATGTGAAATTGGGCACCATGGGGGTTCACGCCGTTGAGATGGAAGCTGCAGCTCTTTACTACCTAGCAGCTCAACACGGTGTCGAAGCACTTGGTATCATGACCATTTCAGACAGCTTGGTCAATCCAGATGAGGACACGACAGCAGAAGAACGCCAAACAACCTTTACCGACATGATGAAGGTGGGATTGGAAACCTTGATTTCAAAATAAATCAGAAGAAGATTTGCACCCTACGGGGTGTGAATTTTTTTTGGCGAGGTTCTTGCCTTTTTTGATAAAATGTAGTATAATATTATTAGAAAGCGTTTCCAAAAAAATCGGAAAACTTGCATATTTATTTCTAACTAAAAATGAAAACAAGAGGAGTTACTAGAACATGATTAATTTACAAAATTTTGTTCAAACCATGTATGCCAAACGAATCGAGGATTGCTCTGATCAAGAGTTGTACTATGCCTTGCTTGCATTTACGAAACAGCGCAGTGAAGCCAAGTGTACTAACGACCAGAAGAAGAAGGTCTACTACATTTCAGCCGAATTTTTGATTGGAAAACTCTTGTCCAATAATCTCATCAACTTAGGCTTGTATGACGAAGTCAAGCACCAGCTAGCAGAAGCAGGGAAAGACTTGATTGCCATTGAAGAAGTGGAAATGGAGCCGTCGCTCGGAAATGGTGGCTTGGGCCGTTTGGCAGCCTGCTTCCTTGATTCGATTGCCAGTCTTGGTTTGAATGGGGACGGTGTTGGTCTCAACTATCACTTTGGACTTTTCCGTCAGCTCTTCCAATATCACCAACAATCAGCCGTGCCCAATGAGTGGATTACGCCGCGTTCTTGGTTGACAGAGTCTCCGATTTCCTACCACGTACCATTTGCGAATTTTACCCTGACCTCAAAACTCTATGACATTGATGTACCGGGCTATAAGACCGAAAAGAAAAATCGTCTGCGTCTCTTTGACTTGGCCTCTGTTGATGACAATATCATCGATGATGGTATTGACTTTGATAAGGAGGATATTTTCCGTAACTTGACCCTCTTCCTTTATCCTGATGATTCCACAGATCAAGGAAAAATCTTGCGGATTTTCCAGCAGTATT
Organism: Streptococcus cuniculi; assembly: GCF_001921845.1. Classification (GTDB taxonomy): domain Bacteria; phylum Bacillota; class Bacilli; order Lactobacillales; family Streptococcaceae; genus Streptococcus; species Streptococcus cuniculi. The sequence continues at coordinate 303,249 of NZ_MSJM01000002.1, read as the reverse complement.
TCATGGTATCAAATGCTGCGCAACTCTTGATTGACGAAGCGGTTGCTAAGGGATCGAACCTGCATGACTTGGCAGACTATGCGGTCGTGCAAATCAATGACACCCACCCATCGCTCGTGATTCCTGAATTGATTCGCCTTTTGGAACTCCGTGGTATCTCCTTTGATGAGGCCGTTGAGATTGTCAAGAGCATGACAGCCTATACCAACCATACCATCTTATCGGAAGCCTTGGAAAAATGGCCACTTGACTTCTTGAACAAGGTTGTACCGCACTTGGTGCCATTTATCGAGGAATTGGACCGTCGTGCTAAAGCGATTGAGGATAATCCAGCAGTCAATATCATCGATGAGCATGGTCGTGTTCACATGGCCCACATGGACATTCATTATGGTTATTCGATCAATGGTGTGGCAGCCCTTCATACGGAGATTTTGAAATCATCAGAGCTCAAGGCCTTCTATGACTTGTACCCTGATAAATTCAACAATAAGACCAATGGTATCACCTTCCGTCGCTGGCTCATGCATGCCAACCCACGTTTGGCGCATTATCTGGATGACTTGATTGGTCGTGATTACCACCGCCGTGCGGAAGCCTTGGAGGACTTGCTTGGTTATAAGGATGACGCAGCCTTTAAACAGGAATTAGAAAACATCAAACGTCACAACAAGCGCAAATTGCAACGACATATTGCGAAAACGCAAGGAGTAGAGGTCAATCCAGATTCGATTTTTGATGTACAAATCAAGCGGATGCACGAGTACAAACGTCAACAGATGAATGTCTTGTACGTGATTCATAAGTATTTGGACATCAAGGCGGGGAATATCCCAGCGCGTCCTTTGACCGTTTTCTTCGGTGGAAAAGCAGCGCCAGCCTATACCATTGCCCAAGATATTATTCACTTGATTTTGGTCTTGTCGCAGGTGATTCAGCATGATCCTGAAGTAAGTCCGCACTTGCAATTGGTCATGATTGAAAACTACAATGTGACGGAAGCGAGCTTCATCATTCCAGCTGCGGATATTTCAGAGCAAATTTCTCTGGCTTCAAAAGAAGCATCTGGTACAGGAAATATGAAATTCATGCTCAATGGTGCCTTGACCATCGGTACAGATGACGGTGCCAATGTGGAAATTCATGAGCTGGTAGGAGATGAGAATATTTATATCTTTGGTCAAGACAGCCAGACGGTGATTGATCACTATGCTCATGGTAGCTACCATCCATACAGCTTCTACGAAAAAGATGCCATCCGTCCGCTGATTGACTTTATCACGAGCGATCTGGTGCGTCAATTTGGAGGAATCGATGAGCGTTTGTGGAGACTGCAAAACAATCTCAAGCACAATGACCACTTTATGACCCTGCTTGACTTGGAAGAATACATTGCAACCAAGGAACGCATGCTAGCAGACTATGAAGACCGCGATGCTTGGCTTGAAAAAGTCATTGTCAACATTGCCAAAGCAGGATTCTTCTCAAGCGACCGCACAATTGAGCAGTACAACGAAGACATTTGGCATTTGGAGGAATAAAAAGGTCCGGTGGACCTTTTTATCTTGCGCTCAAGAAATGCTAGAAGCGCAATAAGTGAGTGCTATGTTATAAGAGGAGGAGAAGAACAGAAGTTGCTTTCTGTCTCACTCCCTTTTTCATGCCCTCTTTCTGACGAAAAGGTGGGAGTGTGGTATAATAACTTCATGACAAAAAGACCGACTTCAGCCTATATTCACATTCCCTTTTGTACGCAGATTTGCTACTATTGTGATTTTTCAAAGGTATTTATTCAAAACCAGCCTGTGGACGAGTATTTAGCAGCTCTGATGGAGGAGGTGCGGTTCTATGACTTGCCTCCTTTAAAAACGCTCTATATTGGCGGTGGGACACCTTCTGCCTTGTCGGCGGAGCAGTTGGACTACTTGCTGACCAATTTGGAGAACTTGCTCGACTTGTCTCAAGTAGAAGAATTTACCATTGAGGCCAATCCTGGGGATTTGACAGCAGATAAGATTGCTGTTTTACGAAAATCCAAGTGCAATCGGGTCTCGCTTGGTGTACAGACCTTTGATGACCGCATGCTCAAGAAAATCGGGCGTTCCCACAATCAAGCTCAGATTTATGAAACGATTAGTGCCTTAAAAGTTGCGGGTTTCCACAATATCTCGATTGACTTAATCTATGCCCTGCCTGGGCAGACCATGGAGCAGGTCAAAGATAATGTAGCGCGGGCTCTTTCGCTCGATATTCCCCACATGAGCCTCTATAGTTTGATTTTGGAAAATCATACGGTCTTTATGAATCGCCAGCGCAGGGGCAATCTACACCTGCCAAATGAAGATGTCGAGTCTGACATGTTTGAATACATCTTACAGGAATTGGAAAAAAATGGCTTTGAACACTACGAGATTTCCAACTTTACCAAGCCAGGTTTTGAAAGCAGACACAATCTCATGTATTGGGACAATGCAGAATACTTTGGCCTGGGAGCGGGGGCTTCTGGTTATCTGTCTGGCATGCGCTACCGCAATCGAGGACCTATCCAGCATTATCTGAAGTCCATCCGGGAAAAGGGTCATGCGAGGCTCCACGAAGAGCAACTATCGCAGGCAGAGCAAATGGAAGAAGAAATGTTTTTAGGATTGCGGAAGAAAACAGGCGTTTCGATTGCTCGTTTTGAGGAAAAATTTGCAACATCCTTTAAAGAACGCTATGGTCATGTGGTGGCAGAGTTGAAGAATGAGGGTCTCCTTCAGGAAGAAAATGGCTTTATCCGAATGACCAAAAAAGGGCTCTTTCTCGGAGACACAGTTGCAGAACGATTTATCATAGGAGAGGAATAATGGGACTACGTTATCAGGAAACACTCACGCTACCCTTTGATATGGTAGATGTCAAGCAAGAATTAAAAATTCCAGGCTTTTTAGCGTATTGCTTAGCCTTATCTGGTCGCCAATCGGATCTTCTAGGGCGCGGGGATAAGGAAATCTTTGAGCAGTATGGCCTTGTCTGGGTGGTGACAGATTATGAGGTGGACATTACTCGTTTGCCGCGCTATCAGGAAACGGTCACGATTGAGACAGAAGCGATTTCTTACAATAAGTTTTTCTGCTATCGGACCTTTCATATTTATGATGAAGCAGGGGAGTTGCTCATCAAGATTTTAGCCTACTTTGTCCTGATTGATTTTGAGACCAGAAAGGTCAGCCCAGTTCCAGAGGAATTGATTGCGCCCTACCAATCTGAAAGGGTCAAAAAAGTAGCGCGGGCTCCCAAATATGACACCTTAGAAGAAGCCCTCGAGCAGGAGCGAGAGGTGCGGTATTTCGACATTGACCTCAATGGACATGTCAATAATAGCAAGTATCTGGAATGGATGTACGAGAGTTTGGAGTATGAATTTCTCATCACTCACCGACCAACTTATTTCCAACTCAAGTATATCAAGGAGGTGGCACCAGAAGCGCTTGTAACGACCAAGGTCGTAGTGGAAAATGGTGTCAGTCAGCATGAAATCTGGTCTAACGGCCAGCTCAATGCCCAAGGAATGATCAAATGGGGAAGCCGAGATGACAGCAAACAATAATTGGCTCAAGTGGGCTGTTCGTCTGCAGGCCTTGGCGCAGACGGGTCTTGCCTATGGTAAGGATGTCTATGATATAGAACGATTTGAAGAAATTCGCCAGATAGCAGCGAAAATGCTGGTGGAGCCGTCGGGCTTACCGCTAGAGCAAGTAGAAGAATTGTTTTGTAACGAAACAGGCTATCAAACACCCAAACTTGATACCCGCGCAGCCATTATCCAAGACAAAAAAATTCTCTTGGTTCAGGAAAATGACGGCTTGTGGTCCTTGCCGGGTGGCTGGTGTGATGTCGATTGCTCGACCATGGAAAATGTCATCAAGGAAGTGCGAGAAGAGGCGGGACTTGAAGTCGAAGTGTTGCGCCTGGTTGCCATTTTGGACAAGGCAAAGAGCAATCCTAGCAGGTCAGCCCACCATGTGACCAAGGTCTTTTACCTATGCCGAGCGCTCGGTGGGGCATTTCAAGCCAATTCAGAGACGGTTGCGAGCGCCTATTTCGCCTTGGAGGACTTGCCTGCCCTGTCCGTTGGGAAAAATACAGCAGAACAGATAGCCCTCTGCTTTGAAGCGCATCAGGCAGAGCACTGGGAAGCACGATTTGAATGAGGAGATGAGATGAGTTATAAAGGATATTTAATTGATTTGGATGGGACCATTTACAAGGGAAAGAACCGCATTCCAGCAGGGGAACGCTTTGTTCATGCCTTGCAGGAGCGTAAGCTCCCCTATCTCTTTGTGACGAATAATACTACCCGCAGACCAGAATCCGTTCAGACCATGTTGCAGGAGCAGTTTAACATCGACACCCCGCTTGAGACCATTTATACTGCCAGTCTTGCGACCGTTGATTATATGAATCAGCTGGGCAAGGCAAAGACAGCTTATGTGATTGGAGAAGAGGGGCTGAAATCAGCGATTCTTGAAGCAGGTTATGTAGAGGAAACGGACAATCCTGCCTATGTCGTGGTCGGACTTGACACCGATTTAACTTATGAAAAATTGACCATTGCGACCCTGGCGATTCAAAAAGGAGCGGTCTTTATCGGGACCAATCCAGACCTAAATATCCCAACTGAACGAGGACTCCTGCCAGGAGCAGGCTCCTTGATTGCCTTGCTAGAAGCAGCGACGCGGGTTAAGGCAACCTTTATCGGCAAACCTCAAGCCATTATCATGGACAATGCTCTGTCCATTTTGGGAACGGAGCGGAGCGAGACCCTCATGGTTGGGGATAATTATTTGACGGACATTCGGGCAGGAATTGACAATGATTTTCCAACGCTTCTTGTCTTAACAGGCTTCACCAAGCCTGAAGAGATAGCGACACTCCCAGTAGCACCGACCCATGTGCTGAATAGCCTAGATGAATGGAGCTTCGATGAAAACTAAATTCTCAGTAGTTATGAGCCTCCTCTTTCTCTTATCGGTGGCCATTGTGGCAACGATTTATGGCGCGTGGCTTTTCTATCCTCTAGAAATCAAGTGGTTGAGATTGGAACAAGTCGTTTACATGAAGAGTGCAGATATCAGCTATAATTTCAATATCCTCCTGCGCTATCTGACCCTACCGTGGGAGCAGACCCTCTCTATGCCCAATTTTCCCTCATCAGCAGACGGTCTACACCATTTTCAGCAAGTCAAGTGGCTCTTTCACCTTGCTCAAGCTGTTGTGTTGGTAAGTCTGCCGGGCTTTCTATCTTTTTGGAAACATGTTGTGAAAAAAGGATACGGGAACTTGTATCGTCCTGTTTTTGTGACGGCCGCAGTCTTGCCAGTTCTGATTGGTATCTTTGGTGTCATCATTGGGTTTGACAGTTTTTTTACCCTCTTTCATCAGATTCTCTTTGTAGGGGATAGTAGCTGGCTCTTTAACCCCAATACTGATCCTGTAATCTACATCTTACCAGCTGAATTTTTCCTACACTCTTTCCTGCTCTTTTTCGTCTTATATGAAGGCCTGTGTCTCGGAATGGTATTTTGGTGTCAGTCCAAAAGAAAGGCGAGGTAAATCCCGAGAAAATTTCAGGGTAAGTAGATTGTTCAGTCCTTTTTTCACACTTTTCAGGGAATTTTGATGATTCTCAAAAAAATAGACACAAACAATTTCAGGAAATATCTTGACAAAACGAGTGGATAGAAGTATAATGGTATAGACTTTGAAATTGAGGGGAGTGAAAATAATGTCAAAAACAGTTGTACGCAAGAACGAATCACTTGATGATGCTCTTCGTCGTTTCAAACGTGCGGTTACCAAAGCTGGTACTCTTCAAGAAACACGCAAACGCGAATTCTACGAAAAACCATCTGTAAAACGTAAACGCAAATCAGAAGCAGCTCGTAAGCGTAAAAAATTCTAACATGTAAAAAACAGCTGTTAAGCTGTTTTTTTGTCCTATCTATACTTATATAAAGGAGTTTTTCATGAGTATTTTAGTAACAGGTGGTGCAGGCTACATCGGTAGCCATACCGTGGTTGAATTGTTGAAATTAGGAAAAGAAGTGGTCATTGTTGATAATTTGTCCAATTCAAGTTTACTCGTCTTAGATCGCATCGAAGAAATAACTGGCAAGCGGCCTACCTTCTATGAGTTGGATGTGGCAGATAAGGATGCTCTTCGTACTGTATTTGAAAAAGAAGAGATTGACTCCGCCATTCACTTTGCAGGCTACAAGGCAGTTGGTGAGTCGGTGGCAAAGCCTGTCATGTATTATGAAAACAACATTATGAGCACCCTAGCCTTGGTGGAAGTCATGGCTGAGTTTGGCGTGAAAAAAGTGGTCTTTAGCTCTAGTGCGACTGTATATGGCCTTCACAATCCATCTCCGCTGGTTGAAACGATGCCAACGAGTGCGACCAACCCGTATGGCTATACCAAGGTGATGCTGGAGCAAATCCTGCGTGATGTGGAAGTAGCGGACTCTGAATGGAGCATTGCCCTGCTTCGCTATTTCAATCCAATCGGAGCGCACGAATCAGGCTTGATTGGGGAAGATCCTGCAGGGATTCCCAATAATCTCATGCCCTTTATTGCTCAGGTAGCTGTTGGGAAACGTCCTGAATTGAGCGTATTTGGTGATGATTATGACACAGTAGACGGAACAGGTGTCCGTGACTATATCCATGTTGTTGATTTGGCACTCGGTCATATCAAGGCCTTGGAGAAGATTGCAGATACAACAGGTGTCTATACTTATAACCTTGGATCAGGTCAGGGAACGAGTGTGCTGGAGCTGGTACAGGCTTTTGAAAAAGTAAATGGCGTTCCTGTCCCATACAAGATTGTGGACCGCCGTCCTGGCGACATAGCTACCTGCTTTGCAAATAGCGACAAGGCTTTAGCTGAACTCAACTGGAAGACTGAAAAGACCATTGAAGACATGTGCCGTGACACATGGAATTGGCAATCCAAGAACCCGAACGGGTATGAGAAATAACAAAAAAGACAGGCCACCTGTCTTTTTTAGTATTATTTGTTTTTCAACAAATCGCGGATTTCAGCGAGCAATTCTTCTTGAGTTGGTCCAGCAACTTCAGCAGCAGCTTCTTCAGCGGCTTCTTGTTTTTTAGCAAGGCTTTGTGCTTTTTCCATACCTTTTACGATGAAGAAGAGAACAGTACCCACAATGACAAAGTTGATAACAGCGCTCAAGAAGTTACCGTAAGCAATCCCATTCCAGCTAAGTTCAGCAATCTTATCTGCACCAGCAGCTTTCAAAGCAGGTGTCAAGAAAAGAGGGGTAATCACATCTTGAACAAGTGATTGGACGATAGCACCAAAGGCACCAGCGATAATCACACCGATTGCCAAGTCAACAACATTACCACGAAGTAAAAACGCTTTTAAATCTTTTAACATATCCCAAATATGTCCTTTCATAAAAAATTAACAGTTTTTATTATATGCCGAAATGATTTTTTTTACAAGTATTCTAGCTTGGAAATTTTACATTTTTACATTTTTAGTATAAAATAGAACATGTTATAATAGCTGATACCCTGCACTGGAAGGAGGTGACCGCGTGATTTCAAAAGAGAAGATCAATGAGATTAAACAAGCAGTCAATATTGTTGATGTGATTGGTGAAACCATCTCTCTGACCAAGGCAGGGCGCAATTTTTTAGGGCTGTGTCCTTTCCATGGTGAAAAGACGCCTTCCTTTAACGTGGTCGAAGATAAGCAATTCTTCCATTGTTTTGGTTGTGGCAAGTCAGGCGATGTGTTTAAATTTATCGAGGAATACCGTGGCATCTCCTTTACAGACAGCGTTCAGGTAGTGGCTGAAAAGGCTGGGATTCAGCTAGAGCAGCAGAGAGTAGCCGTTCAGGAACGCCGTGTGCATCCGCATCAAGTGCTCTTTGATATTCATACGGAAGCTGGGAAGTTTTACCATGCCCTTCTGATGACGACAAAAATGGGCGAAGAAGCGCGAGCTTATCTGCATCACCGTGGCTTGACCGATGAGGTCATCAAGCATTTTCAGATTGGTCTGGCACCGCAGGAGCAGAATTACCTCTATAGGCATTTGTCTGCTAAGTTTGAGGAGCAGGCCTTGCTCGAATCAGGCTTGTTTAATCCTGCTGATAACAACCTTATCTACGATGCCTTTCAGGGGAGGATTATGTTTCCTCTGACCGATGAGTATGGGCGTATCTTGGCGTTTTCAGGGCGTATTTGGCAGCCACGAGATTTGGAGAATAAACAGCTGGCCAAGTACAAAAATAGTAGAAGCACTGCGATTTTTAATAAGAGCTATGAACTCTATCATCTGGATCAGGCGAAGGCTGTGATTAAAAAAAGCCATGAGGTCTATCTCATGGAGGGGTTTATGGATGTTATTGCAGCTCATCGGGCTGGACTTGACAATGCCGTTGCCTCAATGGGAACAGCCTTGACCAGAGAACATGTCCAGCATTTAGCTAAATTCTGTAAAAAGGTGATTGTGACCTATGACGGAGATGCGGCGGGACAGGCAGCGACAGCAAAAGCACTTGACGAATTGCAGGACTTTCAAGTTGAGATTGTTAGCCTGCCAGACAATTTGGACCCGGATGAATTTTTAGCCAAGCATTCAAAGGAAATGCTCTATCAGGTCTTGACGACTAGTCGGATTAGCGACGTGGAGTTTTTGATTCAGTATCTCAAGCCTGCAAATCCCGATAATTTACAGATGCAGATTGAGTTTGTTGAAAAAATTGCACCGATTATTGCAAAAAATAAGTCAATTACCGCGCAAAATTCGTATATATATAAGGTAGCGGATGTCTTGCCCGATTTTGACTATGGTCAGGTAGAAACAGCGGTCAATCATTTGCGTTTACACGAGCGGGCAGAACGCAGTCAGACAGCGCAAGGTCGAGGCGATATACAGAGACAGCCAATCACCGAATTACCTCAAAAAATGCGCTTATCACGACTGGTTCGCACGGAAAATCATTTGCTCAACCGCATGATGACCCACCCTTATATCTTGAATGACTATCGATTGAAAGAGGACTTTTTCTTCTTTACACCAGAATTGCAAGTCTTGTTTGGTCTCTTAAAAGAGCACGGGGAGGTGACAGCCTATGATTTGGCCCAGCAGACAGAGCAAGTCCAGCGAGCTTGGTATCAGGTCTTGGAGGAAAAATTGCCAGAGGAGATAGGCGATAGCGAGCTAGAAGAGCTAGAAAGGCGGCGGCAACAGGAACAGCTGAAGCGAGAAAATCAGCAGAAATCACGTGTCATTCGGGAACACGTCCACATTGGCAATACCGAAGCAGCACTAGATGAATTAGCACAACTCATTGCACATAAAAGAAATATGGAGTAACTATGACAGCGAAAAAAGATAAAAAACAAGAAGTAACAACTTTTGATGTTCAAGTTGCGGATTTTATTCGTAACCATAAAAAAGAGGGAACTGCAACAGACGATGCAATCAATGATCAATTGGTCATTCCTTTCACTCTTGATGCAGACGGGATTGATGACCTCTTGCAACGGATTCAGGATGCAGGGATTGCGATTGTTGACAAGGATGGAAATCCGAGCGCGCGCGTCCTTCAAGTAGAAGAAGAGCCTGAATTAACAGATGAAGAGTTACTCGGTAGTAATTCTGCTAAAGTCAATGACCCTGTGCGCATGTACTTGAAAGAAATTGGGGTTGTGCCCCTCTTAACCAATGAAGAAGAGCAGGAATTGGCCCTTGCTGTAGAAGCTGGTGACCCAGAGGCGAAGCAACGTCTTGCAGAAGCCAATCTCCGTTTGGTGGTTTCCATTGCCAAACGCTATGTCGGCCGTGGCATGCAGTTCTTAGACTTGATTCAAGAAGGAAACATGGGCTTGATGAAAGCCGTTGACAAGTTTGACTATTCAAAAGGTTTCAAGTTCTCCACTTATGCGACATGGTGGATTCGCCAAGCCATTACCCGTGCTATTGCGGATCAGGCTCGCACCATTCGGATTCCAGTTCACATGGTTGAAACAATCAATAAATTAGTCCGTGAACAGCGTAATTTGCTCCAAGAATTGGGACAAGATCCAACACCAGAACAAATCGCAGAACGCATGGACATGACACCAGACAAGGTGCGTGAAATCTTGAAGATTGCCCAAGAACCTGTCTCCCTTGAAACACCAATCGGGGAAGAAGATGATAGCCACCTTGGTGATTTTATCGAAGACGAAGTGATTGAAAATCCAGTGGACTACACCACACGCGTTGTCTTACGAGAACAATTGGATGAAGTCTTAGACACTCTTACAGACCGCGAAGAAAACGTCCTTCGCCTCCGCTTCGGACTTGATGACGGAAAAATGCGTACCCTAGAAGATGTCGGCAAAGTCTTTAACGTTACCCGCGAACGCATCCGCCAAATCGAAGCCAAAGCCCTCCGCAAACTCCGCCACCCAAGCCGAAGCAAACCCTTGCGCGACTTTATTGAGGACTGATACTGCCTACGGATAGGCAGTATCAGCGCCCGCTTGAAAACACGAAAGCGGTCCAGTCCGGGGGAACCGTTTTAACGCCTGCCTAGAAACAGAAGAGCAGGCCCTGGCTAGTCAGTATCAGCGCCCGCTTGAAAACACGAAAGCGGGCTAGTCCGGGGGAACCGTTTTAACGCCTGCCTAGAAACAGAAGAGCAGGCCCTGACTAGTCAGTATCAGCGCCCACCTAGAAATACGAAAGCGGTCCAGTCCGGGGGACTTTTCTAACGCCTGCCCGAAAACTGGAAAGCGGGCAGTTTTGGGGAACCGTTTTAACGCCCGCCCAGAAATTGGAAAGCGGGTCCATTCCAGTGGAGGTTTTTAACGCCCGCCTGAAAACATGAAAGCGGGCAGTTTTGGGGAACCGTTTTAACGCCTGCCTAGAAACAGAAGAGCAGGCCCTGGCTAGTCAGTATCAGCGCCCACCTAGAAACACGATAGCGTGCTAGTCAGTATCAGCGTTATCTGACAGAAAATACAAGAGTAGGAGACACTATCAATGGCTTATACAGAAGAACAAGTAAAAGAAATTCAGGAACGGATTTTTCATGCCTTAGAAGAAGTCATTGATCCTGAATTAGGAATTGACATTATCAATCTTGGCTTGATTTACGAAATCCGCTTCATGGATGGCAAAACAGAGATTGATATGACCTTAACCACTATGGGTTGCCCGCTGGCTGATTTGATTACCGATCAGATTTATGACGTGCTTAGTACCGTTCCAGAAGTGACAGAGGTAGACGTCCGTCTAGTTTGGTCACCAGCTTGGACAGTCCAAAAAATGAGTCGCTATGCGCGCATTGCTCTAGGAATTAAGTAAAAAACAAAACTTCGTCAGAATAGTTTCTAACGAAGTCTTTTTATTTGATAAAATGTTGTAGCCACTGTCCCCCATAAATCCAAAAGAAGCTGTAGGCCACAATGGAAATGGGACGACATAGGAGAATAATGGTGGTGAACTTGCGGTAACTCATGCTGGTCAAACCAGTAATCATTACGACAATATCAGCAGGCGACACAGGAGACAGCATGCAGAGGATGAAGAAGATTTCATAGCTTTTCTTATTGTCAATCTTACTTTCATACTTGTAAAAGGTTTCTTCAGTCATAAAGAGCAGACAGAAGGCCTTGCCGTATGTTCGGGCCAGCCAAAACAGGATGATGCTGCCGATAGAAATCCCAACATAATTGACAACGAAGCCCCACCAATGTCCGAAGACCAAAAAGCCGACAACGGTCGTTACACCACCAGGGATAATCGGGAAGACTACTTGAATGATTTGAATGAAAACATAGGTGAGACTTCCAAATGCTCCATGGCCCTTAATGGTATCGGCTAGGATATTTTGATCGTTTAAAATTCCAATTTTATAGAGCCAGATGACGAGAAAGACACTAGCAATGAGTGTGAGAATACTGAGAATCTGAAAAGTTTTTTGCCAAAATTTATACATGCTACTATTTTACCATACATTGTTGCATTTCTGAAAATAGAAAACCAAAATCTGTTGCTATTTTTTTTCTAATTTGGTATACTAATATGGTACTCTGATGAAGGGGTCGTTACGGATTCGACAGGCATTATGAGGCTTGTTCTGCAACTCATCTAGCGGATGTAAAACGCCAGTTAAATATAACTGCAAAAAATACAAATTCTTACGCATTAGCAGCTTAATAACCTGCCTGCGTGACTAGTAGCGGATTGCTTGTGTCTGCTGTCTGGTCTTAAATGAGCAAGCTACGTTAGAATTGTGTCAGTAAGTTCTAAAAGAGATGGACTGAATCGCTTGGATGGGGCTTGAGTTATGTGCCGTCTCCCAGTTAAATCAAGACATAACCTATGGTTGTAGACGAATAAGTTAGCAGGTGTTTGGACGTGGGTTCGACTCCCACCGGCTCCATGAAGATTATGGAAGATTACTCAAGAGGCTTAAGAGGCCGTGTTGGAAACGCGGTAGGCGTGTAACAGCGTGCGTGGGTTCGAATCCCATGTCTTCCGTTTTACAAGGTTCCCTAGTGGAGCCTTTTTGTTTTTCTTTACAGCTGTAGTTGTTTTTTATGAAAATATTCTGTTTTTTCTCCGTTTTTATTGAAATTTAGTCTAAATATGGTATGATGGATAACAATAAACGAACGAAGAGGTGACAAATGCAGGAAAAAATTCTCCAGACATTAGCGAAAACAGAGCTTCATTGCCATTTGGATGGTTCCTTATCTCTGGGGACTATTCGACAGTTGGCAGGGATGGCCCAGATTTCTTTGCCTCTTCATGATGAGGAACTACGGACGCTAGTGACAGCACCAGAGCAGACGGAATCTTTGCTGGATTATCTGACTGTGTTTGATGTGATTCGCCCCTTGCTCCAGACCAAGGAAGCTCTTCGACTTGCTGCCTATGATGTTGCAGCGCAAGCAGCACAAGAAAATGTCCTCTATATGGAAATTCGCTTTGCACCGGAGTTGTCCATGGACCAAGGCTTAACTGCCTTAGAGACTGTTGAAGCCGTTTTGGAAGGCATCAAGGAAGCAGAAGCCGAATTTGGAATTGTCGCTAAAGTCTTGGTCTGCGGCTTGAAGCAAACTCCACCAGAACAAACTCAGGATATTTTTGCAGAAGTTGTAAGCCTAGTCCAAAAGGGTCTGGCAGGATTTGACTTTGCAGGAAATGAAGCAGATTTTCCGACGCAGGCATTGGAAGAGGCAATCAAAGAAACGCAAGCCCTAGGCTTACCCCTAACCTTTCACGCAGGAGAATGTGGCTGTGTCGCCAATGTCGCGCATGCCATCCAACTCGGTATTTCTCGGATTGGTCATGGCACGGCTCTATTGAAAGACCGTAAAACGATGGAGGAAGTTATCCAATCTGGTACAACGATTGAGATGTGTCTGACCAGCAACTTGCAGACGGGAGCAGCTCCAACCTTGGCAGACTTCCCTTATCAGGCTCTCTATGATTTGGGTGCCAATATCACGATTAACACGGATAATCGCACGGTATCAAACACCAATTTGACCAAAGAATATGCCCTGTTTGTCCAGCATTTTGGAACCAGTAAGGCAGACTTTTATCGCTTTAACCAGAACGCCATTCGAGCTAGTTTCACAAGTGAAACAGAAAAAGAGAAGCTCTTGAAAAAATTGGAACACGCCTATCAAAACTAACTAAAATCAGCAGAACATCACGACAAGCCCAGCTCGTGATGTTTTTCTGTATCAGATGTAAAGAATATCTACAAATTACTGTGAAAGCCTTTACATCGTGATGGGGAGGGGATATACTGAATGAGTAAAGCAAACGTTTGCGTTTAATTCATTTCTAGGAGGATTCTGAATGAAAAAAGAAACAGTTGGCAAGGAGCGCCAGCACTTTAGCTTGCGTACGTTAACATATGGTACTGCCTCGGTCCTGTTATCAGCGAGTTTTTGTGTCGTGGGTAATATGATGGTCCAAGCAGAAGAGGCAAGTTCAGATATAGCAAAGGTGCAGGTGGATTCTGCAACACCAAAAGAAGATGGGATAAAAGACAAGGAGCAGACAGAAGACAGTCAGGAAACACCAGATAAGAGTCTTGGGGAAACCAGTCAAGCTAGTGCATCAGAGCCAGCCGATTCGGACAAGGCGACAGGACAAGCTGATACGGAAGCGACAGCCTCTGTATTTCGGTCAGCAACTGTAGGGAAAGTGGATGAAATCAAAGAAGGCTCTATCCGTCTGCACTTCAAAAAACTGCCTTCGGATAACCTTGCTAATATTGGCTTGTGGACTTGGGATGATGTGGAGAAACCCTCTAGTCAGAATGGTGCCTGGCCCGTGGGAGCCACTAAGTTTTCAGAAGCGAAGCAAGATGAGTACGGCTATTATCTGGATGTGCCCTTATCTGCAACAAAACGGGAAAAAATCAGCTTCTTAATCAATGACATAGCAGGTCGTAATCTGACAGAAGATAAGAGCGTGGAGTTGATTAGTCCTAAGATGAACGAGGTCTGGTTTGATGAAAAATATAACTCCTATACCTATGAGCCAATCGCTGAAGGCATGGTGCGGATCAATTATCTGCGTTCAGACAACAACTATGACCGCAAGTCCTTGTGGTTGTGGGGAGATGTGGAACAGCCTACGACGAATTGGCCTGATGGGGTTGATTTTGATAAGCAGGGCAAGTATGGAGCCTATGTTGATGTCAAATTGACTGATGTGGCTAAATCAATCGGCTTTTTGTTACTAGATGAGAGCAAGTCAGGCGATGATGTGAAGATCCAGCCAAATGATTACCGTTTTACAGATCTGAAAAAACATCGCCAGCTTTTCGTGAGAGATGCCGATCCTACGATTTATACCAATCCTTATTTTGTCAATAACATTCGATTGACAGGAGCACAACAGATTAGTCCAACTGAAATTGAAGCAACCTTTACCACTTTGGAAAATGCTACAAAAGAAGAGCTGTTAAAGAACATACAGGTGAAAAATAAGGACAATCAACCTGTAGAAATCAAGGATATTGTCTTGGATGAAGCTGCGAAAAAAGTCATGATTCAAGGAGAGTTTGGTGGGGAGCAATCTCCTTATACAGTAAGTTATGGAAGTGAGCAATTTAAGACAGGTATGAATTGGCAGTTGAAAGATAGCCTGTATCAATATGATGGTGAGCTGGGGGCCTGTGTGACAGAAAATGGTCAAAAAGTTGCCGTGACCCTATGGTCACCAAGTGCAGATCAGGTGTCACTAGTGGTCTATGATAAAGAAAATCAAGAGAAGGTGATTGGCAGAGTTGCCATGACCAAAGGGGAAAAAGGAACCTGGCATGCAGACTTGACAGCAGATAGTGACTTGGGGATTAGGGACTACCGTGGCTACTATTACCACTACGAAATCAAGCGGGGTGATCAATCTGTCTTAACCTTGGATCCGTATGCCAAGTCTTTAGCTGCCTGGAACAGCGATTTGGCAGAGACAGACCCCTCTTATAAAGTAGCTAAAGCAGCCTTTGTAGACCCGGCAGAAGTCGGACCAAAAGACTTGACTTATGCTAGGATTCCAGGCTTTAAAGATCGGAAAGATGCGGTGATTTACGAAGCCCATGTCCGTGATTTTACGTCTGATCAGGCGATTGCAAATGACTTGAAGGCACAGTTTGGAACCTTCTCAGCTTTTGTGGAGAAACTGGATTATCTAAAAGAGTTGGGTGTGACCCATATTCAGTTGCTGCCTGTCCTTAGTTATTACTATGTCAATGAACTCAAAAATGCAGAGCGGATGGACGAGTACGCTTCTAGCAACAGCAACTATAACTGGGGCTATGACCCGCAGAATTATTTCTCCCTAACAGGTATGTATTCGAGCGATCCGACCAATCCGAGTGCGCGCATCGCAGAATTTAAGGAGCTGGTCAATGAAATTCACAAGCGTGGTATGGGGGTCATCTTGGATGTCGTCTATAACCACACAGCGAAAACGGATCTTTTCGAAGATTTAGAGCCCAATTATTATCATTTTATGGACGCAGATGGTACTCCGCGAACCAGCTACGGTGGCGGTCGTTTGGGAACAACGCACCATATGAGCCGTCGGGTTTTGGTGGACTCTATCAAGTATTTGACTGACGAATACAAGGTGGATGGCTTCCGCTTTGACTTGATGGGGGACCATGATGCCGAAACCATTCAAAAGGCTTACGATGAAGCAAGAAAGCTCAATCCCAATCTCGTGATGCTAGGAGAAGGTTGGGCGACCTACTCAGGTGATGAAAACAAACCTGTTCAGCCAGCGGATCAGTCTTGGATGGCCTCCACCGATTCTGCGGCGGTATTTTCAGATGATATTCGCAATACGCTGAAATCAGGCTATCCAAATGAAGGCACACCTGCCTTTATCACCAATGGAAAACAGGATATTGAAAAAGTTTTCCGCAATATCAAGGCGCAGCCAACAAACTTTGTAGCAGATGATCCAGGTGATGTCGTCCAGTACATCGCAGCTCATGATAATTTGCCATTAGCAGACATCATCGCCCAGTCGATTAAAAAAGACCCTGGCAAGCCAGAAAATGAAAAGGAGATTCATCGTCGTCTCCGTCTGGGGAACCTCATGATTTTGACTTCTCAAGGGACACCATTTATCCATTCGGGTCAAGAATACGGTCGGACCAAGCAATTCCGCCACCCAGACTATCGCACGCCCGTCTCAAACGATAAGGTGCCGAACAAGTCTCATCTGTTGACCAATGAAGATGGTAGTCCATTTGACTATCCGTATTTTATCCATGATTCCTATGATTCGAGTGATGCGGTCAATCATTTTGACTGGAGCAAGGCGACAGACAGCGCAGCCTATCCTGAACATACAAAAAGCCGTGCCTATACGGCAGGCTTGGTGGCTCTGCGTAAATCCACAGATGCTTTCAAATTAGCCTCTAAAGAAGAAGTTGACAAACGCGTGACCTTGCTGACGACAGCAGGCAAAGACGGTGTTGAAAAAGAAGACCTTGTTTTGGGCTACCAGACTGTCGCAAGCAATGGTGATGTCTATCTGGTCTTTGTCAATGCCGATACCAAGGAGCGCCAGTTCACAGTTGAACAATCTCTGAAGAATGCAGCCGTACTAGCAGATGGAAAACAAGCAGGTACAGAAGCGATTAAAACGCCAGAGGGGGTCCAGCTCACCGAAAACAGCTTGACCCTTGCGCCACTGACTGCAACGGTTTTACGGATTGCAAAAGAAGATGCGCAGACACCACCGAGTGGAGACAAGATGGTCAAAGGTTCGGTGATTATTGAATATCGCGACATCAACGATCGCATATTGAAAGACAATGCCCTTGTTCACTATAATGCAGCGGTCGATACTGCCTATAATGCGGAGGAATCTAAGCACAAAACACAGACGATTGTGGGCTACGATGGAAAAACTTACAAATTAGCTCCAGCAGGAACTTACAAGGTTGGAGAGGTAGATGAACATAGTCATTTAGTCTCATCAGCACCTACGGCTGGTCGGGTGGTAGGAAATACTACTTTGATTGTGACCTATGTCTACCAAGAAGTTCCAGCTCCATCAGACACACCAGACAATCCGCAACCAACACCACAGACAGATGCGGATAAGACCACTCCGACTGCTGATACAGTAGAAAGAAAAGAGGGCGAGTTGACGGTGGCTGACGTCACAGGCGCAGTCAAAGATAAGGGCAACGGTACAGTTACTCTCAAAGACGGCACGCAGTTGCCAAGCATAGTGGGCGAACATACTGTTCCAGTCATGGTGACTTATCCAGATAATAGTACTGATGAGCTTGAAGTCCCAGTTAAGATTATTGCGAAGTCTGATGCGGATAAGACCAGCCCGACGGTTTCTCATGTGACGAAACCAGAAGGTGAGTTAACAGCAGAAGACATTATAGGGGCAGTAGCAGAGATGGGTCAAGGAACAGTTCAGCTTGCCCCGGGTACAGAGTTACCCACTAAGGCAGGTGAATATGGTATTTCAGTTATTGTGACCTATCCTGATAATAGTAGGGACGAGTTGGTTGTTCCTGTCACCCTTACTTCTAAGACGGATGATCAGAAAACACCACCGCCAAGTTCTGGATCAGAGCCACCAAAGGTGAGTGACCAGTCACAGTCGCAAGATGAGCCAAGAGCGCCAGTAAGAAAGAATCGGAAAGGCTTACCAAAAACAGGTAGCGAGTTCTCAACGGCAGGCTTCTGGCTAGGTATTCTATCGCTTGCAGCAGGACTAGCCATGGTTAGAAAAAATAAGAAGAGCGAGTAATGCGTTCTTACTAAAAAATCTCTGAAACAATCGTGTTTCAGAGATTTTTGTGATTATTGAAGATTCAATTTTTTTGTCATGATGTAGTGGGTACCGAAGTAGTAGCCGCTTGCTAGGAGAATACTAAGGATTAGAGAGTAAATATAATAGGCGTCAAAGGTTCCGCCATTATAGATATTCCCTAGAGTAGAGAAAGTGCCGGATGTTGCAAGGAGAATGGATGTGAGAATACCTTCTACAAAGTTTATCCCAAAATAGAAGACAACAGCAAGCAAGGTACGGTGGTCCTTGAAGAGTTGGCCGAGTGAAATCGCAAAGTAAATTAAGAGAATTGAGTGAACGGTACTAATCATGAGGAGGAACCCATAATAAATGAAGAAGTTGAGACCTGTCAATTCTTTAAAGGCTTCGTTTATCGCAAGAAATACCTCACCCATTGATAACTCTGTATTGGGAACGACGGCGATAAAGGTAATAATGAAGAGGCAGAGGACAGTTGCAATCGACGATAAACAACTCCAAACAAAGCCTGCAGTCAACTTACTAAGGATAATCTGGTGATTGGTGACAGGAAGGGTCATGGTCAAGTAGCCCTGACGGCCGTAGACGTTTTTACGGAAACGATTGACAATGAGAAAGAAGGTTGAGAGGAAGAGACCTGCGATAATAAGAGCAAGACCAACCATAATCGCTACAAAGAAGATAGCCTCTACACTTTGTGCAAACTGATAGCCATTTGAATAATTAGAGATGCCTTCAATACTTGCCCTACTCATGATATTTTGAATCCACAAACCAATAATGACAGAGAGTAGTCCAGCTGCGGCATAGAGGCCAAGATACCATTTGCCGACTGCCTTAAATTCATATTTTAATAACTTTCCAAACATAGTCATCTCCTTTACTAAGCCTTAAACTCACGGCGGAAAAGTTCGTCAATGGATTCTCCGCTTTCGATGCGCAAATCATCGACATCACTGTGGCGAATGACACTGCCGTACTGGAGGAAGATGACTTCATCGAGAATCTGTTCGACATCTGAAATCAAGTGGGTTGAAATCAAGACAGAAGAGGTTGGAGAATAGTTGTTGATGATGGTTCGCAAGATATAGTCACGGGCAGCAGGGTCCACACTACCAATCGGTTCATCGAGGATATAGAGGAGGGCTTGCCGGCTCATGACCAAAATCAACTGAACTTTTTCCTTGTTTCCTTTTGATAAGTGCTTGATGCGACTGTTGAGCTCAATGTTGAGGTCTTGAAGCAGGTGAAGCGCACGTGCCTCATCGAAATCAGCGTAGAAATCCTTGAAGAAATCAATGGCTTCGGTGATTCGCATGTGTTCATCCAAGTAAGTCGTATCGGGTAGATAAGACACGATTTGCTTGGTTTCAGGAGATGGTCTGCGACCGTTGATTAAAATTTGACCGTATTCGGGTTGGAGTAGACCGTTGAGCAATTTGATTAAGGTCGTCTTACCAGAGCCATTTGGTCCCAAGAGACCGATAATTTTTCCAGCTGACAGTTTGAGATTGATATTATTTAAGGCTACCAATCCGCCGTATGCTTTTGATACTTGCTGGATTTCAACGAGGGTAAAATTCTTTTCCATATCCTATTCTCCTTGTAGATAATTTTCCAATTGCTGAACGAGCTCTTCTTGCTCAAATCCCAGGTCTAACATATTGGTCACAAAGTTCTCTAACTCGTCTTTGGCCAAACTGACCCGGGTCTGCTGAATCAGGTCGAGATTATCTGTCACGAAGCGTCCTGTTGTGCGGACTGAATAAACAAATCCTTCGCTTTCGAGATCAGACAAGGCCCGTTGAACGGTATTGGGATTGACCCCAGCAATTTCTGCTAAATCACGCACGGTCGGGAGTTTATCTCCAGAATTGAGTTGGTGCGTCACAATTTGCAACTTAATGGTATTGGCAATCTGTATATAGATTGGGAAGTTGTTATCGAATTTCCAAGCCATGATAGCTCCTTTCAATGATATTTTATAAGGTGACAGACAGTCATCTGCCACTCTGTATCTTTGTCTTATATATATAATACAATTTTCTGTTTAAGATTGCAAGTATTATTTCTTATTTTATTCTAAAAAATCCATCTTTTTTAAAATAGGATTGCCTACAAGGATGCCAAAGCCAAGAGTAGCAAGGGGGCTATTTTTCGTGTATAATAGTAGATAAGAAAAAAAGGACATAGAAATAGAAAGAAAATGAGGGGATATATGCTAGCACAGTTGGATACCAAGACCGTCTATAGCTTTATGGATAGTATGATGACCATCGAGCGCTATGTTGCGCGTGCCAAGGAAATGGGCTACACGCATCTAGGCATCATGGATCGTGATAATCTGTACGCGGCCTATTCCTTTATGGAGGCTTGTGAGAAAGCAGGAATCCAGCCGATTATTGGCTGTGAGATGGAGCTATATCTCTCACAAGATGAGACCTTGGTGGTTCAATTGATTGCCCAAAATACAGCAGGCTACCAAAATCTCTTGAAAATCTCAACGGCCAAGATGACAGGGCAGAGAGAATTTGAGTCTATTCGACCGTACTTGACAGGGATTGCTCTGATTATCCCCTATTTTGATGGGATTGAGGACTATGATTTAGGGATTGATTTTTACATTGGGGTCTGTGAGACGACGCCAGTTGTACCATCTAGTCGTCCCTTGATTCCACTTCACACCGTGCGGTATTTTGAGGAAAGTCAAGTAGAGGTCTTGCAGGTTCTCCATGCGATTCAGGAAAATGTCCCTCTCAATCAAGTGTCGCAGTTGGTTCATCATCAGTCTTTTGTCAGCCCAGAAAGTCTTGCAGCGATGTTTGGACAACGTTTTCCAGAAGCGTTAGACGAATTGAACCGCTTGGTTTCTGGCATTTCCTATGAACTGGATAAGACCTTGAAGTTGCCACGTTTTAATCGGGAGCGCCTAGCAGTGGAAGAACTCCGTGAAAAGGCGGAAGAAGGCCTGCGAAGTAGAGGCCTGACTAGTCCTGTATATCAGGAGCGTCTAGAACAGGAGCTAGCGGTCATTCACCAGATGGGCTTTGATGACTATTTCTTAATTGTCTGGGATTTGTTGCGTTTTGGTCGCAGTCAGGGCTACTACATGGGTATGGGACGTGGCTCTGCGGTTGGAAGTCTGGTAGCCTATGCCCTCTACATTACAGGGATTGACCCCGTCAAGCATGCGCTTCTCTTTGAGCGGTTTTTAAATGTCGAACGCTACAGTATGCCTGATATTGATATTGACATTCCAGATATTCACCGCGGGGATTTTATCCGCTATGTGCGGGAGCGCTACGGGACTTTCCATGCGGCGCAGATTGTGACCTACTCTACCTTTGGAGCCAAGCAGGCCCTGCGGGATGTCTTAAAGCGCTATGGAACACCAGAATATGAAGTCAGCGCAATCACGAAGAAGATTTCTTTCCGTGATACGCTAGCTACTGCCTATGAACGAAACGCGTCTTTTCGTCAGGTCATCAATAGTAAAATCGAATACCAAAAAGCCTATGCCATCGCCCAGCAGATTGAGGGACAACCACGCCAGACCTCCATTCATGCAGCGGGGGTCGTGATGAGCGATGAGGAGTTGACCGATACCATTCCCTTAAAGGCAGGTGAGGACATGCTGATTACCCAGTATGATGCTCATGCTGTAGAAGCTAATGGTTTATTAAAAATGGATTTCCTCGGTTTGCGCAATCTGACCTTCGTCCAGAAAATGGCAGCAGCTGTGGAGGAAAAATACGGCAAGAAGATGGTGATTTCAGACATCGACTTGGAAGATAAGGCCACCCTAGAACTCTTTGCCAAGGGGCAGACCAAGGGGATTTTCCAATTTGAGCAGCCAGGAGCCATTCACCTGCTCAAGCGGGTTCAACCAAGCCGATTTGAGGACGTTGTAGCAACCACCAGTCTCAATCGTCCAGGAGCTAGTGATTACTCGGATAACTTTGTCAAGCGCAAGCACGGTCAGGAAACCGTTGACCTATTGGATGATTCGATTGCTGATATTTTGCAGCCGACCTATGGCATCATGCTCTATCAGGAGCAGGTCATGCAGATTGCCCAGCGCTTTGCAGGCTTTACTCTTGGGAAAGCCGACTTGTTGCGCCGCGCCATGTCTAAGAAAAACAAGGCAGAAATGCAGAGCATGGAAGCGGACTTCCTTGCAGGAGCCATTCAAAATAGACATGAGGAGGACAAGGCAAGAAGGATTTTTGCCATGATGGCAAAATTTGCAGGATATGGTTTCAACCGTAGCCACGCCTATGCTTATTCGGCTCTTGCCTTTCAGTTGGCCTACTTTAAAACCCATTATCCCGATGTCTTTTTTGACATCATGCTCAACTACTCAAGCAGTGATTACATTTCAGATACCCTGCAGTTTGATTTCCAAGTTGCGCCTGTCACGATTAACAGCATTCCCTACCACGATAAATTTGATGAGAAAAAGATTTACATGGGCTTGAAAAATATCAAGGGATTGCCCAAAGAATTGGCCTTTTGGATGATTGAGGAGCGCCCGTTTAAGAGTGTGGAGGATTTTATCCTGCGCCTGCCTGCTCCGTTTAAAAAGCAGGAGACCCTGAAACCCTTGATTCAGCTTGGTTTGTTCGATGACTTTGAGCCCAATCGTAAGAAGATTTTGGAAAACTTGGACAATCTCTTTGTCTTTGCGGATACCTTTGGAACCTTCTTTTCGGAAGAGACCTATAGTTGGCTGGATGCCGAAGACTATAGTGACAGTGAAAAATTTAGTTTGGAGCAGTCCATTATCGGGGTCGGCATCAGTCCCCACCCCTTGGTATTATTAGCGAAATCTTCTAGCAAGCCTCATACCCCATTTGCGGAATTGGTGGCAGGAAGTGGAGCTACAGTTCTAGGACAAGTTCAGTCGGTTCGGGTTATCCGTACCAAAAAAACGGGGCAACAAATGGCCTTTGTCCAAGTGACCGATACCAAGAAAAAACTCGATGTGACCCTCTTTCCAGACATCTACCAGCGCTATCAGAATCTCTTGAAAGAAGGCGAGATGTTCTATCTGACAGGCAAGGTTCAAGACAGAGATGGTCAATTGCAGTTGGTCTTGGATAGGCTGGAGCAACCAAGCACTGAAAAATTTTGGATTTTGCTGGAAAATCGAGAGCATGACCAGAATATTGCTGCAATTTTGGCCGAGTATCCAGGAACGATTCCAGTCATTTTGCACTACCAAGATAGCAATCAGACCGTCCAATTAGAACGGATATTTGTCGAAAAATCAGCCCATTTGCAAAGTCGCTTACAGAAAGTTTCAATGAAAACGGTTTTTCGGTAAAAATTAGTAAAAAGTCAAGCATACTGCGGGTAAATGTGGTATAATGATACAGTTAAAAATGAAAAAAGGAGCATTAGTTAAATGAAACGTATTGCTGTTTTAACTAGTGGCGGTGACGCCCCTGGTATGAATGCTGCCGTTCGTGCGGTCGTTCGTAAAGCAATTTCAGAAGGAATGGAAGTCTTCGGGATTAACTATGGTTATGCCGGAATGGTTGCTGGAGACATTTTTCCATTGACAAAAGAAGGCGTTAGCGGGATTCTCGGTACTGGTGGTACCATGTTGTATTCTGCCCGCTACCCAGAGTTTGCTCAATTAGAAGGTCAATTAAAAGGGATTGAGCAATTGAAAAAACATGGCATCGAAGGTGTCGTGGTAATCGGTGGAGATGGTTCTTACCACGGAGCGATGCGCTTGACAGAGCATGGTTTCCCAGCTATCGGTATCCCAGGTACAATTGATAACGACATTCCAGGTACAGACTTTACAATCGGTTTTGACACAGCATGTATGACAGTAATGGATGCGGTTGATAAAATTCGTGACACAGCCATGAGCCACCGCCGTACTTTCGTTGTGGAAGTGATGGGTCGCCACGCTGGTGACATCGCTCTTTGGACTGGTATTGCCATCGGTGCAGACGAAATCATCGTCCCAGAGGAAGACTTCCAGATTGAAGAGGTGGTTGCAAGCATCCGCAAGGGCTACGAAAAAGGGAAAAACCACAACATCGTCATGCTTGCTGAAGGAGTGATGTCCGCTCATGAATTTGCGAAGAAATTGAAAGAAGCTGGCGATACCAGCGACCTTCGTGCCATCGAACTTGGTCACATCCAACGTGGTGGTCGTCCAACGGTTCGTGACCGCGTTCTTGCATCTCGCTTGGGGGCTTATGCTGTGGAACTTCTAAAAGAAGGCCGCGGTGGTCTTGCTGTTGGTGTTCATAAAGATGACCTCGTTGCCAACCCAATCCTTGGTACAAAAGAAGAAAATGCCCTTTTCTGCCTCGGTGAAGACGGTAAGATTATTGTCAACAACCCTCATAAAGGGGATGCTAAGTTAGCTGGACTCGCTCGTAGCTTGTCTCGTTACTAAATCGATGATGCTTGTATAAACTTGATACAACAGAAGGAGAGAAAACAAATCATGAATAAACGCGTAAAACTTGTTGCTACATTAGGTCCTGCGGTTGAAATCCGTGGTGGTAAAAAATTCGGTGAAGATGGTTACTGGGGTGAAAAATTAGATGTTGAAGCATCTGCTCAGAAAATCGCTGAATTGATTAAAGAAGGCGCAAACGTATTCCGTTTCAACTTCTCACACGGTGACCACCAAGAGCAAGGTGACCGTATGGCAACAGTACGTCGTGCTGAAGAAATCGCTGGTCAAAAAGTTGGTTTCTTGCTTGATACAAAAGGTCCTGAAATCCGTACAGAATTGTTTGAAGGCGATGCAAAAGAATACGAGTACACAACTGGTGAAACGCTTCGTGTTGCTACCAAACAAGGAATCAAATCAACTCGTGAAGTGATTGCCTTGAACGTTGCTGGTGGTCTTGACATCTATGATGACGTTGAAGTCGGCAAACAAATCCTTGTGGACGATGGCAAACTTGGTCTTCGTGTCTTTGCCAAAGACGATGAAAAACGTGAATTTGAAGTAACGGTTGAAAATGACGGTGTTATTGCAAAACAAAAAGGTGTAAACATTCCTTACACTAAAATTCCTTTCCCAGCGCTTGCTGAGCGTGATAACGCAGACATCCGTTTCGGTCTTGAGCAAGGCTTGAACTTTATCGCAATTTCATTCGTTCGTACTGCAAAAGATGTCAACGAAGTACGTGCAATCTGTGAAGAAACTGGAAATACTCACGTGAAATTGTTTGCGAAAATCGAAAACCAACAAGGGATTGACAACATTGACGAAATCATCGAAGCAGCAGACGGTATCATGATTGCGCGTGGTGACATGGGGATTGAAGTACCATTTGAAATGGTTCCAGTTTACCAAAAAATGATCATCACTAAAGTCAACGCAGCAGGTAAAGCCGTTATCACAGCAACCAACATGCTTGAAACCATGACTGAAAAACCACGTGCGACTCGTTCAGAAGTATCAGACGTATTCAACGCGGTCATCGACGGAACAGACGCAACCATGCTTTCAGGTGAGTCAGCAAACGGTAAATACCCAGTTGAGTCCGTTCGTACAATGGCAACCATCGCTAAAAATGCCCAAACTCTCTTGAACGAATACGGTCGTTTGGATGCTTCTAACTTTGAGCGTACAAGTAAGACAGAAGTGATTGCGTCAGCAGTTCGTGATGCGTGTCACTCAATGGATATCAAGTTGGTCGTTACAGTAACAGAAACTGGATTTTCAGCCCGTTCTATCTCTAAATACCGTCCAGATGCAGACATCTTGGCTGTAACCTTTACAGAAGAAGTGCAAAAATCATTGATGATTAACTGGGGAGTTATTCCAATCGTGACAGACAAACCAGCTTCTACAGATGACATGTTTGAATTGGCAGAACGCGAAGCGATTAAAGCAGGTCTCGTTCAATCAGGCGACGATATTGTTATCGTAGCAGGTGTGCCAGTTGGTGTTGCTGGTTCAACAAACACCATGCGTGTCCGTACTGTAAAATAAAAGCAAGATAAAAGCCTAGTGAACATCACTAAGGCTTTTTTGGTGCGATTATACGATATGCAAACCAGAATGTCGGTATTTTTCTAACAGGTCAGCGGGAATATGATTGTCAGTAATGAAGGTATCAATCTGATCAGCGCTTAGAAAGGTTGCAACAGAAGAATTTTCTAGTTTTGAAGAATCGATCAAGGCAATGACTTTTTCCGAGTGCTTGACCATCATCTTCTTTAGTTCAACCTCGTAAATGTTAAAGTCTGACAAGCCATCTGCCAAATTGAAAGAATGCGCAGAGACAAATAATTTATTGATGTTCATCTTGACCAACATCTCTGCTCCCAAGGTGCTCTCAATAGCGTTGGAGCGTCCTCTGAGAATCCCTCCGATGAGAATCGTAGTGATATTAGGAACATCTTTTAAGAGCTCGGCAGTCATCATTCCATTCGTTAACACCGTGAGGCGAAGAGAGGACTGGCTAATCAATTTGCTCAACTCGTAAGCAGTAGAGCTTGCATCGATGAGGATACACTCATTTGTTTGAAGCAAGTCAAATGCTTTTTGAGCGATTTGTTGTTTTAAGACATCGTTTTTCTTACTTCTAAAATTATAGGAAGTGTGCGCTGGGAAGTTTAAAGAATCGATGACACTCACTTTTCCATGACTTCGATCCACTAGTTTTTTCTGGGAAAGTATCGCCAAATCATTCCGAATGGTTACAAGGGATACCCCTAACTCTTCGCTTAAATCTTTGACACGTATACTTTTTTTTTGAGATAAAATATCAAGTATTTTTCTATGTCTTTCTTCCTGATACATGGTCATTCTCCGATTCGATCTTTCTTACGGTTATCAATACGTTATCATAGCGAAAATAGTGGAAAATGTCAAGTAAAAGCATATATAAAGTAAGTATTGTGAAGATTTTAATGTTTTATACTTTCTAATTATTTTCTTTTCTTTCTTTTTATTTATCTTTTTATCCTAAAAAACAAAAAAATATTGACAAAAAGAAAAGAAAGCGGTATCATTGTGATAGTAAATTTTAAGAGAGGTGTGCTATATGAAAGTTGGAATTGGAGCAGATAATAATGCTTACGTATTAAAAGAGTTTATTAAAACAGTGCTTGCAAGTCATGGATATGACGTAGAAGATTATGGTTGCTATTCCGAAGACAGTATTGACTATCCAGGGATTGCAGAAAAAGTATCGAATGGCATTTTAGCAGGTGAAGTACAAAAGGGAATCTTATTATGCGGGACAGGAATCGGAATGGCGATGGCTGCAAATAAGATCAAAGGGATTCGTGCGGCACAGGTACATGATGTCTACTCTGCGAAACGTGCGGAATTGAGTAATAATGCTCACATTATCACCATCGGCTCCAAGGTTGTGGGTCAAGATTTAGCCGCTGAACTAGTCCTTACCTTCTTGGGACAACACTTTGTGGAAAGTCCTTCTTCTAAAAAAATTGCGCAAGTGATGGAGTTGGAAAATAGATGCTAGAGGACAGAAAAAACACACGTAGACCGATTGTGGGTTTGAGCCAGAAAAATTATCGCAATACGATGGCATTAGAAAAAGAGTACCTAGCAGGTTTCTTGAAGGAACTAGACTCGTTAGCAGATGCCGATGTTGACTTATTTTATTTTCCAAGCCTAGGGGTTCTACATCAAACAGCGACTATGTTGCGAGGCAGTGGGGTAGGCTACGGTGCTCAAAATATCGCTCCCATTGCGAATGGAGCAATGACGGGCGAGTTTTCTATCGAATCATTAATCGATATGGGAGGCTCTTATGTAGAGCTGGGTCATGCTGAACGTCGGAAATACTTTGGTGAGACAGATGAGCTCATCCATCAGAAGTTGCAGCTAGCCTTTGAGGCAGATTTGACTCCTGTTCTTTGCATCGGCGATTCTGTTCGGTGCACAGAAGAAGTAAGGCAAGACTATTTTATGCAGCAACTATCGACAGCAGTAGCTGGTATCAGCAGTCATGACCTCAAGCGTCTAGTCATTGCCTATGAGCCTGTTTGGGCGATTGGTCAAGCAGAGGCCGCAGATGATGCCTATGTATGGGCCTCCCATCGCATCATTCGTGAGATTCTCGCTCGTGACTATGGAACAGAGGTTGCAGCTTCTGTCAGGATTATTTACGGTGGATCTGTGAGTAAAGAAAATACGAAGACGCTAGTGAAAGATGAAAACGTGGACGGAGTCTTTGTCGGACGTTTCGGTCATAATCCGCATCATTTTGCAGAGATTATTCGACTCGTTCATCAGATAAAAAGGCAGGAAGGTGAGTAGGTGAAAGCAATCATTTTAGTATCCCATTCTGAAAAAATATCAGAGGGGTTGAAGGAAATGCTGGAGGAAATGATAGATTCTACAGCTGTACGAATTATTTCAGCAGGCGGAACTGGCGATGGTCGTTTAGGAACCAATGCCATTACCATCTACGAACATCTGAACGCCTGTTGTGAATGCGAAGAAATCTATATTTTTGCAGACATTGGAAGTTCTATCCTCAGTTCGGAGACAGCTATAGAGATGCTGGATTTAGAAGAAGATAGACAGAAAGTGACCCTATTTGATGCCCCTTTGATTGAAGGAGCTTTTATAGGAGCAGTACAAGCATCGATTGGCGCTTGTACCGAGGACATATTGGAAGAAATATCTTTAAATAAATAATTTTTGGAGGAACAACTCATGAGAAGACTCATTAACGACGGCTACAATGTGGTAGAAGAAATGCTAGCAGGCTATGCAGCAGCTAATCCTCAGTATGTAAAACTATTAGAGCATGATGACCGTGTAGTGGTTAGTCAGCAGCTAAGTGAAGAACCACGGGTGCGGATTATCATCGGTGGAGGATCAGGCCACGAACCTTTATTCTTGGGCTATGTTGGAAAAGATTTTGCTGATGCTGCTGTAGTCGGCAATGTCAACACTTCACCATCTCCAGAACCATGCTACAATGCCGTAAAAGCCGTTGATAGTGGTAAGGGATGCTTATATCTCTATGGTAACTATGCAGGAGATGTCTTGAACTTCGATATGGGAGCTGAATTAGCAGCAGATGATGGTATCCGAGTAGAAACCGTTACTGTAAAAGATGATTTGATTTCATCTGAAAACTTTGAAGATCGTCGTGGAGTTGCAGGTGACTTGTTTGTATTTAAAGTAGCTGCGGCCGCTGCTGCCAAAGGATATGACTTAGACGCGGTAAAAGCTGTAGCTGAACGGGCGAATGAAAATACCTTCTCAATGGGTGTTGCCTTGTCGTCTGCAACCTTGCCAGTGACTGGAAAAGAAATTTTCGAAATGGAAGATGGAGACATGGAAGTGGGGATGGGCTTGCATGGAGAACCAGGTATCCGTCGTGAGAAATTACGTCCAGCTGATGAGGTAGTAGAAGAAATCTACAGCTATATCAAAGAACATACAGATTTGGCTGTTGGAG
The DNA here is from genome assembly GCF_001921845.1 of Streptococcus cuniculi. Lineage (GTDB taxonomy): Bacteria > Bacillota > Bacilli > Lactobacillales > Streptococcaceae > Streptococcus > Streptococcus cuniculi. The sequence goes on along the minus strand of NZ_MSJM01000002.1, from coordinate 273,464 downwards.
ATGAAGTTGCTGTATTAGTAAATGGCCTAGGTGGCTTACCACTCATGGATCAATACATCTGCTACCGCAAGTTGAACGAATTGTTGACAACTGATCAAATTGCCATCCATAAATCATTGGTAGGCAACTTTGCCACTTCAATGGATATGGTTGGTATGTCTATCACTCTGCTTCGAGTGGACGCAGAATTGAAAGAATTGCTCGATTTGCCATGTGATACCCCTTACTATAAAGCGTAGGAGTGATGATAATGACAACATTCGATATAGGATATTTTAAAGCTGTCATTGAAGAAATGGCTGCAATGATTGAAGTAGAACGGGATTACCTCACCTCCTTAGATTCAAGTATTGGAGACGGCGATCACGGCATCAATTTGAGCATTGGATTTCGTGATGTCAGCAAGCAACTAGAACAATTTGATACGGCAGCTGAGAATATCTCTACCTTGTTTAAAAAAGTAGGTATGTCTCTTCTAGGAAAAGTCGGTGGAGCTTCAGGTCCCTTATACGGCAGTTTCTTTCTTAAAATGGGGGTAGCTGCGCAGAACAAACAAGCGGTTTCTTTTGCAGAGTTTGTAGAGATGTATCGGGCAGGAGTTACTGCGGTACAAAATCGCGGAAAAGCAGAGCTTGGTGATAAGACTATGATTGATGCCATGCTTCCTGCAATGGACTATTTGACACAGCATCAAGAAGCAGACGATGTAGCAGCAATCATGCAAGAAGCGCTAGTTGTGATGAAACAAGGTGCAGAAAGTACAGATAACATTGTCGCTAAAAAAGGGCGTGCTCTTCGCTTAGGTGAACGAGCTATCGGCCATCGGGATCCAGGTGCAGAATCTTCGTGGAAACTATTTGAATGCTTTGTGAAGAAGTTAGGCTAGATTGAAGGAGAGATGATATGAAATTTTTACGATCAACGCTGGGTTACATGATTGCAGGTATGATTGTAATGAGTGTTTGGGGAGCATTTGGGAATGCCTACGGGATTGTTGGTGGCTATTTTGCAGCCTTTATTATCATCGGTCCCATGTGGTTCATGAATCATTATGTTGGCTTGATTAAGCAAGATGATGATGCAGCCTTTGTAGATATGGGGCTTGGTATTGCCATTTGTGGTATTTGTCGCGATGCTTTTTTACTCGGTTGGAATGAAGTCGCTAGTTCTGTACCTACTCTCTTGTTAGTAGCGCTTGGAGCTGCTCTAGGAGGCTTTGTTTCTGCAAAGATTCTAGATGATATGGAACGGGATGCAAAATAGGGAGGAGAACACAGTATGACGATTCAACAAGCAATTGCGACAATAGTAGGTGGTTTTGTATTTCCTTTTGTCATTCAAATGATTTGGGGAAAAATGGTCGAACATTGGGGGGCAATCGGTGGTTGGATTGCAGCAGCTTTCATCGTTGGAACAGTCTGGGCAATGAATCATGGGATTCCAAAACCAATGATTACGCAAGCAGGTTCTGTCTGGATTGACATGGGGCTTGCAGCAGGTGTTGGGGTGTTTGTCGCAACACTAACACGTGGCGGAAAACTAAATAAGGCCATGCCAAATCTAGCAGCCGCATTAGTAGGAGGACTTATCGGAGGATTGATTCTATCATTCTTCTTGTAATCCTATCAATTGAAAAATGAAAAAAACTCGCTGAATCGATAGTGGTTGAGCGAGTTTTTTAATGTGTCAAAGAGGCCAAGTAGAAACTTGTATCTCGACTTATTTCGGTGTATAATGTTACATGTTTTGTTTTATAGTGTAAAACGAAAGGAGAAAACATGAAAACGAAATCCATGATGCGATTCTCACTCTTGGTGATTTCCATCTTTTTAATGTCTCACTTGGCAATTGCGCCCGCCATTCCCAAATTGTATGACTACTACCACGCAAGGAATACCAGTATTGGTCTTGCTTCGGTAGAAAGTTTGGTGACGGTGCCTGCTATGATGATTACCATTACGGTCTTATTGAGCAACTTGGTCGTATCTTGGCTCGGTACCAAGCGAACCGTCTTGCTAGGATTGGGCTTGATTGGTATCTTTGGTGCCCTGCCAACGTTTTTGACTTCCTTTCCACTCATCGTTGTCTGTCGCTTGTTGTTAGGAGTGGGAATTGGACTCTACAATTCGCTGTCTATCAGCCTAATTAGCGACTTTTACGAGGGAGATGTGCGAGCACAGATGATTGGCTTGCGGACGGCTTTTTTAAATATCGGAAAGGCCTTGACTACCTTTGTCGCAGGCTATGCCTTGCTCATCGGGGTGAACTATACCTTTTTAGTGTATCTGCTAGCCTTCCCGGTCTTGGTGCTCTTTTATCTCAACGTTCCTGAAACACATCAAGCGCAGGTAGCTGTCAAAGAAGCCCTTGTCTGGAACCGCAAGGTGGGCTTGGTGGTCTGTCTCACCTTCCTAGTGGGGATTAGTTATATCGGTGCGACCATTAAAATTCCAAGTTTACTCGTGACCCAGTACGGTCTTTCCACCACCCTGTCCAGTCAGTTGCTTACCATCTTGGCTTTTAGCGGGATTATCACAGGCTGTTTCTTTGGACCGATTGTAAAGAAATTAGGAGATAGAACCCTCTTTGCTGTCCTGATGGCAATGGGACTTGGCAATCTTCTCTTTACCCTCCCTTTCAATTTACCACTCTTTGTATTGGCTAGTATTTTAGTGGGGATGAGTTTTGTCGGCATCATGTCCTTTAATTTTTACTACATTTCCAAGCACTTTCCGAAAGAACAAGTTCATTTTGTGACTAGTCTTGCGATTACCGGCGGAAATATCGGTGTCGTTCTAACACCTGTCTTACTGACCAAATTACTAGAAAAACTCCAGATTGAAACCTTCATCACTCCGTTTTACATCAGTAGTGGCCTGATGGTTATCGCCTGCCTGCTGGCATATGGATTGGTCAAGATAAAAAATAGATGATTTTCTGTAAAAATCCTTGACTTGGAGTTTACTTCAAGTGCTATACTAGAAACAGTTTATAGTGAATTGAATAAAGGTTAGGACATCGTTCAGTCGCTTTGATGAACGTCAATTCTATCTGTAGCTCCCTGCCTTGTCCTATGCCTTGCTCAATCCACTATAGTAAAGTAAAGAAAGTGAGGAAAGTACATGAAAACAGCGATTTTTGAAAAGGCTGGCTCTATGATTATCGGTGAGGTGGACAAGCCTCAGATTCAAGAAAAGGATGATGTCATTATTAAGATTGTGCGGGCCTGTGTCTGTGGGTCAGACCTTTGGTCTTATTCGCATGGGGATGATAAGGCAGCGCATTCTATCAATTCTGGTCATGAGGCCTTGGGGATTGTAGAAGAAGTCGGAAGTGAGATTACCACGGTCAAACCGGGCGATTTTGTAATCGTACCATTTACACACGGTTGCGGGCATTGTGACGCCTGTCGGGCAGGATTTGACGGCACTTGTGACAATCACCCAGCGCCGACCAACTGGGGCGGTGGCTTCCAGTCTGAATACCTCCGTTTCCACTACGGAAATTGGGCCTTGGTGAAGGTACCTGGACAGCCGTCTGACTATTCAGAAGGCATGCTCAAGTCTCTTCTTACCTTGGCAGATGTTATGCCGACAGGCTACCATGCAGCGCGGGTGGCACATGTTCAACGCGGAGACAAGGTAGTCGTGATTGGCGACGGTGCGGTTGGTCAATGTGCGGTCATTGCGGCTAAAATGATGGGTGCTTCACAGATTGTCTTGATGAGCCGCCATGCCGATCGTCAGGCTATGGCCCTGGAATCAGGTGCGACAGCCGTCGTAGCAGAACGCGGTGAAGAGGGGATTGCCAAAGTTCGTGAAATTTTAGGCGGTGGAGCAGACGCAGCCCTTGAATGTGTGGGAACAGAAGCTGCCATCGAGCAAGCTCTCGGTGTACTTCACAATGGGGGACGCGTTGGTTTTGTTGGTGTACCGCATTACAACAGCCGCCCACTCGGCTCAACCTTTGCCCAAAATATCTCCGTTGCAGGCGGTTCAGCCTCTGTAACGACCTATAACAAGCAAGTCTTGCTCAAAGCCGTTCTCGACGGCGACATCAATCCAGGTCGTGTCTTTACCCAAACTTACTCCTTGGACGATGTCAACCAAGCCTACCAAGACATGGCAGACCGCAAGGTTATCAAATCTATGTTGATTGTAGAATAGTATCACATTCAAACCTTCTAAAATCCCTCTTCCGAATGGAAAGAGATACAGATTGAAGAAAAAGTTCTTTTATGATACTTTTCTTAGGTGGTGCGGACGGTAGCGACTTCCTGCGGAGTAAAATAATCCAGTGGATTATTTTAGCCCGAGCCCAGAAACAAAGGAGCGAGGATAATCGATTTCTACGAAATCACGATCTTTGCCCACTCCCTACTTTTACCACAGCGAAAAGTATCTGATGGGGCTCGCTCCGCTCGCGAAAATCGGAAATCGAGTGTTCAGTTAGCAGAGCTTTTGAACTTGTTTAAATAGAAAATTGTTTATCTACGTTCTAAAATCCCTCTTCCATTCGGAAGAGGGATTTTGGGTATTAGTCGCTTTATCTGACGGTGATATAAGCATCAGGGGAATAGGGGGTTGCATCAAACCCTGTCTTTTGTCCGAGGATGGATTGGGCTAATTGCCAGCCGATAAAAGGACCGCAGGTCAGCCCAGAAGAGCCGAGACCACTCGCTACTAGGATAGCAGGTTGCTGGGATAGTCGTCCGTAGAAGGGCAGAAAATCCGAGGTATAGGCACGAGTTCCAACGCGGGTCTGGCTGATTTCGCATTGTGCCAAGTCAGGGATAAAAGAAGTAGCAATGTCTTTCATCTGTTGGATTTGCTTCCTATCAAGTGATAAATCATAGCCTTGATCATTTTCATGGGTCGCTCCGATGACCAGTTTTCCCCCTTCAAATGGCAGAATGTCAATTTCTCCATGGAGCATACAGCCTGGCCAAGTATCCGTATCAAAGGTGGTCTCTAGCTCAAGCAGCTGTCCTTTTTGCGGGGCAATATCGACCTCGTAGCCAAGAGGCGTGAGAAGCCCTGGCAACCAGGCACCTGCTGCCAAGATGATTTCGTCATAGTCATACAGGTCAGCACCTACTTGGACCTGTTGGTTTGCTAGTAGCTGGGCTTTTCCTTTGAGCAATTGTCCACCTTGTTGCTGAAAGAGACCTTGCAGTTGGTCTAAGAGTTGCCCACCATCGACCCGTCCGCCACCATGGGTGAGAACAGCTCCCTGGTCTGTCACAAGAGGAGGAACTTGTTCTCTTAACTTTTGCCCTTTTAGCACTTCGAGTTGGCCAATCATGGGAGACTGGTTCCGTCTCTCTTGTGCCATGGTCGCCAATTTCTCCAGCAAGGAGTCTTTTTTCTTAAAGACCAAGGTTCCCGTTTGCTTGTAGGGGAGCTGGGGCATACCCGCTTTTTGCAAATCCTGCATCAGCTCCAGATAAAAGGCTGCTCCCCTATCCACTAGGTGATACCAGGTTTTGTTGCGGCGCTGCGAGAGCCAAGGACAAATAATACCAGCAGCAGCCCGTGTTGCATTGCCTCTTCCTTCATCGATAAGTGTGACGTGCATTTCTGGGTCTTGAGAGAGGTAAAAGGCAGCAGTAGAGCCAACGATTCCCCCACCGATAATGATTATTCTCTTTTGTTTCATATCTCTAGTATAGCACAAAGACAGGAAGGTTTCTTTATTTTTTGGAAAATGATAGAATAGAAAAAAAGGAGAAGATATGTCGGATGTAATGTACCCAGAAGTCCTAACGATTGGAAATGGAGCAATCAAGGTTGCGACTGTTGGTGATAGTTTGACCTATGGTTATGGCTTAGAAAATCGAGAACGCGATGCCTATCCCAGTATCTTGGCTGACAAATTAGGACATCATTATCAGGTTTCTAATTTTGGTTTAAGCGGTCGTTCTTTACAGTCCACCTCGGATTATCCTTATTTGCAGGAAAAAAATGCCCAGTTGTCGCTTGAGAGTGAGGCAGATATTGTCATCATCATGATTGGAAGCAATGATAGTCGTGGCCCTTATTGGAATAAAGAGCGTTTTATCAAGGAATATGGCGAGCTGGTCGATCGTTACCTGAAAATGCCCAGTCAACCAGATGTCTATCTCCTAGTACCCCCGTATGTTCCGACCAGCCGATTTGGACTGAATAATGACATTGTACGCACCGAGTTGCAGGAGATTATTCCTAGAATCGCTGAAGAACGCGGACTAGAGTGGATTAATTTTTATCCCTTGACAGAAAGGCATCTAGAGTATTATAGCGACGGGCTGCATTTGACCCCGCTAGGCAATCAGCTAGTAGCAGATAGGGTGTATGCCGCAATCATGGGAGAAAGTCCTAGGTAATTTTTGAGAAAATATGCTATACTAGTAATAGAGAAATGGAGAGAAGTATGGCAAAAAGGGATTTTATTCATCGCATTATTATTATTGGTTTGTTGGTCTTGGGGCTTATCGCACTGCGTATCTGGGTCTTTGAACCAGTCACCATCACCAAGGAAATGGCCAACCAGTACCTCAAAGAAGATGATATCATCATTGCAGTAAAAGGCAAGGAACTCGAATACGGTGATTTTGTCTTATATCAAGTAGATGGAGCAGAACATGTCGGTCGGATTATTGCCAAGGAGGGTGATAGCGTGACCTATATGGACGATGTCTTGTACCGCAACAATGAAATTGTCGAGGAAACCTATCTTAGTAAATCAGCCAATCATCAAGACTACTATACAGAAGATGTCATTGTCCCTCGGCTTGAGAAAAAGAATTATTGGATTCTCAATGACATTCGCACCAACCACGAAGATAGCCGCACACTCGGTTTGATTTCATCCAAACAAGTCATCGGGCGTCTGACTTTCCGCGTCAGCCCAATCGGTGAATTTGGCTTTATCGATATCGGACTAACCCAGAAGTAGGGTTAGTTTTTTTCTTCACAAATTAGACTAGACCAATTTTAAATTTGACAAATAATAATCTTTGCTATATACTAATTTTATTGGTTTTGTTTACCGGATAGATGACTATACCAATTTTCTTAATAAAAATAAAAAACAGCATTATATTGTTTTCCTCTCTAACATCGGGTAGCAACAGTCTACAGAACGACTGGTTGATACTGGGGTTGAAAGAGTGGCGAACGAAGTGAGTCCAAATCTGATATTTTCGCTGGAGTGGAATTCCTAGCAAAGACAAAGTGTTTGCCAGAAACGGCATTTTTTGAGACCCTAGGTTCAAAAAATAGCAATTAAATCTCGAAGAGAGTTGCTTGTGTCCGCACTATCTAAGAAATTATCAAAAAGGATGAATGTTGGAATTTGTTAAGTATTCAATAAAAGATTACTAGAAACGGAAGGTAGATTGTATGTGTGGAATCGTTGGTGTTGTAGGAAATACAAACGCAACTGATATTTTAATTCAAGGACTTGAAAAATTAGAATACCGTGGCTATGATTCAGCGGGAATTTTTGTGACAGGTGGGGCAAGAGGACACTTGGTCAAATCGGTGGGCCGTATTGCAGACTTATCCGCTAAGGTGGGAGATGCTGTAGAAGGGACGATTGGAATCGGTCATACACGTTGGGCCACTCATGGAAAACCAACGGAAGACAATGCCCACCCTCATACCTCGCAAACAGGACGTTTCGTCCTTGTTCACAACGGTGTGATTGAAAACTATCTTGAAATGAAAAACACTTACTTGGCAGGGCATGATTTCAAGGGGCAGACAGATACAGAAATTGCAGTGCATTTGATTGGGAAATTTGTTGAGGAAGAGGACTTGTCTGTCCTTGAAGCCTTCAAAAAAGCCCTTCACATCATCCAAGGGTCTTATGCCTTTGCCTTGATTGATGCTGCTAATCCTGACACGATTTATGTGGCAAAGAATAAATCTCCGCTTCTCATCGGTCTTGGAGAGGGCTACAATATGGTCTGTTCAGACGCCATGGCCATGATTCGTGAAACCAGCGAGTACATGGAAATTCACGATAAAGAGTTGGTCATTGTGACAAAAGAGAGCGTAGAAGTGATGGACTATGATGGCAATCCTATCGAACGTGGCAGCTACACAGCAGAGCTTGACTTGTCAGACATCGGAAAAGGCACTTATCCGTTCTATATGCTAAAAGAAATCGATGAGCAACCAACCGTGATGCGTAAGTTGATTAGCGCATACTCTGATGCGGACGGTCAGATGACGGTTGATCCAGCCATTGTCAAAGCTGTTCAGGAAGCAGACCGCATCTACATTCTTGCAGCAGGAACATCTTACAATGCAGGTTATGCTTCTAAGAATATGATTGAAGCCTTAACTGATACGCCAGTTGAATTGGGTGTGGCTTCTGAATGGGGTTACCACATGCCACTCTTGAGCAAGAAACCGCTCTTTATCCTCTTGACCCAGTCTGGAGAAACCGCTGATAGCCGTCAGGTTCTCGTTAAGGCCAATGAAATGGGCATTCCAAGTTTGACTATTACTAATGTACCAGGTTCTACCCTTTCACGTGAAGCAACTTATACCATGCTCCTTCACGCAGGGCCTGAAATTGCGGTAGCTTCTACCAAGGCTTATACTGCTCAAGTTGCGGCCCTTGCTTTCCTATCAAAAGCAGTCGGAGAAGCAAATGGCAAGAAAGAAGCGCGCGAGTTTGACTTGGTACATGAATTGTCCCTTGTAGCTCAATCGATTGAGGCAACCTTGTCTGAAAAAGATGTGATTGCTGAAAAGGTTGAGAAGTTGCTTGCAACCACCCGCAATGCCTTTTATATCGGACGTGGCAATGACTACTATGTAACGATTGAAGCTGCGCTCAAATTAAAAGAAATCTCTTATATTCAATGTGAGGGATTTGCGGCTGGTGAGTTGAAACACGGAACCATCTCCCTGATTGAAGACGGTACCCCCGTGATTGCCTTGATTTCAGCTAGTGAGAAAGTTGCGGCGCATACCCGTGGAAATATTGCAGAAGTCGTTTCTCGTGGTGCGCACATCTTGACTATTGTCGAAGAAGGCTTGGATCGTGAAGATGACGACATCGTGGTCAACAAGGTTCATCCATTCCTCTCTAGCATCTCAATGGTCATTCCAACGCAATTGATTGCCTATTACGCATCCCTTCAACGTGGACTAGACGTTGATAAACCACGTAACTTGGCCAAAGCCGTTACGGTTGAATAAGATGTATAACCCCTTTTCCTCGCAGATCTGCTGCGGGGATTTTTGTTTGCAATGATTTTATGGTCAAAATCGGGAAAATAGAGTATACTAGAGACGATGAGAGAAGGAGGTCGCACAAATGAAAAAGAAAACGATAAGAAGACTGCTTTATATAGTTGCCATTCCGATTCTGCTTATTCTCTCCTATCAAGTATACCGACACGTAGAATATAAATCACTGGATAATGTTTTTAAAGAGATGAATTATGCGGAGGTCTATCCAGATGGACCTGTGAAACTTCCTCATTTAAACAATGTTTTAGACAGTAGTCAAGCATATAGAAAGCCAGATAGAATTAAAGGCTTACCAATAAAAAATACATTACTACAAGAAGATGAAAGCATAGTAGTTTATGTAGGACTTAAGGATATCATGGTACTTAAATATACGAAGGAATTATCTCCAGACCAATATATCTATATAAATTGGTATTATAAAGATAATCAATTGACCGAAAGTGTAGAGATTTCCAATTCAAATAATTCCCTATCCTTTGTTGTAGCGTACCACGATATAGTTGAGGCAGATGAAGGAATAAGCTTAGCTGAAACACTCAAAGGGATGTACCATTTCAGTTCCACCAAAGGCTTGCCGAGTTTGCAGCTGACGGATACCAAAGAAGTGTTAGAGTATCTAAAACCTTATGGGCTAGACGCCAATTGGATTCGTGAAAAGTCAGATTATATGCTAAATGATGTCGTTCTCAAACGCTGGTTTGACAAAGGCAGTCAACGCTATTCTTTTGATAACCTAGGAGATGTTAAGATAGAACGGTTGGAGATGGGGAGTAGGTGATGATATCCCAAATCCAAATTATGGAGGTAAAGAATGGGTAATTATGAACAAGCCATTTCTTTAATTTTCGAAAATATAGAGATGATGGATTATTTTGGAGAGTGTTCAGATAGTCTGATTAGATTGGCTGAAGAAGCCTTAGGAGTGAGGTATCCAGATGATTATCGTGATTTTGTTTCACGTTTCGGTGCTGGAAATTTTGGTTCTTCAGAAATTTACGGTGTTTTTAAAGAAGACTTTGAGAATTCTAGTGTGCCTGATTCAGTTTGGCTCACATTGTTAGAAAGAGAGGAGATTGGTCTTCCTCATTATCTTGTAATCATTTATGAATTAGGTAATGGTGAGCTGTACTGTCTGAATTATGACAAGTTGAATTCTGTTGGGGAACCCACAGTGACAGCGTTCGTTCCCAATGGAAAACCTAATACAGATGAAATATTATATGAAAGTTTTGGCGATTTTCTATTGAATATTGTCACCGGTGAACTTGAATAAGGTGAGGACTACCTGCACCTGTATTTCGATATTCAGAATATAGGACTAGCAAATTGATTGTTTTATCAATAAAATTGCATTTTATTAAAAAGCATGATAAAGTGCAGATATTCTATTTTCCAAAGAAGAAGTTTTTGAGATTTTACAAGGGTTTTTAACTAGATAAAAGTTTAGCCTTTAGATTTTCTGAAGGCTTTTTTATTCTTCATTTTTTATGATAATAAAGAAGATGAAAAGGCAGTGGCACCTTATCTGCCTTGGAATGGAATAAAATTTCACTATATCTTATAAAAATGCAGAAAAAGGTCTTTTAATTTTCAGAAATTTCTGTTATACTAAGGTTTAATTACTATTTTGGAGGAGATTATGGGATATATTATCGAAATTTTACCGAGCTTGTTAAATGGTGCCTTGGTATCTTTTCAAGTCTTTGTGATGGTCTTGCTCCTGTCTCTTCCATTAGGAGCGCTGGTAGCCTTTCTGATGAAAATTCCATTTAAGCCCTTGCTCTGGTTTTTGAATCTTTATGTGCTCATCATGCGTGGGACGCCCTTGTTGCTCCAGTTGATTTTTGTCTATTATGTCTTACCGAGCGTGGGCATTACCTTTGATCGAATGCCTGCGGTGATTATCACCTTTACCCTCAACTATGCGGCTTATTTCTCTGAAATCTTCCGTGGGGGAATCGAGGCGATTCCTGCTGGCCAGTATGAGGCAGCAAAAGTATTGAAATTTACACCTGTCCAGACCATTCGCTACATTGTTCTTCCTCAGGTGGTGAAAATTGTTCTTCCAAGCGTCTTTAACGAAGTGACAACCTTGGTCAAGGATACGTCCCTGATTTATGCGCTAGGGGTCAATGACTTGCTTCTTGCTAGTCGGACCGCGGCCAACCGCGATGTTAGTCTAGCGCCTATGTTTATCGCGGGTGCCTTGTACTTGGTGATGATTGGGCTTGTGACCTTGGTTGCCAATCGGATTGAGAAAAAATTTGATTATTATAAATAGGAGGTCTTATGTTAGAAGTACGCAATCTTTCCAAACGTTTTGACAATAAGCAGATTTTTTCCAACTATGACCTCGTGATTCCAGAAGGAAAAATCCTTGCCATCGTTGGGCAGTCTGGCGGTGGAAAAACCACCTTGCTACGGATGTTGGCAGGGCTTGAGAGCATTGATTCTGGTCAATTAATCTATAATGGGGAAGAACTTCCCTTAGAAGAGTTAGGGAAACGACATTTGTTGGGCTTTGTTTTCCAAGATTTCCAGCTATTTCCGCACCTATCGGTGTTGGAAAATCTAATCTTGTCGCCCATCAAAACACAGAATACTTCTCGTGCAGCGGCTGAAAGCAAAGCCCGTCAATTGCTTGAAACACTTGGTCTAGCTGGTCATGCAGATGCCTATCCTTATTCCTTATCAGGTGGGCAAAAGCAGCGTGTCGCCTTGGCGCGCGCCATGATGATTGACCCTGAGATGATTGGTTACGATGAACCGACCTCAGCACTTGACCCTGAGTTACGAAAAGAAGTGGAACATCTCATTCTTGAGAATCGCAGGACTGGCATTACGCAAATCGTGGTCACCCATGACATGCAATTTGCAGAAAATATTGCCGATGAGATTATCAAGATTGAGCCTAAACATTAGAGTTTATCTACGAAAGGGAAGAAAATATGAAAGTAAAATCAATCGTTATCGGTCTAGTAGGAATGGTCGCAAGTCTGACTCTTGCAGCGTGTGGATCAGGAGATTCAGCAGCGAAGAAAGACAATTGGTCTAGCTATGAGGAAAGCAAAAAAATCACGATTGGCTTTGACAAGACCTTTGTACCAATGGGATTTGAAGAAAAAAATGGTCAATATGCAGGGTTTGATATTGACTTGGCAACAGCAGTCTTTGACAAATACGGAATTGCCATCGAATGGCAGCCGATTGACTGGGACTTGAAAGAAACAGAATTAAACAATGGCAACATTGATTTGATTTGGAATGGGTATTCCGCAACCGATGAGCGCCGTGAAAAAGTTCTATTTACCGATGATTACATGGCCAATCTCCAAGTATTGGTGACTAAAAAATCATCGAATATTACAGATAATGCGGGCATGAAAGACAAGGTACTGGGTGCGCAAGCGGGTTCATCTGGCTATGCGAATTTTGAAGCGCAGCCTGCAATCTTAAAAGACCTTGTGAAAAACAATGAAGCAACCCAATACGCAACCTTTAACGAAGCCTTGATTGACTTGAAAAATGATCGGATTGATGGCCTCTTGATTGACCGTGTCTATGCAAAGTACTACTTGCAACAAGAGGGCTTGATAGGGGACTACACAATCATCGATGCAGGATTTGAAAAAGAAGCCTTTGCAGTCGGAGCTCGTAAGGCAGATACGACCTTGGTCGAAAAAATCAATGCAGCCTTTAAGGAATTGTATGCAGACGGTAGCTTCCAAAAAATCTCTGACAAATGGTTTGGAGAAGATGTCGCAACAGATGCGGTAAAGAATAAATAGTATGGTGAGACGGGAAATATTCCCGTCTCTTTTTGTCAAAATTTTTGTGACAAGATTTGAGTTTTTTTCTGTCAGAGGTGAGTGTATAATAAAATCAGAAAGAATTAGGAGGAAAATATGGAAAATACTTCATTAAAGGTTCGGATTCAAAAACTGGGGACGACCTTATCAAATATGGTGATGCCAAATATTGGGGCATTTATTGCGTGGGGTGTCTTGACCTCGCTCTTCATTGAAAAAGGTTGGCTTCCGAACGCTGAATTTGCTACAATTGTAGCGCCAATGATTACTTATTTGTTGCCACTCTTGATTGGATACACAGGTGGTTACAATGTCTACGGCCAACGCGGTGGTGTAGTCGGCGCAATCCTGACCATGGGAGTTATTGCGGGTTCAGAAGTACCAATGTTTATCGGTGCTATGCTGGTTGGTCCATTTGGTGCATGGGTCATCAAGAAATTTGACCAAGCCTTCCAAGAAAAGATTCGTCCTGGATTTGAAATGTTGGTTAACAACTTCTCGGCAGGTCTTATCGGATTTGCCCTCATGTTGATTAGCTTTAAAGTGGTAGGACCATTCGTATCCAGCATGACAACGGCTATCGGAGATGGTGTTCAAGCGATTGTCGATATGAAGCTCTTGCCATTAGCCAATATCATCATCGAGCCAGCAAAAGTCTTGTTCTTGAACAACGCTCTTAACCACGGTATCTTTACACCGCTTGGAACTGAACAAGTCTTAAAAGTCGGAAAATCTGTTCTCTTCCTTTTGGAAGCAAACCCTGGACCTGGTCTTGGTATCTTGTTTGCCTACGCTTTGTTCGGCAAAGGCTCTGCTAAATCTTCTTCATGGGGAGCAATGGTTATTCACTTCCTCGGTGGGATTCATGAAATCTACTTCCCATACGTGATGATGAAACCAGCCCTCTTTCTAGCTGCGATTGCAGGTGGTGTATCTGGGACCTTTACCTTCCAATTGTTGAATGCAGGTCTTGTGGGAGCATCTTCACCAGGTTCAATCATTGCCATTACTACTCTTGTACCAAAAGAAGGAAACTACTTTGCCAATCTTCTAGCTGTGTGGGGCGGTGTCTTTGCAGGAGCTGCTGCTTCCTTCCTTGTTGCCTCTATCATCTTGAAAGCAGATAAGTCAGAAGGAGCTTCTCTTGAATCAGCGCAAGCAGCCACTAAAGCTGCAAAAGCTGTTGCAAAAGGTCAAGCACAGGTGGCTGTATCAAGTGATGTGACAACAGACAACGTACACCAAATCATCTTTGCCTGCGATGCAGGTATGGGAAGTTCTGCTATGGGTGCATCCTTGCTCCGCGATAAGGTGAAAAAAGCAGGCTTGAACATCCCTGTAACAAACAAGGCGATTGCGAATCTCCAAGATACAGACCATACGCTCATTATCACCCAAGAAGAATTGGCAGATCGTGCTGCACAACGCACACCACGTGCCATTCACGTAGCGGTGGATAATTTCCTTACCTCACCAAAATACGATGAAATCATTGCCCAATTGACCAATCAAACAGCTGCACCTGCTTCAGTTCAGGTAGAAGCAACCGTTGCAGATGCGACACCAGACTTGAATGAGGTAAACGAAGTGGTCTTTGCTTATGGAGAAGCCCAAGGGTCAGCGACAATGGGTCAAGCAACCTTAAGTGCAGTCTTTAAAAATAAGGGCATCGACATTCCAGTTGTCAGCCTGCCTTATGCAGCCTTGTCAGAGTACAATGTACAAACGAGTTTGATTGTAACAACTGTAGCCGAACAAGGAAATGTCCAAGCAGTAGCACCACAAGCGAAACTCTTGGTCGTTGATAGCCTTGTCACAACGCCAGAATATGACAAATTGGTGGCGCGCATTCAACATTAAGCAGACGTCATTCCAACGGACAATTCGCAACAACTGTAGTATAATGAAAGTATGTTACTAACCAAACGAGAAGAACAACTGATGAAAGCTTTCCTCCAGGTAGGAAAGCTTTCCTTAAAGGAAATGGCGGATATCTTGCAGGTCTCCTCACGGACGGTTTATCGGACCTTGTCAGACTTGACCGAGAGCCTTTCTAAAGAAGAAATTCAATTGATTAAGGACGGCAAGAAATACTACCTGTCGGGAAACCTTTCTGCCTTGAGCGATTATCAGTCAGATACGGCCTATTCTCCGAGCCAGCGCCAGACCTTGATGGCCTATCAATTGCTGACCAGTCAGGATTTGGTGACCAATGAGCAATTGCAAGACCAGTTTTTGGTCTCAAATGTCACCGTGATTCAAGACGTTGCAGAAATCGAGCGACGCCTTGCAGTTTTTGAATTGCAATTGGTGCGTCAACGAGGGTATCGGGTGGAAAGCTCGACCAGTCAGAAGCGCCGCTTTTTAGCCATTTTGCTGGCCAATACCATTTCGATTCAGGATTTTTGGGCGGACGACTATGCTGACTTTCCGATTTTACAGGTAGCTAGGATACGGCAGGCACGTCAGGTTTTTGAACGCTATCAACATTTGCTGGGGGATTTGGACCCGAAACTCAAGGAATTTCTGATGATTTTGCTAGGGCTAGCAGACAATCAGGGAGAATTAACCCAGCAGGTCAATGTCTCCAAGGTGGCCCTTGATTTTGCTCAAAAGGTCTTTACAGATTTGGCCAAGGAAACCAAGCAATTTTACAGCATTCAGGAAATCATCTATTTTGCAACGATTTTGGATGAGGTCATTATCAAGCGGCAGGAAGTGCCCTTGTTTAGTGAGAGTTTTGATAGCGGTTTTTATTACAGCATTTCCCAACTGGTCGATAGCATTTCGCGCTTTACCAAGATTGACTTTGTCAAAGACAAGGTGCTCTTTCCCTTATTGTTTCACCACATTCGCTTGAGTTTGGCGGTGCCTGTCCTTTTTCCAGACCGCGCAACGACCAATGTGGCCTATCTGGCAACCCAGAAAAATCCTTTCTTGCACAGCGTTGTGAGCCTAGTCATGCAGGATCTTTTTCCGCGCTATATCCACAATGAATACGAGTATGAACTGGTGACTCTCCACTTTGCTTCCAGCCTTAGACGAAGTCCTGACATTTATCCAATTCGGATGCTCTTGGTGACAGATGAGCGGCCCTTGACAACTAGTGTCCTAGTGTCCAAGATTAAAAGTGTCGCACCTTTTGTGGGCTGGATGGATGTGCAAAGTACGACCAATCTTGCGCAGCTAAACCTTGCGCAGTATGATTATTGCCTTGCAACCAAGCCGATTCCGCAGATGGATATGGATGTCATCTCCACCTTTCCCAATACCAAGGAAATTTTGGAATTGCAGGAAAGATTGCAGTCGATTCAGGAACATCGAACGGTGGCAGTTCGTGAGGAAATCGTGGTCAACAAGCACTATGATTTGCAGGCCTATTTGAAAGGCAGCAGTCATTTGCTGGAACATTTCGCACTCTATGACTTAGAAAATTCCGGGACCTTTGAAGAAACGGTGACCCAGATTGTCGAGCAGCTTTCCTTTGTCAAGGATTGGCATTATTTGGCGAACAAGTTGATTTCACGCTTTCAGATGAGCCCTCTTGCCATTCCAAATACCAATCTGGCCCTGATTCACACCCAGTCCAGTCAGGTGACCCAGAGCCAATTTCAAATCGTTTCTCTCCAGCAGCCTGTCACAGCCCTATCGATGAACAATCAACCAGAAACCGTTCAGCGGGTTTTGGTCATGTTGACCAAACTAGGCGAGCAGGAAGAAATCCGAGAATTGATGACAGCTATCAGCCAGTCCATTATCGAAAACAACCTTTATACAGAAATTTATCGTACAGGAAATCAGGAAATTATCTACCAACTCCTGAATTCAATCTTCAATGAAAAAATCAAACAATGGGAGAATTAACATGGAACTTCAACAAGAACTGATTCAATTAAAGCAAGCATTTGCAACAAAAGAAGAAGCGATTCGCTTCTGCGGCCGTCAACTAGTAGATGCAGGACATGTCAACGAAGCCTATATCGAGGCGATGATTGAGCGCAATGAAGAATTGTCTGTTTACATGGGCAACTTTATTGCCATTCCGCACGGAACAGATGCCGCCAAAAAAGAAGTCCTTTCATCAGGCATTACCATCGTTCAAGTCCCTGCTGGGGTGAATTTTGGAACAGAAGAAGACTCAAAGATTGCGACTGTTCTCTTTGGAATTGCAGGTCTTGGCGATGAGCACTTGGATATCATTCAAAAAATCTCCATTTTCTGCGCTGATGTAGACAATGTTGTTAAACTAGCAGATGCAGGTTCAAAAGAAGAAATCATGGCTCTCTTAAACAGCGTCGGATAAGAAAGAAGGTATGAAGATGAAAAAAGCAGTCCATTTTGGTGCAGGAAATATCGGTCGTGGCTTTATCGGTGAAATTTTATTTGAAAATGGCTTTGATATTGCCTTTGTCGATGTGAATGAGCGGATTATCGATGCGCTCAACGAACGTGGCAGCTATGAAATCGAGATTGCCGAAGAAGGCCAGCGCCACATTGCCGTATCAGGTGTGCGTGGGATTAATAATGGTCAGCATCCCGAAGAAGTGGTCGCTGCCATTGCAGAAGCTGACTTGGTGACCATAGCGATTGGCCCAAATATCCTACCTTTTATCGCACCTCTAGTAGCGCAAGGGATTGAAGCACGTCAGGCAGCAGGCAATACCCAGCCCCTTGATGTTCTTGCCTGCGAAAACATGATTGGAGGCTCTAGCTTCCTCTACGAAGAAGTGAAGAAACACTTGTCTGAAGCAGGTTTGGCCTTTGCGGAAGCGCATATCGGATTTCCAAATGCTGCGGTCGACCGCATTGTCCCTGCTCAAAGTCATGAAGATCCGCTGTTTGTAGTGGTGGAGCCTTTCAATGAGTGGGTCGTGGAAACCCATGCCATGAAAAATCCTGACTTGAAGCTAGCAAAAGTCCACTATGAAGCAGACCTTGAACCGTTCATTGAGCGGAAATTATTCTCTGTAAACTCTGGGCATGCAACATCAGCCTATATAGGAGCTCACTTCGGAGCGCAAACGATTTTGGAAGCCCTTGAAAATCCAACAGTCAAGGCAAAAGTTGAAGCGGTACTTGCTGAAATTCGCAGCCTTCTCGTTGCCAAGTGGGGCTTTGAGGAAACAGCCCTTGAAGATTACCACAAGATTATTATCAGCCGCTTTGAAAATCCCTTTATCGTGGATGATGTGGCGCGTGTAGCCCGCACACCAATCCGTAAACTCGGCTATGATGAGCGCTTTATTCGCCCCATCCGCGAATTGCGGGAGCGTGGCTTGAGCTATGATGCCCTCCTGCAAACTGTTCGCTATATCTTTGAATACAAGGATGAAACAGATGCCCAATCTGTTGAATTACAAGCTATGTTAGCCCAAGAACCCCTTGCAAATGTCGTGGAAAAGGTTACAGGCGTGACCGATTCAGCCCTCGTTGCGGAAATCGTTGCAGCGGTCGAAGGATAGAAAAGAATCAGAACTAGAGAGCAGTTTTCTCTAGTTCTTTTTTGCTTTGAAATGTTTTTCTCCTTACCAAAAATCTTGTATGAATACCTCATATAAGGTATAATAGCTATATAGAATATATACGGGAGGTATATTATGGCTATTTCTTTATCCAAACAATATAATTTCAAACTCAATGAAGTGACTATGGAACAAGCTCGGGAGATTGTCAAAGCTAAGGGGATGACAATGACTGATGCTATTTCTTTATTTGTGGAACAAATTGTCTTAGAGCAAGATTTACCAATCAGAACTGCTGATGATTGGCGTCGTGAGCGATTGATTTCGGAGTTACAAGCACAATCAGAAAAAGCTATGAAAGAGTATGAAGCAGGAAAAGGTATTTCCTTGGAAGAAATGAGCGCGCGCTATGGTTTATAAGGTTCTTATTTCAGAAGAAGTTAGTCAAGCGATTGATAGTATCTATGACTATATTGCAACCGTGTTATTGTCCAAACAGTCCGCTCATAATACTGTAGCTAAGATTGTGAGCGGACTAAAAGAACTTGAAGTATTTCCTGAAGCTGGATTTAATGCTGATGAGAGGGTTGGTGTTAAGATAAACCGTAGATATGTAACACGAGGGAAAATTATTGGTCAATATGTCTTGTTGTATTTCATTGATGAGACGGAAAAAGTAGTTTATCTTTCACATCTTTTTCATACAAAAAGTGATTATCTTAGCTTATTACAAAAGAATAAACACTAATCACCAAAAGACGCTATAATTTTTCATTGAAAAAACGTAACTACCAAAGAAAATATCAACATATCCTAAATTTAATATTGATAACGAAAGGAGTGCATCATGTCTGATGGATTGTTTCATTTTCTAATTTTTGTCAGGATTTTTGCCCTGTGCTGGATTCTCTATCGGCTGTATCAGTTACGCAACACCCGTTCTAGGAAGCTGATTCTTCTAGCGCTGTTTCTCTTTGGTATCTCCCTTGTTTATGCACTGGTGGATTTGATATTCTCTATTTTGCAATAATGTAAAAGAGGTTGGGACAAAAGTACCCAACCTCCTTATTTTTATAATTTGAGCAGCTTGACGTATATCAATAGTCAGGGGAGTGACTATTGATACCTGAGCCTAGAAATCCGAAAGCGAGGCTTGTCGGGCTTGTAAAACATTGATAAATCAATATTCTATTAAAGAGGCTAGCGAAGAAGCGTTCGCTAGCCTTATTTCCAACCTTCCACAATTCTCGATTGTGGAAGCAAGTCAACCTTGCGGGGGTGGGAGTAAAATAATCCAGTGGATTATTTTAGCCCGAACCTAGAAATAAAGGAGTGAGGATAATCGAACTCTTACGAGTTATCGATTTCTGTCCCACTCCCTTTTCTGTGTAATCTGATGAAAGACAACCTGCCAGATTTCGTGGCGGCGCCAGAGGGAAGTGTGGACCTTGTCGCCTGTTTCAAAGGTGACAAGTTTTGATTTCTGGCTGATAGAGACCATTTGAAAGTTGGTCAGATAGGTGGATTGAACAGAGTGTGTTTGGAGCATTTGTTCTTTGGTCAGGGAGTGTCCATGCTCGTCAATCAGGAGATAGTTGTCCTCAATCAAGTCTTGATAGCCTTTTTCATGGGCTTGAATTTCTGATTCAAAGCGGTAGAGCTTGTCAAAGACATGTTCGTACATCTCATCGTGGGGAATTTCAGATGGCTCCACATGAATATCCACATCAAAAACCCCATGTTTTAAAATCAAGAGTTGCTCAACCTGCTCCGTCACCTTATGGCTTTCATAGACAGACAGGTCAGGATTCATTTCAAGGACGATGTCGAGGTAGATATTTGCCCCATAGGTTCGACCGCGTTGGGACTTGACAGCGCTAATCTTCGGCAATTTGAGAATATCCATCTCGTACTTGTGGAGCAATTCCTCATCGAAACCATCCGATAGGGTAAAGAAACTTTCCATAAAAATACCGTAGGCTGTTTTCAAGATGAAGAAGGTAATAATAATGGCTGCGATTTTATCAATAATCGGAAATTGAAAGGCTGCTGCAAAAACGGCAATGGAGGTTCCGATAGAGGTCAGGGCATCCGATAGATTGTCCTTGGCAGTCGCTTCGAGAGCCTTGGAGCGGACCTTGTTTGCCAAGCGTTTATTGTAGAGATAGACGGCAAACATGACGATGGCAGAGACAATGCCGACAATGGCCCCCATGATGTCAATGTCGACGACTTCCTTACTGAGGAGCTTTTGAATCGTGGCATGGAGGACCTGAAAACCAACGACAAACATGATGAAAGAGGTAATGAGACTTGCCAAATCTTCCATTTTCCAGTGGCCGAATTTATGGTCGGTATCCGCAGGTTTCTGCGCCATTCTTAGTCCAATCAGCACTGCGATATTGCCGATAATGTCTGAAATATTGTTAAAGGCATCGGCTGTGAGGGCATCCGAGTGAAAGAGGGAGCCGGCCGCTAACTTAGCGCCAGAGAGGACCACGTAGGCGATGATTGATAAGATTGCCCCGCGCTCCGCCAGTTTTAAATTATGTGCTTGTTGGTTCATAATCCCTCCTTTGTACTTGCTTCATTGTAGCAGAATGAGCGAGAATTTTCAAGGGAGCTCAATAGCAAACAAGACCAACTACTAATTGGTCTTGTTTATTGTCGAGCTTATCTCACCCGAATATCACCCGAATCCACCTGGAGAGTGAGTTGGCCTTGGGGATTGCCTGGGTATTGGAAATGATTGGACACGCTACCGACGTCCGCGTTTGCTTCAACGCTGACAGCGGATTGGGGATGGAGTTGGAGATCAATGCTGCCGACGTCTGTAAACATACTGTTTTTTCCAGCTAGATGGAGGTTGGTTGCTGTAATCTTTCCAACATTTAGCTGAATCAAACCTTCATGAGATGAAATAGTGTCTTCTTTGGTGCTTTTGGAAGCTAGGCGGACGTTTGTCAGACGAATGTCCCCTGTATCGACCCCTAAATCGATCCTTCCAATGTTCGCATTGCTTAGGTTTACAGGACCAACATTGACAGTGAGTTGCAGATGGTCAATCTTGACATCTTCTAGGTCAATATTTCCTATATCAACAAAGCCGGTCAGTTCTTTCAAGTTTGTTCCCTTAGGAATCTCTAAGCGGGGAATACGGTCTTCGACCCAATTCTGTTGACTGAGATGAAGAGCAGCTTCGACGAGACCATTGACATTGACGAAAGAATTCTGCTGATTGTCAGTAACGGTCAGTTTTTTATCGTTTAACTGATAGCGAACAGGAACTGTCTTATCTTTGAGATAGTGATAGTAGCTGAGATGAAACTGGTCGTCTTTTGAAGGAGCAAGAATAATGCTCGTTTGGATTTCGAGGGACTCTACCTTGTCAAAGTCAACCGTTTCGAGCCTACGGTTGTGCGTTACTTCTTGCTCCAAATTTTTCCAGCCACCGAGTAGAAATCCGACACCTGTTAGGCTGAGTCCGATAAACAAAAGAGTGAGGCAGATTTTGGTAAAGCGATTAAATGGTTTCATAGCGATGTCTCCTAATAACTTTTTCTTGAATCAAGCGAACAAGGGCAAGAACAGCCTTTTCACCAAGGACAACCGTCGCCTGCGTTCCAAGCAGTCCGAGCGCAATTGCCACCATTCCAAGTCCGAGCAAGAGGAGCGAACTGGTCCAGCCGATGGAAAAACTCTGAAAGGCTGCAAGCAGAAGACCTAAGCCCACAGCAAGGGCGCTAATCCACACAGAAGCTAATACCAAAAGGAAGCTAAAAACGAGGATAATCGCAGTTAGAAACAAGACTAAGAGGGTAAGGGCTAGGGGAAAGGCTACTGGGGCGGCGAGGATGCTAAGTGCGACAATGAGGATGGTATTTTTGGGTGTAGCAGTGCCAGCCTCGGTCTTTTTCTCATAGAGTTGGTCGAGAATTTCCCGTGCGGCCTGCTTGGGACTGCCTAAGTCAGCAATCACCTGTGCCTCATTTTCAGCCCCAGCTTCATCGAAGTATTCATTAAAATGTTCCATTGCATCTTGATAATCCTCTTCCGGTAGGCGATTGAGATATTTTTGCAAATGAGCGAGATATTCGTTGCGTGTCATGTGCTTCTCCTTATTTGATTGTTAGCATACCGTCTTCGTTTTCAATGGTTAAACGGTGTTCTTCATTGGGAGCTTGGTAGTCAAATTGGCTGTAATCGTCGTCAACTCGAATCTGTCCCTGAAATTCCGGAGAAATGGACATGGAGCCGTCTTCAGAAGAAAAATGATAGGAAGTTCCAGCCTGTTTCTCTAGTGTCAAGGAAAGATTGCTATCACACGCTGAAATGCGGACATCTTGTAAGAAACGAACAGCAGAAGCAGAGAAATTGGCATCTTCTAGTTCCAAGTGTGCCTGCTCAATGGTGGAGTGGGAGAGGCTCATGTTGCTGTCGCTCATCTCGAGAGACAGTTTTTGCAAGTGACTATCCTTTATCGTGATGTTTGCATCTTCTAATTCGAGCGATGTAGTAACAATTGTTAGACCTTCTATAGAGAGGCTAGAGTCTTCAACTTCTAGGACAAGTGTTTGGATAGTTGGTAGTTTTAATTCCAGATTGGCATCTTCCAATCTTCCAGTCACTTTGTTGAGCTGGATATGTCTTGGAAGGGCAAGTGTGACCTGGGGAGTAAAAGCAAACTGCAAGAAGAAATGAGATGGAACACGGATGCCTCCGTCTCGGCTTTGAAGTGACAAGGTTCTTCCGTGAATACTGTAGTGAAATGGCTTTTCCGCATTCAGTTGATGTTGGAAATAGCGCAATTCTATCTGTTCTGTTTCCGATTCTGTGATGGTGAGGTGAAAATCTTCTAGTTCCAATTGAATAGTATCAATATCTTCCAGAGTGAGGGTAACTGGAGAAAGTGCTTTTTTTGCTTCACGTTGAGAATCTTGAAGCGTCTGTTGGGTTTTCTCAAACAATCGATTCCAAATACTGATTTGCGAAGAAGTGATAGGCTCTGTTTCTGTCACATGTTGGACGACTTCCATATCAAGGTTGGCAAGAATTTCTTCAGCCGCTTCTTGTGGTGTTCCTAGATGGCGAATCGCTTCATCAACGTCTGGGCATTCGTCAAAATATTCATTGAAATAATCCAAGACATCTTCTTGCTCTTGCTGGTTCAATGTGTGTAAAGCTGCTAGCAGTTGTGAAAGATATTCGTTGCGTGTCATTTTCGTAGGCTCCCTTCTATAATACCGTCAATATTGTTTTTATATTCCGTCCATTCTCTCTGCAAAAAAGTAATTTGCTTGCGCCCCTGGTCGGTAATCTTGTAATATTTGCGCTTGCGCCCCTGAAATTCTTGAGAGTAGGTGGTCACAAAGGCCGCTTTTTCCAACTTTTTCAAAATAGGATACATGGTGGACTCCTTAATATCCGCTACAATCTTAATGGTCTGACTGATTTCATATCCGTAGGAATCTTGCTTTTCGACAATGGACAGGATCAGAAATTCGATTAAGACAGAGGAGACAGGATAGTACATATGCTCACCTCGCTTATGTGTAAATATTTTATATATAAATTATATACATATCAATAAGCAATGTCAAGCATTATATATAAAATTTTTACATAATAAAAACCAAGCACCGTTAAAGTGCTTGGTTTAGCTATTTCATCATCAGCACGACCAATTTGTCAAAATCAATCGTCGTCGTAAATGTCCCTGTTTGAAGTTCGAGACTGTTTTCGTGGACAGCGCTGACTTGGCTAAAGAGGTAGTGATTGCCACCCCAGAATTGCTCTGTATTCGTGTAGGCCTTGCATTTTCCGAGGGAAATATGGTTGCAAGGTGTGTAGTCCTCTTTCTTCTTGACGAGAATGTCCAGACAGCGATGGAGATTAAAGTAGCCATAGCGCTGATGTTTTTCAAAACAAACCATATTTTGGTAGATGCCTACGATTTTGACATTCCGTAGGACCTGATACCAGATGGTATTGAGGGAGACATCGCAGACCTTTCCGAGATAGTCTTGGATTGAAAGACTAGGAGCTAGTTGAGGTTTGGCTTCTGGTATTTCTTGCTCTGTCTCTTGCTGAATTGGAAAATCAATCTCTTCTCTGACTAGCTGGTCCAAACTGATGTCTGCAAAGTCAGCTATTTTGATGAGAATTTGAAGATCAGGAATAGCGCTACCATTTTCCCACTTGGAGACAGATTGGCGACTGACCACAAATGTTTCGGCGAATTGTTCCTGTGACAATTGATGAATGGTCCGAATGAGACGAATTTTTTCATTTAGTAACATAGTGTCACCTCCTTATTCCTAATCTAGCAAATGGAAGGATATTTGCCAAGAAAGCCTCGTTTACATTTTGCTACTATTGGTTGCATAGGGGGAAAACGTGAGAGAAATATGCTCCTGATACTAGTTCAGCTTCCAAACGAATAGGTTATGTTCTTTCTTGAGAGCCATTTTGTGTCTTGGCAATTTCTTCCATATATCCAGCTGTGATAATCCCTGCAGGAAGTGCGACAATGGCGATACCGACTAGAGCAGAAATCATGGTCATTGTTTTTCCTAGGATAGAAGTGGCGTAGATATCTCCGTAGCCGACAGTTGTCAAGGAGATGGTCGCCCAGTAGATAGCATCAAAGAAACTGGGAAAGGTATCTGGCTCAATGTTAAAGAGAATCAGAGCAGAGACGAAAATGTAACTGGTCGCTAAAACTCCAACAATCAAGAGGGCATCTTTTTGGTGTTTTAACACATTTGTAATGATGCGTATATTTTTGGAATAGCGAAAGAGCTTGATGACACGCAGAGCCCGAATCATCCGAATGACTTTTAGGAGTTTAAAACTGTTATTTAAAAGACTGATATAAGGCAAAATGCACAATAAGTCCAAAATAGCCATTAGGGAAAAAGGGTAGAGGAGAAAGCTCATTCTTCCTCGCTTGAGAATAAAATCGGCTGTCAACCAGCGACAGAGATAATCCACAACGAAGACAAGAAAAGTCAGCGTATCGATACTAGATAGGAGTGGTGTCTGTTGCTTGAAGAGCAGAGGCACAATGCTGAGGAGAATAATCGCAATCATCCCATAATCATAGTATTTACTCTTTTTATGATGGATTTGTCCTGACTCAATAAAGTGGTAGAATTGTTTTCTCATGGATAGTCCGTCATTTACTCATGCCCAACAATTCCTAGGATGACATCAACGGCTTTTTCCATGGTTTCAAGACTGACAAATTCAAAGCGTCCGTGCATGTTTTCGCCACCGGCAAAGATATTTGGTGTTGGAATGCCCATGAAGGAAATCTTAGAACCATCTGTTCCGCCACGGACGGGCTCGATAATCGGTTTGATATCCAGACTTTCCATGACTTCTTTGGCAATGGTAATCGGTGTCATGTCTTTTTCGATGATTTTCTTCATGTTGTAGTATTGGTCATGAAGGTTGACGATGACGCGTGGGGTATCAAAGGCCTGGTTCATCTTCTCTGCAATATCAAGCATGAGCTGTTTGCGCGCTTCAAAATCAGCTTCTTCAAAATCACGAATGATATAAGAAGTGTGCGCCTGATCTACGCTTCCTACCATGTCCATGAGGTGGAAGAAGCCTTGGTAGCCGTCCGTTTTTTCAGGACGATCAGCTTCTGGAAGGGCATTGTGGAAGTCGATGGCTAATTGGAAGGCATTAATCATTTGATCCTTGGCAGAACCTGGGTGCACGTTGCGGCCGATAAAGTCAATCTTGGCACCAGCAGCGCTGAAGGTTTCGTATTGGAGTTCGCCAAGCGGTCCGCCGTCCATGGTGTAGGCGAAGTCTACGTCAAAATCTTCCACGTCAAACTTGTCTGCACCGACTCCGATTTCTTCGTCAGGACCAAATCCGACCCGAATTTCGCAGTGCTTGATTTCAGGATGAGCGACCAAGTATTCAATGGCTGTCATGATTTCAGCGATTCCTGACTTGTCATCAGAACCAAGCAAGGTCGTTCCGTCAGTCGTAATCAAGGTTTGACCATGGTAGTTGTTGAGCTGTGGGAAATCTTTGGGATGCAATTCAAAGCCAGATGTCCCAAGGGCAATTGGAGTGCCATTATAGTTTTCAATGATTTGCGGATTGACACCTTCAGCATTGAAGTCTGCCGTATCCATGTGGGCGATAAAGCCAATCTTGCGGGTCAAACTTGGGTCGTTAGCAGGCAGCGTCCCAATCGCAAATCCATTTGGTAAATAGTGGACATTTTGAAGCCCGATGCGTTCCATTTCAGGAAGCAGGATATTTTGGGCAAATTCCACCTGATTTTGCGTGCTAGGTGTCGTCGTAGAGTTCTCATCTGAACGTGTATTTTCTTTCACGTAGACAAGAAAGCGGTCTAAAAGAGTAGGGTATTTCATGTTGTTCTCCTTTTAATGTAAAATGTGTTTGTAGATAGCCTTGGCTACTCCGTCACAATCATTTGTATCGGTGACATCGTCTGCCAGTGATTTGACATGGTCGTTGGCATTGCCCATGGCAATACTCAATCCTGCAAATTCAAGCATTTCAATATCGTTATTGGCATCGCCCATGGCCATGATTTCCTCTGGTAAAATCTGCAGGTGCTCTGCTAATTTCTTCAAGGCAGAAGCCTTATTTGTGCCTGTTGGCAGGATTTCTAGTAGCACATCCTGCGAGCGTACAGCGTCAAAGTGTTGGTTGAGTGTTGCTGCGTGTTTGGTTTCAAACGCCTCCGTTGCTTCCTTGGTGCCGACAAACATGGCTTGGAAGAGATGACGACTCTGGTTGGTCGCTTCCTCCATGCTTAAAATCGTTGGCTCCACAAAGACTAGGTTGGCATCCGCGCGTGAGTATTCATTTGGCTCATCGTCAAGGACATAGTAGTGCTCCTCGTCAAACAGGGTCAATTGCATCTCACTTTCTGGAATGAAAGTGGTCAGGTAGCGAATGTCATCAGGCGATAGCTCCGCCCAGTCGATCAACTTCCAATCACTCGTCTGGTGGGTTGAACAGCCATTATTGACAATGACATACTCATTTTCCGCATCCAGTCCCAACTGGTCAAAGTAGGGCTTGACCCCTGTCAACATACGCCCAGTACAAAGAACCAGCTTGACACCGCTCTCCACAGCCCGATGAATTGCCTTAATCTGGGGCTCCGTCAATTGCTTCTGACTATTGAGCAAAGTCCCGTCCATATCAAGGGCAAGTAATTTTATCATAGATTCCTCCTTCAGTATTCTATAGACTAGTATAGCATAAAAAAACAGCCCAGTGGGCTGTTTTTTCACGCGCCTAGAAACACGAAAGCGCGTCAAGCCCAGTGGGCTGTTTTTTCCCGAGCCCGAAAATAGGAAAGCGAGGTCAGCCCCGTGTGCTGTTTTTTCCCTCGCCTAGAAATACGAAAGCGTGGTTAAGTAGGGTGGATTGTTTGAAGAGCCAGGGTGGCAGAAAGACGACACTAAGGGGGCTCAAGACAGTCCATGTCAAGGAACACAGACCAAACATTTTCATATTGTCAAAACTGGTTGTGAACGGGATAGGGTAGTACATATGAATTTCTCTATCTGTTTCTCCAGCATGCTTTTCTTCTATAATAGTACGCTGTAAAAAATTTGTTAGAAATCATATTTTTTAATTTTTCTTTTATATCTAAAAGGACAGGCTTTGGCTTGTTTTTCGTTAAGAAGAGCTTTTTAAAGGTTGATGAAATGAAGTCTTAGGAGTCTTTTGGTAAAAGAATATGCAGGATGCTTTCTACAGTATTTGCTTATCTTTCATGCCAAAAACCATGGCAAAACCACAAATATATATGCCTTTGATATACTACGTATATCAAAGGTTTGACTACAAGTCAAACCTTACAACTCACAGTCTGCGCAAAAAGTGCCAGAAAAACCTATGATAAGTATGTAAAAACATGCAATTCTACACATATATTAATATGTTTATATGTACATATATGCATATATTTATATAGGAATTGTGGCGAGAAAGTTATACAGACTATATAAGGTGAGACTGGTATGGCTGTGAGGGAATCTGAAAGAGAGAGTTGTTCGTGCGAGAAATTTAGAAAGGGAGGGGAAAGGATGAAACACAAACGAACTGTATTCCTATGTTTAAACGTCCTCGTGATGAGCGACATTGTATAAGGGTTGGGATGGTGGGTACATGTCGCATATTACTATTACAAGGGAGGGATAATGAGATGAAATGGAAGGATAGATGGTGGGTACCATTCTTAGTAGTCGGCTTACTTGTCGCTACAGGAGTTTGGGCATCTTATCATCTAGTAATATCACCAGATAGCAGTCAAACACAGGAAGAGATACCACCTACCTCTAATTCTGCCTTGGAATTAGAAGGAAGTAGAGTTCCAGAGTTTACTGTACTAGACAAAAATGGACTTGATAAGACAGATGCGGATTTTTCTGATAAGCCAATGCTCATCGTCGAATGGGCTAGTTGGTGCCCAGATTGTCAACAGCAACTGCCAGTGGTTCAAGAAGTTTATAAAAAATATGGTGATAAAGTGAACTTTGTCATGATTAACTTAAGCGATCCTAACATTGAACCGAAAGAGCAGGCTGACCAATATATTAAACGGGAAGGTTTTAGCTTTCCTTATTACTACGATAATGGTCAACAGGCAGCCGACTCTTTAAAGGTCCAGTCTATTCCAACGATGTATTTTGTCGATAAAGAACAAAATGTGAAAAAGGTAGTGATTCGTTTCCAAGATGAAGCATCGCTGGAAGCTCAACTCAAAACAATCTTGTAATTTTGATGGAGTAGAAAAAAGAAGGGAGAGGCAACAAAGAAGCTAGAGTGCTAGCTTAGTATGTCAAGTTAAACATGAAAAATGTAATAAAAAAGGTGTTAATCCTACTATTAGGACTTTCCTTATTAATACCTATGGGTTTTTTCCGATTTGCATCAGTCAGTGCGCAAGGTGCATCGTCTTCTCTGAAAGTTGAGAAGATTGAGAATGCGACGATTACGTCTGACGGCTGTCAGCGGAAAATAGAGAAGACAGAAAAAGTCAAATGGAGTTTGCCACGTCAGCCCATTGATTTGGTGATTCTACAGGATACGAGCGGTTCCTTCAAAGATACAATTGGTGAAGTCCAAAAAGCCTTGAAAGAACTAACGAAACCAGTAGCCTTGGATAAGTATGATCCTAAAAATCCACGCTTGATTTTTACAGGAAATCCAGATACAACAGACCGAGTGATGGTCAATACCTTCCAAGGGATTGACGGGAACCAATACTTTGATGCTGGGGAACGAAGAACTGGCTATATTGATAGTAATTTTTCTTACTTAGCTACAGAAACTACAGAAACTCAAGCGAAGGATAAATATCAGGTAAAGACATCAGAACTTTTAAGTGATACAAAAACCATCAACGAAAAGATTGATGCCTTTGTGACCAATGGTGGAACGCCAACGGTGCCTGCCATTGAAGATACCATTGCAGCATACAACAAGATTAAAGGTGACATGAAGAACAATCGGAAGACGGTTTTCTTGCTCGTCACAGATGGTGTCGCTAATGGGGTTCGCAAGGACGGGAAAGTTGTTATTGAGCGAAGTAACTATAGGGACTATGCTTTAAAAGCTTATTTCCAAAGCCGAGGGGTAGAAGAATCCGATAGATATATCCCCGAAGCGGGTCAAAACTATTTGGCGCGTGCTCAAGAGTTAGTAAAGGCTGGTAATACGTTAAAGACGTTAGTTGCAGGGCAAGCTAATAATCCTAAAGATGACGGTGCTGTTGTTGTGGGTTTCTGGGAGAACGTTCCTTCCTTCACGAAAGGTGGCGGTTATGGTACAGCTTATTTAGAAGGCTTTGCAAATACCGGAGTGAATACGGGTGATAATCGCCCTGTTCAAACTGTCTTCCATGAAGCCTTGCAGAAAGTTGCAACTAGTGATACCTACTATGTCAATGAGCAAAAATCTGCTACAGCCTTCGCGGATAAAATCTTAAAAGCTGTCGGTCAAGCCTTGGTGAAAGAAAATGTTGAAGGAGAATTTCAGGTTACAGACGGTTACACCGTTGATGCGGTTCGTATCAATGGAAAAACGGTCGTAGAAGACGTGAAAGATCCTGATAAGCAAATCCAAGGTCTAGTCAAACAAGATGGAAATAAGGTAACCATTTCTGTACCAGATAGTGTCTTCAATCCAGGAGACAATAAGTTTGACTACGATTTGAGTCGTTCTACAAAAGCTGAAGCTGTAGCTGAAGAGGATGAGGTTGATCCTCCTGCTGACTACCAGCCTAAGACAGAAAAAGTGGAAATTCCACAGTTGACTGGAAGATTTAAGGTTGGTGAGTATGAGACAGCGGAACTCGGAAGCAAAACGCCACAAACCGTTGAAGTGCAGGAACTAGCTTACTGCTATCCAACCGTTACCAAATCGATTAAGGATGACAATCAAACAAACGATTTAGGAACGATTGAAGATCCTCTGAAGTTAAGTAAGAAGCCATCTTACAGCGCTTTATTGGATGCAGCTAGCGAAAACTTTACCTATACTGTGAACTATAGTTACAACAATGTACCGTATGAGTTCAAAGAGAATGTCATGCTTGTGGATCCATTGGACTATCGTTTAGAGGTGGTAAATGCAGTTGCATCTGATTCAACTGGGCAGACTTATACGACAAGAACGGTTGAAAAAGAAGATGCAGATGGTCACAAACAGACAGTAGTGGTGGCAGATGTACCAGCTAAAAATGAGTCCTATGAGCATTTGTTGCTCAAAAAAGCAACGATGACCATCACCGTTCGTCTAAAGGAAGAATACCAAAATAAGAAAAATAAAGACTATCTGAAATTACTTCAAGACAGTCAAGGATTCGGTCTTGTGAATCAGGCTTCGATTCTTTGGAATGGCACCAAGGATCCAGATGAAAAGAATCATTTGAAAGCGACACCAGATGGTCGTGATACGGTTCGTCGTTCGAATGCAGTATATGTGAAACCTCCAGTAGAGACAGAAATTACAAAAGCTGTTAACGATAAAGAGCATGAGGATTTACGTACTCCTGGGGAAGAATTTACCTATACAGTCAAAAGTCCATGGCCAGGAATTGCTGATTCCTTTGAACTAAAAGATAAAGTCGTAGACGAGCTGGAGATTGTACCAGATAGTGCAAGTGTGACCATTGCTGGTAAAGCGTATGACCGCCAAGGGCTGGTTGCTAAGGTCGAGGGCCAAACAGTCTCAGTGAAACTAGATGACAAGGCTATCAATACGATTACACGTCTAGTGACAAGAAAATCATCTGAATTGCCTGAAGTTGTCTTAACGTTTAAGGCGAAGATTAAAGATAAGGCAGATGTCTCTAAATACAATGAAAATGGGGTCATCAAGGTACCGAATACGGCTGATGTCATCTTAAATGGACATGATCCAATTACTTCAAATAAGGTGACTGTCACTCCGCCTAAACCAACAGAACCATCGGTATCAAAACGCATTAACGATACCTTAACAGAGTTTACAACCTTTGATACTGTACCGTATACCTATACTGTTACAACCTCGATTCCAAATGATATGGAGCAGTATAAGAAATTTGTGATTAAGGATACATTGGATTCGAACCTTGAATTGAATGGGACACCTACCATCAAGGGAGATGCTGCCGATTTGTTTGAAGTAGCAACAAACGGTCAAACTGTAACAGCTACTGTGAAAGCAGGTAAGTTTGCAGAGGTCGCTAAACTTTCATTGGTTGAGCTAGAGATTCCTGCCAAAATCAAATCAGGTGTGAGCGGTGCAACGATTGAGAACAAAGCTCATCTTGATGTGACCAATAGACAAGACGTTGAGAAAGAGTACGAAAGTAACCCTGCTACTGTTACGCCGCCACCTGTGACAAAACGAATCAATGAGAAAGAAACTCATTTAGATATCGCAAATGAACAGGACTACACCTATAACATTAAGACGGTACTTCCGACAGATATTACTTCTTATAAGAAATTTGTCATTTCTGATACGGTGAATGATGAGTTGAAAGTGGTCAATACAGACAGCAAAAAACCATTCATTAAAGGTGATGCTGCGAAGTTCTTTGACGTAAAAGTAGAAGGACAGACCATTACTGCAACCATGAAAGATTTCAAGGATGCAGCAGCTTTAGCAGCAAAAGAAGTGGAATTAGTAATTCCGTCACAAATCAAAGCAGGTGTCGTAACCGCTAAAATTCCAAATACGGCTACGATTCAATTTACCAATAAGGCAGATGCTTCAGGTGAGAAAGAAACACCTCCTGTTACAGTCACTCCGCCAACGGATCCGACTCTTGATAAGAAGATTGAAGACAAATTGACAGAAGCAATTGTGGGAGTTCAAGAAGAATATACCTACAGTATCACAAGTAAACTGCCAAATGATATTGATCAATACAAATCCTATGTCATCACAGATACACTTGATTCCCGCTTAGAGTTCACCTCTGCAGCACCTTCTATTGAAGGGGACGCCGCGAAGTTCTTTGACGTAAAAGTAGAAGGACAAACCGTTACTGCAACCATGAAGGATATGGCTAAAGCAGGGAAATTGGGCAATCAATCCGTGAAATTGGTGATTCCAGCAAAAATCAAGTCAGGTACAGCGATTGAAGGGATTCCAAATACAGCGAGACTTTCGTATGTCAATAAGCAAAATCAAGCAGGTGAGAAAGAAAGTAAGCCTGTTACGGTTACACCACCTCCGATTGCTAAGAAAGTAAATGATAAAAATCATGCGGATTTAGGAAGTCTTTCGGAACAATTTACCTACACAATTGATACGAAGGTGCCAAGTCTGGCTAACCAGTTTGAGATTACGGATACTCTTGTGAAAGAGTTGACTTTCGCAGGAGATGTAGTGGTCAAGGTTGCTGGCAAGGAAATCCAAGATGTGGCTGTTCAAAAAGATGGACAAACGCTAACAGTCTCATTCAATAAAGAGCAGGTTGAAGCTAATGCGAATCAGGCTGTTCAAGTTATCTTTGGAGCTAAGATTGCAAATGGTTTATCTGTAGAGGAATTAGTGAAGCGTTATCCGAATGAGAAAAAAGATAAGGCACTCGTTCCAAATACAGCAAGTTACCTGATGAACCATGATCCTAAAACCAAAAAAGACACAGAGCCTGTTACGATCACACCCCCGTCACCAAATTCTCCAGATATTGTGAAAAAGGTTAATGGAGAAAATGCTGCGACACTTACAAAACGCGATGAAACATTTACCTATACAATTGAAACTTCTATGCCGTTGAATGCGACTGCATTTACAGTCACAGACCAACTAAAAGAGGTTCTTGAATTTGCAGGTGAAAATGGAGATGTTCGTGTAACACTTGATGGCAAAGAGACAGATGCAACGATTGTAGCGAAAGGGCAAGATCTCCAAGTTGATTTCCCAGAAGATACTGTCAAAGCAAATGGCGGGAAGCCAATCGTCGTTACCTTTAAAGCTAAAATTAAGCAGGGAGCTAATCTAGCGGCTTATGCTGTAGAAGGTAAAACGTCTATTCCAAATACAGCTAAGTATACGATTGACCATAATCCAAAAACAAGCGAATCATCAAACGAAGTGCCAGTCACTCCACCGACTCCAGAACAACCAACAATTGAAAAGGATGTCAATGGAGAGAATTCAGCTACACTCGCGACACGTGACGAAGTCTTCACTTACCACGTGAAAACAAGTGTTCCACTTGATGCGACAGAGTTTTCAGTAAAAGATACGCTTGTAGAGGTTCTCGAATTTGCAGGAGAGACTGCTCAAGCGAGCTTAACGCTTAATGGTCAAGCGCTTGAAGCAAGTCAAATTACTGTAGACGGCCAGACCATCACAGCGAAGTTGACAGCAGAACAAGTCAAGGCAAGCGGTGGTCAAGAAGTTGTCCTAAGTTTCCAAGCGAAGATTAAGGCTGGTGCCAACCTCTCAGATTACACAACTGAACAAGGTACAAATGTGCCAAATACCGCGTCTTATGTTGCACAATTCCCACACCAACCAGAAGTGGTGAAAAACTCAAACGAAGTTCCAGTCACTCCACCAACTCCAGAAGAACCAACAATTGAAAAGGATGTCAATGGTGCAGATTCTGCAACCCTAGCGACACGTGACGAGGTCTTCACCTACCACGTGAAAACAAGTGTTCCACTTGATGCGACAGAGTTTTCAGTAAAAGATACACTTGTCGATGTTCTTGAAGTAGTGGGTGATTCAGCCCAAGTAACTCTCAACGGTAAGGCACTTGATGCTGATCAAATTAGCCTAGATGGTCAAACTATCACAGCGAAGTTGACAGCAGACCAAGTTAAGGCAAGCGGTGGTCAAGAAGTTGTCCTCAGTTTCCAAGCGAAGATTAAAGATGGTGCCAATCTTTCAGCTTACACAACTGAAAAAGGTACAAGTGTGCCGAATACTGCATCTTATGTTGCACAATTCCCTCATCAACCAGAAGTGGTGAAAGATTCCAATGAAGTTCCTGTAGTCCCACCAACTCCAGAAGAACCAACAATTGAAAAGGATGTCAACGGTGCAGATTCTGCAACCCTAGCGAGTCGTGACGAAGTCTTCACCTACCATGTGAAAACAAGTGTTCCGCTCGATGCGACAGAGTTTTCAGTAAAAGATACTCTTGTCGATGTTCTTGAAGTTGTAGGTGATTCAGCCCAAGTAACCCTCAATGGTAAGGCGCTTGATGCTGGTCAAATTAGCCTAGATGGTCAAACCATCACTGCAAAACTGGCAACTGAACAAGTTAAGGCAAGCGGTGGTCAAGAAGTTGTCCTAAGTTTCCAAGCGAAGATTAAAGATGGTGCCAATCTTTCAGATTACACAACGCAAGAGAAGACAAGTGTGCCGAATACTGCGTCCTATGTTGCACAATTCCCTCATCAACCAGAGGTGGTGAAAGATTCCAATGAAGTTCCTGTAGTCCCACCAACTCCAACAGAACCAGAGATTGATAAGAAAATCAATGAGACCTTGGAACATTTGGATATCGATCGGGAACAGACTTACATGTACAATGTGACGGCTGCTATTCCAAGTGATATTAAATTCTATAAAGAATTTGTCGTATCAGATGAATTGGATGCTGCTTTGGAACTAGTAGGAACACCAGTCGCTTATGTTGATGGCTATGATGCTTCTGATATCTTAGATGTTCAGACATCAGGAAACAAAGTGACCGTTTCTGTTAAAGATTTCAAACGCTTAGAAGGATTTAGTAACATCCAAGTCTATATCTTATCTAAGATTAAGGCTGATGCTGATGTAACATCTTATGCGGATATGAAGGTTCCGAATGTGGCTCATTTAGATTTTGTGAATAGTAATGGAATTGATGGGCAAAAACAAACGAAACCTGTAACAGTCACTCCACCACCTTCACCAGATACTCCTCAACCACCAACACCAGGAGATCCTTACAAGACAGTCAGTCGTGTTGAAGGAGCAGAGCAGACAAGTCGCTTAGCATTAGGGCAAGCAACTGATTTGTTCCGATTCGATATTGTGACGACAGTCCCAGAAGATAAGGCAGATCAGAAAACAGAGCTGACAAGTCTCATGATTACTGATACCTTGGATAGTCTTTTGAAGGTAGATGCTGTTGCCCTTAAAATTGATCAGCCTAAATTCACTCAAATCAGGCAGTCTGTTCAAGAACAATTGGATGAAGTGAATAAAAAATTAGATCAATTGAATGGTAAGGCAACCAATGTTGGAACGGTTGATGCTGTTCGAGAAGCCAAAGAAAAAGTCCAAGACTTGACAAAACAACTTGAAGTTGCCAAAGCGAATTTGGATAAATGGCTTGAAGCAAAAGCAGCTCAAACTGCAAATGCAGATAAAAAAGAGCAGGCTACTGATGCTTCAGAGACAAAAGAAGATAAGGTAGAAGATGCTGTTTCAGAACCGTCTACAGATAAAGCAGTAGAGGATAAGGCAGACGCAGAGTCAGAGGACAAGGCTTCAGAAGAGAAACCAGCTGCCAGCCAGCCTGCAGAAGAACCTACTTCTAAACCGAAACAGGAAGAAGATGCAGAAGAAGCTAAGCTAAAAGCAGAAATTGCTAGCTTAGAAGAAGCGCTGAAAGCAGCACAGACGGAACTTGAAAAAGTAGAAGCTGAACGGGATAATAGCACAGTCACTTCTGCAGCAGATAAAGTGAATCTCCAGAAAGAAGCAGAGAAGCTGACCGCAAAACTTGCGAAGATGGACAAGGTCATTGCACTATTGACGAATGTCAATGAAAAAGGTGAGCTTGATAAAGAACGCCTATCTAAAATTGCCAAGGTGACTGTTGATGGCCAATATGTGGAAGTAGATATTGAGAATGTAGATATTCTAGAAGTGTTACGTGGTAGCAAGGTAAGACTGATTATCTATTCTTCAATTAAAGACCCATCTACATTAAGTGATAAAGTTTATGCAAACGGTATTGATAATACGGCTGATGTCATCTTTAACCATGATCCGAAGACTAAGAAACGGACAAATGTTGTTAAAGTGGTACCACCAAAACCATCAACCCCAGCGCCTAAACCACCACTACCAAAAGGCTCAATGCCGCCAACTTCAACGCCGAGCGATCCAGTGCCGTCAGCACCAAGTCCACAAAAGATTTTACCTCGGACAAATTCTACGGATACACATCGTTTAGAAATTGTTCTTCTTGCGGTCGTTGACCTATTCATTGTAGTTCTATTGCTTAGGAAAAAGAAATACAATTAACCTAGTAAAGTATAGGAGGGAATTTCCCTCCCATACTTTAAAGTGATATAGAAAGGGATTTTTATGAAAAAGAGAAAAATAGCTCAAATGTGTGGAGCAGTTCTTATGATTAACAGCTTGGGACTTGCGACGATTGGTTCGTCCTTGATTCAGCCAACAGCAGTATTTGCTCAAGCTGAAGAGCCAGAACCCGATGAAGCGATTATGAGCGCTGCTGAAAAGAATGCGATTCTTAAGCTACAAGATGCCTTGAATCAATTTGAAGAGGATTTAAACGAAGGAGAGCCAGAATTGATTGAAGCATCAATTGAGGACTCACAAGAGCTTTATGAGTCTGCGCTACGTACCGTCATCAGTGAAGAAGGCAAAGCCATGTTAGCGCCATTGATTCAACGTTATCAAGAATAAAAGGCAAGAGCGGAACGGGAGAAAGGGGCGGAAGAACAACCCCAAGAAAATCCACAGGAAAAACCTGAAGAAGATCCAAAGGTAGTTCCAGAGGAACCAAAAGAAGATCCACAGGAACAACCTAAGGAAGACCCACAAGTGAATCCGAACGAGAATCCAAAGGAAAATCCCCAAGATACACCAAAAGAGGACCCCAAAGACAATCCTCAAGTTGACCCGAAAGATGATTCACAAGACAATCCTCAAGTAAATCCGAACGAGAACCCACAAGAACAACCACAGGTAGATCCGAACGAGAAGCCGCAGGAACAGCCTCAAGAAGATTCCAAAGCCGAGCCGAAAGTAGAAGTGAAAGAAGAAGCAGTGATGTCTTCGATTCCGTATAAGAGTGTGAGAGAAGAAAATCCTGATTTACCAAAAGGCGTGGAACGCATTAAAACTCCTGGTAAAGAAGGTGTTGAAACAATCACCTATCAAGTTACCTATACAGACGGCAAAGTGACCAGTCGTACAGAAGTAAAACGCGAAGTAACGAGCCCAGCGGTTGATGAAGTCATTGAAGTCGGGACGAAGGAAGCGGCAGTAACTCCTGTCATCGAGATTAAAACGGAGACCGAAACAGAAGCAGTCGCTTATACGACTGTGTATGAAGAAAATCCTGATTTACCAAAAGGCGAAAAACGCGTCAAAACATCAGGACAAAATGGCGTTGAAACCATCACCTATAGCGTTATTTACGTAGATGGCAAAGAAACCGAACGTAAAGAAGTCAAACGTGAAATGACAAGCCCAGTAGTGAATGAAGTCATTGAAGTCGGAACAAAGGAAGACGCACCAACGCCTCCAACACCTCCAACACCTCCAACACAGACCCAGGTGCACCCTCAAGTTCAACCTCAAACGGAGAACAAGCAATTACCTACAACAGGAGAAAGCGCTAATACGGGACTTGTTTCAGGATTGATGGTCTTGGGATTGGCACTTGTATCATTTATCGGTATTGGCAAAGGTAAAAAATACAAAAAATAATTTCTTTTGGAGGTATTCTCAATGAAAGAAATAACACCAATTAATTACTACAAAAGTAGAACATTTATTTGTAAAAGATGCCATGAAACAGTTACGACAATCGAGGGAGCCTTAGATAGACGAACTCAATTTTGTAGTGACCTCTGTTCAAGACGCTACTGGCGCCATCCACATCAGTACAAGAAAGTACAGTAAGCCGATGTGTGGTCGGTGTGGTTGTAAAATCTCAACTACAATCATCCGACAATACCAGTATCAGCTTTGAAATGGCAAGATACCTTACAATATATGTCCACAGGAGCGGGATAGAAGCAGATTTTCTTCTACCCCGCTCTTTTTTTATAGAGTATACAAATTTTAATTTTTAACGCATGAGAATAGGAAGCATAAAATATAGTGAGTAATCAATGATAGTAAATTCTTGATTTCTGAGCAAAAATATTTCTTTTTCTTTATATTTGAATTATTTTTACGAATAGATAGATATGAAGTTTATGAACAGGTTAATGGGGGACTGTTCTGTTCAGCTTTTTGCGACAGAGAAACACAATATAATTCCATTGTTTAAAATTGTTTATATATAATTTATAGCACTTTTATTTTATGTGTTTTCACTGAAACTATTGAATAATAGTCGTAAAGTACAGGAGGTAGCTAGCATGAAGAAATGACTGAAATCTATTTTATTCGTTGTTTGGGTAATCAGTATATTAGGAGGGTGTGGTATGAAAAAGGAAACATTGACTAAAGAACAACAAGATAACGTTGTTAGATGGATTGTAAGAGGATATGAAATTGATTCAGTAGAATTTATGGACTTTAAGAAAGATAAAAAAACAGGTTTTTATTTACTGAATATTCAATTAAATGGAGACGAAAGTCTAGAAACAACTCTTTCCATAAGGCAACTAAAAGAACTGGAGGAAAAAGATGCAATTATCGGTTTAAATCCTATTGATAGATTTCAATCAATTGAACGTGATATTGCTTTAGAAGGAGAGATTGATTTATCGCAAATTAAAATAAAGTATTTAGGGGATTAGTATGGCAAAAACTGATGAACAATTGAACCTTTTATCACAACAAAGTTATTGGGTAGACAGTAGTAGAAGCGATGTTAAATACCATCCCAAAGTAGGCAAGGACTATTACTATAATTATAAAGATAAATCTATAGGTAGATTCAGAGTGTTAAAAGTAGCAGACAACCAAACCAATGGCATGCAAGCCATGGCGGTTGCGCCAGTTGTGAACGGGGAAGTGGATTATTCCCAGATTACAATTGCTTATGCTGGGACTAATTTTAGCGATGGAAAAGATAGACAGACGGACTTAAATAGTATTATCGGCGGTCAAAATTACTTCGAGACAGCCCCTCGCTTATCAACGGATAGTCAAATTGACACGGCTCTTGATTTCGCCGCAGACATCAAGAGAACATATCCTCAAGCCACTATCTCTACGACAGGTCATTCCCTAGGAGCTTATCTCGCTACCTTAGTTGCGATAAAAAATAAATGGGCTTCAACAGTCTTTAATGGACCGAGCCCTGCTAATATGTTGACAGAAGAAGAAATTGCTTGGGCCAAAGCCCATACAGATATCCTTGTTAATTATCGCAATACGAGAGATTGGGTCGGGAATTATGGTGGAGATCCCTTAGGTATAGCGCGTTATGTAGATTCGTATAAGGATGCAGGGATATTTGCTATTTTGTATTACCATGGGCTTTCAACGTGGGAGTTTGATGCTCACGGAAATCTCATTGACAAATATGGCTTCATTGTTGACCAGAAGAATTATCAGGCGGGCATTGATATTGACGGAGATGGAGTGGAGGATATTCACTTAAGTCCTGAAAATGTAGAGCCTAGGAATTTGTTCCTTTCTAGTGGCAATCTCATTCTTGCGGGTGGTAAGACAATCAAGATTAATCCAGATAGTTTACGAATGCTCTCGAGTAATTTGAATATCTTGGCTATGATAGAGATTCCAGCCATGATACGAGTGTGTCAACTGTGCCAAGAGAAAAACACAAAGATTGCAGGGGATTTTAACACGCGAAAGCAAAAAGTAGAAGAAAGTATTGTTCAGCGCTTTAAGGAAACCAGACTAACGGAGGTCTTCTATCGGCTTCATGATTCACTGGGGCAGATGATGAGTAAACAGCATATCTTTGATCATCTATCTTCTCCTCAAACATTGGTCAATACGATTTCAAATCCAGCCTACCTTGCTAGTGGTGCTTACTTGGAACTTTCCTCCTACAATAGCATGCTATCTCGACTTGCGGCAACTAGTCAGCAACTAGCACAACAGCTGACAGATGAGAAAACAAGCGGTTTCCAAAATGGTTTTCCGATAAATCCTACACCAACGGCTCTCAAGTCTTCTGCGGTCTTAGAAGAAAGTGCGAAAAGACTCAAAAAGAAGAGTGAAACCATTTTTGAAGGAATGGGATTACGGGAAGGAAAAAAGGATGGGATTAGCCAATCTCTGACAGAAGTATTGGAAGTAGAGCAAAAAAATCTTAAAGAATTACAAACGGCGGTCGAAAATGTATCTCGTCTAACCTTGAGTTTAGCCAATAACTTTAAAGGAATGGATGAATGGTTGCAGGGACAACTGTCAAGTGGCGGTAACATGGCAGATTTTTCTGTTCAAAATGTCCCAGCCTCTTACCAAGTCTACCTGGAAGAATCTGCTATTTTTGATGATGTGAAAGATGTCTTACAGGCCTTTGATCAGCAAGTCGAAAAGCGGAGTAATCAGTATGCTAAGGAAGTAGCAGTTGCGTTTTCAGATGCCTTTCAACAAGTTCAGGCTTCCTTAGAGAGATGGACTGAACAGTTGACATCCTTTAATCAGACGGTTGACGCGGTGAAAGACTCTTTCGACATCGACATTTACGTAGATAAGAAAAAGATGGTGGATGATGAACCTGTTGTCACACGGACCTATTGGGGTCAATTAGTGAGATTATATGGTTCGATAACGTCGGTAACTATTCGCTCTGCATATCAAGAGATTCCACCGTTAACGGACAAGGTTGTAGAAGCAATCGAGATAACACGTTCGGCCAAAAGTGATATGCAACATCTAAAGCCTCAATTAAAGGCAATTATTGAGGAAGGAGTCTATACTGCTTTTGATTTGGATGAGATTGTTGCCAGTCAAAAAACAATCCAAATTCAGATCAAGCGCATCATGCAGGAATTCAACTATGTAATAACAACAATCTCAAGTCAAATGACAGGTCAAGCCATCACTAGGCTATCAGAACAATTAGGAAATGTCCATCAGCTGACTAGCTATTTCAATCAATTGGTAGGCGATTGTTTCGGAGATCAAGGTGGCGGAGAGACGTTGCCGAGTGGCGTTTTAGCACTTCAGGCGAATCGCTTCTCTCTTAATAAGTAACATCGCTTCTCTATTTTTGTTATGCAACTATTTTGTAGAAAAAACAATAAAAAAAAGAAAAACTTGGAAATAGTTGTAAGAAATTGTGTGATTTATCTATAAAAATACTAAAGGAGACACTATTATGTCAGGACAAATTCGTGTATCACCAGAAACGCTAAAAACTCGTGCTAAAGAATATGGCAGAGCTTCAAATGACATTAC
Source organism: Streptococcus cuniculi (assembly GCF_001921845.1). GTDB lineage: Bacteria > Bacillota > Bacilli > Lactobacillales > Streptococcaceae > Streptococcus > Streptococcus cuniculi. The sequence continues at coordinate 231,110 of NZ_MSJM01000002.1, read as the reverse complement.
TCAAATCTTGAATAATCTTCAACGTCTTCAAGATACACTTCGTAGTGAGTGGGAAGGTGAAGCATTTAACGGCTTTGATAACCAATTCAATGAGCTGAAACCAAAAGTGCAGAACTTTGCGGAGTTGATGCAACAAATCAATACTCAACTTGATAAGACTGCTGATATTATGACAGAAAATGACCTCGCTATTAAGAGTGGATTTGGTCTTAATCACGGCTAAAAAGCGACAAACATATGTGTTGGGTTGGGGAGGCTTCCTCAGCCCTTTTTTATCATTTCGTATAGGAGAAAACTGTGAACAAGAAACGATTAACCTGGTTAGGAGTGGCTTTATTAGCGATTACCATCATCATCTCTTTTTTAGGTGTTATCAAACCAACTCCGATTAGTAAAAGCTCTTCTGAACAAGTATCGCAGAAGAGTCCCCTTAAAATTGCGGTTGTCAACGAAGATAAGGGAACGAATTATAATGGAGAAAATGTAAACATTGCAGATACCTTATTGAAATCATTCTCAACTTCTACTGATTATGATATTGAAACGGTATCTCGCTCGATTGCAGCGAAAGGTTTAGAAAACAACACTTACCAGTTAATGATTATCTTCCCAAGTAAATTTTCAGAGAATAGTTTGGCCATTGAATCTGCGAATCCGTCGCGGGCTGTGTTTCAGTATGAAATCAAATCTGATAAGCAACTAGTTGTAAAGCAGGCTGAACAAGCCGTAGTTGATTTTAAGAGTCTTTTCAATAAAAATCTAGTCAATATCTACTTTCTTAGTATCATTGGAAACCTTCAGACTGCGCAATCTCAAGTGTCAGACGTTGTGACAAATGAAGGCGAGGCTTTGGATGCTTATAGTACGAAATTATTTAACCCTTTGACATCCTACTTTCAGCTATTTGCAGGATTAAGCTCAACACCAAATGATTTAGTAAACACGTATTCTTCATTTAGTAAGGATCTTAATAATACAAATGATGCGTTTACATCGATTGCTAGCGTAGATAAAACCTATGAAGAAGAAATTGAAAAGATTAAATCCTTGCAGGAAGTTTGGCAGTCATCGATTGATACGAGAGAAACCATTTTAAAAAATTATGACGAAGAATTTTCAAAGTTAACAGTTGAACAACAGTTGACGCAGATGAAGGAACTCAATTCATACATTTTAGAACATTTGAGCGAACCTGCTGTGTGGAAAGATACAACAGACAAAGTGAATGGCTTTAATAGTGAATTAAAAAGTTTTGTGGAGCGCTTAAAAAAGCTAAACATTGATGTTGATACAGCCTTAAAAGGATATGAAAAAGCGATTGCGGCAGCGGTTGATGAGTCACTGGCAGATACGAGTGAGGAAACAGATAAGACTGATGAAATAAAGCAAACGCTGGGGCTATACTTCAAGAAGCTCCATGATACCATGCTTTCAAAAATCGATGGTGCCATTGCGACAATGCCTTACTATAGTGATGATACCATTGATAGCATGGGCTTATCTGATGCGGATCGGAATTACTTGAAAACTATCAATCGTTTTGTGGAGTGGTATTCAACTGAAAACGAAAAAACTCTACCAACAAGACAGACTTCTACGATGCAACAAAATCATGTAGCGGAAGTGAAACAAGCTGTTTTGCAAAATTTACAAGCGCCAAGATTCCTCTCTTTTCATAATATTGAGGGAAATGTGACTAGTGTACAGGTGTTTGTTCCTGCGAATTATGTGTTAAATGTAAACTATCCTACTAAAAAAATAAGCGATACGGAATATGAGCTTACTGGTTTAAGTGGTACTTCATTTGAGATTCCCTATACTCTTGGAGCAGTCAATCCAGAGCAAGTGGATATCTTCCAAGATGTACAGGTACGAGCAGTAGTGAAAACATCTCAAGAAGTTGAGGGAGAAATGGTTGTTCGTATGCCGAAAGCAGAAAGGAAGACGATTACAAGAACCTATTCAGATACTGATGTTATTTCTAACGCCCCTCTTTATACAGTAAATAAAGGCTTACAGTCTGTTTATAATGATGTGAAAGGTTATTTAGAGGTTGCTTCTCTTGCAAATGCATTTTATGATATGGATTTACAAACAGGCGAAGTAAAACCAGGCTCATCTGCATTACTGAACCAGACAGATGCTAAGAACCTCAAGGCAATCATTGTTCAGTTAATCAAAGATGCCACTATTTCGACCTTAAAAGATCAATTAAAAGTTCCTGATGAAGATTTAGAGAAGTTTGAAGCTAAAGTTGCAGATGCGGAAGGTTTAATTGCGAATATTGATGGGTTGAGAACAAGCACTTCTGATTTACTTGCTCAATTGAACTCTGTCATCGAGGAGACTGAAAAAACTCATACAACCATTCAGAATAAACCAGTATTTACCGAAACAGAAAAACGTGAGAATACAAGTCTAGTGACGGTCACGCTGGACATGAACAAAGATCTGACTCAGCTGATGGCCGCAAGTCAAACGCTGATGAACAATACGAAATCAAATCAATCTGTTTCTAAAACAATCGAAGCAGATGTCGAAAAATTGTCTTCAGACGTTTCTAACCTTGAAAAGGAAGGTGAGTCTCTATCAGGTCGTGTTGCAGAATTGAAAAATGTGATGGATGATACATATACCTCGAATAAAGAGTTTCTTCAAGCCTTTTCAACTGTTTTGAGCAACACCAAGACAGGAAATAATAAAAATGAAGCTGTCTATGACTATTTATCAAATCCAGTTGATGCTTCCAAGATTCAAAATGTATTAGAAACCTCTGCGGCTACTAAAGTAACAACAGCACGTCAGGATGAACGCTCCGGTTTACTGATTATTTTAATTTGTTATTTGGTAGCTTTAGGGATTGCTTACTTGTTACAACATGCGGATATTTCAGGCCTACAACAACAGCTGAAGATTACCAATCGGATTCATTGGAAAAATGCGACAGCACCCCTGACCTTCTTAACAACAATGGGAGCTATCGCAGGAATCTTCATCGCCTTTGTATCAGGGGTTAAATTGGAAATGAATCTTGGTCAAATTGTAGCCTTTGTGCTCCTGTTAGTGACGATTACTCTATTCCTTACCTATGGCCTCAATTTGATGTTAGAGAAGTTACATAGTCTAGGATTTTTACTTGGGATTGTGCTCTTGCTTTTGTATATTGTAACCGCTAGTCAATTGTTAGATGCACATTATGTTAGCTCTGCTAATTTCTTAGATGCGCTTTCTCCCTTATCACATTTAGAAAATCTAGTCACGAAGTATATTAACCATACCAATGGCTGGGGCCTATCTGCTGTTCTAGTGTTCTTTATGACGATTGCTTTAGGAAGTACGAATGTACTTGTTTATAGAAAGGTAAAGGAAAGCTAAGGAGTTGATATGAAAAAGAATATTGGTTTGGGAATTATCTTATTCACTTCTTGTCTGCTGACATCAGTCTCGGCAGACAGTGGTTCATTGAAAATCGATACGAACATTCATTCAAACCAAGAATCCAAAGAGCTCCATTATATTGAGCAGGAAAGCGAACTTGCCAAGTTATTTCATGTAGAAACAACTGAAGCAATTCAAAAAGCGCAAGATCAGGTAAAGGAAACGGAGAAAACGGACAGGAATCATCTTTTCTTATCAAGCCTATCGAGCGAAGATATTGTAGAAGCCTATCAACCCTTGTTGTTTACGTCAAAAACCATGATTTCAAATACAGGAGACTATCATTTTTCATTAAGTGCGAAGTCTCCTGCCCTTTCATGGCAAGTGTTAGGGATGCTGGGTTTAGGATTCTGTGTGATGGGATATTCAATTATTCGTGTTTTTATCCAAAGAAAAGGAAAGAAATAGTTTATGGATGGATATATCAACATTAGTCTTGATTTTACTTTATTGATCAATCGGCAGTTTGATTTAAGAATACCTTCCTCTATGACCTTAAAAGAATTATTGCAGGTTGTATCTGATTCTTATGGTCTCTCCTTAACCATCGTCAATCCAACTGTACGAGTTGTGCAAACAGGACAGATGATTGCAAGTACAGGAACATTAGAGAACTTGAAGGACGGGGTATTAGTACAATTAGAAACCATTTAGGATGTGATGGAGAGAATGATGAAAGAATTAAAAATGGAATTATTAGTAGAGGATGTTAAAGGAAATCGTGAGGTAGCTTATACCTTATTAGAGGCTGCACATCCTCTTTTTCTTACAACAGATATTAGTGTCCAAGATGAAGTATTGTTGTTGGAAAGCTACCTTGAAGAAGGAATGTACGGCTGGGAACGATTGAGTGAGTTAACGGTGGAAGAACGCTTGCGCCATCTCTTGAATATTGGTCGCTTGTATAAGGAATTAGAGTTTTCGAAATACACCTACTCATTTGAACCAGAGTCCATTGCTTTTACAATGAATGCTAGTCCTCAATTTATCCATAAGGGAATCAAGGGACAGATTCCGCCTTATGATTCGATAACAGAGGACGAATTTCTTCAACGATACAAAGCAATGATTCTGTCTCTTTTAGATGACAAGACAGACTATCTTTCTTTGATGGATGGGAAACTACCTTTTTACAAAGGGAATCTTTTCTGCGAGACTGTGCTACAATCAGAGAGTATTTCAGATATTTTGCATCTGCTTCAAGAAAAATACGTAGAAGAGAAGCAGCTGAATGAACAGAACTACTCAAGAATGAGTAATACATTCGTTACACGATTAAAGATTTCTGCCATTATTTCCTCCATTGTGGCCGTGTGTTCGTTGATTGGGATTGGCTATCTTTTCTTCTTTGCTTTGCCAAGACAAGAAATGATTTCGTCTATTCGACTAGCCTTCATTCAGGAAGATTATTCACAAGTCATCTCCACCTTGAAAAATACAGATAGCAAATCACTAAGCCAAGAAGATAAATATATTGTGGCTTATTCCGTAATCATGACGGAACATTTGACTGATGAGCAAAAAACAGAATTAAGTAAGATCTCTAGTCAGTCTAATGAAGACTACCTTCGTTACTGGGTATTGATTGGTCAAGCCAAGATTGATGAAGCGATTGATATTGCTAGTTTCTTAGACGATCCACAATTATTGATGTATGGAATGACAAAGAAAATTGATGAGATTCAGCGTAATCCAGACATGACTTCTGAAGAACGGACGGAGAAGATGAATGGCTACAAGTCGAAATTAGAAGAGCTGAAAAAGCAATATCTGACTCCTTCTGATAATAGCGCGACAGAAGAAGCTACGAAGGTAGAGGCTTCGTCATCGGCTGCTACAAGTTCCTCATCAAGCAGTTCTTCATCAAGTTCGAAGAAGTAGGAGGATAAGAGATGATGTATCTTATTTATCAAGCAAATGCCTATCCTCTCTATCCAGAAAGAAATTATGTGTTAGGCCGAGAAGTGAGTTCTGATATTCTGCTACCACTTGAGGATTCTCTGTCTTTACAAGTGGATAAAGAAACAGTGCTGTTATCAGAAAAGAATTATAGGGTAGGGATTCATACGATATCCTTATCAGAGACTGTGACCATCACGCTCATGATTCTTCCTGAACCTCAATATTTTCTTCTTCCCAAGGATTCTCTCTACCTATCAGGCGAGGAAGATGCGACGATTCGCTTAGAAGATTACGATGGAGAAATTGTCTACACTTTTCATGAGAATAGTGAGATTGATTTTATCAGTAGTGATGCTTATTTTTTAAATGGTCAGAAGCGGTCAGGGAAGCAGGTTATTCGTGAAAACGATGTTCTCGTTTTCGAAAAAGGGATTGTACTGTCTCTTCAGAAGCAGGTTCTTTCGATAGCAACCATTTTTGATATTGAAACTGCCTTGTTGAACTTTGTCGAGACAGTAGTAGAAGATCGTGCAAAAGAGTTTCATCGCTCACCTCGCATTATTTTACGGGAACCGGAAGGGCAAATTACCATTGCTTCTGCCCCGACAGATGAAGATATTACGAAGCAATCATTACTGAAGCTCTTGATTACGCCTCTTGCGATGATTGTCTTTACAGGATTAACCTATCTATTTTCTCGGAGTGGTGGTATGGTCTTCATGATGATGGGGATGTCCGTCATTACCATTGGGACTTCTATTCATACCTACTTCTCGGATAAGAAAAATCACAAAGAAAAACAAGCACAAAAGCTAAAGGATTATATGTCGTATTTAGATACGAAATACAAAGACCTTTCAGCTTATAAAGAGGAGCAGATAGAGGCGCTCCTTTATCACTATCCAGATACGCAGACCATTCTTGAAATGGCAGAAACAACTGATAGACGAATCTATGAGAAGACGCCTTATCATTTTGATTTCCTAACTTACCGCTTAGGACTAGGAGAAGTACCAGCTAGCTTTCAAATTGATTATAGCAACTCTGAGTTGACCAAGTATCATGAAGAGGCGGGGCAAAAGGTACAGGAACTGTTGTCCTACTATAGAATGATAAGCCCAGTTCCAATTCAAAATGATATTGCTAGCCCTATCGGTTATATTGGCAATCGAAAAGTGGTGATTGAGCAGGTTCAGCAATTGATGATGCAGGTAGCGACCTTCCAAAGTTATCATGATGTGCAATTTATTCCAATCTTCCGTGAAGAAGAACTACCATTGTGGAATTGGAGTCGTTGGTTGCCTCATATCAAGATTCAAGCCTTTAATAGTCGTGGATTTGTCTATAGCCAACGGACACGCGATCAGTTATTGACCTCTCTTTATCAGATTATTAAGGAGAGAAAGCTAGATAGTGAGCAAGATAAGAATACTGAGAAGCAGTATACGCCTCGCTATATTTTATTGATTACAGACCTCAGTCTACTCTTAGACCATAACATTATGGAGTATATCAATGAAGACCTATCGCATTTAGGAATTCATTATATTTTTGTAGAAGAAGTGATTGAGAGCTTACCAGAACATGTACAGACCGTTGTGGATTACCGAGGAGATAAGAAAGCGACTCTCCTACTTCAAAATGGGACCTATGTGAACAAGCCGTTTGTACCCTTACCTATGATTGATGTGCAGTCTAAAGAAGGCTTTGCGCGGAATATGGCGGGGATTCATCATGTTCAAACCCTGCGGAATTCGATACCAAATAGCATTACCTTCTTAGAGATGTATGGAGTGACTCGTGTAGAAGAGTTGGATTTATTGACCCGTTGGTCTGAAAATGAAACCTATCAAACTATGGCAGTTCCACTAGGAGTTCGTGGACGTGACGATATTCTCTATTTGAATTTACACGAAAAAGCTCACGGGCCACACGGCTTGATTGCGGGAACCACAGGATCAGGTAAATCCGAGCTGATTCAATCTTATATCTTATCATTGGCGGTTAATTATCATCCCTATGAAGTTGCCTTTCTCTTGATTGACTACAAAGGGGGAGGAATGGCTAACCTATTTGTGAATCTCCCGCACGTTGTAGGAACCATCACCAACTTGGACGGGAACCAAGCAAACCGTGCCCTTGTGTCCATTAAGGCAGAGTTGAAAAAACGTCAGCGAATCTTCTTAGAAAATGATGTCAACCACATTAATCAATATACAAAACTTTTCAAAGAAGGCAAGGTTAGTGAACCGCTTCCTCAACTTCTGATTATCAGTGATGAGTTTGCGGAGTTAAAAGCCAATCAACCAGACTTTATGGATGAGTTGATTTCGACTGCCCGTATTGGTCGTTCATTAGGTGTGAAATTGATTCTAGCTACCCAAAAGCCAAGCGGTGTCGTTAATGACCAAATTTGGTCTAACTCGAAATTTAAAATCGCCCTAAAAGTTCAAGATGTTGCGGATTCACGAGAAGTGATTAAGACCCCAGATGCAGCAGAAATCACTCAAACGGGACGGGCTTACTTACAGGTTGGGAATAATGAAATTTATGAACTATTCCAAAGTGCTTGGTCAGGAGCAGATTATAACCCAGATGGGAAAAATCAAGTTCAGCGGGAGACCACGATTTATGAGATTACAGATAGTGGTCAATACTCACCGATTAACAAAGATTTGAGTGCCCTAGCAAACCAAAAAGAAATCAAAGCGATTCCAACGGAACTAGATGCGATTGTCGAAAAAGCCCATGAATTGTTTGAAGGGTTACGGATTCCCAAAGTGGCCAGTCCTTGGTTACCTCCTTTAGAAGAAAAAATATACGCTAAAGAGTTACAATCAGTGAATTTTAAAGACTATTGGAATCAGCATCAAGGGCCTATGGAGATTTTAGTAGGTTATCAAGATATTCCAGAAAGACAGGAGCAATCTCCGCTCTATTTCAATATGGAACAAGCAGGTCATATTCTTTTGGTATCTAGTCCAGGATTCGGGAAGTCTACCTTCCTCCAAAGTCTGGCAGTAGATACGATGAGAAAACATACACCAGCTGATTTGCACTTCTACCTCTATGATTTTGGGACAAGTGGGTTGATTTCTCTCTCTGATTTCCCTCATGTAGCAGATTATTTTGCCTTAGATGAGACAGAAAAAATTCTCAAGTCCATGCGTCGCCTCCATCAGATGGTTAAGGAACGTAAAAAGGCTTTGTCGAAATTGAAAGCAACCAATTTACGCCAGTATAACCAATTGTCTGAATCTCGTTTCCCAAGCCTCTTTATCCTGATTGATGGTTTTGATAGCGTGATGGACGCACCATTTGCGGATTCTTTCTATGATGTACTGAATGTCATTGCCCGTGATGGAGCCTCATTAGGAATGTATCTTGTGACGACCATGTCTCGTCTGAATGCGATGCGATTGCAGCTCCAGTCTAATTTCAAAACGAAAATTTCCCTCTTCCTGTTTGATACGAGTGATTTATCGGGGATTGTAGGACGTTCTAATATTGAACTGGATGAGATGAAGGGTCGTGCAGTAACGAAGTTGGAGGAGATTACGCAGTTCCAAGTAGCCTTACCATATGTTAGCGAGCAATATGCTGACTACATTGCGGAAGTAGCACAAGAAGTATCTGCTATGAAGGCTGCCTATACAGGTGAATTGCCAGATGGTATCCCTATGTTACCTGAAAAGGTAACGGTGGACCATCTTGTACAATCTGCTAAAGAATTTGTCTTTGGTTTAGATAGGGAGTGGGTACAACCAGCTGGTTTTAGCTTTGATGCGCCGATTTTGATGGCAGCAGAAGGACCGTCCTTCATTAACCATTATTACAAGATATTGGATTACCACATTCATAGACTAAAAGACCGCTACAATGTCGTTGTGCTTGATAATAATGAGAAAATACCAAATCAATTCTTTGAAGGAGCGAATCGCTTTACTAGCAGTTCAGAAGTAGGGGATGTCCTTCGGACAATTGTGGGAGACTTAAAAGATAGAGTCGCCAATCCGCAAGTCGCCTACCCAAATTGGCTAGTCATTATTCCGGATCTTGCTTCGACAGGAATGAGTGTTGGTTTGAGTGAAGCGGATATGAAACTGCTCTTGCTTGAAGGAGCCAAGCATGGGGTTACCCTTCTCTTTGTGGGAAGTTATCAAGATCTGGTCAATAACAGTTATGATAGTTATGTTAAACTGATGCTTCAGCTAGTCGAACAAGTCTTCTTGGGTGTTCGGATTAGTGCTCAGAATCATACCCGTTATCCATATTTGAATAATGAACCATCTCTGAAACCAAATCAAGGCTATATCCTCTATCCAGAAGGATATGAGTTTGTGCAGTTACTGGAGGTGTAGAAAGGATTCTAATAAAGACAATGGTTTTACATACCACATAAAGGTCTTTTTTGAGAAGGAAGCTTCTTACTTTACTGCTATATCTGCTTTCAAGTGTAAGAGGGGAGCATCTATAACGAGAGAGATGTTGAGTTTTTAGTTGCAAAATAGTAAAGAACAATGGTAAAATGTATATACGAAACATCTTTACAACAGAGGTATACTGTATGGCAAAAACACAACCAGTCAATTTCAGGGCAGAAACTGTCTTTTATCAAAAAACAAAAGCTATTCTAGCAGATGAAAGAGTGACACTTTCTGATGTTTTTAACGCAACTCTCAGAAAGATTGCAACGGGTGCAGTTGATGCACGCGAATTTGTTTCGAGCGACATTCCAGATTCTCAATTTCAGATTGCTTTTGAAGATTTGAAAAAGGAAATTTTATTAGGTCATGAACAGATTGCTCAAGGAAAAGTAACCCCATTAGCTGATGTCAGAAAGGAATTTGGTCTTGACTAATTTTAAATGCTACAAGGTTTCATTAGCAGATAGGGCTAAACAAGACTTGCGAGAGATTCATGACTACATCTTAGTTAATTTTTACAGTCGACAATCTGCTGATGCAAAATTAGAACTTATCTTGACAGCGCTGGAGATCTTAGAGACCTTTCCAGAAGCATGTCCTCTCGTGTCTAGCCGAGGGTACGGTCAATTGACAGATGATGGCAAGGTCTATCGGTATATGCCTATTGAAAACTATCTAGCTTTTTACTATATTGAAAATTATGATGTCTATGTAGCACGTATTTTGAATTCGCGACAAGATTGGGCAAAACTATTCAATAAGTAGGTATTTAGTAGCTATAAAGGTGGATTTAATAGATAACTTTTTCTAATCATCTTATAATTGATAATAACAATATCCATGTGAAAACAGTTGGAGAAATTTACATGATTGAAGTGTATAGAATAATAGATAGATTTACGATTACAGATAAAGGATTTGTATATAGTTTTGAAACTAAGGCAGTCCAATCTTTGAAGCTTAACGATATTGTATATGATTTGCAGGGTAATGAATTTCAAGTATCTGGGGTCGAGATGATTCGTCGAGCTCCTAACCAAGCTGACAATGGTAGTGTGAATCAGCAAGGCTTTTTCATTCAATCAAAAAGCGGAAAACAGGCAATGGGTAGTATTTTACTAAAGAAGAAGCCAACGATTCATTTTTTATTTAGCAGTGACCCACTAAACTTTAGGAAAGTTGATAGTGACTATTTAGAAGAGTACACGTATGCGAGTAAGAATTATGATTGTGCTTTATTTAGTTTAGAGAGATTCGAAGAAGGAAAGTCATTCATTTTTGGAGATAGTATACAAGGGATAACAATCTATAGAGGCTGGATGCTGTCGGTTGATGAGTATCGTAGACTTTATGTTGAGTTACTATCCAAAGGAATTTATTTGATCAATACTCCAGAAGAATATGAACGCTATCATCATTTACCAAACTGGTATCAATCTTTTGAAGGCGAGACATTTGAATCGTTTTGGTCAACTAGCGATAAGTTAGAAGATATTGAAAAAAAGGTGGGAGACAAACAAGGAGCTTTCATTGTAAAGGATTATGTGAAAAGTAGGAAACATGAATGGTATGATGCTTGTTATATTGATAATATAGCAAATCAAGTAAACTTTAGAGAAATTGTTACGAATTTCGTTAAAAGACAAGGTAGTCAATTCGTTGGAGGGATTGTTCTTCGGAAATATGAAAAGTTAAATTATATTGGGTTTCATGACAAAAGTGGCATGCCGATAGCGGAAGAATATAGAATTTTTGTTTATGCAGGGGAAATACTGATAATTGGTGATTATTGGAATGGTAATACGGATGGGTATTTGTCTAGTAGCGAGACAGCATGGATTAGATCCATCGTTCAGAAGGTCAATAGTAATTTCGTTACAATAGATGTAGCACGGAAAGAAGACGGAAGCTTAATTCTAATGGAGTTCGGTGATGGGCAAGTATCTGGACTTCAAGAATTAGGAGAAAAAGAGTTTTATGCTGCATTTGCACCATTGCTATCCATATAGAATTAACAGTCATTGATTATGATTTCAAAGAAGATAAGAGTGAATGGTTCTATGTGGGAGTAGTAGCTGAAACGTTCCAGCAACTGAATCTTGGTCGCTAGACGTTTCGGCTTTTTCATTGCTTATTACTAAAATCCAGCATGCCATACTAGCTATTGCAGCCTAAATAATGTAAAATAGAGAGCAGTTAGGAAGCAAGGAGATTCGAAATGGCATCGTATTGGAGTCGCTATCCATTGTTGGGAGAACAGCTTGATGGTGTAAGGGCTTTAATTGAGCGGAAACTGCATATCCGCAACAAGAGCATCGAGCAGGCAGTCGTGGCCTTAAATAGCGCAGGTGGAAAGTATTTGCGTCCAGCTTTTTTCTTTTTATTTGAAGCCTTTGGCGACGCAGCAAGGTTGGACAAGGAACAGTTGGTGACAGCGGCCGCTTCGTTAGAGGTCTTGCATTTGGCAACCTTGGTCCACGATGATGTCATTGATGATTCGCCGCTACGGCGAGGGCAGGTGACTGTTCAAAGCCGTTTTGGCAAGGATGTTGCGGTCTACACAGGAGATTTACTGTTTACCATCTTTTTTGAATTGCTCCTAGAGTCCATGCCTGGCTCTCCTTATATGAATGTAAATGCCAAGACGATGAAGAAGATTTTGCTGGGCGAGTTGGATCAGATGTCAGCCTATTACAGACAAGACCAGACGGTTCGTGCTTATTTACGGGCTGCCGCAGGAAAAACAGCTGCCTTGTTTAAATTAGCTAGTCGGGAGGGGGCGTATTTTGGCGGAGCAGACCCAGAAACGATTCGACTGGCAGGTCATATCGGCTTTTATATCGGGATGGCCTTTCAGATGATTGATGACCTGTTGGACTATACTGAAGATAGTGAGATGTTAAATAAGCCCGTTTTAGAAGATATTGGGCAAGGGATTTATAATTTACCACTCATCTGTGCCCTGCAAAAAAATCCTGTAGCCTTTCGTCCCTATCTTGATAAAAAGCAGGCGATGACAGCAGCAGATGTCCAAGTTGTGGTGGCCTTGATGAAAAAAGAAAGTGGGCTAGAAGAGGCGAGGCAGTTAGCCACTCGCTTCACCCAGAAAGCTGTAGCCGCCATTCAGCAATTACCTGCCCATCCATCAAAAGCAATCTTGCTGGAGATAACGGAGCGCTTGCTCAAAAGAAGTTGTTAGGATAAGAAAAGGAGCTAGTTGCTCCTTTTTTTTGAATGTCAGCGTATAGGGTTGGTGGACGAAGTGGCAGAATGCCATAGTGTCCAGTGTAATTGAGGCTTGACATCATCAGCTTCGACAGAAGATATACGGTTGAGAAGATGTGGGAAGTGAGATATAATAGTTTCATAATCCTCATCAACATAGCTATGTAGAAAATTCTGTAGGAGGAACCAGACAAAGATTGGGAAATCCCCAAGAATGTAGGAGGTAATTAATATGTTTGAAACTATTGAACAACTAGCTATTACAACGGCAGATAATACTGGATGGGGTATAGAAGTATACTATGATAAAGTTATTTCAAGTGAGCGAATGAAGTTACTATCAAGAAATGTATCTAAAACTGATTGGATTATCCAATTTATTGAAGGAAATCATCTTGATACAGCTGGAGATCAGCATAAGTTATCTCAACTCATTGAGTTAATCGTAGAATATATTAAGAGAGACTTACTGATTTTTATACTAGAAAGGTGTGGATATGCCATGCAGAAGTCCTTCAAGCCGCTAAAATAACATCAGTCTATAGGATAAGTTGCTTGTTAGGGGAATGTCTGGTGGTATTATCAATGCCAAAACATTATAAGAGGAGAACAATAAATGACGCGTGATAAATTAAGACTTAGTGATTGCAGATATAGACTTTAGGGATGGTCTAAAAAAACTATCCAGTAAGATTCAAAAAGAAACTGATGATTTGGTTGTAATTTCTGCATTGACGACTGATGATTTAGTATCTCTCTTTTCTTGATAGTTGGATGAATCATTAGAGATATTTATGTTAACTTATCAGATTGATAGCCCAAAATCCCAGCTTGTCTTACTTGGCAAGCTGGGATTTTAATGTTCTATAGGTATAATTTGTGAAAGCAACAAAAAAGTAATCCGTCTTTAGCTTTGGCAAGTTAACGGATTACTCATTCTGTTATGAGCCACCGTCTTAAACGGTTCTACATGGGAGTTGAGTTGGCGCTCAACTCCTTTTCTATTATCATTATACCATTTTACATGGATAATGCAAGTGAGTGCTTCAATAAAAAATAATCGGTTTTTTCCTTGTTCATCTGTGCAAAATATAGTATACAATTTTCAATCATCTTTTCAGCGATACGACATGGAACAATAAAAGCGAGTTCTTTTCTTGCGCTGTTTTTTATAAGAATCAGTTACTTTTTTCCAGGTCAAAAGGAAAATTTACATCTTTTGTATTTGGAAAAATAAGAATATAATAATGATAGAAGATGTAAGCGTTTTAAAAGGAGAGGGATATGAGAAGTGACTTGGTTTTATCTACTTTATTGGACAATGACTATACTCCTGAGCAGACCCTTGCCGAATCTCTCAAGGTTTCTAGGCGAACCATCCAAAATGATATTAAGCAATTAAATGAGCTTGATTCTGGATTTATCATTGAAAAGTATAAATCAGGCTATCGTCTTTCGATTACGGATTCTGCATTATTTCAACAATATTTTGAAAGCCTGCAATTTGATGTGGTGGACAGTCAGGAGATGCGTTTGGATAAAATCGGCTTTTTGTTGCTAGTCTATCCAGATTACATTACGATTCAATTTTTGGCAAATGAACTGTGTAGTAGTAGCAGTCAGATTAAAAAGGATCTAAAAAAACTAGAGCAGCTATTCAAGGAACAAGGACTTGTTCTAGAGAGAAAAGCTCATTATGGCATTCGGGTCAAGGCATCTTTAGCAGAAAAAATTGCTTGGTTATTGCAGCATGCCAGCTATCGAGGATTTATCACAGAGTATATCACAGACAGCCAACAATCCCAAATCAGTGGCCTGTTATCAGATTGGTTTCAATCCTGCGCGTATATCCCAGATATTGCAGAGATTCATATTGCAGAGCAGGAATTGGCTCTGTTATTATGCATGGAGATGGTAGCAGGCTCCCTGGGCTTAGAAGAGCTGGACTCGGTTTTAGACAAGGATTTAGAGACTATTAAGCACTTATTTTCTAAAGATAAGCGTCAGTTTTTGGAAAATAGTTTATCTATTCGGACCAGACAACAACAAGACACTAGATCCCTGTCCTTGAAAAAGAGGATTGGCGAGTATTTTCAAACTTTTGATACAGTCCATCAGACCGAATGTTCAAGTGATGATGAGTTTCTAAATGTGGTGTGTTTGCATATTGCAGCGTTGATTGAACGATCGCGGAAGGGAATTGTCAGTGTTAATCCGTACGCCAGTCATATTAGTAAGAACTATCCTGTTATCTATAATGCGGCTTTGAAATTTTCTAGGTGGCTGGAAGAAGTCTATCAGATTACCATTACATCTGATGAGATTGCCTATCTAGCAACACACATGCTGGTCCCTTATCAGAAAAGTAGGCAAAAGCGTTTGGAGCAGCAGTATCGGATAGGTGTTATTTGCTCTTCGGGCGGTGGCATTGCCCAACTAGTTCATTTGAAACTGAGACGTATTTTTCCAAATGCGATGATTCAGACTTTCTCTTTACTTGAAAAACAAGCAATTCAGCAGTTTCAGCCGGATTTGGTCTTTTCCATAACAGATATAGATTGCGCCTTACCATGTCCAGTGATTCACTTAGATGAAATTCAGGAGAATTTAGATGATATGTCGATGGCCAGCTACATTGATTCCTTTCAAGGGTCTAGGTCTCGTTCTATGGAAGATTTGTTTCTTGAGTGGCTCTCACCAACCTTTTTTACAATAAGAGGAAAAGAGGAGTATCGAGAGATTTTAGCTGATTTAGCGAGTCAGCTAGAAGTCGATAATCAGCAGATAGGCTATGTGCGCTCTCTCTTAGAGAGAGAAGATTATCTATCTACCATCTATGCTCACGGAGTAGCGATACCGCATCCTATGGAGATGAGGGGGAAGGAGAATATTATTTCGGT
This sequence comes from Streptococcus cuniculi, assembly GCF_001921845.1. GTDB lineage: Bacteria > Bacillota > Bacilli > Lactobacillales > Streptococcaceae > Streptococcus > Streptococcus cuniculi. Next base: position 215,218 of record NZ_MSJM01000002.1, on the reverse strand, counting down.
TTGCTTGTTACCACGTGGTGTGCAGACAGAAGGCATTCATCCTAAAATTATCTTTATGGTGTCACTGAAAGAGGGAGAAGTTGAAAAACATCAAATCATTTCGCAGGTACTTAGTAAGTTAATGGAGAAGCCATTGGGCATTGAGGCCCTGCTCAAGACGGAAAATTATCAAGAATTTCGTTATCAGTTAAAACATATATTGGAGGGAAAATAACATGAGTATTGAATTGTTGGAGGCTTTATCGAATGCAGATGGTATTGCTAGTAACGAAACAGAAGTGCGGCAAGTGTTGTGTCAGGAATTGGACTCGTTGCCTTTTTCAAAATGCTATGATGGTCTAGGAAGTCTGATTTTCACCAAAGTAGGTCAGGATCCGAGCAAGAGTATTATGATTTGTGGGCACTTAGATGAAGTAGGCTTCATGGTACGAACCATTAGCGAGACCGGCCTTATTTCCTTGATGGTGGTAGGAGGTGTGAAACCCTTAGCTCAGCATTTTCAAAAGGTACGGATTACGACTTTTGATGGCCGAAAGATTGTAGGTTTTATTTCGGGGCGCTACCGTGACGGTGTAACAGAGGAATTGATATGTGATATCGGTGCCTCTTCTGATGAAGAAGTAGCGGATTTAGGCATTGAGGTAGGCAATATGGTCTGTTTTGATAGTGCCTTTGAGCATCTAGCTCCTCAGTCCATGTATATGGGAAAAGCCTTGGATAACCGTTTGGCCTGCTATATTATGGCTGAATTGATGAAAGATATTGCAGATAAGGACCTACCAATCACGATTCATTTTGCCTTTACCAGTAGTGAAGAAGTTGGAATCAGGGGGGCTAAGACGAGTGCCCAACTGGTCAATCCAGACAGTGTTTTTGTCATCGATGTAGCGACTTATAGTGATTCGACAACCAGAAATCATTTGAATCAGCGACAGGTAGGCAAGGGACCTATTTTAACACATTTTGATCGCACCTTGGCTCCAAATATACAGATGATTCGATTTGTGAAAGAAATTGCGAGTCAGTATCAGATTCCCTTGCAGTTAGATATGTTTTCATCTGGGGGCACAGACGGTGGCCAGGCCCATCTTGTTCATGAAGGAAAGCCGACAGTAGTGACGATTGTTCCTGTTCGGCATGGGCACTGTCCGTATTCCTTGGTAAGTAGCAAAGATATTTGCCAGATGATTGATTTATATCGGAGTATGATGATGGGCTGTTCAGCAGCAGTTTGTGAGCAATTTAAGTCGTTTAAATAGGAGTATGAAAATGGAAGAAATGGATATTGTAAAGATGATTGCCATCTCAGGTGATAGTAAAGCCAAGGCATTTGAAGCCTTGAAATGCCTTAAAGATAAGGATATTGCACGGGCAAAAGAGTTGATTAAAGAATCTAGGCAACTAGATTTAGAAGCACATAATCTTCAAACAAATCTAATTAGCAAGGCGTTAATGGGAGAGGAGGATACAAAGGTGACGTTATTAATGGTCCACGCACAAGATCATTACATGACTAGCCAGCTCGCCAGAGATTTGATTGAAGCAATGATTGCTATTTACGAATAAAAAGGAGTACGAAGATGAAAATTTTACTATGTTGTGCAGGCGGTTTTTCAACCAATATGCTGATGCAAAATATGCGAAAAGTTGTGCAAAAGAGTGAGGTATTGAACGATGAGGACTTTGACTTTACAGCCATTCCCGCAGATGCCTTGGAACAAGAAATTGATGGCTGGGATATTGTCTTGGTCGGACCACAAATTGCCCATAAAATTGATTATATCAAATCTATACTAGAACCAAGGAGCCTTCCTTACGCTGTCATTGACAAAGACGTCTATGGTCAAATGGATGGAGCAACTGTTTTAAAATTGGCACTTGTCACACATCGGAAACACACATTGAAGTCATAAAAGAGGGAAAGGATCCGTCGTTATGTTTGAAAAATTTGAAGCGTTTATGAATCGCTTTTTTCTCCCCCTAGCACGCAAGGTAGATAACCAGCGGCATTTGAGTGCGATTAAGGCAGGAATGGTTGCTATGACTCCCTTTACCATTCTAGGAAGTTTCTTTGCTATATTGCCTGCCTTACCCAATATGCTAGGAGAAGAAAACGTTGTTAGTCAATTTATACTAGGAAATGCAGAATTGTTTGATTTACCTGTTACGCTTTCAATCGGGTTAATCGGGCTCTATTCTAGCATGGCCATTTCCTTTAATTTGGCAAATTACTACAAGCTCTATATTCCTGGAGCGGTCACTCAGGCTGTCTTTGCTTTCCTCTTTTTAACCATTCAGTTTACAGAAGATGGTGGCGTTAGTCTATCAAATTTAGGAGCGAAGGGGTTGTTTACTTCGATGATTGCTTCTATAGTAACTGTTGAGCTCTACCAGTTCTGCAAGAAGAGAAATTTGACTATTCGCATGCCAGAGGGCGTTCCTGATTTTGTGTCTAGATCATTTGAGTTAATTCCAGTTACCCTGATTGTTGGTGGTACCTTTATTCTGACACGTTTTGCATTATTATCAACCGTTGGTGAACTTCCGCCGACCATTTTAACCCGTTTCCTTCAACCTTTAGTTGGTTCAATGGACAATCCATGGTCTGTTTTAGCACTGAATTTCTGTATTTGTACTATTTTCTTCTTTGGTATTCACTCATCTGTATTCAGCCCTATTACGCGCCCGATTATGGTAGTGTTTATCGCTGAAAATATTGCAGCCTACCAAGCAGGTCAGCCTTTGCCTCATTTCTATACGGCAGGAGCCTCTAGTGCTTTCTTTGGGTTTACAGGTTGCGGTATTTCCATCGGATGTGTCATTGCTTGTATGCTATCAAAAAGTCAGCGTTATCGTCAAATTGGTCGCGTATCGCTCTTTCCAGCCTTATTCGGAATTAACGAGCCAATCTTGTTTGGGGCACCGATTATTTTGAATCCTGTCATGTTTATACCGCATGTATTTGGAGGAGCTATTATTGGGACCTTACCAATGTTTTTGATGCATTGGGGATTGGTGGACAAGCCAATTTTCGATCCTCCATATGTGGGTGTCTTTTTGGAAGGATTTTTGACAAATGGAGATTGGCGCTCAATTGTGGCCAATGTCATCCAACTCGTATTAACCGTCGCACTTTATTGGCCATTCTTTAAGGTAATGGAAAAACAAGAGTTAGAGGCTGAGCAACGAGTGCAAGCAGAACATGAAATCTTTACAGAATCAGATGCAGATATTCTAGATGAATTGGGCTTGGATTTTTAAAGGAGAGACAGCAGTGAATGATAAAGTGTTCCAGCTATTAGAAGAAAAGCAGCTTGATGCATTGATTGTGAAATCTGTTCCCAATAAAATATATTTTCAGTCCTTAAAAGGTAGCGGTGTTTACCTTGTTATCAGCAAGTCAGAGGTCGCACAATTTTTTGATGGTCGTTATCGGCAAGAAATCAAGGAACAAACGGATCGTCATTATAAACAATATGAGGTTCCGAAAGGGCGATATATAGAGGAAATCACGGCTTATCTCAAAAAAATAGCTGTAAAGAGACTTGGTATTGAGTCTACTGGACTATCGATTCAAGAATATCGTTTCCTAACTGCTACTTTTGATGTCTGTCTGTTACAAGATGAATTAGAACGCATCCGTTCGATAAAAACGAAGGCAGAGTGCCAGAAGATTCAAGCGGTTTGTCAATTGACGGATGAAGTGTTTACAAGTGTTCTCCCACAAATCACAATTGGCATGACGGAGTTGGAATTGAGTGGCATCATTCATTATGAGGCTTTCAAACGAGGTGCTAGTGCCATGGCTTTTGAGCCAATTATTGCCTCTGGTTTTCGAGGAGCTTACCCGCACGGTCGGCCGACCACTAAAAGGATTGAACACGGTGAATTACTGACGATTGATTTTGGCTTGATTTTAGATCATTATCAATCTGATATGACACGGACTCTAGCTGTTGGGACCATTGATAGCAGACTGCGTGATCTTTACCAGACTGTATTGTCAGCCCAGACAAAAGCGGTGTCAGAGATTCGAAGCGGGCTGAGCGGGAGTGCTATAGACCGAATAGCACGTGAGGTAATTGACGAAGCGGGGTATAGTGAATATTTTACTCATGGTTTAGGCCATGGAATTGGAATTGGTCATGATGTTCCGATTTTAAGTCCGAGAAGCCAAATGATTCTTGAAGAAGGAATGGTGATGACCTGTGAGCCTGGCATCTATATACCTGATATCGGTGGTGTTCGAATTGAAGATGTGGTCATGATTCAAGGAGGAGTTGGGAAGCAGCTAACACTTTCTGAAAAAGAGTTAATAGAAGTGGGTTGATATGGTATATGACTTTGATAAACGAATAGATCGTCGTTTGGGAAATTCTAGGAAATGGAATCCCCAACAAATTGCCATGAAGTTTGGCCTAGGAGAAGGAGTCATTCCGCTTGATTTAGCAGATATGGATGTTGCTGTTGCTGAACCAATTCGTCAGGCCTTGGTCGAGCGAGCTATGGTTGCAGACTACAGTTACACCTTTGTGCCAGATGAATTTTACAGGGCTGTTATTGATTGGAATCAGAGACGGTTTCAACATACTATTGAAAAGGATTGGATTAAGCTGACTTTTGGGACAGTCTCAACGCTTCATTATCTTGTACAGGCTTTTAGCAGGGAAGGTGAAGCCGTCATGATCAATACGCCAGCCTATGCTCCCTTTGCAGAAGCTGTTATCCATAATGATCGAAAATTGCTGATGAGTTCTCTGGTAAACAAGGAGAATCGCTATTATTTTGATTTGGAGGATATGGAACGCAAGTTCCAGACAGAAGATGTAAAATTATATATCTTATGCAGTCCTCAAAATCCTTCTGGACGTGTGTGGACAAGGGAAGAACTGTATCAAGTGGCAGAACTCTGTATCAGATACAATGTTTTACTGGTCTGTGATGAGATTCACCGAGATATTCTGTTTGATTCTACATCTTTTACGACTATTGCTAATGCGCATCCTGACATTATGGAGCATTGTATTCTCTGTCTGTCTCCAAATAAGGCCTTTAATCTTGGTGGATTGAAAACTTCCTATGTTGTCATTCAAAATCCCGTTATTCGCCAGCGCTTTTACCAACAGCTAGAAGCAAATTCAATTACGTCGCCACACGTTTTTGCAGTACCAGCCATAATTGCTGCCTATACCCAGTGCGAAGATTGGTTGGATCAGCTGATAGACTATATTCAGGAAAATATGCGCTTACTTCATGAGTGTTTTGAAGAGATTCCAGAGGCAGTAATTATGCCAGCAGAATCGTCCTTTTTAGCTTGGATTGATGTAAGACAACTTTTTCAGAATGAAGCAGAAATGACCGCCTTTTTTAAGGAAGCCAACTTAACCATGGTCCCTGGTAGTTATTTTGTGAAAGACGGTGAGGGATTTGTCCGTCTGTGTGTTGCTCTGCCGAGAGATTTGTGGCTGACGGTACTGGCGAGATTGAAAAATACGTATGTAACATATAAAGAAAGGGGCTTATAAGAATTTATCACAATATCCGAAAGATGTTTGATGATGGAAGACATTTGCGACCGCCTTTGTTCTCACATGGATCTTTGGTTACAAAAAGGAAGACACATTATAAAAAGGAGCTAGTTGCTCCTTTTCTTATGCTTCCCCATCATCAACCGCCTTGAGGTGGCGGAAGCGTGGGCTGGTTTCGGCTAGGAATGCGGGGCTGCCTGCCATTTCGAGCTTACCATTTTCAAGGAAGATAACACGGTCCGCGTATTCAATCCCTTTCAAATGGTGGGTAATCCAGATGACAGTTTTCCCTTTTAATTCTTCCATGAAAGTGGTTAAGACTTGTTTTTCTGTAATCGGGTCAAGTCCGACGGTCGGCTCATCCAGAATCACGACAGGGGTATCTTTTAGAAGAATGCGGGCGAGGGCAATCCGATGCCGTTCTCCCCCTGAAAAACGTAGTCCAGCTTCATCTACCATGGTATCAAGTCCCTGCGGTAATTTTTCGACCATTTCTTTTAGGCCTACCCGTTCGAGCACCTGCCAGACTTGCTCGAGACTAGCCTTGTCGTTTCCGAGGCGGATATTATTGAGCAGGCTGGTCCGAAAGAGGTAGGGAGCCTGTTGGATGACACCGATGTAAGAGGAAATGGCTTCTCCGATACTGGTGACCGGAATCCCTCCGAGGGAAATCCTTCCTGCGCTAGGCGCTAAGTCTCCCCGCAACAAGGTAGCCAGAGTGCTTTTTCCTGAACCGCTACGGCCTAGAATTGCTAATTTTTGACCCTGTGGAATGGTCAAATCAAGCTGATCCAGCACCTGTTTTTCCTCATTTGGATAGCGAAAGCAGAGGTCTTCAATCTGAAAATCGTAGGGAGCTTGCGGTTCTTTATCTGCTTGAGTTTCGGCTCGTAAACTCGGTAGGGCATTGAGCCGTTCAATCGAATCCGCATAACTGTTGGTCTCTTGACTAGCAGTGGACAAGCCTGCAAAGGCATCGATAATCGGAAGGAGTGAAAGGACAAAGGCTGCGACCCAGTTGGCTTCTCCGCCATGATTGCCGGTAAACCGCCCACTAGCCCAAATGAAGGTTGTCAGAATCAGCAGTCCATAGGCAACTTCAAAGACAAGGGCGCGCTTGTTTTGAAAGGTCTTCATCTTGGCTTGAACGGCCATGAGTTGGTCTTGTGAATGTTCGTGAAGGGCCACGTATTCTTGCCCCCGCTGACTGAAAATCCAATCAGAGATTCCCAAGACATTATCTGTCAATTCAGTATAGAGACTATTTTTTAGGCTCTTTTCTTTTTGCTGTCTGGCACCATTGACTAGAACAGATACCAAGGGGAAAAGAAAGACGAGAATGGCTAAATAAAGCAACATAAAGAGGGCAAACCACCAAGAAAAGAAGCCGATAGCAACCACGATAAAGACATAGAGCAACCAAGCGATAACTGTCGGAAAAATCGTGCGGAGATAGAGATTTTGCAGGTGGTTGATGTCTTCTGCCAACAGTCCGATGACATCTCCCAAGCGAAAATCACGCTTGATAAAGATGGCATCTTGCTCTAGGGTCTGATAGAGCTTGAGGCGGAGTTGGGAGGTCATTTTGAGCACCCAGTTGTGGCTGGTTAACCGCTCCAAATAGCGAAAGACAGGGCGAGTAATCCCAAAAGTCCGAGTGAGGACGATGGGAATATAAACCAAGAGAATATTGGTCGGTAGGGAGGCGGATTTACTGATGAGAAAACCAGAGATAAACATCAGGGCGCCTGCACTAAAGAAGGTCAAGAAGCCTAGAAACAAGGCGGCCGCTAAGGCCACTTTGTACTGTTTAAAGAATGGTTTGACCCAGTAGTCTTCTCTCATGACCCGAAATAAAGGAATATTAGTCATGGTTTCCTCCCATTGCAGTTTTTAGATGATAGAAAGTGCCCTTTTGGGCTAAGAGCTCTTCATAGCTCCCCATTTCAACGATTTGCCCCTTATCTAGCACCAAGATATAGTCCATCTGGTGGAGCCAGTGGAGGCGGTGGGTGGCAAGCAAGACCAGACGATTGTCCATCAGCGGCAGCATTTTTTCCTTGAGTTCTAACTCGGTTTCAATATCGAGGTGGGCAGTCGGCTCGTCAAGGAGGAGAATGCGGCGTTTCTTATCGAGAAAGGCACGTGCAAGGGCAATCCGTTGCGCCTGACCGCCACTAAGCGGGCGAGCTCCATTTCCGATACGGGTGTCAAGACCCTCTGGTAAACTTGCGACTAGCTCATCCAAGCCAACGACTGAAATCGCCTCCCGCACTTCCTCATCGGTTGCAGATGGCGTATAGAAGGTGATATTCTCCCGCAGGCTCATTTCAAAGACATAGGGATTTTGAGGAATGTAGAGTAATTGTTGCTTCCAATCTTCTTGGTCAAGGTTGGCGATTGTCTGTCCGTTAACGCGAATCTGCCCTTCTTTTGGCGCTAAAAAGCCACTCAAAAGATTGATGAGGCTGGATTTTCCAGAGCCACTCATGCCGATAATCCCGATTTTTTGATAGCCAGTGATGGCGAGCGAAGTGCCTTCAAAGAGTGTTTTATCTTCGTAGGCCATGGCAATCTTGTCCAACTCTAAGCAGCTTTCAGCAGTCCATGGTGCAATCGCAATCTGTTCTGCCTTGATACTTGGCGTCTGTAAGATGTGCTGAATACTCTGCATGGCATTTTTCCCGTCCAAGGTAGCGTGATAATCGCTTGAAAAATCACGGACAGGTAGGAAATATTCAGGCGCTAAAATGAGAATGGTAAGAGCAGGAAAGAGGAGCATTTGTCCGTTGATGAGCCGTAGTCCAAGGAGCACAGCGACCACCGCAATCGACAGCGTTGTAAAGAAGTCTAGCGCGAAGGTGGATAAAATTCCAATTCTCAAGGCACTCATGGTCGCCTTACGAAAATTTTCGCTGGTCTGGTAAATATTTTTGGCATAGGGCTTGCTGCGGCCGAAGAATTTCAAGGTATCAAGGCCTCGGAGCGTATCCAAAAAGTGATTGGAAAGGAGTTGATATTGAGCGTACTGGCGATCCGCCCGCGCTTGCGCGGCATATCCCAAGATAATCATAAAAATGATAATAATCGGAAAGACGATGAGCAGAACCAGGCCAGATTCCCAGTCCAGATAAAAGATAAAGGCCAGAATCACCCAAGGAATCACACTCATGTTCATCATCTTGTTTAAAATCAGGTGCAGGTAGTTTTCCACCAAGGAAATACCGTCCAAGGTCATGGTGATGACATTTCCAGATCCCTCTTTTTGGACAATATGGGGGCCAAGTTCAAAGAGTTTGCGAAGCAATTGCCCTCGCAGGAGACTAGCCTGCTGGCTTGAGAAACGATCCAACCGTTCATCTTTGAGATAGTTGATGAGGTGCCGTCCCAGATAGCAGATGAAAAAACAAGCAGCCGGTAGCAGTTGGCTCTCTAAAGCCTGTCCCTCCCAGACACCGGTAATGGCCTGACTGAGTCCTGTGGCCTGTCCGATAATAAAGATTGCCTGAAGGAGGTCTAATCCTGCAAGCAATCCTAATAGTTTATGAACACCGGACAAGCGCATGACAGCTTTATCCAGCATGGTGCTCCTCCGTTCCGATGACAGGTAAGGTAATCCGTTTTCTAAAGATGTAGTAGGTCCAAGCAGTATAAGCTAAGACAAACGGTACCAGGGTAAGAGCCACCATAGACATGATGCCAAGGGTGTAAGGTGATGAGGAAGCTGATTCAATCAGCAAGTCGTATTTGGAGCTGATAGAGCTAATCATCACACGTGGGAAAAGTCCTTGGAATAAGAGAACAACAACTGTGACAAGTGACAAGCCACTTGCAAGAAAGGCTGTCATTTCCGCTTTCTTGATAACAGACAGATGAGCGACAACTGTAAGGACGACAATCGCAACCACCAAGACCAAGGTTGGCACAAGGTGTAGTTTAAAGAAGTCTGTTTTGAAAAAGAGCAAGGCTGCAAAGGCTACCAAACCAAGATAAAGGACAAGGTAGAGTTTTTGGGCGTATTGACGGGCACGCATGCGAATAGGACCGTCTGTTTTCAGGCTGATGTAGTTCAAACCATGTAGATAGGTCAAGAGTACCATGGCTACTCCACCAACGAGTGAAAAGAGGTTGAAGTAGTCGCCAAAGTGGGCAGCCATATTCCCATTTTCATCGATTGGCATGCCCTGCACCAAGCTGATAAACATGATACCGAAGAAGAATGGCACGATGAAGGATCCGATTGACAAGGTCCAGTTCCAGCGTTGCTTTTCATGACTAGGCACTTTGTGGCGGAATTCAAAAGAAACACCACGGATAATCAAGCCGACCAAGATAATCAACAAGATGAGGTAGTAGCCACTAAACAGTGATGCGTACCAATAAGGGAAAGAGGCAAACATGGCACCGCCTGCGGTCAAGAGCCAGACTTCATTTCCGTCCCAAACAGGACCGATGGTTTCGACAATCTGATCTTTTTCCAACTCATTTTTGGCAAGGGCTTGAACAGCCATTCCTACCCCGAAGTCAAATCCTTCAAGGAAGAAGAAGCCAGAAAAGAGTAGGCCAATGAGAAAGAACCATAATAATTGTAAGTTACTCATTTAGAATGCCTCCTTGTTAAATGCGTCAACAGAAGAATAGCCACCGATGTGAAGTCCTTCATGTTGGTAGTCAGGTCCGTGTTGTAATTCACGGATAACGAGTTTGACCATGGTCGTTGCAAGACCGGTGAACAAGATGAAGTAGACGATGTTTGATATCGTCAAGGACGCAACAGACACGTTTGGTGACACACTTTGTTCAATGGTGAAGAGTCCGTAAACGGTCCAAGGGTAGCGACCTTGTTCTGCCACAACCCAACCGAAGGTATTGGCTAAAAATGGGGCAAAGGTTGTGAGAGCAACCAGCCAGAGCATCCATTTCTTTTCATAGAGGACAGGATTTTTCTTTCTGGTCCAAAAGAGTCCTAGGGCTGAAACAAGGAGCATCAAGGTACCAAAACCAGCCATGATACGGAAGCCGTAAAAGAGCAGGTTGACCATTGGGAAGTAGTTGCGGTCGCCGTATTGGGCAATCAATTCTTCATTAGCGGTGTCCATTCCTTTGACAGAACCTGACAGCTTATGGTAGGACAGGATACTGAGCATATACGGAATCTTGACACCGAAGACTTGTTTGTGCTTAGCTTCGTCAGCCCAAGCAAGGACAGTCCAGGCAGCAGGGTCGCCAGAGTCTTCATAGTCCCCTTCCATAGCTGCAAATTTCATGGGCTGATCTTCGATGAGGGCCTGCATTTGCGCATCTCCAGCTCCAAGAACAGAGATAGAGCCGATGAGCGATACAATCAAGCCGATGCGGATTGATTTTTTATAGAGGGCTTGCGTGGTTTCAGTCAGACTATCCTTTTTCAAGAGACGGAAGGCAGACATACCAGCTACAAGAATACCACCCATGGTAATGGCACCTGTAATCACGTGGCTGTATTCGTAGATGAATTGTGGGTTGGTAATCAAAGCCCCAAAGTCTGTCATCTGGGCACGGCCATTGACTACTTCATAGCCGACTGGGTGTTGCATGAAGCTGTTGGCAATCAAAATCCACATGGCAGACATTAAGGAACCAAATACGACCAACCAGATAAAAGCTGCATGGAGTTTCTTGCTGATTTTTTTATTTTCCCAAGTGAACATCCAAAGTCCCAAGAAAGTGGACTCCATAAAGAAAGCAAAGAGGGCTTCGACAGCCAGAGGGGCTCCGAAAATATCTCCAACGAAGCGGGAGTAATCAGACCAGTTCATTCCGAATTGGAATTCTTGGATAATCCCTGTTACCACACCGACTGCGAAACTAAGCAGCATGATGTTGCCCCAGAATTTGGTTAATTTTTTATATTCTTCTTTGTTGGTTACCACGTAGCAGGTTTCCATAATAGCTACGACCAAGGCTGTACCAATCGTAAAGGGTACAAAGAAGAAGTGAAAGATAGTGGTTATCGCAAATTGCAGACGAGCCAAGGTTTCTATCGTCATAATATCCTCCGATTCAGAAACGAGAGTGCAAGCTCATTTCTGTCCTAAAATTTCTTTTCTTACTATAATAGTACGTTTGACGACTTAATGGTAGAGGTCAAAGCGACCGTGGGCCATCAATTCTTTCAAGCCTCCCATATCAAGGAGAGATTTGTTCATAATCGCCTTTTTAATCACTGAAGCAGGGTAGCCTTTGACTTTTTTGTTAAAGGCAAGACCAAGGGCGTGGGTGTTGCCGACAGAAGCGACCGTTCCTTGTGAATGATAGACAAAAGGTTCAAGGGCTTCACCTTTTAATTGGTGGAGCAGGTTGGTTGCGACGTGTTTGCCCATTTGAGTGGCAATTTGAGCTGTCGTTGGATAAGGGCGGTTGGAATCAGGATCCATAAAGGCAGATACGTCACCGACAATGTAGACATTGTCATAGTCAGGGTCACGTAAGTCATGTTGGATAACGACACGACCGCGACGTTGGTCAAAGCCTGATTCAGCCATTACAGGGCTACCGCTGACACCTGTTGTCCAGACAATCGTAGAAGCCTCAATCGCTTGCAACTCTTCACCAGTCTGCTCTGTCGCATAGAGCACTTGACCTGGCGCAATCTCCTTAATCATGCAGCCCGTCATAAGGCGAATACCCAAGCTGTCAATCAAGTTCAAAGCGTAGTTGCGCAAGTCGTCATCAAACATTGGTAAAATGCTTGTTGCAGCTTCCACACAGACAATCTCAATCTGCCTTGGGCTGACACCTGCTAAATCTGCGTAGCGCTTACGTTCATCAACGAAAGCCCCCGCTAGTTCAATCCCTGTAAAACCAGCACCGCAAATCAAGAGGCGGAGATGACGTTCATCTTTGGTCGCACGATAGGCAGCCATTTGTTGAATAATATGCTGATGAATGGCTTCAGCAGTCTCAATATCCACCATTTGAAGAGCATTTTCCATAGCTCCTTTGATACCGGAGGTTTCTGAAGTAAAACCAAGAGCAACGACTAGATAATCATAGTGGAGCAGTCCCTTTGTTTTTAGGCTAACGGTTTGCTCTATTCGATTGACAGAGAAGACTTGGTCTTGAATAAAGGTTACCCGATTGCTATTTACGACTTCTTGAATAGGGAAGGAAATCTTTTCCTTGGGCTGAGAACCTGCTGCGACCTCATGCAGTTCAGTCGCTTCATAGTGATAGGGATTACGATCGACTAAGGTGATATGAAAGTCACCCGATTCTTTTTGTAACGCGCGGACTGTTTTCAGACCAGCATAGCCCGCACCTAATACGAGAATTTCTTTCATCGTAGATACACTTCTTTCTAATGTAGAATGATTCCAAGGGCATAGGTTAACACTTGGACGGTAGAGCCCAAGGCTAAAATCTTAATCGCACATGGAAAAGTGTCTGATTTGACTTGCTTTTGCCATAAAAGCCTAGTTTGTTGCATGATAAAAGGGAGTAAGAGTACACTCAATAAACTCGTCATCGGAGCAATTCCTAGCCAGACTTGACAGACAATCGCAAGTAGTGCCATTCCATTTGCAGTAGCAAACAGATAAAGCCCGCCTTTGATACCGATATAGTGAACCAGAGTATAGCGATGATTCCGCTCATCTTCTTCCTTGTCGCAAAGGTTATTGGCCAACATGAGATTGGCAATCCAGAGGGTATTTGGAAGAGCAATGAGAAAAATTTCTGCTACTGCCGTGAGGGTCCAGCTAAAGTGAGGAGCAGTATTGAGGTAGACGCAGATGAGACTGATCATAAATCCCATGGTAAAGCCTGAAAATACCTCTCCTAAAGGCAGACTAGATAAGGGTTTTGGTCCTGATGAATAAAAGATTCCAACAGCGTAGCAAAATCCTCCCATGATGAGTAAGGGCCAGCCGACAAACCATGCCAATGTAAGCCCAATGATGAGAGAGAGGGTAAAGAGCATCAGCATGAGTCTCTCTACTGCAGCTAGCGACAGATTCTCCCGTCCTATGATATTGGTCTTTGTTTGATAATCTTGATCCAAGGCACGCCGATAGTCATTGTAATTGTCCCAGACATCGACAAACATGTTGAACAAGAGCATGGCGATAAAGTACAGGCCGACATAGAGAGGTTGCACACTTCCGTAGGCATAGTAGCTAAAGCACATCCCGATTAAAAAAGGCAATATACTCGCTGTTTTTGCTTTTATTTCCACCAATTCCAAAAAAATTGGTAAGGTCATTATCTCCACCTTTCTATTCCATCTCTTAACCCTATTATTATATAGGAAAAGACTTGAAAATGGAAATAATTGGAACTGGAAAATAGACAAAATGCGAAAAATGTCGAAAAAGTCGTGTTTGAGGGCTTGTCGCCTGCTAAAAAGCTGTTTTTCTTTGTTGAAAAGAGAGGGAAAACATCAGAATTTTCTGGTATTTTTTGCTATACTAGACATAACAAGATGAGAGAAGCAAGGAGAAGACATGCAGACACTAACATGCCCGCACTGCGGGGTGGCCTTTCAGGTCAATGAAACAGAGTACAGCCAGCTATTGTCCCAGGTCCGTGGGGTAGAATTTGAGAAAGAATTGCATGAGCGCTTGGCGCGTGAGACTGAATTGGTCGAAGAAAAGGCGAAAAGTGAGTTGCAACGCCAGTTGGCCAAGCGAGATCAAGAAATTGTGGAGCTTTCAGCCAAGCTAGAACAGACCGCAAACCAGACCGAACTGGAAATCCGCTCGGCTCTGTCCCAAAAGGAGCAAGAAATCCTAGCCTTGGAAGCGCAGATGGACAAGGTTCGCTTGGAAAAAGAGCACGAATTGCAACTGGCTATTTCTGCCATGGAAAAAGAGCGTGACGCGGTCAAAACAGAGTTGCTCTTGCAGGAACAAAAGCAGGAGCTGGCCCTTGCAACGACCAAGCAGGAATTTGAAATCCAATTAAAAGCCGCCAACGAGCAGGTGGAATTTTACAAAAATTTCAAGGCTCAACAGTCGACCAAGGCGATTGGGGAGAGCTTAGAATTGTACGCAGAAGCAGAGTTTAACAAGGTTCGTCATCTGGCCTTTCCAAATGCCTACTTTGAAAAGGACAATCTGATTTCTAGCCGAGGTTCAAAAGGCGATTATATTTACCGTGAGTTAGATGAGAATGGGGTGGAAATTCTCTCCATTATGTTCGAGATGAAAAATGAAGCAGACGATACGGTGAAAAAGCACAAAAATGAGGATTTTCTCAAGGAGTTGGACAAAGACCGCAAGGAAAAAAATTGTGAATATGCGGTGCTGGTCACCATGCTAGAAGCGGACAATGACTACTACAACACAGGGATTGTTGACGTCAGCCACAAATATGAAAAGATGTATGTGGTCCGTCCCCAGTTTTTCATTCAGTTGATTGGCATCTTGCGCAATGCGGCCATGAATGCTCTCAAGTACAAGCAGGAACTCGCGCTTGTCAGGGAGCAAAATATCGATATTACCCATTTTGAAGAGGATTTGGAGACTTTCAAAAATGCCTTTGCCAAAAACTACCAATCTGCTAGCAGCAATTTCCAAAAGGCGATTGATGAGATTGACAAGGCTATTAAGCGGATGGAGGCGGTCAAGGCGGCGCTCACGACCAGTGAAAATCAACTGCGTCTAGCCAATAACAAACTAGAAGATGTCTCCGTCAAAAAATTAACCCGCAAAAACCCGACCATGAAGGCTAAGTTTGATGCCTTAAAGGAGGAACTATGATTCGTCACTATCAAGAGAAAGATGTGCTATCCTGCCAGCATTTACTGCTCGAGTTGGGCTATCCCAGTCAGCTTGAGGAGTTGAATGAGCGCTTGTCCCAGCTTTTGGATCAGCCTGATTATGAATTGCTGGTCTATGAAGAAGACGGGCAGGTGCTTGGCTTGATTGGCTATGCCAAGATGTACTTCTTTGAAAGAAAGGGCGCTTACTTGCGAATCTTAGCCTTGGTTGTTGATAGTCGTCACCGCCAAAAAGGGATTGCGACGGCTTTACTCGATAAGGTAAAGCATGTCGCTCAAAAATCAGGGTGTCTGGCGCTCGCCTTAAATAGTGGCATGGCGTCAGAACGCAAGACCGCCCACCATTTTTACGAACGCTACGGCTTTGAGCAAGCCTCTGTCGGGTTTGCATATCATTTTGAGGAGAAATGATGATGGAAATGGATAGCAGAATCATCCAAGTATTGAATCGTATTAAGCATGAATGGGTTGCTCAAATAGGCTCTAATCTAGTGGGCATATATGTGCATGGCTCGCTTGCCTATGGCTGTTTTTCTTGGGAACAAAGTGATATTGATGTTTTAATGGTCGTCAAGGAATCCTTGCAGCAAGCAGAAAAAGAAAAACTCATTTGTTCCATACTTGAAATAGAGCGACTTGCTCCCCAAAAAGGGATTGAGATGAGTGTTGTCTGTAAAAAAGACCTCAAACCTCCATGTTTTCCCATGCCCTATCAGTTGCATTATTCTATGCAACACCGAAAAGCAGCCGGAGAAAATATCTCCTTGTACTGTGCAAACATGCAGGGAGAGGATATGGATTTGACTGCGCATATCATGGTCATTTGTCAAAAGGGCATTGTCTTATATGGGGAGGCGATTCCGAAAGTTTTTCAGGAGCCTACTCGAAAAGACTATTTAGGCAGTGTCTGGTATGATATTGAAGATAGTCTAACAATGGTAATACAAGACCCAGTATCCACTATTCTGAATCTCTGTCGGACACTGGCCTATGTGAAAGAAGAGATGATTTTATCCAAGAAAGAAGGTGGAGAATGGGGACAGGAACACTTGTCTCAACGATACTATCAGATGTTGGAGAGTGTTCTTAGCGCCTATCGAACTGGTGTTGCCTTAGTTCCTACTAGCTTGATGGCACAATTTGTAGAGGAATGCTTGGCTGAATTGGCTGGGGATATAGTCTAACGTCTTAAATCGGTGGCTCTGCTCCAGATGTGATAGGGGCATATCCATTGAGAACTAGGAGGAAGCAATGAATTTTATCACCAAACTTGAAGTAAAGGACTTGGCAGAAGAAGAGTATTATTTCCACATTCCTGCTATCCGTGAGCTAAGAACGCTTGATTTATCTTTGCCCATTACCTTTTTTACGGGAGAAAATGGGAGTGGCAAATCAACCTTATTAGAGGCGATTGCTGTTTCTTGGGGCTTCAATCCAGAAGGGGGAAGTCTCCAAGCCTATTTTGCGACCAAAGATACCCACTCGTCCCTTTGCGACTCCCTCATTCTTTCTAAGAGTGCTAGGCGACCCAAATCAGGTTTTTTCCTCCGAGCAGAAAGTTTTTATAATGTAGCCAGCTATCTGGAAGAAGTGTGGGAGGGAGAAATTCAAGCTGGCTATCAATTGGACCACTATGGGGGAATTCCTCATCAAAAATCTCATGGTCAGGCCTTTATGGGCTTGCTCTTACATCATTTTAAGCCTAATAGTCTCTATCTATTAGATGAACCAGAAGCGGCACTTTCTCCGCAGAATCAGCTGGCCATGATACGGCGGATATATGAATTAGCCCAGCAAGGCTCTCAATTTATCATTGCAACCCATTCCTCCATTTTGACAACCCTTCCTCACTCACGGTTGTATCATTTCGATAAGGAAATCAAGGAGATTGATTACAGGGAATCAGAAAACTATAGGCTGACCAAGATGATGCTGGAAGACCCTGATCATGTCCTCCATTATCTATTAAAAGAGTAAGAATCTTCTACTTGTCCAATTCCATTTCTATGCTATAATAGTTCTATGCTTTCAGGAATTATCAATGTAAAAAAAGAAGCGGGGATGACCTCGCATGATGTGGTGTTTAAACTCCGCAAAATCTTGCAGACCAAGAAGATTGGTCACGGTGGAACCCTTGACCCAGATGTGACAGGGGTCTTGCCCATTGCCGTTGGAAAGGCGACCCGCCTCATCGAATACATGCAAGAAGAAGGGAAAATCTACGAGGGTGAAATCACTCTTGGATATTCCACGACAACAGAAGATGCGTCTGGCGAGGTGGTGGAGCGTACTCCGATTCCAAGGAGTGTGACGGAGGAAGAAATCGACCAAGCCATGCAGCGTTTTGTCGGCACCATCACGCAAATTCCTCCCATGTATTCAGCAGTCAAGGTCAATGGACGCAAGCTCTACGAATACGCGCGGGCGGGTGAGACAGTTGAGCGACCAGAACGTCAGGTGGACATCTACCAATTTGAACGGACCAGTCCTCTCGTTTTTGTGGACGAATGTGCCCGCTTTTCTTTCCGTGTGCGCTGTGGTAAAGGGACCTACGTGCGAACCTTGTCGGTGGATTTGGGAGCGCAGTTGGGTTTTGCCAGCCACATGTCTCAGCTCGTGCGAACAGGTTCTGCTGGCATGGTGCTTGATGATGCGCTGACCATTGAAGAAATTGCAGATTTGCTTGAAGCAGACGATGATTCCTTCCTTCAGCCGATTGAGCATGGGATCGGTGATTTGAAAAAAGTGGTGCTTAGTGAAGAACAGCTAGCAGATGTGATACACGGACGTTTTGTAATCTTAGATGAAGCAGTTGATTTGCTTGCAGGTTTTAAAGACGACAGACTGATTGCTATTTTAGAAAAAAGAGAAGATTTCTATAAGCCTCGGAAGGTTTTTATCTAGGTCTTTTGAGCGCTTTATGATACAATAATACAATGATGAAACGGATAACGATAAACGATTATAAAGACATTCAGCCCCAAGCAGAAACCGTATTGGTTTTGGGGTATTTTGATGGGATTCATCTAGGGCATAAGGCCCTGCTAGACAGGGCGCGTGAGATGGCTAATCAGCGTGGTCTAACGGTGAGCGTTCTGACCTTTCCCGAATCACCACGCCTTGCCTTTGCCCGCTTTAGTCCAGACTTGCTCCGCCATTTGACGAGCGCTGAACGTCGCTATCAACTCTTTGAAGAGTATGGGGTAGACCAGCTCTACCTGATGGATTTTACCAGTCAATTTGCAGCAACGACCCCTCAAGAATTTATCAACCAGTATGTCAAAGCCTTAAAGGCTAGTGTCGTCGTCGTTGGGTTTGACTATCATTTTGGAAATAGCAGAGCGACGGTTGCGGATTTCAAGGAGCTCTTTGATGGAGAGGTGGAAGTCGTCGGGGAAGTGCAGCTGCAGGGGGAAAAAGTATCGTCTACTCGGATTCGCAAGGCCATTCAAGATGGACGAGTTCATGAAGCCAATCAATTATTGGGCTACCCTTTTGAGACCCGAGGGATTGTCGTACATGGAGATGCCAGAGGACGAACCATCGGCTATCCGACAGCCAATCTAGCCCCGCTTGATGCCGTACACTTACCAGCAGACGGTGTTTACGTCGCTGATGTGGCAATCGCTGGAAAACGCTATCGCGCTATGGCAAGCGTTGGGAAAAATGTGACCTTTGATGGCACAGAACTGCGCTTAGAAGCCCATATCTTTGGCTTTGAACGCTATATCTACGGTGAAACAATCACGATTTACTGGCTTGAGAAAATTCGTGACATGATTAAATTTGATGGCATTGATGCCTTAATGACACAAATGAAAGAAGATGAGCAACTAGCGCTCACTTGGAAGGATCATGATTAAGAAAATCATAAACGATTCGCGCTATGAAGTAGCGATGATTGTGATGGCTGTGCTCTACGTTTTACTGATTGTTAGTGAAATGCTGGCACTTGTTTCTGCTCAAAGTCTCTTTTATCACATTTTTGATACCATGCTTTGGGCTATTTTTGTGTTTGATTATAGTAGTAATCTGTATTATGCCGACAATAAAGGGAGATATATCCGCAACAATCTCCTTGACTTGATTGCGATTTTGCCTTTTGTCCAACTGGCAGCCTTTTTCAGAATTGGACGAATTGCACGCTTTGCAAAATTGTTTGGGCTCTTAAAATTTACCCGTCTTGTTGCGGTCTCTAGTAAGCTCTGGGATATTCTCCGCAAGCTGATGAATACCAGTGGTCTGTATAAGATTTTGGTACTCAACTTTGTTGCGGTAATGATTGCCAGTGGTGTTCTCTCTGTAGTTGAAAAGCAGTCTCTCTTGAACTCCTTATGGTGGTCAATTGTGACCATGACGACCGTTGGGTACGGCGATATTGTGCCGCAGACAGCTATTGCAAAGGCTATTGCGATTGTGCTCATGCTGATTGGTATTCTGACCTTCGGGATGGTAACGGCCATCATTACCCGCTTTTTTGTCGATAGCGAACGCGATGCCAAAATTGATGAGCTGACCTTGAAAATCGAAGCACAGAATCTCCTGCTAGAGCGCTTGGAAGCAAAAATTGATGATTTATCTCGGCAATAGCAAGGCTAAATCTGATTTTATCTTGTAAAACGCTTTTATCTAGTGTATAATAGAGGGTGAGAAAATAATATAGAAAGGTATGCTTATGATTACACTATTTTTATCACCTAGCTGTACGAGCTGTCGTAAGGCTAGAGCGTGGCTAACCAATCATCAGGTACCTTTTTCAGAGCATAATATCATGACGAGTCCCTTGACAACGGAGGAATTGAGAAATATTCTGGCTTTAACCGAAAATGGGACAGATGATTTGATTTCGACCCGATCAAAGGTCTTTCAAAAGCTCAATGTCGATGTTGACGAACTCTCGATTTCAGAGTTGATTGAATTGATTGCTACCTATCCAAGTTTGCTTCGTCGTCCGATTATCCTAGACGAAAAACGGATGCAAATTGGATTTAATGAGGATGAAATCCGGGCCTTTTTACCACGGAAATATCGCAAGCAAGAATTAAAAAATGCAACATTAAAAGCGGAGATAGGACAAGGATAGATATGGAAAAGAATTATTCATATCCACTTGATTTTTCGTGGAGCACAGAGGAGCTTTCCTCCGTGCTTTCTTTTTTGAATCAGGTGGAAAAAGCCTATGAAGGCGGTGTGACAGCAAATGCCCTTTTAGCATCCTATGACCAGTTTAAGGCGGTCGTAAAAAGTAAGGGAGAAGAACGGAGAATCGATCGCGAATTTGAAGCGGTCTCGGGTTATTCGACCTATCGTGCTGTGAAGCAGGCAAAAGAGCAAGGGAAAGGAGTGGTTTCTCTTGGAAGATAAGTACCAATTCGCCCAAAAGATTGTTCTGGAAGCTGGAGAGTTTCTCAGGCAGCATTTGCACGATGATCTTGAAATTGAAGAAAAGGGGCATTTTACCGATTTAGTGACCCAGCTGGATAAGACGGTGCAGGAGTGCTTGACAAAGAGCATTTTGGAGCGCTATCCCAAAGACCGTATTTTAGGAGAAGAAAGTCCCGAGCATCTCCCGCTTGGTCAGGGGAATGTCTGGGTCATTGATCCCATTGACGGGACGACCAATTTTATTGTACAAAAGGCTGATTTTGCGGTTTTGCTCGCCTATTTTGAAAATGGTGTGGGAAAATTTGGCCTGATTTATGATGTGATAGCGGACAAGCTCTATCATGGGGGCGGTGATTTTCCTGTCTATGAGAATGAACAGTTGTTACCACCAGTCGAGCCTAAGTCTTTGAAAGAAAGTTTGATTGGTCTCAATGCAGGTCTCTACGCCCAAAATTACGATGGTTTAGCAGATTTTGCAGATCAAACCTTGGGAACACGCTCCATCGGTAGTGCAGGCATCAGCTTTGCCCATGTCTTGACAGGGCGTTTGCTCGCCCAGGCTTCTTATGTCTATCCTTGGGATTATGCCGCAGCCAGTATCTTAGGTGAAAAACTGGGCTACACCCTGGTGACGACCAAGGGAGAACAACCAGCCTTTTATGGTCGTGAATGTGTGATGCTTGCTCCGACTGAAAAAATAAGAGAAATAAAAGGGTACTTACAGTGATGTCATTACCAACAGATTTTATCGAAAAATACGAACAACTGCTGGGTGCGGAAGCACCAGCCTTTTTTGAGAGCTTTCAAGAGCCGGCAGTCGCAGGTTTTCGCACCAATCCTTTAAAGGAAAATCAACAATCGTTTGAAGAAAAGATTGAGAATATGCCCTGGTCTTACTACGGAAAAGTCTCTGGTAAGTCAGCAGCACATGTCACAGGGTTGGTCTATTCCCAAGAACCTGCAGCGCAGATTGTCGGACAGGCTGCTTCACCCAAGCCCGGTATGAAAGTGCTAGATTTGGCTGCGGCACCCGGTGGCAAATCGACCCACCTGCTTTCCTACCTTGAGAATACAGGCCTGCTGGTCAGCAATGAAATTTCCAAGAAACGCTCGAAAATCTTGGTTGAAAACATCGAGCGCTTTGGAGCGCGCAATGTCCTTGTGACCAATGAGTCGGCTGAACGTTTGGCAAGGGTTTTTGCAGGCTATTTTGATATGATTGTCTTAGACGCACCGTGCTCGGGTGAGGGTATGTTTCGTAAGGACCCAGCGGCCATGGAGTATTGGTCAAAAGATTACCCTAGCGAATGCGCGGTTGTGCAAAGGGAGATTTTACAATCAGCGATGGAGATGCTGGCTCCCAATGGGCAGTTGATCTATTCGACCTGTACCTGGGCACCAGAGGAAAACGAAGACATCGTCCACTGGTTGATGGAGAATTACGATGTTGAATTGCTAGATATTCCCAAAATCAATGGCATGGTGGCAGGGATTGATCTGCCACAAACGGCCCGCATGTATCCGCATCAGTTTAAGGGAGAGGGACAATTTGTTGCGAAATTCCGCTACCGTGGAGAGGCACGTCCAAGCAAGAAGAAAAAAGGCAATACTTCCAACCTCAACCGAGAGCAGGTTCAACTATGGCAGGATTTTGCCAAAGCGAATCTGTCTTTTCAGGCAGAGGGCATTTTGCAGGCCTTTGGGGATGAGTTGTATCTCTTGCCCCACGACCTACCTGACATTTCAAAGCTAAAAATTGCCCGCAACGGATTGCATTTGGGAACCTTTAAGAAGAAACGCTTTGAGCCGAGTTTTGCCTTGGGATTAGCTTTGCGGAGTGAGGAAGTCAAGCAGCGAGTGGAGATTTCAAACGAAGATTTCATTCGATATGCTGCTGGACAGACAGTAGCTGTTTCAAGCGATTTGCCAAACGGTTGGTACCAGGTTGCAGTAGCTGGGAACGGCCTTGGCTTTGCAAAGATTGTCTCTGGAACCCTCAAAAATGCCTTTCCAAAAGGGCTCAGATTTTCCTAGAAAATCGGCTAGAAATACTTTGCAACTTGAGATGTTATATGATATAGTGGAAATGTGGAAAATTCTTGTAAATAAGATGTAAATAGATAAGAACCACGTAAAAATGTAAAGGAAAAAGGAAAATGAAACAAAAGCGTACGCTTGGCCTACTGGCTTTATGCCTTTCAGCGAGCCTTAGTTTGTCTGCCTGTGCTTCATGGATTGACCGTGGAGAGTCTATCACAGCAGTTGGCTCAACAGCCCTTCAACCCTTGGTAGAAGCTGCCGCAGATGAGTTTGGTGTTGAAAACAAGGGCAAGACGATTAATGTCCAAGGAGGAGGATCTGGTACGGGCCTATCGCAGGTTCAGTCAGGAGCCGTTCAGATTGGCAATAGCGATGTCTTTGCCGAAGAAAAATCTGGGATTGACGCGGATAAATTGGTCGACTACCAAGTGGCTGTTGCAGGGATTGCAGTCATTGTCAATAAAGAAGTCAATGTAAAAGACATTACCCTTGAACAGTTGAAAAAGATTTTCACCGGTGAAATCACCAACTGGAAAGAATTGGGCGGAAAAGATTTGGAGATTTCCATCATCAACCGTGCGGTAGGTTCTGGCTCACGAGCAACCTTTGATACGGTCGTGATGAAGGGGGAAGAAGCTGCTCAGAGTTTGGAGCAGGACTCAAATGGCATGGTCAAATCCATTGTCTCTCAAACCCCGGGTGCGATTTCCTATCTGGCCTTTTCTTACGTTGATGATTCGGTCAAAACCATTAAATTGAATGGATTTAAGCCAACCATGGACAATGTTGTGACCAATGACTGGCCCATTTGGTCCTATGAACACATGTACACCATGGGTGAGGCAACTGGTCTTGAAAAAGAATTCTTAGACTATGTCATGTCTGACAAGGTTCAAAAAGGAATTGTCGTCGATATGGGCTACATTTCAGTCAATGACATGAAGGTCACAAAGAGTGCAGACGGTACAGTGAAGGAGAAGAAGTAGCATGAAAAATGAACAACTTGCCAAAGAATTGCTGTCTCCTTCCAAAAATTCTCGCTTAGAGAAATTTGGAAAGAGCATCACCTTTCTCTGCTTGGCCTTGATTGTCTTTATCGTGGCCATGATTTTGCTCTTTGTGGCACAACGTGGATTATCGACCTTCTTTGTGAATGGTGTTAACATTTTTGAATTTTTATTTGGCAGCACTTGGAAGCCAGCTATTAAGTCCTTTGGAGCCTTTCCGATGATTGCAGGCTCTTTCATCGTGACTATTTTATCGGCTATTATTGCAACACCGTTTGCGATTGGGGCAGCGGTCTTTATGACAGAAGTATCGCCTAAGTATGGTGCGAAAATCTTGCAACCCGTTATTGAGCTCTTGGTCGGCATTCCTTCTGTTGTCTATGGATTTATCGGTTTGCAGGTCGTGGTTCCCTTTGTTCGCTCTCTCTTTGGTGGAACAGGGTTTGGGATTTTATCAGGGGTCTTTGTCCTCTTTGTCATGATTTTGCCGACTGTCACCTTTATGACGGTGGATAGCTTGCGGGCTGTTCCGCGTCATTACCGTGAAGCAAGCCTTGCCATGGGAGCTACTCGCTGGCAAACCATTTGGCGGGTGACCTTACACGCAGCCAAGTCTGGGATTTTCACGGCGGTAGTCTTTGGAATGGCGCGTGCCTTCGGTGAAGCCCTTGCCATTCAGATGGTCGTGGGAAATTCAGCCGTTGTGCCAACCTCTTTGACGACGCCAGCTGCGACCCTAACTTCGGTCTTGACCATGGGAATCGGAAATACCGTTATGGGAACGGTTCAAAACAATGTCCTTTGGTCACTGGCTCTTGTCCTATTATTGATGAGCCTAGTCTTTAACTTGATTATGAAATTTATTACTAGAGAGAGGAAGAAAAACTATGCACGCTAAAAAAGTGGATAAATTGGCGACTGGGATTTTGTATTCCATTGCAGGCATTATCGTGGCTATCTTGGCCTCCCTCATTCTCTATATTTTGTTACGAGGCTTACCTCACGTCAGTTGGTCTTTCTTGACTGGAAAATCTTCTTCCTATCAAGCAGGCGGAGGGATTGGGATTCAGCTTTATAATTCCTTTTTCCTCCTCGTGATTACGCTCTTGATTTCTGTCCCGCTGTCAATGGGGGCAGGGATTTATCTGGCAGAATATGCCAAAAAAGGTCGTTTGACCAACTTTATCCGTACCTGTATTGAGATTTTGTCTTCCTTGCCGTCTGTCGTTGTTGGTTTGTTTGGGTATTTGATTTTCGTTGTTCAGTTCCAATATGGCTTTTCGATTTTATCAGGAGCCTTGGCACTAACCGTCTTTAATCTGCCACAAATGACACGCAATGTTGAAGATAGTCTTCGTCATGTTCACCATACTCAACGTGAAGCAGGTCTTGCTCTGGGAATTTCTCGTTGGGAAACGGTTTTTCACGTGGTCATTCCAGAAGCTCTTCCAGGGATTGTCACAGGGATTGTCCTTGCGTCTGGTCGTATCTTCGGAGAAGCAGCAGCGCTTATCTATACAGCAGGTCAATCAGCGCCAGCTCTTGACTGGTCCAACTGGAATCCGCTTAGTGTGACGAGTCCGATTTCGATTTTCCGTCAGTCAGAAACTCTTGCAGTTCATATCTGGAAGGTCAACAGCGAAGGAACCATTCCTGATGCGACCCAAGTTTCTGCTGGTAGTGCAGCGATTCTTTTGATTTTCATCTTGATTTTCAATGTGTCTGCGCGCTATATCGGTAAGAAATTGCATGCGAAATTAACATCTGCAGCCTAAACTAGAGGAGAAAAAATGGCAGAATATAATTGGAATGAAAAGCATATCATTACCTTTCCACAGGAGAAGATTGCCCTAGAAACCAAGGATTTACATGTCTACTATGGCGCTAAGGAATCCATTAAGGGCGTTGATATGCAGTTTGAAAAAAATAAAATTACAGCCTTGATTGGGCCGTCAGGATCTGGTAAGTCAACCTATCTACGGAGCTTGAATCGCATGAATGATACCATTGACATTGCCAAGGTTACAGGGGAAATTCTCTATGAGGGAGTGGATGTCAATCGTCCTGAAATCAATGTCTATGAAATGCGCAAGCACATTGGTATGGTCTTTCAACGTCCCAATCCCTTTGCGAAATCCATTTACCACAATATCACCTTTGCCCATGAGCGTGCGGGTATCAAAGATAAAAAAGTCTTGGACGAGATTGTAGAGACTTCGCTCAAGCAAGCAGCTCTCTGGGATCAGGTCAAAGACGATTTGCACAAGTCTGCTCTTACCTTATCAGGTGGACAGCAGCAACGCTTGTGTATCGCGCGGGCGATTTCTGTCAAGCCTGAAATCTTGCTCATGGACGAGCCAGCTTCAGCGCTTGATCCGATTGCGACCATGCAACTGGAAGAAACCATGTTTGAACTGAAGAAGAACTATACCATTATCATTGTAACCCACAATATGCAACAAGCAGCCCGTGCGAGTGATTATACAGCCTTCTTCTACTTGGGAGATTTAATCGAGTATGACAAGACCGCCAATATCTTCCAAAATGCCAAACTACAATCAACCAACGACTACGTGTCGGGACACTTTGGATAGAAAGGAACTTTGATGACAGCACCGATTTTACAAGTCAAAGACTTGTCTGTTTATTACAATAAGAAAAAGGCCTTGAACAATGTTTCCATTGATTTTTATCCGAATGAAATCACGGCTCTGATTGGTCCGTCAGGTTCTGGAAAATCGACTCTTTTGCGTTCGATTAACCGCATGGGGGATTTGAATCCAGAGGTGACCTTGACAGGAGCGATTGACTACAATGGTCGAAACATCTATAGTCCGCGGACTGACACGGTTGATTTGCGCAAAGAAATTGGTATGGTTTTCCAACAGCCCAATCCTTTCCCGATGACCATTTATGAAAATGTTGTCTACGGCTTGCGAATCAATGGCATCAAGGACAAGCAGGTCCTAGATGAAGCGGTGGAGAAATCCTTGATTAGTGCGTCGATTTGGGATGAAGTTAAGGATCGTTTGCATGATTCAGCGATTGGGTTATCAGGTGGACAGCAGCAGCGGGTTTGTGTGGCTCGGGTTCTTGCGACCAGTCCTAAAATTATCCTCCTAGATGAGCCGACATCAGCGCTCGACCCGATTTCAGCAGGGAAAATCGAAGATACCTTGTATGGCTTAAAAGAGAAGTACACCATGGTCTTGGTGACACGCTCCATGCAGCAAGCCTCACGGATTTCAGACAGAACAGGCTTCTTCTTAGACGGAGATTTGATTGAGTACGATAAGACCAAGCAAGTCTTCTTAAATCCTCGCCATAAGGAAACCGAGGACTATATCACAGGAAAATTTGGATAATAAAAAGGAACAATCACAATGCTAAGAACACAATTTGAAGAAGAACTAGACAAATTGCACAACCAGTTTTACGCTATGGGAAATGAGGTTCTTGGACAAATCAACAATACTGTCCAAGCCTTCATCACGCATGACCGCGAATTGGCCAAAGAAGTCATCGAATCAGATGCTAAAATCAATGCCTTTGAAATCAAACTTGAGAAAAAATCACTTGAAATCATCGCACTTCAGCAACCTGTCTCAACGGATTTACGTACCGTTATTACAGTCTTGAAAGCCACTAACGACTTGGAGCGCATGGGTGACCACGCGGTATCGATTGCAGAAGCGGCTATCCGTATGAAAGGAGAAGTCCGCATCCAGGTAGTTGAAGCAGAAATCAAGAAAATGGGCCGTGAAGTCCGCAAGTTGGTCGAATCTGCCTTGGAATTATACCTCAACGGAGGCGATACAGAGCAGGCCTATGAATTAGCAGCTCATGACGAAATCATCAACCAATACTACAATACGATTCAAGAGTTGGCGACAGAAGAAATCAAGAAAAATCCAGACGCCTTGATTGCTGGACGCGATTACTTCCAAGTTATCTCCTACCTTGAGCGTATCGGAGACTACGCTAAAAATATCTGTGAATGGGTGGTCTACCTTCGCACAGGAAATATTACAGAATTATAAAAAATCTGGACATGCGTCCAGATTTTTAGTTTCTTTTAAGTTTTAGAGAGTAGACTGTACCAATAGCTAGTAAAAGTTACCATGATGTGGGACCGTTCATGGTATAATGGGATAAGATAGGAGAGACGAAAGTGATTAAGATACTATTGATAGAAGACGACTTGAGTTTATCAAATTCCGTATTTGACTTTTTAGATGATTTTGCAGATGTCATGCAGGTATTTGACGGTGATGAGGGCTTGTATGAAGCCGAATCAGGGGTCTACGACCTTATTTTGCTAGATTTGATGTTGCCAGAAAAAGATGGTTTCCAAGTCCTCAAAGAATTGCGGGCTAAGGGCATTACAACACCCGTCTTAATTACAACCGCCAAGGAAAGTCTGGACGATAAGGGGCATGGATTTGAATTGGGGGCAGATGACTATTTGACCAAACCTTTTTACTTAGAAGAGTTGAAGATGCGGATTCAAGCCCTTTTGAAACGTTCTGGTAAATTCAACGAAAATATACTGACATTTGGTGACCTAACTGTTGATTTATCAACCAATACGACAACTGTCAACGGTGAAGAAGTGGAATTATTGGGCAAAGAATTTGATCTTCTGATTTACTTCTTGCAGAATCAAAATGTCATTTTACCCAAGACGCAGATTTTTGACCGGATTTGGGGCTTTGACAGCGACACGACCATTTCAGTTGTAGAGGTCTATGTCTCCAAAATTAGAAAAAAATTGAAAGGGACGACCTTTGGTGAGCAGCTGCAAACCCTTAGAAGTGTCGGGTACATCTTGAAAAATGCTGATTAAATTTCGCAAACTCTATCACACGGATAATTTTTCTTATTTTATCCGTTATTTTGCTGTCTTTACCCTCATTTTCAGCCTGATGACCGTGATTATTTTCCAGCTAATGCGCTCCACCATGTATCAGACATCAGATGAGAATTTCAAGGAAATTGCTAGCAATCCAGAGATGATTATGGAATTTGCACGGGCTCGCGGATTATCCCCTGAAGCCGAAATCGTCTGGGAAAAAAATACCCATACAGATAAGGCAAATAAGACAGATGATGATGACGATGACGAAGAAGATGAAAAAAAAGACAAGCTCTTTTATCCAACTTCAAAGATGCGCCTCAATGCCAATTACCACGTAGTCCTCTATGATAGCAAGGGAAATCGTCTCAACCAGGTAGACTATTTCTCAGGCTTAGCCAGTCTAAAGGTTGAGAAGCAGCCCTTAGATGCCATTACCGAGTGTGCGGTGACGACACCATTTGGTGAGACGGAATACTATCGCTGTATGACCATAGTCCTGTCAAATGATGCTGTTTCTGCCTACACAGGTCTAGACATCAAGTACGCGACCATCCTCTTTAACACTAGTCAAATTAAGTCATCGATTGCTTCGTATGAATCAACCGTCATGATTGTCATGATTGGGTTCTGGCTGATTTCGATTGTAGCCAGCATCTATCTTTCAAATGTCAGCATGCGCCCAATCCTCGCGAGCTTCCAAAAGCAGAAGGAGTTTGTCGAAAATGCCAGTCATGAGTTGCGGACACCCCTAACGGTCTTGCAGAATCGTCTGGAAAGCCTCTTTAGACATCCTGAAGCAACCATTATGGACAGTAGCGAAAATATTGCGTCAAGCCTTGCAGAAGTGCGCAACATGCGGTTGTTAACGACCAATTTACTAAATCTTGCCAGACGAGATGATGGTTTAAAACCAGAAATCGTGGATGTTCAGCCCTCCTTCTTTGATGACACCTTGGTCAACTATATCA
This sequence comes from Streptococcus cuniculi, assembly GCF_001921845.1. Classification (GTDB taxonomy): domain Bacteria; phylum Bacillota; class Bacilli; order Lactobacillales; family Streptococcaceae; genus Streptococcus; species Streptococcus cuniculi. The sequence continues at coordinate 185,672 of NZ_MSJM01000002.1, read as the reverse complement.
TTATGGCGGAAGAAAATGGGAAAACAATCGAAGTCCACCAAGATGTCACGGAAGTGATTCGCACCGATAAGACCTTGCTCAAGCAGTTGATGACTATTTTAGTGGATAATGCCATGAAGTATTCAGAAGAAGATGGGCATATCTGGATAGATATTCATACCAAAGACCGTTTCCTCCTCATCAGGGTAGCGGATAACGGGCTTGGTATTAGCTCTGAAAATAAAAAGAAAATTTTCGACCGTTTCTATCGTGTCGACAAGGCCAGAACCCGTCAAAAGGGTGGCTTTGGGCTTGGCTTATCTCTCGCCAAGCAAATTATTGAAACTCTTCATGGGACCATAACCGTGCAAGATAATCAACCTAAAGGCACCATTTTTGAGGTCAAATTGCCCAAAGAATACCGAAAATAGCCCTAAAATAAAAAGAGTAGGAGTTGAGCGAAAGTCTCGGCTCCTTTTTGCTTGAAAAGATTAAAAAACAACAATTTTCTGACTTTCCTCATAATCATGAAAAAATCATGATAACGGTTGCATTATTTCATTTTTGTGCTAGAATAGGGGTGTGATTTAACGCACACATTATTTCATATCTATTGTGCAAGCAATAGAAGAAAAGGAGATAAAAATGAAAAGAAGTTTGAAGGTTATACTGCTTAGCTTTGTAGCAGTATTGCTGATGATTGGCTGTTCCGCTGCGAAAAAAGGTGGAACCTTTGAAGGTGTCGGTAGCGGTAAGCACGGGGACATCAAGGTTGCGGTTACCATCACAGATGGTGCTATCACCAAGATTGATGTCTTAGAACAAGACGAAAACAAGGTCTTGTCTGAACCTGTGTACGAAGAGTTGCAAGATATGATTATCGCGCAAAATTCAGCTGACGTTGAAGCAGTATCTGGTGCATCTGCAACGAGTGAAGGCTATATCAATGCGGTTAAAGATGCTGTTGAAAAATCAGGCATCACCCTCGTAGCAGCTAAGAAATCAAAACAAGCCAAAGAAAAAGAACAAATCCCAGCAGAACAAGACTTTGATGTCGTCGTTGTCGGTTCTGGAGGAGCAGGATTTAGTGCAGCGATTGAAGCAGCAGAAGCTGGTAAGAAGGTTGCCATTCTTGAAAAACTTCCTGCAATCGGAGGAAACACCCTCCTTTCTGGTGGTGAAATGAACGCACCAGGTAACTGGGTTCAAAAGAAATTAGGAATTGAAGGCGACTCAGTCGACATCTATTACCAAGATACCATGAAAGGTGGCGACAATGTCGGTGATCCGAAGATGGTTCGCTTGATGGCTGAAAAAGCCTTGGAATCAGCTGAATGGCTTCGCGATGACATCAAGGTTGAATTCCTACCAGACCAATTGTTCCAATTTGGTGGCCACAGCTTCAAACGTGCCCTCATCCCAGTTGGACATACGGGTGCTGAATTGATTTCTAAGTTGAAGATGAAAGCTGACGAGTTGAAAATTCCCGTCTTCCTAAATGTCAAAGCTGAAAAGTTGATCAAAGATGACAGCGGAAAAATCGTTGGTGTTACAGCGACAGATAGAGAGAAACGTGAATTGACATTCAATGCCAAAGATGCCGTGATTTTGACAACAGGTGGCTTTGGATCAAATGTTGAAATGCGCAAACAATACAACAAAGAATACGACGAGCGCTACCATTCTACTGACTCTGTTGGTACAACAGGAGACGGAATTGTGATGGCACAAGAAGTAGGCGCTGCCCTTACCAATATGGAAAGCATCCAAACCTACCCAATTGCTAATCCAAAAACAGGTATGATTTCCTTGTTGGCAGATACCCGCTTTGACGGTGCAATCTTGGTCAACCAAGAAGGAAAACGCTTCGTGGAAGAGTTGGAACGCCGTGACGTGATTTCTAAAGCAATCCTTGCGCAAACAGGTGGTTACTGCTACCAAATCTGGAACGATGATATCGACGCAATTTCTAAGACCAAAGAAGCCCACAAGGCTGAATACGACGAATTGATTCGTGAAAAACTATTGGTCAAAGCAGATACGATTGAAGAAGCAGCTAAGTTCTTCGATATCGATGTTGATAGCTTGAAAGAAACATTGACCAAGGTCAACGCTTATGCCAAAGCTGGTGAAGATAAGGATTTCCACCACCGTGCAGGTCTTGTATCCCTTGAAAAAGGTCCATACTATATTGAAAAAGCTGCACCATCTGTACACCACACCATGGGTGGACTTGTCATTAACGAAAAGACAGAAGTATTAGATGAAAGTGGAAAAGCGATTCCTGGACTTTACGCAGCAGGCGAATTGACAGGTGTGATTCAAGGTAAAAACCGTCTCGGTGGTAATGCGATTACCGATATTATTACCTACGGTCGAATTGCTGGTCAACAAGTTGGCGCAATGAAATAAGAATATATAAAAAGAGGCTGAACTTGAGTTCAGCCTCTTAGAACGTAGATAAACAATTTTTTATTTAAACAAGTTCAAAAGCTCTGCTAACTGAACATTCGATTTCCGATTTTCGCGAGCGGAGCGAGCCCCATCAGATACTTTTCGCTGTGGTAAAGGTAGGGAGTGGGGCAAAGATCGTGATTTCGTAGAAATCGATTATCCTCGCTCCTTTGTTTCTGGGCTCGGGCTAAAATAATCCACTGGATTATTTTACTCCGTAGGAAGTCGCTACCGTCCGCACCACCTAAGAAAAGTATCACAAAGGAATTTTTACAGTACTCACAAATTCATCTAGTTCTTTCTGGCTATGGAGAATGGTGACCTTGTCAGCGTAGGTCTGGCAGATTGTCTGGTAGCGTTTTTGGGTTTTGGGAGATCGTCCATCTTTTAAAATCCAGCGGATAAATTCCCAGTCCAGTTTTTCGATGCAGCCCTCCGCGCTACTCTCACGGACTCGTCCAGCATAGGTGATATAGCGTTTAACAGCACGGTATAAACAACTCCAGCGTGAAAATGCCATCAGGATAATCTGGTCCGCATCTTCCATGCGCTCTTGGTAGTAGAAGTCACTGTAATTTCCTTCAATGACCCATGAATCATTCTCTAAAAAAGTCTGAAGCTGGCTGCGCATGTCTTCATCTGGTCGTTCCTGCCAGTTAGGAAGAAATCGTAACTTGTCTAAATGTAGACAGGAAATCCCATAATGTTTACTGAGATAGCTAGCTAAGGTTGATTTGCCAGAAGCGCTATAGCCGATGATTGCAATTTTCATGTCAGAACCTTTCTAGAAATTGGGATAAAAAAAGAAGCCGAAAGGCTCTTTTTATTAAGCAAGTTTTGATGCAAGACGTGCTTTGTCGCGGCTTGCTTTGTTTTTATGAATCAAACCTTTAGTTTCTGCTTTATCGATAGCTGAACTAGCAGCGCGGAAAAGCTCCTCAGAAGGATTTGCTTCAAATGCTTTGATTGCAGTACGCATAGCTGATTTTTGAGCTGAGTTTTTTTCGTTTTGTTTTACGTTCAATTCAGCACGTTTGATAGCTGACTTAATGTTTGCCAATGGTTTCACCTCCACCTTTTCTATACTAACTATACTATTATATCTGAAAAAAGAGATTTTGACAAGAGGAAATTATTTTTTCAAATAAATTTCATCAATCTCATGATTTTTTGCCTTATGAAGAATGATATCTGCCCGATGTCGGGTCGGCTCAATATAATCTTTTAGATTGACCAGATTGATGGTCTCCCAAATGCTGTGGGCAAATGCGCTAATCTCGTCTTCAGACATGTCCAAAAAGCGGTGGTAATAATTGCTTGGATTGCTTTCTGCCAGTTTCAACAATTTCTTAAAGCGCTCCAAGTACCAGCTTTCGATATTTTCCACTGCCGCATCAACATAAATAGCCAAATCAAAATAATCGCTGACATAGAGATGCTGATTTTGCGGATTTTGGAAGACATTGATTCCTTCCACGATGAGGAAATCAGGAGCAGAAATGGTCTGACACTGGTTTGGGACAATATCGTAGACCTCGTGGGAATAGACTGGAATCTGGAAATCATGCCCATTTTCAATGGTGTTTAAAAAGTCAAGCAGTAACTCCATATTGTAGGACTCAGGGAAGCCCTTGCGGTCGAGGAGATTTTTTTCTTTTAAAACAGCATTAGGATAGAGAAAGCCGTCTGTTGTGACCATTTCGACCTTGGCATGCTTAAAAGTTCTAGTCAGTAGAATCTGTAAAAGCCTGCTGGTTGTCGACTTTCCAACAGCCACACTACCTGAAATGCCAATGATAAAGGGTTGGTTTTTGATTTTCTTCTGTAAAAAAAGACTTTTGGAAAAAGACAAATCCTCGCTTGCCTTCTTATAAATCCGAATCAGATTGATAAGCGGAAGATAGACATCAAGCACATCTTGGAGGCTAATCTTATCATTGAAACTTTTGATAGAATTTAATTCTTCCTGTGTCAAAGGAACTGTAGTATTCCGGTGTAATTGTTGCCAAGTTTGGCGGCTAATTTTTTCAAAATTGATCAATTCATTCTTCATAGCACCATTGTAGCATGATTTTTTACAGGTGTAAAATGATTGGGAGGGATAAGGTAAACTCTTGTAAACGTTTTTATTAAATGGTATAATAAATTTATGGCAAATATGTATTACGAGAAAAATCCTAGTGTGGCTCATGATTTTCATGAGCTTCGTGTCACTCTGCTTGGTGAAGAAATGTTCTTCCTAACAGATGCAGGAGTGTTCAGTAAGAAGATGGTGGATTATGGTAGTCAAGTGCTACTCAATACCCTAGAATTGGAAAAAGGAAAGACATTATTGGATGTGGGCTGTGGATATGGTCCACTTGGTTTGACTTTAGGGAAAGTTTTTGGTGTTTTGCCGACCATGGTCGATATTAACAGCCGAGCAATTGAATTGGCTGTCCAAAATGCTGAAAAAAATAAGGTTCAAGCCTCTATTTTCCAATCCAATATCTATGAAGAAGTAGCTGGAACTTTTGACTACGTGATTTCAAATCCCCCGATTCGAGCTGGTAAGGCAGTTGTCCACGAGATTATTGAAGGGGCGTATGACCATTTGGTAGCTTCTGGACGATTGACCATCGTGATTCAGAAAAAGCAGGGCGCTCCAAGCGCCAAAGCCAAGATGGAGGAGGTTTTTGGTAACTGTATTATCTTGAAAAAAGATAAGGGATATTATATTTTAGAAAGTGTGAAAGAATGAGGACAGTCGACTTAATTCAGAAAAAGCGGGACGGTCATGAACTCACCACAGACGAAATCAACTGGCTCATCAGCGGATACGCTGAAGGCAGTGTTCCTGATTATCAGATGGCTGCATTTGCGATGGCGATTTATTTCCGAGGCATGTCTACTCGAGAAATCTCTGATTTGACCATGGCGATGGTGGCAAGCGGTGAAGAAATTGATCTGTCAGCTATTTCAGGTATTAAAGTAGATAAGCACTCCACAGGGGGTGTCGGAGATAAGGTGACCTTGATTTTGGCGCCGCTGGTTGCCAGTTTTGGAATACCCGTGGCGAAGATGAGCGGGCGTGGCTTGGGTCATACAGGTGGAACCTTGGACAAGCTAGAATCCATCAAGGGCTACCAGATTGAAGTAACGCAAGACCAGTTTATCAAGCAGGTACAAGATATTGGTGTATCTGTCATCGGTCAGTCAGACAATATGGTCAAGGCAGATAAATTGCTCTATGCCCTTCGTGATGTGACCGCAACGGTGGATATTATCCCCTTGATTGCAAGCTCTGTCATGTCCAAGAAAATTGCGGCGGGAGCGGATGCGATTTTACTAGATGTGACGGTTGGTGAAGGTGCCTTCATGAAAAACATTGAGGATGCCCGTCAATTGGCACAGACCATGGTTGAACTCGGAAAAGCAGTCGGCCGGAAGACCATTGCCGTGATTACCGATATGTCGCAACCTGTCGGAACCAGCATCGGAAATCGTCTGGAGATTCTCGAAGCCTTGGAGATTTTACAAGGAAAGGGACGTGAGGATGTGACCGAGTTTATCTGCGAATTGGCACAGATTATGCTAGGGCTTGCCGATGTCGAAAAGACAGTGGACGAAGTCCGCGCTCACTTGCTCGATGGCTCCGCTCTTCAAAAGTTTGAAGAAATGGTGGCAGCACAAGGTGGAGACTTGGAAGATTTGTACCGAGCTGTTCGCGTTTCACACCAAGTGCCCGTATTGGCACAAGCAAGTGGCTATATCGAAGCTCTTCCAGCCTTGGAATTTGGCTTATTTGCCATGAAACTAGGTGCAGGACGGGCTGTGAAGACCGACTCGCTCGATTATGAGACAGGTATTGTCTTCCATAAAAAAGTTGGAGAAGCCGTCGAAGCTGGTCAAAAAATCGCCACGATTTACGCAAATGAAAATATTTCGGAAAATATGCTTACAAATTTCCAAAAAAATGTTAAAATAGGAAATGTAAGTGTAAAGACGAAAGAAATTATAGAAATTGTTTCATAATGTACGGAGAAAAACATGAAATTAAATAAATACATCGATCATACACTACTCAAACCAAATGCTACCAAAGAACAGATCTTGGCGATTATCGCAGAAGCAAAAGAATATGACTTTGCAAGCGTCTGCGTCAACCCAACTTGGGTAGCTCTTTCAGCACAGGAGTTGAAAGATACAGATGTCAAAGTTTGTACCGTTATCGGCTTTCCTCTAGGGGCAAATACACCAGCAGTTAAAGCATTTGAAACCAAAGATGCGATTGCAAATGGTGCAGATGAAATTGACATGGTGATTAACGTTGGCGCCCTCAAATCGCAAGATTACGATACTGTCTTGAAAGACATTCAAGCAGTTGTCGAAGCGAGTGGCGACAAATTGGTCAAGGTGATTATCGAGACCTGTCTGTTGACAGACGAAGAAAAAGTCAAAGCCTGTCAATTGTCGCAAGAAGCAGGTGCTGACTTTGTGAAGACCTCTACTGGATTTTCAACAGGTGGAGCTACTGTCGAAGATGTAGCCTTGATGAGAAAAACAGTTGGACCAGATATGGGAGTAAAAGCATCTGGTGGCGCTCGTTCTTACGAAGATGCCAAAGCCTTTATTGAGGCGGGAGCAACTCGTATCGGCGCTTCTTCTGGTGTAGCGATTATGAAGGGAGAAAAGGCGGATGGCGACTACTGATTTAATTGATTTATCTATTGAAGTTAGTAAAAAAGCCTACGTTCCTTATTCGCACTTTCCGATTGGTGCGGTCTTAGTAGCAAAAGACGGTCAGATTTTCACAGGCGTTAATATTGAAAATGCTAGTTTTGGTTTGACCAACTGTGGTGAGCGGACAGCAATTTTCAAGGCTGTTTCAGAAGGTGTCTTGGAATTTTCGGAACTCATCGTCTACGGTGAAACAGAGAAACCAGTTTCCCCATGTGGTGCATGTCGCCAAGTCATGGCAGAATTTTTTAATCAGGATTTAAAAGTAACATTAGTTGCCAAAGATAAATCGACAGTCGAGATGACAGTCGGGGAGTTACTTCCGTATTCTTTTACAGACTTATCGTAAGTTTGTAAGGCAGCCGTTTGGCTGTATCATTTCCATTTTGCAACGAAAGTTGCACAAAGAATTTTTAGGAGGGTTCAGAAATGAACAAAAAACTTATTGGTTTGGGTGTTGCAACTCTTGCAACTGTAGCACTTGCTGCCTGTGGTAACCGCGCAGCTAAGAACGATTCAGCATCAAGCGATGCTTCATCAGCAGTAAAAGCGGCTGTTGTTACTGACGTTGGTGGTGTTGATGACGGTTCATTTAACCAATCAGCTTGGGAAGGATTGCAAGCTTGGGGTGAAGAAAATGGTCTCAAGAAAGACGCTGGTTACACTTACTTCCAATCAGGTAGCGAATCTGACTACGTGACAAACCTTGATTCAGCTGTTTCAGGTGGTTACAACCTTGTATTTGGTATCGGTTTTGCCTTGGAAAATGCGATTGCTGAAGTAGCGCCAAACAACCCTGACACAAATTATGTTATCGTAGACAGCGTTGTAAAAGATCAAAAGAACGTAGCAAGCGTTGGATTTGCTGACCATGAAGCTTCTTACCTTGCAGGTGTAGCGGCTGCAAAAGCTACTAAGACTAACCACGTTGGATTCATCGGTGGTGTCGAAGGGGTTATCATCGACCGTTTCGAAGCTGGATTTGTTGCTGGTGCGAAATCTGTAAACAAAGACATCAAAATCACTGTTGATTATGCTGCGTCATTTGCGGATGCAGCAAAAGGTCAAACCTTGGCTGCTGCCCAATACGCTGCAGGTGCAGACGTCATCTTCCACGCATCAGGTGGTACAGGTCACGGTGTATTCGCTGCTGCAAAAGCAGAAAATGAAACTCGTAACGAAGCAGATAAAGTTTGGGTAATCGGTGTAGACCGTGACCAATCAGCAGAAGGTAAATACACTTCTAAAGACGGTAAAGAATCAAACTTTGTATTGGCATCAACATTGAAACAAGTTGGTACTTCTGTAAAAGACCTTGCCAACAAAGCACTTAAAGGTGAATTCCCTGGTGGTGAAATCATCACATTCTCACTTGCTGATAAAGGGGTAGACTTGGCTGAAACAAACCTTTCAAAAGAAGCGTCAGAAGCAGTAGCTGCTGCTAAGAAAGACATCTTGGACAAGAAAGTTGAAGTTCCAGAAGCACCTAAAAAATAATCATAAATAGTATGTAATCCGAAACGGCGACCTGACTCGGTCGCCGTTTTAGGAGTTGAGAGGAAGAATTATTTGCTTTCAGCAAAGCTTATCACGCCCTAGCTTGATAGGTTTTGCTGACAAAAAATAATAGTCTGAAAGGATAGAAGATTATGACAAAAGATTATGTCATTGAGATGCGAGACATCACAAAAATCTTTGGAGATTTTGTGGCCAATGATCACATCAATTTGAATGTCAGACGTGGAGAAATTCATGCCCTTTTAGGAGAAAATGGTGCCGGAAAGTCCACCTTGATGAATATGCTAGCTGGACTCCTAGAGCCAACGAGCGGAGAAATTGCTATCAATGGGAAAGTGGTGACAATTGATTCTCCTTCTAAGGCAGCCCATTTAGGGATTGGAATGGTTCACCAGCATTTTATGCTTGTGGATGCCTTTACGGTTGCCGAAAATATTATTTTAGGCAGTGAAACAACCAAGGCTGGTGTAATCGATATTAAAAAGGCTATCCAAGAGATTAAAGACCTTTCTGCCAAATATGGATTGGATGTTGACCCAACTGCTAAAGTTGCGGACATCTCAGTTGGTGCACAACAGCGGGTGGAAATCCTCAAAACTCTCTATCGCGGTGCGGACTTGCTGATTTTTGACGAGCCGACAGCGGTACTGACTCCTGCAGAAATCACAGAGCTTCTAAAAATTATGAAGACGCTAGTTCAAGAAGGAAAATCAATCATCCTCATTACGCACAAACTGGATGAGATTCGTGCGGTAGCAGATAGCGTAACGGTTATTCGCCGCGGGAAATCAATCGAAACAGTCGAAGTTGCTGGCGCAAGTAACGAAGATTTGGCAGAATGGATGGTTGGACGTTCCGTATCCTTTAAGACAGAGAAAATCGCCGCCAATCCAAAAGAAGTGATTCTTTCGATTAAGGATTTAGAAGTCAATGAAAACCGTGGCATTCCAGCAGTTAAAGGTTTGTCGCTCGACGTGCGAGCTGGAGAAGTGGTCGGAATTGCGGGAATTGATGGAAATGGTCAAAGTGAGCTGATTCAGGCGATTACAGGGCTTCGTAAGGTCAAGTCTGGGCAAATCCTCATCAAGGGTGAAGACGTTGTCGGTAAAACACCCCGTAAGATTACAGAGATGAACGTCAGCCATGTGCCAGAGGACCGTCACCGTGACGGCTTGGTCTTGCAGATGACAGTTGCTGAAAATATTGCCTTACAGACTTATTACAAAGAACCCATTTCTAAAAATGGCATTTTGAACTACGATACGATTAACAAAAAAGCTCGTGAACTGATGGCAGAATTTGATGTTCGTGGTGCGAGTGAGCTCGTGCCTGCCAAGGCGCTTTCAGGAGGAAACCAGCAAAAAGCTATCATTGCTCGTGAAATCGACCGCAATCCTGACCTCTTGATTGTCAGTCAACCGACCCGCGGTCTTGATGTCGGAGCGATTGAATATATCCGTAAACGTCTCATTGCAGAGCGTGATAAAGGAAAAGCGGTACTGGTTGTCAGCTTTGAATTGGACGAGATTTTAGACGTGTCCGACCGTATCGCAGTTATTCACGATGGTGTGATTCATGGTATTGTTGATCCTGCCAAGACCAATAAACAAGAACTAGGATTCTTAATGGCTGGTGGAAAACTGGAAAAGGAGGAAGCAAATGCCTAAGAAGTTACAAAATATCACCCTCCCCTTACTAGCAGTCGTATCTGGCTTGCTACTAGGAGCGGTCATCATGCTGATTTTTGGCTATGATCCGATCTGGGGATATGAAGAATTATTTTACTCTGCCTTTGGTTCGGTGAAATCAATCGGTGAAATCTTCCGTGCCATGGCTCCGCTCATCTTTACAGCACTAGGCTTTGCGGTAGCGAGCCGTGCCGGATTTTTCAACGTTGGTCTATCAGGTCAAGCCCTTGTAGGCTGGGTAGCTGCTGGCTGGTTCGCCTTGGAAAATCCAGATTTACCACGGCCAGTTCTCATTCTTGCAACGATTGTGATTGCCATGATTGCTGGAGGGATTGCAGGCGCGATTCCAGGGATTTTACGGGCCTATCTCGGAACGAGTGAGGTTATCGTGACCATTATGATGAACTATATCTTGCTCTATTCTAGTAACTATATCATCCGTAATGTCTTTGCAGCAGATTTGATGAAAAACAAGGACTCAAGTATCAACATCTCTGCCAATGCTTCTTACCAGACAGAGTGGTTACGAGCTTTAACGGATAATTCGCGGATGAATATCGGAATCTTCTTTGCTATTATTGCAGTGATTGTCATCTGGTTCTTATTGACCAAGACAACGCTTGGATTTGAAATTCGTTCCGTTGGTCTTAACCCAACAGCATCTGATTATGCTGGAATGTCTGCTAAGCAAACGATTATTCTTTCCATGATTATTTCAGGTGCCTTGGCAGGTCTTGGTGGAGCAGTGCAAGGTCTTGGTACCTTCCAAAATGTCTATACCCAAGGTGGAAATTTGGATATTGGATTTAACGGGATGTCTGTTGCCTTGCTAGCGTCTAATTCGCCACTTGGTATTCCATTTGCAGCCTTCTTGTTTGGTATGCTATCAATCGGAGCACCAGGTATGGTCAAAGCACAGATTCCACCAGAATTAATCAACGTTGTAACAGCATCTATCATCTTCTTTGTCGGTGTCAAATTTATCTTTGAACAATTACTGAAACGTAAAAACAAAGCGAAAGGAGCTAACTAATATGAATCTGACAATATTAACACTGCTAATTTCGCAAATGTTGATTTACTCTGCTCCGCTGATTTTTACCAGTCTTGGAGGAGTATTTTCAGAGCGCGCAGGAATCGTCAACGTGGGACTTGAAGGAATCATGGTCATCGGTGCCTTTGCAGGTGTCGTTTTCAACCTTGAGTTTGCAAGTACCTTTGGAAAAGTAACGCCACTTTTGGCTGTTTTAGTCGGTGGGATTGCAGGATTGCTCTTCTCGATTATTCACGCAGCAGCGACCATCAATTTCCGTGCCGACCATGTGGTTTCAGGAACTGTTTTAAACCTTTTGGCGCCTGCATTTTCAGTCTTTTTGGTCAAAGTGATGTACAATAAAGGCCAGACAGATAGTATTCCGCAGTCATTCGGAAAATTCTCTTTCCCAATGCTTGAAAAAATTCCAGTTATCGGTGATTTATTCTTTAAAAATACCAGTCTTATGGGCTATGTAGCCATTGCAATGGCCTTCCTATCTTGGTTTATTCTTTATAAAACAAAATTCGGCTTGCGCTTGCGTTCAGTTGGTGAACACCCACAAGCAGCTGATACTTTGGGAATCAACGTCTATGCCATGCGCTACGCAGGTGTCCTCATCGCAGGCTTCCTCGGAGGAGTTGGGGGTGCGGTTAGTGCCCAAACAGTTAATATTAACTTTTCAGCAACGACCATTGTCGGTTCTGGCTTTATCGCCTTAGCAGCCGTTATCTTTGGTAAATGGAATCCAATCGGTGCAATGCTTGCCAGTCTATTCTTTGGCTTGTCACAAAGTTTGGCCGTTATTGGTGGACAGCTTCCAGGTCTTTCGCACGTACCGAATGTCTATCTCCAAATTGCCCCTTACTTGTTGCCAGTTATTGCCTTAGCAGCCTTCTTCGGAAAAGCAGTCGCACCAAAAGCGGATGGTGTCAACTATATCAAATCTAAATAATCAAAATGGAGTTGAGCCTTGTGCTCAACTCCATATTTTATACTCGTCAAAAATCAGAGTCTGACGTCGTTAACTCACCTTGCTGTAACAGTCTGGGAGACTGTTACAGGTTGGAAATAGGGAGTGGGACAAAAATCGTGATTTCGAAGAAATCGATTTTGTAGTCCTCGCTCTCTAGTTTTTAGGCTCGGGTATTGACAGTCACTCCCCTGACTGTCCTCGCTCTCTAGTTTTTAGGCTCGGGTATTGACAGTCACTTCCCTGACTGTCCTCGCTCTCTAGTTTTTAGGCTCGGGTATTGACAGTCACTTCCCTGACTGTCCTCGCTCTCTAGTTTCTGGGCTCGGGTATCAACAGTCACTCCCCTGACTGTCCTCGCTCTCTAGTTTTTAGGCTCGGGTATTGACAGTCACTTCCCTGACTGTCCTCGCTCTCTAGTTTCTGGGCTCGGGTATCAACAGTCACTCCCCTGACTGTCCTCGCTCTCTAGTTTTTAGGCTCGGGTATTGACAGTCACTTCCCTGACTGTCCTCGCTCTCTAGTTTCTGGGCTCGGGTATCAACAGTCACTCCCCTGACTGTCCTCGCTCTCTAGTTTTTAGGCTCGGGTATTGACAGTCACTTCCCTGACTGTCCTCGCTCTCTAGTTTCTGGGCTCGGGTATCAACAGTCACTCCCCTGACTGTCCTCGCTCTCTAGTTTCTGGGCTCGGGTATCAACAGTCACTCCCCTGACTGTTGATATCCGCAAGTTGACTAGCTTCCACAATTCTCAATTGCACGGGGCGAGCTGTGCTCGTCCTATTTCCAGCCTTCCACAATTCTCAATTGCAAGGGGTGAGCTGTGCTCGTCCTATTTCCAGCCTTCCACAATTCTCAATTGCAAGGGGTGAGCTGTGCTCGTCCTATTTCCATCCTTTCACAATTCTCAATTGTAAGGAGCGAGCTGTGCTCGTCCTATTTCCAGCCTTTCACAATTCTCAATTGTGAAAGCTAGTCAGATTTTGATTTTTATAGAGTATTAATTTTACATAAAAAAACCTTGCAAGGCAAGGTTTTTTGGCTTAGTTTTTGATTGAAGCAGCGATTTCTGGATTCGCAAATGCGTCATCCATAATCTCTTTCAATTGTTTAGCAGATGCTTGCATTTTTTGCAATTCAGCTTCGCTCAATGGGATATTTACTGGACGAACGATACCGTGTGCACCGATAATTGCTGGTTGTCCGATAAAGACATCTTCAACACCTTCGTATTGACCTGATTGGTAAACAGAAAGTGGAAGTACGGCATTTTCATCATCAAAGATAGCTTTTGTGATACGAGCAAGTGCAGCACCGATACCGTAGTAAGTTGCCCCTTTTTTGTTGATGATTGAGTAAGCAGCGTCACGAACAGATACAAACAAGTCAACGAGACCTTGCTCATCAATATCACGGTTATCTTGCAACCAGCGCTCTAACTTAACCCCCGCAACGTTTGCATGTGACCATACCGCAAATTCTGAGTCACCATGCTCACCCATGATGTAGGCGTGGACGGAACGTGCATCGATACCGATTTTTTCAGCTAGTGCTTGACGGAAACGAGCAGAGTCAAGAGAAGTACCAGAACCGATAACGCGCTCTTTAGGGAAACCTGAGAATTTCCAAGTTGAGTAAGTAAGGATATCAACAGGATTAGCAGCGACAAGGAAGATTCCGTTGAAGCCAGAAGCGACAATTTCGCTAACGATTTGTTGGTTGATACGAAGGTTTTTCTCAATCAATTGAAGACGAGTTTCACCTGGTTTTTGTGGCAAACCTGCTGTAAGAACAACAAGATCTGCATCGTGTGCATCAGAATATTCAGCAGAGTAGATTTTTTTAGGTGAAGTGAATGCAAGAGCGTGGCTTAAATCTTCTGCATCACCTTGTGTGCGGTCTTTGTTGATATCAACGATACCTAATTCTTGACCAATTCCTTGGTTGACAAGTGCATAAGCGTATGCAGAACCTACGGCACCATCACCGACAAGGATAACTTTTTTATGTTGTTTAGTTGCAGTCATGTTCTAAACATCTCCTTAGTTTTATTTGGGGACATACGTCCCAACCATCTATCATTCTAGCACTTTTTAGGTGGTTTGTCACTTGTGAAAGTCAATTTGAAAATGTTTACATTATAGCGTCTCGACAAGAAAATTTCTTCACAATATGTTATAATATAGTAGATACTTTCTAAGAAAAGAGACAGATTTAATGCATGATAAAAATTTAGTAGATGTAAATCTGACCAGTGAAATGAAGACCAGTTTCATTGACTATGCAATGAGCGTTATCGTAGCTCGGGCCCTTCCCGATGTCCGCGATGGTCTAAAACCCGTTCATCGTCGTATTTTGTACGGAATGAATGAACTGGGCATTACACCAGATAAGCCACATAAAAAATCAGCCCGTATCACAGGGGATGTTATGGGTAAATACCACCCACATGGTGACAGCGCGATTTATGAGGCGATGGTGCGGATGGCGCAATGGTGGAGCTACCGTTACATGTTAGTGGATGGCCATGGAAACTTTGGCTCGATGGATGGAGACGGAGCGGCCGCACAGCGGTATACCGAGGCTCGTATGACCAAAATTGCCCTCGAAATGCTACGTGACATCAACAAGAATACCGTCAATTTTGCTGACAACTACGATGCTAGTGAACGTGAACCAGAAGTGCTACCAGCTCGTTTCCCAAATCTCCTTGTCAACGGTACGACAGGGATTGCCGTTGGGATGGCGACGAATATCCCGCCTCACAATCTTGGTGAGACGATTGATGCGGTTAATCTGATTATTGACAATCCAGATGCGACGACTCGCGACATCATGGAAGTCTTACCTGGACCTGACTTTCCGACAGGCGCTCTTGTGATGGGAAAATCAGGTATTCACCGTGCCTATGAGACAGGAAAAGGCTCTATTGTCCTTCGTTCTCGTACAGAAATCGAAGAGTATGGCAATGGGCGTGAACGCATCGTGGTCACCGAATTTCCATACATGGTTAATAAGACCAAGGTTCATGAGCATATTGTTCGCTTGGTGCAGGAAAAGCGCATCGACGGAATTACCGCAGTTCGTGACGAATCCAACCGTGAAGGTGTCCGCTTTGTCATTGAGGTTCGACGCGATGCGTCAGCTAATGTCATTTTGAACAACCTCTTCAAGCTGACCCAACTGCAAACCAACTTTAGCTTTAATATGCTGGCCATTCAAAATGGTGTGCCGAAGATTCTCTCTGTCCGTCAAATTTTAGATGCTTACGTGGAGCACCAAAAAGAAGTGGTGACCCGTCGGACACAATTTGACAAGGAAAAAGCAGAAGCTCGTGCTCACATTTTAGAAGGGTTACTGATTGCACTTGACCATATTGATGAGGTCATCAAGGTCATCAGAAACAGTGAGACCGATGCGATTGCGCAGGCTGAATTGATGACTCGCTTTGAACTATCAGAACGTCAAAGTCAAGCTATTCTTGATATGCGTCTTCGTCGTTTGACAGGCTTGGAACGCGACAAGATTCAGTCAGAATACGATGAACTGGTCGCCTTGATTGCAGATTTGGCAGACATTTTGGCAAAGCCAGAGCGTGTCGTACAAATTATCAAGGACGAGTTAGAGGACATTAAGCGTAAGTATGCTGACCCTCGTCGGACAGAATTGATGGTCGGAGAAGTGTTATCCCTAGAAGATGAGGACTTGATTGAAGAGGCAGATGTTTTGATTACCCTGTCAAATCAAGGTTATATCAAGCGTCTTGCCCAGGATGAATTCCATGCTCAAAAACGTGGAGGTCGTGGTGTTCAGGGGACAGGTGTCAAAGACGACGACTTCGTCCGCGAATTGGTTTCGACTAGCACCCATGACCGACTCTTATTCTTTACCAACAAAGGACGTGTCTACCGTCTAAAAGGATATGAAATCCCTGAATACGGCCGTACAGCCAAGGGATTGCCAGTTGTTAACCTCTTGAAACTGGAAGAAAATGAGTCTATTCAAACCATTATCAATGTGACCAAGGAACAAGAAGAGGGCCACTATCTCTTCTTTACCACCCGCCAAGGGATTGTCAAACGGACCAGCGTTGCTGAATTTGGCAACATCCGTCAGAATGGTTTGAAAGCCCTCAATCTGAGAGAAGATGATGAATTGATTAACGTTTTCTTGACAGATGGTCAAACAGATGTTATCATGGGGTCTAAATTCGGCTACGCCGTTCGTTTCACAGAAACAGATGTCCGTAACATGAGTCGTATCGCGACTGGTGTGCGGGGAATGAAACTGCGTGAAGGGGATTGCCTTGTCGGAGCAGCAGTCATTTCAGACGACCAAGAGGTTCTCGTCTTGACGGAAAATGGGTTCGGAAAACGCACCCCTGCTACAGAATATCCAACCAAAGGTCGTGGCGGTAAAGGAATCAAGACGGTGAAAGTCGCCGAAAAGAATGGTTACCTAGCAGGCTTGACGACCATTTCAGGTGATGAAGATGTCATGGTCATTACAGATACTGGTGTCATCATTCGGACAAATGTGGCCAACATCTCCCAAACAGGTCGGTCTACCATGGGGGTTAAGGTCATGCGTCTCGATGAGGAAGCAAGTATCGTCACCTTTGCCTTGGTAGACGCTGCAGATTCTAAAGATTCAGAGGAAGAATAGATGGCAAAACGAAGCAAAGAAAGTAGAAAAAACGGAAAGCGTGTCAGTAAGTTTAAGCCTTCGCTTGGACGAGCAATCTTAACAGTTGCTTTGCTGCTTATTGCCTTCCTATTGATTTTTAACACCTCTATTCGCAACATGGTCATTGCCTGGAATAGCAATCGCTATCAGGTGAGCAAATTTACAGAGGAAGACTTATTAAAAAATAAGAATGCTAAAGCAACATTTGATTTTGAACAAGTAAATTCTATCTCTACTGAGGCCGTTCTAAAGGCACAGTGGGCATCTCAAGAACTTCCTGTCATTGGTGGAATTGCGATTCCTGATTTGAATATCAATTTACCGATTTTTAAAGGTGTGTCTAATGTTTCGCTCATGTATGGCGCAGGAACGATGAAGGAAACGCAAGAAATGGGGCAGGGTAACTATGCCCTTGCTAGCCATCATATCTTTGGAATCGCTGGAGCGAGTGAAACCCTCTTTGCACCTTTAGATCGTGCAAAACCGGGAATGAAAATCTATGTGACAGATAAGCAGAACATGTATACCTACGTTATAACAGCGGTTGAGTCAGTCTCTCCAGAGAGTGTTGAGGTCATCAATGATACCGAAGGAAAGACTGAGATTACGCTTGTGACATGCGAGGATATGGATGCTACCAGACGGACAATCGTCAAAGGAACCTTAGAGAACAGCACGCCGTATAAAGAAGTTCCTAAAAGCATTCTCAAACACTTCGAAAAGAAATACAACCAAGTTCAATTATAAGGTGTGGAGAAAAAATTTCAATGGTGTTTCGCTATGATTGCCATATACATTTAAAGAGGCTGGATGATTCTAGTCTCTTATTTTACTCTAAAATAAGAAAATCATGATGTTGATGGAATTTCTTCTTCCTTTTTACGAATCAATAGTATGAGGAGGAATGCTAGAGATGTATAAGATTACATTTAAAGAGGAACGTTTATTGCCACGGGAAAGGTTATTGGAAGTAGGAGCTGAACGCCTTAGCAACCAAGAATTGCTCGCGATTTTTATCCGTACAGGTACAAAAAACCAACCTGTTTCTGCTGTCTCAAATAATCTATTAGCAAGGATTGACAACCTTGCTATGTTAAAGGACTTATCCATTGCAGAATTACAGGAGTTAGCAGGAATTGGTCAAGTTAAGGCGATTGAGATAAAAGCCATGATTGAGTTAGGTAGAAGAATCAATCAGTCTGAATTGCTTGTCGAGGAACAGATTGTTGGTAGCGAGTTACTTGCAAGAAAAATGATTCAGGAATTTGGTTCTAAAAAACAGGAACATTTAGTCGCCATTTATCTGGATACCCAGAATAAGATTATCAGTCAACGCACCATTTTTATAGGCAGTGTCAACCGTAGTATCGCAGAGCCACGTGAAATTTTACACTACGCGGTTAAGCATATGGCGACTTCAATTATCGTTGTACATAATCATCCGTCAGGCTTTGTTCAGCCTAGTAGCAATGATATTGCATTTACCCAAGCACTAAAAAAGTCCTGCGATATGCTAGGACTTATACTGTTAGACCATTTAATTGTTGGAAGGTCAAGCTACTATAGCTTGCGCGAGGAAAATCAGCTTGACTAATAGTCTTGCACAAAATATCTGAACAATTCTTGCGATTCTGGACAGGTATCGTAGAGCATTTCAGGATGCCATTGAACACCGAGAAAGGGTGGGTTTTCCGTCATGAGAACAGCCTCTATGATTCCATCAGCTGCTTGGCCGATGACCTGTAAGTTAGGTGCTACTTGATCCAAGGCTTGTCTGTGGAAGGAATTGACTTGCGGTTGCTCTCCATAAATTCTAGTCAGTGCTGTTTCAGCTACTAGTTGGATTGTCTGAGAAGGAGTATCAGCCGTAATCGTCTGCCAATGATTGGGAATGGCTTGATGCAGGGTTCCCCCCATGGCAACATTGAAGAGTTGCATTCCACGACAGATGCCTAAAATCGGTTTTTGCTGTGCTATCGCTTCTTGAATGAGGGCAAAGTCAAAGGCATCACGTTTAGCATGGTAATTATCGCTATCGATTGTCTTTTCTTGTCCATAATAGTGCGGTAGGACATTTTGTCCACCGGTCAAGATGAGCTTATCAATCATGCCCACGTATTGTTTTGCAGTATCAGGAGATACGATTGGCAGGATAAGGGGAATGCCACCAGCATCTTCAATAGCCTGTACAAAACTGCTAGCAGCATAGGCTAAAAGTGGTTCTGTATCATCTTTGGCATTGTTAAATTCATTTCCAGAAATGCCGATAATGGGTTTCATAGCTTAACCCTTTCTCATGAAGTAAAGGAGGGTCTGTAATTCGCTTGTCAAATCTACATATTGGACAACAACATCTTTTGGAACAGATAAATTGACAGGAGAGAAGCTCAAAATTCCTTTGACTCCTGCTTTTACAAGCACGTTGGCAACTTCCTGTGCCTTACTACTTGGAACTGTCAGAATAGCTGTTTGGGCATTGGCTTCCTTGATTTTCTCTTCGATATCGGAAATGGCATAAATCGGTACATTTTCATCAATGGTACCGACCGCCGGATGGTTATCCGCTTCAAAGGCCATGACAATTTTCATTTTATTGCGTTCGTGGAAGCGGTAATGAAGGAGAGCACGTCCCATATTTCCGACTCCGATTAGCATCACGTTTGTGATTGAGTTATCGTTTAGGATATCCGCAAAGAAATCCATCAATTTCTTGACATCATAACCAAATCCGCGCCGACCAAGCTCACCAAAGTAGGAGAAGTCACGGCGAACAGTAGCAGAATCAATACCGATAGCTTCAGCAATTTCTTTTGAACTAGCCTTTTCAATATTTCCAGCATGGAATCGTTTGAAGATGCGGTAGTAGATGGATAAACGTTTGGCAGTAGCACGAGGGATAGCAGATTTTTTTTCGTTTTTCACAATCTTTTACTCCTTTTGGTTATTTATTCTATTTTAGTAAAAGTTTGTGAAAAAAGCAACAGATTACACTTAAAAAACAGAGAAAAAAACAAGAATTGCTCTTGTTTTTCTACTGATTTATAGGGTTGATTGTTTGTAAATAGCGGTATAAATCACCGATCAATCCTTGATAGCCTAAGTCTTTCCCGTCCTGAGTCAAGGAGAGAACCTTGAGGTGATCAGGAATAGTTACACAACCTGAGAAAGCAAGAAGCAGGGCATCAAAGTTTTCAAACGTTTGTGAACGAATTTGCTGATAGGAATCTTGATAACGTAATTCAATCATGCTTTTGTGCTTTCTTTTGTGAAAATATCGCGGTCAACTAAACTATCCATGAGGAAATAAAATTTCTCTTGAATGACGGCATTTCCACCTGCCTTAAAAATATCTACCAAGTGTAAGCCTGACTTGTCTGTGATATTGATTTTGAAACCAGTCAAATCCTTGTTGATGATGATTTTTAGGAGGAATCCTTGATTTGAGTTAGGGATTTCCTCTAACATGCGGGTCAGTTGATAATTGCCGACATGAGTTTGTTCAAATGTGTTGTCGCGCAAAGTGTATTTTTTAATTGCTGGACTAATAGTGTAGCTATAGTCACAATTTTTAAGCGTTACAGATGTTGCAAAAGCCATTATTGAGTGCCTCCGATGATTTGATGTAGTTGTTGAACGAGGAAGTCGAGTTCCTCTTTGGTCGTTTCGTGGGAAAAGCTAATCCGAATCGATTCCTTCAGCCGATGTGAATCCTGACCGTACAGGGCTTCTAGGACATGACTCGTTTGAATGACACCAGCTGTGCAGGCAGAGCCACTTGACACAGCGATTCCTGCGAGATCAAGGCGCATGAGGAGCTGTTCATTGAGCTGGTGTGGAAAACCAATGTTCACCACGTAGGGTAGACTAGGACCAGTTTCGTTGAGATAGTAGTTGCTAGGTGACAACTTGTCCAGCAAGTAGGCTTTTAAGTCAGTCACAGTCTGGTAGTGTTGTCCTAGCTGTTCGGTTTGTTCTTTCAAAGCGGTTGCCATGGCAGCAATTCCAGCCAGATTTTCGGTACCTGCTCGGTGCTGGTCTTCTTGTCGTCCACCGTGAATGAGCGAGTCAAAGTTGGGAATCCGACTATAGAGGAAACCGACACCTTTTGGACCGTGAAACTTGTGGGCAGCAGCAGAGAGAAAATCAATTCCTAGCTGTTGAGGTGAGATAGCAATTTTTCCAACTGCTTGAACTGCGTCCACGTGAAAAACAGCCTGGTGGTCGGCGAGGATTTCTCCGATTTCTCGAATAGGAAGTAGCAGTCCAGTTTCATTATTGGCATACATGACACTCACTAAGATTGTATCTGGTCGCAGAGCTTCTTTTATTTGTTGGGCTGAAATCGTGTGATTGACAGGTTCAATGTAGGTCACGTCAAAGCCAAAGCGCTTTTCTAGGTACTCCATGGTATGAAGAACGGCATGGTGTTCAATGGCTGTAGTAATCAGGTGTTTGCCCTTGTGCTGATTGGCAAGGGCGTAGCCTTGAATCGCCAGCGTGTCGGCTTCTGAACCGCCAGATGTAAAGATGATGTGCTCTGGCTTGGTATCAAAAATTTGAGCAATGTCAAGTCTGGCTTGACGAAGAATGCTGTTTGCCTTTCTGCCTGCCCAATGAATACTAGAGGGATTGCCATAGTATTCTTTTGAAATATCTATAAAGGTTTGAAGGGCAGCATCAGACAGCGATGTGGTTGCTGCATGGTCTAAATAAATCAAAGAAAACTCCTAGTTATCTTTATTGGGATTGGTAAAGTTAAAGAGTGGGCTGACTGGACGGCGTTCGTGGATACGGATAATCGCATCGGCAATCAACTCGCTAGCGGTGATAAAGGCGATATTCTGAGGAAGTTGTTCTTTACTTGCTACGGAGTCAGTAACCAGAACTTCCTTAATCGGTGCTTGATCCAAAAGTTCAGCAGCCGTTCCAGCAAATAGACCGTGACTAGCTACTGCATAGATTTCAGTTGCCCCGCCTTCTTGTACGATACGAGCGGCTTCTGAGAAGGTCCGACCAGTATTTAAAATATCATCGATTAGGATGGCTGTTTTGCCAGCGACATCTCCGATAATGTAGCCTTCTGTACGGTCCGCATCATCTTGAGCATAATCGATAATGGCAATTGGTGAGTTGAGGTATTCCGCTAAGCTACGTGCGCGTTTGATACCAGAATTTTTAGGGCTGACAATGACGACATTTTCACCGCACAAGCCTTTTTCCATGTAATGTTCAGCAAACAATGGTACCGTAAAGAGGTTATCGACAGGAATATCAAAGAATCCTTGTACCTGAACAGCATGCAAATCAAGTGAAAGTACGCGGTCAACGCCTGCTTTTACCAGCATATTGGCAACAAGTTTTGCAGTAATCGGTTCGCGAGGAGCAGCTGTACGGTCCTGACGAGCGTAGCCAAAATAAGGCATCACAACTGTGACAGAATGAGCGCTGGCACGCTTACATGCGTCTACCATAATCAACAATTCCCAGAGGTGGTTATTGACAGGATAGCTGGTTGATTGGATGATGTAGACATCAACTCCACGCACGCTCTCTTCGATGTTGACTTGAATTTCTCCATCAGAGAATTGTCGGGTCGTCATTTTTCCGAGTGGAATACCAGATGCTTCTGCAATTTTTTCAGCAATTGCGCGGTTGGCATTCAAAGAAAACAGTTTAATTTGTTTATCACCATAAGGTTGAACCATAATCAGAAATACTCCTTTTATTCGATAGCTCTATTTTATCAAAAAATCTAAAAATTTTCAGTAATGAAATGGATTTCGTTGATTATTTGCGAGTTAGGATTTGCTCTGGAGGGTAGCAGCGGTGCGGGCAACCTTGCTACTGGCATATTTAAAGGCAATATGATGCTCTTTTAAATACTGTTCAAAGGCTATCTTGCCTTGTTGGGCATCTTGGACCTCGACTTCTAGTTCATAGTCTTTCTGGCCTTGATAGGTGTTTTCATCCAGAGCCATCAGGCCAATCGCAGTCTCTTTTTCATAGCGTTTCGTAGTCAACTGTCCCCAGGCAAACAGGTCTTCAATCCTTGTTCCCGTCTCTTGAATCAGGCTTAAAATGTCGCTTTCAGGCAGCTCTACCTTTTGGAGAATGGTTTGTGCCTGCTCCAAAGTCAAGTCTTGATTGTATTCTTGATTGCCGATGTCCTGCGGGATTTTCAAGGTCAACTCCGCTCGGTCTTCTAAGGTGCGGATGCGTAAGGCATGACGGTGTTTGCGTAGGCTAAACTCTGGCGTATCAATATAATAGTTGGTCTGGATAACTGGCGTTACATCAGCAAATTCTGCTAACAGACGTTCAAATTCTGTCTTAGTCAGTAGTGTCTTGTATTCAATTTCTAAATGATTTTTTTTCATAGGATAAAACCTTTTCGTATGGTATAATAGTTCTTGTGCTATTCTATTATAAAAACAAGTATTTGACAAGAAAGGAGCAGCCATGGAAATGAATTGGGAAGAGTTCCTAGATCCGTATATTCAAGCGGTTGGGGAATTAAAAATTAAACTGCGTGGCGTCCGCAAGCAATATCGAAAGGCCAATAAACATTCTCCGATTGAATTTGTGACAGGTCGTGTCAAGCCAATCGAATCGATTAAGGAGAAGATGGCCTTGCGCCATATCCAACTGGAAAATCTGGCTCAAGATATGCAGGATATAGCAGGTGTTCGGATCATGGTGCAATTTGTCGATGACGTGGAAGAAGTGCTTGAGATTCTTAGGAAGCGAAAAGACATGCAGATTGTTCATGAACGCGATTATATCAATAATATGAAATCATCAGGCTACCGTTCCTATCATGTCGTGATTGAGTATCCGGTTGACACCATTAACGGCAATGAGACGGTGCTGGCTGAAATTCAGATTCGCACCTTGTCCATGAACTTTTGGGCAACGATTGAACATTCCTTGAATTATAAGTATAAGGGAAATTTTCCAGAAGAAATCAAACAGCGCTTGGAAATTACGGCTAAGATTGCTTACCAATTAGATGAGGAGATGCGCAAAATCCGCGACGATATTCAAGAGGCACAGGCTTTATTTGAT
This sequence comes from Streptococcus cuniculi, assembly GCF_001921845.1. Classification (GTDB taxonomy): domain Bacteria; phylum Bacillota; class Bacilli; order Lactobacillales; family Streptococcaceae; genus Streptococcus; species Streptococcus cuniculi. Next base: position 161,556 of record NZ_MSJM01000002.1, on the reverse strand, counting down.
CCTGCCCATCGCAAATTGAATGACGGAGTGGGAAATAGCGATGATACAGATGAAGAATACAGATAGAAAAAAAATCGCTCTACTGAGTAGCAAAAATCCTAAAAGTCAAGCAGTGATGAATGAACTGTGGACCAAATTAAAAGAAGCGCAGTTTATTTTGACCCCCAAAAATCCAGATATTGTGATTTCAATCGGTGGTGACGGCATGCTCTTGTCCGCCTTTCACAAGTATGAAGCCATCATGGATCGGGTCCGCTTTGTCGGTATCCATACAGGGCATCTTGGCTTTTATACGGATTACCGCGACTTTGAAGTTGATAAATTGATTGAGAATTTGAAGTTGGATACGGGCGCGCGCGTGTCTTATCCGATTTTACATGTCCGGGTCAAGCTGATGAACGGGCGTGAGATTGTCATGCGAGCCTTAAATGAAGCCACTATCAAACGCTTATCAAAGACCATGGTTGCAGATGTCTTTATCAATAAGGTTCCTTTTGAACGTTTCCGAGGGGATGGGATTTCCGTATCAACCCCGACAGGTTCAACGGCCTATAACAAATCTCTAGGAGGTGCGGTCTTACATCCGACCATCGAAGCCTTGCAGATTGCAGAGGTTGCGAGCTTGAACAACCGTGTTTATCGGACCTTGGGATCTTCGATTGTCGTGCCAAAAAAAGATAAGATTGTCATTGAGCCTAAGCATGATGATAGGTATTCTATCTCAATTGATAATCGGACCTTTGTCTATGACAATATTGAGCAGATTGAATATCAGATTGATAATAGCAAGATTCATTTTCTGGCGACGCCGAGCCATACAAGTTTCTGGAATCGGGTCAAGGATGCCTTCATCGGTGAGGTGGAGTAATGCGCTTTGAATTCATCGTGGATCAGCATGTGAAAATCAAGACGTTTTTGAAAAAACACGATATTTCAAAAGGCTTGCTGGCAAAGATTAAGTATGAAGGTGGAGCTATTGTCGTCAATGGGCAGCCGCAGAATGCGACCTATTTGTTAGACATTGGGGACCATCTTCGCATTGAGATTCCGAGCGAGGAAGACTTGACAGGGAAGTTAGAGCCGATTGCCCATCCCTTGGATATTGTTTATGAGGATGACCATTTCATGCTTATCAATAAGCCAGCAGGTTTTGCCTCAATTCCGAGCGTCTTACATTCGTCAACGATTGCAAATTTTGTCAAAGGCTATTATATAGAGCAGGGCTATGAAAATAAGCAAGTTCACATTGTAACGCGTCTCGATCGTGATACGTCAGGTCTCATGCTCTTTGCCAAACATGGCTATGCCCATGCGAGGTTGGATAAACAGCTCCAGCAAAAATTGATTCAAAAACGCTACTTTGCTCTGGTTCATGGTGCGGGTCAATTGGCACAGAGTGGTGACATTATTGCGCCAATCGGTCGTCCAGAAGATAGCATTATCACGCGCTGTGTGACCCCGACAGGAAAATATGCCCATACCTCTTATAAGATTGTCCAGTCTTGGGGCGATGTGCATCTGGTCGATATTCGTTTGCATACGGGGCGGACGCACCAGATTCGTGTACATTTTGCCCATATTGGTTTTCCCTTGTTAGGGGATGATTTGTATGGTGGTAGTATGGAGCATGGGATAGAGCGGCAGGCCTTGCATTGTCATCGGATTGTTTTTTTTAATCCATTTACAGAAAAAGAACTGATCAGTGAAAGCGATTTGACAAATGACTTTAAAAGCGTTATCATGAATTTGCAAAATAAAAATAGAAAGAAAAAAGGTAATTAAAATGGGAATTCGTTCACTATTTGGTGGTTTACGTGAGAAGATTGTTGGACAACAAGTGAAAATTGTCTTTCCAGAAGGAAACGATGAGCGCGTGGTGCGTGCTGCTGCACGTTTGAAATTCGAGGGTTTGTTGGAACCAATTATTCTCGGTGACCCTGATGATGTGCGCGGTCTATTGTCAGAATTTGGATTTGCAGACCCACATTGTACCATCATCAATCCAAATGAATATGCGGATTTTGAAGCGATGAAAGAAGCGTTTGTAGAAGTTCGTAAAGGGAAAGCAACGATGGAAGATGCGGATAAATTGCTCCGCGATGTCAACTACTTCGGTGTGATGCTCGTGAAAATGGGCTTGGCTGATGGTATGGTGTCAGGTGCTATCCATTCAACAGCTGATACAGTGCGTCCAGCGCTACAAATCATTAAAACCAAACCAGGTATTTCTCGTACATCAGGTGTCTTCTTGATGAACCGTGAGAATACCAATGAGCGCTATGTCTTTGCGGATTGTGCGATTAACATTGATCCAAATGCTCAAGAGTTGGCTGAAATTGCTGTCAATACAGCAGAAACAGCAAGTATCTTTGACATTGAGCCAAAAGTTGCCATGTTGAGCTTCTCAACAAAAGGTAGTGGTAAAGCCCCTCAAGTTGATAAGGTAGCAGAAGCAACACGTATTGCTAAGGAGTTAGCGCCAGATTTAGCCTTGGATGGTGAATTGCAGTTTGACGCAGCCTTTGTACCAGAAACAGCGGCTATCAAAGCGCCAGACAGCGATGTAGCTGGTCAGGCAAATGTCTTTGTCTTCCCAGACTTGCAAGCAGGAAATATCGGCTACAAAATTGCGCAACGCTTGGGAATGTTTGATGCTATCGGGCCAATCTTGCAAGGTTTGAACATGCCTGTTAACGACCTTTCTCGTGGTTCAAGTGCGGACGATATTTACAAACTTGCTATTATTACTGCTGCGCAAGCCCTAGAAAACGAAAAATAAGATGAGACGATTTAGGAAGTATGGGAAGGGCTATGTAAAAGAAGCGATTTTTGCTCCTTTGTTCAAACTCCTAGAAGCCTGTTTTGAACTAGCTGTCCCTCTCATCATTGCCTTTATTGTTGATACCATAATTCCTCATAGCAATCACGAACAGTTGATTGCTATGATTTTGTTATTGGTCCTTTTTGCAGTAGTTGGTGTGATTGTGGCACTTACCGCCCAATATTATTCAGCCAAGGCAGCAGTAGGCTACACCAAGGAACTAACTCTGGATCTCTACAAAAAAGTCCTATCCCTCCCCAAATCTAGTCGTGACCATTTGTCCAGTGATAGCTTGCTGACACGTTTGTCGAGCGATACCCTGCAAATTCAGACGGGCATTAACATCTTCTTGCGCCTCTTTTTGCGGGCACCGATTGTGGTATTTGGCTCTCTCGTGATGGCTTTTTACATCAGTCCTAGCTTATCACTAGATTTCTTGGCCATGATTGCCCTGTTGTTTTTAATTGTTTCTGTCGTTTCGGTCATGGCGAGCAGGTTTTACCTCCTCATGCGCAAAAGCCTTGACCGTCTAGTAGGGCAGGTTCGGGAAAGTCTAATGGGCATGCGGGTTATCCGTGCTTTCGGACAAACATTGCGTGAAATACGGTTTTTCCAGCAGGCTAATCTGACCTATACCCGAGAGCAATTGACCGCTGGTTTTTGGTCCTCTTTACTGACACCGGCTACCTTTTTGGTGGTTAATAGCACACTGCTTATTTTGCTGTATCAGGGGAAACTAGCCATTGGTCAAGGGAGTTTAGACCAAGGTATGCTGGTTGCCTTGATTAACTATTTATCGCAAATTCTGGTGGAATTGGTGAAAATGGTCATGGTCATTTCGACTTTAAACCAGAGTTTTATCAGCGCTGGTCGCTTGAATGAAATTTTTGAGCAGAAATCAGAAGATATTGACCAGCCATTTCCGTATGCAAGTGTATCAGAGGAGTGGACCTTGGTGGTGGACGATTTGTCCTTTACCTATCCTAGGGCAGCAGAGTCTGCCTTGACAGCTCTTTCTTTTCGGGCTAAAAAAGGAGAATTTCTTGGTATCATCGGAGGAACGGGTGCTGGAAAATCAACCTTGGTCGACTTGTTGCTGCAACTCTATCCTGTAGCTCCTCATCACCTAGCCTTATTTAAACTAGATGGTCATTCGCCTGTCAATTTGAGAGAATGGCGCGAGCAATTTGCCTTGGTTGGCCAACAGGCCCAGCTCTTTAGCGGGACGATTCGCTCCAATCTTTTGCTTGGTCGGCAGTCTGCATCAGATGAAGACTTGTGGCAGGCTCTAGAGATGGCGCAGGCCAAGGACTTTATCCTTGAAAAAGGGGGCTTAGAAACAAGCGTTGAAGCATTTGGGCGTAACTTTTCAGGAGGCCAGCGCCAGCGGTTGACCATTGCACGCGCCCTCTTGCAGGAAGCACCTATTTTAATCTTAGATGATGCGACTTCAGCCCTTGATTATCTGACAGAAAGAAACTTACTAACAGCTATTCAGAGAGAATTGCCTGATAAATTGCTCATCATGATTTCCCAGCGGACCAATAGTCTTTCTAAGGCAGATCAGATTTTGGTCTTGGATCAGGGACGGCAAGTTGGTTTAGGAAGCCATGAGGAATTGTTGCGGACCTGTGCAATCTATCAGGAGATTGATCAGTCTCAACATGGTCAGGAGGTGTCTCATGAACACTAAGACAAGTTTGGCTCAACTCTTAGCTCGTATCTTGCGGCAGCCTGTTCGGGCCCTGACTATTCTTATCGGAAGTTTGGGACAGGTGATATTGTCTGTTTACCTACCAGTCTTGGTTGGGCAGGCAGTAGATGCGGTGTTGGTTGAAGGAAATACAGACCGCTTTGTCCAGTTGTTGGTGAGAATGGCGCTGGTCATTGCAATCAATACCTTTATCCAATTCTTTTTACCACTTTTCATCAATCAGCTGATTTTCCGCATGATGAATGAGCTACGCCAAGAGGTCTATGAGAAAATCCATCGTCTGCCCCTGGCTTATCTGGATCGTCAGAGTATCGGTGATATTGTTGCCCGCCTTGCTAGCGATAGCGAACAATTAACCAATGGTTTGACCATGATTTTCAGCCAATTTCTTATCGGTGTGCTCACCATTTTCCTGACGATTTTTAGCATGGCAAGGCTGGATCGAACCATGATGCTACTGGTGGTGGTATTGACTCCGATTTCGCTGTTTGTCGCGCGCTTCATTGCTAAAAAAAGTTATGGGTACTATCAACAGCAGACCCAATCGCGTGGGCAGCAGACCAAGTTACTGGAAGAAAGTATTCGTCAATTGCCCCTGATTCAGGCCTTCAATGCTCAGGAGCAATTGATCGACCAGTTTGAGGAAGTCAACCAGACCTATGCGACCTATTCGCAAGCAGCGATTTTTGCTTCTTCAACGAGCAATCCGATGACCCGTTTTATCAATGCCTTGATTTATGCCTTGTTGGCTGGACTCGGTGCTATGCGGATTATGGCAGGGAATTTCACCGTGGGAGAACTCACGACCTTTCTCAATTATGCCAGCCAATATACAAAGCCTTTCAACGATATTTCCTCGGTCTTGTCAGAATTGCAGAGCGCCCTTGTCTGTGCAGAACGTCTCTTTGAAATCTTGGAGCAAGAGCCAGTTGAAGAAGGGGATGTATTGCCGCTGATAGAAGAAGAGGTACGCGGAGAGATTCGCTTTGAAGAGGTGGATTTTTCCTACAATCCTCTTCAGCCTTTGATTGAAAATTTGACGGTTCATGTTCCAGCAGGTGCTAGGGTGGCTATTGTAGGCCCGACTGGGGCTGGAAAATCAACGGTTATCAATCTTTTGATGCGTTTTTATGAGGTCAATAAAGGCCAAATTTTACTGGACAATGTCCCCATTTCGCGTTACAGCCGTAAGGATGTGCGCCGTCAAATCGGTATGGTCTTGCAGGAAACGTGGATGAAAACAGGGACAATCCATGAAAATATCGCCTATGGTTATCCCGAGGCGACACGTGAAATGGTGATAGAAGCGGCCAAGGCTGCCAATGCTGATTTCTTCATTCGTCAGTTGCCACAAGGTTACGATACAGAATTAAGAGATGGCGGAGCTTCCCTGTCTCAAGGGCAACGACAATTGCTATCGATTGCGCGGGTCTTTGTCCATCTTCCTAATATTCTCATTTTGGATGAGGCGACATCGTCCATTGATACACGGACAGAAATTCTTGTCCAGCAGGCCTTTGAACGTCTGATGCAAGGTCGGACCAGCTTTATTATTGCTCACCGCCTGTCCACCATCCAGTCTGCTGATATGATTTTGGTCATGGTAGCTGGTCAGATTGTGGAGCAGGGCAATCATGAGCAACTCATGCAGGCAAAAGGATTTTATTACCAACTGCAGACGAGTCAAGGAGTTACTGAATAGGGAGTGGGAGTAAAATAATCCAGTGGATTATTTTAGCCCGAGCCTAGAAATTAGAAAGCGAGGACTACAAAATCGAACTCTTACGAGTTACCGATTTCTGTCGCCCCCCCTACCGTCTGCACCATCTAAGAAAAGTAGTACAAAAGAATTTTTTCTTCAATATGAGAGGCTGGACATTTGTCCAGTCTTTTTTCTTAGATTATGGACTAGGGAGATGGGCGATTTTTATGATATACTGGTTACATGTTTGATTTTAAGAAATACGGCATTGAAATGTGGCCACAGGATAAGATAGTAGCATTTAGAAAAGCCTTGCTTGATTGGTATGATGAGCATAAACGGGATTTACCATGGCGGCGAACCAAAGATCCCTATGCGATTTGGGTATCTGAAATCATGCTCCAACAGACGCGGGTTGATACGGTCAAGCCCTATTATGAGCGCTTTTTATATCATCTGCCGACCATTCGAGATTTGGCAGAAGCAAAAGAAGAGGTGATTTTGAAACTCTGGGAGGGACTGGGGTATTATTCTCGAGTACGGAATATGCAAAAGGCTGCCCAGCAGATGGTGGCCGACTTTGGTGGTGCTTTTCCAAAGACCTATGCTGAAATTGCTAGTTTAAAGGGAATCGGGCCTTATACCGCAGGCGCTATCGCTAGCATCGCCTTTGACTTACCAGAACCAGCTGTGGATGGCAATGTCATGCGGGTCATGAGCCGCTTGTTTGAGGTTGACTATGATATTGGGGTGCCTGGCAACCGCAAGATTTTTCAGGCTTTGATGGAAGAATTGATTGATCCAGAACGCCCAGGTGATTTTAATCAGGCTCTAATGGATTTGGGCTCTGACATTGAAGCACCTGTCAATCCTCGCCCTGAAGACAGTCCCGTTAAGGAGTTCAGCGCAGCATATCGCAATGGAACCATGGGCAAATACCCGATAAAGGCGCCTAAGAAAAAGCCTGTTCCAGTCGCTTATCAGGCCTTTATTATCCGAAATGAAAAGAATGAATTTTTACTGGAGAAAAACCAGCAGTCCAATTTATTGGCCGGATTTTGGTCCTTTCCCTTGATGGAAAAAGGAGCGTTTATCCCCCCGCAGGTGTCTTTATTTGAAGTCGCAGAAGACGGACCGCAAATCGATGTCAAGCAGGCATTTAGCAAGGCCTATCCTTTGAAGGTTGAGTGGCAGCAAGATACATTTGCCCCTGTTCAGCATGTCTTTAGCCACCGTAAATGGCAGATTGAGTTGTTAGAAGGTCGTGCCTTGCTAGGAACGTTGCCACCTGATCGTGAACTCCAGTGGGTCGCTGTTGAAGATTTCCATCGCTATCCCTTTGCTAAACCCCAGCAAAAAATGTGGGACAGCTATCTGGCAGGCAAGCAAGGGTTGACTTAATCTATTACAAAAATCTTAAGAGTAGAGCATATAAATACTTGAAAACGCTTTACAAAAGTGATATGATAAGGGTGAAAAGAAGGAAAGGGGTATCATTAAATCGCTTACAAGCTCTTCTCCGAGGAGAAGAAGTAAGGGGAAAAGTCCACCAAGTTTTACTATATAATAATATCGAAACATTGAGTCTCCTTCTCGAACTCAAATTGCACAAATCAAGCTGCCCTATATTGATTACATGTGATATGTATAAAAGTAATGAACGAACTGTAGAAATCGGTTTGTAATCTAAATAGATAAGTGTAGGTACGTATGAATTTGTTAGGGTGGCTAACGAACATTAACACACTATCTTATTTCCAAAATAATCACTTCCTTGATGGTGGACTTTTCCTAATGTTGGATTCCTTTCTCTTATAACCTGATAGACAAAAGAAGCAGAATTCAAGTTCAGCTTCTTTTTCTATGTTCAATTGTAGCTAGAGTTTAGCGATGCTCTTTTCGCCATTGATAAGGCGAGATGTGATAACGACGTTTAAAGGCGGTAGAGTAGTTGAATTGGTTGGAATAGCCAATTTCTTCAGCGATTTCTTGAAGGCTCTTTGAAGTGTTAGCTAACAACTCACAGGATTTACTTAGTCGGTACTCAATCAGAAATTGCAGGGGAGAAATCTGCATATACTCCTTGAACAAACGCGTAAAATAGTGGCGATTGAGATTGCACTGGTCCGCCAATTCCTCGATAGTGATTTTATTTTTATAATTTCGTTCAATGAAATTGATACTCTCCCGAATATAAAATTCCTTGGTTTCGTGTTGGTGGGCATAGGTTTTCGACTGGGATAGTTCGACTAATTTGGAAATAAAGAGATAGGTATGACCAATAATCTCCGCATTGCTAGCATGATGAGACTTGAGAAGTGCTTGCATTGCAGCAAGGAGTGGACTGGTCTCCGCGGGCTCAGCTTGAGTGAAAATCGGTTGCTTGTTGGAGAGACCAGCAGCCCTTAGGAAGTGTTCCGTTTTTAAGCCATCAAATTCAATCCAAGTATAGGTCCAGGGCTGGTCTTTATCTGCTTCATAGCTACAGATGGTGTCAGATGTGATTAAAAATCCTTGTCCTGCAGAAAGTTTGTATTCATCCTGCTCATCGGTAACATAGAAAGTTCCTTTTCCCGAAATAATATAATGAAAGAGATAGTGCTTTTTCATCATAGGACCAACGGAATGGAGTGATTTGCAGCGTTCATAGCCAAATTGAATGGGGTAAAAATCGACATAGGAAGGGTTATTAAAAACGTAGAATGTTGGTTTAGTGGTCATCTATTTTCTCCTTCTGAATAATATTGGCTTGTCAAAAAAGATTTTCTATATTCCACTTAAATAAATCATAAATTCTGAAATAGAGATTGTCTTGTACTTAGAATGTGCTTACCTATAGTTTATCACAAATTATATGTATTTGCGACTTTTTATATGAGAAAAGAAAGAAAAATGGTGAAAAAATATAAAAGAGGTCACGAATGACTATTCCAAGAAAAGCGCTTACACTATATAATTGAGCTATCAACATATCATTTTTCATCAGGAAACTGTTAGAAAAGGAGGAGTACCAAGATGAAAAAATTTGTTTCTACGCTGACTTGTCTTTCAGCAGCCATGCTGTTAGGCGCATGTTCAGGCACATCTGATTCTCAAGCGTCGTCTGGGAAAACAGAAATCACCTATGCGATTTGGGATTCGGGTCAAGAACCAGGATTACGGAAAATCGCAGATAAGTTTGAAGAAAAAAATCCCAATATCAAAATCAAAATTCAAGTATCGAACTGGGATTCCTATTGGACAGCTTTAGAAGCTGGGGCAACAGGAGGAGCTCTTCCAGATACCTTCTGGATGCACTCAAATGAAATTTACCGCTATGGGTCAAATAAGTTGCTCTTACCGCTAGATGATTATTTAGCTAAGAGCAAGGAAGCGCAATTGAGCAACTTCCCAACTGGTTTGAATGACATTTACAATATTGAGGGCGCTCAATATGCAGTACCAAAAGACTATGACACGATTGGTCTGTGGTACAACAAGAAGATGTTTGATGAAGCAGGAATTCCTTATCCAGATGATACTTGGGATTGGAACAAGCTAAAAGAAGTAGCTAAGAAATTAACGAAAGCAGATGGCAGCCAATACGGCTTTGGAGCAAGTTTTCAAAATCAAGTGGGTTACTATAATTTCGTTTATCAAAATGGTGGAACCATCATTACGGATGATAAAAAATCAGGCTATGATGATCCAAAGACCATTGAGGCAATCGACTACTACTTTAGCTTTGTCAGAGAGAAACTCTCTCCAGCAATTACAGTTGATAAAGAAAACGCAGAAGCCTTCCAAAATGGACAAGTAGCGATGAGCCTCTTTGGTTCATGGAGTCTCTCTGGATTGACTGAAAACGATTATGTCCGTGAGAATGCGGATGTTGCTGTTCTACCAAAAGGCCCAGATGGCAAGCGTTCAACAATCTTTAACGGCTTAGGAAATGCCATTGCAGCAAACACCAAGCACCCAGATGAAGCCTGGAAATGGGTTGAATTTTTAAGCTCAAAAGAAGGTCAGGATATGCAGGCTTCCTTAGGCGTTGCGATTTCAGCCTACAAGGGTTCTGCAGATACTTGGGTTGACTCTAACCCAAATTTCCATATCAAAAATTATATTGATATGATAGATTATGCACAGATTCGTCCTTATTCTCAATCAACTGCCAAATGGGAAGATAAGGCTTATGAACTGTTGAAACCAGCTTACCTCGGTGATGAGAAAGTCGAAGATGCTGCTAAGAAAACAGCAGATATGATGAATGAAGAATTGGCTTCAGAAAAATAAATGGGTGGTCTGGAGAGAAGGTGCATTTCTCCAGACCTATATTTGTAACAAGGAGAAGGAAGATGTTTAAAAAGAAAGGAAGTTTGAATGAAGCCCTGTGGGGCTGGGGAATGGTTGCTCCCACCATCATCGGGTTAATCGTTCTGAATATTATCCCCATTTTTCAGACCTTTAAAATGAGTTTTTACAAGAGTGGTGATTTTGGGAAAAATGATATTTTTATCGGCTTGGATAATTACCGACGCATGCTTGGGGATGCGCAAGTGTGGCAGGCGACGTGGAATACCTTGAAATATAGCATTTTGGTAGTTCCAGCCACTATTGCCCTTGCAATGCTATTAGCTGTCTTGCTGAATTCTAAGTTGAAGGGCAAGCATGTCTATCGGACCATCTTTTTCCTTCCGATGGTTGCAGCACCCGCTGCGGTCACCATGCTATGGAAATGGCTATATAACAAGGATTTCGGTATCTTAAATCTCATGCTATCAAAACTCGGCCTAGGACCGATTGCCTGGGTGGAGGATCCGCAAATAGCACTTTATGCGATTGCTGTGATTGGTATTTGGAGTACGGTTGGTTACAGTATGATTTTAATCTTGGCCGGATTACAAGAAATTCCAAATGATTATTATGAAGCCGCTCGTATCGATGGTGCAAGCCCTGCCAAGCAATTTTTTCAAATTACGCTTCCTCTGGTATCTCCAACTCTCTTCTTTGTTGTGGTAACCAGTATCATTCAGTCCATGCAGGTCTTTGATGTCATCTATATGATGGAGGATATTAAGAGTCCAGCCTACGATAAAACCGTATCATTGGTGTATCTTTTCTATAATAGTTCCTTTAAATATTCAGATAAGGGCTATGGTTCAACGATTGTGATGCTATTATTAGTCATTATTTTGTTGATTACCGTCGTTCAAATGAAATTACAGAAGAAGTGGGTTCACTACAATTAAGTTTTGTATAGATGAGGAGATCTTATATGAAAGAATATACACTTAAAGCAAGAATTTGCATCCATGTCTTTCTAATCATTGTATCCTTGGGAATGATTCTGCCCTTTATCTGGATGATTTTAACATCCTTTAAAACGGTGACAGAATCAACGCAGATGAATCCCTTTCATCTCTTACCTAGTCAATGGTTAGTGAGCAATTATACCGAAGTCATTCGAACCAATAATTTTCCAATTTTATATGTTAATACCATCCTCATGATGCTCTGGCGGATTTTTAGTTCGGTCATGTTTTCTGCTATGGCAGCCTATGCCTTTGCCCGTTTAGAGTTTCCAGGACGGAAAATACTCTTTGGCTTGGTCTTGTTTCAGATGATGGTACCGCCCCAATTATTTGTCATTCCCCAGTATCTGATGATTGATACGTTGGGAATGCGCAATACTATTTTTGCCTTAGTCTTTCCAGGTCTTGTTAGCGCTTTTGGTACTTTCTTGCTTCGACAGTTCTTTGCAGGATTACCAAAAGAGTTGGAAGAATCAGCCCGTTTAGATGGGTGTAATATTGGGCAGACCTTCTTTAAAATCATGCTACCTTTAGCCAAATCAGGCTTGATAGCCCTAGCTATTTTTACGGCTCTCTTTGCCTTTAAAGATTTGCTATGGCCCTTAATCATCAATTCAGATGCTGATAAGGCGACCTTGTCGAGTGCTCTTTCAAAGATTCAGGGAGCTTATACGGTCAATTATCCGCAGTTGATGGCAGCGAGTGTCCTTGCGATTTGGCCGATGGTTGTATTGTATATCATCTTCCAAAAACAATTTATTCAAGGGATTGCCACATCAGGTGGTAAATTATAGGAGGAAAGAGATGGGAATTGAATTTCGCAAAGAAACGGGTGAGTTTCATTTATTTAATAAAGACATCAGCTATATTATTTGCATTTTAGAAAATGGTCATATTGGAAATCTTTATTATGGCCCTAGGGTAAGCGAGGAGGTGTCCTATCAATATTTAAGAGAAAATGAGTTGAGAGAAAATGGTAATCGTCCACATACTTCCTATGTTTACGACAATGATTGTTTTTTATCCTTGCAGCATACGAGACAGGAATATGCTTGTTACGGTACGACAGATTTTTCCCTACCAGCATTTGAAATGGAGCAAATAGACGGAAGTAGACTTTCTCATTTTGTCTACAGAGACCATCGTATGCTAAGTGGGAAGCCTCGACTTGAGGGGTTGCCGCATACCTATACTAATCATGACGAAGAAGCAGAGACCTTGGAAATTGATCTAGTAGATGTAAATAGCGAGACTCTCTTAACCTTATCCTACAGTATTTTTAAGGATTTTGCGGCCTTTAGTCGGTCAGCGCGTTTTCAACACTTGGGCGAAAAGCCCGTTCGGTTGACCAAGGCCTTGTCCTTCAGTTTGGATTTGCCTGATAAAGAGTATGAATGGCTTCATTTAGATGGAGCTTGGGGACGGGAACGCTATCTCAAGCATAGCCCGCTACATCAAGGTAGTCAGGCCATCTATAGTCTAAAAGGAGCTAGTAGTGCAGAGCACAATCCTTTTATCGCTCTCAAACGTTTCACTGCTAATGAGCAACAAGGAGAAGTGCTAGGCTTTTCTCTGGTTTACAGCGGGAATTTTCTGGCTCAAGTTGATGTGACGTCTTTTGGACAATCTCGGATTACGATGGGGATTCACCCCGAGCGTTTTTCTTGGCTTTTAGAAAAAGGTCAGAGTTTTCAGACGCCTGAAGTAGTCATGGTCTATAGCAGTACAGGCTTGAGCGGTATGAGCCAAGTCTATCATAAATTGTATCAAAAGCACTTGATGCGCGGAAAGTGGCGAGATAAAGAGCGCCCAGTCTTGTTAAATAACTGGGAAGCTATGGAATTTGACTTTGACGAGGAGCGACTCGTAAAACTAGCTGAACAAGCTGCGGCAGTTGGTGCGGAGTTATTTGTCTTAGATGATGGTTGGTTTGGTCAGCGCAATCATGACCGAGCAGGCTTGGGAGATTGGCAGGTCAATAGAGACAAACTACCGTCTGGTCTCACTGGCTTGATAAAAAAAGTCAAGAGTATGGGTCTAAAGTTTGGCTTGTGGATTGAACCAGAAATGGTCAATAAAGATAGTAATCTCTATCGCGAGCATCCTGACTGGATTTTGCATCACCCTAAGCATAGCCAGTCCCATGGTCGCCATCAATTTACACTTGATTTATCACGAGAAGATGTTTATCAAAATATCCATCATCAACTATATACCTTACTTGCCAATCATGAGATTGATTACATTAAATGGGATATGAATCGCTATATGACAGAGGTCTTTAGTAGCGCACTACCATCTGAACAGCAAGGTGAGATTTTTCACCGCTATATCCTCAATCTGTATCGCCTGTATGACAGCTTAATCACGGCCTTTCCGCATGTTCTCTTTGAGTCTTGTTCGAGCGGAGGCGGCCGATTTGATCCCGGTATGCTCTATTATGCTCCCCAGACTTGGACGAGTGATGATACAGATGCCATAGAACGTTTAAAAATCCAGTATGGCACCTCTATCGTTTATCCCTTAATCAGTATGGGATGTCACGTCTCAGCAACTCCTAACCAGCAAGTTGGTCGAGAAACCTCTTTGGAGACGAGAGGGAATGTTGCCTTTTTTGGTAGTTTTGGCTACGAGTTGGATTTATTGCAATCGAGCTCGGAAGAACTAGAGGAGATTACCCAGCAGATTGCCTTTTATAAAGAGCATCGCAGAACCTTCCAATTTGGGCAGTTTACGCGTCTGCTTAGTCCATTTGAGGGAGAAGAGACTGCCTGGCAGGTGATTTCAGAGGATCAAAAAGAGGTTATCATAGGATATTATCGGCGTTTGATAACAGTTAATGCAGGTTTTACACGTCTTCGTCTTCAGGGACTAGCTCCTGACAAACGTTATCGGTTCAAAGGACAGGTCTATTATGGAAACCAGCTCATGTATGCAGGACTCCCTATTCGCTTTGAATGCTTTGCTGATCAGCAGAAAGACTTTAGTTCAGAGTTGTTCATTTTAGAATGTCTTGATGTTTAACCTATTTTCTGATAGAAAAAATCCAACCCCGATTGACTGGCGGTTGGACTTTTATATTTATTGTTGCTTATTCTTTTACGAATGCGTTGATTTCAGCTTCGATAGCAGCAATTTTGTTTTCAGCATCGAGCATGTCTGTACCAACGGTGGCGATGTAGAACTTGATTTTTGGTTCTGTTCCAGACGGACGCACGGCAAACCAAGAATCGTCTGTCAAGGTATATTTCAAGACGTTGCTCGGTGGAGTGGTCAAGGTTGCTACATTGCCCTCTTTGTCTGTTGCAGTTTGTTCTTGGAAATCTTCCAACAAGGCAATATCTGTTTGGTTGAATTGGGTTGGGGCATTGCCACGGAATTTATCCATGATTTTCTTGATTTCCGCTTTTCCGTCCACACCTGATAGGGTAACAGAAATGGTTTTTTCTGCATAGTAGCCGTATTCTTCAAAGATTTGGTCAATGCCGTCTGCCAAGGTCAAGCCTTTCGAGCGGTAGTAGGCAGCAATTTCAGCGACGATAAGGACTGCCTGAATGGCATCTTTGTCACGGACAAATGGTTTGATGAGGTAGCCGAAACTTTCTTCAAAACCAAACATGTAGGTATGGTTGTGTTTTTCTTCAAATTCTTGGATTTTTTCAGCGATAAATTTGAAACCAGTCAAGACATTGAACATGGTTGCGCCGTAGCTTTCTGCAATCTTGGTCACGAGTTCGGTCGATACGATAGACTTCGCAAGGGCCGCATTTGCTGGTAATGTTCCTGCTTGTTTGTGGGCTTCCAAAATGTATTTAGCGATGAGAGCTCCGATTTGGTTACCAGAAAGGTTGCGGTAGCTGCCGTCTGCTTGACGGATTTCCACTCCGAGGCGGTCCGCGTCAGGGTCGGTTGCCACCAATACATCGGCATCCACTTGACGGCCTAATTCTTCTGCAAGAGCAAAGGCAGACTGGCTTTCTGGATTTGGTGATTTTACGGTTGAGAAGTTTGGATCAGGATTTGCTTGACTTTCTACGACTTGGACAGATTCAAAGCCAGCTTGGGCAAGCGCACGACGAGCTAGCATTTCACCAGTACCATGAAGCGGTGTAAAGACAATCTTCATATCGCGACCATACTCGTTAATCAAATCTTGGTTGATATTGACATCTTTAATTTCCTTGAGGTACTCGCTGTCAACGGCTTCCCCAATTACTTCGATAAGCCCCTGTTCTTTTGCTGCATCCAAATCAGCGACAGCAATCGCAAATGGGTCGGTAATGTCACGGATATAGTCTGTCAGCGCGTCTGCATCTGCTGGCGGCATTTGGCCACCGTCTTCTCCGTATACCTTATAGCCGTTGTAAGGTGCAGGATTGTGGCTAGCCGTAATCATGATCCCAGCAACGGTGTGGAGATGGCGAACAGCAAACGAAAGTTCAGGGGTTGGGCGCAATTCTTCAAAGACATAGGCCTTGATACCATGTTGAGCGAGCACGCGGGCTGCATCAAAGGCAAATTCTTGGGAGAAGTGGCGGGAATCGTAGGCGATGGCAACTCCTCTATCTTTTGCCTCTTGACCTTTTGATTCGATAAGGCGGGCTAACCCTTCAGTCGCTTGGCGGACAACGTAAATGTTAATACGGTTGGTACCTGCCCCAATCAATCCACGCATACCAGCTGTTCCAAACTCAAGAGATGTATAAAAGGCATCTTCTTTGGTTTTCTCATCCATCTTGCGCAAGTCTTCCTGTAAATAGTCAGGGAGTTCTGCATAGTCAAGCCACGCTTGATACTGTTCTTGATAGGTCATTGTAGTTCTCCTTTTCTTTTTATAGAGTATTGATATTCTATTAAACGCTTTCATTATATCATTTTTGAAAAAAAAAAGCACGCTTTCACGTGATTTTCTTTTTAATTTTTTGCTTTTTGCAGGGTAGGGACAATAGCTGCTGTCAGAAAGGCTGCAATCACCATTTCAGCGATTGAATTGGTTCCGATAATGGTCGCTAGCATGGCTTGGATATTGCCGTTATAGACCCCAGAAAAGAGGAAAAAGATACTGCCCAGGACAAAGACGGTATTGGTTATGGAGCCAATGGCACCAGCGATTAACAGCCCTACATGCTTGTGGGATAAGCGATAGATGAAGTAAGGTGTGACCCCGATTAAAACCCGAGGAACAATAGCAACGATGAGTGAATACCATTGTCCATTTTCAACGAAGGGAGAAAAGAGGTAGCTGGTTGGCAAGAGGATAATCGTATTGTGAACGACGCTCAAAATCCCCATCATACCTCCCAAGGTTGCACCGATTTTTGGTCCGTAGAGGATAGAAGCAATAATCACGGGGATATGGACGATGGTTGGCTTAATCGGGACTGGTAAGAGATTGAAGATGACAGAGCTGACAATATCAATCACAATCATCACCGCAAAAAAGATAGCTAAGGTTGCAACGTGGGTTGATTTAGTTTGTCTCATGAAGCGTTTCACTCACTTTCTCTAAAATAATATCAATGGTAGCTAGGGCACCTGTTCCAATATCACCGCAGGCCAGTACGGCATTCCGAGGAGGGATTTCCACAAAGCCGTAACCTTGAAGCCGCTGTAAATTTTCTTGAGTGGCAGGGTTGAGGTACATATTGGTATTCATGGCTGGAGCAAGCAGTTTTGGTGTCGTAGCAGGAAGGGCAAGTGCAACTGCTGTGACGATATTATCCGCAAAACCATGAGCCAGTTTGGCAATGGTTTGGGCAGAAGCAGGTGCTACAAGAAAGAGGTCTGTCTGCTTGGCAAGGTCGATGTGCTTAATCGAGCTAGGGTCTTCTTCAGTCATCACATCGGTATGCACCAGATTTTTTGATAAAGCCTGAAAGGTCAGCGGTGTGATGAATTGGGTGGCAGCAGAGGTCATTAAGACCGTGACCGAATGACCTAGCTTTCCGAGTTGGCTGGTCAAATCTGCTGCTTTGTAGGCTGAGATGGAGCCTGTGACGGCTAGGGTGATACGGGCCATACTATCTCCTTTTTTCCAATACTTTTTCGAGAATGATATCTGCGATTTCTTCCTTGGCCTGAGCAGAGTAGGAATGCTCATGGTCGACCAGATAAGCACCGTGTCTTTCTGGACCAATGTCTGCTAAATCATTAGCAAGGATATAATCAGCTTGATTGTGGATGAGGCTTGCGCGTGCGACTTGAAAGAGTTCTTCTTTTGTGACATTGACCAAGAGTTTAAAACCAATCAGCTGGATGGCAGGATTCCATTGCTTGATGAAAGAGATGACCTTTGGTGTTTTTTTGAGAAAGAGCACTTGGTAGTCATCGGTTGATGAAATTTTGCCTTCAGCATTGGTTTTCTCAAGTAGGTTGTCGATATTTGGGCTAGCTTTCACCTCGTCAAGGCTCGTCATGTAAACAGGGCTGTAGTCAGAGACCGCCATACTATGAATCATGACGTCGTGCTTGGGAACCAGTTGTTCCAAAGTCTCCATTAGACTTGCGACGTCGGTGATTTCGACAATGGTTAGACCAAGCTGTGGCTCGGGTTTGACAGCTGTTTTTGTGGTGACAAGGGTCACTTCCAGCTCTTTTGCTAGATACTTTTCAGCCATGATTTTTCCGAGGCTACCTGTAGCGTGGTTGGTAATAGAGCGGACCTGGTCAATGGCTTCGCTGGTGCCACCAGATGTAATCAAAATTTTCATGCTTTTATTGTACTAGAAAATCTGCTTTAGGTAAAGTTTTAGGGATAGCTATCTTTTATAAGGAGAGAAGGATTTGTCTTCCGTATCTGAATGTTTTGTGTGGTAATAGCTTGAAAATAAGCAAAAACCGTATATTAAAAATAATTTACTCTAAAAACGTGCGTTTCTATCGAGTTTCTGATATACTATTGTCAAGAAAAGGATGAGGAGTTGCTATGAAAACAGATATTGAAATTGCACAAAACGTGGTGTTACAGCCGATTGTCGATGTGGTGGAGAAGGTCGGTATTGGCTATGATGATTTGGAATTATACGGCAAATACAAGGCCAAGTTATCCTTTGACAAGATTGAAGCAGTCAAGGAAAATGACCTTGGGAAGTTGATTTTGGTGACGGCTATCAATCCTACGCCTGCCGGTGAGGGCAAGTCAACGGTGACGATTGGGCTAGCGGATGCGCTTTCCAAGATTGGCAAGAAGACCATGATTGCCCTGCGGGAACCGTCGCTCGGTCCTGTGATGGGGATTAAGGGGGGAGCTGCTGGTGGTGGCTATGCCCAGGTCTTGCCGATGGAGGACATCAACCTGCATTTTACAGGGGATATGCACGCTATTACCACGGCAAATAATGCTCTTTCTGCCTTGATTGATAACCATCTTCATCAGGGAAATAGCTTGGGCATTGACCAGCGTCGGATTATCTGGAAGCGCGTGGTGGATTTGAATGACCGTGCCCTTCGTAAGGTGACAGTTGGCTTGGGTGGTCCCCTAAATGGTATTCCGCGTGAGGACGGTTTTGACATCACAGTTGCCTCTGAAATCATGGCCATCTTGTGCCTTGCAACGGATGTGAATGATTTGAAAGAGCGTTTGGCTCGTATCGTGATTGGCTATCGCTTTGACCGCAGTCCAGTCTATGTCAGAGATTTGGCAGTAGAAGGCGCTTTGACCTTGCTGTTAAAAGACGCGCTGAAACCAAATCTTGTTCAGACGATTTATGGTACGCCTGCCTTTGTTCACGGCGGTCCTTTTGCCAATATCGCCCATGGCTGTAATTCGGTTCTAGCGACCTCCACAGCCCTTCGCTTGACAGATTATGTGGTGACCGAAGCAGGATTTGGGGCTGACCTTGGTGCGGAGAAATTCCTCGATATTAAAACGCCAAATCTGCCTAAGGCTCCTGATGCGGTGGTGATTGTCGCGACCCTTCGTGCCCTTAAAATGCACGGCGGCCTAGCAAAAGACCAGCTGTCAGAAGAAAATGTAGCAGCGGTACGAGCAGGTTTTGCCAACCTCAAACGTCACGTTCAAAATGTGAAAAAATATGGCATTCCAGCAGTCGTTGCCATCAACGAATTTGTATCAGACACGCCAGCAGAAATTGCCGCCTTAAAAGAACTCTGTGCGACAATTGACGTGCCTGTTGAGCTTGCGAGTGTCTGGGCAAATGGAGCTGAAGGCGGAGTGGACTTGGCAGAAACCCTTGTAGAAACTATTGCGACAAACCCAGCGAACTATCAACGACTATACAAGGCAGACGATAGTCTAGAAGAAAAAGTGACCAAGATTGTCACAGAGATTTACGGCGGAACAGGAGTGGTCTTTGAAAAGAAAGCCCGCACTCAATTGGCAGAATTCGCTAAAAACGGTTGGGATAGCTTGCCAGTATGTATGGCCAAAACGCAATACAGTTTTTCAGATGATCCGACAGCACTTGGAGCGCCTGAAAACTTTGACATCACCGTGCGTGAATTTGTACCAAAACTAGGCGCAGGCTTCATCGTCGCTTTAACAGGCGATGTCATGACCATGCCAGGTTTGCCCAAGCAACCAGCGGCGCTCAACATGGATGTGGCAGAAAACGGAGATGCGATTGGCTTATTCTAATCATTGACAAACGTCAAAACTGGGGATTTTCTCCAGTTTTTTTGGTATAATATTATGATAGATTAAGGAGGAAGAAAAATGACGTATGAACAAGAAGAACAACGGAAGCGGAGAATGATTATCGCTCTTACTTTAGATGCGCTATACTTATTTGGTCTGTTTCTTTTTTTTCAGGGAAATGCTGGGAGTGGGGATGCTTCGATAGGAGATGGATTGGCTTTTCTGTTGATTTTCTTAATGCCCCATTTGGTAGTATTAGTTTTAGGGATGGCGACATTACTTTCTGTCATTTCGTCTTATCATAAATGGGGATTAAGATTTGCCTTGATTTTCCATATTATGGCAATGTTTGCAACCTATTCGCCTTTATATATTGTTACGCTACCAGGATTAGGCATTCAATCTCTGATATTAGCTGTATTAGTTTTTTCAAAAAAATATAGGGAGGAAGAAAAATAATGAAAAAGAACGTATTGAAAATGGCTTTAGTGCTAGGCTTATCTGTCACTATCTTGTCAGGCTGTCAGTCGATTGAAAACTGGTGGAAGAATACCAAGGCAGAATGGATTGGGCTTGAGATGACCGTGCGCACTTATGATGAGAATTCCCAGTTGATTGACCAGATGTCTGGAAAATCGCTGTCCATTGCCCGCAATGAGGAGTTTGACTCAGTGGATAGTGAAGGCAATTCCAAAGGAGATAGCTCGGTCTTGAAAATCACCTTGGGCAAATATGAGATTGACCATGTAGGTTCGTCCTTGATTGCAGTAGAAGATGGTCTGGAAGACATTTTCCTCAAATACCAGAAGAATGCGACCGCAGATGATCAACAGGCAGCTGTTCCGATTCTTAACCGCATGGTATCCAAATTCAAAAATGACTTTACAGGAAAAGAAAAGGTGATTTTGATTCGTTCGCAAAATGGTACACCGCTTGCGACCTACGCAGGAAACAAGGTATCCTTGTACGCTTCGGATGCCCCAAAGACTTCCGAACTCTTGATTGACGGCAAGCGCTTGATTATCTATCGTTGCGATTACACGATTTATGACAAGGAGTTATTGGAAAAATGAGACAAATCTATGCCTACGAGACAGAAAGAGGGAGAGTATGATTTCCATCCGTACAGCAGAGGTGTCTGACGCTGCAGCGCTTCGCGCTATTTATGAACCCTATGTGGTAAAAACAGCGATTACCTTTGATTTTGACGTGCCAAGTGAGGCAGATTTTGCGCAAAAAATAGCAAGTGTCCAAGAACGCCATCCATTTTTGGTCGCTGAATCTGAAGGGAAGGTTATTGGCTATGCCTACGCTTCGACTTATTACGATAAATCAGCCTATGACTGGACAGCAGAATTAACCATCTATATGGATGAAAACAAGCGTGGGTTACGATTAGGAAGTGTTCTCTACGATATGCTAGAAGAAGAGTTAATCAAGCGGAATTTTAAGAATTTTGTCGCTTGCATTTCCCTGCCCAATGACGCTAGTATCGCCTTTCACGAGAAGCGAGGCTATGAACAGGTCGCGCATTTCAAGAAAGTAGGCTATAAGTTTGACAAATGGCACGACATTGTCTGGTTACAAAAAAGTCTGGTGGAGGAATAAATGCAGGTAGAAGTGATTCAACAGCAATTGGAAACCGTTGCTTCTGCTCAAGATGCAGAGAAAATGTCGGCCTATCTTCGGTATCAGTTTTCTTTTCTGGGTGTGAAAACGGTAGTGCGCAGGAAGATAAGCAGGGAATTTCTAAAGCCTTATAAGAACAATCCCATCCATTGGGACTTTATCTGGCAAGCATGGGAGAATCCGTATCGAGAATTGCATTATGTTGCAATTGATTATCTAGCCATGAATAAGCAGAGCTTAACTCCTAAAGACTTACCACGTTTGGAGCGCTTAATCACGACAAACTCGTGGTGGGATTCAGTAGATGGACTGGATAAGATTGCGGGAGAAATTGCCTTTCGTTATCCAAAAGCTAAGTCCATCCTGCTTGCTTGGAGTATTTCTGACAATATTTGGTTGCGTAGGGTTGCGATTGATCATCAATTACTGCGCAAGCACGATACGGATACGGAGTTGCTAGAAAAAATCTTGGTCAATAATCTCGGACAGACAGAGTTTTTCATCAATAAAGCCATCGGTTGGAGTTTGCGGGATTATTCCAAAGTCAATCCAGTATGGGTAAGGGATTTTATCGCTCGCTATAAAGAGCAATTGGCTCCTCTCAGCATTCGTGAAGCTAGTAAATATTTGTAGGAAGAAAATGAAAAAAATATAGATTTCAAGCCGAGATTCACCCTGTGTCAGATAAGGGAAAAGTTTGGCAAGGGATTGATGAAAGGATAATGATAAGCATGAAGCTGGAAGTCCCGATGTGAACATGAGCGATTATTTAGCAATTATTTAGTAGGGAGATTGATGACAAATGGCGCTAACCGCTAAGAATGTACCCAAGAAGTCAAGGTGGAAAAAAATGATTGGAATCCTATTTTTAGTCATAGCACTTGGAATAGGGGGAAAATTTTATATGGACAGAAAGAAAGTGGACGACCTGTATCGTCACGGTTTCTCGCTCTTGGAGGAGCAAATTGCAACCTATATCGTGGAACATTATGCCGGAGTGAGCAAGGTCGAGTTTTCTCCGATTTATGTGGATTGGAGTATCGATACGATCGAAACGGTTCCAGTCATTTATGATCAGTCAGGCAATCGAGCTATTTTGGGTGGAAATATTCGAAGTCAGAATATTAGTTTTTCAGGATTTGGTGTTCCTACAGGATTCTATGCTCTTGAGTTCAACTATAGCGGTAAACAGATAATTTATCTGGGAGCTTCTAGAGATGGTGGAGAAATAGATGTATCTACTGAAAATCGTTTACCAGAGGAAGCAAAACTCTCAAAATCAACACGAATTGATAACAATATAGAAGCACTGGTTGCTGATAATCAACTACAGGGTGTCGTTAAAAATGCCGTTGGTAGTCCTGATGCAGAAATCATCTATAATGTAAAAATTATTAGAGGGGAGGTTGATGACGAATGGCAGTAGCCGATAAAAATATACCCAAGAAGTCAAGGTGGAAAAAAATGATTGGCATCCTATTCTTAATCATAGCACTTGGAATAGGGGGAAAATTTTATATGGACAGAAAAAAAGTGGACGACCTGTATCGTCACGGTTTCTCGCTCTTGGAGGAACAAATTGCAACCTATATCGTGGAACATTATGCCGGAGTGAGTAAAGTAGAGTTTTCACCGATTTATGTGGATTGGAGTATCGATACGATTGAAACGGTTCCTGTCATTTATGATCAGTCAGGCAATCGAGCTATTTTGGGTGGAAATATTCGGAGCCAGAACATTAGTTTTTCAGGATTTGGTGTTCCTACAGGATTCTATGATCTCGATTTCGATTATAGCGGTAAACATTTTATCTATCTGGGAGCTTCTAAAGATGGTGGAAAAATAGATGTGTCTACTGAAAATCGTTTACCAGAGGAAGCAAAACTCTCAACGTCAACACGGATTGATGACAATATTGACGCTCTGATAGCTGATGGTCAACTAACAGCTATCTATAAGCAGGACGGAGGTAGCCCTAATGCAGAAATTGTCTATAATTTAGAAATTATTCGAGGAGAGGTTGATGACAAATGGCAGTAGCTGCTAAGAATGTACCCAAGAAGTCAAGGTGGAAAAAAATGATTGGAATCCTATTTTTAGTCATAGCACTTGGAATAGGTGGGAAATTTTATATGGACAGAAAGAAAGTGGACGACTTATATCGTCACGGTTTCTCGCTCTTGGAGGAGCAAATTGCAACCTATATCGTGGAACATTATGCCGGAGTGAGTAAAGTAGAGTTCTCCCCGATTTATGTGGATTGGAGTATCGATACGATTGAAACGGTTCCTGTCATTTATGATCAGTCAGGCAATCGAGCTATTTTGGGTGGAAATATTCGGAGTCAGAACATTGTTTTTTCAGGATTTGGTGTTCCTACAGGATTCTACTCTCTCGGTTTCGACCACAGCGGTAAACATATAATTTATCTGGATGCTTCTAAAGATGGTGGAGAAATAGATGTGTCTAATTCAACTGTTTTGCCTGAAGCTGCAAGGCTTGAAAAATCAAGAGATATTGATGACAATATTGACGCTCTGATAGCTGATTGTCAACTAACAGCTATCTATAAGCAGGACGGTGGTAGCCCTAATGCAGAAATTGTCTATAATGTAGAAATTATTCAAGGAGAGGTTGATGACAAATGGCAGTAGCCGAATTCCTGATTTTTCTGGTTTTGGCAAGGTTCAGGTTTATCAGTTCTCCTCTTATTGAGTATATATAAAAAATGGCTAGCCACTTGATGAAGTAGAGGAATGGATGAGGGCATGGCTAGACAAGCATACCTATATCTGCTATAATAGACTCATGCGATGAGCCGAATGTGGCAGTAGCCACTTTCACGCTAGGGAGGTCAATACGCAGGAGCGGACCTTGATAAGTTGTGTGAACCTGCTTATCACACGAAAGTGCCCTTAGACCAGGAGAAATCTTGGTCTTTTTTATTTGCTATTTTTAATATTTTTTGCAAGAATCACTTTTCAATTCCTTAAAAAAAGTGTATAATAGCAAGCATATACAAATTTTTAGAAAATTCGAAAAAAGAGGTAATTTATGGGATATACAGTAGCTGTTGTAGGTGCAACTGGTGCCGTTGGGGCGCAAATGATTCAGATGTTGGAAGAATCTAGCTTGCCGATTGACAAGGTGCGTTATTTGGCGTCTGCTCGTTCAGCTGGCAAGGTCTTGTCATTCAAGGGACAAGATGTCGTTATTGAAGAAACGACAGAAGATGCCTTTGAAGGTGTAGATATTGCCCTTTTCTCTGCAGGTGGCTCAACCTCAGCTAAGTATGCTCCTTATGCGGTCAAAGCAGGTGCGGTCGTGGTAGACAATACCTCTTATTTCCGTCAAAATCCTGATGTCCCGCTAGTCGTGCCAGAAGTCAATGCGCATGCGTTGGATGCCCACAAGGGGATTATCGCTTGTCCAAACTGTTCAACCATTCAGATGATGGTAGCTCTGGAGCCTGTCCGTCAACAATGGGGCTTGGAACGCATTATCGTCTCCACCTACCAAGCAGTTTCTGGAGCTGGTATGGGAGCTATTTTGGAAACTCAAGCGCAACTCCGTGCTGTCTTGAATGACGGGGTGGCACCAAAAGATGTAGAAGCTAACATTTTACCGTCTGGTGGCGACAAAAAGCACTATCCAATCGGATTTAACGCTCTTCCACAAATCGATGTCTTTACCGACAATGATTACACCTATGAAGAGATGAAAATGACCAATGAAACCAAGAAAATCATGGAAGATGATAGCATTGCCGTTTCTGCGACCTGTGTTCGCATTCCAGTCTTGTCAGCCCATTCAGAATCTGTCTATATTGAAACCAAAGAAGTAGCGCCGATTGAAGAAGTCAAAGCAGCCATCGCAGCCTTCCCAGGTGCGGTCTTAGAAGATGATGTAGCCCATCAAATCTACCCACAAGCTATCAATGCAGTTGGCAAACGCGAAACCTTTGTTGGTCGTATCCGTAAGGACTTGGATGCTGAAAAAGGTATTCACATGTGGGTTGTATCGGACAACCTCTTAAAAGGGGCAGCATGGAACTCTGTTCAAATCGCTGAAACGCTACACGAACGCGGTCTCGTTCGCCCGACAGAAGAGCTTGTATTTGAATTAAAATAAACCAATCATATCATCACTTAGGAGGAAGAAAATGTCATTAGAGGATTTGAGAAACGCACGCATTATTACGGCGCTTGTGACGCCTTTTCATGAAGATGGAAGTATCAACTTTAAGGCATTGCCTAAGTTGATTGAACACCTCCTTACCCACCATACAGAAGGCTTGATTTTGGCAGGGACAACGGGAGAAAGTCCAACGCTGACCCACGAGGAGGAGTTGCAACTCTTTGCGGAAGTCCAGCGGATTGTGGATGGTCGTGTGCCCTTGATTGCAGGTATCGGAACCAATGATACGCGGGATTCGATTGCATTTGCCCGTGAAGTAGCAGCCTTTGGTGGTTTTGCGGCTGGTCTTGCTGTCACACCTTATTACAACAAACCAACGCAAGAAGGGCTTTATCAGCACTACAAGGCGATTGCGGATGCCAGCAGTTTGCCAATTATGGTCTATAATGTACCTGGGCGCACCGTAGCAGGCTTGACAGTAGAAACGTCGCTTCGCTTGGCGCAACATCCAAACATTATTGCGATAAAGGACTGTACGGGCGTAGCTACCATCTCTCACCTCGTAGAAAATGCACCTGAAGATTTTCTGGTCTATACGGGTGAAGACGGCGAGGCCTTCCATGCTAAAGCGCTAGGAGCGCAAGGGGTCATCAGCGTAGCAGCACATACCAATGGGGATGATTTCTATGCCATGTTCGATGCCTTGGACAAGGGAGATGTGCTAGAGGCAGCAGCGATTCAGCGGAAATTGTTGCCAAAAGTCGATGCTCTCTTTTCAACGACGAGCCCAGCACCGTTAAAAGCAGTTCTCAACCACCAAGGATTTGAAGTAGGGCCGCTTCGCTTACCACTAGTTGCTTGTACGGAAGAAGAAGCAAAGGCGATTATCGCCGTCATGGAAAAATAAGAAAAGAAAACTCTGAAATGAACATTTTGGAGTTTTTTGATTTTTATTCAAAGTCAACATACAGGCGAGGGTCGTAAGAAAAAGTAGGAATCACCTGCTAGCAAGCTTGTCATCATGGCTGTCTGTTAACTATTTATTATGTGCAATGAAAAAGCTCTCCTTTTAAGGAAGCTTTATTGTTTTCTAGAAAGAAGTAGCTTATTTGAAAATAAGGATGATGGCATATTAAGAAATTTCATGGATTTCTTTTTGGCCACCCGATTTTCGATACTCTGTTGGCGATTGCTGGAGGATTCGTTTAAAGGCTTTCGTAAAAACAACATATTCCTCAAAACCGACCTGATTGGAGATGGTTTTGATGGGATTGTTTGTCTCCCGCAGGAGCTGGCAGGCCTTGTTGATTCGTAGTTCGAGAATAAATTGTTTAGGAGTAATATGATAGAGCTTTTTAAATTGTTTAAAGAGATTGCTCCGACTGATTCCGAATAAGGTTGCTAAATCATCAACATTGAGCGCTTTGTAGTAATTTTTACAAATAAAATCATAGATGCCTAGGATCGGATCCATATTGAGATTGATAAAATCATTGGAAATAAACTCCTGTTCCAAATATAATAACAATTCATACGTTTTACTTTTATACCAATAATTCGAAATTTCAGGATTTGCTTCAGTCTCATGGCAAATTTCTTTGATAACCCGAATAATCGGACTATCTTCTTTGAATTGAATCACATCGGCATCGCTTAATTGTAGTCGATTTAGTAAGTCTTGAAAGTAACTTCCTGTCAGACCGACCCAATATGTTTTCCAAGGATCTATTTCATCTCCAAAATAATCAACATTTTCCCCACGTTTCAGTATGTAGCCGTTGAAGCTATCTGAGTAATAGGTTTTATGATTGATTCGCACAGTTCCAGTGCCAGATTCGATATAGTGGAGGACAAAGTTCTCTGTGACGGTATAACTATAGCGTTGCCCAGGAAGAAATTGTTGGATGCCACATTCAGAAAGCACAATATTATCTGTAGAAATATCAAAATGTTTCCATACGTCTCTCATATACTATAAAATCCTTTTGAATTCATATTCACTGCTATTATACACAAAGAATGAACAAAAAAACAAATGATTGATACTTTTTTGTATATTTATTTTGAAAAGATTTGATAAAATAAATTTGTTGAAAGCGTTTTAAAAAATGGAAGAGGTTTTTATGACATCACAAGCATTTTTTGAGGACTTACAGGTCAGTCGTGTGGGGGCTTTGCCTCACAGAAGTTATTATATTCCATTTCAGTCTGAGCAAGAGCTCCTTGCTTCTCAGAGCAGAAGAGAGTCTAGCTTATTGACAAGCTTAAACGGTGAGTGGCGATTTCGATATTTTAGCAATATTCGGCCCTTATTGAATCATTTTCAAACGGTCGACTGTGATGAGACCATCCAAGTCCCCTCGTGTTGGCAATTAAATGGCTATGATCAGAATCAATATTCGAATGTTGAGTATGTGATTCCATATGACCCGCCATTTGTTCCAAGCAGATTACCGGGCGCATATTACGCACGTGAATTTTATGTGTCAGATCTCGGTCAGGATAGACTAGAGCTGGTATTAGAAGGAGTTGATTCTGCCTACTATCTTTATATCAATCACCAGTTTGTCGGATATGCCCAAATAAGTCACAGCACCTCTATTTTTGACATTAGTGACTATGTTGAAGCAGGCTCAAATACGATTGAAGTAGTGGTTTTAAAATGGTGTGATGGAACATACCTAGAAGATCAAGACAAGTTTAGGACGTCAGGAATTATTCGCGATGTATATCTGTTGAGAAGAGCCGCTTCACGGATAGAGGATTATCTGATTCAGCAAGAAGCGATCTCTTCAGAAATTGCAAAACTTTCTCTTTCTG
This sequence comes from Streptococcus cuniculi, assembly GCF_001921845.1. Lineage (GTDB taxonomy): Bacteria > Bacillota > Bacilli > Lactobacillales > Streptococcaceae > Streptococcus > Streptococcus cuniculi. The sequence goes on along the minus strand of NZ_MSJM01000002.1, from coordinate 132,843 downwards.
TAACATCCGATACATTACATACGATTCGGTATAAGTTGATAGACCCCTTCGGAAAGACGATTCAAGAAGAAACGATTAACTCACAAAAGCCCTATCACTTGACGCTTCCTAAGCCCTATCTCTGGTCAGATGAACGTCCACACCTCTATAGTTTATTACTGATGACTGAAGGTGAAGTCATCCGACAAAAACTAGCCTTACGGGATATTCAGATTGTTCAGAATGTTCTTTACTTAAATGGTGCTAAGAAAAAGCTTATTGGGGTGAATCATCATGATTCCGTGTTAGAGACAGGTCCAGTCGTAACCCTTGAAGAATACCGAAAAGATTTATTGTTGATGAAAGGGTTAAATTTCAATGCCATCCGAACAGCCCATTATCCTAAAACAGGGGAATTTTATGAGTTGTGTGATGAGTTGGGATTTTATGTCATCAGTGAGACAGATTTTGAAGCACATGGCGTGGTCGCCTTACAAGGATTGGGGTGGAATGACAACTATAACATGATTGCTGAAGATGCTTCGTTTGTCGATGCAGGCGTTGAACGAATGAAATCCAATATCTCTTCTTTTCGAAATTTCGGCTCCATTATCATGTGGTCGGCGGGAAATGAGGCTGGTTATGGTATTGTGATAGAAGAAATGCTTCGTTTGGCTAGAGCCGAAAAAGATGGACGTCTGCTCCATTATGAGGGCTTTGAATATCGAAATAGAGACAAAGACTATTCAAGTGAGTTGTTAGATGTTCATAGTCGAATGTATCTCTCTATTGATCAATTGAACGATGAGTATTTCCTAAAAAAAGAGCAGCTAACAAAGCCTGTAATGCTATGCGAGTATGCCCACGCTATGGGAAATGGGCCTGGAGGCTTAACGGACTATCGTTTATTGCTTGATCAAGTCGATGAATTTATCGGAGTATTCGTCTGGGAGTGGGCAGATCATGCGATTAGTATTGGGAGCCATGACCTCCCACGCTATCGATATGGCGGTGATTTTGGCGAATTTCCACACTTTGGCTCCTTCTGTTTGGATGGGTTGGTTCTCCCTACACGAGAGCTGCATATGGGGGCATTGGAACACCGACAAGTCTTTAAACCAGTCTCTGTGAGTGATTATAGCTATGTGCCATCTAGCCATCAACTAGAGCTACAGTTGACGCATCGCTATACGGATGTTGATGCCTCTGATATGGTTGGGGTGACCGTTGATTATTTGAATGCCTACGGTGAGAAAATAGAGGCCAAAGAATTAGTAGTGTATGATTACCAAGAGGTGATGACACTTGATGTAGCAGATCAAGTCTCTTCCATATTGGTCAAATACATTAGCAAACTAGGATATGGCGAATTGGGCTTTGATCAGATTTCACTACGAGAGTTTAAGAGCCGCTATCAGCCTCCTCAAGCACTCAATCCCTTAGCGGTGATGGAGGATACGGATGCCATTCATGTCTCTTGTGGGGACATAGTGTATCGCTTCAATAAGGAAAGTGCCCTTGTGGATTACATCCAAATAGGAGATGATGTGATCTTAGACCCAGTGGTCGCTAACTGGTCTATCTGGCGAGCTCCGATTGATAATGATAAGCGGATTGTGGAAGAATGGAAGTGGGCAAATTTTGATAAGGCATTGTTGAGAGTCTATCAAGATTCCATCAAAGAAGACTTGGATCAAGTAAGCATTCAATTTTCTTCTAAGTTGTTGAGTGTAGGACGTCAATGGATTTTAAAAATGGATATTCTCTGGACGGTAACCACGACGGGTGAGCTAAAACTGGAGGTTACGGCTGAAAAAAACCAAGACATGCCATATCTACCACGATTTGGGCTGTATTATTCACTCTCTCCACAGTTTGAGCAAGTTCGCTATATCGGCTTAGGTCCCAACGAGTCCTATCAGGACAAGAAAGCCGCCAATTTTTTAGCCTTGCATGAGCAGTCGGTTCATGATTTACAGGAGTATTATATCAAGCCACAAGAAAATGGAAATAGAATGGATGTAAGGGAGTTAGTCCTTCGTAATGTCCATAGCCAGCAACAGATAATCATCCAATCCGATGATCGACCGTTTTCGTTTTCTTTATCGCCTTACTCTGATCAACAGCTCACGGAGGTACCGCACTGGGATGAGTTAGTCAAAGGAGATCACCATTACCTACATCTAGACTATGATCAAAGCGGAGTAGGTAGCACATCGTGTGGTCCAGACTTAGATGTCCAATATCGTTTGGATCCAGAGAAGTTTCATTTTACATTACGTTTTACCTTTTTACATCAGATGAAAGAGGAGGAGTGAACATGTTGAAGTTTTTTAAGAATATTTGGCAGCATAGGGCCATCATGGCCATGTCTATTCCAGTTGTCCTCATTTTGTTGCTCTTTAGCTATGTACCGATGATTGGGGTCATTTTAGCCTTTAAACGTTTTGACTATACGCTAGGGATGTTTGGTAGTCCCTGGGTCGGTCTAGAGAATTTTAAATTTCTGTTATCGTCCAAAGCTCTTTTTCAAAATATGCTGACGAATACGATTATGTACTATGTCATCTTTACAGTCGTTGGAACGATATTGAGTATTTCGTTAGCCATTGCCATTGATCAATTTCTGTTTAAGAGAGTAGGGAAAGCGATGCAAACGATTATGATTATCCCCGCATTTATTTCTTATGCTGCTGTACAATTTGTAGTGTATGCCTACTTAAATTCAACGAATGGTATGATCAACCAGATGTTTGGACTGGATATTAGTTGGTATACAGAAGGCAAATACTGGCCCATCATCTTGACACTTGTGAAGATTTGGAATGGTATCGGGTATGGCTCTATTATTTACATGTCTGTTTTGGCTGGGATCGATAAGAGTTTATATGAATCTGCTGAAATGGATGGGGCTAATAAATGGCAACAAATTAAAAATATTACCCTGCCTTCTCTTTTGCCCATGGTGACCATTCAACTGCTACTCAGCGTAGGAGGAGTCATGCACTCAGATACAGGTTTATTTTACCAAGTGACGAGAAATTCAGCTATGTTAAATGATACGACGCAGGTCATTGATTCGTATGTATTGAATGCTATTTTTAATAGTTCAAATTTTGGTTTTACAGCAGCAACCGCATTATTGCAGTCACTGGTTGGTCTGATACTAATTGTGATTTCTAATTTGATTGTCCGTAAACTTGAACCTGATAATGCATTGTTCTAGGAGGAAACGATGATGTTGACAAAAAAGAAATCCCCTACCAATAGGAGAGAGCGCAAAGGCTGGGGACAATATGTACTGTTTGGAGTTCTAGGCTTGTACACTTGTATCTGTTTACTCCCTATTCTCCTCATCTTTATTGCTTCGTTTACAGATGAATCGGTCATCTTAAACAAAGGGTTTACCTATCTGCCTGATAAGTGGTCTGTTGATGGATTTATGGTCGTGTTGCGATACGGGAAGCAACTAGCTGTATCGTATGGAGTTACTATTTTTATTACAGTGACAGGAACCTTTTTAGGCTTATTCTTCATGAGCATGTTCGCCTATGTATTGACGAAAAAAACATTTGCTCTACGCGGTTTGTTAATTGTATTGATTACGATTCCAATGCTCTTTAGCGGAGGTGCGCTAGCATCTTATATCGTGAATACGAACATCTATCATTTAAAGGATTCATTGCTGTTGTTGATTCTGCCAGGGACTGTTGGGACGATGAATATCATTATCATGCGAACCTATATTCAAAATAGTATTCCAGAAGAGCTGGTTGATTCAGCAGCGATTGATGGGGCAGGTGAAGCAAGGACCTTCTTTCAAATCATTCTACCCTTGATGAAACCAGTGCTTGCTGCCATCGGTTTTATGATGGCAACTGGCTATTGGAATGATTGGCAAGGAGCACTTCTTTACATTGAAAGTGATAGCAAAAGACCTCTTCAGCTATTATTAATTAACATTTCTAAAAGCATTGACATGCTCATCAATAATAACAATATCCCAGCAGAAGCCTTAAATGCGCTTCATGGGGCAATTCCATCTAATTCGGCAACCATGGCCACGGTTTTAATCGTTATCGGGCCAATTATGATCTTATACCCATTTTTCCAAAAATACTTTATTAAAGGATTAACAATGGGTTCAGTTAAAGGATAAAACTATTTGGAGGAAATAAAATGAAAAAGTTTACAAAATGGTCGTCTGTTGCTCTAGCAACCGTAGTAGTGTCTAGTCTATTGACAGCTTGTTCAGGTGAAAGTTCTGATAAAAAAGCCAAGACTTCAACCAGTGAAGATGGTAGAACAGTGATTAAGGTCGTCCGACCAGTTCAAGAATTATCATCCTCTAATAGTGAGCAAGTCAAAAAAGTGCAGGATAAGATTAACGAACGATTGAAGAAGATAGGTGCAGATGTCTATATTGAATATGCTGAATATCCAAGTGGAGAATACACGAATAAAACGAATTTAGCCTTGGCAAATGGTGAAATTGATCTCTTTTGGACAGCGAGCTGGATGGGAGCTGTATCAACAGATGCTATGGTAAAAGCAAACGGCGTCTATGATATTTCGAAACTCTTACCAGATACTAAATTAGGAGATTCTATGCCTAAGGAAGTCTGGGACGCATCTTCTTATAACGGTAAAAACTACTTTATCCCTGTCTATAAAGAAATCGCAGAAGGCTACGATTTGATGTTCCGTCAAGATTTGGTCAAAAAACATAACTGGGATTTATCAAAGGTGACAGCTTTAAAAGATATTGAGCCTATGCTTGCAGATGCCAAAAAAGATGGTATCAAAGCGCCATTGTTTACCCAAGCAACTCCGTTTGGCTATAAATTCTTGTTGAATGACTTTGCTTGGATTCTTGGATCTTATGTGGGAGTCGATCGTGAAACAGGAGAGATTGTTGATGTTACAAAGACAGATAACTATGTAACATATGTGAAGCTGATGGCGGATTGGGCAGACAAGGGGTATATTCAAGAAGGTGATTTGACCAATACCAATCCATCGGATGCCCTTCAATCGGATTTCTGGGGAATCAGCTGGTGGACAGATGTTCCAGATAATACCAATGCCTCTACCCGTTACAAACAAGCTGTTGAAACAGTCCACATGACTGGAAACTTTGTTGATTCTAATACCACTCTCGGTTCTGTCTATGCGATTTCCTCTACATCAACTGAAACCGAAGCCAAAGCAGCCGTTGAATTTTTAGGTGATTTGTATACCGACAAGGAAATTGCAGACCTATTTACATATGGTATTGAGGGAGAAGATTACACCATTCAGGACGGTTATGTAGTTGCAAATAGTGATAAATTTAAACACAGTGCCTGGGAGTCAACTAGCTTTAAAGCGCCTAGTCTCCAAAAAGGGGAGCCAGAAAATAAGGTTGAGCTGTACGATACATTCAATGCAGACATTAAAAAGTCCCTAACTTCTGGTTTCCGATATGATGCGACAGAAACCGAAGCTCTCGTGAGTGCAGTCCGTGCGGTCGTTGATAAGTATGCAGGTCCTCTTGAAAATGGTGGGTACAAGCCAAAAGAAATTGAAAAAGCTTTGAAAGAATATTATCAGGCCTTAGATGAAGCTGGCTATCAAGACTTGTTGAAAGATGTGCAAAAACAATATGCAGACTGGAAAGCAAAACAGTAGAAAAATCCCTTGGATGATTGCTTCATCCCGTCAGAGATGAGTGGGGAGGAAGTATCCAGTTTTCCATAGCTGGATACTTTTTGAGGAAATGATATGAACGATAGATCAATGGGGAAGATTGTTAAGGATCTGCCTTCTAGTGAAACAAATCCACGTAATAGTGAGGGAGCATTTGTGAGACTGAGCAACAATTCCATTTTATTTGCCTATAGCCGTTTTGTGGGATCAGAGGCTGAAGATGAAGCTCCCTCAACGATTTGTGGCATGCTATCAGAAGATGATGGAGAATCATTTGGTGATTCCCTTCTTCTTTTAGATTATCAGAGTGAGCAAGCCATCAACATCATGTCGGTTTCTTTGCTCGATTTAGGAGAGGCAATCGGTCTATTTTATCTCGTGAGAGAAAGCAAGGCAAAACTGAATATGTGCTTACGGACATCGAGTGATGATGTGAAAACTTGGAGCAATCGAATCTTATGTACACCTGGTGAGACATGGTCACAAGTAGAGCCTTCCATCTTCACGTCCCCCAATAGTCCCTTATCCATCCAAAAAAATCGAAATCATATCCTCTACGCAATCTGGAATCCTATTCCTGAATACAACGGGCGGGAAAAACCAGATACCCCATATTTTTTAGTGGTCGAACCCCTTATGTGATGACGAGGCTAAGTCCTACAGTAGAGTTCGATGGAGACTTAGTTGCTTTTGAAGCTCATCAGGATAGGGGCTATTGTTACTGTGCCATGTTTTTCCAGCCAAAGTTACTTGCTACTAGCCTATTGTGCAGGTGGAAAAGAAGATGGTTCTTGTCTCACGAGATGTAGAATCCGAAAAATTCCCCTCACTGAATTAACAGAATGTTGGTCTTAAATGGAGGTCTTAGATGAATATTTTACCATTCCCACAACACATTGACGTACAGGAAGAAAAATACTACGTCCTATCGTACATGGATCGTATTGTTATCGATCCCGCATTTGAGCATTCGGTCTATGCGTGTGTCAGATTTTTGCATGCAGATATCGAGCAATACCTTGGATTTGACTTGCAAGTGACGAGAAGCAGTGACCATGCAGCGATTCGATTGGTCAAGGATGAGAGTTTACCCAAGCAACACTACCGATTAAGCATTTCTGAAAAAGGCATTCGGATTGATGGAAGCAGTAAGGAAGGACTATTATACGGTATTCAAACACTCAGACAAATCATTGCAGAGTATGCTGTCACCCTTCCTTATTTAATCATTGAAGATTATCCTGCGATTCAAACGCGTGGCTATTATTTGGATGTTACTCGGTGCCGAATTCCTAAAATCTCCTATCTAAAAAGTTTCATTGATAAGTTAGCTTATTATAAAATCAATCAGTTTCAATTGTATATTGAGCATAGCTTTTTGTTTGAGGGGTGGAGTGAGGTCTGGCGAGATGATACTCCTTTAACAGCGAAAGATATTTTGGAGCTGGATCAGTACTGTATCGAGCGAAATATCGAACTCGTTCCAAGTATAGCAACCTTCGGTCACTTCTATAAAGTGTTAAGAACCAAATCATTTAGGCATCTGTGTGAAATGCCAGACTTGGTGGATGATCCATTTTCTTTTGTCGATCGCCAGTTCCACCATACACTTGATATCACAAATCCCGATAGTTTTGCATTTACTATTTCCTTGATTGAGGAATACCTGCCACTTTTTACATCGAATAAGTTTAATATCTGTGGGGATGAAACCTTTGATTTAGGGAAAGGGAAAAGCAAGAAGATGGCAGACAAGGTTGGAGTGAATGAATTGTATGTCCAATTTGTTGCCAAACTGTGCCATTATCTAGTGGAAAAAGGAAAAATTCCGATGTTTTGGGGAGATATCATTGTCAATGCCCCAGAGAATCTCAAACGATTACCCAAGGAAACGATTTGCTTAAGCTGGGGATATGAGGCAGACCAAGATGATGAAGCGATTCAAAAGGTTGCAGCAACTGGGGCCCATCAGTACTGTTGTCCAGGGGTGTCTGGATGGGATCAATTGGTTCCACAGATTGAAGTTTCCTATGAAAATATTAGAAGAATGTGTGACTATGCAATCGCATATCAGGCAGAAGGAATTCTGAATACAGATTGGGGCGATTGCGGACACATCAATCATCCAGATATGAGTCTACCAGGGCTAATGATAGGTGCCGAATGCTCCTGGAATCGTACACGACGGCCTTTCGATCAACTAAATGAGGTCATCTCACGCTTGGAATTTCGGGATACTTCAGGACAACTACTCTCCGTCATCAATCAGATGTCTAAGGCATGGACCTATAAGTGGCGCGATTTAGTGAACTATAAAGAACAGGTGTCTGAACTTGTTGAAGCTGAAAAGATTCACGATTATTTAGAGGCTCTAGCAAGCATTGAGCGGATAAAACAAGAATTAGCACGAGTGGTTTCTCATTTAGAGACCAGCAGTAGGTATCGGGTTCAGCCTTATTTCCTTGCTTTAGATGGGATGGCCTTATTACAAAAAATTGGGATTTCCTTGCTTGAACGCTACTATCAGCTACCGCCTCATGTAGAAATGTCTTCTGTAGACCTTGCTTCTTCTCTTGAACAATGGTTTTATCATTATAAAGTATCGTGGCGCAAGGTCAGCCAAGAGTCCGAATTATACAGAGTTCAAGAGATCATCTTCTGGACGGCAGATCTTCTTCGTTCTGAAAGCATTGATCAGATTAGTTAGGGGAAGAGCTTGTTCTAGGAGCAGGTTAGGAAAAGATGGAGACCATGACCTCTGACTCGTCAGAACAACAAGTATGAGAGGAGTTGCATGAAACGCTTATTTGATCCAGAAAATCCAGTGATGCAGTTTTTGGCTAAGGTCTTTAATTTAATGTGGTTAAATCTCTTGGTCGTCTTAACATCCTTTCCCATTTTTACGATTGGGACGTCTTTGACCGCTATGAGTTATGTGTTATTCCGAATGATAGAGGGGGATGATACAGCTATTTTTAAAACGTTTTTCCACGCCTTTCAGCAAAATTTAAAACAGACCGTGGTGATGACAGGTTTATTTTTGCTATCGGTTGTGGCAGGAGCGACCTTGATTTTTGTGTATGGCAGTACTTATTTTGTGCTAAAAGTAGTAGGCTATGCTTGGATAGGCTATTCAACTGTGATTGTTCTCTATTTGATAGCGATTATTTCACGTTATGAGACCTCGCTGGAACATCATCTACTCAATGCTGTGAAACTGGTGATTGCTTTTGCACCGAGGACTATTGGTATCATGGCCTTATTACTGGGATATGTCATGGTTTGTCAGGTCTTTTTTAGGATACTAGCTCCTGTTATTTTCCTACTGGGTGTAACGCTTCCTAGTTGCATCATTACCTTGATAATGAAGGATATGTTTGAATTGCTGGAAAATTCTTAAGGAAAGCATGGCAAAGGACTTTAGACCATTCTATCTAGTAGAAGTTCTTATCCCGATAAGACGAGTGATGCCAGTGCTTCATAAGCCGCATGACTTTTTACGATAGAAAGCAATATAACTTGAGGCTGGACTTTGTGTCCAGTCTCTTCAGTGAAGAAAGGAAAAAGATGATTCGACATCTCTGGTGGTTTTTTAAGGAAGAAAAACGGCGCTATCTTATTGGAATTGCTTCTTTGAGTTTGGTGGCTATGCTAAATGTCATTCCGCCCAAAATCATGGGGCGGGTGATTGATGCGATAACACATGGTGATTTGACCCGAACGGAATTGCTCGTTCAGCTCCTCTACTTAATTCTTGCTGCCCTTGCCATGTATGGGTTGCGCTATATCTGGCGTCTCTATATTTTAGGGACTTCCTATCGCTTGGGGCAAATCATGCGTTACCGTCTGTTTACGCATTTCACTAAGATGTCCCCGTCCTTTTACCAAGCATACCGGACAGGGGATTTGATGGCGCATGCGACCAATGATATGAACGCCTTGACCAGCCTAGCAGGTGTAGGGGTTCTGACAGTTGTGAATTCTTCCATGACGGCTCTTGTTACTCTAGCGACGATGGTGTGGACCATTTCCTGGCCGATGACCTTGGTGGCGGTGCTGCCCTTTCCTTTTATGGTACTTGCGACACATCAATTAGGTCGCAAGCTACATGGCGCAGTAAAAGAATCGCGAACAGTCTTTTCAGACTTAAACAACAAGGTCCAGGAAAGTGTAGCTGGTATCAAGGTGGGCAAGTCCTTTGGTTATCAAGAAGAGGAAATTGCAGCCTTTCAGGAAGTCAATGAGAGAGCCTTTACCCAAAAAATGCAGACCATGACCTACCATGCGCTCCTTGATCCTCTTGCTCTTCTTTTTATCGGGGCTTCTTATGTTTTGACCTTGACTACTGGCGCTCTCATGATTGCTCAAGGGCGAGTGACCATAGGGGATTTTGTGACTTTTGTGACCTATCTAGACATGTTGATCTGGCCCTTGATGGCGGTCGGATTTTTAATCAATCTGGTACAGCGTGGTCGTGTCTCCTATGACCGAGTTCAGAACTTGCTATCGCAAACATCGGATATTGCAGAACCCGAAAATCCTGTTGAAATAGTAGCAAATGGGCGCTTGGTCTATCATGTGGAGCAATTCAGCCATGGAGAGGACGAAATCCTAGCCGATATTTGCTTTGCCTTGGAAAAAGGTCAGACCTTAGGCTTAGTGGGACAGACCGGCTCGGGTAAGACCAGTTTGATCAAACTACTTTTGCGGGAACACGATGCGACAAAAGGCAGTATCAGCCTCAACGGTCATGATATTCGGGACTATCGCCTGTCTGACTTGCGCCGGTTGATTGGCTATGTACCGCAGGATCAATTCTTATTTGCGACCACAATCTTGGGAAATGTCCGCTTTGGAGATCCAAGTTTGTCACAAGAAGAAGTGGTAGCAGCAACCAAGCTCTCCCAAGTATATGAAGATATTATGGCCATGCCAGAGGGCTTTGACACGGTCATCGGTGAAAAGGGTGTATCTTTGTCAGGTGGTCAAAAGCAACGGCTGGCCATGAGCCGTGCCATGATTTTAGATCCCGAGATTTTAATCTTGGATGATTCCTTATCAGCGGTGGATGCGAAAACAGAGCATGCCATCATTGAAAATCTGAAAGAAACGCGAGAATCCAAGACGACCATTATCGCTGCCCATCGCCTGTCGGCCGTTGTACATGCGGATCTGATTTTGGTGTTGCAAAATGGCCAGATTATCGAGCGGGGTCGTCATGAGGACTTACTTGCGCAGGGTGGCTGGTATGCGGAAACCTACGCGTCACAACAGTTGGAACGAGAGGTTGGGAAATCAGGCTCCTAAATAGGCGAGGTCATCTCTTTGTCCAATCCTGATATGAAAATTCTTCTGACACTTATGGTATAATAAAAACTATGTGTTGAAATATAGTCTTTTGAATGAACTTTGATACATCGTCACTTTCGACTTGCCGTACTCATAGTCAATGAAAATCAAGAGCAGACTAGGGCCGATGCAGATAGAACTGAAGTTCATCAAATCAAGTCAACAACGTCTGCTTTGGATTTTTGAAGAGTATCAAGTACTGTCCGCGTCTTCCGTTCCTGGTCTGAAAGTTCATTCATTTGACTATACCATGAGAAAAAGAAAGGAAATTCATGTCGATTATTAAGAATCTCTGGTGGTTTTTTAAGGAAGAAAAACGGCGATATCTCATTGGAATTGTTTCTTTGAGTTTAGTCGCTGTTTTAAATTTGATTCCACCCAAAATTATGGGGCAGGTCATTGATGCGATTACACGTGGGAATTTGACGAGGACAGACCTACTTTTGCAACTTTTGTATTTAGTGCTAGCAGCCTTTGCTATGTATGGTTTACGCTACATTTGGCGGATGTATATTTTAGGTACTTCCTATCGTTTGGGCCAAATCATTCGCTATCGTCTATTTGAGCATTTTACTAAGATGTCTCCGTCCTTTTATCAGAAATACCGAACAGGGGATTTGATGGCGCATGCAACCAATGATATCAACTCTTTGACGCGTTTGGCGGGCGGGGGCGTTATGTCGGCAGTCGATGCTTCGATTACAGCCTTGGTAACTTTGGTGACCATGTTTTTCACCATTTCTTGGCAGATGACCTTGATTGCAGTGATTCCGCTACCATTTATGGCGCTTGCAACCAGCAAGTTAGGTCGTAAAACCCATGAAACCTTTAAAGAATCCCAGGCAGCTTTTTCGGAATTGAACAATAAGGTGCAAGAGAGCGTAGCGGGGATTAAGGTGACCAAGTCTTTCGGCTATCAGGACGCAGAAATAGCGGCGTTTCAGGAAGTCAATGAGATGACCTTTGCTAAAAACATGCGCACCATGAAATACGATGTCATGTTTGACCCCTTGGTCTTGCTCTTTATCGGAGCTTCATACGTCTTGACCTTGACAGTTGGTGCTTTTATGATTGCGCAAAACCAAGTGACGGTCGGGGATTTGGTGACTTTTGTGACCTATCTGGACATGTTGGTCTGGCCCTTGATGGCGGTCGGATTTCTCTTTAATATGGTGCAACGCGGGCGTGTCTCCTATGAGCGGATTGAGGCCTTGCTCGCTCAAGAATCAGATGTCAAAGAAGCCAGTCTCCCTGTTGAAGTTGTAAAAAACGGGCGCTTGGTTTATCATGTAGAGCAATTCGGCTATGAAGAGACAGAAACACTTTCTGATATTCAGTTTGCCTTGGAAAAAGGTCAGACCTTGGGTTTGGTAGGACAGACTGGCTCTGGTAAGACCAGCTTGATCAAGCTGCTGTTACGAGAACACGATGTGACTAAAGGCAGTATCAGTCTCAACGGTCATGATATTCGGGACTATCGCTTGTCTGACTTGCGCCAGCTCATCGGCTATGTACCGCAGGATCAATTCTTATTTGCGACGACGATTTTAGAAAATGTTCGCTTTGGTAATCCTGACTTGTCACGAGAAAGAGTAGAAGAAGCGACAAAATTATCGCAGGTCTATGAAGATATTGTAGCTATGCCAGAAGGCTTTGATACCGTCATCGGTGAAAAGGGTGTGTCCTTGTCAGGCGGTCAAAAGCAACGGCTGGCCATGAGCCGTGCCATGATTTTAAATCCAGAAATTTTAATTTTGGACGATTCCTTGTCGGCAGTCGATGCTAAAACGGAGTATGCGATTATTGAAAACCTCAAGGAAACAAGACAAGCTAAGACAACGATTATCTCTGCCCACCGCTTGTCGGCAGTTGTCCATGCGGACTTAATCTTGGTCATGCAGGGCGGAAAAATCATTGAGCGTGGCCGCCATGAGGACTTGCTTGCGCAAGGTGGCTGGTATGCGGAAACCTACGCTTCACAACAGCTAGAAATGGAAGGAGTGCCAAATGACGAAAACGAATCAATGGATTGTTTTTAAACGCTTATTGACCTACTTAAAGCCCTATAAATGGCTGACGGTACTTGCTCTTGGTCTGCTCTTGTTGACAACCGTTGTGAAAAATATCATTCCCCTGATTGCCTCTCATTTTATCGACTATTATTTGAACCATGTCAATCAGACGGCAGTTATGCTTTTAATCGGTTACTATCTGATGTATGTCTTGCAGACCATTATTCAGTATTTTGGAAATCTCTTTTTCGCTAGAGTGTCTTATAGCATTGTGCGTGACATTCGTAGGGATGCCTTCTCCAACATGGAGCGTTTAGGGATGTCTTATTTTGATCGAACACCTGCTGGCTCGATTGTCTCTCGAATTACCAACGATACCGAGGCTGTTTCAGAGATGTTTTCAGGGATTTTATCGAGCTTCATCTCGGCAGTCTTTATCTTTACGGTGACGCTTTACACCATGTTGATGTTGGATGTTCGCTTGACAGCTTTAGTGGCACTTTTGCTACCAGTCATTTTTATCTTGGTCAATCTCTACCGCAAAAAATCGGTAGCAGTCATTGCTAAGACTAGAAGTCTTTTGAGTGACATCAATAGCAAACTAGCAGAGAGTATCGAGGGGATTCGAATTATTCAGGCTTTTAGCCAGGAAGAGCGCTTAAAAGCAGAATTTGAGGAAATCAATCGAGAGCATGTGGCCTATGCTAACCGCTCGATGGCTCTCGATAGCCTATTTTTACGACCTGCCATGTCACTCTTGAAACTCCTTGCCTACGCACTTTTAATGGCCTATTTTGGTTTCCGTGGTCTCAATATAGGTATTTCAGCAGGGCTCATGTATGCCTTTATCCAGTATGTCAATCGCTTGTTTGACCCTCTGATTGAAGTGACGCAGAATTTCTCTACTTTGCAAACCTCTATGGTGTCGGCAGGTCGAGTTTTTGACTTGATTGACGAGGCCGGTTTTGAACCAGTTCAAGGAAATAGTGCTGCGCAGATTGAAGAAGGCATTATCGAATTTCGTGAGGTATCTTTTTCCTATGATGGAAAAAGACGAATTTTGGATGGCGTTTCCTTTCAGGTCAAGCAGGGAGAGACGATTGCCTTTGTCGGAGCAACAGGTTCTGGGAAATCTTCGATTATCAATGTATTGATGCGCTTTTATGAATTTGAATCGGGTCAGGTCTTGATTGACGGGCAGGATATTCGTCAATTTTCACAAGCAGAATTGCGCAAGAAGATTGGACTTGTCTTGCAAGATCCCTTCCTTTATCACGGAACAATCGAATCCAATATCAAGATGTACCAAGATATTTCCGATGAAGAAGTGCGTGCAGCTGCAGCATTTGTTGATGCGAACGAATTTATCCAGAAATTACCAGATGGCTATAAGTCCCCTGTGTCCGAGCGGGGCAGTAGCTTTTCGACAGGTCAACGGCAATTATTAGCCTTTGCACGGACAGTTGCCAGTCAGCCCAAGATTTTGATTCTGGATGAAGCAACAGCCAATATCGACTCTGAAACCGAGCAAATCGTCCAGCATTCCCTTGAAAAAATGCGTCAAGGACGCACGACCATTGCTATTGCCCACCGTCTATCAACCATTCAAGATGCCAACTGCATCTACGTTCTTGACAAGGGCAAGATTATCGAAAGTGGAACGCATGAGGAGTTGCTGGAAAAAGCAGGGCTTTATCATAAGATGTACCAATTGCAGGCAGGCATGATGAAAGAGGCTTGATTGATACAATATTTCTAAAAAATAACCGAATGTTTCAAAGGAATAGTAGTATGTTCCTTGAAGCATTCGGTTTTTCTGATGGTGAGGTCAATGATTTTCCGTATATAGTGAATTGAATAAAGGTTAGGACATCGTTCAGTCGCTTTGATGAACGCCAGTTCTATCTGCAGCTCCTTGCCTTGTTCTATTCCTTTTATACATGATATGAAAAAGAGTATGCCCCCCTTCAAAATAAAAATGATCGTGCAGGACCTGGTAGCCAAGTCTCGTATACAATGACATCGCCTTGGTATTAGCACTCCGCGCGCTTAGCAAGATATAGTCAAAGTCGGTTGACGACAAATAGTCCATCAACTGATAGCCGATACCCTTTCCGCGATACTGTTCATGGACACAGAGCTCATTCAATTCAAAGGAGTGGCGGTACCAGTCTATCTTTAGAGGCAAAATTTTATCCACCTGTTTTGCCCACCAATTTTCTGGTTTAAAATCAAAGCCAAATAAGAAGCCAAGAAGCTGACCATCCAGTTCCTCGGTGACAATGAGCGGATGGAGATTTGAAGAAAGGCTATTTTCTATTCGTCTTTTCAATGAATGGTTTTTTTGAATTTCATGGCGATATATCTCATCATACAGGGCAGAAACCTGATTAAGGATTTCGTATATTTCTGCCTCTTTATATACTTTTTTCATTCTTGCACCTCAAACTCTGTGGTTTTATTGCTATTATATCATTGATGCAAAGGGGTTACAACTCTTTTCCTTGGAGAAAAGGTGCCACAGACCTTGAAATAGTTAGTAGGAGTTTTGTTGATGTAACCCCTTTCAAATTTATGGTATAATAGGAAAAATGGAGGACGTGCTATGAAAATTATCATCGTAGGAGCATCGTTTGCAGGCATGAGCGCCGCCTTGGAATGTCGGCAGCTCTATCCTGATGCGCAGATTGTATTGGTCGATAAGGAAAAGGAAGTCGGCTTTTTTCCAAATGTCTTCAACTGGCAACTAAAGGGTGAGTTAGGGAGGCTAGAAGAAGCACGGAGTGAACTGTGGGCTCAGGTTCAGCAGACGACCATTGATATTCGGCTAGAAACCAAGCTCGTTCAACTAGATGCTGACCATCAAACGCTAACTCTTGAGAGGAGAAATCAGGTGGTCGAAGAAGCCTATGATGCGCTGATTTTAGCCATGGGAGCAGGGCAAGTCTGGGATCTAGAAGATGAAAGGCTACAAGAGCGGATCTTGTCATCCAAGTATTTTTCAGATGCCCAGAACAGTCAGCAGAAGATAGAGGAAGCGCAGTCTGTCATCATCATTGGTGGTGGTCAGATTGGGCTAGAAAGTGCCGATGCCCTCAGTCAACTCCCCCTTTCTCTGACGCTGTTTGAAGCAGAAACCTCCCCTCTTGCCAAATATGTCGATGCAGACTTGATGGCAGGGATTGAAGAGGAATTAACCAAACGCAAGATTGACCTACATACGGCAGAAATTGTAGAGAAAATTAGCCTTTCGCCAGCTGGTGATAAGGTCAAGGTTGATACTCTAAAAGCTAGCTATGAAGCAGATTATTTGCTATTTGCGACCAATTTTCAACCCAATACAGCGCTGGTTGAAGGGATAGTAGACTGTAATCCCGATAAGACGATTGTCGTAGATGAGTATTTGGAGACCAGTCAACCCCATATCTTTGCGATTGGGGATTTGATTCAATTGCCCTTTGCTTTTTTTGGCAAGGCCTATCTTCCCCTCATCAATCATGCAATTTTAACAGGGCGCTTAGTCGCTTACAATTTAGTAACCAAAAGACGTCCCTTAAACGAAGTACAGCGCATCGTTTCTAGTCACCTTTTTGGCTACAATATCACTAGTGTCGGTCTGACCGAGCGCCAGGCTCAACTCTGGACAGATGTGGATACTGTGACTATCCAAGCGCCTTTTAGTCAATGGGAAAAAGAAGAGTTGACCTTTAAATTGATTGTCCAACGTGCAGATGGTCGCTTGTTAGGTGGACAGCTGATTTCCACTTCTCGCCACATTCATCAAATGAATACCTTGGCACTCGCCATTTCAAACGGTATGACAGCTCAGGAGATGGTCGAACAAAGTTGGTTGTGCTTGCCGCGCTATACCAATCTGGTTCCGATTGTGACCGAGGCCTGCCAGCTCTACCTCCATCGCCAAGAGGAGAATGCTCATGAGAATTGAAGATCTGTTTGAAAAAAGAGAGCGGGCAATCTATCTTCTGGTTGAGCATTTGAGAGACAGTCGTTCCAGTCTCTCCTTAAAGGAAATCAGTCAACGATTGCAGTTGTCACGGACCACATTATCTCGCTATATCGAATCCTTTGACGAAGAGGCAAGGCAAAGCAAACTTGGCTTGTCCCTCACAATCAAAGAGGAAGAGGTCAGTCATCAGCGGACAGACACCTTGCTTCATACGGAGTGGTTGGCCTATCTGTGCCAGTTTAGCACCAAGTATCAGATTTTGCTCTATCTTTTTGAGAAGGAAGAATTTGCCATTCAAGCGCTCGCGCAGCATCTCCTCATTAGTGAAGCCAGTCTCAATCGGCAATTGGCTGCGCTCAATCATCTATTGCAGGATTTTCAGATGAGTATCCGAAATGGTCGCCTCAAGGGAAGCGAGTTGCAAATCCGCTATTTCTATTACCAGCTTTTTCTTCAGACCAAGACGCTCTCTAGTCTAAAGAACGAGACTACTTTTCGTCAGATTGCTACCTATCTTCCGCTTTTTGAACGCTTTTTTGATACCACATTCAATTCCCGCCAAGCCCTGCAATTGTCGCTCTGGCTGGGGATTTCACAGCGCCGTATGCGGGCACAGGATGTCGATTTTCAAGAGCTGGTTCAACTGATGAAGCCCTATATGGAGCAGAAATGGTATCAGAAGTTACGCGCCTTTTCCCTCACCCTCTACCAATACCAACCATCTACTGTCCGTGAGGGTGAAGTGATGAGCCTGTTTGCCTTTTTAGTGAGCCAGGCCATCCTTGCCCCACAGCAGATTGAGCGGATGTTAGCCTTTGGCGGACCGATTCGGGAGGCGACAACCTGGTGTTACCAGACCATTCGCACAGAAGTTGGTCATCCGCTCCCCATCCATGAAACGATTTTGTACTATCTCAATCAATTACTGGGCAGGGTCTACTTCTTTAAAGGGAGCTTGGACTTACCTCTTATACAGGAAACTTCCTATTTTCTGGGCAATGCGCGCTCTCTATTGTCGACGGTGCTAGAGCGCTTTTATCAGCCGCATGTTGCCGGCCTAGTGTTCCAACGGGAGGAAGAAGTGGCGTGTCTAGCAGAACTCTTTCGCTACCTCAGCCAGGTCCAGCCTGTGGTGGTGCGGATTGGTTTTCTGACCTACCAATCCCCGATTCTGGCAGAGCCGATGTTACGGCAGCTTCAAAGGGAATTTGAACGAACCTACGCTGTGGTCATTGAGTCATATGTAGCCTCAAGCGACTACGACCTGCTGATAGCTGATGAACCCGTTTCGATGGAGACACCCCTGTATTCTTTTCATAAAAGGCTCTATGCTAGTGATTTTCTAGCCTTAAAAGAGAAAATAGCCCATCTGGAGGAGCAAAAGCAAAAATGCGCCCACCGAATTTTAGAAACCAGTAGCTTTTCCATGGAAAGGCGTTGAGGATTGAAAAAGAGTGAGAAAGCAGCTGCCGCTAGGCTTTGTAATGTCACTCTTTTTATTCTTGTCAAAAATTTTTGCAAAACGATATTTTTTGATAGGAACTAGCAGGAAAAATAGGGTACAATAGGGATAAATAGAAAACGGAAGCGTTTTCAAAACATCAACATAACGGAGGTCTCCTATGACACAAGAAAAATACATTATGGCCATTGACCAAGGCACGACCAGCTCGCGTGCGATTATTTTTAACAAAAAAGGAGAAAAGGTCGGAAGTTATCAGAAAGAATTTCCACAAATCTTTCCAAAACCGGGTTGGGTAGAGCATAACGCTAATCAGATTTGGAATTCTGTTCAATCCGTCATTGCAGGTGCCTTTATCGAAAGTGGTATCAACCCGTCGCAAATTGAAGGAATCGGGATTACCAACCAGCGGGAAACAACCGTTGTCTGGGATAAGGAAACAGGGCTTCCTATCTACAATGCGATTGTGTGGCAATCCCGTCAGACCGCTCATCTAGCAGACCAGTTAAAGCATGATGGTTACTCTGATATGATTCATAAAAAAACTGGCTTAGTCATCGATGCTTATTTCTCAGCGACCAAGGTGCGTTGGATTTTGGATCAAGTGCCTGGGGCTCAAGAACGGGCTGAAAAGGGTGAAATTCTCTTTGGTACCATTGATACTTGGCTTGTCTGGAAATTGACAAATGGGCGTTGCCATGTGACCGATTATTCCAATGCAGCACGGACCATGCTTTACAATATCAAGGAACTCAAGTGGGATGATGAAATTCTAGCTCTCTTGAATATTCCAAAAGCCATGTTGCCAGAAGTCAAGTCCAATTCAGAAATTTATGGCAAAACCGCACCGTTTCATTTCTACGGGGCAGAAGTGCCAATTTCAGGGATGGCAGGTGACCAGCAGGCAGCCTTGTTCGGACAATTGGCCTTTGAGCCTGGTATGGTGAAAAATACCTACGGTACTGGTTCGTTCATCGTCATGAATACGGGCGAAGACATGCAGTTGTCTGAAAATAGCCTCTTGACCACTATCGGTTATGGTATCAATGGCAAGGTCTACTATGCCCTAGAAGGTTCAGTCTTCATCGCAGGAAGTGCGGTGCAGTGGCTCCGCGACGGCATGCGTATGGTCAAAGAATCTCCTGAATCAGAAGAGCTGGCACGCAAGTCTACCAGCAACGATGAAGTCTATGTCGTACCAGCCTTTACAGGACTTGGTGCACCCTACTGGAATTCAGACGCGCGTGGCTCTGTCTTTGGCTTGACACGTGGAACAACCAAGGAAGACTTTGTCAAGGCCACCCTCCAATCCATTGCCTACCAAGTGCGCGATGTCATTGATGTCATGCAGATTGACTCTGGTATGCCAATCTCTGTCTTGAAAGTAGACGGTGGAGCAGCCATGAACAGCCTACTCATGCAGTTCCAAGCAGACATCTTAGGCATTGAAATTGCAAGAGCTAAGAACCTAGAAACAACCGCTCTCGGAGCAGCCTTCCTTGCAGGATTAGCCGTTGGTTTCTGGAAAGATTTGGATGAATTGAAGACCTTGAATGCAGTTGGTCAATCCTTCCAACCAGCGATGAACGATGCGCGTAAGGAACAACTGTACAAGGGTTGGAAAAAAGCTGTCGCAGCGACTCAATTATTTGCTGAAATAGACGAAGAAGAATAGAAAAGAGAGTACAAGATGGAATTTTCAAAAGAAACAAGACGATTAGCCATTGAAAAAATGCAGGACAGACAGCTTGATTTGCTGATTATCGGGGGCGGAATCACTGGTGCAGGTGTGGCGCTTCAGGCAGCAGCAAGCGGAATGGAAACAGCCTTGATTGAAATGCAAGACTTTGCAGAAGGAACCAGTAGCCGTTCCACAAAATTGGTACACGGTGGCTTGCGGTACTTGAAACAATTTGACGTGGAAGTCGTATCAGACACAGTTTCAGAGCGTGCAGTCGTGCAACAAATCGCACCGCACATTCCAAAACCAGACCCGATGCTCCTTCCAGTCTATGACGAAGAAGGTTCCACTTTCAGTATGTTCCGCTTAAAAGTTGCCATGGACTTGTATGACCTCTTAGCAGGTGTCAACAATACAGACTTGGCCAACAAAGTATTGACCAAAGAAGAAGTCTTGGAACGCGAGCCTCACTTAAAGCAAGAAGGACTTGTCGGGGGCGGTGTCTATCTTGATTTCCGCAATAACGATGCCCGGCTCGTGATTGAAAATATCAAACGTGCAGCAAAAGATGGTGCCTTGATTGCCAGTCGTGTCAAAGCAGAGCGCTTTATCAAGGATGAAAATGGCAAGGTCGTAGGCATTGTGGCGCGTGATCTCTTGACTGATAGCACCTTTGAAATCCGTGCCCGTCTCGTCATCAATACCACTGGACCATGGAGCGATGAAGTGCGTAATCTCGGAGGTGAAGGCAGCGGCCTATTGCAAATGCGTCCAACAAAAGGAGTTCATTTAGTCGTTGATAGCGCCCGTCTTTCCGTGCCACAACCAACGTATTTCGACACAGGTCATGCAGATGGACGGATGGTCTTTGTTCTACCTCGTGAAAACAAGACTTACTTTGGAACGACCGATACCGATTACACAGGCGATTTGGCAAATCCAATGGTTACCCAAGAAGATGTCGATTACTTGCTGGATATTGTCAATAACCGTTTCCCAGGTACCAACTTGACCCTTGACGACATTGAGAGCGGTTGGGCAGGACTACGTCCTCTACTTTCTGGAAATGGCGCTTCAGACTACAATGGCGGAAACAACGGTAAATTGAGCGATGATAGTTTCAACAACTTGATTGATACCGTCAAAGCCTATCTCAATCATGAAAAGACACGTGACGATGTGGAGCATGACTTGACCCAACTTGAAGGCAGCGTGTCTGAAAAGACCTTGGATCCATCAGCCGTTTCTCGTGGTTCCTCTCTTGATCGGGATGACAATGGCTTGTTGACCCTAGCTGGTGGTAAGATTACGGATTTCCGTAAAATGGCAGAAGGTGCTCTTGAAAAGGTCGCAGAAATCCTTGCAGCAGAGCACGGTCGCAAGTTTAGACTGGTCAACTCCAAAACCTATCCTGTATCAGGAGGCGAGTTGAATCCAGCCAATGTAGCAGAAGAAATCGAACATTTGGCACAACTCGGAGTGAAAAAAGGCTTGCACTACGATGATGCGCTCTACCTTGCGAACTTGTATGGTTCAAACGCACCAAAAGTCTTTGCTTTGAACCACAAAGTAGAAGCAGTCAGCCAGCTCAACCAGCGTGATTTGCTCTCTCTCCACTATGCGATGAAAGAAGAAATGGCTCTCACTGCGGTGGACTACCTTCTACGTCGGACCAACTACATGCTTTTTATGCGGGAACAGCTTGACGCCATCGTTGATGACGTGCTCCTTGAAATGGCAGCCTACTACGGCTGGTCTGAAGAAGAACAAGCAGCACAGCGAGCATTATTGGATGAAACCTTGGTCAAGAATGACTTGGCTTATTTAAAAAATAGATAGAATGAAACCTTGAGCTAGGTACTAGTAAAAATCCTAGCTTGAAGGGGCTTAAAAAGGAGTTTATATGGAAAAAGAATTATTAGGTGAAGTAATCGGAACAGCTTTGTTAATCCTCTTGGGGAACGGTGTCGTAGCAGGCGTAGTGCTTGACAAGAGTAAGAGCAAGGATGCTGGCTGGATTGTGATTACCATCGGTTGGGGGCTTGCGGTTGCAATGGCAGCCTTTATCAGTGGTCTCTTAGGCCCTGCTCACTTGAACCCAGCAGTATCCATTGCGATGGCCTATGCAGGCAATCTTCCGTGGGGCTCTGTCTTCCCTTATATCGGGGCTCAATTTGTCGGAGCCTTTATCGGAAGTATCTTGGTTTACTTGATGTACAAAGACCACTATGATGCAACAGAAGATACTGGAGCAGTGCTTGCGACCTTCTCAACTGGCCCTGCAATCCGTAACACCGTGACCAACACCATCAGTGAAGCGATTGGAACCTTCGTCCTTGTCCTTGGCTTGCTAGCCTTTGGCAACTACGATATGCCAGCAGGTCTTGGTACCTTGACTGTCGGCGCTTTGATTGTCTCTCTCGGCGTGTCGCTCGGTGGTCCAACAGGCTATGCCTTGAACCCTGCGCGTGACCTCGGCCCTCGTATCATGCACGCCATTCTCCCCTTGAAACACAAGGGTGACTCAGATTGGGGCTATGCACTTGTACCAGTCGTAGGTCCAATTATCGGCGGACTTCTAGCAGCTATCTTCTACGGACTTGTATTCTAAGGATATAAAAACCCTGTCTTGTTTAACCGAGACAGGGTTTATACTATAGTCAAAGTTAGTTCTACACTAATTCTTCCAACTTATCCACCAATGAGCCGACATAGGCAATCGTTTCTTTCAATGGTTTGTCTGTTGAGACATCGACGCCTGCGTGTTTGGCAAGGTCTTGGGCAGATAGGCTAGCGCCTAGAGAGAGGGTTTCGAGCCATTTTTCAACAACTGCTTCAGGATTTTCTTCCAGTTGTTTGGCCATGGCTGTTCCGATGGTCAGACCCGCAGAGTAGGTGTACGGGTACAAGCCCATGTAGTAGTGTGGCTGACGCATCCAGATGAGACCTGCATCGTCTCCGATTTCAAAGTCATCTCCCCAGAATTCTTTGATAATGTCCAGTTTAATCTGGCAGAGGATGTCCCCGTTGAGGTATTCATCATTGTCCAAACGAGTATAGACTTCGCGTTGGAAAGCCGCTTCCAATAAATGAGTGACCATATTGTGGAAGTAGGTGCGACTGATCAATTCACTGATGAGGTAGGCTTGGAAGGCTGGATCTTGATTTTGTTTCAAGAGAGTGTTACATGTCAAGACCTCATTGGCAGTAGACGGTGCTTCGATAAAGTAAAGCGATGGATCGTAGTTGAGAATGCTTTGTTTTTTCGCTAATTGGAAATGTCCAGCGTGGCCAAGTTCGTGTGCGAGTACCAAAACTTCATTCATCAAACCAGTCCAAGACAAGAGAATGTAAGATGGTCCATCATACAAGGTTGCACAGTAACCACCTGTTGATTTTCCTTCGTTTTGAGCAAAGTCAATCCAGCGCTCATCAAAGGCTTGCTCAATCATCTGAATGTAATCCTCTCCTAAGATTCCAAGGCAATCGATCAAGAATTGTTTGGATTCTTCAGGCGTGATGCGTTGATTGAAGTCTGATGGCAGGCTGATTTTTAGGTCTGCGTGAGTGATTTTTTCAAGACCGTGCGCTTTAGCGACTAATTTGACATAGCGGCGCATGTGAGGGGCCAATTCTTTCATAATCACATCGATTTGGCGGTCAAACAACTCACGGGAAACATTTTGGTCAAAGAGCAGGTAGTCAATGGTTGACTTGAATCCGCGTAGTTTTGCCTCAATTTGCTCATTTTTGATATGAGACAGGTAGTCCGCAGCGGTGGTATTTTTATATTTACGAAGGGTTGAGTAGAAACCAGCTGCGGATTGACGACGAATTTCTGTATCGTGGCTGATTTCGTAGTCATTTTCAAATAAAACGTAGCTGTTTCCGTAAGATTGACCATTTGCAGTGAAGTTTTCAAAGGTCATATCTTCAAACTTTGTCGTCTCATAATTGCGGTAAGGCTGTCCAAATGTGGGAGCAAAATTAGCCAACAAGTCTTCCTGTAATGGGTGTAGCTGATGTGGTTTTTTACGAAGAATATCCTGGATATAGCTGGTCCATTGTGGCTCTTGAGCGCTGACTTCGTTCAGCATTGCTTCATCCAACAGAGCAAGCTGTGTCTGTAAGAAGGCAATCTTTGGATAGCTGGTCGCCAAGGTCACTTGGTATTCATTGGCCAGAGCTGCAAGCTCTGCATTCATCTTGTCCACATCAAGGTTTAAGTAGGCGTAGTGGCTCAACTTACTGTTAATGGTTTGGATAAGCTCGTATTCCTTGAGGGCACGGACAATCACCTCACTAGAAGTCAGTTTATCCTTGTAGTCTTTTTCAAACTGTTCTACCTGTGCCTTGTAGTCAGCAAGACCTTTTTGATAGGCCTCATGAGAAGGGTAAATGAGGGAAGTATCCCAGGTTAACTGCACATCAATTTCTTGACGTTTTGGCATCGCATTTGTCATTTGAATTCTCCTTTTTTGTATTGAAAATATTATATCATATTTCAGGAAAAAAACTTGACAAATCTGCATAATCCTTGGATAATAGTAGTATAAGAGGGTTGTAAAACCTAAAGAAAGGAGCTTTTTTATGCAAGTCATTAAACGGAGTGGAGAAGTCGTTGACTTTGATCCAGAAAAAATTTACCAAGCGATTATAAAAGCTGCTCGTACTGTATATGTCATCGATGATACTTGGCGTCAAAATTTGGCTCAAGTGACCAAGAAAGTAGTTTTAGACTTGGAAGAAGCTCATACAGAGCGTCCGACCATCAGCATGGTGCAATCACAAGTAGAACACCGTCTGATTGATGCAGGCTACATTGCGATTGCTGAACACTATATTTCTTACCGCCTCCAACGCGACCTCGAGCGCAATGGTTACGGCGACCGCATCAATGTTCACCTACGCTTTGAACAAGTACGATAATCCAACAAAAGCTGTCTACGGACGGCTTTTTTGTTGGGGGAAGAACGCAATCTTCCTCGGAGGAATGGCCTTTAACAATGCTGGATTAGGCTATGTTCACTCTATGGCGCACCAATTAGGAGCTGTTTATAATCTCCCACACGGAGTTTGTTGTGCGATGCTCCTGCCAGTTGTTGAACGGGAAAATGCCAAACGCGTACCAGCAGCATTCCGCGATGTCGCAAAAGCCCTCGGACTTCATACAGAAGGCAAAACAGACCAAGAATGTGCAGACTATGCCATCTCAGAAATTGAAAAACTCTCTGAAACCGTTGGCATTCCGAAGAAATTGACCGAATTGGACATCAAGGAAGAAGAATTTGACTTTGAATACCTTTCAAAAAACGCTCTTATTGACGCCTGCGCACCAGGCAATCCTTTCATGCCAACGCTGGAAGAAACCATTGCTTTTTATAAAGAGTTGTTTTAACAATCAGATACAAGAAAGAAGTGTAGGAAGCTGTTATTTTGCAGAAAGCGACTCTCCTTGCTTCTTTTTTAGTTTCTAAAGTGTGAATGGCTATACATGATTTAAAATCATGGTATAATGGTAATTGATTATCTAATGGCGAATGATGTATAAATGATGTATACGAAGGAAGGAATGTTAAACAATGGCAACGATTCACTGGTTCCCGGGACACATGTCAAAAGCAAGACGGCAGGTGCAGGAAAATCTTAAATTTGTTGATTTTGTGACGATTTTGGTGGACGCAAGACTGCCTTTATCCAGTCAAAATCCGATGTTAACCAAGATTGTGGGCGATAAGCCCAAATTATTGATTTTAAACAAGGCAGATTTAGCGGATCCTGCAGCTACCAAGGAATGGCGGGCCTATTTTGAGGCGCAAGGTATCCCGACCTTGACCGTCAACTCCAAGGAGCAAGCGACCGTCAAAAAAGTCACAGAAGCAGCTAAAAAACTCATGCGGGAGAAAATCGAACGCCAAAAAGAACGAGGGATTCAGATTGAAACCTTGCGCACCATGATTATCGGTATTCCAAACGCTGGGAAATCAACGTTGATGAATCGCCTTGCTGGCAAGAAAATTGCAGTTGTTGGAAACAAGCCTGGGGTGACTAAGGGGCAGCAATGGCTCAAGTCCAATAAGGACTTGGAAATTCTCGATACACCAGGGATTTTGTGGCCCAAGTTTGAAGATGAAGCAGTAGCGCTCAAGCTCGCCCTTACAGGCGCTATTAAGGACAATTTATTGCCGATGGATGAGGTGACGATTTTTGGACTAAACTATTTCAAAACACATTACCCAGAAGCCTTAAAAGAGCGTTTCAAGCAGATGAATCTGGACGATGAGGCGCCTGACATCATCATGGATATGACGAGAAAACTGGGTTTCCGCGAGGATTATGACCGTTTTTATAGCTTATTTGTCAAGGAGGTCCGAGACGGTAAGCTAGGGCTTTATACGCTCGATACAGTAGGAGATGCAAATGGTAACGATTAAGGAAGTCAAGGCCCTGTTAGCTTCCATCACCGCTAAGAACGACCCTCGTTTAGCGGAATTGGCAAAGGATGAGCGAGCAGGTGTGCAGCAATTGCTCCAGAAAAAAGCCAAGGATTTTCAGGCAGAAGAAGCAGAGGATGCGCGGCTAGAGCAAATGCTGACCTATGAAAAAGCCTTGTATAGCCAAGGTCTGGAGCTGATTGCAGGGATTGATGAAGTTGGACGAGGACCCTTGGCAGGACCAGTTGTAGCAGCCGCAGTCATTTTGCCGAAAGGTTGTAAAATCCGCTATTTGAATGATTCCAAGAAAATTCCTAAAGCCAAGCACCAAGCCATTTATCAGGAAGTTATGGAGCAGGCAGTTGCTGTAGGAATTGGTATCAAGGACCGTCAAGTCATTGATGAAGTCAATATCTATGAGGCGACCAAACTCGCTATGTTAGAGGCCTTGGGGCAATTGTCGGTACAGCCACAGCATCTATTGATTGACGCCATGACCTTGGAAACGCCGATTTCGCAGACCTCCATCATCAAAGGCGATGCCAATAGTCTCTCGATTGCTGCGGCTAGTATTGTGGCTAAGGTCACACGAGATCAGATGATGGCAGAATTTGACAAGACCTATCCTGGCTATGATTTTGCCCAAAATGCGGGTTATGGCACTGCTAAGCACTTGGAAGGCTTAAGCAAACAAGGGGTGACTCCGATTCATCGGAAGAGCTTTGAACCGATTAAATCAATGGTGAAGGAAGGAGAGTGACACAAGATGACCGAACGAGAAAAAATGCTTGCAGGTGCCTTATATGATGCTGGAGATGCAGAATTAGTGCAACTACGGAACGCAGCACGCCAGTATCGCATGGCCTTTAATCAAGAATTGGATGGTGCCAAGCGGAGCCAATTACTAAAATCATGGTTTGGCAAGACTGGCGAACGGATTTACATCGAGCCTCATTTTGCCTGTGACTATGGATGTAATATCCATGTAGGAGAGAATTTCTATGCCAATTTTAACTGTACATTTTTAGATGTCTGTCCCATTACCATCGGCGATAATGCCATGTTGGGGCCAAATGTGCAACTCTTGACACCGCTCCATCCACTAGATGCAAAAGAGCGGATTTCAGGGCTAGAGTATGGCAAGCCAATTACGATTGGAGATAATTTCTGGGCTGGCGGCGGTGTAACGATTCTAGCAGGAGTTTCTTTGGGAGATAATGTGGTTATTGGAGCTGGATCGGTTGTGACCAAGTCATTTGGAGATAACCTTGTTCTGGCAGGGAATCCTGCTCGTGTCATCAAGACATTGTAACGATTGGAAAGGGAAACAGCAAGATGGCAACAAACTATCTGACGATTGACATTGGGGGTACCTATATCAAGTACGGTCTCATGTCAGAGGACTTTCAGCTCTTGGAGCAGGGAAAAACACCGACACCCGCTACCATAGAAAACTTCTTATCATCGTTGGAAAACCTTGTCGAGACCTATCATGAGCAGATTTCAGGGGTAGCTATTTCTTGTCCTGGTACAATCAATCGCAAGACGGGCTTTGTCTACAAGGGCGGCTTGATTCCCTATCTGACAGCGATTCCCCTTGCCAAACACCTTGAAAATCGTTTTTCCTTGCCTGTTAGCGTCCTAAACGATGCCGATGCGGCAGGACTTGCAGAAGCAAGAGTAGGAAATTTGGCAACTGTTTCATGCGGTGCTGCTTTGGTATTGGGAACGGGAGTTGGTCTAGCCTTGGTAACAGACGGCAACTTGGCCACTTTGGCAGATTTGAAAGCCAACAATTTACTGCTCAATCCCATCGGGCAATCCTTGCATGATAAAAACACCAATACCCTGCAAGATATCGGTGCCATGCTTGACCTTCACCTGCGCGGAGTAAAAAGTCTCGTTGCGAATGCAGGATCAGCTGTTCAGTTTGTCGAACAAGCTAGCCAGCAATTGCAGCTGTCAGAAGCAGACGGACGGGCTGTTTTTGAAAAGTTACAAGAGGGAGCAAACAGCGATTTGTCCAATTTATTTGCCGATTATTGCCGAGAGATTGCCTACTTAATTCTCAATCTCACCAGCCTCATCAAACTCGAAAAAGTGGTGATTGGAGGAGGCATTAGCCAGCAGGATTTGCTGATTGACAGCATTCAAGCCAGCTATCAAGAGATTATCAATGAAAGAATGGGGTCTCATCATCTCCTACAACCAGTAGAGATTAAGGCCTGTCAATTTCACAACCAAGCCAATTTAATCGGCGCCCTGTGTTTTTATTTTGAGAAATACACGAAATCTTGACATTCTATGTCGGGATTTTTTGTTTTGATGAAAAAATTTTTTATAGGAAAATTTAGATTTTCTTTTACGAATAGATAGATAGAGGTGAAAAGATGAATAACTTTGAACTATTTAAATTAAAAAAAGCTGGTTTGACCAATCTTCATATCCATAAAGTTTTAGCCCACCAAGAGAGGGCTGGTAAGTCCTTATCGATTAAGTCTATCGCCTTAGTGTCTACCTGTCCTAATCCCGTCCTCTTTATCGAGCAGTACAAGCAGTTAGATATTAAAGCATGTCGAGAGGAATTTAACCGATATCCTTCCCTTTCGATTTTGGAGGCGGCCTATCCAATCGAGCTAAAACAGATTTACAACCCGCCTGTCTTGCTCTTTTATCAAGGAGATATTGAACTCTTACAGAAGCCAAAACTAGCTGTGGTAGGTGCGAGGTCTGCTAGCAAGGCAGGGACCAGTTCCGTGCAAAAAATCATCAAAGAATTACAAAATCGCTTTGTGATTGTCAGTGGCTTGGCAAGGGGAATCGATACTACAGCTCACATGGCAGCCTTGAAAAATGGTGGCAAGACAATTGCTATTATTGGAACGGGACTAGACATCGCTTATCCCAAAGAAAATAAGGAGTTGCAAGCCTATATTGCCCGTCATCATTTGGTGCTAGCAGAGTATGCGCCAAGGGAGAAGCCACTCAAGTACCATTTCCCCGAGAGAAATCGGATTATCGCAGGTTTGTCACAAGGAATTATCGTGGCAGAAGCCAAAATGCGTTCAGGAAGCCTGATTACCTGTGAGTATGCCTTAGACGAAGGACGCGATGTTTTTGCGATTCCCGGCTCCATTACGGATGGAAAATCTGCAGGCTGTCATTTTCTGATTCAAGAGGGCGCAAAGTGCATTACATCAGGGATTGACGTCCTTTCAGAATACCAAATCTAAAATGAGTTTTCCTATAGGAAAAGAAAAATCTTGACACTTACCTAAAAATAGTATATTCTTTTTGGTGCTATACTAGTTTAAAAATATTGTAAAGGTAAGAATATGGTAACAACGAAGAAAAAAGCAACTACTAAGAAAAATTTAGTCATCGTGGAGTCGCCAGCAAAGGCCAAAACGATTGAAAAATATTTAGGACGCAATTACAAGGTTGTTGCCTCAGTCGGACATATCCGTGATTTGAAAAAATCCAGCATGTCTATTGATTTTGACAATAATTATGAGCCAGAATATATCAATATTCGGGGAAAAGGTCCGCTCATCAACGATTTGAAAAAAGAAGCTAAAAAAGCGAAGCAAGTCTTTCTCGCAAGCGACCCGGACCGTGAAGGAGAAGCGATTTCATGGCATCTAGCTCATATCTTAGGCTTAGATGAGAAGGATAAAAACCGTGTCGTTTTCAACGAAATTACAAAAGACGCCGTTAAAAATGCCTTTAAAGAGCCACGAGCGATTGATCATGACTTAGTAGATGCCCAGCAGGCCCGCCGTGTCTTGGACCGTATTGTGGGGTACTCTATTTCGCCTATTTTATGGAAAAAGGTCAAGAAAGGCTTGTCTGCTGGTCGTGTCCAATCAGTAGCCCTCAAATTGATTATTGACCGTGAACATGAAATAAACAATTTTAAACCAGAAGAATACTGGACCATTGATGGCACCTTTAAAAAGGGCACCAAGAAATTCCAAGCTAGTTTCTATGGTCTCGATGACAAAAAACTCAAACTGGAAACCAATGAGCAGGTGAAAGAAGTCCTAGCACGGATTAAGGGTGATGAGTTCCTAGTCGATAAGGTAGACCGCAAAGAGCGTAAGCGCAATGCACCCTTGCCATACACAACTTCAACCTTGCAGATGGATGCGGCCAATAAAATCAATTTCCGTACCCGCAAGACCATGATGGTTGCCCAGCAGTTGTATGAGGGGGTGAGCCTTGGAACCGGTGGAACACAAGGTTTGATTACCTATATGCGTACCGATTCAACGCGGATTAGTCCCGTTGCGCAAGGTCAGGCCGCTGATTTTATTACGGAGCGTTTTGGATCCAAGTATTCCAAACACGGCAGCAAGATTAAAAATGCTTCTGGTGCTCAAGATGCCCACGAGGCCATTCGTCCTTCAAATGTCCAATTAACGCCTGAATCCATTGCCAAATATCTGGATAAGGATCAGTTGCGCCTCTACACCCTTATCTGGAATCGCTTTGTCGCAAGCCAGATGACCGCAGCCATTTTTGATACCATGAGTGTTCGGCTGGCACAAAACGGGGTTCTTTTCACCGCAAATGGGAGTCAGGTGAAGTTTGACGGTTATATGGCGGTTTATAATGACGCGGATAAGAGCAAGATGTTGCCAGAGATGGAAGTGGGCGATAAGGTGCAACGTGTCTTGACCAAGCCAGAACAGCACTTTACCCAGCCTCCTGCTCGCTATTCGGAAGCGACCCTGATTAAGACCTTGGAAGAAAATGGGGTTGGCCGTCCGTCAACGTATGCACCGACCATTGAAACCATTCAGAAACGCTACTATGTGAAGCTAGCGGCCAAACGCTTTGAGCCAACCGAACTTGGTGAAATTGTCAATAAATTGATCGTCGAATTTTTCCCAGACATCGTAAATGTTACCTTTACGGCTGAAATGGAGCAAAAACTAGATGATGTTGAGGTCGGAAAGGCACAGTGGCAGAAGATTATTGATAGTTTTTATCAGCCGTTTAAGGTTGAGTTAGCCAAGGCAGAGACAGAGATTGAAAAAATCCAAATCAAGGACGAGCCAGCTGGTTTTGACTGCGATGTCTGTGGGCATGAAATGGTCATTAAACTCGGTCGTTTTGGCAAGTTCTATGCTTGTAGCAATTTCCCAGATTGCCGCAATACCAAACAAATTACGAAAGAAATTGGCGTAATCTGTCCTGAATGTCACAAAGGTCAAGTCATCGAACGCAAGAGCAAACGCAATCGTATCTTTTACGGATGTGACCGCTATCCAGAATGTGAATTTACTTCATGGGATAAACCGATTGGTCGTGATTGTCCGAAATGCCAACACTACCTTGTTGAAAAGAAAGTCCGAGGCGGTGGCAAGCAAGTCGTCTGTCCAAACAGTGACTACGAAGAAGAAAAAATCAAATAAGAGCATTTTCCGTTGTAATGGAGTTTCAAAAGAACTTCCCTTATAACGGACTTTTTAAATAATTGCCGTTATAGCAGACTTTTTGAACAATTGCCGTTATAGCAGACTTTTTGAACAATTGCCGTTATAGCAGACTTTTTGAACAATTGCCGTTATAGCAGACTTTTTGAACAATTGCCGTTATAACGGACTTTTTGAACAATTGCCGTTATAACGGACTTTTTGAACAATTGCCGTTATAACGGACTTTTTTTGCCGAATCTGTTATACTATAGTTAAATGAATGAACTTTCAGACCAGGAACGGAAGACGCGGACAGTACTTGATACTCTTCAAAAATCAACAGCAGACGTTGTTGCCTTGATTTGATGAACTTCAGTTCTATCTGCATCGGCGTCGCCTAGTCTGCTATAGATTTTCATTGACTATGAGTACGGCAAGTCGAAAGTGACGACGTATCAAAGTTCATTCAAAAGACTATAGACTTACGAGAGGTAGTTTATGAACTATTTTGCTTTAATCGGAGATATTGTCGATTCGAAAAAAATCGATGATCGCTATCAAGTTCAAAAAAGATTAGAATCCTGTTTACATCAACTAAATGCGAAGTATAGCGATGTGGTCATTTCAAAAATGTCCATCACACTAGGAGATGAATTTCAAGGTTTACTGACCTTGGACGCCCCTTTATTCCAAATCATTGATAGTATTAATATGGCGATGAAGCCCCACCAAATTCGCTTTGGTCTTGGTCTGGGTGCTATTCTGACAAATATAAATCCTGAACAGAGCATAGGAGCTGATGGACCAGCCTATTGGTATGCCAGAAAGGCGCTTCAGCATATTCACCAAAAAAATGATTATGGGAATACACAGATTGCTGTTGATTTTGAAGGAGATTATAATGTAGAGGTGATCAATAGCTTGATTGCTAGTAGTGAAGCGATTAAATCTAGCTGGCGCGCCAGTCAAGAAGTTCTTTTACAAAAGTTGCTAGAAAATGATCGGTATCATGAATCTTTTGACCAACAAGCATTGGCAAGAGCCTTAGACCTAGACACCAGTGCCTTGTCTAAGCGCTTAAAAACGAGCCATATAAAGGTCTATCTACGAGCTCGGAACTGCGCATTAAAACTACTGAAAGAAGCAGGAAAGGAGTAAAAATGTCTATTACTGGTCTTTCACACTACCTACTAGAGCACCCTATTGTAACGCTGCTATTGATTTGCCATTTTGTATCAGATTTTCATTTACAAAGTCAAACAGTAGCGGACCGAAAAGACACGGATAAGGTGTATCTAGGAATCCATCTGATGGGAGTAGCGTTTCCGCTTCTGTTGGTCACTATTTTTGTTCCAAGTATCTGGAGGGTGACCTTGCTGCTCCTGTTCAGCCACGCTATCATTGATAGTGGAAAACCGCATGTAGCTAAATGGTTCAAATGGAATACATTGGCCATCTTTCTCATCGATCAAGCCTTACATGTGTCCATCATTTTCTTGTTAGCTAGACTGACAGAGGGTACGATGTTACCAACTATGCTAGCAGGAGAAGTGCTGAATAGTATCTTGTTTCTCCTACTGATTACCAAGCCGACCAATGTTGTCTTCAAGCTCTTCTTTCAAAAATATCAGCCTCAAGGTACTCAAAAGATGGATACGATTCCTGGTGCAGGAGCCACGATTGGCCACTTAGAGCGTATCGTCATGAGTATCTGTATCATGTTTCACCAGTTTGCCTCAATCGGTCTGGTCTTTACTGCCAAGTCCATTGCTCGTTACAATAAAATATCTGAAAGTCCCACCTTTGCAGAATACTATCTTATCGGCTCGCTCTTTAGCATTCTAAGTGTTTTAGTTGCCGCTTGGATTTGTTTGTTTTAGGTCGTTCAGATTATTAAGTAAATCGATGTCTCGTTCTCTTTAATTGGTCTTTGGGAATATTTATGGTATGATAATCAGGTATTACATTTAGAAAGGTTCGGGTGTGGGTGTCCCCCATACTCGGGAAATGAAGGCTATAAGCTGGTTAGGTTTACGGCATTCATTTTTAGAGGTATTAGTATATTGTCTCAATCCTACATTACTGTTATTGGAGCTGGTTTGGCTGGTTCCGAAGCTGCCTATCAAATTGCTAAGCAGGGCATTCCTGTAAAACTGTACGAAATGCGTGGGGTGAAGGCAACCCCGCAGCACAAGACTGACAATTTTGCAGAATTGGTCTGCTCAAACTCGCTACGTGGGGATAGCTTAACCAATGCGGTCGGTCTGCTCAAGGAAGAAATGCGCCGTTTAGACTCTGTTATTATGAAAGCAGCAGAAAGCACGCGTGTTCCTGCTGGGGGTGCCTTGGCGGTTGACCGTGAAGGTTTTTCACAGATGGTCACTGAAACCTTAGAAAATCATCCCTTGATTGAGGTGGTACGTGAAGAAATCACAGAATTGCCAAGTGAGGGAATTACGGTCATTGCGACAGGACCTTTGACAAGCGATGCCTTGGCAGAAAAAATCCACGCCTTCAACGGTGGGGCTGGCTTTTATTTCTACGATGCGGCAGCGCCGATTGTCGATGTCAATACCATTGACATGAGCAAGGTCTATCTGAAATCTCGCTACGACAAGGGAGAAGCTGCTTATCTGAATGCGCCGATGACCAAAGAGCAATTCATGGCCTTTCATGATGCCTTGGTCCATGCCGAAGAAGCACCGCTCAATTCCTTTGAAAAAGAAAAATACTTTGAAGGCTGTATGCCGATTGAAGTGATGGCCAAGCGCGGGGTCAAAACCATGCTGTACGGCCCGATGAAGCCAGTCGGTCTAGAGTATCCAGAAGATTATACAGGCCCACGTGACGGCGAATATAAAACGCCTTATGCGGTTGTCCAGTTGCGCCAAGACAATGCGGCAGGTAGCTTGTACAATATCGTAGGCTTCCAAACCCACCTCAAATGGGGAGAGCAAAAACGGGTCTTTCAAATGATTCCTGGACTGGAAAATGCAGAATTCGTCCGCTACGGCGTTATGCACCGCAATTCCTACATGGATTCGCCGAATCTCTTAACCCAGACTTTCCGCTCTAAGAAAAATCCGCAGCTCTTCTTTGCTGGTCAGATGACAGGGGTGGAAGGCTATGTTGAGTCTGCGGCGTCTGGTCTTGTAGCCGGCATCAACGCTGCTCGCTTGTTCAAGGGAGAAGAAGAAATCATCTTCCCAGAAACAACGGCCATCGGAAGTTTACCGCACTATGTGACGCATGCCGACAGCAAGCATTTCCAACCGATGAATGTCAACTTCGGCATTATCAAAGAGTTGGAAGGACCACGCATTCGTGATAAAAAAGAACGCTATGAGAAAATTGCAGAGCGTGCTTTGACAGACTTAAGCACCTGCATGGAGACGTTGAATAAGAAATAAACAGTTAGGTTTTCCTAGCTGTTTTCAATGTCCCGTCTTGACTTATAGTCCACTATAAGTGATATAATAATACGGTTAAAGGAGGGAAATATGACCAATTCAGAAAAGACCTATACGATTACAGAAGTCAGTGAACTTTATCAATTGAACTCCAATACGCTACGCTATTATGAACGTATCGGACTGTTGCCGCCTGTTCCCAGAAAACCAAACGGGAACCGCTATTTTACCAAGGAAATGTTGAACTGGCTTGAGATGGTGATTTGTCTGCGCCATTCGGGGATTCCGATTGAAGTATTGAAACGATACGTAGAGCTATTACAAGAG
The DNA here is from genome assembly GCF_001921845.1 of Streptococcus cuniculi. Taxonomy (GTDB): domain Bacteria; phylum Bacillota; class Bacilli; order Lactobacillales; family Streptococcaceae; genus Streptococcus; species Streptococcus cuniculi. The sequence goes on along the minus strand of NZ_MSJM01000002.1, from coordinate 97,111 downwards.
GGAGAAGCAACCAATGCAGAACGCGAACAGCTCCTCAGAGAGCAATTAGCGACCCTGTACCAACGCAAGGAGAATCTCCAACGTTCCATCGACCGCCTAGAACACAAAATTTCCCTCTATGAAAGTGGCGAAATCAACCAAGTCACCTCGTATTTTGAAGAATATGCCATTTTAGCAGATAAGGAAAATAGTTGGAAGGAATAAGAAGATGAAAATCGATGTATTTGCCCATGTTTTACTACCAAGGTTTTACCAAAAAATGCTGGCGCTGGATCCGCAGTTGCCAGACAAGATGCCCTTTTTGCAGAATCCTGTCCTGCTTGATATGCCCATGCGGGCGCAGCATCAAACCTCCTCTGTCAAGCAAATCATCTCCTATGTCAATGTCAATCCCGAAGATTATGTAGCAGCTGATGAGGCCTTGGAGCTGGTTCAGGAAGCCAATCAGGAACTGCTGGAAACCTTGCAAGCAGATCCAGAGCAATTTGCAGGCGGGGTGGCCATGCTCGCACTCAATCATGTGGAAGGCAGCCTGAAGATACTGGAAGAATTTGTAGTCCAACATCAGGAAATCGTAGGGGTTCAACTGTTCAGTCGCCACCTTGGTCAGTCGGTTGCTGCGCCAGAATTTGCACCGATTTTTGAAGCCTGCGCAAGGCTGCATGTTCCTATTTGGCTCCATCCTGTGTTTGATATGAGAAAATCTGACAATAACATCGTCTTTTCATGGGAATACGAGCAGACACAGGCCATGCTTGATATCGTACAGGCTGGTTATTTCCAACAGTATCCTGATTTGAAGGTGATTGTCCACCATGCAGGAGCCATGGTACCCTATTTTGCCGAGCGGATTCGTCATATCTTGCCAGAGGATATGGCGCAGGATTTCCAGAAATTTTACGTAGATACAGCCTTGTTAGGCAATCCAAAGGCGCTTGAATTAGCGGTCGATTATTTTGGGGTTGAACATGTCTTGTTTGGAACAGATGCGCCCCTAGGTATTCTGCCTGCGGGACCGACCAAGGAAATTATCACAGCGATTGAGGCGATGCCTCTTTCAACCGAAGAAAAACAAGCCATCTTTGTGGATAATTGGTACCGTTTATCGAAACAGAAAGGAATCTAATGCAACCGATTGTCAATGTTTTTAAGCTAAAAGTAGCAGAAGGGGAACTGGAAGAATTTTTCCGCATTGGAAAGACTAATTTTACCCAGTCTATTGCACAAGAAGAGGGAACACTTGCCATGTACTTGGCAGAAGATGCGAAAGAGCAAGGGTTTTACGTGATAGAAGTCTACCGTGATTGCATGGCTTATCAAGAGCATATCGAATCGGCACATTTTGCGGACTTTGCTACCTTTGCGCAAGAGTTTATCCCTGAAAAAGAAGGCATTGCGCTGATTCCTCAAGTCTTGCTTGAAAAAGAGCGCTTGATTCAAGAAGAGGATTTGTCAAAACTGTCGATGAGTCTGACGGTTGTCCGTATCAAAGAAAGTATGGAAAGACCATTTCAAAATGAGCTGTTTGAGACGCTGCATCAGGAGATGCAGGCAAGAGAGAGTGGTGTTCTGTATGTTGGGCGAGTTGCGGATTCTCCCAACACCTGGTATATCATGGACATCTTTCGCACAGGTCATAGCCTTGTAGCGCCCTTTTTAGAAAACAAGGCCTATTTTGAAGAGATGATTAAGCGTGAGTTGTCACCGATTGCCCTCGTAAACAAGGGAAATGTTGTTTATCCCCTAATAGAAAAGGAGTTGTGATGTCACTAATTCGACATAAAAAGGTAGAGCTGACTGAACTCTTTTATGATTTAGTCTATGTCTATGTTATTTCACAAATGACCCATCTCTTGTCCCATCTTCACCATGGAATGTTTATCCTCGAAAATATTGTCGTCTTTAGTATCGCCTTGATTGTTTTTATCAATTCTTGGATGATTCAGATGGTGTTTACCAACCGTTTTGGGAAAAATAGCCCGACCAACACTCGTTTTATGCTCTTGCAGATGATGTGCCTGCTAGTTGCTGCCAGTTTGCTGTCCAATGATTTGCAAACAATGGTCATCCCATTCTTTAGCTCAATGGCAGTTCTCACCTTCCTTCTGCTTGCACAATATGGTGTTGAGTATAGCACTACTAAAAATCCAGCCGATCAATACTTTATCAAGCAATTCTTTTCCATTTTGGGAGTGCGCATCGTTAGTCTTCTGTCCTGTCTAGTTCTCCCCTATACAATTAGTCTAGCAATCGCTATTTTAGGAATTATTGTGACCTGGCTCATGCCATCTCTCTTACTCAATCCAGAAAAGACAGATGCCTTAAAGGGATTGACACCGATTCATTTCTCCCATCTCATCGAGCGTCTGTCTCTGCTTGTGATTATCACCTTTGGCGAGATGATTATTGGAATTGCCCCTTATTTTTCAATCGAAGCCTTTTCATTTTCTTCCCTATTTCCTTTTTTGATTGTCGCTAATCTATTTCTCTTTTATATCACAGAGATTGATCAGTTGATAGATGTCAATAAGACAAATATTTCAGGAAATGGTGCCATTTATTATCATTATTTTATCTTTTTTGGCTTGAGCTTTATTACAGCTGCCTTTACCTTGTTGCAGGAGCATCAGCTATCCAATGATGCGATTGTTGGCCTGCTCTATGGCGGTATTTTCTTGTTTTTGGTTGGAATTCTCCTACATGCACCTTATAACAAGGCAGGCTACAGCTGGACTCGTACATTTTATCTTGCCGAATTGGCTCTGCCAACGATTGGCTTGTTGATGAGCCTGATGGTTGCTGGAGATTCTCTGATGCTAACCTTGGTCACTTTCCTCGTGACGGCAGGAATGACGACTTTGATGATGCGGAATAAATCATAGCATTAACTTGTGAGTGGAAAGAGCGTTTTTACGTTTTTTCTCACTCTTTTTTTGTTATACTAGAATCAGATTAATAGTAGTATGCAAAGGAGCTTTGCCATGAAGCATGAGGAATGGAAATCAATGATTCTTGCTAAGCAAGGACTTACGAAATCCTATACGGTAGAAGAGATTTGCCAGAACTTGAATGGCTTGCAGGCACAATTTCAACCCTATGTAGATGTTGGATTTGAAACACGTCTGTCAGAAAGGGAATTTTCAGATGCTGTATGGCGAGAAAAATTGGTCCGGCAATGGTCGATTCGTGGAACGGTGCATGCCTATCTAAAATCAGAAATTCCTCTTTACCTCTATGAGGGGATGAAGCAATTTTCCCTGCCTTTAGACCAGCCTAGTCGGGATGGAACAGTCTCTGCGCAGACCAAGCAACGGTTTCACCAGATTTTAGTAGAGGCCTTGGAAGAACGCAGCCTGACCCGTGAGGAATTGAAGACGATTTGTCGAGAGCAAGGAATGACCAAGGAGATGGAAACTTTTTTATTCAACTCATGGGGCGGGCTACTTCGCTATATGGTGGAAGCGGGTGAGATTTACCAGACCTATGGGGAGCGACGGTTTCATTGCTTGCCTGCATTTGAGCCTTGGAGTAAGGAAGCCGCAGAATTAGAAATTGCACGGCGGTATTTTGCAGGCTTTGGACCTGTTAGCCTTGCAGATGCTAGGTATTATTTCAAGGAAAGCAAGAGCAAGATTTTGACCTGGATGAAGCAGCTGGATTTGCAGACGATTGAAGTGGAAGGCGAGACGCGTTACTATTTGGGAGAGCTGGAAACGGCAGCAGTACCACAATGTCTTTTCATCGCTGGTTTTGATCAAATCTTATTGGGCTATGAGAAAAAGGCCAATCCTTTCTTTGATTCCAAGTATATCCGAAATATCTACACCTTGACGGGGATTGTAAAGCCTGTCGTCTTTTTCAAGGGACGCCTAGTTGCCACATGGAAAAAGGAAAAAAAGAACATCATCTTAGACATTTTTGAGCTTTTGTCACAGACAGACTTGCAGGAATTAGAGAAGTGTCGGAAGGCGTATGAGGAGCGAGGGAGGATTTAACCTTTCTCCTTTCTTTTTTTGTTCGTTTTTTCCGAATATTTGCAAAAATAACTAAATTTTCTGAATATTTTATCAAAAAAGTGTGGTATACTATTTCTAACTGAAATGGAAATGAGAATGCTATGAATAAGTCTTACTTTTATCTTGATATGCGAACCCACGAATTGGAGGTTCCCTACAGCAAGGACAAGCGTCGGGTGCGGGTCTTGCTTCCTAAAAATTATGAGACAGATACCAATCAATCCTATCCTGTTGTCTACTTCCACGATGGGCAAAATGTCCTCTACAGCAAGGAATCTTTTAGCGGACATTCTTGGAAGATTATCCCTACGATTAAGCGTAATCCTGACATTGCCAAGATGATTGTGGTAGCGATTGACAATGACGGTTTCCAGCGGATGAATGAGTATTCCGCTTGGAAATACAAGGAAATCAATATCCCTGGGGTCCAATTCGGTGGCAAGGGAACCGAGTATGCAGAATTTGTCATGGAAGTCGTCAAGCCTTTCATTGACAGCGAATACCGCACCAAGGCCGATAAGGCCCATACCGCCATGATTGGATCTTCCTTAGGTGGAAATATCACGCAGTTCATGGGCTTGGCTTACCAAGACCAAATCGGTTGCTTGGGTGTCTTTTCATCTGCCAACTGGCTGCATCAAGAGGCCTTTGATCGCTACATCGAGCGCCAAGAATTGGATAAGGATCAACGGGTCTACATCTATGTCGGAACAGAAGAAGCAGATGACACCGACAAAACCCTTATGGCTGGCAATATCAAGCAGGCCTATATCCATTCGTCAATCTCCTATTATCGCCAGTTGATTGCAGGTGGAGTGGAACTGGACAATCTTGCGCTGGAAGTCATTTCAGGAGCGATTCACAATGAAGAAGCCTGGGCCAAATATCTGCCAGATTGTCTGCGATTTTTAAGTGAAAAATGGTAAGGAGAAAGAATATATGCATGTAGAATTTTTAAGTCATTGGTCAGGAAATCTAGGTCGAGAGATGAAGCTCAATCGTTACGGACACGCGGGGATTCCCGTGGTCGTCTTTGCATCATCAGGCGGCTCTTATACTGAATATGCTGATTTTGGCATGATTGAGGCTTGTAAGGGATCGATTGAAGCTGGGAAGGTTCAATTTTTCACTCTGACAAGTATCGACAAGGAGAGCTGGTTGGCGGATTGGAAACCGATTCATGACCGTGCGGAAGCACACCGTGCCTACGAGCGCTACGTGATTGAAGAAGCCATTCCCTTTATCAAGCACACAACAGACTGGTTTGATCCGATGATGACGACGGGTTGTTCTATGGGGGCTTACCATGCGCTGAATTTCTTCTTGCAACATCCCGATGTCTTTAACAAGGTCATCGCCCTGTCTGGTATCTATGATGCCCGTTTCTTTAATGGAAATCAGGACTACGGACACGATGATGCGGTCTACCAAAATTCTCCTGCGGACTACATTTGGAACCAAAATGATGGCTGGTTCATCGACCGTTATCGCAAGTCTGACATCATTGTCTGCTCGGGTCTTGGAGACTGGGAGCAGGACGGCTTACCAAGTTTCTACAATCTGAAAGCTGCTTTTGCCGAAAAACAAATCCCTGCTTGGTTTGATGAGTGGGGAAGCGATGTGGCCCATGACTGGGTCTGGTGGAGAAAGCAGATGCCGTATTTCTTACGAACACTTGATTTATAGAAAGGTGATGTGTATGAATTTCATTGTTATTTCGCCCTATTATCCTGAAAATTTCCAACCGTTTACCATCGAATTAGCCAAGAAAGGCATCAATGTCTTAGGGATTGGTCAAGAACCTTATGAACAGTTGGGACCAGACTTGCAGGGGGCTTTGACCGAATACTTCCGCGTTGAAAACCTCGAAGATATTGACGAAGTAAAGCGTGCGGTGGCCTTTCTGTTTTACAAGCATGGTCCGATTGACCGAATTGAATCCCACAATGAATACTGGCTGGAAAATGATGCGGTTCTCCGTGAGCAATTCCACATCTTTGGAGCCAAGCCGAACCACCTTCGCAAGACAAAATTCAAGTCAAAAATGAAAAAATACTTTGCAGAAGCAGGTGTGCCAGTCGTTCCAGGGCAGGTAATTAAGACGGAAAAAGATATTACCAGAGCCTTGAAAAAAATTGGACTGCCAATGATTGCCAAGCCCGATAACGGAGTAGGAGCTGCTGCAACCTACAAATTGACCAGTCAAGCAGACGTGGAGCACTTTATAGACCAGTGGGACCACGAAACCGTCTATTTCTTTGAAAAATTTGTCAATTCGAGCGAGATTTGTACCTATGATGGTTTGGTTGATCGCAACGGCACGATTGTCTTTGAGACGACATTCGACTATCATTATACGCCACTTGAGCTCTTGGAAAGCCAGAAGGACAATGCCTACTATATTTTAAAGACCATCGATCCAAAACTTCAAGCCTATGGCCGTGCCATTGTCAAGGCTTTTGGCATGAGAGAACGCTTCTTCCATATTGAATTTTTCCGTGAGGGAGACGATTACATCGCGATTGAGTATAACAATCGCCCTGCTGGTGGTTTTACGGTCGATGTCTACAACTTTGCCCATTCGATTGATTTGTATCGCGATTATGCGAGTATCGTAGCAGGAGAAGAAGTGGCTAAACGCACCTTTGAACCCCAATATTGCCTAGCCATCACGCGCAGGGATACGACCCAGTATGTCCATAGTGAGGAAGACTTGCGCAGCCGCTACGCTGGTCAATTAAAAATGGAAAAACGCATGCCACGCGCCTTTGCAGCCCTACAGGGAGATACAATTTATATTCTCACAACGGATAACCGCACAGAACTAGAGGAGATGATTGCTTACATCAGTCAAACGCACTCCTAATACCTCGTCCTGCTCTTAGCAGGCGAGTTTTTTTGTGGTAGTATAGTCTTTGAATGAACGTTGATAGATCGTCACGACTACTTAAGAAACAATCAAAAAATACTCGTTTTAATTGAGAATACAACTAATCGATTGTTTATAGAGATACTTACAAAACTGTAAGGTAGGGTGACAAGGCTGTAAGGTTCACTTGGCTCCATTCGCGGTATAATTATAGTGGATTGAGAAAGGAATAGGACAAGGTAGGGAGCTACAGATAGAACTGGCGTTCATCAAGATGTCCTAACCTTTATTCAATTGACTATAATACCATAAATCATACGAAACGAGGAAAAGCCTATGTGGAAAAAAGCTATCGCAAAGCAATCAACTGTAACAGCAAGAGAGGCAGCAGAAGTAGCCAACTTGCTTGAAAAAGCTGAATATGCAGCTGCTCTCTATCAAGAGACGGCCGCTATTTACCGCTATCTACATGGCTAATCAGCTCGATACAATCAAAAGGAGTGTTTATGTTTTTAGAAATCAATCATTTAGAAAAAGTATACCGTACCCGTTTTTCAAAAGAAGAAACCCGCGCTCTTCAAGATGTGGACTTCAAAGTTGAAAAGGGAGAATTTATCGCCATTATGGGAGAAAGTGGATCTGGGAAGACGACCCTGTTGAACATTCTCGCCACCCTTGATAAGCCAAGTAACGGTAGTGTCATCCTCAACAACCATGATATTACCAATATCAAGGAAAGCCAGCTAGCCGATTTCCGTCTGCGCAACCTAGGCTTTGTCTTTCAAGACTTTAACCTGCTAGATAGCCTGTCCATCCGTGATAATATCTTTCTTCCTTTGGTATTGGCGCGACGACCTCACAAGGAGATGGAAGAGCGTTTAGCGCAAATCGCGCCCAAGTTGCGGATTGCCGACTTGCTCAACAAGCGCCCCTTTGAACTGTCTGGCGGGCAAAAACAGCGGGTTGCCATTGCTCGTAGCTTGATTACCCAGCCGCAATTGATTCTGGCAGATGAGCCGACAGCAGCGCTGGATTACCGTAATTCCGAAGATTTACTCCATCTCTTTGAAGACATTAATGCAGACGGTCAAACCATTCTGATGGTGACCCACTCTGCCAATGCTGCCAGCCATGCGGGCCGTGTCCTCTTTATCAAGGACGGACGCATCTTCCACCAACTGTATAAGGCCAATAAATCCAGCAGTGATTTTGCCAAGGAAATCTCACTCAGCATGTCTGCACTACTGGGAGGTGAATAGTCCATGTTCTATCTCAAATTAGCCTATGGCAATATCCGAAAATCCTTTTCAACCTTTGCGCCTTTTATCCTAGCGAGCTTGGTTCTCTTTGTCCTCAATTGCTCGACCTTGCTCCTTATTCTCAGTCCGGTGGCCAAAACCATGGGAACAGGGACTCTGGCACTCGGCTTGGGTAGTGTGGTCTTAACGATTTTTTCTGTCATCATGGAAATCTACAGTTTTAATTTCTTGATGACGCAACGCGGAAGAGAATTCGGGCTCTACAATATGCTGGGCATGAACAAGAAGAAATTAGCCCTCATTGCAACGCTGGAATTGATGATGGTGTTTGGTCTAGTCGTCATTCTCGGAAGCATCTTGAGCGCAGCATTTTCCAACCTGATGTACTTGATATTTGTCAATCTGGTTCAGGGAACCAATCTGCACTTTGACATCTCATTTGTCGCCTTTTTCTTCAATACCTTGATTTTTGCAGGTATCTTTTTCCTCTTGGAATTACTAGCCATTCGCAAGGTTGGATTTTCTTCTCCACTCATCTTGTTTAGAAGTAAGGAAGAGGGAGAAAAAGAACCGAAAGGCAACATGCTCCTAGCCATCTTGGGCGTACTTTGCCTTGGAATCGGTTATTATCTTTCCCTTTCATCCAGTAAAATTAGCGCAATCGTGGTTCTCTATCGCTTCTTTATTGCGGTGCTGTTTGTCATCGTGGGAACCTATCTCTTTTACATCAGCTTTATGACCTGGTATTTGAAAACCAAGCGCAAGCAGAAGAAGTATTTCTACACACCTGAACATTTTATCTCAACCTCGCAGATGATTTTTCGCATGAAGCAACACGCGACAGGTCTTGCCAACATCACCCTTCTTGCTGTCATGGCTTTTGTCACCATTGCGACTACGACATCGCTTTACACCAATATGACGAGTACCCTCGATACTCTTTTTCCCAAAGAAACGACCATTACCTACTATGTGAAGAATCGTCAAGAAGGAGCAGAGGCTTTTCAAAAAACGGTACTTGATACCTATCCTGAAAAGGCGAACGATAGCAGGTCTTACCTAGCTTTATCAGATGTGATTTATTATGACGGAGGGAAAACGCTTGAGTTGACCAAGGAAAGACTCAACACCCCTTCTGTCAATGCTTTTGCAGGTCTCGTTGTCATGACCCAAGAAGATGTTAAGAAATTGGGCAATGATATCCCGGAATTGACAGAGCAGCAAATGATATTTTACCAGCCAGAACAAAAAAACAAGGTCGAAACTATTTACCTAGCCGATCAGACATTTGAAGCTGTAGAGGTGAAACAGAAGATTCAAGTCCCTGATATGTTAAACACCTATAACCCCTTCCTTCTCATCGTCAGCAACGATCAAGTGCTAGAAAAGGTTCTACAAGTGTTCAAAGAAAGTCAACCTGACAATCCTGACCGATTCATGAACTATCAAGTTCAAACTAATCTTAGCAAGGACGAATACCAAGCACTGGTCGGTGCAAATGATGGAAATTTCATGACAGAAGATGGAAGTAGAAGTCTGGGACTTGTCGTCCAAAAAGATGATTTCAAAAATGCGATATTAGGCTTCGTTGGCGGCTTCCTCTTTACAGGCTTCTTACTCGGAATCAGTTTCTTGCTCGGTGCTGCCTTGATTATTTACTACAAGCAGTATTCTGAAGGGCATGAAGACAAGAAATCCTATAAGATTCTCCAAGAGGTGGGCATGAGCCAGACGGCCGTCAAAAAGACCATCAATTCTCAAATCTTACTCGTCTTCTTTATGCCGCTTGCCATGGCTATTCTCCACTTTATCGTGTCTCTTATCATGCTCAAGCAAATGCTACTCATGTTTGGAGTGACCTCACATGCCATGATTTACACCGTGAGTGGAATTACCATTGCAAGTGTCTGCCTCATCTATTTCATCATTTACAAATGGACCAGCAGAACCTACTACCGTATTATTGAACGATAAAACAGCAGAAAAAGTGGCTCGCTCAGCCACTTTTTTGATACAATAAGGATATGAAAAAAGAAAAAATTTACATCGTAGAAGATGATGAGACGATTGTGCAATTATTGACAACGCATCTTAGCCAGCAATACCAAGTGAAAAGCGTACGCAATTTTCGCGCCGTCAGTCAGGAAGTAGCAGAATGGCAACCCGATGTTGTGCTCATGGATATTAGCCTGCCCTATTTTAATGGCTTTTACTGGACGACAGAGATTCGCAAGACCATGACCATGCCGATTCTCTTTATCTCCAGTAGCGATGATGAGATGAACGCCGTTATGGCGATGAATATGGGCGGAGATGATTTCATTTCAAAACCGTTTTCGCTAGCCCTCTTAGATGCCAAAATCGCGGCCTTTTTACGCCGTATCCAGCAATTCACCCAGACAACCCAGCTCGTCCTTGATGATTATCAATTAAGTGTCGATGGGCGTTTGAGCCATGGAGAGAATCAGATTCAGCTATCACCTACGGAAACCAAGATTTTGACCACCCTCATGCAGAGCCAAGGCCAAGTCGTGACTAAGGAAAAACTCCTCGAACAGCTATGGGAAAATGAGGAATTTATTGACCAGAACACCTTGAATGTCAACATGACTCGTCTGCGAAAAAAAGTCAGCGAGCTAGGATTTGACCGCATTCATACCATTCGTGGAGTGGGGTATGTCGTCCAATGATTGCAAAATTTATGAAAGAATACGCTGGCTGGTACCTGCTCTATCTCCTTATGGGAATTGGCTTTTTAGGCATGTTTGCCCTCTACCATCTGCCTTTTGATTTTATTCTCCAAAGCCTCTTTTTTACCGGCAGTCTCCTTGCCATTTGGACGGTTTGGCTCTTTTTCAGATTTCAGCGCAAGCAACTCATGCTAGAAGAGGCCCTGTATGAAGAAATCTTGGATGCATTCCACCTCCCGTCTGACCTTGCCTATCTCCAGTTACTAGCGCAAGAAAAAGCAGTGGCCAAGCAAGAGATTCTTGCCTACAAGTCGCGGGAAAATGAGTGGCAGGCTCTGATTAAAATATGGTCCCACCAAATGAAGGTTCCCTTGGCGGCTCTCTCTCTCATGAGCCAGACCAATCAGCTTAATCAGACCGATGTCAATCATCAGTTGCTCCGTCTGGACAACTATATGGCCAATCTCTTAAATTACATGAAGTTGTCCAATCAAGCCAGCGATTTCCGCTTTGAAAAAGTCGAGGTCAAGGACGTCATCATCGCATTGGTCAAAAAATACCGCAGTCAATTCCTCCAAAAGGAAATGACGGTTGAAGTGGTGGGAACTTGGCAGATAAAAAGCGACCGCAAATGGCTGTCCTTTGCTCTTTCACAAGTCATCGACAATGCGATTAAATATAGCCCCAATAGCGGTACCGTAACCATTCATCTGGACAATGGGGTCACGATTTCCGATCAGGGAATTGGGATTTTGCCAGAGGATATTCCACGCTTGTTTGAAGAAGGCTTTACGGGTTACAACGGTCGTGAACACCAGAAAGCTAGCGGCTTTGGCCTCTACCTAACCAAGCGTGTCCTGACACAATTAGGTCTGATGATTCAGATTACAAGCCAAATTGACCAAGGAACGCAGGTCCGCATTTGGCAAGAGAAGTAGGAGGAGTAGAGAAAGAGTGCCAGTTGTGGCGCCCAGCTCCTCCATGCACGACGATGAGAATAGATTATCAAAATTTACATAATATAGATTATGCAAAATTAGGTTTCTTTTGTGATACTTTTCTTAGGTGGTTCGGACGGTAGCGACTTCCTATGGAATTCCATACCTAAATTTTGAGCCCAAGGTCTCAAAATTTCCGAGTAGCGTCACTACCGATAATGACGCTACTTTTACCACAGCGAAAAGTATCTGACGAGGCTCGCTCCGCTCGCGAAAATCGAAAAAATAGAATGTTACGTTAGCAGAGCTTTTGAACCTGTTTAAATAGATCTTGGGTTTGTCTATGTTTTTAGTTTACATAACATAAATTATGTAAATTTTATTTTTTACAGCGATTTTTAGATAATACTTGAAAACGTTTTAAAAGATGATATACTAGGAAATAGATAAAGGAGGAAGTTATGGCACATCATGTTTTGCAAAATGGTTCAGATATTCGTGGGATTGCGATTGCAACAGACGAGCTGGCGGTGAATCTCACACCGGAAGCTGTCACAAAAATTGTCCGCGGATTGGTTCATTGGCTTTGTCAAGACGAAGCGCTGGTTCAGCTCCATCAGTCAGGCAAATTGACCATCGGTATCGGGCGCGATAGCCGATTGAGTGGTCCTAGTCTGGTAGCTGCTTTTACAGAAGAAGCCGTCCGCTTGGGCGTACAGGTAATCGACTTTGGTCTAGCCACCACCCCAGCACTTTTTATGAGTACCCAATATGCGGAATTTGCCTGTCATGCGGGTGTCATGGTGACCGCGAGCCACTTGCCTTATTATTTCAATGGAATTAAAATTTTTAGCCAAAAAGGCGGTGCAGAGCATGAAGATATCGCCTTCATCCTTGAGCATGACCAAGAAATAGCTACACAGTCGGGCGGAAGCGTTAGAACAGCAGACCTACTGACCCCTTATGCGGCAGATTTGGTCGGGAAAATTCGTCAGGCCAACCAAGGAGCAGAAGCGCCATTAAAGGGTCTCCACATCATTGTAGATGCGGGAAATGGAGCAGGGGGCTTCTTTGCGGACAAGGTGTTACAGGCTTTGGGAGCTGATACAAGGGGCTCACAATTTTTAGATCCAGATGGCACATTCCCAAATCATATTCCAAATCCAGATAATAAAGAAGCTATGGCCAGCATTCAGAAGGCAGTCCTAGAAAATGCGGCAGATTTAGGGATTATCTTTGACACCGATGTCGACCGCGCTGCCTTGGTGACTAAGTCTGGTGAAATATTAAACCGTAACAATCTGATTGCTGTTCTAAGTCAAATCATTCTGCAAGAACACTCTGGAACGAGCATTGTGACCAATTCACCAACTTCCGAGCATCTAAAACGCTTTATTGAAGAGTTGGGTGGCAAGCAAATTCGCTATATTTCAGGCTATCGCAATGTGATTAACAAGGCGATTGAGACCAATGCAGCAGGCATTGATTGCCAGTTGGCGATTGAAACTTCTGGACATGCTGCTTTCAAGGAAAATTACTTCCTGGATGATGGAACCTATGCAGCAGCAAAAATCCTGATGTTATTGCCACGCTTGCAAGCAGAGGGCACTAGTCTAGATGATTTGATTGCGCAGTTGAAACAACCTGTAGAGACACAAGAAGTCCGCTTCAAGCTAGAAGCAGAAGACTACCGAGCCCTGGGCGAACAGGTGATTGCTGATTTACAAGCGCAGTCGATTGACGGCTTCCAGTTTAATCCTGAAAACGAAGAAGGAGTGCGCTTTGATGTAACGGATCCGTATGGAGATGGCTGGTTCTTATTGCGAATGAGCCTCCATGAGCCACTTTTGGTCCTCCAAGTGGAAAATGATCAATCAGGCTACATTCTTCCGATCCTCAAACGCTTGTCTGCCTTTTTAGCTGCCTATCCTCAGGTCAATCAAGCTAAAATGAAAGAAATCATTGGAGAATAAAGATAAAAAGTTTACATAAAATAGATTATGTAAACTTTTTTCCTATATGATTATTTCTAGAGCTTATCCAAGGCGTTTTTCTGCTCATCATTGACGATATGGGTATAGAGGTCTGTCACCTGTGTATTGGCATGACCTAGCTGGTGGCTCACCAAGACTTGAGACTTGGTCGCATCATAGAGACGCGTTGCGAGCGTGTGGCGCAGTTTGTGCGGTGTCACACGAATCTTGAAGTCAGCCGAATATTTAGCGACCATTTTTTCGATGCTAGATGCATCCATGCGATTGGGTAGGCCACGGTATTCCGATAAGAAGAAGGCGATGTCGGACTTTTCAGCCTTGTAGCGTTGCTGACGAATGGCAAGGTAGTTCTCCAAATAGGGCTTGGCAAAGCTCGCTACGTTAACAGAATCTCGTTTGCCCCCTTTTCGTGTGACTTCGATGACCATCATTTTTAAATTGACATCAGCTAGATTGAGATTAACTGCCTCTGAAAGGCGCACACCCGAAGCCAGCAGAAGGGCTAAAATTGCCAAATCCCGTTCCTTATTTTTCTGGAAAGAGGAGAGGGCACGTTTGGATAACTTGACCTGATACTGGCTGTCCACATAGTCCAAAAATTCCATGGTTTCATCGCCCAGAAAGAGCTTTTGCTTGATATTTTCAGCCCGCGCAGCAAGAGTTTCCTTTTTCTTCTTAGTCGATACCTTTTTCATGACATTGCGGTAAAAATAAGGCTCACCTTGCTCATTTTCGACCTCCTCGGTCAAGTATTTATACAGACTTGATAAGGCAGACAAGGTTCGATTGATGGTTGTCTGCGAAACCCCGTTTTGAGTGGTATTGGCATTCAGCAAGGGTCTTTCGCGCAGATACAAGATAAACGACTCCATGTCTTTCTTGGTCAAATGCTCCAGAGTATCCAAGGAAATCTCCGAAATGTGGGATACAGACACCAAGTCAGCATCAATCAGCCATTCAAAAAATCTCCGATATTCTTTCAAATATTCGTATAGGGTTGTAAAACTGTAAGGTACAGCGAGCTTTGACTGGTAGTAGTCGAGGACATACCAGGGCATGACGGCTTTTAGTTGCTCAATTTTTTCTAATAATAATTCACGTCGCATGGCTTTCTCCAAATCTTTTCTTATCTATCATTATAGCACAAGGATAGATATATTTCAAGAAAATTATAGTTTTTCGGAAAGATGTTTGTGGGATACGTCATACTAATAAAGGACATTCAATATAATTCATTTTCAAGAAATAACCCCTGACAATTGGCGCATGCCTATCAAAGTTAAACCTGAACAGGAAAGATTCGTTGCTAGTGTAGCGACCACTCTGGCTCGAGCCTATGCCTATCGTCATTTTTCTAGCACAGCTGGTTGGATTTTCCATCACCATACCCCGATTGGTCTGTTCTTATATTATGACGCTCCTGACCTAGATGCCTATATCCTGGCGGAGTTCTTTATCGCTGATGAATTTCAAGGAAAAGGCTACGGCAAACAGGCTCTTGTTCAGTTGTTATCGTTATTAAAAAATGAAAAACGTTATTCAAGACTACGTCTTTGCTACATCGAAGACAATGTGGCGGCAAGGCAATTTTATCAGTATCTGGGCTTTTCTGAAACGGGTGAACGAGATGCTGATGAGATTATCATGGAATATCGTTTCTAGAGTTTACATAAATTAAATTATAGGGTTTTAACTATCAAAAAGACTTGAATTTACCTTCAATCGCCACGATTCAAGTTAAAATATTCTTTAATTTCTTGTGTCAATAAATCTATAGAATAAATCCGAGTCACTCCTTCACCAATCGGAAAACTCTTCTGTGATTTTAAGTCCAATAATGACTGTGGTACAATCTTATGAGTCGTCGCTTTCAAAGTGACAGCCAGAATCTGCTTCTTCGTTCTCAATGCATAGTCAAACTCCAAGAATAAGTAACGCCCTGATCCAGTAAGTTTTAAATAAGGGCTAGTTAGCTCTGAAACAAAAGCCAGCACTTGCAGTTTTTGCATGGTTGTTCCATTTTCTTTAACCTTTAAATATTTTAAATCAACTTTTTTGTCCAAGCAATCGATAAAGAATTTTTCTGTTCCTTTAGAGTAGGATAGTCCACATAGATGCATATAGTTACTCCCCGAAAAGTAAACAGCTATTTCATCCTTTGAGGTACTATAAATCATTTTTCGACCAACAAAATGTTCTTGGAAATAACATGCAGCTTCATGTAACGTCTTCATGCTGTGTTCCAAGTATCGTAGTTCTTTAGGATTAGGTTTTCTAAACTTGTCTTTCTGTTTCACGTACTCCTCCAAAACAAAAAGACGACTCACATTTGTGGGTCATCTTTTTAGTCGGTTTATTTTGGTGTCTGCCACCCGCTTGGCCCTTGTGTCCAAGATTGATATCGGATTTAGTTTTGGTGTCCGCCACCCGCTTGGCCCTTATGTCCAAGATTACTATCAGATTGACCATGAGCCGACTACTCATCTATATTTCTATTATACACTATTCTTACTAAATTTCAAGCAATTTTCATCATATCACGACAAACACATGAAAAAGTCTTCTCTTTTTTCTACCTCAAACACTTTTTGATTTAAAGTAGTCGTTTTAAATACTGGTCAAAGGATAGACTAAGGACATATTTCTTACGTCGCTTGCTCATTTTCTTTCCAAAATCCAGATATTCAGGAACTAAATAAAATAAGATTAAAATAAGAAGTCTCTGCGATGCGTGAAATAAAGTCGTCATAAACATTGTTGCTTGAGACTTATTGAACTATGCCTGTTCCTCTGTGTTTTCAGCGATTGCACGTCCAGCTGCACGTCCAGTTAAAGTTGCTGTAATCAACTCTTTTATGTCGATTCCCATTCCTTCTGTCACTTGACTCATGGTGTTCATGATGTCACCTACCATTTTGGCAGAATTTCCGTCACCGTACATGGTAATGGAATCAACATTTGTAAGCGGAGCAGCTACATTCTTCGCAATTTCTGGTAAGACATTGACAACCATTTCTGTAATGGCCGCATCTTGCATTTGTTTCATGGCTTCAGCTTTTTGGAGTAACCCTTTAGCCTCGGCTTCCAACTTCAAGCGAATTGCTTCAGCTTCTGCTTTACCTTTTGCGGCAATTGCTTCAGCTTCTTGGAGTTGTGCAAATTTTTCCGCCTCGGCTTGAGCTTTGCGGGCGTCAGCCTCTTTTTGAGTTTCGTACAATTCAGCATCTGCTTTTGCTTGACGCTCTAAACGGTCGGCCTCGGCAGCCTGTTGGCGAGCGTATTTATCGGCATCAGCTTGTGCTTTAATGTCAGCAGCGAGCTGTTGCTTACGCACTTCAACCTCATGTGTTTTAACTTCAGCCTCTTTTTCTTGCTTCACAATGTTTGCTTCAGCAGTTTCACGTTCGATTTCTTTACGCTGGATTTCTTGTTGAATCGCATAGGCCGCATCAGCCTTCGCACGCTCCGTATCAGCTTCGGCTTGTAAGGCTGCTTGGCGTTTTGCAAGTTCGTTTTGCTTTTGAGCGATTTCAAGGTCTGCTGCTACACGTGCTTCATTCGCCAATTTATCCGATTCAGCTTGTTGTTGCGCGATTTCTTGTTGCGCTTTTGCCTTTGCTTTTGCAGCTTCTTTACGAATTTGCTCGGTATTGTCAATACCAAGATTTTCAATGACACCTTTGTCATCAATCAACCCTTGAATATTAAATGCGACGATTTCAAGCCCCATCTCTTCCAGGTCTTTAGTCGCGTTTTCTTGCACCTTTTCTGAGAATGATACACGGTCAGTTACAATTTGCGCCAATTTCATTTGCCCAATGATGGCCCGCAAATGCCCCTCTAAGGTATCACGAACTTCATCGGCAATTTCATCAGAGGTTTTGTATAAGAAGTTGCGAGTAGCCGCTTGAAATAGCTCGGGGCGCTCTGTGCCAATTTTGACTTTTACCGCGGCGTCTACTTTGACATTGATGTAGTCGTTAGTTGGGACATAATCTGACGTACGAGCATCAACAGAGATCATTCCGGCTGTCATAGTGTCAACACGTTCTAAAATTGGAATTTTCCAACCAGTTTTACCATGGAGAACACGTTGCCCTCTTGGGCCTGAGATGACCTTAATCTCTCCGGGACTTGCAGATACGAATCCCGCAAAGAAAATCCCTAGAATTGCGAGGACTACAATGATTAGAACAATTAAATATAATAGATCCATTTTTTCACCTCATAAATATTTTATTATCCTCAGTATAGCATAAAATGAACCTTTATGCACTTTTAATTTTAATGAAAATACTTACGATAATCCATTTTACGTATATCTTTTTAAACAAGAAAAAATTTTACATAATATATATTATGTAAAATTAGGTTAAAGAAAAAGTTCTTTTGCGATACTTTTCTTAGGTGGTTCGGACTGTATAGCGACTTCCTACGGAGTAAAATAATCCAGTGGATTATTTTAGCCCGAGCCCAGAAACAAAGGAGCGAGGATAATCGATTTCTACGAAATCACGATTTTTATCCCACTCCCTACTTTTACCACAGCGAAAAGTATCTGATGAGGCTCGCTCTGCTCGCAAAAATCGGAAATTGAATGTAACGTCAGCAGGGCTTTTGAACTTGTTTAAATAGATCTTGGGTTTGTCTATGTTTTTAATTTACATAATAAATATTACGTAAACTAAACTTTCGATTGGTCTACCGATAATCTTGGTCGATGATTGTATCGTCTCGATACCAGACTTCGATATGGACTGTATACTGGGCGGTCTCGTCTTTATCAAATATCTGACTTAACCAGGTCGCAAAGCCCTTATCAAGTTGCTCACGGTCCATCACCTTATTCACCAAGTGACATCATTTTTATATCAAAAAGAAGAGATTTATTTTCTCTTCTTTTTCGCTTTCTTCATTTTGTTGGCCATGCGTTTCATGGATTGTTTCATAGCAAATTCACCGATTTTACCTTTCAATCCGCCGCCAAACATTTGGCTCATATCTGGCATACCAGCTCCGCCTAAGGCTGATAAATCAGGCATTCCGCCTTGTCCCATCATGCCTTCAAGGGCAGACATGTCCATGTTGTTGGGCAGATTTTTCGGAAGATTATTGGGGTTAATTCCCATCTGCTTCATCATCTTGTTCATATCACCTGACATGACCCCCTGCATCATGGCCTTGGCTTGGTTAAAGTCCTTGATGAATTTGTTGACTTCGACAAAGGTATTTCCAGAACCATTGGCAATCCGTCTGCGACGGCTCGGGCTTAGCAAGTCAGGATTTTCACGCTCTGCTGGTGTCATGGACGAGACGATGGCGCGTTTTCTCGCGATTTCGCGCTCATCAACCTTGAGATTGGCAAGGGCTGGATTGCCTGCCATTCCTGGAATCATCTTGAGCAAATCTTCCATTGGTCCCATGTTTTGAACTTGGTCGAGCTGATCGATGAAATCGTTGAAATCAAAGGTGTTTTCCCGCATTTTTTCAGCGAGTTCAAGCGATTTCTTCTCGTCATATTCTTGAGAAGCCTTCTCAATCAAGGTCAGCATGTCTCCCATGCCGAGGATACGGCTAGACATGCGGTCTGGGTGGAAAGTTTCAATATCGGTAATCTTCTCACCTGTACCGGTGAATTTGATTGGTTTTCCTGTGATATGGCGAACAGAGAGCGCCGCACCACCACGGGTATCCCCGTCAATCTTGGTTAAAATCACCCCAGTCACTTCGAGCTGGTTATTAAACTCCCGAGCGACATTCGCTGCTTCCTGACCAATCATGGCATCGACCACGAGGAGGATTTCATTTGGCTGGGCAAGTGCCTTCACATCCCGCAATTCGTTCATGAGAACTTCGTCGATTTGCAGACGACCTGCCGTATCAATCAAGACATAGTCATTATTGTTTTGTTTAGCAACTTCAAGACCTTGCTTGACAATATCAACCGCTGGAACACCTGTCCCCAACTCAAAGACAGGCACTTCTATCTGTTGACCCAAGGTTTTCAACTGGTCAATGGCTGCTGGACGATAGATGTCCGCCGCAATCAGCAAGGGACGAGCATTTTCTTCTTTTTTAAGTTTATTGGCTAATTTCCCTGCAAAAGTCGTTTTACCAGCCCCTTGCAGACCGACCATCATGATAATGGTTGGGATTTTTGGTGATTTATTGATTTCAGCTGTATCAGACCCTAAAATCGCAGTCAATTCTTCATCGACAATTTTGATGATTTGTTGGGCAGGATTCAGCGTTTCAATGACCTCATGGCCAACAGCCCGCTCACGGACCTTCTTGATAAAGTCCTTCACGACTGGTAGGGCAACGTCCGCCTCAAGAAGAGCTAGACGAATCTCTTTGGTCGCCTCTTGGACATCGCTCTCGCTGATTTTGCCCTTACGGCGTAGGTTTTTAAAGACATTTTGTAAACGTTCGGTTAAACTTTCAAAAGCCATGGTCTTCTCCTTTATTCTCTATTGTCAATGCTGCTTAAGATGGTGATTTGCTCCTGCAGAAAGTCATCTGCGGGATAACGTTCGAGGATTTGATCAAAAATCTGACTGCGGACAATGTAATCGGAATACATGTGCAATTTTTTCTCGTAATCTTCTAAAATCTTCTCCGTCCGCTTGATATTGTCATACACCGCCTGACGGCTGACCTGAAATTCCTCGGCAATCTCCGCTAGACTATAATCATCCGCATAATACAGCTCAATATAATTCATCTGTTTATCGGTCAAGAGCGCCGCGTAAAATTCAAACAAGGCATTCATCCGATTTGTTTTTTCAATTTCCATACCCTCTATTATACCAAATTTTTCCCATGGGATAAAGCCTGCCTATCTATTTTTAGTCATAAAAAAGTTTACATAATAAATATTATGCAAACTAATTGTTTTCTAAATAAAATTCAAAACGCTCGCCGACATATTGACTATTGACATACTCAAACGGTTGACCATCTTCCAAATACGAAACTTGGCGCAGCGCCAAAATGGCTTGATTTTTAGTGATTTGTAGGTGTTTGGCTACCTGTTCGTTGGCCAAGCGAGCATAGATGGTCTGGTGGCTTTTCCCGATACGGTAGCCATTTTCCGTCAAGGTTTTGAAGAAATGATTGGTCACATCGCTCTTTTTGACATTATGAATCAAACGCTCAGGGATACTGGCCACCTCATAGACAACAGGGATATTATCTGCAAAACGCACACGTTCCATCCGCACGACATACTCTCCTGCCTGTAAATTCAATTGACTCACTTCCTTATCATTGGGCTTTGTTCGGATATAGGACAACAATTGACTGGACGGAGTTTTGCCTTGAAGTTGAATAATATCTGTAAAAGACATGGTTCCACGCATTTTTTCTTGGACACGGGTGCTAGCCACATAGGTTCCCGAACCAACTTTTCTCTGTAGAACCCCTTCTTCCACCAAAAGCGTAATCCCTTGGCGCAAGGTCATTCGCGACACACCAAACTCATCAGCTAAGTCCCGCTCGCTCGGTAAACGCTCGCCGATTTTCCAGACTCCACGGTCAATTTCTTCTTTTAATTTATCGTGAATGGCAATATAAGCAGCTTTCATACTCACTCCTCTTCGTTTCTCTTTCTATTGTACCAAATTTCTATCTTTTTAACCATTCTTACTGCAAATTGTTCGTTTTTATGATAGAATAAGAAACATCATTTGATATTTTTATTTGAAAGGAAATAACATGACACTCCAAGACGTCGAAAAAATCATCGTTCTGGACTATGGTAGCCAGTACAATCAGCTGATTTCACGCCGTATCCGTGAGATTGGTGTCTTCTCCGAACTCAAGAGCCACAAGATTTCAGCAGCTGAAGTTCGTGAGATGAACCCTGTCGGAATCGTGCTCTCCGGTGGACCAAATTCTGTTTACGAAGACGGTTCCTTTGATATTGACCCAGAAATTTTTGAGCTAGGTATTCCCATTTTGGGGATTTGCTACGGTATGCAACTGATTACCCACAAGCTCGGTGGCAAGGTCGTTCCTGCTGGCGACGCTGGAAATCGTGAATACGGCCAATCTGAGCTGACCCACACTCCTTCTCCTCTCTTTGAGGGAACGCCTGAAGAGCAGCTGGTCTTGATGAGCCATGGGGACGCGGTGACTGAAATCCCTGAAGGCTTTGTCCGCACAGGAGTTTCAGCTGATTGCCCTTATGCAGCCATTGAAAATCCCGATAAAAAGATTTACGGGATTCAATTCCACCCAGAAGTGCGCCATTCCGTTTATGGAAATGATATTTTGCGCAATTTCGCACTCCATATCTGTGGTGCCAAAGGCGATTGGTCAATGGACAATTTCATCGACATGCAGATTGCCAAGATTCGTGAAACCGTAGGGGACAAGAAGGTGCTTCTTGGACTATCTGGCGGGGTTGATTCATCTGTTGTAGGGGTTCTCCTCCAAAAAGCGATTGGGGATCAACTCATCTGTATCTTCGTTGACCACGGACTGCTTCGCAAGGGCGAAGCCGACCAAGTCATGGAGATGCTAGGTGGTAAATTTGGCTTGAACATTGTCAAGGCAGATGCTGCCAAACGTTTCCTTGATAAATTAGCAGGCGTATCTGACCCTGAACAAAAACGCAAAATCATCGGAAATGAATTTGTCTATGTCTTTGATGACGAAGCAAGTAAGCTGACTGATGTTGAATTTCTTGCCCAAGGAACGCTCTATACAGACGTTATCGAATCTGGAACAGATACGGCTCAAACCATTAAATCGCACCACAACGTAGGGGGCTTGCCAGAAGATATGCAGTTCAAGTTGATTGAGCCGCTCAACACCCTTTACAAGGACGAAGTTCGTGCCTTAGGAACAGAACTTGGCATGCCTGATGAAGTCGTTTGGCGTCAACCATTCCCAGGTCCAGGGCTTGCCATTCGCGTCATGGGGGAAATCACTGAAGAAAAACTTGAAACCGTTCGTGAGTCTGATGCCATTCTCCGTGAAGAAATCGCAAAAGCTGGACTTGACCGCGACATTTGGCAATACTTCACCGTCAATACCGGTGTCCGCTCTGTTGGAGTAATGGGAGACGGTCGTACCTATGACTACACGATTGCTATCCGCGCTATCACTTCTATCGACGGCATGACCGCAGACTTCGCCAAAATCCCATGGGAAGTCCTCCAAAAAATCTCCGTTCGTATCGTCAACGAAGTCGATCACGTCAACCGCATCGTCTACGACATCACCAGCAAACCACCAGCAACAGTCGAGTGGGAGTAAAATGGTCTAGTAGACCATTTTAGCCTGAGCCTATAAACTAGAGAGTTTTGACGGCCTTTTCCATTCCTGATTTAGCACTATTTAAAGTTGATAAATCATGTAAAAACGAGATGAAAACAATTGAATTGTCGCCAGAGTGTCTCCAAAGAAGCTCCAATAAGGGCTTCTTTTCTTGATGAACAGTAAGCAAAACTACGACTTTTTATTTCATTTAAAAAACATTAGTAAAAAAGGAAACAACATGAAACGATTGAAAAAGATCCTTAAAATTGGACTACTCCTACTGCTTGTGGTGGGAATCTCGGGCGGTATTGCACTCAAGACCATGACCTACAAGCCTACTTCAGAGGCTCTAGCTTATATGGAGAATGCCACAAATGAGGCAGGAACCACCATTTTCAAGGCTAAAGATGAAAAAGGAGCCGTGATTCTATACGGTGGCGGTCTGGTCGAAGATGCAAGTTATGCCAAATTAGGCGCAGGACTCGCAGACCATGGCTATACGGTCTATCTCCTCCACTCCACCCTCCATCTTCCCATTCTCTCTACTGGCAAGCTCCAAGAAGTCATCAAACGTTATGACTTGAAGCAAGTGTATATCGGCGGGCATTCCCTAGGCGGGGTTGTAGCTAGCATGAACGCAGCACTCCCCCAAGTTGAAGGTTTGATACTACTAGCAGCCTATCCGCCTGATAGCACCGACTTAGCAAAAAGCCAGCTCCCTGTGCTGTCGCTGACTGCGTCAGAAGACAAGGTCCTAAAATGGGACAAATATGAAGAAGCTAAAAAACGCCTGCCAGAAACGACACACTATGTGACCATTCAGGGTGGAAATCACAGCGGATTCGGTCTTTACGGTCAACAACGAAAAGACGGTACCGCTACTATTTCTGCTTCCGAACAACAGGATGAGATCATTCGGCAGATGGTTGACTTTATGGAAAAATAATAGAACGTAAAAAGCCCGCATGGTTAGGGGCTTTGATGTTCTAATGACTTATATCTTATAAAAAGAAAAAGGCTTGTTTAGCCCTTTTCTTCTGACAGGAACTCTTTTACTAAATCCATTGCCTGCATAACGGCCTCACGTCGGGATTGGTGGAGATGTAGCTCCTCCTTGTCCAATTCATTGTACATTTCGTTGGTCAAAAGGATTCTTTTCTTTAATTTTGGCGAATACATAATATAGCCGACCATTTCTAACTCTGTCAATTTTCCAATAATATCCGTCAAGGTATGGGGATCCGCACTGATATACTCCATCTTCTCTCCTTTTCTACTTCCATGTGCCTTTTGTGCAAACTCTCTATCTGACCATAGGCATTTAGCCTGATTTATGGTAAAATAATCCTACAAGATTCTTTATATGACTAATACCAAATGGTATATCTATAGTATACTAATTGGTATCTAATTTGTCAACAAAAAAATATACGATTATGAATAAAAATGGAGTCAATCATGGATACGAGTAAAAATCTCTTTAGCCAGCGACTGAAAGAGTTACGAAAAAGTGCCCAATTAACCCAACAGGAATTATCAAATGAGCTCAATATCAAACAAGGAACCTATTCCAGATGGGAACGTGGCCTACTCGAGCCCAATCTCGCTCAGATTACAGACTTAGCCATCTTCTTTCAGGTGAGTGTCGACTACCTCACTGGAAAGCGTGATAAGGAATATAGTACCATCTCATCGCTTGATCATGAGCCAATGTCTGTCGAAGAAAGCAGCAAAATCGCCGATTATGTCATTTCAAGCATCTTTAAAACCCTCTCTTCTGCCAAAGAAAAAGGCATTTCTGAAGCAAGAATGATGACCCTTCTCTCTGAACTAGGCTTTGAAAAAGAAGCCCAAACCAGCCTCATCGCGCAGCTCTATGAGTCAGGTGCATTGAAACAGTCAGAGTAAAACATCGCATCAAAATAGAAAAAACGAACATGTGGAAGTCCGTTCATCAGAATGCTTCCTCTGTTCGTTTTTTTGTTTGCCTGAAACTTCTTTACTCACTAAGGTTGGTGCACAACCGTATCGTCCATGTCGAGAATCACACCATTCTGATAGACGCGGTAGAGTGAGCCGTCTGTTCCTTGCAAGAGGTTATATGGGATGGAATCCGTCCGATTGTAATTGTCTTCTAAGACTGTCCAGCCCTTGTCTCCAAGAATACTATTGGCATAGTTAATCGTATCCTGACCACTATCTAGGGTCACACCTGTATTGTCATTCTGTATGGCATCAGCAGGATCTGTGACCGGCTCTGCAGCTGGCGCTTCAGAACTGGATGCCGCTGCTACTGAAGAAGAGCTATCTGTAGAGGATGAGGAGCTAGTCGATACTTGGCTAGAACTTGCGCTACTACTCGCATTAGTTTTGGGAGTTTTCGTAGAACAGCCTGTAGATAAGGTTAAAACAGCCAGTAAAGACATGGCAAGAAGTGTGTATTTTTTCATGAATGATCCTCCCTTTCTCTGTGAATCATAAATCCTGTGGCTTGTTTGGTGGCCATAATGGTCATATCTGAAATTTGTACGTGGCGGGGTTGGTTGGCAACAAATAGAACGCTCTGGGCAATATCTTCTGCTTGTAAGGCTTCAATTCCTTGATAGACAGTCGCTGCCCGCTCCTTGTCCCCGTGAAAACGCACCTGACTGAAATCAGTTTCCACAATCCCTGGCTGAATGGTCGTGACCTTGATATTCTTGTCAATGGTATCGATACGGATACCGTCACTCAAGACCTTGACAGCTGATTTTGTGGCCGCATAGACTGCTGCCCCTGCATAGGCATAGATACCCGCTGTCGAGCCAATATTGATTACATGCCCTTGGTCACGTTCGACCATGCTTGGTAGAATCTGGCGCGTCACATACAGCAAGCCCTTCACATTGGTGTCGAGCATGGTGACCATATCTGCCACGTCATAGTTATGGAATTTTTCAAGCCCTAGCGCCAAACCTGCATTATTGACCAAGATGTCAATCTGCGGTAGGTCTGCTAACATCTGCTGGCAAACCGCTACTACTTCTGCTGCATTTGTCACGTCCATCTGGTAATAGAAAGCCTCAACACCATATTTTTCTGTTATATCAGCCTGGATTTCCTGCAACTTTTCTACTCTACGACCCGTGAGAATCACCTGATCACGATTTTTGGCAAATGCGTAGGCCATCGCTTTTCCAATTCCACTTGTCGCACCGGTAATCAGTACGTATCTTGTCATGCTCCCCCTCCTTTTCCTTTCTTTCATTATACCACTTTTTTTGAGAAAGGAGAAAGGGAAAAAGAAAAAGAGCAGAAAAGACGAACATTATCTCCTTACTCTTTCGTTTTCTTTAAAATAATCCCATCAACCGAATTAAATAGACATTAAATCGCACCTGCCGTGAATAGTAGATATTGCCACCGTTCACGTAGAGTTTGCCGCCATGCAAGAGGGCGATGGGATGATAGTAGGTGTAGGTTTGGGCTGTGGTGTTGCCAAGGCTTGGCGCCACAATATCTTTTGAATAGCTGGTAGACAGTTCAATAGTATTTTTACCGCCGTTTTGGGCAACGTATTCAATATAGGCAGGACCATAGTTGTAGGCCTGAACAGCCGTCCAAGCATCCACGTTGGCCTCTTCTGCTAATAGGAGATTCTGACTCAAGTATTCGACCCCTTGGCGAATGCTTTCCTTGCTATCTGTGATGGTATCTGCATATCCTGATGCGGATTCGCTGGATTGCATGACATCAGCCTGTTTCCCTTTCGTTTCCGTGTAAATCATAGCTAGCACCAATTCTTCGTTGGCCTTGGTGTCATTTTCAGCGAGTATCTCTTGAACCATGGTTTGGTAGGTCATGACCTGCTTGACATCTCGGTGAATCTTGTAGAATTGATAGGCTAGAAAAACAAGGACGACAAGGGCGATCGTTCTTGTTAGTTTTTTCATCTTATTTGCTCTTAATATCTTCTATATTCTTGATGAGGATGGAATAGGTTCCGTTATCATTCTGGATAAATTCGACGGATTCTGCATCCTCATAAATCGTGGTCGGCACAATCAGCTCAATCCCGTTTGAGAGGGACAATTTCTGATTTTCAAATTTTTTCAGTTGGCGACTGCTATCAATTTCCTCAAAGCTGACTTTTTCTGGAATGACATCTTTCAACTCATCGACGAAACTCAAACGAGCGGTGAGATTGTTATCAAATAATTGATTGGCCAGTTTTTCAGGCGACAATTCATTGTCTTCTTCCAGATGATTGAAAATGGCTGACTTAACCTTGGATTGGAACTGGAAATCCGCCTGATTGAAATTCTCTGCAATCTTCTGTGCTGTTTGCTCAACTGCCTTGATGGATTTCTTGGCAGAGATGGCGGGGCTATCTTGGAGGACATTATCTGAAAAATAATTCAAGAAAGTTCCATTATACTTGATTCGCTTTTCAATCAAGTGGTACTTGTGGGTTTGCAGGTTGAGAATCAAGGCCTCATCTGGAGCAGAGCCTGCACTCGGCAGATTATTCTGCGTGAGTTTCAAAGGACTATCGCTTTCTGCACCCACATGGACCAGATTTTCACGGAGGGAAATCCGTAAAAAGGCAAACTGTTCCACGCCATTCTTCTCAAACCGAACGAAGACTAGGTCATTGGTTTTGAGATTTTCCGAAACAGAAAACTCCTCTTTCCAAAGATTAGCGATGGTGATGGAACTTGCTAGCAAATCATCTGACAAGTAGTCAAGAAAGGGGCTGTCAGCCCCCAATTGACCTGTCTTTGCTTCGTCCGAATAGGAACGCTCGATTTTTTTCCGCAGATACTCCTCAATCTTGGGTGTAATGGTCAACAATTTGTCTGCCAAGACCAGCTCTGTGTCTTCTGGAGAAAATTGGTGAATAACGGCTTCTTTAATATAAATATCCATGGATATTAGGCCTCATACAATGGAAAAGCATCGGTCAAGGCACGGACTTCTTGACGAACCTCGTCTAATACCGCCTCATTGTCAGCATTTTCCAAGGCTTTAATAGTCAATTCAGCCACTTTGCGCGCTTCTTCAACACCAAATCCACGAGCCGTAATCGCCGCAGAACCAATCCGAATACCACTTGTCTTAAATGGTGACAAGGTTTCAAATGGAATCGAATTTTTGTTTAAGGTGATGTGTACTTCATCTAGGAGATGTTGAGCCACTTTTCCATTTTCAACGACCTTGGTCACATCGACAAGGAAGAGATGATTATCTGTTCCGCCTGTGATGACACGGAATTTGTCATGCGCCAAGAACACATCTGCCATCGCCTTACTATTGTCAATGACTTGTTTGGCATATTCCTTGAAGGCTGGATCCAAAACTTCCTTGAAAGCAACGGCTTTTGCGGCAATAACATGCTCAAGCGGTCCGCCTTGGATACCAGGGAAAATGGCAGAATTGATTTTCTTTGCTAATTCTTCATCGTTGGTCAAAATCAACCCACCACGAGGGCCCCGAAGGGTTTTGTGGGTCGTTGTAGTCGTGATGTGGGCATGAGGTACTGGATTTGGATGGAGCCCCGCTGCCACAAGCCCTGCAATGTGCGCCATATCCACCATGAGCTTAGCCCCAACGCTGTCTGCGATTTCACGGAATTTAGCAAAATCAATAGTACGGGCATAGGCAGATGCCCCTGCAACGATAAGTTTTGGTTGCACTTCCTTGGCTTGGGCTAAAATGGCATCGTAGTCCAACAAGCCTGTTTCTTTATCAACATTGTAGGCCACAAAGTTGTAGGTCTGACCAGAAAAGCTCACAGCTGCTCCGTGGGTCAAGTGTCCGCCCGCTGCCAAGTCCATCCCCATGACAGTATCGCCTGGCTCAATCAAGGCCATATAGGCTGCACAGTTGGCTTGGCTACCAGAGTGTGGTTGTACATTGGCAAATTTCGCTCCAAAGATTTCCTTGGCACGCTCAATGGCAAGGCTTTCTACGATGTCCACACACTCGGTTCCTCCGTAGTAACGGCGAGCAGGGTAGCCCTCTGCGTATTTATTGGTCAAAATCGAACCTTGGGCTGCCATCACTGCTTTTGAGACTACATTTTCTGAAGCAATCAATTCAATATTGTGCTGCTGACGCTCTTCTTCTGCCTGAATGGCGTCCCATAATTCTTTATCGTAGGCTTTGTAATCTTCTTTATCAAAAATCATGCATTTTCTCCTTTAAACTTGAGTTCTGGTAGTTGAGCGAGGAGTTCCTCGCAAGTGATAGCGCCTTGGCGTAAAATCTGGGCTTTCTCACCTGACAAGTCCAAAATAGTCGAATCTTGCCCTGTCAGAAAAGCATCATCTTTTATCCCCACGACCTCTCCATGAAACTCCTGCATAATCTGGTCAAACAAGATACCGCTTGCTGTGCCAGATCGATTGGCAGAAGGTCCAATCAGAGGTCCAAATGTTTTAATCAAGTCCAAGGTCACAGGGTGGCTGGGAACACGAAAACCAACGGTTTTCATGCCAGAATTGACCCAGTGAGGAACTTGTTCATTTGCTTGTAAAATAATGGTCAAAGGACCGGGTAAAAAAGCCTGAAAGAGCTTGGTTAGATAGGCTGGTTGGTTTTTGGAAAAGGCTACAATGTCCTCTAAACTCGCCACATTCAAATTCATGGCCTTGTCGAGCGGACGGTTTTTAAGGTCATAGACACGCTGGACAGCCCTTTTGTCTAAGGCTCGACCAAACAAGCCATAGACAGTCTCGGTCGGCAAGACAACCGCCTCACCTGCTTCTAGTATCCTTTCAATCCTATTCATGGTCGACCACCACCATTCTATCCTGTCCAAATTGGTCTTTTAGAACACGGACGCGTTTGTCTGGAAAGGCTGTTTGAAAGAGTTCAGAGACAGTTTTTCCTTGCTTATAGCCGATTTCGAGGTAGATTTTTCCACGGTCGGTGAGAAAGTTTGCTGCTCTTTCTGCAATTTCTCGGTAAATGGCTAGTCCGTCTTCTGCTGCGAATAAGGCGATAGAAGGTTCGGAATGAAGCACATTCAGCCCGACTTCTGCCTCATCTTCTCGTGCAATGTAGGGAGGATTGGAAACAATCATATCATACTGCCCTGTGACTTCCTGAAAGACATCTGACTGGAGAAAGGTGAGCTGTACTTGCTGATGTTGCGCATTTTCCTGTGCGACCGCAAGGGCATCTGGCGAAACATCTGAAGCTGCTACCTTCCAACTTGGCTTGCTATGAGCAAGGCTAATCGCAATCGCACCACTCCCTGTCCCAATATCTAAGACAGAAAGATTTTCTATCGGATTTTCAGCCAGAATCAAGTCCACCAACTCCTCTGTTTCAGGACGAGGAATCAGCACGCGCGGGTCTACCATCAATTCCAGACCATGAAAGTCGGCTTTTCCGACAATGTACTGGGCTGGATAATGATGAAACAACTGTTGAAAAATCTCTGCTAACAATACTTGGTCTTCTGCGGTCACTTCCTTGGTCAAGAGCAGGACAAACTCCGTCAGGTTGAGATGTTTCAACTTGCGAAAGGTATAAGACAGGCTTTCTGGCTCTTCGCCAACCTCCTCCAACTTGCTTTCATAGCTTGAAAACAATTGAGCGTAGTTCATTATTTATTCAACTCTTCTAATTTCTGTGTTTGGTCATAGAGCACCAAGGCATCGATGACTTCGTCCATTTTCCCAGATAAAATTGTATCGAGTTTTTGAAGAGTCAAGCCGATACGGTGGTCTGTCACACGGTTTTGCGGGAAATTATAGGTCCGAATCCGCTCCGAACGGTCTCCTGTACCAATGGTTGACTTCCGCTCTGCGTCTTGCTCATCTTGGGCAATTTGCGCAAAATGATCTGCCACACGCGCACGGATAACCTTCATCGCCTTATCACGGTTTTTCTGCTGGGTCCGTTCTTCCTGCATCTCGACCTTGATATTGGTTGGCAAGTGGACAATCCGCACGGCTGTCGCCACCTTATTGACGTTCTGACCACCCGCACCTGAAGCGTGGTAAATGTCAATCCGCAAGTCTTTTGGATCAATGTCGTACTCGACTTCTTCGATTTCTGGCATAATCAAGACCGTCGCCGTTGAAGTATGCACGCGCCCTTGGCTTTCGGTCACAGGCACACGTTGCACTCGGTGAGCACCTGATTCGTATTTCAGTTTAGAGTAAACCGATTGCCCCGACACCATGGCAACGACTTCTTTGATACCACCGACACCGTTGTAGGAAGCCTCCATGACTTCAAAGCGCCAGCCTTGGCTTTCTGCGAATTTTTGGTACATGGTCAACAAATCCCCTGCAAAGAGGGCTGCTTCATCTCCACCAGCTGCCCCGCGGATTTCCAAGATGATATTCTTGTCATCATTCGGGTCTTTTGGCAGCAGCAAAATCTTTAATTTTTCTTCGTAGGCTTCCTTGTCAGCCTTGGCTGTCTTGAGCTCTTCCTTGGCCATTTCTTCTAAGTCAGCATCCCCTGATGCGTCCTTAATCATTTCTTCAGCGTCCACGATGTTTTGAAGCACTTTTTTGTATTCGCGGTAAGCAGTCACCGTATCACGAGTTGCTGCTTCTTCCTTTGACAATTCCATAAAACGCTTGGTATCGCTGACCACATCAGGGTCACTCAACAATTCTCCTAGCTCCTCATAGCGGTCTTCCACCGCCTGTAATTGATCATAAATATTCATCTTTTCTCCTATCTTTCAGGTCTAAAATAGTGTCTGCGACACACAGGGATATAGGTTTCATTGCCCCCGATTTGAATCTGTTCGCCCTCATATACAGGCTCACCATTCACCGTCCGCAAGACCATGGTGGCTTTTTTCGAGCAATATTGACAGATGGTCTTAATTTCATCCAGCTTATCAGCTAACAGCAGTAAATGCTTGGAGCCTTCAAACAAGTCATTGCGAAAATCATTTTTAAGCCCAAAGGCCATGACTGGCACATCTAGTTCATCGACTACACGGGCAAAATCATAGACATGCTGCTTGGTCAAAAACTGGGCCTCGTCAATCAAGACACAGTAGGGTTTTAAGGACAAATCAGCGATGTAGTCATAGACATTCATCTCTTCTGTGATTGCCACCGCTTCTCGCTGCATTCCGATACGACTCGCAACAATCCCCACGCCTGCACGTGTATCAAGAGCCGATGTCATGATGACCACGTTCTTGCCCTGTTCCTCGTAATTATGCGCTACCTTTAAAATCTCAATGGTCTTTCCAGAATTCATGGAACCATATTTAAAATAAAATTGAGCCACTTTTTTCTTTCCAATCTATCAAACTCATTCATTCCATTCTACCATAAAATCGGCAAATGCGGTACTAGAGAAAAAGAAAAAAAAACGTTTCCGTTCGGCTATCCTATTCCGTGCAAATGTGCTATACTAGTCCTAGCAAAGAAAAAGGAGAATCCTATGCCATTTGTACGAATTGATTTATTTGAAGGACGCACCGAAGAACAAAAAATCGCCCTTGCGCGTGAAGTGACCGAGGTCGTCTCCCGCAACACCAATGCTCCCAAAGAAGCCATTCATGTCATCATCAACGACATGCCAGAAGGCACCTACTTCCCTCACGGAGAAATGAAACGGAAGGGATAAAAAAAACTCAGTTTAGTCATTCGCTAAGCTGAGTTTTTATTTCGTTTTATCCCATAATGGTGACGGATATTCTGAAGGCAATCCTAATTGTATATTCAGTTTATTAGATTTTACGGTAAGTTCTAATTTTTCCATAAAACATGCCTTAGCATCTTTAAAGTTATCAAACTCTAATTTTTTATTATAGCTAGCCCTATCCATGGTAGCATATACTAAGTAAAGCTGATTTTTATTGTCAAATTCAAGCCTTATTTCCCATTCAAGTGGTCTATGGTCGCTAAAAATTGAATACCTTAAACTTTCATATCCCTTATTCTTTATTTCATCTACTATATTTTTCTTTTCCAACTCAAAATTTATCACTACTTTACTTCCTTTTTCCCCATTTAAACTTATGATGAGATAGTTTCATTCTCTAAAGCCTCCTTTAAAACTTGACGCAACAACTCATCCAATGTACCAAATTGTTTCAACAACCTGCCAGAGGGATTGTCTAGCACTTCGTATAATTTATTCTTTAAATTGTATACATACCAACTTATGTTACTCTCACCAATGAATAGATACTTCTCCATTTCATCATTTACATGCCAAATCTCATTATAATCATAAATATTATAATTTAGGTAAAATATCTGATTGTTTTTGTTTTAACAACTCAAACTCATCAATATCTGTATATATAGAAATTATTTCTTTAATCTCTGCTCTTTTCTTCATTTTTGATTTCCTGATCCATCTTCTCTAAATAAATAATAACAGAACTATTATAATCCATTGTTTCATCCACAAACTGTCTAACTAATGATGGAATATCTAAGGAAATATTATCATCTTGCGACGCAATTTTCATCATTAAATTGTATAAATAATTGATAATACCTGAGAACTCTATTTGCTTTGAATAATTATTATCCAAAATAAAGATGATTTTTCTAGCATAATCTTGAATTTTTGTCACCTTTCCCTCCAATCAATTCGGAACGAGCCGAATGTCAGTTATCCATTCCAATGGCCAATCTTTCTCCTATTCTCTAGCTTGATTTTTTACTTTGTTTGACATGATTAATCCATCTAATCTTTATACAGTGTATCTAATAATTGATGACACTTTTCATCAATTAACACTTTGTTCGCAAGTTGATCTATCCAATCTTTAGGCAGGCTTTCAAGTTGATAAAGTGCCGCTGCTAAGGTACCTGTGATAGCTCCTATTGTGTCCGTATCACCGCCTAAATTGACGGCCTTAAGCACTGCTTCTTCAAAACCATTTGTTATACCTACACACCATATCACTGCCTTTAAGGTATCTACGACATAACCAGTTGAAGCTACCTCACTCCTATCTTTTTCAAAAAAGGATGGTTGAAAAATTTCCTTAAAATGTGTTTCATACTCTTTCCAGTATGAGGGTTGTCTCTTAAAATAATTTTCAAAGTGGGGTTGATACTGCTCCAAAACCTTTGATAGCGAATTATTAAGTAAGAGCCCGATTAAAATCTGAACATATATGATAGAGGCAACAAGAGATCGTGGATGACCATGAGTAATCTTTGTGTACTTCTCAATTAATGAAAATTTCTCAGTAAAATTAAAGTTTTTCCTCAACAACATAGATAATGGAGAAATCCTCATTAAAGCACCGTTGCCATTATCATCTTCACACTTGCCACCACATTCCTCCGGAGACACTCCTGATAAATAAGCATCAATTGCCTTATTAGTCGCAATTCCTATGTCAAAACACTGCCCATGAGGTGTTAAGTAACCTGTACGATATGCCACGAACTTATCCATTAATCCATTCAAGTCCGATTCCTCATATAAATGCTCAATTAAGGCTAAAGATAAAGAGGTGTCGTCAGACCACGTCCCTGACGGCTGATGATAGGTTCCGTATCCTTCCATATTACTGATGTGAAAAGAGTCCCTTTCTCGAAACTCTACTGGTACACCTAATGCATCGCCAATTGAAAGACCATAAATGATTGCTTTTATCATCTGTAGATTTGCTAACTTTCCAAGCTGAATAGAATCATCTTCCCATTTTTCTCTTAATCTCATACTATACTCCTATTTTAATAAATCCATTTTCACAGTAATCCCATCACCTGCATAACCATCTTCTAATACGAATGACCTATACTGAAATATCTCTTAGCTTCCTTAAACGTGTCAAATGAATCCCCTATTCTTCTTACTACTTTTCCGTTCTTCCCTATAACATCTTCTGAATATGTTGGCCAAATTTGTCCTGTTTTTGTTTCCCATTCTTTTATTAGTGAATTTTTTACTCTATTAAATTCAGAACGATGCTTAGCTACTTCAACAGGCGATAACTTTTCATATTTCTTTATTTGTAAAGTATTCTTCAATTCATCAAACTGGCTCTTAGGTATTTCTCTATTGGTGTAATTTTTAATATCATCCAAATACTCTTTTAACAAATTACTATCAAACGTTTCAGCTATAATCTCTTTTGAAACTTCTTCAGAAAATTTACTTCCATTTTCAAGAATATCATCTATATGACTCTTACTTGCTTTGGCGATATCATCAAGCTTATTAGTAATCTTATGCTTATAGCCGATAACATTCCCTGTTTTATAATTAGTGAATCGGTTATATCAAACTATAGAGAAGGATTGCTTAACAATAAGTGCTAGTTTATATCTTACTTTGTGATTCCTTTCAATTCCATTTCTCCAGTTTGGAGTTTAACTTCATATCTTCGTCCCATAAAGTCACTCACAAATAATTGACTTTCATTCAAACTAATTAAAACTATTGGCGCAGTTTTAAACTCTGGATAATCAACTGGCTGGACATTTTGTATTTGCCATTTCATTTCTCCGTTATTGTCTATGCAATATACATTGTTAAAGTCCTCTATATCTAAAAATATTCATTGGAATCGCTAGTCTAACAATATATAGTGTACCAATTTGTTTGACCTCTGCAATTGGATGCTTGAAGACATTTTCCACTCCATTCAGTTTTATCAAGTTCGCTTCTATGACAATATTACTTTTCATAATTGACCTCATTCA
Organism: Streptococcus cuniculi; assembly: GCF_001921845.1. GTDB lineage: Bacteria > Bacillota > Bacilli > Lactobacillales > Streptococcaceae > Streptococcus > Streptococcus cuniculi. The sequence goes on along the minus strand of NZ_MSJM01000002.1, from coordinate 61,434 downwards.
AATATTTTTCCTAGCTCTTTAAAATCACCGATAATCAGTTATAAATCTATTTCTTAGAATTATTAACCCAATTTAAATATTTTTGATACCTTTTAATTTCGGATTTTACAGATTCGATAAATAGTTCCATAATTTCTTCCTCGGTATCCGCTTCCCATAAGATTAATTGATTCCCTGGTGCGCCACCTCGCTCGCCATTTTCATAAATACACCATTTGTTTAATGTACCATCAAAATAAAAACCTTTAGCATAAGGTATTGGTGCATTGCCAACTATTAACTGTCTTTGTGGGGGTAATTGTTTTTGCAATTCCTGAATTTGCTCTTTAAATTCCACATTTAACTCCTTTGAATCACTACTAACATATTATATAGAGAACTTGATAATGTCTAATGGATTAATTATCTGTTTCAATTCTGATAATAACATTAAGTATTTTTACCACTTCTACAACTTGCGTTAAAAATTTCTTACAATTCTCTGTCCATCCAAATTTAAAGTGAATATCAATAATGAATGTTGAAAAATCCTCATCATAGTACTCCTGATACTCCTTATCTTGAACAAAATCCAAATATCTATTAATTTTTTTTGTAATGTTAATAAGTGTGTGTGTTCATCATCCCAATCCAAATAATCGGCAATCATAAGCACTAAATCCCCTTCTTGATTTTTTCCCAATGCATCAACTGTATCAAAATTATCTACTGCCATCGTTTCCTCCTAATGTTCATTATATCTTATTATTCCATCGCTTCTGGATACGAACAGAGGCATAGAGAGCAGCCACGATTAGAGCAGAAAAAGTAACAGTAAAAAGAGTACCTGAAATAAGCCCAAAAACATTGATAATATAGCCTATCAAAAATGATGGTATGAAGATAATCGCAGCTAGAGCAAACCAAAAGCGTTCTGAAAAACTGTCATCTTAGCTGTGCGATAAATTCAGTAAATCCCTTACACATATACGAAGTGCCTATAAATTCTTCATAATTTATTTCATGATTCCAAAAGACGATACTTTGATTGTCCGAATAATCAATACAAAGCAAGTTTCCAAATGGATCCTCACCAAATGGAAATAAATACTTACCTATCCTAGAACTATTCTCTTCTAAAATTTCATAGATATTCTCATATTCTTTAGGGTCTAAACTAACTAGATTATTAAAAACCTCCATTTTGTTATTCATTTCAAAACGATTAGGTATAGGATAGCCCCATCAAAATTTAAAACTGTATTCTTATAATCATCAGGTAGTGTAATCTGTAATTCAGTCTCTAGCTGATTGATTAGGTCTATTGAGATACTTTTATAACTATTCCATTTCATCTTTTAATTTCCTTTTTATACAATTTATGAAATTGATATAGTGTTTTACCGAAAAAGATAACCACTATAAAACTAGACCATGCTAACAAAGTAGTTAGAAATAACCATAAAAACTGATTAGTATATAGATAGCAAACTGAAGATTCACCATATTACAATGTACGTTTAAATATAACCATCGACAAAAAGTCTGAGAAGGAATCCGCTAGAAAATATACATTTTCATCTTCAGAACTTTCAGGAAAACTCCAATTACTATCCCAAAAATAGACGCCCTTATCCTCTCCTTCTGTAATATGAATGAACATCCCACCACCATACTCTATTCCAAAGATAAAGGTTGAATCAGGCAATTCATCACCATATTCTTCATTCCACCCCACAAAATCAAAATTGTCATCTTCATTGACTCCTAAAAAAGAGTTAATGAGTAAATCTTCCTCTAAAGTTGAAGCCTTAAGTGCTAAATATCCTTCTTTAGGAATTCCTCCATTCGTCTGCACGAGAAAAGATTTATAGTCTTCTGGAAAACAAACCGCCACTATCTGCTCTAGCTTGCTAATTTCGAGGTCATTTAAGCTCCCAAAATGAATTATATTTTCAAAATTCATTGTTTTCTCCTCCTCATCGAGAATCCTCCACCGTTTTCTCCCATAGAGGGGAGGAATATTCAGGTACTTCCCCGTTATCCACTGAAGTTTTATTAATAAAAACGGTCAATTCCAGATTTTTAATGAATTTTTCTTGTGCCTCCTCAAATTTTTTAAATCTAAAGACTCCCCCCTTGCTAGCCCTATCCATGGTAGCATATACCTCATATTCCTTAGTTTCAGGATTGAACTCTATTCTCGTTTCCCATTCTAACGGCCTATGCTCATTAAATATCGAGAATCTTAAACTTTCATAACCTAACTTATGAATGTCTGATAAAATTTCTAAACGTTCTTTTTCTAAATTAAACATTGGTCAAAAGCCTCCTAAGGCCATTATATTTCATCTTCCGTTAATCGCACGATATGTATAGCGTACAGCTATATAAAGCTCCTCCAACGCTTCATGCTCACTCCCGCATTCTGCTAGAATACCAAAATCACTCCTCTCACCTACTTCATATACCACCCAAACTTGTTTTGTCGTATCAAAAAAATAACCATAAGTAAACGGAAATACTTTTTTTTCGTTTAAAACAACTTTCCAAAAAGATAGTTTACCTTCAAATTCTTGAATTTTCTCGTAAAATTTTTCTTTGAACATTATTTTATTACCTCTGCTATCATTCCTATACTATCGTAAAGATTAAGGAATATGAATAAGCATTGTACAGTATGCTCCATATAAGGCAGCTTCTTCGCTATCTGTCTTAATATCCTATGTCTTCTTCGCAAGATTGTCTACATTCTTAACACTTTGCAACTGGAAATAAGAGTATTGACTGAAGTGGCCTGAAAGATTATCTATCTTTTAGTAATCCTTTAGCTTCGTCAGAATCCAAAAAATCTTTTAAGACCTGCATAGCATACTCAACATCTTTTTCATTTTTCCCAAACACCCTTCTAACACTATTCCTAATTGCTTCATCTTTAATGACTTCATGCAAAAAAATAAAATCCATCTCCTCATCTATACAGTAAGGGAATAAAATATCAAACAAGCCACCTTCACCCACCTCAAATTGAATATTTTTCCCAGTTGCACCTATCCCCATATTTATCTCATAGCCTTTATAAAAGAAATCAAATGCAAAATTTTCATATTCTCCTTCTCGAATTAGGATATCATCTAAATTTTTGAAAAATATTGCCATCAAAGCCGTTTTAACATTTCTATATCCTAAACTCTCTCTCACAGGCTCCTCTTCATACTTTTTGTCAAGTTAGTCTTTCAGAGCTTGCATAGCGTATTCAATAGCCTTTTCATCTCGTCCAAATACTCTTCTTGTACGCTCTTTTATTTTCTCATCTTCCATTAGTTCATGTAAGAATGTCGCTCCAAATAATTCATCCTTTGGATTAGGAAACCAAATATCAAAAATTCCCCCTTCCCCTGCTTGAAACTGTACATGCTTTTCGGTATCTGAAATAGTCATGGTCATTTCATAACTCTTATATTGAAATATAAAACTAAAACTTTCGAATAATTTCTCGTCAATAGATATGGCATCTAGGTTGACAGAAAATACATTCCACAAGGCTGTTTTAACATTTCTATATCCTAAACTCTCTCTTATTGGTAAATAATCACTCATCTATCTGCCCTCCCAAAATCTCCATCAGATTCAAGTGTGTCTCCTTAGCAATATACCACTCATCTCTATTTACTGCATATAATGTCTCTAAATCCTGATGGTGATGCGCTATTTTTGCTCTTCGGAAACTTCATAGGCTTTTTTTAATAGTTCTTGAAACTCTTCTTCCGAGAAATACTGTCTTTTCCGAGCGGTATCTATCAGTAAAAATTCAGGATTTTCTCGTAAAAAAATTCTATTGGCTTCTTCCTGGGTAATTTTTGGCCTCCAGTTACCTGTATTTGAAAAAAAGATTAATTCCTCACCAGTATGTTCACCAGCTAAATAACTATTGACTGCTTCTTCAGGAATTTCTGCCTCAACTTCTGGCATAGTACTATTAAATGTCGGATACCGTAAAATATATTTTCCACCAGTCTTGTAAATTTCCAAGGCATCACTTTTTCTTGTTTCAATTTTTTCCATTATCGCCTCCTAATAACTCATATAACTCCTTTGAATAACTTGTTGCAGGACTTCTTAGTTTTCCTACACTATTTCCTCTCTATTATAGCATAATTTGAAAGCATAAAAAAACTGCAACAGCTGTCTGTTACAATCTTTTTTGCTTCTAACCACCCTATTTATGAATCTACCTTCTCTCTATTTTGCTGATACTGTCCAGCAAGCATTCTTTTCTGATTTGGCAAGACATCAACTATCTGATATTGCCATTTTTCTTTTGTAGAGAAAGCCCCATGTGCCGACCCTAAGTAATAGTATTTATCTTAGTGTAACATCCTATTCTTATCTGTTGTTTCCAAACGATCCACTACTTTATAAGAATAGCCAATATCCGTACTATAAGCAAGGTTTACTGCCATGAAATGTAAAAATACCATCAAGATAGTAATGAGTAAAAAGACTAAATTTCCTGAACAAATAAAAGCTACAAGAGACATACTAGCCATCCCAACAATAACAAGAAGATAAGCCATATAAGTACCAATCATTTTAGAACTGATTCTGGAAGGTCTAAGTTTATAGTAGAGTGGCTGTGTTAGATTCACATGAGTTAAGGAGGCTATGCTCCGTTTCCTAGAATTGTACACCAACCACGCCAACATAGAAGATATAGCCATGGCCAGAAGCAACAAAATAATCTTAAACATCACAGAAAAATCTGTTTCGAAATATTTAGAGACATGATGAATCCGAAGCCAATTCCCTACAAACACCGATGCGCCTACTCCTAAAGCAGAAGGAATCACAAACTGCTTCATTACATCATTTTTCTGCCTTATATTCAAATAGTCTTCATTTGTAAGCGGATAAACTCTTTGATAGAAAAACCAGGTCAAAGGCATAAACAAGTAGGCAATAAGATGATTGGGTTGCCTATCCAACAAATAATATTGTCCATCAAGCTGAAATACGAGATAGCGAAAATTCGCATACGAAAAATGAAAGCCGTCCATCATACCTCCTTAATCATATTATCTTGAATGTTCATATATTACCCCCTATTTATGAATCTGCCTTCTCTCTATTTTGCTGATACCGGCCAACAAGCGATTTGGTAATTGAATAGTATCCATCACCTCTCCTTGTGTTTCTTTTTATCCATCTTTTTTCCTCGCCATTTGCCATACCATTGTTCATTCGAGACTTTAAAGAACTGGCGGTATTCTTTTTGGTATTTAAAAAAGTAAAAGGCCGCTACAAAGTTTTTCAAGGTCATACTCATCATAAAAATCATTAGAGAAGCCACTAATAGAAAAGCCCAGCCGTACAAGAAACTGAAAATATCTGGTCTAGTTTTGACCATTTCTCCAAAGTTGAAAGTCCAACGATTGACAATAGCAAGCAGTAAGAGAATGCCTCCATATTTCTTGATAAATATCATCAACCTTTCTCCCCAATCCTTACCATTTGGCACTCCTTGGTAAAGTCGTTGTTTTAGCTGAACGATATTTGATATTATCAGAGACTTCCAGAGATAGATGCACACTAAAAGCTGAAGACCAAAGCCAATCCAACCAAAAGCTCCTACTGTGAGGCCGATAGCAAGAGGGAGAATACCTAATACACCTATTAACGATAAAACTATTGAAATCAGAACACCAAACATTAACTGAACTGCATAATTTGCTTTAGGAAATAGATTTATTATTAGCAAAACTCCTTCCAAAATCAACAATTTTTCTATCCAAGATGATAGTGCTAATCCAATTTTGGAAATTATTCTGATCGTAAACATACTCAGGTTCGTTTGATCTGCTGAAGCAATCTGTAAAGGGAGCACCACACCAATCATATAAATCAAACTCAAGATAAATAAGATGGGTAAAAATAGCATTAGCCTCTTAAAAAAACTCATTGACGTCACTAAATCATTACTATATTTCATGATTTCCGCTTTCTTTACAAGCTTTGTTGACTGTTCAAACGTTGCAGATAATAGTCCCTTATTACGCATATTTCGCTCCTCCGCCAAAGCAACTGGTTATCATATTCCAAGTACCTTTAACTGACTTTCCGACACCTTTCTTAACCAACTCATAGCCATCATCTAATCTATTTTGCGCCCTCGCCATTTGCCATACCATTGTTCATTTGAGACTTTAAAGAACTGGCGGTATTCTTTTTGGTATTTAAAAAAGTAAAAGGCCGCTACAAAATTTTTCAAGGTCATGCTCATCGTAAAAATCATTAGAAAAGCCACTAATAGAAAAGTCCAACCATACAAGAAACTGAAAACATCTGGTCTAGTTTTGACCATTTCTCCAAAGTTGAAAGTCCAACGATTCACAACAGAAAGCAGTAAGAGAATGCCACCATATTTCTTGATAAATATCATTAGCCTTTCTCCCCAATCCTTACCATTTGGCACTCCTTGGTAAAGTCGTTGTTTTAGCTGAACGATATTTGATATTATCAGAGACTTCCAGAGATAGATGCACACTAAAAGCTGAAGACCAAAGCCAATCCAACCAAAGGCTCCTACTGTGAGACCGATAGTAAAAGGGATAAAAGCTGTTGTCGAGCACAAAACTAAGATAATTAATGTCAAATTACCAAAAGCCATTTGGAAGGCATAGTTCGGTTTTGGAAGTAGGTTTATAGCTATTAAGGCTAATAACAAAATAATAATTTTCTCAGTAATTCCTGTCGTATAGACACCAAATAAATGTATCAAATTGATGGTCGATTCCGATAACACTCTTGTTTCTTGTGGCTCCATTATTATAAAACGGGGAAGGCCAATACCAACTGCATAAAGAAGACCAATTAAAAACAAACCTCCCAGTAAAGCCTTTATTCTTTTTAAGAAAGACATAGATGACATCAAACCAATTTGTGCACCATCTTCGGTCAATATCTTCTTACTCACAACTTTTTTTGATTGTTCAAACGTTGCTCCAAAAATCTTACTTCTAGTTTCCATATTGTAATCCTTTGCTAAATGAGCTACAGCCGTCATCTTACAATAAAAATAAGATGGACAATATAGATGATAAGTATTTTATATCCTTCTTTTTATTTTCTTCAATACGTTCAATTTTTTTAATGGGTGATAGTAAAGATGGATAGTATAAGCAGCTAATAATATAAAATTAGAAATAAATAAATCCTTGATATCAGAACTGACTAGATATACACAACAAAATAGTATAGAGGACACCATCAACAATATCATAAAAATGATTTGTCCTAAGCTTTGTTTTATATAAGTATTAATATCAGCAACTATACTACTGAATTCAATTTTTTTAAGTTCTCGTTTCTGATTTATTTTATGGAATACTATCTTAGAGAATATAAAAATGAAGGAATAAGTTATGATTGCTTTTAGAATATTTACTTTTATCGTGTTTGAACTGATAGAAGATCGCCCTAAACTATCAAAAAAAAACTGAAAGAACTGCCGTTATAATTGGAATCATCAACTGTATAAATATATTATTTACTTTTTTTGTCTCTTTATAAAAACTTTTCGTTCGATAATCTAAGTATATCACTTCATTTTGTGCTGCTCCTACTATCATTAGTAACATATTAACACCTTTCTTATCATCTATCTACGCCTATCAATTCATCAAATTCTTTGGCTTTTTGAACATGATACAATTCACTATTCGCACTCGTATTTTCTTCCAAAGTACCATTGCTTTTCATTTTTTAGTTTGGCAATGTTGTCCCCTCAAACTCCTCAAGGGATACAGAAACGTCATATGAGAATGGAATCAAGGCTAAATGTTACACAAGGTACTAAATCACTCATTTTCTTTCTCCCATAAAGGAATGTTTTTCAATACACTATATTCATCAATCCGCTCAATAATAACAGCATTTCCGTCATCTAGCGAAACAGAGCGACTAAAACCATGTTTATCATACGGTTCGTCCCCCATAATCATTAATATGGTCTCATCTCTCATATTAGATTGCGGATACGTAAATGGCGAGTATCGTATAAAATAGCTTTCCGTGTTCACATTGTAAGAGTAATTGTTTACTGTTTGAGAAGCTAACACGGATTTGTCCAATGTCAGATTCTGAAAGAGAAAACCTTCTTTAGGAAAAGCGATTTTCTCTTTTGTGTCAGAACGAATGAGTCCATCCTTTGTGTATTCTACTGAAAAAGTATCTAAGACCTCTTCGATGGAAGAGGCCAACTCCTTTCGACTACGTTCATATTTACCAGACAAATACTTCTTTGAAGAATCGCCAAATAACTCAACCGATTCAGAATAGCGATATCCTTCTTTATCTGATAGTTTATCATAAACCAATTGAAATCCACTTGGAAATGTATCGAATAAATCATAAACATTCTCTGTGGGATAAACCTTTTCTACATTACTCACTTGTTTTTCGATATATGGTCTGCTATTTTTCGTTTCCATTAAGGCACATCCTCCTAGTGTAAAAAGGAGAAAGCATACTGCTAAACCAATCGTTTTTTTCATACTGCCAGCTATACTCCTTTCCCGTTCACTATATTTCTTACTCATCTTTTTCTTTCCAATTTTTAATGAAAATATAACTGTGATAGACAATCATCCCTCCTAAAAAGATTATTAGAGGCTTGCGGGAAATATAACTAATTGTTCCTATAATGACAAAAGCCAGGCACAACCAAAGCATAGCCTCTATAATGGAGGGGCGCCTAGATGGTGGGAGCATTTCCAAATGTTCCTTGGTCAAGGCAGAGCGACCACTAAAAGCATAAAAGAGGCGATAGTGTACAGCTAATGAATCAAGATTTAAAAAGTTTATTCCCGTAATATAGTTTACAACATAAAGTATCAACAAATTTTCTACTTCTTCTAAATGTTCTGTATAAAGGGAAAAAACTCTCTTACCTGCTACAGATACATTTCCAGCAGCAAAAACAGCAATAGGATCATGATTTTTAGTAACTGGAAGAATGTCTCCTTTTGTCCCAGAAGGAACTCTTTCTAGTTCATAGGCATCTTGATCATATCGAAAACCGCCATGCCAATAAGCTGGTTCCCATAAATGGTCCACTTGCTTTCGTTCATAAAAAATAATATCTTGTTTGACGGACCTTGCAACAATTCTTTCCGTTCGGGAAACTTTTTCAGATATTTTAAAAACCAGAATTTCTTTTGTTGGAGATTGTAGACGGTAACCTTCTTTGTTTTCTACAATTTCAAGCCGATCAACCCAGTTGTCATCTATCTGCGATTTTGATTGTAAAACAAACCCTTCTGAATTACCTGTTAATCGTAATTGAATTTCCATCATGTACTCACCACCTAATTGATACACCTAGACCGAATGCTTCTACTGTTCACTCTGCTTTTGCATGTAAAAACCACCGATTATCAGGGCAAGCACTACGAAAATACTACTAACCATCACCCATGTTTTTTTCATTTACAACCTCGTTTCCAGATAAACAAAAAGCTAATGTTGGGTCATACTCTTTTCAACAATCTGCTGTTGTTCTTTTTCTGTAAAGTCACTCATTCTTTTTCTCTTACCCCCAGATAAGCCACTAACTCAGGTGATGCTATTGTACCCGTACCTTTTAATTCCCCTGTTTCAATATCTTTATTGATAAAAACCTCTAAGTTGTATAGCTTTTGATGATTTATAGATAGTTCAACAATCAGGCCTCCCATCGGATTCTTAACAGTTTCCTCGTCAAGTATCTGATAATGTTGTATCTTTCCATCTATCGTGAACGCTTTTGGATCGACATTTAATAAATATCCTTCATAAATTTTTTTAGCTTCTTCACTATGTACTACTTCCCACATATATTGTCTCTCACTCTGCTTTTGCATATAAAACCCACCGATTATCAAGGCAAGCACTACGAAAATACTACTAACCATCACCCATGTTTTTTTCATTTCTTTCCTCGTTTCGATATGAATAGGAAAACTGCGGTTTTCCTACACTATTTCCTCTCTATTATAGCATAATTTGAAAGCATAAAAAAACTGCAACAGCTGTCTGTTACAATCTTTTTTACTCATGAAAGTGAATCTACAACAAAACAAGCGGGATAAGAATTGCAAACTCTTCCGAAAAAGCGATATTTTCGCGAGACTGCTTTTCTATTTTTTTGTGGCATACATGGACTGATTCAAGGCACGGTAAAAGTGCAGAGTATCTGTATCATAAAACAAATAAAAGTCTTGGCTTAAGGCATATAACGGAATTTTGTTTATTTTCATACTATTTACCAACACTATACCTCTTATTTCTACGATATTTTTAGGTCTTTTTGCCCCACTTAATTTGACGTTTCTGGTATTTTTCAACAACATTCAGCCAACGAATAGGGTTATTTTGCCATACAAGAAGCACCAAAGAAAATGGCATGGTTCCCATTAATGATATCATAATAATTTCACTGCCTATTTGCTCCCTGTTATTAATTAACGGTAAAATCATTTTATAAACTATAGGAACGATTCCAATATTGGCTATCAGTATTGCAGAAAGAAGTACCGAGAGCCAAATTTTCTTTCCAGTTGTTGCTCTTTTATCCCCAAAGTTATTCCAAATTAGATTACCATAAACAGCCAACCGAAAGTTTTCCCGGGTCGTAGGTTGGGCCCTCTTGACATTCTTATAAAGGACTCGTTCTAAAAGCCAAACCAGTCCAAAAAACTCTACTGTCCAAGCAATTATCAGAAAGACCAGCGTCGCTTCACTATAGTGCCCACCAAAGGGATTAGCAACTGTTAAACCTGTCCCACCAAATCCTAGGGCAATCAATCCTGGAATCAACAGATTGGTCTTTCCTGCACCCGCCGTATTTAGAAGCATACTCTGCGGGGCAACCAAAGCAAGGTTCCGCTCCGTATCAAAGTACACAGCACCCTCACCACATTCGCCCATATAAATGACTTTTCTAAAAAACATATTTCACCAACCTGTACTTATTCTGCTATTATGCCATTAGCGACTATTCTATAATAAATATGAGTCTATTATACCAAAAAAATGCCTTGGATCGCTCCAAAGCATCAGGATTTAGTGATTTTAATACTGTTTCATTGCTCTCTTGGCAACAATCTTCAAGCGCAGATTCAGACAGATACCGCAGACGAAGATTCCGACAACGAGGCCAATCCAATAGGCAAATGGTCCTAGCGAAGTGCGGCTATCAAGGAAAAAAGCGATAGGGAAGGTTAGGCTCCAATAAGAGACAAGCCCGATGATAAAGGGCATGGTGGTGTCCTTGTAGCCCCGTAAAATCCCCTGTATTGGCGCTGTAAAGGCATCTGCCAGCTGGAAAAAGAGAGCATAGGTCAGAAACTGGGAGGTCAGCTGAATAAAGGCTGGATCATGGCCATAGAGGCTTGCAACCATTGGACGGAAGAAATAGAGAAACGACAAGGTCAAAGAGGCAAAGCCCATGGCAGTCAAGCGCCCCAAACGGCTGTATTCTTTCACATCCTGATCGCGACCTGCTCCGATTTCATAGGAAATGACAATCGGTAAGGCCGCAGAAATGCTCAAAGGAAAGGCATAGAGTAACGTTGCAAAATTCATCGCAGCCTGATGGGAGGCAATGACTTGTGAGGAGAATTTGGACATGTATAGTCCTACAACCGCAAAAATTGCGACTTCCGCAAAGATTTGGAGACCGATAGGTAAGCCCAACCGCAAGTCTTCCGTGATAAAGGAAAGCTCAAATCGGCTCATTTTCCAAATCTGGTAGTCTTTCATCTTCGGATGTCGGTGCATGACCCAAATGACAACTCCTAAAACAGCCCAGTAAGCTAGAGCAGTCCCCATTCCAGTCCCTGCTCCTCCCAGTCTTGGCAAGCCCCATTTTCCATAGATTAACAGATAGTTGAAAAAGGAGTTAAAAGGGACAATCAAGAGCATCAAATACATGGACAATCTCGTCAAGCCCAGCGAATCAAAGAAGGAACGAAAAACGCTAAACAACAAAAGCGGTAAAATCCCAATCGAAATATAGAGCAGATATTGCTCGGCTACCTGAAAGACAGCTCTTTCAAGATGCAGAAGGCGCAATACGGGAACGGCTCCCCCAAAAACAAGTATAAACAAGAGCAGAGCTAAGCCGATTGCCAAGTAGATGAAATGATGTAATTCCTGCCGAATCCGTTCCTGATTTCCTCGACCCAAATGTTGGCCAATAATCGGGACAAGTGCTGACACAATTCCCGTCAAGAGGGCAAAAAATGGATTCCATAAGCTGGTTGCCATCGACACCCCTGCTAGGTCTACCGTACTATACTGCCCTGTCATCATGGTGTCAATGAAGCTGGCTGAAAAATTAGCAAATTGATACACTAAAAGAGGGATAAAAATTTTTAAAAATAAGGAAACTTTTTCCTTCCAAGTCGCTGTTTGATACATAATGACTCCTACTCTCTCACCGAAATTCTCACCTCTAAGAGGTGCTGACACTTCATTTTAAGGAAGAAAGAGTAAAATGTCAACTAAAATATCTGGTGGACTCCCTCCCTCTCAAGGGTGGTTTATCTAGCTCTGCTGTCATGCTTCTGTATTAACTTTTCTACATATAAAAACCTGCCGAACACGTATCCAGCAGGTTGGTTTATATATCTTAGTGGGCATCGCCATTCCAGATAGAATTTTTCACGATGACATAGTCTACATGTTTCAAACTAGAAATGTCTTTTCCACCTGCGTAGGAAATCGAGCTTTGCAAGTCTTGCTCCATTTCAATCAAGGTATCTTTCAAGTGACCCTTGGCTGGTAGAAGAATTTTCTTTCCTTCGACATTTTTGTACGCACCTTTTTGGTATTCAGATGCAGAACCGTAGTATTCCTTGAATTGCTCGCCGTCCACTTCAACGGTCTTACCTGGGCTTTCAATATGGCCTGCAAAGAGCGAGCCAATCATGACCATGCTAGCACCAAAGCGAATGGATTTGGCAATATCACCATGGGTACGGATACCGCCGTCTGCGATAATCGGTTTGCGAGCCGCTTTGGCACACCAGCGTAGGGCAGCCAACTGCCAACCGCCTGTTCCAAAACCAGTTTTCACCTTGGTGATGCAGACCTTCCCTGGGCCAATGCCGACCTTGGTCGCGTCTGCTCCTGCATTTTCCAATTCACGAACAGCTTCTGGCGTTCCGACATTTCCAGCGATGACAAAGGTTTCTGGTAACTCTTTCTTGATGTGCTGAATCATTTGAATCACACTATCTGCATGACCATGCGCAATATCAATCGTGATGTATTCAGGAGCATCAGCTTTCAACTGGCTGACAAAGTCATACTCGTAGTCTTTCACACCTACCGAAATAGAAGCAATCAAGCCTTGCTCATGCATGCGTTTGATGAAAGGAATCCGCCCTGCCTCGTCAAAACGGTGCATGATGTAGAAATAACCGTCTTTTGCCAGTTGCTCTGCCACTTCTTCATCAATAATCGTCTGCATGTTTGCAGGAACGACGGGTAATTTAAAGGTATGGTTTCCCAAGGTCACCTGTGTATCTGCCTCTGCACGGCTCTTGATGATACATTTATTTGGAATCAATTGAATGTCTTCATAGTCAAAAATAGGGAATTCGTTCAGCATTTCAGCTCTCCTTTAAGATAATGACCTACCTATGCTCTCTTGCATCGCTACGTCTTTCGTGACGTTTCCTTAATTCATTATACAGAAACGTTTGGATTTTGTCAATTTTAAAACTATATGATTTTTTAATATTCGTTATTATTAAAATTTATCTTTGTTGCAAATGAATATTATTCGGTTTTAATATATTTCAATTCAAAAAATCGCAATCTGACGACTGCGATGAAAGAAATTTAATCAAATTCATATAATTGGGGATAGTTGGCACATTCTGGATTCTTGGGATGGCAGACCTCACGACCGAAGTAAATCATCGCCTGATGAGCCTTGAGCCACAATTCTGGCGGGAGCACTTCCATGACCCGTTTCTCTGTTTCAAGAGGTGTTGCTGATTTTTTAACAATATCGTGGTGCTTGCAGATTCGACCGACATGGGTATCCACCGCAAAGGCTGGAATGCCAAAACCGACACTCATCACGACATTCGCTGTCTTACGCCCCACTCCTGACAGGGATTCCAATTCTTCTCTGGTCTGTGGCACCACACCAGCATGCCTGTCGAGCAATTGCTGGGCGCACTCTTTGAGAAATTTGGCCTTATTGCGATACAGCCCTAACCTTGAGATGTAGCTTGCAATTTCAGACTCGCTGGCTGCGGCCATCTTCTCTGGAGTCGGTAGCGCCGCAAACAGGGCTGGAGTTGCCTTGTTGACAGCCGCATCTGTCGTTTGAGCAGATAACATGACCGCTACCAACAATTCAAAATGGTTGCGAAAATCCAAACTAGGCTTAGCATCGGGATAGAGGGCAATGATTTCTTCAATCACTTTTCGCGCACGTTTTTTTGATAATACCATATACTCTCACTTCTTTTTTCATTTTTCACTATCTACTATTATAGCACAGGGCTAGGACAAATGGAAAAAACAGAGTGTCTTTCACTTATCCACTTCCCCGTTCACGATTGGTGCGACTGCGTATATTGGTTTGATAACCCAGTATATCTCATCTGTCACTCCGTTATCATTCTCCTAGATAAATCACCTTAACCTTGGAAATATCAACTTCTGCATTTTTAGCAATAACATTATCTCTACTGATTTCTTGAAACTCTTCAAATGGTCCCAACCTCACGCTTTCATAAGAACTATCAAACTCTGGTAATGTGTTAACCGTGAGCCCAGAACGATAGTCTTTGTTTAATTTAAATCTCAAAAGGTAAAATCCTAGTCGTTTTTAGACAACTAGGATTTCACTATTGATAACGATTTTATTCATTTTTACGGATAGGATTTAAGGCATGAGTTTTCCCATCGCCTGTATAGCCAAGATAGATATTATTGCCTGCCTCAATCGTATTAGACAATCCATAGACAATCGTTCCACTTCCTGCAATCCAAGCACCTACAACCAAGGGAGTCGCTGCTCCTCCGCTAGCTAGGATTGCTGAGACTCCTACTGCAATGGTCACTACACCTAGGACTAAATCAAGCCAGCCTTTATTTGCTCTCTCATCTGTTCGCTAGTATAATCTAAAACCTGTTGCCGTAATTTTAGATAATGATCATCTACCATAAAGTTCCTCCAGCATGTTTTTAATCACAAAAGTTCCAGCCGATGTTTTTTTGTAATACTTTCCATCTTTTTTAAGATATAAAAAGAATTTATCTTCTCTCAATACATTAAACAATAGATTTATTGCATAATTTATATTTTTCATATCATCAAGATTGTTGTTATATTCTTCTATCCGATATAAAGATATATTAGCTCCCTCTTCATCATATATAAAAATATTAAACAATCTAATTTCATTCTCAATAATAAAAATATAATTGCTTGGCAAATATCTGAACGTAAGTTTAAAGTAACCCCGTTTAGAAAAATCAATCTGTTCTTTAACTAATAAGACAGAGGCTCCAAACACTTGGTACATTCCTTTCTTTAGACATGAAATTCTTTCTGTATAATAGTTGCTATCGTACTGCACGCCATAAATCCCCTTTCTTACTAAAAGTAAAGCCATTGTCTACTAAATACTGAAGCTCCTTAGCATAAAATGATTGTCCCCAGTCAATATTAGGATCATGTGAAAGGTATATTTCTCTACCAGAACTCGTTTGAATATCTAAAAACTTTTCATTTATTTTCCAGATTTTATCATTTGAGTACTGGGAAGCTAAATCATCCCAATGATCTAATTCAAAATATTGAGAACCACTCTCTTTGGCTATAGTCGAATAAGCCGTTGGACCTCCGTCATCATATTTTCCAAGAACTATAGGTTCAGAACTATTCTTGCCTTTTATAGCTGAAAAAGCTATTTGTTCTGCTTCCTCATCCATTTTACATAAAAAACTAGAATCTCCATTATGAACATCTCATAACACTATAATTGGATACCATACTCACTCTTTATCACTCGACGAATCCTTTCAATTTCGGGCCAAGCATCTATATGCCCGACAATCCCCACCCCTATTCCATCTGATCTTATTGTAGTTTCTTTAATTGCAAGAGTCCTTTTAATAACCTCTGTTAGGTGAGATTTGTCTATTTCAAATGGTGATAAACGGCCTTTTTCCTTAAATAACTGTGATGCGAAATACTTCAAAGACATGTATAGACCGTAATCAGATGAAGTAGCCATTTTACATAGTGACTGTTCAAAAAGTTTTTTGATATTCTTATTTTCAAGATATAATTGATAAATACCTTTCGATATTACTTTACCTGTATCAATTTGACCAGCTTCAGGAGAATAAGGAGAGCTTTCGATACAATAGTTCTCACCTCCCAATAAGCATTCTAATAATGAATCATTTTCTATACTCCGAATTAATTGATTCTTTACTTCCATTTTAGTTTCTCCTTGCGTGAATTATCACCCCAACTATTAACACTTCTTGCTTTTCTATCGGAATCATGTCTCGGATAGGATTTAAGGCATGAGTTTTCCTATCGCCTGTATAACCATCTTCTAATACGAATGACCTATATTGAAATAGCAGAGTATAGACTCTGAAATACTAACGTTCAAATCGACACAAAGAATTGAACAAAGCTATTTTAATGGCGAAATATAATCATCTGGCAATTTTCCTTTTGCTGCAATCCATCTTTGTTCAGCTAAAGGAATTAATGTCTCCAGCTCGGTATGAGTAAATAGTTCCTGACTCTTCGGATTACCAATCAGAGGAGTCAGACCTTTCAATATAAATTTACGACGGCTTTCCCTTCTTTCTTTTTCCGTTGGAGGCCAACGGTCCTCTTGTAATCTAAAATGAATATCAGCTATAGTTTTTTCTCCACTCTCAAGCAACTGAAACAACTCTTCTGAAAGTTCATATACGACCAGTTGAGAGGCTATTCCTCCCTCCTCGGTCACAAAAAAGTAGTGATGATTGTTTCTCCAAATTTGTTGTCCATATCCTTTCACTTCTTCATATTGGCTGACTTCTTCCCATGTTATATCTGTAATCCCCATCCTAATTTCCTCCTAATTTTTTATCGGAAGTTCTGCGCTGCTTCACTAATCGCATAATCGGCCCGACACAAACCACTACTAAGGGATTCTGTCCCTGATACCATCTTTTAATAGTGTGGGCTTAAAAACATCTCCTAATCCTATTATAGCAAAAATTGCCTTAGTCTTCACTAAAGCAATTATATTTTATTAGAACAATATAATAAATTCTATCGCTCTTTATATCAAATTTGCACTTAGAAATTCTATTAGTTAATATTAATCATCCCTACTTGATAAAATTTCTGACCCTTCTGGTAACAATTCTTCTAGCTCTTGACGGGTAAAATGCCTTTGTGCTGCGGCATTATTTTTTAAAACCTCAATATGTTTTCGCCAAAAAATCTTATTTGCTTCCTCTTGTGAGACATTAGGTGGCCAAGCATCGTTTTGTGATTTAAAAAGCAAGTCCTCCGCAGAATGTCTTCCTGATAAATACTCATTAAAGTCAGTCGCCTGTATCTCAAAAACACGGCGAACAGAAGCAATACCAAGTTCAAAAACAGTGTAATAGCTTCCATTATGTTCTCGGATATAGAGATTATCTGGGGTTGCTACTTCTTTAAAAGTTTCATACTCTTCCCATGTTATATCTGTGATTCCCATTTTTCCTACTTTCTACCGATTCCTTTAAATGTTTTTTAGTCCCTCTAACTCCTCATACATCGATGATTCCCATCATCACAAGTTAGTCCTTAGCATCTATCATATCATCAAGTTTTTCAGAAATAATCACCCCACCGGGGAGAAATGTATCCGAATCCACATCTTTGTTTAATGTATAGGACATGGAAAGTTCTTCATCGTCATTCATAAAAACAGAAACATCGATACCTCCCATCGGATTCTGTTTAATAGATTTGCTGTCTACTCTATAGGATTGTATCATTCCTTCCTTTGTCAAAGCCTTGGAATCTAAATTTTTTAACCCCTCTTCTATCACCTCTTTTACTTCCTCACTCTCCACTACTTTTATCATCTCTTGTTTTCGTTGCGCTTGTTGATGTACTTGTTCCAAGACTACTACTCCAACGACTACGGATAAGCTAGCAACAATACCTAGTAGCCATTTTTGCCATGTTTTCATGTAGAATTCCTCATTTCTTTTACTAGTATCTGATTCGGATGGTATCAAGCATCTCCAATCGAATTTTCTATTCAGAATTAGATTTTCGAGACATTATTGCTCCTTCAGCAGAACATCTAATGTACTTGAATATCCTCCTCCCGAAGAACTATACTCCCCAGTGTTCACGTTTTTTTCAATATTATAATAAACATATAATTCCGAACTATGATTCACATATACTGTAAACATGATTCCTCCCATCGGATTCTGTTTAATAGATTTGCTGTCTACTCTATAGGACTGTATCATTCCTTCCTTTGTCAAAGCCTTGGAATCTAAATTTTTTAACCCCTCTTCTATCACCTCTTTTACTTCCTCACTCTCCACCACTTGTATCATCTCTTGTTTTCGTTGCGCTTGTTGATATCCTTGTTCCAATAAGATAATTCCAAGTATTACTGCTAGGCTTGTGACAATACCCAGTACCCATTTTTGCCATCTTTTCATCTGAAATTCCTCTTATCAAACTTTATTTTACTAGGTTCAATATTATAGACCTGCTTCGCTATTTGATTATAACTACCATCAGTAATAGACATATTATTCTCCTAGCTTAATTGAATGTTTCACTTCTATATCATCTAACGAAACACTTTCGATTTCAGTCACTCTATCTTTGATAGGCTCTAGTCGCTCTATGTTGACTTTTTCCTTCAACTTAAAAGTTGAAGGATTGTATCTTATACTATAAATTTCTTTTAAAGTAGACAACCCTGAAAAAGAAAGATTGATTTGACTATTCGCATTGACAATAACAGTAGTCCCCCATGTGCCTGTTTCTCTGGAGTAGCCCCAGCCCTTAAATTCAATTTCTTTGACATTTTCATAGTCATGTACCAAAAGTTTGGCAATACTAGTCTCTAGCTCTCGTTTTTGTTGCTTCTCAATCAAGGTCTCCTTTTTCATGCCAATGCCTACTAGTACACCGATTACAAAAATGACCAATAAGATAGCTTTCACCCATTTCTTCATGTTTTCTTCCTCCTTTTAGAAATCGGATGAGTGCGCAACTGTCATTTTGAGTTCGTATTACTCCGTTCTATCTGTCTGATGACCCTACGGGCTAACAAATAATATTTACTAGCTATTTCACACTCTTGCCCCACTTAATTTGACGTTTCTGATATTTTTCAACAACATTCAGCCAACGAATAGGGTTATTTTGCCAAACTAATAATACCAAAATAGCCGGCATTATCCCCCAAATACTTAAAATAATGATATCACTATCAATAGATACTTGATTTAAAATATTTGGTATCACGTGATATAGTAATGCAGGTACAAATGCTAAGTTTGCTGCCAATATACTACATACTACTATGAACATAACTAATTTTTTTCCGAAAGTGACTCTTTTATCCCCAAAGTTATTCCAAAAGAGATTACCATAAACAGCTGACCGAAAATTTTGCCGTGTCGTTGGTTGAGCATGCTTGACATTCTTATAAAGAGCGCGTTCTAAGAGCCAAATCAGTCCAACACACTCCACTATCCACGCAATTATCAGAAACACAAACGTCGCTTCACTATAATAGCCACCAAAGGGATTGGCAACTGTTAAACCTGTTCCACCAAATCCTAAGGTAATCAAGCCCGGAATCAAGAGATTGGTCTTTTCTGTACCCGCCGTATTCAGCAACTTACTTTGAGGGGCAACAAGAGCCAGATTCCGCTCCGTGTCAAAGTAGACTGCCCCCTCGCCACATTCGCCCATATAAATGACTTTTCTAAAAAACATCTCTCACCAACCTGTACTTATCCTACTATTATGCTCACGACTATTCTATAATACCAAAAGTAGAAAAGATTAGTGTCTTACTAGGTACTGCTGTCGCAAAAGGATACATTTTAAAATATACTGGACCATCAAAATAAACAATATCTATCATATCAACCATAAATTTTTGACCCAATTCATAGATTAATAGACAAAGATTTTCCCAAGATAATTTAAAAGGTAATTCTTCTTCATAACCTATTAATTGTAAAATGCTCAGTTTTCTCTTTTTTAGTTCCATATGTCACCTGTTTATATTTTAAAAATATTTTCACTAATCATGGTCAACTCTTCCTTTCATAGATAGCCGCATAGACAGCATCCACAATCACTGCGGGGAAGGTTACGGTCAGTAAAATCCCTAGAACGAAACCAAAAAGATTTTGAAGATGTCCTGTTAGAAGGGACGGGACAGTAAAGACAAGCCCGAAAATAAGCCAAAAGTTACTCGGGATTCGTTTAAACAAAGGGTTATCCCAACTGTTGAACTTAGCTTCCTTGCTACGATAAGCGCCATTTGTCCTGCTATCCCTGCGGTAGAAATAGCTGTAAACAAAGAGCATTGCGACAAATAAAATTGTTAGTAGGAAACTATAAATAAAAGCTAGCCGTGATTGGTAAAATGAGTTAGCACTAATGGATTGGCCGTTTGCAACTACCATTAGTAATCCTAAAAAATCAGTCCAAATAAGTGTGGTGGTTACAAAGAGGGCTATTAAGAAATAAATAAGCTGAGTGCTAATCTTTAACCACTTCATAAATAATGAACAAGCAACGCTGATTAGATTAATCAGTATGCAAATCCCTAAAACTCCTTTAATGAATCCAATAGTATCTCCAAAACCAGCTGCAAAATATAGGAAGATACAGGGAGGTAAATTTATCCATGGATAGACCTTGATATAGCTTAATTGAACTCCATTGGTAATCAAAGGTCCATGGTAGCGTTCTTTATTTTGTTTCTTCATTGATTTATTCTTTACCATCAATTTCCTCCTAGTAAGGTTGTTAAACCATCTTTTGCCCAATCATTGATGGATTTATTCTTCAGAAAATCAAAATCCATATCCATCACTACAGATATTCCAATACCTACCCCAGCTCCAATTAATGTTCCAATTGCCGCTCCTGTTACAGCTCCAGATACCGTTCCAACAATTGGTATAGGTATCCCGCCGCTCCAGCCTTTGCACCTCCTATACCTACTTAGTAAATATTATCTCTCTTTACTTCTCTTTCAGATACTCCCTAGCCTTTTGGACAAAATAAATGTCATTATTGGAATGTGCTACTGTCGCAAAAAGTTCTTTGGCCTTATCCGCATTTCCAAGCAACACTTGATTTTTGGCTTGGTAAAATTGATATATCAGCTTATCCAAATTATTCTTTGCTTCTGCTGTCTCAAAGTAAGAGTTGACCTGACCAGATTCAATATCTGAAATAGCTTGGAGAACTTGGAATTTTTCATGAGCAAGTGATTTCTCTCTAGTAGTTCGGAATTTCCCTGATTCCATTTTTTGTCGAAAAACATCACTATCTAGTTCTTGACCTTGCAAAATACTAAGGAAATTACTGATAAACCAGAAAGAAACAAGATATTTTCCCTGTAGTTTTTTTACTTTTATGCGAGCAAGGTAATCATGAGAGCGTCCAAATTCACCAAGTATCAAGTAAAGATAGGAATAATTGATAAAGGCCCAATCTCCTTTATCTGCTTTTATGTTAGACATACTCTGGATTGCTCGCAAAGGGTCTAGTTCTTCTGTCGCCATACACAGTAAGCCTTGTAGAAACTGCCATAAATATAATGGATAAAGAATGACTAGCACACATGCGAGAAAAAACGAAATATACATGATAAAATCTAATTTTTGTACTCCAAAATACACCGTAGCTATTAATAACGATAGTGACATTATCACAAATACAAGACGACTCGTTCGATAACATTTCTCCACTTTTATTGGACTCATCTTTTTTATTTTATTTTTCATTCGCTTCCACTTTCTTTATTCCACATCTATTATTTTATCAAATAGTAAAACTTCTCTACGATATTCAGCTGATATCGGCAACATTGCTCTGCATATTATAAAAGTCAGTAATGAAATGAGGCCATTGACCACTAGTAGCCCTCCTTCTGCGCCATCATTTATTCCTAAATAGAATGCTAGACAGATAAGATTTAAAACTAAAGCAAAGTAGCCAGTATAATCCCGTTTCCCATTTGTCTTAAAAATCATCCGCTTATGCTTAACATCTTTAGGTAGTTTCGCTGAAGCTCTTTGATGCGCCCGCTTTAAAGAGTATAAAACAACAAGGTATGCTATAACCATAGACAGTATAAAGAGAATTAATTTTACAAGGACTTGCTGACTAAGATTATAATTTCCAAACACACTTCTAAATAGACCATCAAGAATCTTTACAATCGGTTGCGCCATAACCGCAGCTAAAGTCGTATCCATCGGTGGTCTCAATGGCAATTCAAATTCGTGATTATCATAGCGCAATTCAACTATATCAGCACTTACCTCCGCAGGCAAAGCTCCCCAGAAAAAAGTTTTTGGCATGACCGTACTCGTATCCATCACATATCGTCTACCGTCAGAGACTTCCACGATTTGGTAACACCCGATGGTTGATTGCCTAAATGTTAGTCTTAATTCGGCCTGTTTTTTCATACGTTTAGCCCCTAATTTTTTGTATTTCAGAATGAACTGTTGGACGAATCTCTTCAATCGTAAGTTTGTGATACTGATATGCCATAGCAATTGGTAAGATTTTCCAAGTAAATACATAGCTTAAAAATGAGAATAAACCAACTAAAATCAAAACAGTATCTTCTCCTAACAAGTACCATGCCAAACTTCCTATTGTCAGGGATACAAAGACTGGTCCAAGACCAAAATTTCTCTTTCCATCGGTAGCTAATGTTACGCTAAATCGCTTTGGGTGATTCGTCAAAAATACTTCGAAGTTTTTATTTTCACTTTGAAATGTAAGGATATATATAAGATAACTGACCACTAGTGCCACTAGAACCATAAACAACTTAAAGATAATCTGATTACTATATCCAACTTGGATAAATAAATCTTCTAATACATTTGATGCTAGTCTCACAATCGATTGAGAAATAATCACAAATGTCATTGTCCCAGTATTCGAATGTTGAATCTCAAACCTCGTATCGTTCGGGTCTATTTCATACATATCTGCCGTCAATTGCTTTTTGAAAGCAAACCAGAAATATGACTTAGGGACTAGAGTACGATTATCAATTAGAAATCGTCTCCCATCTCTTTCTAAAAAATGAAAACTTCCTCTTGTCTGTATTATCTTCTCCATAAATATTTACCACCCAAACACTGTTTCTAATGATTGCCACCTAGAGTGAACTGCCCGTCCATGCTCCGGCCAATGCCTACTATACTAGCCCTTCATACTATAGTATAAAACACTACAGAAGGTCTGTCAATGTGACATCTTTTCTGTAGTGTTTTGGTGATGAAACTGTTGCGAAATAAATGGGGTTAAACAGGGAAGGTCACCGTCATGGTCGTGCCTTGGTCTAAGAGGCTATCTACCTCAATGCTTGCGCCGTGGACTTGTAAGGCATACTTGACAATGGATAAACCTAATCCTGTTCCTCCCACCTGTTTAGAGCGGCTCTTGTCTGCCCGATAGAAGCGTTCAAAGATTCGTTCCTTGTCAGCCTTGGCAATTCCCACCCCCGTATCTGCTACTTGAAGGACCAGAGTGTCCTCATATTGTGACAATTCAACGCTTATCTTTCCCTGCTCCTTATTGTATTTGATTGCATTGTCGCAAAGATTGTAGAGGATGGATTGTAAGAGAGCTGGATTTCCCTTATAGAAAATGGTATCAGCTTTCAAGGTCAACGAAAGTCCTTTCTGCTTGATTTTTTCCTTTAATCCAGTTAATACCTGCTCGGTCAGGCTGGTCATATCGACTACCTCTTTATGAATTTTTCCTCCCTCATCTAACTGGGCTAGTTGTAACATATCCTCTACTAGTTGAATCATCCGTTTGCTCTCTTGATAGATTTTCGTAGAAAATAATTGAACGTTTTCTGGAGAAGCAAGGCCTGATTGGAGCATTTCGGAGTAGCCAAATAGAATATGCAAAGGGGTCCGCAATTCATGGGAGACTGTTGCTGTAAACTCCCTTCGGAGCTTGTCTAAATAGTGTTGCTCTGTCACATCAAAAAAGAGAATGACGGCACCTGTCTGCTCTGCTTCTGCCCAAATAGGACGAATGAGCACCTTGCTTTGTCTGTCTCCAACTTCAAAAATTCTCTCGGCTTTTTGACCGGTCAAGCCAGCTTCCAAGATTTCTTTCAGTCCTATATGGCGGGAAAAAGCTGGAATGAGGTGGCCGATGCTCGATTTGTCTAACTCCAAGAGCTGCCCCGCTGCGCCATTGTAAGAAACCAAGTAGCCCTCTTTGTCTACGATGACCATGCCCTCTTTCATTTTTGAAATGATGGTGTCAAATTCTTCCCTTTTTTGTTGGAGTAAGGCTTCCTTTTCTGCCAATTGGGTCTGGTGCTGCTCCAGGCGTTTCAGCAGAGGAGACAGCTCGACATAGACATCATTTTCAAACGGTTTTTCGAGATTCAATTTTTCAAGGGGTTCCAATAGCTTGTGAGAGATTCTCTTAGCAATAAAGAGCGACACTAGGCTGGACAGGACAAAAAGTAAGCCTAGCCAAGGAATCAACTGCCCCAACAAAACCCAAATCGTTTGTTGGGATAGGGATAAGCGAAGCACCGTTCCATCTGCCAATCGTTGAGCTGAATAGAGCCAGCGCTGGGTAAGGGTATCTGATTGTCGGATACTGTGCCCCATGCCTAGCTCTTTGGCTTCTCTTACTTCCTCACGGTCTGCATGATTGCCTAGCTGGTCTACTGATTTCTCCGAATCATAGAGAACCCCACCGTCAGGAGAAATCCAAGTGATGCGGAGTCCCTTGCTATCGAGTTCTCTTAAATAATGAAAGCCATCTTGCTCTACCGCTTGAGCCATCAGGCTAGTCTGGGTGCTCAATTGCTCCAACTGTAAGTCAGAAAAATAGTGGAAGAGATAGCCCAAGATAAGGAGGACCGTCCCAAGAAAAATCCCCATGGTCGATAGGAAAATAGCACGAAAGATTTTCTTAGTCATTTTCGACCTCCAAGAGATAACCTACACCCCTGATAGTTTTAATATAGCCAGCAGCAGGTCCCAGTTTTTGCCGTAAGGTTCCAATATGAACATCCACGGTTCGAGTTTCTCCGAGAAAATCCTGTCCCCAGACCCTATCCAACAGTTCCTGTCTGGTAAAGACTCTCTGCGGCGCTCGAACGAGCAACCTCAACAATTCAAACTCTTTCAATGTCAGCTCTAGCTTCTGCCCCTCAACAACTACCCGATACCGAGCCAGATCCAGCTCGATGAGTCCATAGTGCACGCGCTCTTTTTCTTGCGTTTTTTGGACACGGCGGAGGACAGCCTTGATACGAGAAATCATTTCCATCATTCCAAAAGGCTTGACCAAGTAGTCATCTGCCCCTAAATCCAGACTTTGTACCTTGTCAAATTCTGTTCCTTTGGCTGTCGCCATCATCACGGGCACCTGACGGGTCGATGCATTTTTCTGCAATTCTTCGAGGATGGATACCCCATCCTGACCAGGCATCATCACGTCTAAGATAATCAAATCTGGGAGCTGCTCTCTCAAGGCCTCCCAAAAACGAGTTGCCTCTGGAAAGCCCTTAGCCTCAAAACCAGCGGTTTTAAGGCTATAGAGCATTAGTTCTCGAATGTCATCATCATCTTCTACACAGTAGATCATTTTTTCACCCTTCTAATTGACCTGTGATTGCAAACTGGACCCATTTAGCGATATTGACCGCATGGTCTCCAATTCTCTCCAGATACTTGGCAATCATCAATAAGTCAATGGCCTGGTCTCCATTAGCAGACTGCATTCCTAAATAACTGGCCAGTTTTTCTTTTATTGTACCAAAATATTGGTCAACTGTATCGTCTTTTGCGATGACTTCTTGGGCTAGGACATCACTTTCTTTCACAAAGGCATCAATACTTCCAACCACCATCTGGCTGACCTGCTCTGCCATTTTCTTAATCAAGGGAATTTCATCTACTAGCTGAATCATGGTAGTGTGACTGATGAGATCTGCTACTTCTGATGACTGGGCGCCAATTCTCTTCATGTCATAGACCATTTTTAGGGCGGAGGAAACTGTCCGTAAGTCGCGGGCAACTGGCTGTTGGCGTAAGAGTAATTTGAGACAATGAGCTTCAATGGCTTGCTCCAACGCTTCCATCTGCTGGTAGGTTTGTTGAATCATCGCCTCATCCAACTGGCCTGGTCCATTTAATGCGTCAACCGAACGGGCAATCATTTCTTCACACAAGCCTCCCATATACATCATATCTTTCTGTAAGGCTTCGAGCTGACTTTCAAAACGTGAGCGCATTAACCGAACCTCCCTGTAATATAATCTTCTGTGCGCGCGTCTTTAGGCATACTAAAGAGTTGGCTAGTCTTATCATATTCAACCACTTCTCCCAGCAAGAAGAAGGCTGTCTGGTCTGATACCCGCAAGGCCTGCTGCATATTGTGGGTCACCATGACGATGGTGTAGTCCCGCTTTAACTCCAAGGCCAGTTCCTCGATTTTGGCTGTCGAGATTGGGTCTAAAGCGGAGGTCGGCTCATCCATCAGCAACACTTCTGGCTCAATCGCTAAGGCTCTCGCAATACAGAGGCGCTGTTGCTGGCCTCCTGATAGACCTAGCGCCGACTTGTTGAGGCGATCCTTGACTTCATCCCAGATGGCTGCCTGCTTGAGGGAACGCTCCACTAGTTGATCCAACTCCATTTTTTTGTGAATGCCATGCGTGCGTGGGCCGTAGGCAACATTGTCATAAATACTCATCGGAAATGGATTGGGCTTTTGAAAGACCATCCCTACCTTTTTACGAAGAACAGTCGTCTTCATCTCTTGGTAAATATCCTCCTGATCCAAAAGGATGCGCCCCTTGATATGACAATTCTTGACCAAATCATTCATTCGATTCAAACTTTTTAAAAGGGTGGATTTTCCACAACCAGAGGGGCCGATAAAGGCGGTAATCTTATTGCTTGGAATTTCCAGATTGATTTGTTTCAAGGCCTGAAAATCTCCATAGTGCAAATTCAACTGTTGAATACTTAATTTACTCATATCTATTTCTTCCTAACCTTCCTACAATCCATTCAGATAACAGGTTCATGACAATGACGAGAAGCAAGAGAACAACTGCCGTTGCATAGGTTTGATTGACATACATCCCTTCTCCTGAAATCACATACATGTGTACAGCAAGCGTTCGACCAGAACTTGTTAAACGACTTGCCACCTCTGCTACAGTACCCGCTGTAAAGATAAGGGCTGCCGACTCTCCGATGACACGCCCCAAGGCAAGGACAATACCAGAGAAAATACCTGGTAGGGCTGAAGGCAATACCACTCGAAAAATCGTTCGTAATTTTCCAGCCCCAAGAGCAAAACTCCCCTCGCGGTATCCCTCTTCAACTGACAGTAAGGCTTCCTCTGTCGTCCGCATGATTAAGGGCAAAATCATAATGCTTAGGGTAGCTGCCCCTGCTATCATCGACAATCCCATGTGGAGGAACTTGACAAAGAACAAGGCTCCAAACAAGCCGTAGACAATAGAGGGAATCCCTGACAGGGTTTCAGTTGCCAATCGAACTACTGTCACTAGAGGATGAGAGCTACTAGCATATTCCGTCAAATAAATAGAAGCACCAATGCCGATGGGAAGAGCAAGCGCTAAGGAAAGGACTGACATCAAAACGGTGTTCAACAAGGCAGGTAACATAGACACATTTGTACTAGAATACGTCCATGAAAACAAGTCCAAATGGAGATAAGGCAAGCCTTTCAAGAGAATGTAGACCACAATAAAACTGGTTGCTAGTCCGGCCAAGCCCGCTGCGAGATAGACCAGCCATCTCAAAACGAAAGACAAAGGATCCCGACTAGATGCTTGTTTAAAAAATGACACGATGGCTACTCCTTTTTATCAATCATGTAGAAAGTCGTATTAATCAGCAGAATGAAGAGAAAGAGGACTACTGCGGTTCCTATCAGCGCTTCCCGGTGCAAGTCTGTTGAATACCCCATCTCCATCACAATATTGGTCGTCAGGGTTCGCACGCCAGAGGTCAAGGAAGTAGGAATCAGGGCCTGATTACCGGCCACCATGATAACAGCCATCGTCTCGCCCATCGCTCTTCCTAACCCTAAAATGATACTCGCTAAGATACCTCGCTTGGCTGCTGGTAAAACGATGAAGAAAATACTGCGTTCATGAGAGGCTCCTAAGGCCAATCCTCCTTGGTAATAGGCTTTTGGAACGGCCCGCAAGGCTGCTTCTGACACACTGATAATCGTGGGTAAAATCATGATACCAAGCAAGATAGAGGCTGTTAACACTCCCATTCCATGACCACCGATGTACTGCCGCACAAAGGGCACCAAAACAACCAAGCCAAAGAACCCATACACGACAGACGGAATCCCTGCCATCAGGCTCACCGCTCTTTTAAAGAAAGGATACCATCTCTCCTTGCAAAAAAACGCTAAGTACAGGGACGTGAATATCCCAATCGGCACACCGATTAACAAGGCTCCTACCGTCACATAGACAGAGCCGATAATCATGGGCAAAATACCAAAAATCTGATTTGACGGTCTCCATTCTAAGCCTAAGAGAAAGTTGCCCCAGCCGATTTTCTGAATGGCTGGCAAGCCTGCTGAAAAGAGGAAGATACAAATAAAAACAACGGATAACACGGAGAGACAGGCAGTCATCAAAAAGACTGCTTGCATTCCGACTTCTCTAAATTGGCGCATGAAACTCCCCTTAGTCTGAAATATAGGTGGACCATTGCCCCTCTTTACCAGTGTAGATATCCTGCACTTGCTGAATACTTAGTCCGGATAGGGGATTTTCTTTATGGACGATGAGCGCAATACCGTCTCTTGCAATGACCGTTGCAGACACACCTTTTGCTGTTTCTGACTCTTTCAACTCCCGCGAAGCCATCCCAATGTCAGCACTTCCTTCCATAACGCTCGTTACGCCTGTTGAAGAGTCGCTTTGTTGAATTTCGACTGTCACGCCAGCATTTGCCCCCTGATAGGCTTCTTTCAATTTCTCCATCACCGGGTTAACAGAACTAGATCCAGCAACAACGACCTTTCCAGAACCTGCTGTAGCCTGATAAGCTGTGCTTGCCGCAACAGGAATATAGCCTGTCTTTTCCACAATAGCCTGACCATCTGTGCTAAGAATAAAGGACATAAAATCTTGTGCAGCCTCACTAACGGAGCTCTTGGTGACAATATTGAAAGGACGTGCAATTTTATAGCGACCCGATGTAATGGTTTCTACGCTTGGTGCTACACCATCGATTTCGAGTGTTTTAGTGCTTTCATCCAAGGCGCCTAACGAAGCATAACCGATTGC
The DNA here is from genome assembly GCF_001921845.1 of Streptococcus cuniculi. Taxonomy (GTDB): domain Bacteria; phylum Bacillota; class Bacilli; order Lactobacillales; family Streptococcaceae; genus Streptococcus; species Streptococcus cuniculi. The sequence continues at coordinate 31,798 of NZ_MSJM01000002.1, read as the reverse complement.
GCTAGAATCACCAGCAACTGTCGTCAACATCACCGCAGTTGAATTGGTGACAATGGCCTTTGCAGTTGTGCGATCGATTTTATTGCCTGCTGCATCTTTTCCTTCGATGCCAAATAGCTCGATAAAGGCACCACGCGTTCCAGATCCTTCTTCACGAGACACGACGGTAATGGCTTGGTCAACTGTACGAGTATTGTTCTGACCACAGGCCGTTAAAAAACCTAGACAGGCAAGACTAAGGACTGCCATTTTTGTAAAACGATTCAACATACGATAATCAACTCCTTCATTTTTATATCCCTATCTTACAGGTTCACTATCAAATCTTTTCCCTGTTTTCTGTAAAGTTTTTGTAAAATCACTCCTACCGTCTCCCCAGAGATGATGAAAGGCTGAAGTGCACTTGTGAAAAAACAGAGGACTAGGGACCAGCCCGCAGTAGTCTCACCACAAAAAAACACATTGAGCAGTTCAACGTGACATTGCTCAATGTGTGTTCTTTATTTACGATACATCTTGAATTGTAGATAGAGATCGTTGTAGTCTCCTAGGAGTTTGCGACCGAGGTTGTCGTAGACTTCTAGGTTTTTCAAGGTTTCATCTGAAGGGTAGAAAGCCTCATCGTCTTTTACGTCGTCTGGCAGCATTTCCTTGGCCTTGGTATTTGGCGTTGCATAGCCGATATACAAGGCATTTTGGTAGGCATTTTCTGGACGTAGCATAAAGTTGATAAAGGCGTAGGCTCCTTCGATATTTTTTGCGGTCTTTGGAATAACCATATTGTCAAACCAGAGATTTGAGCCTTTTGATGGCACGACATAGTGCAAGTGTTCATTGCCATCAAGCATCTCGCTTGCTTCACCTGAGAAGCTCACGGCAATTGCGGCCGCATCTTGAATCATGTAACCCTTGATTTCATCAGAGACAATCGCCTTGATGTTGGGTGTTAATTCATAGAGGTAGTCCGCTGCTTCTTCTAGCTCTGCTTTATTACGGGAATTGAGGCTGTAGCCGAGGGTCTGAAGACCAATCCCCATTCCCTCACGGGCACCGTCGACCAACATGATGTTGTCACGGTATTCTTCTGACCACAAATCTTCCCATTCCTGCGGAGGATTTTCAACCATGGTGTCATTGTAGACAATTCCCAAGGTTCCCCAGAAATAAGGAATGGAATAATCATTGTTCTCATCAAAACTCAAGCCAAGAAACTTGGGATCGATATTTTCAAGCCCTTTAATCTTGTTCTTGTCTAGTTTGACCAGGAGATTTTCGTCCATCATCTTGGAAATCATGTACTCCGACGGAATGGTCAAGTCATAGGTTGTTCCACCTTGCTGAATCTTGGTATACATGGCTTCATTGGAATCAAAGGTCTGATAATCCACCTTTATCCCTGTTTCTTCTGTAAACTTGTCCAAGAGTTCAGGATCGATGTAATCTCCCCAGTTATAGATGACTAATTTTTCTGTCGTTCCCTCATTCGACTGGTTTTCAAGCTGATGGCTGATACCAAAGAGGACAAGGACAATCACGGTAATTCCGATTAAAAAGGAATACAAGCGTTTCATTAGTTCACCTCCTTTTCACGAGAGATGAAGTAATAGCCCACGACCAACAAGATACTAAAGAGAAAGACTAGAGTGGAAAGGGCATTGATTTCAAGGGAAATTCCCTGACGGGCGCGTGAATAAATCTCAACAGACAGGTTGGAATAGCCATTTCCTGTGACAAAGAAGGTCACAGCAAAATCGTCCAAGGAATAGGTAAAGGCCATGAAGTAGCCTGCGATAATGGCAGGTGTCAGATAGGGCAACATGATTTCTTTGAGCATTTGGAATTGGCTAGCCCCCAAGTCATAGGCTGCAAGAACCATGTCGCCATTCATTTCCTTGAGGCGTGGCAAGACCATCAAAACCACAATCGGAATGGAAAAGGCCACGTGACTCAAGAGAACAGAGACAAAGCCAAGTTGGAAACCAATCACGGTAAAGAGAATCAAGAAGCTGGCTCCAATCATGACATCTGGTGCCACCATCAGGATATTATTGATGGAGAGCAACATATTTTGCCATTTCTGCTTGCTATTGTAGATGTAAATAGCACCGAAAGTTCCGATGACCGTTGCAATCAAGGAGCTGAGAAAGGCCAAGAGGAAGGTCTGGGCTAAGATGAGCATCAAACGGCTATCGCCTAGCATGGATGAAAAATACTCCATGGTAAAGCCTGTAAAGCCGTTCATGTCCCCACCCTCATTGAAGGCATAGGCAATCAGATAAAAAATCGGGAGATAGAGGACTAGGAAGGTAATGGTTAAATAGATTTTTCCAATTTTTTTCATTATTTCTTCCTCTCTTTCGTTAGCCACATGGTGAGGAGCATGGCCAGAATCAAGACCACCCCGATGGTGGACCCCATCCCCCAGTTTTGGGTAGTGAGGAAGTGCTGCTCAATAGCTGTACCAAGCGTAATCACGCGATTTCCACCGATGAGGCGGGTCAGCATGAACAAGCTCAAACTTGGGATAAAAACGGCTTGAACACCGCTTCTCACGCCATTCATGGAGAGAGGAAAGATGACTTTTGTAAAGGTCTGCCAAGCATTGGCACCCAAATCACGACTGGCATGAATGAGATTTTGATCCAAATCATCCAAGGCATTGAAAATCGGCAAAATCATAAAGGGAATTTCAATGTAGCTGGCCACCGTGATGAATGAAAAATCCGTAAAGAGAATCTGCTGGGTTCCCAAGCCTAGAAAACTCAAAAATTGATTGATGGATCCGTGTTGACCAAAAATACCGATAAAGGCATAGGCTTTCAAGAGCAAATTGACCCAGGTCGGCAAAATAATCAGCATCAGCCAGAGCTGCTTGTGCTTTAGCTGGGTGAGAAAAAAGGCTGTTGGATAGCTGATTAGCAAGGTCACAAGGGTGATGATTCCTGCGTAGAGAATGGAGTTCATACTCATCCGCAGGTAGGTCATATTGGGAGAGTCGAAATAGGTCTGGTAGTTCGCTAGTGTCAGATTGCCGTCAATGTCGAAAAACGATTTGTAGACAATCATGGCAACGGGCGCTAAGACAAAGAGGGCAATCCAAAGAGCATAGGGAAGAACGAATAATCTAGAGGTTTTCTTCATTTCGTTCCTCCTCGATTGCATTGATCAAGCCGTCTTCGACCTCTTCGACCTCCACGTATTCTTCGATACGAGCATCAAACTCTTCTTCCGTCTCGTTGAGACGCATGATATGAATATCTTCAGGTTCAAAGTCTAGACCAATCACCTCACCTTCAATGGCCTTGCGGGTGGAGTGAATCATCCACTCATTGCCCAAGTCATCGTAGGCGATGATTTCATAGTGAACGCCACGGAAGAGCTGGGTATCAACCTTGACCTTTAATTTTCCTTCTTCTGGCAGGGTAATCTGCAAATCCTCTGGACGAATGACCACCTGTACTGGCTCATTTGGCTTCATCCCACCGTCAACCGCTTCAAAACGCTTGCCGTTAAATTCCACCAAGTAGTCTTCGATCATACGACCTGAAATAATATTGGACTCTCCGATAAAGGTCGCAACAAAATGGTTAATCGGCTCATCGTAGATGTCTACAGGCGTACCCGATTGCACAATTTCCCCATCGTTCATGACAAAAATCCAGTCGCTCATGGCAAGCGCCTCTTCTTGGTCATGGGTGACAAAGACAAAGGTAATCCAAAGGCGCTGTTGCAATTCACGCAGTTCATACTGCATGTCTGTCCGCAGTTTCAAGTCGAGGGCTGATAAGGGCTCATCGAGCAAGACCACCCGCGGTTCGTTGATGATGGCGCGTGCAATGGCTACCCGCTGGCGTTGACCACCCGATAATTTTTGAATGGCGCGTTTTTCATAGCCTGCTAGGCGGACCATCTTCAAGACTTCTGTCACACGTTTTTCAATTTCTTCTTTGGGGATTTTTCGTAATTTAAGGGGAAATGCCACGTTTTCAAAAACAGTCATGTGCGGAAATAGCGCATAGGACTGGAAGACCGTATGGACATCGCGTTTATTGGTCGGTACATCGTTGATTCGCTCGCCATCCAGATAAATATCCCCTGACGTAGCATCTAAGAGTCCTGCAATGATATTTAAAATCGTTGATTTTCCTGAACCAGAAGCACCTAGGAGGGTGTAAAATTTCCCTTCTTCCAGCTCAAAGTTAATATCCTTTAAAACGACTGTCCCACTATCTTCAAATACTTTTGAAACGTTCTTAAATTCGATAATTGGCTTCTTCAATTCTCATAAATTCCTTCTTTATATGGATTACAGATTAAAGGCTCTGTTAGGCCTTTTCTGTCTCTAAGGCATCATTACTACCTTCTATACTGCCGGTTACGATAGGCTTCACCTCCCTTACGTCATTCAGTCTTGATCTATTACGGCGTTACCTCGTCTTGCCGAACCTAATGCCTGCAACTCGCTGTCTAGCACTAAATCAAAACTGAAAGACTTACGCTCCTTTATTCGTCCTTATTTTCCCTTATTTTAAGGAATCTCCTAAGATACGCACTTCACGCTCCAGCGTAATGCCAGAGTGTGTTGCAACGGTTTCAATGACATAGGCAATCAAGTCTTCATAATCTTGCGCTGTACCATTTGCGACATTGACCATGAAACCTGCATGTTTTTCAGACACTTCAACACCACCGATACGATGGCCTTTCAGGCCTGCTTCCATAATCAACTGTCCTGCAAAATGTCCCATCGGACGTTTGAAAACGGAACCGCAAGAGGGGTACTCTAGGGGCTGTTTCAATTCCCGTAGGTGGGTCAAGCGTTCCATCTCTTGCTTAATCGCCGTGTGATTACCAGGCTTCAAGGCAAACTTGGCAGATAGGACAATGGCCCCATTTTCTTGTAAAATAGACGAACGATAGCCAAATGTCAAGTCACGAGCGTCGAGCGTCTCCACATAGCCTTTTGGCGTCAAAATTTGAGCCGAAACAAGGATATGCGCAATCTCACCACCGTAAGCCCCTGCATTCATAAAGACGGCTCCGCCAACGCTTCCAGGAATACCACAGGCAAATTCAAAACCTGACAAGGAATGATGGGCAGCAACCTGCGTTGTCTGAATCAGATTGGCACCTGCTTCTGCCTCGATTGTATAGCCTGATACGGTAATGCTATTGAGCTTGTCCATCCGAATGACAAAGCCTCGAATCCCACCGTCACGAACGATGATGTTGCTCGAATTTCCCAGTACCATCCATGGAATCTGTTCCTGATTGGCAAATTCGACAATCCGCACCAATTCATAGCGATTGCGAGGAAAGGCCAGATAGTCGACCTTGCCCCCAACCTTGGTATAGGTATAGTCTTTCAATGGTTCATCGAAGCGAATATCGATTTCTGTTAAGGTTTGTTTGATTTTCTCTTTCATAATGTTCACTCCCAAAGTACATTCAGTCCATTATACCAAAAATCCCCGTAAAAAACGATAAAAAAAGAAAAAAGGAGGTGGGGTTCAATCGCAATGTCAAAGTCGCGATTGTTCTCACTCCTTTACGAATCAGTTTGGGTTAAAATGGCCTTATTTTTTGACATTAGTCTATGCTTCGACACGCACACCATGCCTGTCTACCGTCAAGATAACACTTTCCCCGTCTAGCTGCAAAGCATCAATAGCGTCTTTTAGCGCCACTTCCTTGGCTTGGTCTGCTAGGACCATGACCGTTGGACCTGCTCCTGATAGATAGGTCGCATAAGCTCCCAATTCCCGTCCTAATTGGCGAATCGGATAAAATTCCTGCACCAATTTTTGGCGGAAAGGTTCATGGAACAAGTCGGCCTCAATCGCTTTTCCAGCCTCAACCAAATCACCTGTCAACAAGGCTGCAATCGCGACATTAGCGATGGCGCTTGCTGCGACAGCTTTCTTCGATGAAAATTGTGTCGGCAAGACACCGCGGCTCTCACTGGTGCGCAAAGGATAGTTTGGAATAAAGGCAATGAAACTTGCTTGAGGAAAATCCGTCACAATCTTAGCCACCTTTTTATTCACATAGCTTGAAATGACCAAGTTTCCGAAGATAGCTGGGGCAACATTATCGGGATGTCCCTCGATTTCTGTTGCAATCCGCAACTTTTCATCATCACTCAACTGCAAGTCTGCCAATTGATTGGCCAACTCAATCCCCGCTACAATCACAGAACTCGATGAGCCAAGACCACGCGCAAGTGGGATGTCACTCGTCATGCGGACATGGTGGGGTCGCAAATCTGGGCACACTTTCAGAGCTGTCTTAATCAAGAGGTTGTACTGATCTGACGGCACAAACTCTAGATCATGTTCGACAAACCATTCTTCCTGCTCTTTTACAACTTCGATGGTCAAATATTTGGACAGGGCCACCCCTAGAGAGTCAAAGCCCGGTCCGATATTGGCACTCGTTGCTGGTACAATAATCTTCATCTTATTCCCCTAACACTTTAAAGGTATTTTGCAACGTGAAATCGGTCGCTTCTGCTAACTTGGCTGTCACGTTTTCAAGCTGTGTCTTGTTCATGCTATGAGTGACCACAACCAAGCGGGCTTGCGTTCCGTCAGAAGCCTGTTGCAGGATTTGCTTGAAGGAAATTTCTTCTGCATTGAAAATCTCTGCCAGCTGCAACAAGGTACCGTTTTTATCAGGCGCCACAATAGAGAAATAGTATTCACTACGCACATCAGCAGGTGCCGCTAATTGAAGCGGACGAGAAAACTCATTAAAGGCCTTACCGATGGTCTTGTCTTTCAAACGACGGACAATGCGGATAATATCTGCGGTAACGCTAGCTGCGGTCGGCTTTTGCCCAGCTCCTGGTCCGTAGTACATGGACTGGCCGATTCCGATTGACTCGACAAAGACTGCATTCATGACCCCATTGACACTTGCTAGGGGATGATTTTTCGGCAAGAAGGTTGGTGACACTTCCGCTGACAAGCCAGAAGCTGTCTCACGAATATCTCCGACTAATTTAATCACATACCCCAACTCCTGCGCAACTGCTACATCCTCTGGTGAAATACCTGAAATTCCCTTATGCTCCACATGGTCAAAATCAATGGTCATCCCAAAACCAAATTGGCTGAGAATCACTGCTTTATAGGCCGCGTCAATTCCTTCCACATCATTGGTCGGGTCTGACTCTGCATAGCCCAACTCTTGAGCAGTTTTCAAGGCCTCTTCATAGGTCCAGCCCTCATCGACCATCTTGGTCATCATAAAGTTCGATGTCCCATTCAAGACACCAAGGATACGCGTCACTTTGTCAGACACAAATGAATTGGACAAGGTCCGCAAGATTGGAATTCCCCCTGCGACTGCCGCTTCATAATAGAGTGCCACACCATGCTTTTCCGCAAGGCTACGCAACTCACTGCCATGTACTGCAAGCAAATCTTTATTGGCCGTTACCACATGTTTTCCTGCTTCCAAAGCACGGCTGATAAAGGTCTTAGCAGGCTCAATCCGCCCCATCAACTCAACGACAATCTGAATCTCGTTGTCTGCTAAAATCTCATCAACATTTGTGACAAAATGATAGTTGTGTCCTGCTGCTTCCAAGCGTGCTTTTTCCGCATCATCCCGTACCAAAACCTTTGCAATCTCAATCTCGTCTTGAGCAGCCTGTTGAATCTTTTCTGCGTTTTCCTTCAACAAAAAGGGAATACCGCTTGCTACTGTACCAAATCCTAATAATCCAATTTTCACTGACATACATGCTCCTTTAAAAAACTATTTTTACTATTATATCAGATAATTAAAGCAGTTGGCAAAAAATTTGCTATAATAGAGGAAGATATCAAAAGGAGGTCCTTATGCCCGCACAAAGAAGTCGTTCGACTCGAAACCACAAAAAACGCCGCAACCATACCAAAGGTCTATGGACTGCAATCAGTACCTTACTACTCATTCTACTGGCTATCGTTTTGTATCTCAATCGTGACAGCATTCTAGCAATCATCAATCCAAGCACTCAACAGAGTCAGACGATGGCTATAACTACGACAACAACCAGCCAAGAAGCAATAAGGGAGACGAGCGAAGCAAGTCCGTCAAGCAGCGAGGACATTACCTGGGAAAAACAAGTAGAACCTGTCAAAATTCCCATTCTCATGTACCACGCCGTCCATGTCATGGCGCCTGAAGAAGCTGCCAATGCCAATCTGATTGTTGACCCGACGACATTTGAAAGTCACCTCAAAGCCTTCCAAGAGGCTGGATACTATACGCTGACACCTGAAGAAGCCTATAAAGTATTGACCGAAAATGTCCTCCCAAAATATAAAAAAGTCGTCTGGCTCACCTTTGATGACAGTTTGTGGGATTTTTATAGCATCGCCTACCCGCTTCTCAAACAATACAACATGAAAGCGACCAATAACGTCATCACAGGTGCAACCGATACCCAGGCCGACCATCTGACCTTGGAGCAAATCAAGGAAATGAAGGACAATGGCATGTCCTTCCAGAGCCATACCGTCAACCATCCTGACCTCGAATATAGCTCGCCTGAAGCACAGACTACCGAACTAAAAGACTCCAAGTCTTACCTAGACAACAACCTCAATCAAGAGACCATTGCAGTCGCCTACCCCGCAGGGCGCTACTCCGACCAAACCATCAAGACCGTCGAAGAAGCCCAGTACAAACTCGGTGTGACCACCAACGAAGGCCTCGCCTCTGCTGCTGACGGCCTCCTGACGCTCAACCGCGTTCGTATCCTACCCGTCACAACACCTGAAGTCCTACTCCAAACGATTGGACAATAACAATATACGACAAAAAAAACAAGAGACTGGCCTAAGGCCAGTCTCTTGTTTTATCAGTTCCTTATGAAAGAACTATTCACAGGTTCAAAGAGGAAGCAATCCTACTCAAGGATTCTACTTTCAGCAACCTGCTTGTACCAATAGGCACTTTTCTTGGGATAGCGCTCTTGGGTCTCAAAATCGACATAGAAGAGACCATAGCGTTTCTCATAACCATTGGACCAGGAGAAGACATCCATCAAGGACCAGAGGAAGTAGCCTTTGACATTGGCACCGTCTGCAATCGCATCCGCAATCACGCCCAAATGCTGCTTCACATAGTCAATCCGGGCATCATCGTAGACCGTACCATCTACAAACTCATCCTTGTAGCCCAAGCCATTTTCTGTAATATAGATCTTTTTATAATTTGGATAATTGGCCTTCACCCGCATGATTTGGTCATACAAGCCTTGCGGATAAATCATCCAATCCCAGTCCGTTCTTGGAACATCTACATCAAATTCTCTGCGCCCAACGCCTTTGATTTGATATTTGGAGCCACCTTTTTCACCTTTGCCGTTGTGGGTAATCTCCGTCTTCTCGACATCATCTCCCCGCATCCAATCACTCATGTAGTAATTGATTCCTAGGAAATCATTCAAGTCCTTGGCTGCCTGCAAATGCTCAAAGTCTTCCTTGCGCAAATCAAGCTCTCCGCCATTTACCGCCAAGATATGGTTAACTCCTTGCATGGTTTCATCGGAGTATTCGCCAAGGTAGGTCGCATCCAAAATAAAGCGATTATGGATAATATCTTCTAGCTCTGCTGCCCGAACATCGGCTGGATTTTCAGGATTATAGGGATACTTGGTTGGTAGGGCATGAACGACCCCAATCTCACCTGTATAGCCCTTGTCTTTAAAGAGTTTAACCACCCTAGCATGTGCCACCATCATATTATGATGAGACTGAAAGACTTTTGCTAGATCATACTGGATACCCGGCGGGAATTTTCCGACCAAATACTGGCCGTCTCCAATCGGACCAATTTCATTAAAGGTTGTCCAAAATTTTACTTCTGGAAATTCTTCAAAGCAAAAGGCAGCATAATCCACAAAATGGTCAATCGTATCACGGTTGAGAAAATCTCCCTGAGAATGCAAGGCTTCTGGTGTATCAAAATGATGCAGGGTCACAAAGGGCTCCACATGGCGCTTGTGACATTCTGCAAACAAGCGATGGTAAAAGGCAACACCTTTAGGATTGACCTCTCCATATCCTGTTGGAAAAATACGAGACCAGGCAATGGAAATCCGAATGCCGTTGACCCCAAATTTTTCTGCCAATTCTAAGTCAACGGGATAGCGATGATAAAAATCACTAGCAGGATCTGCACGGTACCAATAATGATCGGCTAGATACTTGTCCCATGCAACAGCTCCCTTGCCATCTATTTGAGTGGCTCCTTCTGCTTGATAGGCTGCGGTTGCTCCACCAAAAATAAAATCTTTCGGTAATTGTTTGACCATTTTTCACCTCTAGTCTTCTAATTGTTGCTTGACAAATGCCAAGGCTCCTTGGCCATCTCGTGTCAACTTGATGTACTGTGCACCTTCAGTTTTAGCTAACTTGATACCAAGTTTATCTGTTTCAACCTTCAAGTCTTCATAGTTTGAAGCTACTTGAGGAGCTAAAATAACCAATTGATACTGAGGTAAGATTTCACGGTGTCCACCATAACTTCCTGCAGCAGCAGTAACGGGCGCACCATATTCTTTCGCAGCTTTTGTAAGGGCATTGGCCAATAAACCACTGGTTCCGCCACCTGCACAGAGAACCAAAACATTGGTCTGTTCTGTGATTTCTTTCGCTTCAGTAGCGCCTGCTTTTTCAAGAATAGCATCTGCTTTTGCGGTATTAAAGTTTGCTGCAACTTTTTCTTTCAATTCATCTGAAGATTTGCCGGTACGCTCTTCTTCAAGAATTTGATGATCATAGACTTTTAGGAATGGGTAGTAAATAGCAACGTCAACAACAATCAAAACAGCTGCTAAAATGAAGGATAATACTTGGAAATTAGTTCCTAGAACAAGCCCTAAGGGAGCTGGAGTTGTCCAAGGTAAATTCGCAGTGAAACTGTTCATGCCCAAACTATCAATGAAGAATTTGAAAATCCAAACGTTGACAATTGGCGTTAAAATAAATGGAATAAAGAAAACAGGGTTTAAGACAAGTGGTGCACCAAACAAAATGGGTTCATTCACACCAAAGAATGTAGGTACAACGGATGCACGTCCAATTGCTTTATTACGTTTTGATTTGGTCAACCACATGAACATAAACGGAACCACCAGTGTCGCACCAGTACCACCCATCGTAACGATAAACATTTGAGTACCTGACGTTAAAATCTTGTCAGCGTGTTCTCCAGCTTGGAGCAATTGCAAGTTCGCTTCTGCATTCGCATAGGTAATGGCTGCAATAGCTGGTTCTACAATAGAAGGACCATGGATTCCAACAAACCAGAAGAAGGCAAAGGCTCCAAAGATAATGGTAATTCCCACATAGCCATCTGCAGCTTGGAACAATGGAGCTAATAGTTTACCAATAGATTCAGCAACATTTACACCTAGAGCATTGTGGACAAGGAGTTCGATAGCGTACAGCAATATCACTGAAACGGTGAAAGGAATCAAGTCTTTAAATACTTGTGAAATATTCGGTGGAACTTCTTCCGGCATCCGAATGGTCACATTGTTTTTCACGCAAACCTTGTAAACATTCACCGTAATGAAGGCTGCGATGAAAGCTGTTAGCAAGCCCTTGGTCCCCATAAAGCCAGTTAAGAAACCACCACCTTCTGCTGGATTAGCAGCCATTAGCAGGAAACCAACAATTGCTGCAAGCATTGTCGAAATAAAGTTTATTTGATTGGTGTTAGGCAGTGAGCGGTTCATAGAATCGGTCAAGGCTTTTGCAGTTGTCCCAGCGACAAACAGCCCCAAAATACCCATTGAATAATTATAAGGTGTCATCAGAAGGGTCTCAATATCTGCGCTCCATTTGAATCCCCAAGCATTTGGAACATAGGCAATCAGAATGAAAATACTTGAGAAAAGAATCACTGGCATTCCAGCAATAAAGCCATCCCGAATAGCACGTAAGTAAATATTGCGTGAAATTTTTTCAAATAGAGGTTTTCCGCGCTCGATTTGTGCAATTAACTGATTCATATTAGCTTCCTCTCTTATACAATTCAATCATGTGTGACATCATGTCTTTGAGGAGCAAGGTTGTCATCAAATGATCCTGACCATGCATCAAGGTCACACTAAAGGCCAAATCATCTCCTGCTGCTTCTTTTTGTAAAAGAGCTGTTTGAGTATGATGGGCTTCCACAATACATTCATTGGCTGCTGCAACCAACTGTTCTGCTCGGTCAAAATCCCCTTGTTGGGCAGCTGTCAAAGCCTCCAATAGTTTGGAACGCGCATCCCCTGCGAATGCAACGATTTCAAAACCAAGCAATGTAATTTCTTCTCTATTCATTTTGTTTTCTCCTTTTGCTATGTTTGATGAGAGAGATTGTTATACTAAACGCTGAACATGAAGGACGATATACATTTTTTCGCCTTCGTTTGGACTGATCCCTAATTCAGTGGCGATCATATCATGGATACGTGATCCCAATTCATAGGCTTTAGGATAGGCAAGTTGCATGGTTGCTGCCATCTGATCTAAAGATGAAGTTCCGCTATGCTCCTTGTCTGAATAGCGGATAAAGTAGGTCAAATGAACCATCAAACGATCGTAGAACTTGCTATTTTCCTTCGTCCTCAAAATCCCATTTGCCGCTAATTCTTTTTCAACCAAGGATAGGACCAGCTGAAGCGTCTCAACTTTCAAGACCTGCTCTTCTGCTTTTTCCCCCTTAGCATTGATAAAATGTAGGGCAATTCGTCCGACTTCATCTTCTGGGAAGTCCTGTAGCAGTTTTTGGCGAAAAATAACCAAGGCATCTGTCGCCATCTGATGTTCAATCGGATACTCTTGTAGCATACTGGGGAGCTTGCTTTCTTGATAGGTTTGGTCCAAAACAGCCTTATAGGCACAATAAATATGAGTTGTTAAGGTCACATAGATATAGTCTTGTATCGGATAATCATATTGATGCGATAACTGATCAATCACCTGATAGGTCACCGTAATAAAGTCTAGCGGCACATCTTTCAATAGCATGAAGAAATGGTCTTTGGATTCCGAACTTTTGAGAGAAAAGACCTTTTCAATTTTTTGAGCATTGACCAGATCCCCTTTTTTCTTTTGAAAGGCGACCCCCATTCCCATCACAACTGACTGCTCTCCCTGTTCATTTTTAACTAAAGCTGCATTGTTATTTAAAGACTGTACAATACGATACATCTAAAGAATAATCTCCTTTATCTTTTTAAATACAAAAGACCACAAATGAGCTAAGGAAGTCTTCTCCCTTATTCATCTGCGGTCTTGCCTAATTTTCTTAGTTACAATCCACTCTATACAAACTACTGAAACAATTATATCACGAAACAATTTTCTTGTAAACCTTTACAAACCGACACGTTTTTTCCAAGAAGAAGCCGTTGTAGCTAACACCTCATTCAGCGATTCAATGTTCTGACGTCCTTGGGTTCTCAACCAATTTCTAGCCGCTTCTTCGCCCTGCTCCATATAGATTTGGACAGAATCTGCCCAAGTAGCACGCCCGCACAAGACACCGTTGAAAGCTGCGCCAGATTCATGCGCGAATTTCAAGGTTTCTTGGAAAAGGCTGGCAGATACACCCGCACTCAAATAGATATAAGGTAGAGGAGTTGCTGCATCTTGTTGCTTGAAATAAGCCGCTGCTTCTTCTTTTGTGTACACCGTGTCATTTCCTTGCGCAAATCCCTCTACATAGGCCATATTGACTGGCACTTCTACTTTCAATACATCGACTCCGAAGGCCTTATCTGAGAACACTCTCATGGCTTCGATGACTTTTCTTGGTTTTACTTTGGCAAATTCTGGACTGGTCGTGTCTTGAATCTGCTCATCGTAGCTCAAAATCTCTAAAAAGAAAGGCAAGCCTTCTGCGGCACATTCTGAACCCAAGCGTTCAATATAGGCATGTTTTTGCAAGTTGACGTAAGGATCGCCGTCCACATCATAGTACAAGAGGAATTTGATTGCATCTGCTCCCTCTTTTTTGAGACGTTTTACTGACCATTCAACTAGGCAGTCTGGTAAGCGACTCGTACTAGTCACATCGTATCCAGTCTTTTCATAGGCCAAAAGTAGCCCTGACTGGCTATCACGAATATGAGAAGCCGGAAGACCGTATTCTGGATCGAGCAAGATAGACGAAGAATAGGGGGTTAATTCTTCAGAGACAATACTTTTTAATAGTTCAATCTCTTCAGCTGTAGGCTCTGTATCTTGATACTTGGCCATCATTTTTTTCAGAGCACCGCGCTGGTCAAAGGCAAGAGCAGAGATAATTCCCTCTTGGTTACTGACCTTTTCCATTAGTGTATGTTTTTGATTTTCTACTGTCATCGTATATTCCACCTATCTACTTCTAGGCCTAATCGTGGTACTCACCACGGTTCCATTTTTCAATGAATTCGTCAAAGAAGGCGCTATCTGTTTGCTCTTGATTGATCGTTTCAATTTTAGCTAATTTCTCAATTAAGGCTTGATTTTCAGCCGTTGGTTGATACTCTGCTTGGATAAAGGCATCAATGATGTCGCACATCAACAATTCACCTGTCACTTTGGCACCAAAACCAATGACATTGGCATTTAACTCTGTTTTGGCGTAGAGCGCTGATGTCATATCTCTGACGAGTGCTGAACGAACACCTGGTACCTTGTTTACAGCGTTATTGATTCCAACACCTGTCCCACAGATACAGATACCCAAGTCAGCTTCACCGCTGACAACTGCTTCTCCGACTTTTTTCCCGAAGATAGGGTAGTGGGTTCTGACACTATCGTAAGTCCCACAATCTAGGACTTCATAGCCTTGATTTTTTAAATAATTGACCACTGCGATTTTTTCGTAGGTTACAATATGATCGCATCCAACTGCAATTTTCATCTTTTTCTCCTCTTTCTAACACATTTTATTCAGCATATCGACACGGATTTGGTGGCGACCACCGTCATAGACACCTTCTACAAATCCTTTCACGATATTTTTTGCCAAACCTTCCCCAACAATCTCGCTACCGAGGGTAATGATACGAGAATTATTGTGACCACGTGTCATGTAGGCAGAGCGCTCATCTGAGACTTCTGCTGCAATCATGCCTTTGATTTTTGTTGCTGTCATAAACGAACCAACACCATAAGCATCGATTGCAATGCCGAGATTGCCCTCTTGTCTATTCACTTCTTGTGCAATCGCTAAAGTGGTATCGACAAAGTCCTTGCCACTGCTCACATCAAGCACTGAGTAGCCTAGTTCAACAAGAAAATGATGAAGAACGTTTTTGAGTTTTTCTCCTGCTGGATCAGCACCGATAATAATTGTCATTGTTTTCTCCTTGTGTGTCTTGTTTCGTTTTCCGGAAAAAAATGTTTTGCAAAACAGTTAAAAGCAGTTCGCTTTTATGTTTGTATTATACACAAAACCCAACACCAAGTCAACATATTTTGTTCGATTTTTGTTGAGAAATGCGACAAAAAAACAGCAGATTTTTTTAAATCGCTGTTTTTCAAACATTATTCACTAATCACTTCTGTATAGGCTGTCAAATAGCGGTACTGCTCTTCGTCTGTCAAGTGATCACTAATCACTGCGGTGACATCTTTTAATTGGCAAAACGTGGTAAAATCTTCTTTACCGATTTTACTAGCATCAATCAGCAGATATTTCTCTAAGGAATGCTTCAAGGCGAGCTGCTGAGTGTAGGCTTCTGTCAGAGTAGAGGTCATGATGTCATTACCTTTGACCGCATTGCCGCTAAAAAACATCTTACTAAAGTGCATCTTTTCTAGGACTGTATTGGTCATCTCTCCCACAAAGGATTCGGTCACTTGGCGCCATTCACCGCCAAGAAGAAAGACCTGAAAATCTTCTGATTTCTTCTGAGATAAGATGGTAAAAATAGGGAGACAATTGGTAATCACTGTGAGTTTCGAATTGCTAATAGCCTCTGCAAGACAGGCAACAGTTGTACCTGGCCCCAAGAAAATCGTATCACCATCTTCGATCAGACCGGCTGCTGTTGCAGCAATAGCTCGCTTGGTTTCAATATTTTGAACATGCTTTTCTGAATGAGAAAATTCCCTCAACTGAAAGGCTTTGTTGCTTCTCGCGCCACCATGAATCTTGGTTAACACTCCCTTGTGTTCCAGCTCGCTGAAGTCTCTTCGGACAGTCATGTCCGTCACATTTAGCAAATCGACAATCTCTGAAATGCGGATGGTTCCTCTTTTATGAACCAATCGTGTAATTTCTTCCAACCGTTCCTGCTTGTTCATCTCTTACCCCTTTTTCATTTTTCTAACTGTATTATACCAAATTTTGATGAAAATGTTGAAAAAAACAACATAGAGTGTTTGATTGGGGAGAAATCAAAAGGATGTACGACTTCTAGACTATCCTTGCAAGATACAAAAAAGCTGGCACAAAGTCCAGCCTATTTGCTTGCGTTAGAAATGAGATTATGAAACTGCTTTTGAGTCTGCAAGTTCTTGTTCTTCTTTCAACAGTTTATTATCATAAGCTTTGAAGAATGGGAACCAGATGGCACCTGCTGCCAAGACACAGACAATCGCAAGGATTCCTGCTTTAATATCTCCACCAGCTCCGATAAAGGCACCAAATCCTGCTGGAGTTGGCCATGGTGTTTGTACAATAGCTTTACCTGCAAATCCAACTTGAATTCCTAGGTAGGCAATGGTTGTAGATGCCAATGGTGCAAGTAGGAACGGAAGTGCCAAATTCGGGTTATATACAATCGGAAGACCGAAGATAATTGGCTCGTTGATATTGAAAATTGCAGGACCTAATGAAGCACGGCCTAATAGTTTCAACTGTTCTGAACGTGCTGTAAACGCCATAAGCAAGGCAAGAACAAGAGTTGCTCCAGAACCTCCGACAGTAACGTAGGCATTAGTAAACTCACCGGCAGCGATAAAGAATTTTCCATCAACGTTTGAAGCCATGTTAGCCAATAAGATAGGGTTTACAAGTCCCATAACGATGTTGGCACCATGGATACCTACCAACCACAAGGCATGGACGAGGAAGTAAATGAGTAAGAGTCCAGGTAGCGTATTGGTAATCTGAGTTACAAAACCAAATGGAATGGCAACCACTTTATAGATGTCTGTCCCTAGTGAGATAAAGACAAGTTGAATCAATAGAACAGCAACAGCTACAATAAAGGCTGGAATAAGCGCTGTAAATGAACGAGATACTCCTTCTGGAACTGCTTCTGGCATTTTCACGACCCAGTTATTTTTCACGCAGAGACGATAGAGTTGAACTGCAAGAATAGACATCAAAATCGCTGTAAAAAGCCCTGAAGTAGAAAGTCGAGCCAAGCTATCGCCACCGACAGTCCAGCCACCGATTGTTGTATCACCCGTAACAGTTGCCATCATTCCGTCTTTCCAGATGATTTCTGGAATAGTCATGAAGAAAGCAAAGACGGATAAAAGACCACCATTTAGCGGATTTAGGTTCAATTCTTCTTCTTCGGCATAAATCTTCGTATATTCATAACCAATAATCAGAGCAAAGTAGAGAGATAGAATCCCCATTGAACACTTATAGGCAAAGATTGTCAAGGCTACAAATTTATCAAACGACGCTGCCCAAATCCCTGCTAGGATTGGAAAGGCTTGTGGCAATACGCCAAGTACCAAGAAGGCTGACCCTACAATTGTCAGCGGGATAGAAGCCGTTCCGGCTGCTACAATGGCCCGGACTGGGCGGAAAGTTGATACCTTCGCCATGGGACCCATGATATATTTTTCTAAAAATCCAAACATTTTAGCATCTCCTCCTTTTTATAGTTTTTTAAAATGTTGGTAAGTTAAGTAATGGACGATAAGTAGGTCTTAATCCGCAGGAACTGCTTGTCCTGTTTTGCTTCAATACGCTTGAGGCGGAATAAAATCCCGATAACGCCCAGGCTAGCTAACAGATGACCACCAATAATGATTGCCAAACTGGTTACTGAGGTTCGAAATAGCGGGAAAAGCAAACTAGATTGTTGCGCAAGACACAGGGCAATCACTAAAAAATTCGTCCCGAGCACGACCTTATAAAATGAGATTGTCACTTTTGGTGACGGTTGTTCACGGGTGTACATTTTCGCCATTTCCCACATAGAAAGTCCACTAAAGAGAAGCAAGGCTAAAGGAAGCACCATTATGTAAAAGGGCGACTTGCCCAGATACAACATCAGTGTCCAATAGAGATAAAGAAACAAGGACAAGGCAGTTGCATAGCGGACGAGTAGGTAGCGGTTATAATACAAACTCGTGATTGCATGTTCTCTTCTGCGTTGTTCCAATTCTTGTTTTTCTTTTTCAGTCATATGAACCTTTCTAACCTTGAATTAGTCTCCTACTTTTTTATAGAGTTCTAACATTTCAAGGGCTACTTCTCGTAATGTCATAGAGGTCATCAAATGATCCTGCGCGTGTACCATGATAATCTCAATTTTAATCTCGGTACCATTTGCATACTCATGTAATAGCTTGGTTTGCGCTTGGTGAGCCAATAATAATTCGTCATTGGCTTGAGCTAGTTTTTCAGCCGCCTGTTCATAGTCACCGTTTCGCATATCTGCAAAACTCTCATGAACAATCGTTCTCGCATTGCCGCTATTTAAAATAATTTCAAAGGCAGCAACCTGCAATGCTTCTGTATCCATAAACTATTTTTCTCCTATCGATAAAAAGATTTTCTTGAAGTCATCAAATGATGCACATTTGACTAATTCACGTTGTATGTTAGGTTTATCCACCAAGTTGACAATTAATTTAGTAAGATGTTCCAGTCCTTCATTACCATAGACAGATAAAGAGGGCAGGAAAACCAATTGAATGGCTGGATAGTCTGTACTCCAATACATCCCCTCTTTGACGATAGCAACAGCCATTCGATGATGGTGCCCAATCGGTTGAATAGGATGCGGGACTGCAATGTGTTCACTAAACACGACTGTACTCATACTCTCACGTTGCTCAATCAACTTTTTAAAAGTAAGAGCATAATGCTCATCTTCTTGGTACGAAAGAGCCTCGACTAGTTCTTGCAACAAACTCTCTTTGTCAATCTTCTCGTACACAAAGAAATAGTTTGGTGAGAGATATTCGTCAAACAAGGCTTCGTACTGCTGGGACGAAATGGTTTGAGTCAGAGGATGACCTGCTCTTTCACCGCCTAGTTCTTTAATGGCCTGCTGAATCATCCGAACTTCTTCATCCTTGAAAAAGACAGACACCGTATAGACTGGAATCGTAAAGATATTCTTTGAGAGATCAATAGAAGAGATGATAAAATCAATATTCTCCAAAATCTTATCATTGATGTCATAGTAGCCGATGACGTCTACAATGGATACGGCATCACCAAGCTCCTTTTCAATACGATTTCTCAGCAGCTGTGCACTGCCATAACCTGTTGCACAAATGACCAAAATGTTGTATTTAGGTTTGCGATTTTCTTTTAAACGCTCAGAAGACGCTAGAAAATGGAGAGCGATATAGGCCAATTCGTCATCTGATAAAGTATAGGAGCAAAAGCTAGGCATGGAAAGCATCATCTGACGCGACATTTCAAGGCTAGCTCCATAGTCTGTTTTAATATCAGTTAACAAGGGATTTTCCAAGACAATCTCATTTTCTAGACGAATCAACAAGGTCTTGAGGTGAACAAGTAGGCTCTCGATTAATTGAAAGTCTTGTTGGAAGGCTGGGGCTAGGTCACCACCGCACTGGGCAATTGCCTCTAACAGTTCTGCCCTCACTTGTTGTTCAAAATCAATGGATACTTTTCTTCATCTTCCAAGCCGTTCCTTTTGGCAACCAAGTGAAGTGTGATATAGTCAATTTCTTCAGGAGGAATGTCCATACCAGTTGAGGCGGACACTCGCTTGAGAATTTGTTCTGCAATCTTTCGACTCTGAGAACCTCTTAAGGCCTCTACTTGCTCCACTTTGTTGATTTTGAAGCCTTCAGCAATACGACGCAGCGCGAGCGCAATATGAATGACTAGATTTTGCAAGACAAAATCTGAGAGAGTTAGCTCCCCTCTTCGACATTCCTCAAGGACAATCATCATCAATTCTTCAAAGCTGACTTTTTCATGGAAGAGCTGACTGTCCACATATTGGTATAAGGTATTAGCAAAGATATTTCCAAAAAAGTAGTCCATAATGAAACGTCTCTTGTTACGCTCTGTTCCAGAAATGTAGACTCCCTTATTGGCCTTACTTTCAACCTTCAACTCATAGGGCTGTAATTGCTGGCGAATCTTTTTGAAATCGTTTGATAGGGTTGACCTACTGACAAAAAATTCCTCCACCAAATCATCAAAATAGACATCGTTTTGTTCAAATAATAATTTGTTGAGAATGTAGGACTGTCGCTCATCGATGGCTAGTTTTGGTTCATGGTCAAATTGGCTCTTTTCCAATTGAGCCTCTTCCAAAAACGTTTGAAATTGATGATAATCACTCACCGTCAAACAGTAGCCCTGCCCCTGCTTTGCCACCAAATCAACTCCTGGATAATCAGCTAAAACAGCTGCAATCGTCTTGTAGTAGGTCCGTACAGTCCTATCTGAACACTCCAAGTAGGCAGCAATATCACGGCTCGTCACAAACCTTTCTTTGTGCTTTATCAAATAAAAAAGTAATAATTTTTCTTTCGGTTGGAACAATGGCGCCTCCCGTCTAATCTGAATCCTTGGTACTGTTTCAAAGGACTACAAAAATGGATTATTTTCTTTCTATATTAGATATGTTCTTTGACCAAGGCTGCCATTTTTTCAATTCCCATTGGGATTGGAATATAGGCTTGTGGTGGAATTTGAACAACTGGTTTGTTAAATTTCGCAGCTGCATCCGCCAACTGGTTGAAGTTCATTTTTGTTTGTGGGCTAACGAGATACAGGTCAAACTTATCTGCTTGAATTTCTCGTGTTCCTTCTGGAACACCACGCGCATCCATAAAAACATCCACTCCCTGCTCCTGTAAGAGAGTCATGGTTTTTTTCGCGATAAGAGATGAAGACATTCCACCTGCACAAATAATTAAAGCTGTTTTTGTCATAATAAGATTCCTCTTCTATAATTTGATAATGTAACTGCTTACATTCCGATTATAAGATAAGAACAAAAGTTTGTACATGTAGATTTTTTCCGTATTGATTAGGAAATGAATTGCATGCTCCTATTTAAAAAGGGAGTAAGAGCCAGAAGATTGACGAAATCTTCTGAACTCCTACTCCCATTTATTATCTCATAACGATGACAATTGCACTAGAGATTTTTGAATCTTATTCTTTATCTTATAGTTGTTCACCGTTACTTGCGATGACTTGTTTGTACCAGTCATACGAATCTTTTTTGGAACGTTCCAGCGTACCATTGCCTTCATTGTCACGATCTACATAGATGAAGCCGTAGCGTTTTTTCATCTCCCCAGTTGTAAAGGACACACAGTCTATACAGCCCCAAGGAGTATAACCCCACAGTTCTACGCCGTCTTCATTGATAGCTTTTTCCATTTCTTGAATATGGCTGCGCAGATAATCGATGCGGTATCCGTCATGAACGAATCCATCTTCTTCCTTGACATCAATCGCACCAAATCCGTTTTCTACGATAAAGAGTGGCTTTTCATAGCGTTCGTAGAAAGCATTGAGCGCATAGCGCAAGCCAACAGGGTCAATCGCCCAGCCCCAGTCAGAAGCCTTAATGAAAGGATTGACCACACTATAAGGATTGGAAGCCTCGATTGCTTCTGAGACATTGCTCTGCTCTTTCTGAGAATCGACAACATTACTCATATAGTAACTAAAGCCAATATAGTCAACTGTTCCTGCAGCTAAGACTGCCTTATCTTCTTCGGTAATCGGAATCTGGAAGCCCTTGCGTTCAAACATCTTGAGGGCATAAGCTGGGTAGTGACCACGTACTTGCACATCACAGAAGAACCAGCGGTCATGCATGGCTTGATTTGCCAAGAGAATATCTTCTGGTCGGCATGAATAAGGATAAATCGGCACCATGGCAATCATATTCCCAATTTGGAATTCCGGATTGATTTGTTTCCCAATTGCTACTGCTTTTGCGGATGCAACAAGAGTATGGTGACCACAGATATACATAGCCTCTTCAGGATTTTCATAATCGTTAAAATGAGCCCCTGAATTAGTCCAACCAAAAATGTCATTGTGGTAGTTCATCTGATTATTGATTTCATTAAAGGTCATCCAGTATTTGACCTTGTTCTTGTAGCGTTTGAAGACCACTTCTGCAAACTTGACAAATTGGTCGACCGTATCACGGCTCATAAAGCCGCCATTTTTCTTAGCCAGCTCGTACGGCATCTCAAAATGCGATAGAGTAATGACTGGCTCAATTCCATATTTGAGGAGTTCGTCAAAGACATCGTCATAGAATTGCAATCCTTCTTCGTCAGGCGTTGTTTCAAATCCTGTCGGAAAAATACGGGACCAAGCAATCGAGGTTCGGAAACACTTGAAGCCCATGTCTGCAAACATAGCGATATCTTCCTTGTAACGATGATAAAAATCAATTCCTACATGGTTAGGATAATAATAGCCTTCAACGACACCGTCTGTAATCTTACGTGGTACACCATGGGCACCCGCTGTCATCACATCAGCTACACTGAGTCCCTTCGTTGTCTCAAGAACTCCGCCTTCAAATTGATGGGCTGCCAAAGCACCGCCCCAGAGGAAATTTTTTGGAAAAGTCATTTGTTACTCCTTCTATCTCATCTTGGCTGTCTGTCAAGCACTAGAGTGCTTCCTAAACATCCATTATAAGTTCGTTCAACACTATACTTATTTCTTTTTATTGACAATTTTAGCTTACCATTTGTTATAATGGTTTTAAATGACATTTCATCAACTTGGAACAGTGTTCTCAAAATTCATAAAAAATCATCGAAAAATAAAGAACATCGTTTCAAACGATAAAACCAACTCAAGAAAGGAAACTCATGCTACTGATTGAAAAAATCGAATACCAAACATTTTCCAACAGTGAACAAGCGGTGATTGACTACATTTTAGACAAGAAATTAAACATTGAACATCAAACAACAGCAGAGATTGCAAGCGCCACATTCTCATCTAAATCTACTCTTGTCAGAACCGCTCAAAAATTAGGATTTTCAGGCTGGCAAGAGTTTAAAGTAGCTTTCATAAAAGAACTGACCTACCTCAATCGCACAATTTCACAAATCAATGCCAATATTCCATTTCAAAAGAGCGATAATATCCAAGAAATTAGTCACCAGCTAGCAACGTTAAAAAAAGAAGCCATTGACGATACTCAATCACTCCTTTCCTATAAAACCCTAAACAAAGCGATTCGGACTCTTGCTGAGTCGCAAACAATCCATGTCTTTGCAACGAGCAATAATAATCTGCTCCCGCTCACCTTCCAACAAAAAATGAGCCGTATTCGTAAAGATGTCCGTGTCCATTCGTTAGCTGGGGAACAATACTTCGATGCCTATCAAGCCTTTCCTAACTCCTGTGCTCTTCTGATTTCCTATTCGGGCGAGACTACCTCATTGCTCCGAATTGCAACGATTTTACATCGCCGCAACATCCCCATCATCCTACTTACTAGTATTGGAGAAAGTTCGATTTCTCGCTTAACTGATTGCCGCTTGTTTATTTCGACCAAAGAAAAGCTCTACTCGAAAATCGCAACCTTTACGACCGATGAGTCGATTCTGTATTTGCTAGACCTGCTCTACTCAGGCATTTTTGCCCTCAATTACGACGAAAATCTTTCATTTAAAATCGAGGCCGCTTCTTATATTGAAGCCAATCGTCAGGCCTCTTCAAAAATTATGGAAGAAACACGGAGCGAGTAAAGAGAACGATAGAATGATCATGTACCACCAAATAGGCTGGTGCTTTACTTTTGAGAATAATGAAGTGGTCTACAATCAAAACGATACATTGGCGGCATCAAAGAAGTTAATGCCCAAATCGAGCGCTTTTTTGATAATGGCATGTGATTTTTCTTCATCAAGAAGCCAGCCAGAATGAAAGCCAAGGCTAGAATCGCCAAAACTCATGCAAGCAAGACATCATTTTGACACTTCAAGACCTGTATTTCCCAATTTTGTGTATTCCATCAGCGACCTCCACTAGTTTATAAGTTTACATCCTTCTATTCTAGATTTTAGAGTACACTCTAAGTCAAGCCAAAATAGGCAAAATTCTGTATTATTTAATGGCCTCTAAATAGTCAACATCCCTCACAGGTTCTAACCACTCAGTGCTCGTGTTTTCTCCTGCTACTTCCATTGCTAGATGAGAAAACCACGAATCTGGAGCAGCACCATGCCAATGTTTGACATTTGCAGGAATATTGATGACTGTACCTGGCATCATTTCTACTGGTTCTTTTCCCCACTCTTGATAGCAGCCTTTTCCACCTACACACACCAAGATTTGTCCTCCGCCTGTTGAGGCATGGTGGATATGCCAGTTGTTTCGACAAGATGGCTCAAATGTAACGTTATAGATAGCAACTTGATGCTGTGAAAGGGGCGCTAGAAAACTCTGCCCGCTAAAATACTGGGCATAAGCATCATTTGGCTGACCAATTGGGAAAAAGAGTGATGCTTCATAGGCATCTTTTGCTGTATTTTTCGAGTCGTTTTCCTGCCAAATCTCTTTTGCTAAGCGAAAAACAGCCCATGCTTTTGGCCAACCCACATACATGGCCACGTGAGTAATGATAGCCGCAGCTTCTTCTCTTGAAACGCCTTGTTTCTTCATATTTTCCAAATGGTAAAGGAGTGAAGTATCTGTAATCCCTGAAGCCATCAGGGATACAACTGTAATCATAGACCGAGTTTTTAAGTCAAGTGCATCATCATTCCATACTTTACCAAATAAAATATCGTCATTTAGATAGGCAAACAGAGGAGCAAAGTCCCCAAGCATATCTCTTCCAGCTGTTTGTACTATTTTTTCTGCCATGATAAAATCCTCCTGTAACGTACATAGTCGATGTCAGTTGTCTGATTGTTTTATGCTTCTTCTTTTAAGACAAATGCTTGACCAACATTTAGGGCATGAACTCTTTCTGGATTGACCACGTCTTTTAACAATCTTTCTGGATTGCCATTAAACGGTGTCCAATCCGCTGCATCAACACTTCCCCAATGAATGCAAATAAGCTCTGAATTTGGATAAGTATTGGCCAATTTAACCGCACCATCATAGGTAATATGCCAGTCATTATCACTAAAATCAAACAAAATCACATCTGGCTCAGGCATCGTTAAATGCTCTGAAAGCAGTCGAGAATCACTTGGTAGCCAAATGGTTCCATCTGGTGTTTCCATCCAGTAACCAACATATTCCTCTTCTTTCCATTCGCGGTAATTGTATTTCTCCAACTCACTCTGCCAGTTATGCTTGGTTGGGGTCGGAGTAACCTTGATATCCTCAATGGAGAAGGGCTCATTCAGCAAACAAGTCTGTGTCGGGTATCCTTTTTCCGTCATAACATCTGAAACATAAGGCGGTGCGTAATAAGCCTTTGTCACATGCTTGATATTTTCCAATGTTTCAAAATTCAAGTGATCCCCATCAATATGACTAATCAGCAAGGCATCAGCTCTAGGAATATCCTTGCTATTGATAGGCATATCAATCAAAAGAGGCATATCAAATCCATCTAGAAGAGGATCGATTAAAATGACTCGTCCTCGACTGTTAATGAGAATGCTGGCATTTCCCAACCAACGAATTTCCGTGTGATTGAGTTGTTCAAAAGCCGTTTGATCAATGGCTTCTGTCGTAAATGGCATCGCTTGGCCATTTTTACTAAATGAAATTTTCATAGAATGCTCCTTTATTTGTATTTTTTCGAAACGTAAAAAGCAATAACTAAGCTGAACGTACTTGCTATCAGTAAAATAAGTAGCAAGAAAAGGGCAGAAAGATAGCTGGACGTGAAATCATAAATATAACCAATGGCTGAAAAAGCGAGAGCTGCACCTACATTTCCTGCAAATGAAATAATTGGAAATATTTTAACATAGTTCTTGTCTCCAAAAATTTCGCGTGTTACAAGAGCAATAGAAACGCTACCCAGCCCATAACATGAACCGAAAAAGAAAGCCGCAACCAGTAATAAGAAAGATGAGTACCCTTGAATTAACAATATAGTTCCTATCAGGGTAATGACAAGCAAAATAAGAGTAGCTTTCAACGGACCAAGAAAATCACTGAGTGCTCCGATGATTAACTTTGAGATAATGTTCCCTAACATTCCCATCGAAAGAAGGCCAGCTCCTAAAGTCACTGACAAACCAATGCTTTCAGCGTAGCCAGGTAGGTGCTGAGTCATACTAGAAACAAACCCTATCATAATGGCAAATAGCAATACCCCACATAAATGAATACCTATAGCTCTGCTCGTTTCTCGAACAGTTTCCTCTTCAGATTTCTGTATACCGCCATAAGCTTTAAGCCCCTCATCTTGAGGTCTGATTGTAAAAGAATAGAGTATGGCAGGCAAACAAAGTAGAAGAATGAGTGCTGCTTCTGCCACATAGGCTCCCCTCCAACCAATGTGAACAATCAACTGGGAAAAAACAGGCGAAAAAACTGCACCCATAATTCCAGAAAATCCTAAAGCAACACTGGTTGCTAAGCCATTCTTTTCTATAAACCAATGATTGATAATGAGTGTTATCGTAAGAATAGAAAACATCCCCGTTGAAAATCCCCGAAGGGCACCCAAGAAATAAAACTGCCAAAGCTGATGAGAGACTGCCATTAGTCCAGTTCCTAGAACAGCTATTAAAACTGCAATTGATAAAAATCGTTTAAACGGAAATGTATTGATCAACATCGGAACAAATAGCGCGCTGACCGCGGTTACCAAGGAAAATATCGTCATATGAAACGAGAATGCTCCTCGTAAAATACCCAAATCTTCTGAAACAATTGAGTAAAAAACTCCTGAGGTATTGATTGAAATCCCAATAGCTGCTGCAGCAAGGCCACATAAAACAGCTAATACTTTCCATGATTTATGGCAGTTAGGCATATTTTCCCCTCCTATCTTTATTCTAACACCTCACCATTACTAGCAATGACTTTTTTATACCAATAATAAGATTTTTTCGGAATCCGTCTTAAACTTCCTTTTCCTTTGTCATCACGGTCTACATAGATAAAACCATAGCGTTTACTCATCTGACCAGTTGAGGCTGCTGTAACATCCAGTATTCCCCATGTCGTATATCCCATCAACTCAACCCCATCAATCTCCACGGCATCCTTAAATGCCTCAATATGCTGGCGAGTATAGTCTATGCGGTAATCATCCTCTACATAGCCATCTTCATTAGGATTATCAGATGCCCCTAAACCATTTTCAACGATAAACAGTGGTTTCTGATAGCGATTATAAAGCATATTAAGAGATGAGCGCAAACCAAGTGGATCAATCTGCCAGCCCCATTCTGTCGATGCCAAATTCGGATTTTTAATTGATTTGAAGAGGTTGCCTGTAGTTCTTGTATAATCCTCATCATATCCTGAAACTGTGCGAGAACAATAATAAGAGAAGGATACAAAGTCAACGGTATTATCCCTCAAAATCTGCTCATCCTTAGTATTCATCTGAATGTGTATACCTTCCCGTTCAAATTTTTTCAAGGCATATCGAGGATAATAACCACGCGCCTGAACATCAATAAAGAAATATTCGCCATTATCACGGTGAATAGCTTCCAAATAATCTTTAGGGCGACAGGTATAAGGATAGTGACTTCCACCTGCTAGCATACAACCAACTAGATTATGTTCATCAATCTCGTGGGCAATTTTTGTCGCAAGCGCAGATGAGACTAATTGGTGATGAGCTGCCTGATATTTTAATTCTTCAACATTATCACTTTCTTCAAAGGTCAACCCTCCGCCAACAAAGGGCTGATGGAGTAGAATATTGATTTCGTTGATTGTCAACCAATGGTTAACCAAACCTTTGTATCTAGAGAATACCGTTGTCGCATAATTCACATACGCATCTACCATTCGACGGTCACGCCAACCACCATATTTTTTTATTAAAGCAACTGGTACATCAAAATGTGCCAAAGTAACTAAAGGCTTTATTCCATGTTTTTTTAGTTCTTTAAAGATTCTTTCATAGAAAAGGAGTCCTTCTTCGTTTGGATTCTCATCATCGCCATTTGGAAAAATACGTGTCCAAGAGAGTGACATCCGATAGACTTTCAATCCCATTTGAGCCAGTAGTTGTATGTCATCTATATAATGATGATACATATCAATAGCTACTTCACTCGGATAAAAATAATCTGACCGTCTCTCCAAATTATTCAATGTTCCAAAAGCAATTGCCTTTCGGTCGTTCCCGCTAGGCATTAAATCTGTATTCGTTAAGCCACGACCTCCTTCAAGTATACCACCTTCTGCTTGATTTGCAGCAGTTGCTCCTCCCCACAAAAAATCTTTAGGCAATGCCATCTTATTACTTCCTTTCTAGATACTCATTAGAATTCCTCTAACAGTTACGATAGAGAAGATTTTATCGCTTCATTTTTTAGATGTGTACACTCAAAGCTGGTTCTCCATTTGGAGTATCTCCTTCTTTTAGCAATTCAATTTCTGAATAATGATTTGTATTGGTCACCACAATCGGAATTTGTGTTCCAAATCCTGCTTCTTTCATTTTATCAAGTTCAAAGCTAACCAATTTTTGTCCTGAAACAATGCAATCTCCCTCTGAAACATAGGTCTCAAAGAATCTACCATTTAATTCAACAGTATTCAATCCGATATGAATAAGTAATTCTACACCACTATCAGATACAAGTCCGATTGCATGCTTCGTTGGAAATACTGTCACAACCTTACCACTAAATGGGGCTGTTACCAATTCACCAATCGGTTCTACTGCGAATCCTTTCCCCAAAGCCTCAGAAGCAAAAACAGCATCATCTACATTAGTAAGAGGAATAACGGTACCTTCAATTGGATTCAATACAATCTCATCTTTTACAGTAATTGCTTTTTCTGGAACTTCACTAACAACATCGTCTTTTTCAAAACGGAATGATAAGAAATACGTTATGATAGCAGTAGATATAACAGTAATCATCATGGCAATGATGATATTGATGAAAAATTCCATCGTATCATCACCAATATAAAGGAGCACTGCTGGTAGTCCTGATGAACCTGTTGCAAAGCGATGAACACCCATAATTCCTGCATAGAGACCGCCTAACCCACCACCAATCATAGAAGCATAGAGTGGATATTTTTTCGGAAGGCTTACACCATACAAAATAGGTTCAGTAATTCCCATATAACCAGTGATAGCACCTGATGTCGCAAGCTGTTTCATCTTTTTATCTTTTGTTCTATAAGCAACAACTGCAGAGGCTGTTGCTTGAGCCATATTAGAACAAAGTGCACCAGGTCCAAAAATACTATCATACCCCAATTGTGCCATCTGCATGACACCAAGCGGCGCAATCCCATTATGGATACCAAACATCACCATGACAGGAAGTAAGCTACCGATTAGAACAGCAGGTAACCAACTGATATTTTCTGCCAAATACGTAAACACAACCGCTAATCCCTGGCCAAGCAGAGCACCAATTGGTCCTAAAACTGAAAACGCTAGTGTTCCCATAACTAAGAAAGTTAGCATTGGAACAAAGACTAGTTCAACTGACTTTGGAATCATTCGATTAAAGAATTTTTCAATATACGATTGAACAAACACAACAATAATGGCCGGAATGACCGATGAAGTATAAGTCGCTAGTGTAAATGGTACAATTCCAAAAAATCGAACGGGTTCACCTGTTGCAACAAAATTTATCCAATTTGGATGTAGCATCATAGCAACAACACCTGTAGCTAGAATCGGATTCGCTTTTAATTTCTGTGCAGTTGTAAATGCGAGAATGAGCGGTAGAAAATAGAATACTCCATCCGCAAAAGTGTTCAACATAACATAGGTCTGCGAAGTGTTTTCGATGATCTTAAAGACCATCAAAAGCGCTAGAACTGCCTTAACCATACCTGCACCAGATAAGGCTGGGATAACTGGCTGAAAAGCACCGGCAATGAAATCAATAATCCGTTGAATAATGGGCGTGTTTTCTTCTGATGCTCCCATTTCAGTCTTCGCTTGAATAAGTGGTGAAATTTCTTCGTAAACATCCTTAACATGTGTACCAATCACTACTTGGTGAACACCTGCATTTACGATATACATACTCACACCGTCAAGATTTTCTAGTTCGACTTTCTGTACCTTAGAAGAATCTTCTAGCTTAAACCGTAAACGAGTTTGACAGTGATAAACATCTACGACATTCTCTTTACCACCTAACAAGTCTACAATATTTTTAGCCAAATCTTGGTATTTTTTTGACATAGCTGACTCCCTTGTTCTTTTACTTTTTGAATTAAGTATAGCGCTTCAATTGGACAATTACTATCCATTTTGATAAACTTGGAATACGATTTCAAAAATAGTCATCATTCTTAGAAATTATGAAATAGAGTGAAATAAGGAGATGAAATGTTAAAGGATTTAAAACTGCTAGCTCAATCAAGACAATCTTCAAAATCTGCTATTGCCAACTGTATATTGAGCAATCTTCATCAGATAGAACAATTATCTCTAGACGACATCGCCAATGCTAGTTTCACCTCTAAGGCCAGCGTCGTTAGATTTGCCCAGTCACTTGGCTATAAAGGATGGACTGATTTTCTTCCTGCCTTATTATCTGAACGTTATTACTCAGATACTCACTATTCTGATATTGACCACAATCTTCCCTTTAATCAAGATGATGATATTGATACCATCATTCAAAAAATCGCCACTATTGAAAAAGAAAGTATACAAGATACGGCTGATAAAATGGATGCTAATCATCTTAATAGCGCTACTGAACTCATAAAAAAGGCCAAGAGAGTCGTTCTCTTTGGCCTAAGTCCCAATGAATATCTAGCTTACCTGTTTAAGCGAAAAATGCTAACAATTGGAAAAGTAATCGAGGTCAGTCACTCAGGAGAATTCGGATTGACAAGCTCTTCGCTTCAAGAGGACGATGTTGCTATCATCATTTCTTATTCAGGAAACTCACTAAGTATTGAAAGTCTCCGTTACCTTCCTGTTCTAAAAAATAATAAAGTCAAAATTATTGCCTTGACTAGTGAGAATGGAGAATTGTTACAAAAATATGCGGATATCAGTTTCATACTATGCACTAGAGAAGATAAACTTAAGAAAATCGGAAATTTTTCAACAGAAAAATCAATATCGTTTATCCTCAACACAATTTACGCAACTTATTTTAAGAAGGATTTTTTCTCAAATTATGTAAAGAAAGTTAATTTAGCTAGCAAATTGGAAGAAGACCGCTAACTTTATTCATACTACAATACTTGTTTTTATGCTATAAAATAGACATCGATTGATCAAGTTGATATTCTATATCAGCACTTTTACTCCATTATCATCCCAATAGCTCATCTGCTCAATTTCTTGGAATTTTGGATGATATTAGTCATTTATTCCCTCTATCATCTCTAGTATACTCTATTTTCGGCTCTATAATTTCTGTAGTGGGTAAACCCACCCTGGAGATTATAGGGCTTTTTGAGTATCAAAAAAGTCCCATAAGACTTATAATGAAAAGCGACCAAACTCACATTAGAAAGTAGCTTATGGAAC
>NZ_MSJM01000018.1 GCF_001921845.1 Streptococcus cuniculi | reverse complement strand
AAAATAGGGCACTTTGTCAATTGTAGTGGGTGACATATAACTAAACACGAGAGGAGACGAACTTGGTCTTCTCTTTTTTGATGTTCAAAGCGAGGAAAATGCGTTTTTTAAAGTTGTCAAAGTTCCTGTAGCCAAAAGCATTTCGCTTGATGTCTTTGATGAGTTTGTTGGTAGCTTCCAGCTTGGCGTTAGAATAAGGAAGTTCCATGGCATTGATGATGTAAGTTTTGTAGCGTATAAAAGTATTTAAAGCCGTTTTGAAGGTGTGATTGAGAGATGGTAGAACCTCGTGTATTAACCCAAAGAACAGTTCAGAATTCTTCTCTTGCAAGTGAAAGAGAAGTAATTGATAAAGGTCATAATAGTCTTTGAGTTTAGGCACAAGGTTGAATACCGTATTAAGACACTCTCTAGGTGTTAAGGTTTCTCTGAAAGTTCGAGAGTAAAAGGCGTTAGGAGACAGATTTCTGCTATCTTTTTGAATGAGTTTCCAGTAGTATTTGAGTGCTCGGTATTCAAGAGATTTCTTGTCAAACTGTTTCATGATTTGTACCCTTGTCTGATTCATTGCTCTACTCATGTGTTGGACAATGTGGAAGCGATCGAGAACAATTTTAGCGTTGGGAAACAGCAGTTTGATTAGAGGCATATAGTTGCCAGACATGTCCATAGTGACGACTTTGACCTTGTTTCTAGCTTCTTTTGAGTACTTAAAGAAATGATTTCTGATGCTTGTTTGTCTTCTGTTATCAAGAATGGTGATGATTTTCTTAGTGTTATAATCTTGGGCGATAAAGGACAGTTTTCCCTTCTGATAGGAGAATTCGTCCCAAGATAATACTTGAGGTAAATTCGTATAGTCCTCTTTGAATTGAAATTGCTTGAGCTTGCGATAGACAGTAGAGGTAGAAATAGCGAGTTTAGAAGCAATATGGGTAAGAGCTTCTCTGTTGAGTAGGAGTTGAGCGATGTTGCGTCTCACTATTTCAGAGATTTGACAATTTTTCTTCACAAGGCTGGTTTCGGCTACAGTCACTTTTCGGCAGGCTTTACATTGGAATCTTCTCTTTTTCAAGCGGATAAGACTAGGAAAACCAGCGATTTGGATAAAGGGAATTTTAGAAGGTTTTTGGAAATCATATTTAATCTGAATTCCCTTGCAATATTTACATTTAGGCGGCTGATAGTCTAGTGTAGCGATGAGTTCGATATGAGTTTTGTGTTTCAAAGCCTTGTTTAAGGTGATATTTTTGTCTTTCATTCCGATGAGAGTTGTGGTATTATTGAATTGTTCCATAAGCTACTTTCTAATGTGAGTTTGGTCGCTTTTCATTATAAGTCTTATGGGACTTTTTTGATACTCAAAAAGCCCTATAATCTCCAGGGTGGGTTTACCCACTACAGAAATTATAGAGCC
>NZ_MSJM01000017.1 GCF_001921845.1 Streptococcus cuniculi | reverse complement strand
TAGTCGCCATAAGCTACATCTTTAAAGGTCAACATGCCCTCTTCATCGGTCACTTGTGTGTCGATAACCTTGTCTCCTTGACGGAGTTCAAAGGTTACACCTGCCAAGGCTTTCTTACTGGTTGCGTCAACCTTCTTCAAGACAACTGAAGATTTCTTCTGACGGTTGGTCATGGTCTTTTCAATCACTGCCTTGTCTTCTGTCACAGAAACAGGAATTGGAGTAGCATCAAGGACATAGCCTGCAAGTGTTTCGGTTTCAACCAATTGGTAGTCACCATAGGCTACATCTTTAAAGGTTACCACACCTTTTTCATCTGTCTTCGCACTTGCAATCACTTTGTCTCCTTGGCGAAGTTCAAAGGTCACACCTGCCAAGGCTTCACCCGTATCAAGGTCTGTCTTGGTAAGGACAACCGTTGAGCGTTTGAAGTCATTTTCTACCTCACCAAGGTCAATGGTGGCACCATCTTCTGTCACGCTGACTTCAAGTGGCTTGTCTAATAAAGCATAACCATCAAGGGTCTTGGTTTCGACAACTGTGTAGTCGCCATAGGCTACATCTTTAAAGGTCAACATGCCCTCTTCATCGGTCACTTGTGTGTCGATGACCTTGTCTCCTTGGCGGAGTTCAAAGGTTACACCTGCCAAGACTTGCTTACTGGTTGCATCAACCTTCTTCAAGACAACAGAAGATTTCTTCTGACGGTTGGTCATGGTCTTTTCAACCACTGCCTTGTCTTCTGTCACAGAAACAGGAATTGGAGTAGCATCAAGGACATAAGCTGCAAGTGTTTCGGTTTCAACGACTGTGTAGTCGCCATAGACTACATCTTTAAAGGTCGCCATACCCTTTTCATCGGTCTTCGCACTTGCAATCACTTTGTCTCCTTGGCGAAGTTCAAAGGTCACACCTGCCAAGGCTTCACCCGTATCAACATCTGTCTTGGTAAGGACAACTGTTGAGCGTTTGAAGTTGTTGACGACATTGACGCTGACTTCTGGTTTTTCAAAGCTGATGGTCACTTCTTTTTCCTTCGTATCAAGGACATAGGCATCACCTGTCTTGTCCTCGGTCAAGGTATAGGTTCCGAAGTCTAGGCCATCTGCGGTCGCTTCACCCTTGTCGTCCGTCGTCAATTGGACTGAAAAATCACCCTTCTTCAAGGTAAAGACAACATCTTTCAATGCTTGTTTGTTCTCATCTACCTTGACGACTTTGATACTACCTTTTGGTAGGATTCCGACATTGCGGGTTGCAAGAAGGCTGTTAGCTGTCTCTCTGACAAGTGTCGCAAACTCTTCTTTGCTGGTATCTGCTGTACGGTTTGGAATGTTGGTTGGATTAACACTTAAGCTGCGAGTTTTACCGATTGCGGCATTATCTGCATCTTGGCTCGCATCATTTCCAACAAGCTGATCTTTTTCAAGACGAGTGCCTGTCTTATCATAAAGAGTTGTAAACTCTTCATTTTTGTGTTTTTTCACAATTTGAACATAGTAATTACCACGTTTGTAAACATTCATATGGTAGTAACCATTTTCATCTGTTTCAGCAGTAATCTTTTGTCCTTGCTGATCGAGCGCTTCTGTACCATCTTCGTTCATCAACTGAACTTGGTAGCCTTTCAACAAGGCCTCATCATCACTACGCTCACCGTCACGGTTGGCATCGTAGAAGAAGGTTCCATCGACTTCATACTTGATGATTGGCGAGCTTACTTGGTTTCCTTCGATGTAGTCTACCTTGTTGAGGCTGACCGCTTCGGAGTTGTTGGCAGCCGAGAAGTTATCAAGGGATTCATCGTATGGTAATGTCCCATGGAGAATAAATTCAGCTTCTTCCTTGACGGCTAGAACTTGTCCTGGTTTCAAGACGAGCTTGACAAGTTTGACTTGCGTAAAGTCCGCAATGCTAGCTGCCGGAACAAAGTTGGCATCGCGAGCACTTGCTAAGGATGGTCCTTGTGCATCTGTCGAATAAAGGACGTCAAATTTTTGAAGGACTGTCTCATTTTCTGCGATTGCTTCGAGGCTTTCTACCAACTGCACAGGGAATACTGACTCACGTGGAAGGTAGTCGCCTGCATCGTTTGGTACAATCTTGTGGTCTCCTACATATGGAAGCGCATCGAGAACAGACACATCATTCAAATCAATCAAGGAGTTGTTCAAGACGCTGATTTTGTAATAGACATCTTGACCCAGGTCTGCATAAGGTGAGGTCAAGAGCCAATTGGTCTTATCAAGTGATACAAACTTCTTGACGAGAACTTCGCGCGGTGGAATAAAGTTGATATTATTGGTAC
Source organism: Streptococcus cuniculi (assembly GCF_001921845.1). Classification (GTDB taxonomy): domain Bacteria; phylum Bacillota; class Bacilli; order Lactobacillales; family Streptococcaceae; genus Streptococcus; species Streptococcus cuniculi. The sequence continues at coordinate 2,625 of NZ_MSJM01000017.1, read as the reverse complement.
CGCGGAGGAAGACCTCTTCTGTATCTCCATCTCCGTCCAAGTCGAGCTCATCCGTATACTCTAATTTTCCATACTGTCTCTTGTACTCATCATTGTTATCCCAAGTGACAAAATGTTCAATTTCATTTGTCCCTGTCTGAGCATAGAGGGTCGTGTTAACATCAAAGTCAACTCTCTTGTTATGATTGCGAATGACATCTCCAAAATCATAAATAACGGCTGTCTTCCCTGTATTTTTATAGTTTGGAATCACCGTTGCCTTGTTTTTAAAATCAGACTGCTGCTCACTGCCTGGGACAAACTCGATTCCCGGCGGAAGTAGCGTGATATGCTTGACATTCTTCAAGACATAGTTGGTCTCTGGATTTTGGACAGTAACTGGAGCCAAGTTCCCCTCTACTCGGACATCCCCATAGAGACGTCGGACATTATTATCAGAATAAGGAACCGTATAATTACTTCCATTGTAACTAGTAATTCCTAATGGTTCGTCACGGAAGAAATTCGATCCATCTGTAGTATATGAGCGGAGCGTTCCATCTTTACTAGAAGAGGCACGCACTTCAAGAGAGTTATAAAGCCTGCGTGCTTGGTCTCGTCCATAAGGCACATCATCCCGGCCGACACCTGTCTCCTGCCATTCTTTCCAGATGTCTTCCTTAACGATTGTTCCTAGTTCAAATCGTATACCAACATCTTTCTTTGAGAGAGGAATCGCTTCGTTGAAAACTATCGCAATCTTCTCATACTGGTCTGTCACATCATTGATTTCTTGCTTTGCAGAAAGGTCTCCATCAAAGAGGAGAACTCTGGTACCATCTGCCTTTTCCCCGTAGACCTTGTAACCTATTTTCTCAATGAGTGTTTTTATCTCAGGAGTACCATCAAGCCACTTGATATAGTTGTAGTAGAGACGATTGTCCAAGCCATAGTCCACCACTTCTTTCACATAAGAAGTGTACTCTTGACCGTCTTCATCTACTACACCATTTGTTCTATTGTAAAAGCTTAGATAGTACTTAACATCTACATCGGTATTCTTATTCTTTTTATTGAAAGGAATACCAGTTGAAGGCCCGTATCTATCGCCATATTTGTAAATTTGAAGACTTCCAGATACCGGTTGGACTTTAGCATTGAATTTCACTTTTTCTTTGGCCGAAGGAAGAGTCACTTCATTGTCTGTCCCTGGCTCAGCTACAATAGTTGCCTCATTAACATGAGTGGTATCATAGGATTGACCTGGAAAAGCTAACTTTATCGGAACTGCTTGATAGATATTTCCATATTGTGAATATTCGCTTAGCGGTCCTTGATAGGTTGCAGTATGGGTCGCTTGGTCATAGGTCCATTTACGACCATTATAAACGTAGAAACCATCTGCATCAGGCTGGCCAAACATCACTGCTCCTGCTGGGAGCTTCTCTGTGATTTTCACTTCATCAGGGCGGTACTTCCCATAACTACCACTTCCATTTTGAACACCGATTAGGTATTCAACCCAGGGAGCTCTGTCTCCTGTAGCAGTTTGCTGGGCTGCTTCTTGACTGGCTACTGCAATGTCAGACATGATGACGGTTTCGCCATTCACATCGACCCGCATCTTATTGCTACCACTCATGATAGAATGTTGACCTGAATAGCCTCGGGAACCATTGACAACCTTAACAGGCTCTGCGCCATTGGTCTTACCAATATAGGTTTTTGAGGCTTCTTTTAAGAGTGTACCTTCTCCATCAAAGAGCTCATACTTGATTGGAACCTTAAAACCATCTGGTGTGGTTGGCTGTTTTAAACGAAACGGCATTGGGATCGCAACAAGCTGTCCACCTGTAAGGTTGTCAAAGCTATACTCAACATACCAATTGTCCGCATCCTCTGTCACCTTCCAACTAGACGCTGATACTGCCTTTGTAAACTGAGGTCTTCCATCAATATTTTTTTTCGGGAAGGTAATCAGTGTTTTAGCATTTTTGATGTTGACACCCGTACCCGAAATTCGGAACTCGGCGTAAGGATTGATTCCTTCACCGGTAAGGTACTCCAATTTTTCAGTTCCATCTGGATTTGTGTCTTCTGTAAAGACCCGCACTTCTGCTGCAAATGTTCCATCAACTGTTGGGTCGGCTGCAGGAGTCGTATCTGATGCTGCCCGAAAGGCTGCACCAGGAGAAGTTGATCTAGATGCTGCTGAACTCCTTGAGCTACTAGAACTACTTGAGCTAGCAGTGCTTGTCGCTGCTGACGAGCTATCTTCTGTGGTAGAAGAACTGCTACTTGTTGGCGTCGGCTCCTCTGCTACGTTACTAGAACTAGAAGAACTAGCGACTGTTTCACCTGTATCACTACTGGGTGCCACTAGAGGCTCTTCCGATGACGCTACTGTTGTGACAGTATCATTTGTGACTTCCTGCGCAATAACCGTTGCAGCTGGAAGGACATTTCCTGTAATCAACAGCACATACATGAAAGCATGAAATACCCATAGGAATTTCTTTTTCATAATGATTTTCCCCTTTTCAAAAATTACATGTATACGATAGTTTTAAGAAGTATACAATTATATTTTATAATACCCCACCCCTGCCTATTTGTCAAGGATTATACACCAAAAAATGCAGGTAA
>NZ_MSJM01000016.1 GCF_001921845.1 Streptococcus cuniculi | reverse complement strand
GAGGTGATATACTGATATAGTTGTCGCTTGAGAGAGCGGACGGACAAGACCTTTGAAAATTAAAGAAGACGAACCAAACGTGCAGGGTGGTTTATGGAGACATAAACCGTCAATGAACGAAAAAAATAAATCTGTCGGTGGACAGAATGAGTGAAGACTCAAACTTTAAATGAGAGTTTGATCCTGGCTCAGGACGAACGCTGGCGGCGTGCCTAATACATGCAAGTAGAACGCTGAAAACTTTAGCTTGCTAGAGTTGGAAGAGTTGCGAACGGGTGAGTAACGCGTAGGTAACCTGCCTGGTAGCGGGGGATAACTATTGGAAACGATAGCTAATACCGCATAATAGTGCTTACTGCATGGTAAGTGCTTGAAAGGTGCAATTGCATCACTACCAGATGGACCTGCGTTGTATTAGCTAGTTGGTGAGGTAACGGCTCACCAAGGCGACGATACATAGCCGACCTGAGAGGGTGATCGGCCACACTGGGACTGAGACACGGCCCAGACTCCTACGGGAGGCAGCAGTAGGGAATCTTCGGCAATGGGGGGAACCCTGACCGAGCAACGCCGCGTGAGTGAAGAAGGTTTTCGGATCGTAAAGCTCTGTTGTAAGAGAAGAACGTTAGCGGGAGTGGAAAATCCGCTAAGTGACGGTAACTTACCAGAAAGGGACGGCTAACTACGTGCCAGCAGCCGCGGTAATACGTAGGTCCCGAGCGTTGTCCGGATTTATTGGGCGTAAAGCGAGCGCAGGCGGTTTGATAAGTCAGAAGTAAAAGGCTGTGGCTCAACCATAGTACGCTTTTGAAACTGTCAAACTTGAGTGCAGAAGGGGGGAGTGGAATTCCATGTGTAGCGGTGAAATGCGTAGATATATGGAGGAACACCGGTGGCGAAAGCGGCTCTCTGGTCTGTAACTGACGCTGAGGCTCGAAAGCGTGGGGAGCGAACAGGATTAGATACCCTGGTAGTCCACGCCGTAAACGATGAGTGCTAGGTGTTGGGTCCTTTCCGGGACTCAGTGCCGCAGCTAACGCATTAAGCACTCCGCCTGGGGAGTACGACCGCAAGGTTGAAACTCAAAGGAATTGACGGGGGCCCGCACAAGCGGTGGAGCATGTGGTTTAATTCGAAGCAACGCGAAGAACCTTACCAGGTCTTGACATCCCAGTGACCGTTCTAGAGATAGAACTTTTCTTCGGAACACTGGTGACAGGTGGTGCATGGTTGTCGTCAGCTCGTGTCGTGAGATGTTGGGTTAAGTCCCGCAACGAGCGCAACCCCTATTGTTAGTTGCCATCATTGAGTTGGGCACTCTAGCGAGACTGCCGGTAATAAACCGGAGGAAGGTGGGGATGACGTCAAATCATCATGCCCCTTATGACCTGGGCTACACACGTGCTACAATGGCTGGTACAACGAGTCGCAAGTCGGTGACGGCAAGCTAATCTCTTAAAGCCAGTCTCAGTTCGGATTGTAGGCTGCAACTCGCCTACATGAAGTCGGAATCGCTAGTAATCGCGGATCAGCACGCCGCGGTGAATACGTTCCCGGGCCTTGTACACACCGCCCGTCACACCACGAGAGTTTGTAACACCCGAAGTCGGTGAGGTAACCGTAAGGAGCCAGCCGCCTAAGGTGGGATAGATGATTGGGGTGAAGTCGTAACAAGGTAGCCGTATCGGAAGGTGCGGCTGGATCACCTCCTTTCTAAGGAAATGGAACTCTGTACGTAGTCTTCTTTAATTTTGAGAGGTCTTGTGGGGCCTTAGCTCAGCTAAGCGAAACCGCAGGTTGAAGCTTTGTCGAAGCGGTAGCGCACGACAGGGACCAGCGGAACCCCAAGACAATAGAATAGCCACTGTAGACTAATAAGGAATACCAGATTATTAGTAGGGGCCTTAGCTCAGCTGGGAGAGCGCCTGCTTTGCACGCAGGAGGTCAGCGGTTCGATCCCGCTAGGCTCCATTAGGATACGAGAAACGATTCGCTTGCGAAAATTTCCGTAGAAAATTAGGAAATCGAAGAAGTGTTCGATGAACACAAGTCGATTTATCTATTTTTCAGGAAATTAGTTTCGAGTTCAACTACTCAATTTAGAGTAGCTATCCTAAATGAGAAAGATATTGTTCAATTAATTGAACACGACCTCATTTTCTAGGAAAAAAGATAACCTTCCTAGTGTCTAAAGACACTACGTCAGTTTCCTATTTTTCTACGAAAATGCCCAACAAGTTGGGACGGTCATAGTATCTTAGACTTGTCCATTGAAAATTGAATATCTATATCAAATAGTAACAAGAAAATAAACCGAAAACGCTGTGAATTAATGAGTTTTCTAATTTGAAAGAATTAGGTTAAATAAGGTTAAGTTAATAAGGGCGCACGGTGGATGCCTTGGCACTAGGAGCCGAAGAAGGACGTGACTAACGACGAAATGCCTTGGGGAGCTGTAAGTAAGCAATGATCCAGGGGTGTCCGAATGGGGGAACCCAACATGTAATGCATGTTATCCCTACCTGTTAAGGGTAGCGGAAGGAAGACGCAGTGAACTGAAACATCTAAGTAGCTGCAGGAAGAGAAAGCAAGAGCGATTGCCTTAGTAGCGGCGAGCGAAACGGCAGGAGGGCAAACCGAAGAGTTTACTCTTCGGGGTTGTAGGACTGCAATGTGGACTCAGATTTTGTAGAAGAATCCTCTGGGAAGGGGAGCCAAAGAGAGTGAAAGCCTCGTATTCGAAACAGAGTCTGTACCTAGCAGTATCCTGAGTACGGCGGGACACGCGAAATCCCGTCGGAATCTGGGAGGACCATCTCCCAACCCTAAATACTCCCTAGTGACCGATAGTGAACCAGTACCGTGAGGGAAAGGTGAAAAGCACCCCGGGAGGGGAGTGAAATAGAACCTGAAACCGTGTGCCTACAACAAGTTCGAGCCCGTTAATGGGTGAGAGCGTGCCTTTTGTAGAATGAACCGGCGAGTTATGATATGATGCGAGGTTAAGTTGAAGAGACGGAGCCGTAGGGAAACCGAGTCTGAATAGGGCGAGTTAGTATCATGTTATAGACCCGAAACCATGTGACCTACCCATGAGCAGGTTGAAGGTGCGGTAAAACGCACTGGAGGACCGAACCAGGGCACGTTGAAAAGTGCTTGGATGACTTGTGGGTAGCGGAGAAATTCCAAACGAACTTGGAGATAGCTGGTTCTCTCCGAAATAGCTTTAGGGCTAGCGTCGATGTAAAGTCTCTTGGAGGTAGAGCACTGTTTGGGTGAGGGGTCCATCTCGGATTACCAATCTCAGATAAACTCCGAATGCCAAGTAGATATAATCGGCAGTCAGACTGCGAGTGCTAAGATCCGTAGTCGAAAGGGAAACAGCCCAGACCACCAGCTAAGGTCCCAAAATAATTGTTAAGTGGAAAAGGATGTGGGGTTGCACAGACAACTAGGATGTTAGCTTAGAAGCAGCTATTCATTCAAAGAGTGCGTAATAGCTCACTAGTCGAGTGACCCTGCGCCGAAAATGTACCGGGGCTAAAACAATTTACCGAAGCTGTGGATACCTTTAATGGTATGGTAGGAGAGCGTTCTATGTGTGGCGAAGGTGTACCGTGAGGAGCGCTGGAACGCATAGAAGTGAGAATGCCGGTATGAGTAGCGCAAGATGGGTGAGAATCCCATCCACCGTAAGACTAAGGTTTCCAGGGGAAGGCTCGTCCGCCCTGGGTTAGTCGGGACCTAAGGAGAGACCGAAAGGTGTATCCGATGGCCAACAGGTTGATATTCCTGTACTAGAGTATGAAGTGATGGAGGGACGCAGTAGGCTAACTCAACCAGACGACTGGAAGTGTCTGGCTAATCAGTGAGGCGTGGTATGAGTCAAATGCTTATACCTGTAACGTTGAGCTGTGATGGGGAGCGAAGTTTAGTAGCGAAGTGAGTGATGTCACACTGCCAAGAAAAGCTTCTAGCGATGTATCATACTCTACCCGTACCGCAAACCGACACAGGTAGTCGAGGCGAGTAGCCTCAGGTGATCGAGAGAACTCTCGTTAAGGAACTCGGCAAAATGACCCCGTAACTTCGGGAGAAGGGGTGCTCAGTTTAACTGAGCCGCAGTGAATAGGCCCAAGCAACTGTTTATCAAAAACACAGCTCTCTGCTAAATCGTAAGATGATGTATAGGGGGTGACGCCTGCCCGGTGCTGGAAGGTTAAGAGGAGGGTTTAGCGGTAACGCGAAGATCTGAATTGAAGCCCCAGTAAACGGCGGCCGTAACTATAACGGTCCTAAGGTAGCGAAATTCCTTGTCGGGTAAGTTCCGACCCGCACGAAAGGCGTAATGATTTGGGCACTGTCTCAACGAGAGACTCGGTGAAATTTTAGTACCTGTGAAGATGCAGGTTACCCGCGACAGGACGGAAAGACCCCATGGAGCTTTACTGCAGTTTGATATTGAGTGTCTGTACCACATGTACAGGATAGGTAGGAGCCTATGAGATCGGGACGCCAGTTTCGATGGAGGCGCTGTTGGGATACTACCCTTGTGTTATGGCCACTCTAACCCGCATAGTTTGATCACTATGGGAGACAGTGTCTGACGGGCAGTTTGACTGGGGCGGTCGCCTCCTAAAAGGTAACGGAGGCGCCCAAAGGTTCCCTCAGATTGGTTGGAAATCAATCGTAGAGTGTAAAGGTATAAGGGAGCTTGACTGCGAGAGCCACAACTCGAGCAGGGACGAAAGTCGGGCTTAGTGATCCGGTGGTTCCGTATGGAAGGGCCATCGCTCAACGGATAAAAGCTACCCTGGGGATAACAGGCTTATCTCCCCCAAGAGTTCACATCGACGGGGAGGTTTGGCACCTCGATGTCGGCTCGTCGCATCCTGGGGCTGTAGTCGGTCCCAAGGGTTGGGCTGTTCGCCCATTAAAGCGGCACGCGAGCTGGGTTCAGAACGTCGTGAGACAGTTCGGTCCCTATCCGTCGCGGGCGTAGGAAATTTGAGAGGATCTGCTCCTAGTACGAGAGGACCAGAGTGGACTTACCGCTGGTGTACCAGTTGTCTCGCCAGAGGCATCGCTGGGTAGCTATGTAGGGAAGGGATAAACGCTGAAAGCATCTAAGTGTGAAACCCACCTCAAGATGAGATTTCCCATAACGATATGTTAGTAAGAGCCCTGAGAGAAGATCAGGTAGATAGGTTGGGAGTGGAAGTTGTGTGAGCAATGGAGCGGACCAATACTAATCGCTCGAGGACTTATCCTAGAATAAGTACAATTTCATAGAGCCACAGAGTTAAGGTTTATAACTTGCGAGCTTTGAATAGATATTCAATTTTGAGTTGACAAAGAGGGGAACCTCATGTATACTCAACATAGTTAAGTGACGATAGCCTAGGAGATACACCTGTACCCATGCCGAACACAGCAGTTAAGCCCTAGAACGCCGGAAGTAGTTGGGGGTTGCCCCCTGTGAGATATGGTAGTCGCTTAGC
>NZ_MSJM01000015.1 GCF_001921845.1 Streptococcus cuniculi | reverse complement strand
ATAAATTTGACACAACAGCTATTACAGGAACAATTGCTCTCTTTGCGACATTCGCAGGTACGGTTCTTGGTATCTCTAGCAAGAACTATCAGCAAGAAAATCAAGAGTAGGGGAGAGAGCATGAGAGTGATAAAGCGATTCGTGTTAATGATGATGATGTTTCCGCTGGGCTATATCGCTCTTGTGCTTAGCCCGTTTTTAGAATTATTTCATAAGGAGGAATCAGGTGGCAATAAATACTGATACAGCTATTTCTTGGTTTGAGGCTAGAAAGGGCAAAGTAAGTTACTCCATGGACTATCGTGATGGTCCGAATAGCTACGATTGCTCAAGTTCTGTCTACTATGCTTTAATGTCGGCAGGGGCTATTTCTGCTGGTTGGGCAGTTAACACTGAATATGAGCATGATTGGCTTATCAAGAATGGGTATAAACTCGTTGCGGAAAATCAGGACTGGGATAGCCAACGTGGTGATGTTTTTATTTGGGGTATGCGTGGGCAAAGTTCAGGAGCTGGAGGTCATACAGGTATCTTTATTGACTCAGACAATATCATTCATTGTAATTGGGGCAAAAGAGGGATTAGCGTTGATAATTATGACACAGTAGCAGCCGCTAGTGGCTGGATGTATTGTTATGTTTATAGGCTGGAAAGCGGAGCTTCTACCCAAGGAAAAAGCCTTGATACCTTGGTCAAAGAAACTCTTGCAGGCAAATACGGAAACGGAGATGTCCGTAAAGCAGCTCTTGGCAATCAATACGAGGCTGTTATGGCAGTCATCAATGGCAAGGCTGCGGCGCCTAAAAAGACTGTTGACCAACTGGCTCAAGAAGTGATCCAGGGGAAACATGGCAACGGTGAAGACCGTAAAAAATCCCTTGGTCCTGACTATGACGCAGTCCAAAAACGTGTAACTGAAATCCTGAAAGGTAGCACATCAGGAAATACCCCTAAAACGCCCTCAGACGCTCCAAAAAGTGAGGTGGTAAATTCCACCACCGAACCTAAGACAGAGGAAACTGGGGCAACTGGTAAAGCGACAGATACCAAAATCACTAAAGAAGATGGTGACTTGTCCTTTAACGGTGCAATCCTGAAAAAATCTGTCCTTGATGTTATCCTTGCTAAGTGTAAGGAACACAATATCCTACCTAGCTACGCTATTACCGTTCTACACTTTGAGGGGCTTTGGGGTACCTCAGCCGTAGGTAAGGCAGATAACAACTGGGGAGGCATGACATGGACTGGTAAAGGAGAGCGTCCAAGTGGTGTGACTGTCACCCAAGGAACAGCAAGACCAGCTAATGAGGGTGGACATTATATGCACTATGCCTCTGTAGATGACTTTCTTACAGATTGGTTCTACCTGCTACGTTCAGGAGGTAGCTACAAGGTTTCAGGAGCCAAAACCTTTAGCGAGGCTATCAAAGGCATGTTTAAGACAGGCGGTGCAGTCTATGACTACGCTGCTACAGGCTATGATAATTACCTGGTAGGTATGTCAAGCCGTCTGAAAGCCATTGAGGCTGAAAATGGATCACTAGCCAAGTATGATACTGCTACCGTCACAGATGTCGGTAGCACAGACAAGATTGAGGTCAACATTGAGGGGATTGAAATTTCTATCAATGGAGTAACCTACACACTTTCAAAAAAACCAGTTTAAGATAAGACACAGAAAGCCCTTAGGTGTAACAACCTAGGGGCTTTTTTTCGTGCTCAAGATACAGTAGGAAACAGTAGAATACAGTAAAAATACAGATTTTTAGATATTATTTCCAATTTTAATTCAAAAAAACAGACTTTTTGCGAATAAATAAGTAGGAGGTAATAAACTATGTTACATTTTGATGAATTAAAACAGGCGATAGATGGAGGATATATTACAGGCGACAAGGTCAACATTGTCAGAAAAGAGGGTAAGGTCTTTGATTTTGTCCTACCTGATGAGCCTGTCAGACCTTGGGAGGTAGTAACCTCTGAAAGCGTGGCAGACATATTGAACGAGTTAAGACAACAAGAAGACCTCTGATTTTTCAGAGGCTTTTATCAATTCCCCTGTTTTATTGCTAAGTATTTTAAAACTGGAATAGGCAGGCCCCATATAGGTTTTTAGCCCTGTTTTGGCATAGATGGCATTGAGCAGAGCTGTCGTATCCGAATAGCCACAAAAGAGTTTGGGATGCTTTTTTATCAACTCATAATCCAGATAAGGCAAGAGTTCATTGCAGTTAAAACCACCAATGGTCGTTAAAATCACGTCCACGCTATCATCTAAAAAGGCTTCGTGCAAGTCAGCTACACGGCTTTCGATACTTGCGGAGTCTAGTATATCATGTTCATCGTAATGGCTTGAAAAGGAAAGCTGAAACCCAAGAGCTTCCAAACGTTCCTTGGCCGCACGATTGGCTTCAAATCCGCCGATACGCTCGATTGAGGACGACGGACTAAGAATGCGGATGTGGGCATTTTTGGTCAGTTTTTTCATTGTTCAACCTCCTTTTGATGTTTTGTCATTATACGCTTTTTTCCACAGGAATGCAAAGAATAATGGACTTCATCTGTGGAAAGGCTATTTTAAATAGTTTTATATTGAATATTTTCCATAGAACATGGTAAAATAGAGTAACTATTTTTGAATAAACGAGTGATTTGAGATGAAGAAGTATCAAACCTTATGCAAATTTGTCGGGCAGACCTTACTGTACTTTGTGATTTTTCTAGCCCTACTGTACTTTTTTTCCTACCTTGGACAGGGACAAGGTGGCTTTATCTATAATGAATTTTAGAGGTGAATGGTGACACGATTGATGATTAAGGATATGATTGAAACGATTGAGCAGTATGCGGCGACCCAGCCAGACTTTCCAGTCTATAATATCTTGGGTGAGGTGCATACCTATCGTGATTTGAAGGAAGATTCAGATAGCCTAGCAGCAACAATTGACAGCCTTGGCCTGCCTGCAAAATCTCCTGTTGTGGTCTTTGGTGGACAAGAGTATGAAATGCTTGCGACCTTTGTTGCCTTGACTAAGTCGGGTCATGCCTACATTCCGATTGACAGCCACTCTGCCCTAGAGCGGGTGTCTGCTATTTTGGAAGTAGCAGAGCCTAGCTTGATTATCGGGATTGCAGATTTTCCAATGGAGGTGGCAACGCCTCAACTTACTTTGTCTGAAGTCAAGGATATTTTCGCTCAAAAAACGGCTTATGACATCAGGCATTCGGTCAAGGGCGATGAGAACTACTATATCATCTTCACCTCTGGAACGACTGGTAAGCCCAAGGGGGTGCAGATTTCGCATGACAATCTCTTGAGCTTTACCAACTGGATGATTACAGATGAGGAATTTGCGACCCCAAGCCGACCACAGATGTTGGCGCAGCCACCGTATTCCTTTGACTTGTCGGTCATGTATTGGGCGCCGACCTTGGCTTTAGGAGGCACACTTTTTGCTCTACCAAGCAGCATGGCGCAGGATTTCAAGAAATTATTTGCGACCATTTTAGACTTGCCGATTGCCATTTGGACCTCAACCCCTTCGTTTGCGGATTTGGCAATGTTGTCCGAGGATTTTAATGCGGAAAAAATGCCCCAGATTACCCATTTCTACTTTGACGGTGAGGAATTGACGGTGAAAACGGCTCAAAAACTCCGCGACCGTTTCCCACATGCACGAATTATCAATGCCTATGGACCGACCGAGGCAACGGTGGCCTTATCAGCAGTAGCGGTGACAGACGAGATGCTAGCAACCCTCAAGCGTCTGCCGATTGGCTATACCAAGGACGATTCGCCAACCTTTATCATTGATGAAGCTGGCAATAAACAGCCATTTGGCGAGCAGGGAGAAATTATCGTTTCAGGTCCTGCCGTATCAAAAGGCTATATGAACAATCCTGAAAAGACAGCAGAAGCCTTCTTTGAATTTGAGGGCTTGCCAGCCTACCATACAGGTGATGTCGGTTCGATGACTGAAGACGGATTGCTTTTATACGGCGGTCGGATGGACTTCCAAATCAAGTTTAACGGCTACCGCATTGAGCTAGAAGATGTTTCCCAAAACCTCAACAAATCCCAATATATCAAGTCGGCAGTTGCCGTTCCACGTTACAACAAGGACCACAAGGTGCAAAATCTTCTGGCCTACGTCATCTTAAAAGAGGGTGTACGCGAGCAGTTTGAACGTGACATCGACATTACCAAGGCCATCAAGGAAGATTTAGAGGACATCATGATGTCTTATATGATGCCTTCAAAATTCCTCTATCGTGACAGTCTGCCGTTGACACCAAATGGAAAGATTGACATCAAGGGCTTGATTAGCGAGGTAAACAACCGATGATGGACCTTCTCAAACAGCTTCCGCATTTGGAGCCTTATGGAGAACCCCAGTATTTCGTCTACTTGATTGCTGCGGTCTTGCCAATCTTTATCGGTCTCTTTTTCAAGAAGCGTTTTGCTTGGTATGAGAGTCTGGTCAGCCTAGCCTTTATCGTCTTTATGCTGACAGGTGATAGCCCTGCCCAACTTGCCGCCCTCTTCTTTTATATCATGTGGCAGCTTGCTTGGGTCTTTAGCTACAAATGGTATCGGGCGAAAAAGGACAGTAAATGGGTCTTTTATCTCCACGTTCTCCTTGCCGTCATGCCTCTAGCGTTGGTGAAAGTCATGCCTGCCATTTCAGGACACCAATCGCTCTTTGGCTTTCTAGGAATTTCCTATCTCACTTTCCGCTCGGTCGGCATGATCATTGAGATGCGTGACGGGGTCTTAAAAGAGTTTAGCCTAGGGCAATTCTTGCGTTTCCTGCTCTTTATGCCGACATTCTCAGGTGGTCCGATTGACCGCTTCCGTCGGTTTGAAGAGGATTATCGCCAAATCCCTGACCGCGATGAGTTGCTTGATATGCTGGAAGTGGCTGTCCGCTACATTATGCTAGGATTTTTATATAAGTTTATTCTGGCCCATATTTTTGGTTCCATGATATTGCCGCCGCTCAAGCAATATGCCTTGTCACAGGGAGGCTGGTTTAACTTGCCGAGCTTGGGGGTCATGTATGCCTTTGGTCTTGATTTATTCTTTGACTTTGCAGGCTACTCCATGTTTGCAGTTGCGATTTCCCACCTCATGGGGATTAAAAGTCCGCATAATTTTGATAAGCCTTTCGTGTCTCGTGACCTCAAGGAATTTTGGAATCGTTGGCACATGAGCTTATCTTTCTGGTTCCGTGATTTTGTCTTTATGAGACTAGTCATGGTACTCATGCGCAACAAAGTGTTTAAAAATCGCAATACGACCTCAAGTGTAGCTTACTTGCTGAACATGCTTCTCATGGGCTTTTGGCATGGCGTGACGTGGTATTACATCGCCTACGGTCTTTTTCATGGTTTAGGTCTTGTCGTCAATGACGCTTGGATTCGTAAGAAAAAAACGCTGAATAAAGAACGCAAAAAAGCAGGTCTTGCCCCCTTGCCTGATAATCGCTTTACGCAGGCTTTGGGGATTGTGGTGACCTTTCATGTTGTGATGCTGTCGTTTTTAATCTTTTCTGGATTTTTAAACGACCTATGGTTTAAGAAATAAAAAGGAGTTTTCCTATGGATATTAAAGCAGAAGTGCTCGAAATTATTGATGAATTATTTATGGAAGATGTCTCAAGCATGATGGACGAAGATTTGTTTGATGCAGGAGTGTTAGACAGTATGGGAACGGTGGAGTTGATTGTCGAAATCGAATCACGTTTTGACATCCGCGTACCTGTATCTGAATTTGGTCGTGATGACTGGAATACGGCTAATAAAATCATTCAAGGGATTACGGAGTTGAGAAATGCTTAAACGCCTATGGCTGATTTTAGGACCAGTCTTTTGTGCAGCCTTGCTAGTAGCGCTTTTGCTTGTCTTTTTTCCGACGAAGTTGCGCCACGATTTTGAGGCAGAAAAACGCTCTGCAGTGACGCTAACAGCAGCCAGTTTCAAGGGACGGATGCAGAAAGTTCAGGCTCTGACAGATGCTAACCACCGTTTCGTGCCATTTTTCGGCTCCAGTGAATGGCTGCGTTTTGATAGCATGCACCCGTCTGTCTTGGCTGAAAAATATGACCGTCCCTATCGTCCTTACTTGCTAGGACAACGCGGAGCAGCCTCTCTTAACCAATACTTTGGTATGCAGCAGATGTTGCCGGAGCTTGAAAATCAGACGGTCGTCTATGTTGTCTCGCCCCAGTGGTTTACCAAGACAGGCTATGATGCCAGTGCCTTTCAGCAGTATTTTAACAGCGACCAGCTGACTAGTTTTTTGACGCAACAAGAGGGAGATGCAGCGGCCCATCATGCAGCAGAACGACTGTTACAGCTTTATCCCAATATTGCCATGGCAGATATTGTCAAGAAAGTCGCAGATGGGACAGCCTTATCAGCTTCGGAAGACCAGTTTGTCGGGCTAATGGCACGCATCAATAAGCGACAGGATATTTTCTTCAGTAGCTTGATTCCAAGTTATAATCGGCATTATGATCAACGTGTCTTACCAGAGTTGTCTCGCTTGCCGGATGAATTTTCCTACCAAGAACTTGAAAAAGTAGCGATTGAAGAAGCGAAAGAACACACCAAAAGCAATGACTTAGGGATTGATGACAAGTTTTACAAGAAACGCTTGAAAGCCAAACTCCGGGAACTGAAAGGCGCTCAAAAGAACCTATCCTATATTAAGTCGCCTGAATACAATGACTTGCAGCTGGTGCTCAACCAATTTGCTAAATCTAAGGCCAATGTTCTCTTTGTCATTCCACCGGTGAATGAGAAGTGGATGGCTTATACGGGTCTACGTGAGGACATGTACCAGCAGACTGTTGAAAAGATTAAGTATCAGCTAGAAAGCCAAGGTTTTACCAACATTGCCGACTTTTCAAAAGACGGTGGCAAGCCCTACTTTATGCAGGATACTATTCACATGGGCTGGCTGGGCTGGCTCGAATTTGACAAGGTCGTTGATCCTTTTGTCTCAAATCCCAAACCAGCACCAGCCTACCACCTCAACTCGGCCTTTTTCAGCAAGGAATGGGCTAATTATGATGGTGATGTGAAGGAATTTGGGAATAAATAAAGAACGAAAACAACGTTTTCGTTCTTTATTATTTTCTTCAATTAGTCTACATAAACGCTCGATTGTTTATTCAACCAGCTATAGATGAGTCCGATGACCAGTCCGCCACCGACATAGTTTCCAAGACCTGAGAAGAGGAAGTTGGAGAGGACGGATAGGACATTCATGCCTTCTACTGGACCACCTGTTGCAAAGAGTGCAAGGGAGAAGGTCGAGAAGTTAGCAATGACGTGTTCAAAGCCGAGGAAGGCAAAGATGAAGATAATAAAGACAACGGCGATTGCTTTCCCAGCATCGTCTTTCATTTTCAAAAAGACAAAGACGGCGATATTGACCACCATGTTGGCGAAAATCCCTTCGACAAACTGGGTCAGAGGAGCTTTGGCGATTTTTGCAACCGTGCCTTGTACCAGATAGCTATCCATAGCCACGTGCCCGATTGAAAAAGGAGCCGTTTGGGCTAGCAGGAAGCAGACCAGCACCGCACCAACAAAGTTAAAGAGGATACAGGTGGCTAGAATTTTCAAGGCTGTCTTAGTCGGAATAACCTTGCGGTAGATGGCGACCGTCATATACATCATATTAGAAGTACCAAGCTCCGCATTCATATAGAGAATCATGAGCAGTCCCCAACCGAACATGAGACCGTAGCTGAATTTTCCAAGACCTGCTGCTACATGTTCTAGCTTATCTGCCGTGTAGAGCGAAATCGCAATTCCCAGCGCCAAGTAGACACTGGCAAAAATAGAGCGTAGCGCGTACGCCCAGTAGTTGCTCTCAATCAAAGCTGCTTTTTTCTTGATACTTTTATCAATCGTATACATCAATGTTTGCTCTTGTGCTGCCAAAATAGATACCTGCTTCATTTTTATTTGATAATTTCATCACAATCTATACTATACCAAAAAAAGCCAAAAAATGTAAGGGCTTTTATGGAGAAAATTCATCTTTTGTACATCAGGCAAAAAAGTGAGTTAAAAATGTGATGCTATCCCGCATCATGTTGATGTGTAGCTCGTGCAGATAACCCCAAGAAAGTAGCTGGTAATGGTCTGTTCGTCAATCGGCTCTCGCTGCTGCAACCACCAGTTAATGGTTTCGATAAAGGTTGTGGCAACAAAATGTTCCAAAAAACTTTCGGGAACAGGGGCTTTTTGGCGTATGAGCGACGGACGAAGCAGCGGAAAGACATAGTGGTGCAATTCCTTTTTCAAACGCTGTGTAAAATATAAATTATTAGACAACAAGAGCGTCGCAACCTTGTCTTGATTGTTTCTGAAATGGTAGAAGATATGAGCGAGGGTCCCGTGGACATCGTGCTGGGCCTGAGGTTTCGCAAAGGTGTGGGCAAATAAATCCTCGCAGACTTCCTCGAGAAGCATTTCCTTGCTTGCAAAATGGGCATAAAAGGTAGAACGACCAACATCTGCCATATCGATAATGTCTTGAACCGTTATGGTGTCATATGGTTGCTGGTTGAGCAAGTGGATAAAGGCTTGGTAAATAGCTGCGCGTGATTTTTTGATTCGTCTATCCATCTGTTTCCGTACACATGAGCCAGATTGTCTGATAACAAACACCCAGACCAATCTGTATCTTGTTTCCTCCTGTTGATTGTTTATAATAAAATGGAACAAGCTGTTTGATTTTGAATATAGTATACTTATTTGAATGCGAGCTAAAATCTCGGAAAATAGACGAGCCGTCCTAGAAATACGATTTCTTCATCCGTCTCCCTAATTTTCTGTCGATTTTTTAACGCTCTTATATCATGTTATTTGAATGCGAGCTAAAATCTCGGAAAATAGACGAGCCGTCCTAGAAATACGATTTCTTCGTCCGTCTCCCTAATTTTCTGTCGATTTTT
>NZ_MSJM01000014.1 GCF_001921845.1 Streptococcus cuniculi | reverse complement strand
AGAGGCTGGTGACGAGTCAAGAGCAGTGAGGCTTGAACAAAGTGAAAGCCAGCGTCTTTAGGCGCTGGCTGGGAATGTGGGCTTATAGCCCCGGTTCAAACCACCCGTTAGACGGGTGGTCATGATTTATACTCTACAAAAATCAATATCTGACTAGCTTTCACAATCAAGAATTGTGAAAGAGAAGAGATACGGTTAGCAAAGTTCACTTCCAGAACATAAACAAACCCAAAATCTATTTAAACAAGTTACAAACCTCTGCTAACTGAACACATTCGATTTGCCGATTTTCGCGAGCGGAGCGAGCCTCGTCAGATACTTTTCGCTGTGGTAAAAGGAGGGAGAGGGGCAAAAATCGTGATTTCGCAGAAATCGATTATCCTCGCTCCTTTGTTTCTGGGCTCGGGCTAAAATAATCCACTGGATTATTTTACTCCGCAGGAAGTCGCTACCGTCCGCGCCACCTAAGAAAAGTATCACTAAAGGTTAGCAAATCTAACCTCCTCTAAACTAGAGTTCAGAAAGGTGAGCGAACAACGAAAGAAGCTGTTTTTGACGAGTATTATTCAAATACAAAGTTTTCTATCCCACCAACATGACCAACAGAATATAGCCGAAAATGGAGAGTGCATTGAAAATGAAGGTCGCAAAGGATACTAAAGGTAGGGTGACCAACTTTTTCACAATTCCATAGATCGTCAGAATGATGCAGTAAACTTGCAAGATGAGGAAAATGGCATAGAGCAATTGGTGGTGGTTGATGTAAACACTTGGCGCTTGATAAAAGGTAATGACCATGGCGAGGTCAAAGACCCAGATGAGCAGGCAGCTAATGATTGCAGGGCGAGTGAATGATGTCATAGAGGTCTCCTTTTGAAAACGAAAACGTTTTCTTTTTAGTATACCACAATTTTTATCTCTCCATCCTTTTTCATCATTTTTTACGAATATATAGTATAATGGTAGAGAACAATTAGACTATTTGAGGTTTTAGGAGATAAACATGAGACAACGTGGATTTGAATTAGTATCGCAATTTACAGATAAGGCCTTGTTGCCAAAGCGTGAGACAGCCCATGCGGCGGGTTATGATTTGAAAGTGGCAGAACGTGTGGAACTTGCACCGGGTGAGATTAAGCTAGTGCCAACGGGTGTAAAGGCCTATATGCAAGAGGGCGAGGTTCTCTATCTTTATGACCGTTCATCTAATCCGCGCAAGAAAGGTTTGGTCTTGATTAACTCGGTTGGGGTTATTGACGGTGACTATTATGGCAACCCTGCAAATGAAGGGCATATCTTTGCTCAAATGCACAATATTACAGATGAGACGGTTGTGCTTGAGGTTGGCGAGCGGATTGTGCAGGCTGTGTTTGCACCCTTCTTACTAGCAGATGGCGATGAGGCGACTGGCACCCGCACAGGCGGCTTTGGCTCAACGGGGAATTAAAGATGGCGAAGAAAAAAGCAACCTTTGTCTGTCAGAACTGTGACTATCATTCGCCTAAATACTTGGGGCGTTGCCCCAACTGCGGAGCCTGGTCGTCTTTTGTAGAGGAGATTGAAGTCGCAGAAGTCAAAAATGCTCGCGTGTCCTTGACAGGAGAAAAAACCAAGCCCGTCAAGCTCAACCAAGTGACGTCTAGCAATGTCGCGCGCACTGAAACGGACATGGCAGAATTTAACCGCGTACTCGGTGGGGGCGTGGTGCCAGGAAGCTTAGTTCTGATTGGTGGTGATCCTGGAATTGGGAAATCAACCCTGCTCCTACAAGTCTCCACCCAGCTGGCTAGCCGTGGGACGGTTCTCTATGTTAGCGGAGAGGAATCAGCCGAGCAAATCAAGCTGCGTAGCGAACGCCTTGGGGATATCGACAATGAATTTTATCTCTATGCCGAGACCAATATGCAGAGTATTCGGGCGGAAGTTGAGAAGATTCAGCCTGATTTTCTGATTATCGACTCCATCCAGACCATCATGAGCCCTGAAATTTCAAGTGTTCAAGGTTCGGTCAGTCAGGTCCGTGAGGTGACGGCAGAGTTGATGCAGATTGCCAAGACCAATAACATTGCGACCTTTATTGTGGGACATGTGACCAAGGAAGGGACACTAGCGGGACCTCGAATGCTGGAACACATGGTGGATACCGTTCTTTACTTTGAGGGCGAGCGCCAACATACCTTCCGTATCCTGCGTGCCGTGAAAAATCGTTTTGGCTCAACCAATGAAATCGGAATTTTCGAGATGCAGTCGTCAGGTCTTGTAGAAGTTCTCAATCCTAGTCAGGTCTTTTTAGAGGAGCGACTGGACGGTGCAACTGGTTCGGCTATCGTTGTAACCATGGAGGGCACGCGCCCCATTTTAGCAGAGGTACAAGCCTTGGTGACGCCGACCATGTTTGGCAATGCCAAGCGAACGACGACAGGGCTGGACTTTAATCGTGCCAGCCTCATTATGGCGGTTTTGGAAAAGCGAGCAGGTTTACTCCTGCAAAATCAAGACGCCTATCTCAAGTCAGCGGGCGGTGTCAAGTTGGATGAGCCAGCCATTGACTTGGCTGTTGCGGTAGCCATTGCTTCTAGCTACAAGGATAAGCCAACTAACCCTCAAGAATGCTTTATCGGTGAAATCGGCTTGACAGGTGAAATCCGCCGTGTCAACCGCATCGAGCAGCGGGTCAACGAGGCAGCCAAGCTAGGCTTCACCAAAATTTATGCCCCTAAAAATTCCCTAATCGGTCTAGAAATTCCTGCGGGTGTTACCCTCGTTGGGGTGACCACCATTGGTGAAGTCCTACAGAAAGTCTTTGGTTAGCAGAGGGGATTGGGCAATCATATCTACATAAAGAAAACTAGAAATTCTTCATTGAATCTCTAGTTTTTTCCATTTCCCCAAGACAAGTCTCCTCCTGATTTACATATTATTTCCTGAAAAAATAGCTCAATTTTCAAACTCTAGACATTTTTTCAAAAATTGTCGTGTACTTCCTCCGATCTTTCTAGTAAACTAACAACATCATAACAGAACTAATTTGGAGGATACTTATGTACTTTGGACATTATGCTGTGGCAACCGCCGTAAAAGCAAAGGAACCGGAAATGCCTGTTTTACCTATCTTTTTGGCAACAGGTGCCATTGATATTATGAATGGTCTCTTTATCATGGCTGGGATTGATAGGGTAGATGCAAATTTGAACACAAAGCCGTATCTTTATTTTGATTTGACCTATATCGACTGGGATCATTCGCTCCTCATGGGGATTGTTTGGTCTGTTTTGGCGGGCTTGCTAGCCTATGCGGTCTATAAAAAGGACAGGAAAATCGGCTTAACGACAGGCTTAGTTGCCTTCTCGCACTGGCTCTTAGATTTACCGCTCCATAATGGAGACATGGCGCTCTACCCCGGTTCTTCTATCAAACTCGGCTGGGGCTGGTGGAAATTGCTAGGTGAGTACGGCTGGCATTTAGAAGTTTTCTTCTCCCTAGGGCTCCTTTACTACGCTTATAAAAAAAGCAAGGAATATGGCGAAAATATCTGGCCGCAACTCCTCTTTATGGGGCTTCTTATGATTAACATGTCTCCGTGGTTTTCACCGATGAAAATAGTGGCAACTTTCCCAGAACCTTGGGCGCACTTAGCGCATGGTTTTGCAGTCTTCATGGGCTTTATTATCCCAGGCTTTATCTTTAAATGGTTGTATAAGAAGACAGGGGAAAAAGCGCGATTAGCTTAATATCTTGAAAATCAGCTGGTTAATGTCCTTGCTATCAAGCGACATTTCCGGCTTTTTCAATTGATAGCTGATGGCAGCGACGACACTTGCGGCAAAGATTTCCAGTAGAAAATCATCTTTTCTGATGCCGTTGTCCCGAAACAGTAGGCTAAATTCTTCCTTAATCGCTCTTTTCCAGAGTTCTGTAAAGGCAAGATTGGTCTGTGCGACCAAAAAGGCGTGAAAGATGTGATGATGGGCAGTCACATAAGCCAAGGTTGTTTCGACAAATAAAATATCGGTGACTTGCTGGATTGGACGCCGAAAGAGCTTACGATTGATGGCAACAAGGTCTTGAATCGTTCGTTCCTCAATATCGGCTTTTAGCTCCTCAATGCTGTCGTAGTAAGTATAAAATGTCGAACGGGCAATGGGCGTTGCCTCGCAAACTCCCTTTACACGAATCTTGTTGGCTGGAATGGTTCCCCACAGGGTGATAAAGGCCTGCTGGATGTCTTTTTGGGTTTCTGTCAGCGCTTCTTTTCTCATGTTTTATCCTTTCTACTTACTTTTTGGAGGTTTCCTTATGTCAAAAACAATTTTGATCACAGGTGCATCAAGTGGTATCGGCAAAGCCTTGGCTGAAAAATACGCTAGACTTGGCTGGAACTTGGTTCTGGTCGCAAAAAATCCGCTCGTTTTGGAACCGTTTGTTAGTGACTTGCGCAAGAAAACAGCTACGTTTATTTTACCAATCATCCAAGATCTTCGTCAAGCTGACGCGGCTAGGAGCATTTTTCAACATGTCGCAGCGCAAGGCTTAGAGCTGGACATCTTGGTGAATAATGCAGGTTTTGGAGATCATGGACCTTTTGAAAAAGCGGACTTGCAAAAGCAAATAGACATGATTGCGGTGAACAATACAGCCTTGATGAGCTTGACCCACTATTTTTTGCCAAGCCTTTTAAAACAAGCAAGACCGACCTATATTGTCAATCTGTGCTCTACGGCAGCTTTTTTGCCGGGACCTTATATGTCGATTTACCATGCCAGTAAAGCCTTTGTTTTCTCCTTTAGCTTAGCGCTTGCTGAAGAATTAAAAGATACGAATGTGGTGGTGAAAACGATTTGTCCGGGTCCTGTCGCAACAGGTTTTCAAGCTAGGGCTGGAGAATCATCGGCTGCCTTGTTTGACCGCATGAAAAATCAAACACCAGAAGCCATGGCGGATTTCATTGTCTCAGAAATACCAAAGAAAAAACTCGTCTCTGTCAAAGGGCTGAGGGACAGATTCTTTCTCTATTGTAGCGGTTTACTCCCTAAAAAACTAGCCTTGAGACTGGTTCGGAGAATCATGACTAGGTAGCTAGATACTGTGACCCGAAAGGGTCTTTTTTGCTAGATGTCGTGCAAACATTCGGAAGTGACAGAAAGAACCCGTCTCACCAAGCCCGATGGCTGACAAATGTTCTGGAACATGATAGGCTAGTAGGAAAAGAAATGAAACCTATCTGATATTTACAAAAGGAGTTTTCAATATGTCCTATTTTCAACAGTTTCTGAAAGCCAATCAGGCCTATGTCGATTTGCATGGCACGCACCATCTGCCCTTAAAGCCCAAGACCAGAGTGGCGATTGTGACCTGTATGGATTCGCGTTTGCACGTGGCGCAAGCCTTGGGACTAGCACTTGGAGATGCCCATATCTTGCGGAATGCAGGCGGTCGGGTGACGGAGGATATGATTCGTTCGCTCGTCATTTCCCAGCAACAGCTTGGTACGCGGGAAATCGTAGTCTTGCACCATACGGATTGTGGAGCGCAGACCTTTACCAATGAAAGTTTTCAGGCGGATTTGCAGAAAACATTAGGTGTAGATGTGTCGCGTCAGGATTTTTTGCCCTTTACAGATGTAGAAGAGAGTGTTCGTGAAGATATGGACTTGCTCCGCAAGTCGCCCCTGATTCCAGATGATATTGAGATTTTTGGTGCAGTCTATGATGTGGATACAGGACGCATGACAGAGGTTGTATAGTCATGAGGGGGGATGCGTCTTGTTTTGTATTCAATGAAAGTGGAAACATCATTTGATGTCAGGCTTGACAGGCTTTGAAGAAAGGTGTATATTTGTATTAAATAAACGATACAAAAGGAGGCTAAATCATGGCTGATAACCGAATGAAGTATACGATTGATAGCAATATGCAATTTCCACTAGTTGAGATTGCCTTAGAAAGAGGCGAGACTGCTTATATTCAGCGGGGAAGCATGGTCTATCATACCCCGAGTGTGAGCTTAAACACCAAGCTAAATGCGCGTGGTGGCTCTGGTCTGGGGAAGCTCATGGGAGCGATTGGACGTTCTATGACATCTGGCGAGTCCATGTTTATCACGGAGGCAATGTCAAGCGCTGATGATGGCAAGCTAGCTCTGGCACCTTCGATGCCTGGGCAAGTTATTGCGCTTGAACTAGGTGCTAAACAATACCGCTTGAACGATGGGGCCTTCTTAGCCCTCGATGGTTCAGCCCGGTATAAAATGGAGCGCCAAAGTGTGGGTCGTGCCTTGTTTGGTGGTCAGGGTGGCTTTTTTGTCATGACGACAGAAGGAGAAGGGACCTTGCTTGCGAATGCCTTTGGTTCCATCAAAAAACTAGAATTAAATGGTGGCAGTATCACGATTGACAATGCCCATGTAGTAGCTTGGAGCAGGGACTTGAACTACGATATTCACCTTGAAAATGGCTTCTTGCAATCTATTGGTACAGGAGAAGGCGTAGTCAATACCTTTACAGGTTATGGTGACATCTACGTTCAAAGTTTAAATATCGAAACTTTCGCCCAAGTTATCGGGAGCCACATCATCACAAGTGGTTGAGATGGCGGTGGCAAGACTACCTTACTCGATGCCTTTTTGTAATGAAAATAACATGCAGTAAAAAGGAGTTTCTATGACCTTATTTCCCGCGATAGCAGCTTTTCTTCCCTATCAGGGGGACAAATATATCGCGCCTGAAAAGGCGGGCGAATTGGAAGAGAGCATGCGTGAGATGAAACAAGTGGCGCAGGCTGCGCGTAAGGAATTTCAGCAGCTAGCCCAAGCCTTCCACGCGCTTCATCCCAACCTTGACATGCACCGCGCGAGCCAGTGGATGAATCAGGCGCAGTATGCGCGTCCTCATTTCTGGACCTATCTTCAGGCAGAAGGTAGCGCAAGCGAGCCCATGTTTGCCCTGCGCTTGTATGGCCATCAAGCAGCCTATGGCGTGTCGGTCGAGGTGAGCTTTATCGAACGTAAAAAGGATGAGACAAGTCTCGTCAAGCAAAATCAGGTCTTGCAAGTCGCAGTAGAGGCACCTGTCTATTACCTGGTACAGGCAAATGGTGAGACCAAGAAAGTAGAAGGAACAGAAGAAAATCGTCAGGCTCTTCTTGAACAGCTGGCACAGGACCAGATTCGCAAAGTCTTGGTCAAGGTTGATGTTGATTTGACTCAGGCAGACAGTATGGAAGCCGTCCTAGCTCGGCTAGAATCGGCTTTTGAGACCCTACAGCCCTATTATCAAGCCACAAAAGTTGGATGTTAAGAACTAATGCCAAACTGTTAAAACTATGAAACGTAATGAGGTAAGGAACTTTTGTCCCAGCCTCATTTTTATTTGGACAGCGTATCCGTGCAGATTTCTACCACTTACCGTTCAAAATCAACCAGTTACTGAAATGGTCTTGCCTTTGTGTCAAATCTTGCTATAATGAGGTATAGCAAAACAAGGAGGGAGTTATGAAAATACGGATTGAGCTAGATGACGGCCTTGATGATGTGGAAGTGGTCATCAAGACAGCTCGTTTAACGGATCAAGTTGACCAGTTGCAACAACTGTTGTCCAAGATGAACCAGCCCTCCTTGGTCTTTTACAAGGATGCGAGCGAGTATTTCGTTAAACTAGAGGATATTTTATTTTTCGAGACAGATGGTGCGAAGATTTTTGCGCATTCAAGGACAGATGCCTACGAGGTCAAGTTAAAGCTCTATGAGCTAGAAGAGGTCCTACCGATCACCTTTTGCAGGATTTCCAAGTCCAGCATTGCCAATGTCAAATCAGTGTATTCGCTCGATAAATCATTTTCGGGAACCAGTCGGATTCGCTTTGCGGATACGCACAAGGTAGTCCATGTGTCACGTCATTATTATCAGTTATTAAAAGAAAGATTGCAGGAGTTGAGGTAGTGCGATGAAAAAGTATGTATTAGGAATTGGCTTGTTAGTCTTGTCAGGCTTGGTTTTGTTTCAAAATTATTTGCCACAGTTTGATTTTTCCATTTGGAAAATGGTCTGGCTTGTCGTGTTGGCAGCAGGCTTGGTGAACGGTCTGGTGAGGAGAAGATTGTACGATAGTTTCTTCTTTGGAACCTGGCTGTTTATCTTGCTGAACAAGCAGTATCATTTTTTAGCGGTTGATCCAAAAACAGTTATTGTCGGAGCCATCTTGGCCTGTCTGGGTTGTCACATTCTCTTTAAACCCAAGCGGGGGAACATTCGCTTTTTGGGAGATTTCAAGTCTGTCGCAAGTGGTGGAAAAAAAGCGATGGTCGAAGACGAAGACAGTGTAGCCTTTGGTAGCTCGACCCGTTACATTCATGACACAAGTTTTGTACGTGACACGGTTGATGTCGCTTTTGGTAGTGCGACGATTTACTTTGACAATGCCGTCATAGCTGGTGAGGAGGCAACCTTTGTCATTGATGCAGCATTTTCAACGGTGCGGCTCTATGTGCCAGATACGTGGCTTGTACAGGTCAAGGCAGATAAGGCCTTTAGCAGTATTCAGCAGGTATCTCCTCCAACCGTATTTGACAAGAAACTCTTAGTCGAAGCTGATTTGGCATTTTCGACCCTTGAAATTATCAGCTCATCATAAATCAGCCCTTGCGGCTGATTTTTTGGCTCAAAGTAAGGGATATGTGCTATAATAGGAATATTGAATGTTGACAAGGAGAGTATGAAATGACAAAATCCATTCGCGTGCGTTACGCACCAAGTCCAACTGGGCTATTACACATCGGAAACGCGCGAACAGCGCTCTTTAACTACCTTTACGCTCGTCATCATGGCGGAACCTTTTTGATTCGGATTGAAGATACAGACCGCAAACGTCATGTTGAAGATGGTGAGCGTTCGCAAATGGAAAACTTGCGTTGGTTGGGGATTGATTGGGACGAAAGTCCAGAAACCCATGAACAATACCGCCAGTCAGAGCGTCTTGAAATTTACCAACAGTATGTCCATGAACTCTTGGAGAAAGGCTTGGCCTACAAGTCTTATGTGACCGAGGAAGAATTGGCTGCGGAACGTGAACGTCAAGAAGCAGCTGGTGAAACACCGCGCTACATCAATGAATACCTTGGCATGTCAGATGAGGAAAAAGCAGCCTATGTTGCGGAACGTGAGGCAGCAGGTATCATTCCGACTGTTCGTTTGGCGGTGAATGAAGCTGGCATCTACAAATGGAACGACATGGTCAAGGGTGAGATTGAGTTTGAAGGTGGCAATATAGGCGGTGACTGGGTCATTCAGAAAAAAGACGGCTACCCAACTTACAACTTCGCCGTGGTCATTGATGACCACTTGATGGAAATCTCCCATGTTATCCGCGGAGATGACCACATCGCAAATACGCCAAAACAACTCATGGTCTATGAAGCCCTAGGTTGGGAAGCACCAGAGTTCGGTCACATGACCTTGATTATCAACTCTGAAACGGGTAAGAAATTATCAAAACGTGACACCAACACGCTCCAGTTTATCGAAGATTACCGTAAAAAAGGCTACCTGCCAGAAGCGGTCTTTAACTTTATCGCTCTTCTTGGTTGGAATCCTGGTGGGGAGCATGAGATTTTCTCTCGTGAGGAATTGATTGAGCTATTTGATGAACATCGTCTCAGCAAATCGCCAGCAGCTTTTGACCAGAAAAAGCTGGACTGGATGAGCAATGAGTACATCAAAAATGCTGACTTTGCAACGATTTTTGACATGGCAAAACCATTCCTAGAAGCAGCAGGTCGTTTGACAGACAAGGCTGAAAAATTAGTGGAACTTTACAAACCACAAATGAAAGCAGTTGATGAAATCGTGCCCTTGACAGACCTCTTCTTTGAAGATTTCCCAGCCTTAACCGAGGCTGAAAAAGAAGTCATGGCAGGCGAAACAGTTCCAACAGTCTTGAGCGCTTTTAAGGAAAAACTAGAAGCGATGACAGAAGAGGACTTCAAGTCTGAAAACATCTTCCCGCAAATCAAGGCGGTTCAGAAAGAAACAGGTATCAAAGGGAAAAATCTCTTCATGCCGATTCGTATCGCGGTTTCAGGTGAGATGCACGGACCAGAATTGCCAGATACCATCTATCTGCTCGGTCGTGAAAAATCTATTCAACACTTGGACAATATGTTGAAAGAAATTGAGAAATCATGACCACCCGTCTAACGGGTGGTTTGAACCGGGGCTATAAGCCCACATTCCCAGCCAGCGCCTAAAGACGCTGGCTTTCACTTTGTTCAAGCCTCACTGCTCTTGACTCGTCACCAGCCTCT
>NZ_MSJM01000013.1 GCF_001921845.1 Streptococcus cuniculi | reverse complement strand
ACGCAACCAGTAAGAAAGCCTTGGCAGGTGTAACCTTTGAACTCCGTCAAGGAGACAAGGTTATCGACACACAAGTGACCGATGAAGAGGGCATGTTGACCTTTAAAGATGTAGCTTATGGCGACTATACAGTTGTCGAAACCAAGACCCTTGATGGCTATGCCTTATTAGACAAGCCACTTGAAGTCAGCGTGACAGAAGATGGTGCCACCATTGATCTTGGTCAGGTAGAAAATCATCTCCTTCCAACACCTCCATCTAGCTCAACACCTCCATCTAGCTCAACACCTCCATCTAGCTCAACACCTCCATCTAGCTCAACACCTCCATCTAGCTCAACACCAAAATCAGATGCAAAAGGAATTCGTTCGGTCATCAAACGAATCCTGCCGAAGACTGGTGAAACAGTTTCGATGTTATCAAGTGTTGGTGGCGTGCTCTTATTAGGCATTATCCTTGCTCTTTATGTCAGCCGTCATAAAGGTGGTAACGGTAAACGTGGCAAATAAACACCGACTAAAAACTAGTTCTATTTGATAGAGCTAGTTTTTCTTTATCCTTATCAAGCATCAAATAGCCCTAGATATGATATAATAAGGACATGGATAAAAATAGATTATTACTAATAGACGGCTCATCGGTAGCCTTTCGTGCCTTCTTTGCACTCTACAATCAAATTGATCGCTTTAAGAGTCCGACAGGGCTTCATACCAATGCCATTTATGGCTTTCATCTCATGCTGGACCACATGATGAAGCGGATTCAGCCGACCCATGTGCTGGTGGCTTTTGATGCGGGCAAAACAACTTTCCGCACCGAGATGTACGAGGACTATAAGGCAGGACGCGCTAAGACACCAGACGAGTTCCGCGAGCAGTTTCCCTTCATTCGCCAGATGCTTGAGGTCATGGGCATTCGCCACTATGATTTAGAATGCTACGAGGCAGACGACATTATCGGGACGCTGGATAAAATGGCAGAGCGGACAGAGGTGCCCTTTGATGTCACCATTGTCAGCGGTGACAAGGATTTGATTCAGTTGACCGATGAAAATACAGTCGTTGAGATTTCTAAGAAGGGGGTTGCAGAATTTGAAGAATTCACCCCAGCCTATCTCATGGAAAAAATGGGCATCACACCGACCCAGTTCATTGACCTCAAGGCTCTCATGGGAGACAAGTCGGACAATATCCCTGGTGTGACCAAAATCGGGGAGAAGACAGGTCTTAAACTCCTGACCGAATACGGCTCACTCGATGGTATTTACGAGCATATTGATGGCATGAAAGCGTCCAAGATGAAGGACAATCTGATGCAGGACAAGGAGCAGGCCTTTCTCTCACGGACGCTCGCAACGATTGATACAGAGGCGCCGATTACCATTGGCTTAGATGATATTGTCTATCAGGGGCCAGATGTAGAGCAACTAGCGCGTTTTTACGAGGATATGGGCTTCAAGGTGCTTCGTGCCCAGCTAGGAAGTGAAGCAACTGCACCGACTGCTGTAAAAAATGACTTTCTGACGGTTGAGAAGATTGAAGCAGACATGCTCCATGAAAATCAGTTCTTCTACTTTGAAATCTTTGGGGACAATTACCACAAAGAGCCAATTATCGGTCTTGCGTGGGGGGATGAAGAGCAGATTTACGTGGGAGGAGAAGAACTACTATCGCAGGACATTTTGCGTGATTTTCTTGCCACAAGAGCCATTAAGACCTATGATTTCAAGCGTAGCAAGGTCCTTCTTTCCCACTACGGGATTGACCTAGGGCTTGCGACCTTTGATAGTCGCTTGGCGAAATATCTTCTGACCACCGTTGAAGACAATGAGATTGCAACCATCGCCACTCTTTATGGTCAGCACAGTTTGGATGCTGACGAGGTGGTCTATGGCAAGGGAGCCAAACGTGCTCTTCCTGACCAAGAAGTGCTTTATCAACACTTGGCCAATAAACTCGCTGTCCTCGTTGAGACGGAGGCTGTCATGCGGACCAAATTAGCGGAACATCAGCAATCAGACCTGCTTTTTGAGATGGAGTTGCCACTTGCCAATGTTCTTGCCAAGATGGAAATGACAGGGATTAAGGTGGAGGCTGAAACCTTAAAAGCCATGCAGGCTGAAAACGATGTTTTAATCGAGCAGTTGACACAGGACATTTATGAGTTGGCTGGGGAAGAATTTAACATCAATTCACCTAAGCAGCTAGGCATTATTCTCTTTGAGAAAATGGGCTTACCGCTTGAATTTACCAAAAAGACCAAGACGGGCTATTCAACCGCAGTTGATGTCCTAGAGCGCTTAGCTCCGATTGCACCGATTGTTTCCAAGATTCTCGAGTATCGTCAGATTACCAAACTGCAGTCTACCTACGTGATTGGCTTGCAGGATGCGATTATGGAAGACGGGAAAATCCATACCCGCTACGTGCAAGATTTGACCCAAACAGGTCGCCTGTCTAGTACAGACCCCAACCTGCAAAATATCCCTGTGCGGCTAGAGCAAGGGCGCTTGATTCGCAAGGCCTTTGTTCCAGAGTGGGAAGACAGCGTCCTGCTCAGTTCAGACTATTCGCAGATTGAGTTGCGGATTTTGGCGCATATTTCGCAGGATGAGCACCTGATTGAAGCCTTTCGTCAGGGGGCAGATATCCATACCTCAACGGCCATGCGGGTCTTTGGTATTGAAAAGCCAGAAGATGTGACGGCAAATGATCGCCGCAACGCCAAGGCGGTCAACTTTGGTGTGGTCTATGGTATTTCAGACTTCGGCTTGTCCAACAACCTGGGCATTAGTCGAAAAGAAGCGAAAACCTATATTGATACCTATTTTGAACGTTTCCCAGGCATCAAGAACTATATGGAAAGCATTGTCCGTGAAGCGCGTGATAAGGGCTATGTAGAGACCATTTACCACCGTCGTCGGGAACTTCCTGACATCAACTCACGCAATTTCAATGTGCGTAATTTCGCCGAGCGGACGGCCATCAATTCACCGATTCAAGGGTCGGCAGCAGATGTGCTGAAAGTTGCCATGATTAACCTTGATAAGGCGATGACAGAAGCAGGATTGCGGACACGCATGCTCTTGCAGGTGCATGACGAAATCGTCCTTGAAGTCCCAAATGATGAATTAGACACGATTCGCTCCATGGTCAAAGAAGTCATGGAAGCAGCCATTTCTCTTTCCGTCCCATTGATTGCAGATGAAAATGCAGGCAAAACGTGGTACGAAGCTAAGTAAGGTGAAAGGATAAGGATATGAAAAAGAGGGTTTATCTTGTAGGATTTGTAGCATTGCTCTGCTTGTCAGCTTGTGGAGCAAAGGAAAAATCGGTGGCGACACCTCCTGTAACCGAGACAAGCACAGAAGCCAGTAGTCAATCAGCGACAGGCGCGATTGACTTTCAGAAACTTGCGGAGGCGCAACCTCTTACCATTCAGACCAAGAAAGAGCAAGCAAAACTCTATTCTGCTACAAATGGTGTGGTGAAGACCGTAGGATTGGGAGATAGCGCAGAAGAAGAAGTCTCCTATCGTCTCTATCAAGTGCCGGAAGTTTGGCAGCTCGACCATGTCAACCAGGAGACACGACCGACAGATTATACCTATAGAGCCCTTGAAGGGGGATTAACATTTGGTGTTCAACTGTATACCCTAGACGCCTATCTGACTTCACCGCTCTCAGGTGGCGAAGTCATGAAAAAAGATGAGTTGGCGCAACGCCTGAAAGCAGATGGCCAGCACTTTATCCAAGAGACCAGTATTTCCATTGGTGATCAGGAGTGGAAAGTCGGTTATGAGGAAAAGCCAGAGAATAATGTTGCTAAAATTACCTTTTATCGCTTAGAAGATACGGGCAACTTTGATGATTCACTCATCGTAGGAGCTGTCATCTATCCTCTGTCGGTGACGAAGTCAAACCATGAAGAAGCAGTAACGACAACCGTTTCTCAACTAAAGACAATCTTGCAGCAAGTAGCAGGCGAACGAGAGACCGAAACGATAAAACCGTAAACAAGAGGCTGAGACAAAAGTCTCTTACCTCGTTACGTTACATAGTTTTAACAGTTTGACGCATATCAATAGTCAGGGGAGTGACTATTGATACCTGAGCCTAGAAATAGAAAAGCGAGGCTTGTCTGGTTTGTAAAACGTTGATAAATCAAGATTCTATTAGAAGAGGCTAGCGAACGATTCTTCGCTAGCCTTATTTCCAACCTTCCACAATTCTCGATTGTGGAAGCAAGTCAATCTTGCGGGGTTTTGACAGTCAGGGGAGTGACTGTCAATACCCGAGCCTAGAAATGAGAAAGCGAGGACAACGAAATCGAACTCTTACGAGTTACCGATTTCTGTCCTACTCCCTTTTCTTAAGTCGAGCTTCAAGTGAAGAGAAACCGAGTTGAAAAAACGAGACTTGACTCCTAAGGACGAAAAAACGTGGTATAATAAGGAAAATACCTACGAGGAGAATAGAAAATGTCAGAAAAACGTTTAGCATGGGATGAGTATTTTGCAGCGCAGGCCCTCTTGATTGCCAATCGGGCGACCTGTAAACGGGCAAAGGTCGGTGCGGTCTTGGTCAAGGACAATAAGGTTGTGGCGACGGGCTATAACGGCTCTGTCTCAGGCACCGAACATTGTTTGGAGCAGGAGTGTCTGGTGGTGGACGGTCATTGTGTACGGACGCTTCATGCCGAGGTCAATGCTATTTTACAAGGGGCTGAGCGGGGGATTCCAAAAGGCTTTACCGCCTATGTGACGCATTTTCCCTGCCTTAACTGCTCCAAGCAGCTCCTTCAAGTAGGCTGCAAGCGCGTGGTCTATATCAATGAATACCGCATAGACGATTACGCCAAATATCTCTATCAGGAAAAACAATGTGAACTGGTTCAGCTACCGATTGAAAAAGTGAAAGAGGCGATTAGCCAAACGGATTGGATTTGAGTTCATGGTAAAACTTATTTAAAATAGCTATTTTATCTGACGCTAGTGACTCTTTAATAGAAAAAAAGAGCGAGCGGAGCGAGCCTATAACGATACTTTCGTAGTAAGTGAAATTCTTAGCAACAGTGAAGTTGTTGCTAAGAACGGGATTTTTGAGACCTTAGGCTCAAAAATTAGCAATGAAACTCCCAAGACTTCAACAGTCTGGGGGAGTGTTAAAAGTTGTAAGAGGAGGTTGCTTGCGTCCGCACTACTTACGAAAGTATCAAAACTATAGTGGGTTGAGAAAGGAATAGGATAAGGCAAGGAGTTGCAGATAGAACTGGCGTTCATTGGCGTTCATCAAAACGACTGAACGATGGCCCAACCCATATTCAATTCACTATCATTTTGATTTTTATTGAATATAGGAGTATAATAGATGTATTATTTTGGAAATGCTTACAGAGCGTTATGTCTTAGAAAAGGAGGGCTTCTATGCTAGAAGTATCAGGGCTAAAGAAAAGTTTTGGGAAAAAAGCTGTTTTACACGGGATTGATTTCCAAGCAGGAAAAGGGCGGATTGTCGGGCTCGTCGGGAAAAATGGTGCAGGGAAAACAACGATTTTCCATAGCATATTAAATTTCTTAGACTATGAGGGAGAGATTCGCTTAGACGGAGAGGCGATTTCTCAGCAAACCTACGAGAAAATTGGGTATCTACCAGAAGAACGCAGCTTGATGCCCAAATTAACGGTCTATAATCAGGTTCATTACCTAGCTAGCTTGAAAGGCCTGTCCACCTCCTATATCAAAGAACAATTGCCGCTGTGGATGGCTAAGTTGCAGGTCAAGGGCAACCCGACAGATAAAATCAAGAGCCTCTCTAAAGGAAATCAGCAGAAAATCCAGTTGATGATTACCCTCATGCACCAGCCAGATTTGATTATCCTAGATGAGCCTTTCAGCGGTCTTGATCCTGTCAATACCGAACTGCTGAAGCAAGTCATTTTTGAAGAGAAAAAGCGCGGAGCGACCATTATTTTCTCAGACCACGTCATGACCAATGTGGAAGAACTCTGTGACGATATTTTGATGATTCGTGATGGGGAAGTGGTCGTATCAGGCACGATTGAGGACGTTCGCAACAGCTATGGCAAGACACGCATCTTTGTTGCTAGCGATAAATCGCAGGAAGAATTAGAAGCTCTGCCTCATGTGGTCAAGGCCAGCCGTACCAAGAAAGGTACATGGCGTTTGGTGATAGATG
This sequence comes from Streptococcus cuniculi, assembly GCF_001921845.1. Lineage (GTDB taxonomy): Bacteria > Bacillota > Bacilli > Lactobacillales > Streptococcaceae > Streptococcus > Streptococcus cuniculi. The sequence goes on along the minus strand of NZ_MSJM01000013.1, from coordinate 20,741 downwards.
ATGAGGCGGCAGGCCCTGCCCTATTTGACCTTCTTACTCAGGGACAATACGTGGCCACCTTTGACCAGCAAGCCCCAACGATTGATGAAATCTTCAAGTTAGAATCAGGAGTAGCCCTATGAAACAAATGAGTATTGTCATGAAAGAAACCTATTTCCGTCATGTGAAATCATGGAGTTTCTTATTTATGGTCTTGAGTCCCTTTCTCTTTTTAGGCTTTTCTGCAGGAATGGGTGTGATCGTCGGTATGTCGCAATTTTCTTCAGATCCTGTACCAGTTGTCTCGGCCAGTCCTGAAATCAAACAAGTATTGGAAGAAGATAAATATAACTTTGACTATAAAGACCAAAACGCTGCCCAAAAAGCAGTAGACGAAGGAGACATCGACGGCTACCTCATACTAGATGTTAAGGAGCATCAAGTCTATGCGGCCTACCATGGTAAGGAGAGCATGGATCGATTTGCCAAGGAAGATGTTCTTGCTCGTCTCAAAAGTTTGCAGGCAGATTTGAACCGAGAAGAAGCGCAACTGACCGAAGATCAAGAAAAAATCTTATCCCAAGAAATCATCTACGATGAGGTGATTAAAAAAGATACAGAACTGCTTCAGACCATTCAGTCAGGTCTCGTCTTTATTCTCTCCTTTGCTCTCTACATGTTGCTTATGGTCTACTCAACCACAACAGCGCAGGATATTGCCAATGAAAAAGGCACTAAAATCATGGAAGTCATCTTCTCCAGCGTCCGTGCGTCCAATTACTTCTACGGACGCATGTTGGGAATTATGGCGGTGGTCTTGACCCATATTTTGATTTATGTCGTTGGCTTCCTGCTTGCCTACTTGGTTGCTGGTCGGATTCCGCTTGTTCAGATGTTCTTGGATCAACACCAAGAAATGATAGCTCTCTTGTTCCAACCTTCGACTGTTTATACGGTCTTCTTCATGCTACTAGGCTTGATTTTCTACATTGTATTATCAGCGGCCTGTGGAGCTTTAGTAACGCGCGTGGAAGATGTCAATAAGGCGGTTCAGCCTATTGTCTTACTTGTCGTTGTGGCTATGATGATGAGCGTGACCTTGGGAGTGAAGGGGGAGAACATCTTACTGACCATTGGATCCTATATCCCATTCTTCTCACCATTTTTCATGCCGATTCGTCTCATTCATGAAGAGGCTTCAAACCTTGAAGGCTTGCTATCGCTCTTCATTTTGCTAGGCACAACAGCGGGCAGTATCTGGTATATTGGAAAAATCTACTCTAGTCTGATTTTACAGACAGATGATTTAGGTCTATGGAAAAGTCTCCAACGTGTATTAAAGGAAAAATAAACAATAAAAAGTTGGGCTTGAGTTTGGTTTCAGAACGTAGACTAACCCAAGATCTATTTAAACAAGTTAAAAAGTTTAGCTAACTCAACATTTAGGTATGGAATGCCGCAGGAAGTCGCTAGCGTCTGCACTACCTAAGAACAGGATTACAAAAAACTTTTTCTTCAATCTGAAGCTGGGCTCAAGTCCAGTTTCTTTTCGTATGAAATACAAAAAGGATTTGAAAAAATCTGAAATTTCTTTCCAAACGTGGTATACTAGAGGGGTTATGAGTCCCGAAAAGGCGATTGCTCAAGAAAATGGAGTAGTCGGTGCTTTGTAACTTTTAACTTGGCAACAATGTCGGTAGCGAAGCTACACGTCATTGTACGGCAGTAGGGTCAACTAACTTCGTTAGTCTTATTTCCGACCTTCAAAGGTCTTCCAGACCTTTGAAGCTAGCCAACTTACTAGACTGGGAAAGGTCTTATTATCGAATCCCTTTCCCAATCTTCGTAACTGAACTAAGAAAAACGGCTCCTTACGTCGCACTTTTTTCTACGGTTGCCGCTATCAGGCGGTCTGCCTAGCCAACTTACTAGATTGTGAAAGGTCTTATTATCGAATCCCTTTCCCAATCTTCGTAACTGAACTAAGAAAAACGGCTCCTTGCGTCGCACTTTTTTCTACGGTTGCCGCTATGGATGTGAAGTAGCTAACTTTGTTAGCCTTATTTCCGACCTTCAAAGGTCTCCCAGACCTTTGAAGCTAAGCGACTTACTAGTTTCCCCCAAGCGAAAATATCGTTCGCTTGGGGAAAACGTCGTAACTTGGCAACAATGTCGGTAGCGAAGCTACACGTCATTGTACGGCAGTAGGGTCAACTAACTTTGTTAGTCTTATTTCCGACCTTCAAAGGTCTCCCAGACCTTTGAAGCTAGCCAACTTACTAGATTGTGAAAGGTCTTATTATCGAATCCCTTTCCCAATCTTCGTAACTGAACTAAGAAAAACGGCTCCTTACGTCGCACTTTTTTCTACGGTTGTGAAGTAGCTAACTTTGTTAGCCTTATTTCCGACCTTCAAAGGTCTCCCAGACCTTTGAAGCTAAGCGACTTACTAGCTTTTCCCAGCGAAAATATCGTTCGCTTGAGGAAAACGTCGTAACTTGGTAACAGTGTTGTGGCGAACAGGAACTGGTTTTTCTAGTATCATTTTTATTTAAAGGGGGACATGAAGATGTCAGAACGTAAACTTTTCACTTCTGAATCGGTATCTGAAGGGCATCCGGATAAGATTGCGGATCAGATTTCCGATGCGATTTTGGATGCGATTTTGGAGCAGGATAGTGAGGCCCATGTAGCAGCTGAAACGGCTGTCTATACAGGCTCTGTGCATGTATTTGGAGAAATCTCAACGACGGCTTATGTTGATATCAACCGCCTTGTGCGTGATACGATTGCAGAGATTGGCTACACCAATACGGAGTATGGGTTTTCAGCTGAAACGGTGGGGGTACATCCGTCCTTGGTCGAGCAATCACCTGATATTGCCCAAGGGGTTAATGAAGCCTTGGAAGTGCGTGGCAACGAAGAACAAGATCCATTAGATAAGATTGGGGCTGGTGACCAAGGGTTGATGTTTGGTTTTGCGGTGGATGAAACGCCTGAATTGATGCCGCTACCGATTTCACTTAGCCACCAATTGGTGAAAAAATTAGCAGACTTGCGGAAATCGGGTGTCATTTCCTATCTGCGTCCAGATGCAAAAAGTCAGGTCACGGTCGAGTACGATGAAAAAGACCAACCCTTGCGCGTGGATACGGTGGTGATTTCGACCCAGCATAATCCAGAAGTGAGTCAAGATACGATTCGTAAAGACGTCATTGAGCAAGTCATTCAAGCAGTGATTCCAGCCAAATACCTCGATGACAAGACCAAGTATTTCATCAATCCAACGGGTCGATTCGTCATCGGTGGACCGCAAGGTGATTCGGGTTTGACCGGTCGTAAAATCATTGTGGACACCTACGGCGGATATGCTCGCCACGGTGGTGGTGCTTTTTCTGGGAAGGATGCGACCAAGGTCGATCGTTCAGCCTCTTACGCAGCTCGCTACATTGCTAAAAATATCGTAGCAGCAGGGCTTGCAAAGAAAGCAGAAGTGCAGCTGGCTTACGCAATTGGGGTGGCGCAGCCTGTATCTGTGCGGATTGATACCTTTGGTACAAGTACCGTTGCTGAAAGTCGTCTTGAAGCAGCGGTTCGGGAATTGTTTGACCTGCGTCCAGCAGGCATTATCCAAATGCTTGATTTGAAACGACCAATTTACCGGCAAACAGCAGCCTACGGTCACATGGGCCGAACAGATATTGACCTACCGTGGGAGCGTTTGGACAAGGTTGAAGCGTTGAAAAATAGCTTAGCAGACTAGAAAGGAGGCAGGGATAGAAATTCCCAGTCTCTTTTTTTAAAATTGAAACAGGAGCTCGCATGAAGGGTGTACCCGTTGATTGCAAGCCTAAAAAGGGCTAGCCTTGAGATTTTGTCTGTATCGCTTCCTCTTTTTCTCCTAAATATGATATACTGAAACTAATGAAAGCACCTCTACTATGGTCTGGGAATACTTGCTTACCTAGACGATATGGTGTAGATTTGCAATAAGGGAGAACATCATGCGGGATAATCATTTACATACGTATTTTTCATATGATACGGAGGCACGATTTGAGGATTATTTAGCGATTTATGAGGGAGAGATTGTGACGACAGAACATTTTGACTTGTCCAATCCCTATCTAGGTGGTCCTCGTGATGATGTGCCAGATTATCAGGCTTACAGTGAGCAGATTGAACGCTTGAATCGGCAGTATGGCAATCGGATTAAAAAGGGCATTGAAATTGGTTATTATGCCCCACGAGAAGCAGATACTTTGGCTTATTTAGAGGGCAAGGATTTTGACTTAAAACTCTTATCTGTCCACCACAATGGCTGCTTTGATTACTTGGAAGATGAGGTCTTATCCCTCGATCGAAAAGAGCACATCGTGTCCTACTTGAAAGAGATAGAAAAGGCGATTGAAGCCATTCCAGCGGATGTGCTTGCTCATTTTGACTATGGTTTTAGGAAATTATCCCTTACTGTTGACGAATTGCGTGAGTTTGAGCCTAATCTACGCTCCCTCTTTCAAAAGATGCTGGACCATCACTTGGCTTTTGAGCTAAATAGCAAGTCCATGTACTTGTATGACAATGAGGCGCTCTATCACTATGCCCTCTCTATCTTGAAGGAAATGGGCTGCAGGCGCTATTCCATTGGTTCAGACGGCCACTTCCAAAAGCATTTTCGTCTGCATTTTGACCGAATGGAACAAATCTTGGACGAGTACGGCATTCAAAAAGAGTGGTTGGTATAGTAGAGTCCCTTATCCCCAAATCATTTGGTTGACTCTTTCTCATTCTCCAAACTGAAAAACTAGCTATTTAGTTCGATATATGATACAATAAACTGTATGCCTATTTTGGCGAATTTGAGAAAGAGATTTGAATTGTATGAGAAAAATTGTGATCAATGGTGGTCGTCCGTTGAAAGGGAGTGTGACCATCAGCGGAGCTAAAAATTCAGTTGTAGCTCTGATTCCAGCAATTATTTTAGCAGATGGCATTGTAAGTTTAGACGGGGTACCTGACATTTCTGATGTTGACAGCTTGATTGACATCATGGAGACCATGGGAGCTACGGTTAAGCGTAGTGGAGATTCTTTGGAAATTGATCCTCGTGGTGTCAAAGACATGCCTATGCCTTTTGGGAAAATCAATAGCCTACGTGCATCGTATTATTTCTACGGTTCTTTGCTAGGTCGTTTTGGTCAAGCCATCGTGGGCTTGCCAGGAGGTTGTGACCTAGGACCGCGTCCGATTGATTTGCATTTGAAAGCCTTTGAAGCCATGGGCGCAACCATGACCTATGAAGGGCAGAATATGCACCTGTCTACCAATGGCAAACGCATCCACGGAGCGCATATTTTCATGGATACAGTCAGCGTTGGTGCAACCATCAATACCATGCTTGCTGCTGTTAAGGCAAAAGGCCGTACCGTGATTGAAAATGCCGCTCGTGAACCAGAAATCATTGATGTAGCAACGCTCTTGAACAATATGGGAGCCCATGTCCGCGGTGCGGGAACAGAAGTGATTACCATCGAGGGTGTGGACAAACTGCACGGCACCCGCCATCAGGTCATTCCAGACCGCATTGAAGCAGGGACCTACATCGCCCTTGCCGCCGCTGTTGGTGAAGGCATTCGAATCGACAATGTCCTCTATGAACATTTGGAAGGTTTCATTGCCAAATTAGAAGCCATGGGTGTTCGCATGACGGTGTCAGAAGACAGCATCTTTGTTGAAAAGCAGGACAAGTTGAAAGCTGTCAGCGTGAAAACGTCTCCTTATCCAGGCTTTGCGACGGATTTGCAACAACCGATTACGCCACTATTGCTCAAGGCAGAAGGAACAGGTACTATTACAGATACCATCTATGAAAAACGTGTCGGTCATGTGCAAGAATTGGCCAATATGGGAGCAGATATTCGTGTATTGGGTAGCCGCATCAGCTACCAAGGACCAAGCAAGCTCAATGGTACGCATGTCAAAGCGACTGACTTGCGTGCAGGGGCAGCTATGGTCATTGCAGGATTGATGGCTGAAGGTCAAACTGAAATTACAAACATTGAATTTATTCTCCGAGGATATTCAAATATCATTGAGAAATTAAAAGATTTAGGAGCAGATATTGAGCTCATTGATGGAGCTGAGTAGCCTCTTAACAGGTAAGTGAGCAAGGACAATCGAAGACATGGTGGACGATTAGCCTGCTCACTTTTTAGTAAGGACAGAAAATGACAATTTGGGAACCCTTAGCGCAGTATGCTAGCTTTGAAACAGACCGCCTCTTGCTCCGCCCCTTTTGCTATGAGGATTGTAAGGACTTGCACGTGATTCTTTCGAATCCTGACAATACAACCTATATCATGCCTAGTAGAATGACCATTGAGGAGACGACCGACTTGTTGGTGCATACCTTTATGCGCTCTCCCTTAGGCATTTGGGCCATGGAGGACAAGGAAACGGGTCAGATGATTGGCTGCATTCGTTTTGAAAGTATCGACGAACGAGAAAGAGAAGCAGAAATCGGCTATTTTCTGCATCGAGATTTCTGGGGCCAAGGTCTCATGACAGAAGCCCTGAAAACCCTTGTATATCTAGGATTTGACCATGTCGGTTTTAAAAGACTGCGCATCGTGACCCACGTAGAAAATCGGGGCAGTCAGCGTGTGGCAGAAAAAGCAGGTTTTCAAAAGATTCGCCAGTACAAGGGGAGTGACCGCTACAGTCACAAAATGCGTGAGTATGTAGAGTTTCAGTTATTTGCATGATAGTATAAACAAATTAGAAGAGGAATGAAATGATTACAATTAAATCACAAAGAGAAATTGATGCCATGAATCGGGCAGGAGATATTCTTGCCAGCATTCATATTGGACTCCGTGACCTGATTAAGCCGGGGCTTGATCTATGGGAAGTGGAAGAGTACGTTCGCAGACGCTGTAAGGAAGAAAATGTTCTTCCCTTGCAGATTGGTGTTGACGGTCATTTAATGGACTATCCCTATGCTACCTGTTGCGGCTTAAATGATGAGGTGGCACATGCCTTTCCACGTCATTACATCTTAAAAGAAGGGGACTTGCTCAAGGTTGATATGGTCTTGAGTGAACCGATTGACAAGGCAGTCTTAGATGTTTCAAAGCTAGATTTTAACAATGTAGCACTGATGAAAAAATATACCGAGCCCTACACAGGTGGGGTAGCTGATTCTTGTTGGGCCTATGCCGTTGGTCAGGTGAGCCAAGAAGTCAAAGACCTCATGGATGTGACCAAGGAATGCCTTTACCGAGGAATTGAAAAAGCGCGTGTCGGCAACCGTATCGGAGATATTGGCGCAGCTATCCAAGAATACGCTGAAAGCAAGGGCTACGGTGTGGTACGTGATTTGGTCGGTCACGGTGTTGGACCAACCATGCACGAGGAGCCAATGGTGCCTCACTACGGTCGTGCAGGTCGAGGACTTCGCTTGCGTGAGGGAATGGTCTTGACCATTGAGCCAATGATTAACACAGGCACATGGGAAATCGATACCGATGAAAAGACAGGTTGGGCGCATAAAACCTTAGACGGCGGCTTGTCTTGCCAATACGAACACCAATTTGTCATCACCAAAGATGGTCCAGTAATCTTGACCAGTCAAGGAGAAGAAGGGACTTATTAGTCTGATTGAAAAAGGAGGAACAATGAACAGAAAGAAGCTCTGGAGCAATTGCAGGTCATTTGTCACCTCCTTTTTAGACTTTTACCAATCGGCTGAACTTGATTTGACAGGGGTGGCAGTGGCTTACTACCTAATTATCTCGGTTTTTCCGATTTTATTGACCCTAGCCAATCTCTTGCCCTATTTACAGATTGATGTCAATCAAATTTTAGAGGTCTTGGCGGAGGTTTTTCCTGAAAAACTCTATCCGACAGCAGCGGATATGGTCGTTAGTATCTTGACACGTCCGTCATCGTCTTGGTTAGGAATTGCCATTGTGACGACACTCTGGACGCTTTCAAAAAGTATGGCAGCTCTTCAAAAGGCCGTCAATAAGGCGTATGGTGTTGATCAGCATCGCGATTTCATCATCAGTCGGGCAGTCGGCATGTTTCTAGGCATTGGTCTCCAAGGGATTATCATCTTTAGCGTGATGATGTTGGCATTCGGTAAGACCTTGCTCCAATTACTGTCTACCAAGTTTCATTTTGATCCCCTATTTGATAATCTGATTGATCAGACCCAACTGGTTGCCTACATCGCCCTCTTTCTGGCTCTGGTCATGCTCTATTTTTTTCTTCCGAATGTCCGCATCAAAAAAATCCGCTATGTTTTTCCGGGCTCCTTCTTTGTCCTAGCGGTAATGGCGACGGTGGGCCAACTGTTTGGTATCTACATTGATTCCTATGCCAATCGCTTTCTAGACTTTCGCCTTGTGACCTCGGTGGTTATTTTGGTTCTCATGCTCTGGTTTATCTTTGTGGCTAATATCCTAATTATCGGAGCAGTCTTGAATGCCACCGTACAAAGTTTACAAGTAGAAGAATTTGACACCAGACCAGGGGATATTGCATCGATTATACAGCGCATCAAAGCACGCTTTTTAAAAAATAATGACAAAAAGAACTCCTAAATTTTAGGAGTTTTCTTTCTTGTTTTGAAAGATGAACAATTTACTAAGGACATAATTCAGCACGATAACAAGGACCTGCGAGATGAGGGTTGCGATAGCGTTGATGCTTGCAGGGTCTTGGTTAACGAACTGCCCAATCAACTGTGGAAAGGCATCGACAAGAACGTAAGCCAGTAGCATATCAAGCAACAAGGTCGCCATCCTTGCGGAGATAAATTTTAGCAGGCGGCCAGGCCAGCCCGCCCATTCTTGCTTAAAGACGACTTGGTCATTGGTGACAAAGGCAAATAAAATAGCGATGCAGTTGGCAATAAATACAACGGTTAGAATATGCGAAATGACCAAGAAAAGACTGGTCCTCGTGAGAATATAGACCAAGGTCGTTGCCACTCCAAAAAATAAATAAGAGAGAATCTCATTATCAAAAAATGCTTTTATATACTTTTTCATACCCTTAGTCTACCATATTCCCCCAGATTGTGCTATACTAGAAACGTTGTGAATATGAGAAGTCCTGACGGCTCTCAAAAGGGGGACGCGTTTTTTCACGGCTTCACATCTTGAGGAATTGAGTTCAGCCTAAAACCTCGGAAAAAAGAGACAAAGGTGTTACAGCTTTAGCTGCCCACAGATTTGGCTCCCTTTAGGGATGTCTCGTCCTTGAATCGTAGATTCTTCGGCCAATCCCCTATTTTTCGTTCGGTTTTTTCACGGCTTCACATCTGCACAACCCTTGGCACTTCCTTCCTTTAGCCAAGCATATTACACGCGGTTTAGCCGCCAAAGGAGAGTTATATGAATCAAACAAAATGGACGGTTCGCGACATGGCACATATTGCCTTGGTTGCGGCACTCTACGTGGTGTTAACTGTGACACCACCCCTCAATGCGATTTCCTACGGAGCGTATCAGTTCCGTTTGTCAGAAATGCTGAATTTTCTAGCCTTTTACAATCGTAAGTACCTCGTAGCGGTGACGATTGGCTGCATGATTTCCAACTTCATTGGATTTGGAGTGATTGACGTATTTGTCGGTGGAGGTTCAACCCTCGTCTTTGTAGCCCTAGGCGTTTATTTCTTCAAGAAGTATCAAGATGAATATCTGTTTAATGGCGTTTTGAACAAGGCATTTGTCTACTTTTCACTTTTCTTCTCATTCACCATGTTTACCATTGCCATTGAATTATATGTTTTGTACCAAAGTCCTTTCCTAGCGACTTGGTTTACGACTGCCGTGGGAGAATTTGCCTCCCTCATCGTAGGTTCTCTGGTCATTGACCGATTGGCCCAGAGGATTGATTTTACAAAATAAGGTCATCATAGGAAGGACATAGCACCGTTAGGTGCTTTTTTCTTTCCAACATCCGTGATATAATAAAAGTTATGGAAGAAAAATATTTGAAAATTGCCCAAGATTTGGGTGTAACTGTAAAGCAAATTGAAACGATTTTGACCCTGACAGCAGAGGGCAATACCATTCCCTTTATCGCTCGCTACCGTAAGGAAATGACGGGGAATCTCGATGAAGTGGTCATCAAGTCTATCATCGACTTGGATAAGTCCCTGACAGCTCTTGCAGAGCGTAAGGCAACGGTTTTGGCCAAGATTGAGGAGCAGGGAAAATTAACCGATGCGCTGCGCAAGGCCATTTCAGAAGCAGAGAAACTAGCTGATGTGGAAGAGCTCTACCTGCCTTACAAGGAAAAGCGTAGAACCAAGGCGACCATTGCACGTGAAGCAGGACTTTTTCCCTTGGCACGTCTCATTTTACAAAATGTCTCAGACTTGGAGACGCAGGCTACTTCCTTCATCTGCGAAGGTTTTGAAACGGCAGAAGCCTGTCTAGCCGGTGCAGTCGATATTTTGGTGGAGGCCATTTCAGAAGATGTGAAATTGCGGGCTTGGACCTATCATGAGGTCTTGCAATATTCCAGCCTCCAGTCTCAATTAAAAGACCAAGAAGCTGATGAAAAGCAAGTTTTTCAGATGTACTATGATTTTTCTGAAAAAGTGGCGAATATGCAAGGGTATCGGACGCTCGCCCTCAACCGTGGGGAAAAACTAGGTGCCTTAAAAGTCTCATTTGAGCACAATCTCGAGAAAATTCTTCGCTTTTTTGAAGTGCGTTTCCCGCAGAAAAATGCCTACATTACAGAGGCCATCAGCCAAGCGGTTAAGAAGAAAATCTTGCCTGCCATGGAGCGCCGCATTCGGACAGAATTGACAGAAACGGCCGAAGAAGGGGCAATTGCGCTTTTTTCAGACAACCTCCGCAACCTTCTTCTCGTGCCGCCGTTAAAAGGCAAGATGGTCTTGGGATTTGACCCAGCCTTTCGGACTGGTGCCAAGTTAGCGGTGGTCGATCAGACTGGCAAACTCTTGACAACGCAAGTGATTTATCCCGTCAAGCCAGCTTCTCAGGCACAAATTGCACAAGCAAAAGAAGACTTGACAGCCTTGATTGGCCAATACGGCATTGAAATTATCGCCATCGGAAATGGAACAGCTAGCCGCGAGTCGGAGAGTTTTGTGGCAGAAGTGCTCCAAGATTTTCCAGATGTCCGCTACGTGATTGTCAATGAAAGCGGGGCATCGGTCTATTCGGCTTCTGAATTAGCGCGGCATGAATTTCCAGAGTTGACCGTTGAAAAACGCTCGGCCATCTCCATTGCTCGGCGCTTGCAAGATCCGCTTGCGGAGTTGGTCAAGATTGATCCTAAATCAATCGGTGTCGGTCAATACCAGCACGATGTCAACCAGAAAAAATTGTCTGAAAGTCTCGACTTCGTAGTCGATACAGTGGTCAATCAGGTCGGGGTCAATATCAATACAGCCAGTCCAGCACTGTTGGCGCATGTGGCTGGTCTCAACAAGACCATTTCTGAAAATATCGTCAAATATCGGGAAGAACACGGAGCCTTAACCTCACGAGCCGAGCTGAAAAAAGTTCCCCGTCTGGGTGACAAGGCCTTTGAGCAGGCGGCAGGTTTCTTGCGGATTCCTGAAGCCAGCAATTTCCTGGACAATACAGGGGTTCACCCAGAGTCCTATCCAGCCGTGCAAAAACTCTTTGACTTGTTAGGGATTGAGCAATTAGATGATCTAGCCCATGAAAAGTTAAAGGCGGTGAAAGTGACGGAAATGGCTGTAGAGCTTGGCCTTGGTAAGGAAACCTTGAAAGATATTTTGGCCGACTTGCTCAAGCCAGGTCGGGATTTGCGGGATGATTTTGCAGCACCTGTTCTTCGTCAAGATGTCCTTGATTTCAAAGATTTGGAAATCGGTCAGAAATTAGAAGGCGTGGTTCGCAATGTCGTCGACTTCGGTGCCTTTGTGGATATCGGTATTCACGAAGACGGTTTGATTCACATCTCTAACATGAGCAAAAACTTTATCAAACACCCAAGTCAAGTCGTTTCTGTTGGAGATTTGGTAACAGTCTGGGTCTACAAATTGGACACGGTTCGTGAAAAAGTCAATCTCAGCTTGGTGCCGCCTCATGAATCTAACTGACTATGTGCGCAAAGTTTCCCGTGAGGATTTTGGAAAAGAATTTCGCCACGAGGCCTACTGGAATCGTCGGTTAAAAACAACGGGTGGTCGCTTCTTTCCCAAGGACGGACATTTGGACTTCAATCCCCGCTACTATGAAGCAGACCAAGACTTGTTTCGCAAGATTGTCCGCCACGAACTCTGCCATTATCATCTCTATTTTGAGAAAAAAGGCTATCGCCACAAGGACAGGGATTTCAAGGAATTGTTACAGGCAGTCGATGGAGTGCGTTATGCGCCACCGCTTGCTCTGCCTGATGCTATTTCGTATCTCTATCGCTGCCAGCAGTGTGGTCAAGTCTATCCCCGAAAACGGCGCGTCAATACCGCTAAATACCGCTGTGGCAGGTGTCGTGGCTTACTGACATTAGTTGATGAAAGAAATCAGTCCTTGGGCTGATTTCTTTTGCCTTGTCTGTGGTATAATAGAAGAGAATCGAGGTGAGAACATGGCACGAGAACCACAAAAACGATTGATAGAATTATATGAAAAAGGTGTTCTGACAAAAGAAGAAGCACGTGCCTGCTTTTTAGAGTTTGATGAGGAGCCAGACTTTTTGGTCGAGGAAGAAAAGCCACGTTTGAGTTTTACACTTCCGAGCCTGAAAATTTTTTCTTCATCCAAGCTAAAGCAAGACTATGCCTTTTCGGACATTGAATCCCTCTTTATTAGCGTGTCAGAAGGCAAACTGGCCTTTGTGAAAAACAAAGCAGACCAAGTCCAGATTCAGCTTGTCTACCCTCAACAGACCAATCAAGCCTTTTTACCTCAGATTTATGTTGAAAATAAAGGGTTGCATTTTGCTTCCAATCTTCCTTGTCAGATGACGGTTTCCCTACCAGATCAGTGGATGTCGATTTTGAATTTAGAGTTGGGAAGAGCAGATGCGAGATTAGACTATCTTCCATTTGAAGATGTATCCATTCATAGTGCGACGGATAAAAAACAACAGGATATCCGCATTACCGCCATGAATCACATGTCTCAGCACCTCTTCTTACAACTCGTCGAAGCGCCGATTTATCTACAAGTTCCCAAACATCAAGGCTTGCGTGGCAAGGTAGAGAGTTCAGTTGGTCAGCTTGTGATCAATAAGAAAAAGAAGACCAGTCCCTATTTTTGTGAGAAGAAAGGAGATAATCTCCTCCACCTTCATATCAAAACAGTGACCAGCCCGATTATCGTGAAAGGAGTACAACATGCCATTCGGATTTTATAAACAGCGCCATAACAAGCTCGTCTCTGGCGTGTTAGCAGGACTTGCCAGTCGCTTCCATTGGGAGCTAAGCCTAACACGAATCATCTTTGCCATCATCTGCTTGTTTGGTCGTATCGGCTTACTGGCTATTGCAGCCTATATCCTCGCTGCTGTCTTACTTCCCTTTAAAGAAGATGTCTACGCAGAGCGTTACGGTACAGGCCCTCGTAAGATAAAAGACGCCGAGAAAATTTATAAATAAGAGTAGGGAGTGGGACAGAAATCGGTAACTCGCAAGAGTTCGATTTCGTTGTCTTCGCTTTCTCATTTCTAGGCTCGGGTATCAACAGTCACTCCCCTGACTGTTGATATCCGCAAGTTGACTAGCTTTCACAATCAAAAATTGTGGAAGGTTGGAAATAAGGCTAGCGAAGAATTGTTCGCTAGCCTCTTCTAATAGAATGTTGATTTATCAACGTTTTACAAACCAGACAAGCCTCGCTTTCGGGTTTGTAGGCTCGGGTATCAATAGTCACTCCCCTGACTATTGATATACGCCAAACTGTTAAACCTATGAAACGTAACGAGGCAAGGGACTTTTGTCCCAGCCTCTTTTTTGTTTCTCCTCTTATCTTGTGGTATAATAGTCTGTAAAGAAATGATACTCATCAAAAATCAAAATCTGACGTTGTTAACTCACCTTGCTGAACTTCTGAGAAAAGTAGATACTTTTCTTATTTCCAGCTTGAAATAGTTATCAACTATTTCAACTACCTTCGGTTTAGAGGTGGCTAGCTTTGCTAGCACTATCTCCCACCTTCCACCATTCTACATTGTGGAAGCTCGTCAGATGTTGATTTTTATAGAGTAGAGAGGTATGATATGGCAGTTTTTGTCAAAGATTTGATTGACAATGTGCGTGTAAGCAGTGCCTACAGCACAGAAGCGTTACTGGAAAAAGAGATTACCACATCAGACATTACGCGTCCGGGTCTTGAGATGACAGGGTATTTTGACTATTATGCTCCCGAGCGAATCCAGCTAATGGGTATGAAGGAATGGTCTTACTTGATGGCGATGACGTCTCACAACCGTTATCAGGTATTGCGGAGAATGTTTCAGCCTGAAACCCCGGTTGTCATTGTTGCGCGCGGCTTGGACATTCCAGAGGAGATGTTTCAGGCGGCGAAAGAAAAGGGGATTGCGGTCTTCCAAAGCCAGACGGCAACCAGCCGTTTGGCAGGTGAATTATCGTCCTACTTGGATTCTCGCCTTGCAAAGCGTACCAGCGTTCACGGCGTGTTAATGGACATCTATGGGATGGGGGTCTTGATTCAAGGAGATTCAGGAATCGGTAAGAGTGAGACGGGTCTTGAATTGGTCAAGCGTGGACACCGCATCGTCGCAGATGATCGTGTCGATGTCTATGCCAAGGACGATGTGACCCTCTGGGGAGAACCAGCTGAAATCCTCCGACACTTGCTCGAAATCCGTGGGGTAGGAATCATTGATATTATGAGCCTCTACGGAGCGAGCGCTGTCAAGGAATCATCTGAAGTCCAGCTTGCGATTTACCTTGAAAATTATGAAACAGGCAAGGTCTTTGACCGCTTGGGTAATGGTGGTGATGCGATTGAAATTGCAGGAATTACCATTCCGCAAATCCGCATTCCAGTAAAAACAGGGCGCAATATCTCTGTCGTTATTGAAGCAGCAGCCATGAACTATCGTTCCAAACAAATGGGCTTTGATGCGACCAAGGAATTTGAAAAACGCCTAGGTAGATTAATTGAAAGCAATAAGGAGTAGCCGATGATTGATCCAATTGCTGTAAAATTAGGCCCGCTAGAAATTCGTTGGTATGCCTTGTGTATCATGACAGGAGTGATTCTTGCAGTCTTTCTGGCTTCCAAAGAAGCACCTCGGAAAAAGATTTTATCTGAAGATATTGTAGATTTTATCTTAATTGCTTTTCCCCTAGCCATTCTTGGTGCGAGAATCTACTATGTCATCTTTTCATGGGACCTCTACAAGGATAACTTGCTATCCATCTTTGCCATTTGGGAAGGCGGTATCGCCATTTATGGTGGTCTGTTGGCAGGATTTTTGACCCTCGTCCTCTTTACCCGCCATCGCTTTATTGAGACCTGGGATTTTCTCGATGTGGCAGCACCATCTGTCTTGATTGCTCAATCCATTGGGCGCTGGGGAAATTTCTTCAACCAAGAGGCCTATGGGGCTAGTGTCAAAAGCCTTGATTACCTGCCAGCCTTTATTCGGAATCAAATGTATATTGATGGCAGCTATCGCATTCCGACTTTCTTATACGAATCCTTGTGGAATCTCTGTGGCTTTGTCCTCATCTGTATTTTACGCAGACGCAAGAGGCTCCTCAAGCAGGGTGAGATTACCCTCTTTTACCTTATCTGGTATGGAGTGGGACGCTTTGTTATCGAAGGAATGCGGACGGACAGCTTGATGTTCTTCGGCTTACGCGTCTCGCAATGGCTGTCTGCCCTCTTGATTATTCTGGCTCTTGTCCTAGGAATCTATCGCCGTAGGAAAGACCTCCCTTACTATCAGGCTTAAGAAAAGGAGATTTTTATGCTGATTGAACTATCTGTTTTTATTATCGCAGTAGCACTTGCTGCTGTCGCAGTTTACATTATTCTTTTATTAAAAAAAGTATCCAATGTGGTGGATGAAGCCCAGCACAGTTTAAATCTATTGACGAGTGATGTCAATGTGACCCTCTACCAGACCAATGAACTGTTGGCCAAGACCAATGTTCTCGTAGAAGATGTGAATGGTAAGGTCGCAACCTTGGATCCACTATTTGTAGCAGTTGCTGATTTGTCAGAATCGGTGTCAGACCTCAACACTTCTGCCCGTGACTTGACAGTTAAAGCACGTTCAGCAGGTCAACGTACAGTCAAAGCAGGTGGAGCCTTGGCAGCAATGAGTAAATTATCTTCCATTTTAGGAAAGAAGGGAGCAAAACATGGTGAAAAAGTCTAGTATTTTTACAAGCATTCTATTAGGTGCAGCAGGTGGAGCCGCAGCCGCAGCATTTCTTGCAACGAAGACAGGTCAAGCAGTCAAAAAGAAAGTGGTCAACTTTGCCAAAGATTACCAAGAAAATCATGAAGAAATCAATGCTGAATTGATTCAAAAAGCCCAAGATTTGGGGCAGCAAGCCGTTGACAAATACGAAACAGTCAAGGGACAATTGGAGACAGGCGAGTTGACAGTAGATGATTTGGTTCAATCGGGTAAAGAAAAAGCCCAATTGGTCAAAGCGCAATCCCTTGAAAAATTTGAGCAAATCAAAGAAAAAATTGCCGAGCAACAGCTCAGTACAGGAGACTTGGTGGAGTCAATCAAAGAAAAGGCTAGAACCTTGCCACATTCGGCAGCAGCTCCAGAGGAATTAGCAGTCACAACAGAAGATATCGAAATCGACTTGCCAGTAGTAGAAGAAGACTAAAAAAATCCGCATCTGCGGATTTTTTTTAGAACATAGACAAACCCAAGAACTATTTAAACAAGTTCAAAAGCCCTGCTAACGTAACATTCGATTTGCCGATTTTCGCGAGCGGAGCGAGCCTCATCAGATACTTTTCGCTGTGGTAAAAGTAGGGAGTGGGACAGAAATCGGTAACTCGTAAGAGTTCGATTTCGTAGACCTCGCTCTCTAGTTTCTAGGCTCGGGCTAAAATAATCCACTGGATTATTTTACTCCGCAGAATTCGCTACAGTCCGCACCACCTAAGAAAAGCATCATAAAAGCACCTTTTTAATAAATGAAAACGAAACGACTATATTTGGTCATCTTATCTCCCGCAAAAAAACAGAACCTTGCTTATTTTTTGGCTGTGGTTCTGTTTTTTGATTTATATAGTTTTTTCTTGATGAACAATTGAACGAGTTTTAATCCGACTAGTCCTGTTAGAATGGCCAAGATAAAGGCCAAAAAGATAGGAACGCCGTTTGAAAGATAAATGTAAGTAGCAATCACCGTAATCACACTAAAAATAGCGATGTTTAAAAAGAAGAAAAATTCCTTGATTCGTTCTCTAGCTGGATCGGTTACGTGATATGCTTGATAGGTGGCCTGTTGTTTCTCTTTCGGGATAGACTCGTCATACTGGTAATGGTCAGGCCGATATTGTCTAAGTGCCATATCGTCTCCTTTGTGCCTATTAAGATTACCATAACAATGCTAGTTTTCTGTAACAGAATTGTTACATTTTCATTACAAAAAAATGAGAAAAGTCTGAACATTAAAATCAGGGCAACTACTGAGGAATGCGATAGTTTGTGCTATAATTAAAGTTATGGAAAAAATTGTGATTACAGCAACTGCTGAAAGTATTGAACAAGTCAAACAACTATTAGAAGCGGGAGTGGACCGTATTTATGTGGGAGAAGAGGATCATGCCTTGCGGATTCCGCACTCCTTTACCTATGATGAATTGCGCGAAATTGCGCGCCTGACGCATGAAGCGGGTAAAGAATTAACCGTTGCAGCCAACGCCCTGATGCACCAAGACATGATGGACAACATTCAGCCCTTTATGGAATTGATGAAGGAAATTCAGGTGGATTACTTGGTGGTCGGTGATACGGGGATTTTTTACATCAACAAGCGGGATGGTTATCATTTTAAGCTGATTTATGACACCTCTGTCTTTGTCACCTCGAGCCGTCAGATTAACTTCTGGAAAGACCACGGTGCAGTTGGTGCCGTCCTAGCAAGGGAAATTCCGTCTGAAGAATTGTTTGATATTGCTAAAAATCTGGAAATTCCAGCGGAAATATTGGTCTACGGTGCGTCTGTGATTCATCATTCAAAGCGGACGCTCTTGCAGAATTATTACAATTTTACAAAGGCAGATGAAACGGATTTGTCGCGCCAGCGTGGGTTGTTCTTAGCAGAACCGAGTGATCCAGACAGCCATTATTCGATTTACGAAGACAAGCATGGCACCCATATCTTTATCAATAATGATATTGATATGATGACGAAATTAAACGAGCTGCTTGAACATGGTTATCATCATTGGAAACTGGATGGGATTTACTGTCCGGGGCAGAATTTCGTTGAGATTGCCAAGCTCTTTGTCGAGGCCAGAGATTTGGCAGAGGCAGGAGAATTGACTTACGACAGAGCCTTTTTATTGGACGAACAAGTCCGTAAATTGCATCCCAAAGAACGAGGACTGGATACAGGCTTCTACGAATACGATAGAGATAAGGTAAAATAGGAAACAATATGACACAGAGAACATTAAAACGTCCAGAGGTCTTGTCACCTGCTGGAACCTTGGAAAAACTAAAAGTAGCTGTCGATTACGGCGCAGATGCCGTTTTCGTTGGTGGTCAGGCCTACGGTTTGCGTAGTCGGGCTGGAAATTTCTCGATGGAGGAGATGAAAGAGGGGATTGAATACGCCCATGCCCGTGGTGCCAAGGTCTATGTAGCGGCCAACATGGTCACACACGAGGGCAATGAAGTGGGAGCAGGAGCATGGTTCCGCGAATTGCGGGACATGGGGCTCGATGCGGTGATTGTCTCTGACCCTGCCTTGATCGTGATTTGTGCGACAGAAGCACCAGGGCTTGAAATTCATTTGTCTACCCAGGCTTCTTCTACCAACTATGAAACCTTTGAGTTTTGGAAAGAACTGGGCTTGACACGGGTCGTACTTGCGCGTGAAGTCACCATGGAAGAATTGGCAGAAATCCGCAAGCGGACCAGCGTTGAGATTGAAGCCTTTGTGCATGGGGCCATGTGTATTTCCTATTCAGGGCGCTGCGTCTTGTCCAACCACATGAGTAACCGTGATGCCAACCGTGGTGGCTGTTCACAGTCCTGCCGTTGGAAATACAATCTCTACGATTTGCCATTTGGGGAAGAACGCAGAAGTATCAAGGGTCAAGTTCCTGAAGAATTTTCCATGTCAGCAGTCGATATGTGTATGATTGACCATATTCCAGACATGATTGAAAATGGGGTTGACAGCCTGAAAATTGAAGGTCGGATGAAGTCTGTCCACTACGTATCAACCGTAACCAACTGTTACAAGGCTGCGGTGGATGCTTACTTGGAAAGTCCCGAGAAATTTGAAGCGATTAAGCAGGACTTGATTGACGAGCTATGGAAGGTTGCCCAACGTGAGTTGGCAACAGGTTTCTACTACAATCCACCGACTGAAAATGAGCAATTGTTCGGAGCCCGCCGCAAGATTCCGGAATACAAATTCATCGCCGAAGTCGTAGCCTTTGACAAGGCAACCATGACCGCCACCATTCGTCAACGCAACGTCATCAACGAAGGAGACGAGGTGGAGTTTTACGGCCCAGGTTTCCGCCACTTTGAGACAAGGATTACCGACTTACGCGATTCAGATGGTCTACCAATCGAACGTGCCAACCGCCCGATGGAACTCTTGACCATTCGCCTACCGCAGGAAGTCTATCCTGGGGACATGGTACGTGCCTGCAAGTCAGGTCTCATCAATCTTTACCAAGAAGATGGCCAGTCCTTGACGATTCGTGCTTAATATAAAAAATACCTGATGTTTGGGCATCAGGTGTTTGCTTTATTTATTGTTGAGATTTTCGGACACTCTCTGGTACAAGGGAAATCCGCTGAATATCGCTCAAGGGGATAATGCTAGTCACATTTTTCTTGAAATTTTTGACAATCATCCGATCTTTGTCGGGGTCAAATTTGACAATCTCGCCCGTGAAGCTCTTGCCAGCGTAGATGACGTGAATCGCCGCTTTTTTATAGAGAGCCAGCTCGATCATATCAAGATAGGGTGCAAATTCCTCATCGTGCGTTTCTCTAACAGGCTGTTGATTGCCCAAAAAGACATTGAGGTGATACAAGAGAATGGACAGAAACTTTTTCATGGCAAAATACTCCAAAGATTGATACAATTATCATAGCGGAAAGTTCCAAAAAAGACAAGTTTTTACGAATAGAGTATAAGAGGAGGAGCAAAATGGCAGAATTTACATTTGAAATCGAAGAAAAGTTACTCGTTTTATCCGAAAACGAAAAAGGCTGGACCAAGGAATTGAATCGGGTCAGCTTCAATGGCGCACCTGCCAAGTATGACATTCGGACATGGAGCCCAGATCATAGCAAGATGGGCAAGGGCATCACCCTCTCCAACGAAGAATTTCAAGTCTTGGTCGATGCCTTTCGGAGTTAAGTCTGGGAGTGGGAAGACGAGCTTTTTTGAAGATTTCGTTTTCCCACTCCTGATTTATGTGGCTTTAAGCCCAGTCTCGCTCCGATAGGTGCGAGACAAATCAACCACCCGCTATGCGGGTGCGCATCGACTGTTATACAAAAAATCTCCAAACGCGATACAATAAAGGTGTTCAAGCCTA
>NZ_MSJM01000012.1 GCF_001921845.1 Streptococcus cuniculi | reverse complement strand
ATTTTTTTCGTTCATTGACGGTTTATGTCTCCATAAACCACCCTGCACGTTTGGTTCGTCTTCTTTAATTTTCAAAGGTCTTGTCCGTCCGCTCTCTCAAGCGACAACTATATCAGTATATCACCTCAATTTTACTTTGTCAACACCTTTTTACTATTTTTTTTACTTTTTTTTGAAAAAACTGATACAGGGAAGACAACTTCTTCTCATGCCTCGCTCTCTGACTCTAAATGGTGGCGTAGGGAACGAAGGAGGGCTTGAAATGAGACATTAAAATAGTAGCAAGTCCGATTGACTTACTACTTGTTTTCTATTATAAGATTTATCCTAAACGTTGTTTAGCATCTGCTGCACGTTGGAAGGCTTGTCCAATGTAGTTGATACACAACATCATAACTAGGATAAAGATGGCTGCTGGTAACCAAATCCATGTTTTATTTTCAAGGATTTCAGCATTACGAGCATTTGAAATCAGGGTACCCAAACTTGGTACGGTTGCTGGCAGACCAAATCCGAGGTAGGTTAGAGAGGTTTCAATCCCGATATTTCCAGCAAAGTTCAAGGTCAAGTTAACGATGACCAAGGAACTCAAATTTGGTAAAATCTCGCGGAACATGATCATCAAGTCACTCGTTCCAAGTGTTTTCGAGGCATTTACATAATCCAAGCTGGCTTCAGACAAGGTCCGGGTTCTAAACAAACGGGCTTTATAGGTCCAACCAAATACGCTCATGATGAAGATAAAATGGTAGATGGTATAGTTTTTAACGACTGTAACAAATACAATAATCATCATCAAACTTGGCAAAATCATGATGAAGTCAACAACTCGCATTAAGAATCCATCAAATTTACCGCCGTAGTAACCAGCGAAAATTCCCAACGCTACACCGACAATACTTGTAATAATGGTAATCGAAAAACCAATCACAATCGAATTGCGGGCACCAATAATGAGTTGGCCAAAGATGTCTCGTCCACCCTCATCAGTCCCTAAAATATGTCCATCAACACCGGGTTCAAGGTAGCGACCAAGGAGATTGATTTTCATGACTTCTTCTTGGTTGAGAAGAATAGCACCGACAAATACTCCGACTAAGATAGTCACTAAAAGAAATAGCGAAACTAGAGCAACTTTATCTTTCAAAAACTCCCTAGTAATGACACGTAATCCTCCTGGAGGAGTTGATGCCGTGTTTTTATCTAACTGTTTATCTTTACTCACGTGTCTCCTCCTCTATTTAATCCGAATCCGTGGGTCTACAATACTCATGATAATATCAGAGAGCAAGGTTCCTACCAAGGTCCCAAATCCAAACATGAGCAAAAGCGCTAAGATGACACTATAGTCACGCCCTGAAAGCGAGGTAATAAATAGTTGTCCCATACCAGGATAGGTGAAAATGTTTTCGACAAAGATGGAACCGCTAATGAGTCCTGTCAATTCATATCCTAGGAAGGCTGCAATCGGTAAAATGGAATTGCGGAAAATGTGACGGTTGTACACCACTTTTTCTGGCACACCTTTGGCGCGAGCCGTACGAACATAATCTTGATTTTTAGCATCGATGACACCCGTTCTAAGATACTGGATGGTACCTGTAGTCGATAGGATGGCCAAGGTCAAGGCTGGCAAAATCATGTGGTGCAAACGACTCAGAATCGCTGTCAAACCTGTCAGACCAGAGGCAACTGTTCCACGCGTTGGGAACCAGCCGAGTGAAAATCCGAACAACCACAATAGAAGAATGGCAAATACAAAGGTTGGTGTAGAGAATGTTAAGAAATTGTAAACATTGATGACCTTATCTGCCAAAGAATTTTGATAGCGCCCTGCAATCATACCGAGCGGCAAGGCAATCACATAGGTAATCACCATTGTCAATAGAGAGAGCCAAATGGTGTTACTTAGACGTTGCATGATAATGGCACTAACAGGTTGTTTAAAGAACACACTCTGACCAAAATCCCCATGCAAGATATTTCCAATCCATCTGAAGTATTGAATATGAATCGGATCGTAGTAACCTGCTTGAATCCGTAGGCGCTCAATCGCTTCTGGATCGATATTTGGGTCTACCATTCCTGTAAATGGATCACCTGGCATCAATTTAGCAAATGCGAAAGCAATGATACTAAGCAAGATGATTTGAGGAATCATCAGTAAGAAACGGCGTAATATTGTTTTCCACATACTTAGTTATCTCCTTTCGTGTCTGGTAAAGCGACCTGATGAGTGCCTGCAAATGCCTTCAAGTCGAATACGCGTCCATTTGCATCATAAAAGACGCTTTGTTTTTCAAGATATTCTTTTTCAGCAGCCAAGCGACGCTCTTTGTTTTGCTTACGATTGATAGGGTCAATGCTTGGAATAGCTGACAACAAGCGTTTGGTATAGATATGCTGTGGATGGTCATAAATATCTTCTTTAGTTCCCGTTTCGACAAAGCGACCGCGGTACATGATATACAATTCATCACACATGTGTTGAACGACACCAAGGTCATGAGAAATAAAGAGATAGCTCAATTTATACTCGTCTTGAATGCGTTTCATGTAGTTCAAGACCTGTGCTTGTACAGACAAGTCCAAGGCAGATACGGGCTCATCGGCAATAATCAAACGCGGATTACTTGCCAAGGCACGAGCAACACCGATACGCTGGCGTTGACCACCTGAAAATTCATGCGGATATTTTACAAGCGCTTCTTCTGTCAATCCAATGGTATCCAATAATTGAAGCACACGTTTCTTTTCTTCATCTGGTGAGACACGGTCAAAGTTGCGGATAGGCTCTGCAATGATGTCTAAAATTCGTTTTTTCGGATTGAAACTAGAGAGGGAATCTTGGAAAATCATTTGCACATCGCGGTTGAAGCTGCCTTTTTTACGGCGTGGCTTGTTGGTCACATTTTGACCTTCATAGATGATTTCACCAGCAGTCGCACGCTCTAAACCAATGATCGTTTTTCCGATAGTTGATTTACCAGAACCAGACTCTCCTACAAGACCGTAGGTTTTTCCTTCTTCAAAGTGAAGGTCGACGCCATCAACGGCATAAACGTAGTCTGTGACGCGATTGAAGAAGCCACTACGAATTGGGTAATGAACTTTTAAATCTTTTACTTCAATAAATCCCATTAGTTGGTCTCTCCTTCAAAATAGAATGTTTCATGACAGGTACAGCGTACAAAATGCCCTGCTGATACCTCGTGCATGACAGGATTTGCTTCGTGAGCGCTCGCTTCAATCCAAGGAATACGCGGCGCAAAACGGCAACCTGTACGAGGCATTTTTGTTAATGGCGGTACCGTTCCATCAATCACGTGTAAGTCGCCACCCTCATCGCTTGATTGTGGATTTGATTTCAACAAGGAGCGAGTGTATGGGTGTTTTGGATTGGTAAAGAGCTCTTCAACAGGGGCTACTTCGACGAACTGGCCACCATACATCACGGCTACGCGGTCTGCGGTCTCTGCTACGACACCTAGGTCGTGGGTAATGAGGATGATACCTGAGCCTGTTTCTGCTTGAATTTCATTCAACAAGTCCAGAATTTGAGCCTGGATGGTCACATCAAGCGCAGTTGTTGGTTCATCGGCAATAATAATCGGCGGTTTACATGACAAAGCAATGGCAATGACAATCCGTTGGCGCATACCACCTGATAGTTCATGCGGATATTGTTTGAAAGTCCGTTTTGGATTTGGAATCCCTACTTGCTCCAGCAATTCCAAGACACGGGCTGTCCGTTGCTCGGCATTCATATCTGTGTGATAATAAAGCGCCTCATCGATTTGCGCACCGATGGTCATCAAGGGATTCAAAGAAGCCAAGGGATCTTGGAAAATCATTCCGATATCATTTCCACGAATCTTGTTGTAGTCGGCTTCGTTCATTCCTACCAATTCTTTACCTTGGTATTGAATATGTCCTTCAATTTTGGTGTTTAATGGATTGTGCAGTCCCATAATGGTCGTAGCTAGGGTTGACTTTCCGCAACCTGATTCTCCCACAATCGCTAAAATTTCATTTTTTTGTAGATTAATAGACACACCGTCAACGGCATCATAAAATTCATCGCCAATACGGAAACCGACGTGTAGGTCTTTCATCTCTAAAAGCGGTTTTTCATTTGTCACGCTTTTCCTCCTTCGTCATCAGCCAAGCTGCCTGTCAATAAAAATAGAATATTTATACTATTTTATCACAATTCCCCCTCCTCTGCCAACTATTTCAGCGGCAGGTCGGGCGAAAATTCTTTCTAAATCTTCAAAAAAATCTCATTCCTTGTCATGATTATTCACACTAACAATGTGAAAAAGCCAACGATGTTGGCTTTTTCAAAATCTATCTAGAACATGGTCGTCAGGAGAGATTTTTCAATTGAGATATTATTCAGCGATTCCTTTGTCAGCAGTCAACTCAACATTTTCCCAATGTGCATCTGATGCTTTAGAAGCTGAACCGTAGTAAGTATCCCAGTTTTTCACACGTTTGTTAACGGCTATTACACCTTCTGATTCAAACAATGGGATTGCAAAGGCTTCATTGAAGGCATTTTCTTGCCATTTCTTGTAGTTTTCAAGATTTTTCTTCTCGTCGAATGATTCAATAGATCCAATTGCTTCCAGCAACTTGGTGTTTTCGTCTGATACGAAGCGAGACATGTTGAATTTGTTGGTTGGTCCCCACATGTTTGGCATTGGGTCATAACCAGTAGACCATCCGCCGAGATAAGCATCGATATTGGCATCGTTGGCTTGCACCATGTCGTAGAATGAGTTCAACTCAATAGTACGACCTGTGTAGAGTTCCACATTCAAGCCTACTTCTTTCCACCAAGCGATGTACTGTTGTACAAGAGCTTCATTGGCTTCTGTACGTTTACGAGCTGCAAGACTAATCTTGAAGGCTTTACCATCTTTACCTTCGCGGATTCCATCGCCGTCTACATCTTTGTAGCCTGCTTCATCCAGCAATTCTTTTGCTTTTTCTGGGCTGTAAGCAAAGCCTTCCATTTCTGAATCGTGCAAATCACCGAAGTATGAGATGATGAGCGATGTTGCTGGGTGGTACAAGCCGTTGTACAATTTTTCACCAGCTGTCTTGGTATCAAGGGCATAAGCCATGGCTTGACGCAACTTCACATCGTTCATCTTGGCATTAGAATCCATGACATTTTTCTTCGTTGCCTCATCGTACTTTCCAAAATTAAATGAAAGGTATTCATAAGCAGACTCTAGCTTACCAAGAAGCGTTACGTTTGATAGTTCCTTATAAGAATCCAACTGATCCGCCGGCATATCGGCTACATCATAGTGACCTGCTTTCATCTCTGAAACAATGGTATCAGGAGATACAATGTCCATCTTCAAGCCCACTTTTGGTTTGCCTTTGAAGTAGTATTCGTTTGGTTCAAAGGTAACAGACTCACCATTCACCACTTCTTTGACCTTGTATGGTCCCATACCAACGATTTTCGTTGTTGCACGAGCATACTCACTCTTTTCCCAATCAGCTACTGGAATATCTTTAAAGATGTGTTTTGGTAGAATGTATGCTGGCACAGAGCCACCTGCATACATCATAGAAGGTTCCATTTCTTTTACTGTAAGAACCGCTGTGTAGTCATCAACTTTTTCGATACCAGAAATCTTATCGGCTGTACCTGCTACAAACTCGTCCATTCCCACGATATTTGTAAATTTATCATCGAAACGTACACCTGTGTAGCCTTTATCGGCCATTTTCTCAATTGTAAAGAGGTAGTCATCAATGGTAAATGGCTGACCATCTGACCACTTGTAGTCTTTACCTGTTAAGCTAACGGTCATCTTTTTCGCATCTGTATCAAAGTCTACTTTTGCAAGACCAGAATCGTTCAATTTACGATCACCGTCGTAACCAAACATACTGATATCGACCATGGAGCCAAAGGTTGAGTCATTAACATTGTTTGTCAACTCATCAATCATCAAACCTGTAGACGCTGCTGGTGATACAATCGCATACTTAAACTCTCCGTCTTTAATCGCTGTACCATCATGGGTCACTTCAGCAGGGAAACTCAATTCAGCCTTCGCTGCACTTGAATCACCACCGGTTGATGAACTCTTTGAACCACATGCTGCAAGTGCTGCAACAGATAATAAGGTCACACCCGCAAGAGCGAGCGTTTTTGTAGACTTATTCATAAAACACCTCTTTTGTTTAATTGTAAAGACTTTTATGTCTATGAGAGATATTATACCATAAATTTTTCTTAAAAAAAGTCTTTTGTCAGAAAATTTTGTAAAAGAAACAATTTTCATTATTTTCAGACGATTTTTCATAGGACTTTCACTGAAGTTGCTTCTACTTTGTGATATAATATGACTAATGATTGAATGAGGTATATAAAGATATGAAACGACTGTATTTGTTCCTGATCGCTTTTTTAGTCGCAGTAGTGCTGCCCGTGTCCGTTCATGCTGCGGACAAGTATCGTACCGATGCAGAACATGCTATTGCGATTGAAGCACAGACTGGCAAGATTCTCTACGAACAAAGTGCAACTACTCCAGCGAGTATCGCCTCCATTTCTAATTTGCTGACGATCTATCTGGTATATGAGGCGATTGACCAAGGAAAATTAAGCCTTGACACACCTGTTGCCATTTCAGACTATGCCTATAACCTGACTATCACCTCTCCTGTGACCAATATTCCTTTGGACAAACGCTCCTATTCGGTTCAGGAATTGATCAACGCATCTTTAATTGCTTCTGCTAACAGCGCAACGATTGCACTAGCAGAGCAGGTAGCAGGCAGTGAAGCGGCTTTTGTGGATTTGATGAAGGAAAAATTAGCCTCTTGGGGGATTTCAGATGCGACGATTGTCAATGCAACTGGCTTAAGTCAGGAGCTCTTAGAAAACAAGGAGCTTTCTGAAGACCAAAAGGCGACCGAAAACCGCTTGTCTGCTCTCGATGTAGCCATCGTCGCCCGCCGTTTGATTGTCGATTATCCGCAGGTACTGCGTGTGACATCTCAGTCTCATTTCAAGTTAAATGGAACGACCTACTACGGCACCAATCCGATGCTTAGAGGCGGAGCCTATGAGCGAAATGGCGTAGACGGTCTCAAGACAGCTTCTGGAACCTCTATGGTCGCAACTAGTGTTGAAAATAATATGCGGGTCATCACCGTCATTTTACACACCAAAGAGGGTGATGTATATCCTGAAAAACGCTTTATCGAGACCATGAATCTGATGAACTATGCCTATCAATATTTTACCTGGACTCCTATCGTAGAAGCTGGTCAACCCTATCACGATAGCAAGGTGAATGTCTTTAATGGTAAAGAAGCGACTGCACGAGCTGTAGCCAGTCAAGACCTCATGTTTGCCAAACGAAAACGCTATAAAGAGGAAACACTAGCCAAGGCTAAGGGGCTCGACAAGGTATTTGATGCACCGCTCACCAAGGGCACTGTCCTTGGAAGCCTGGCCTTGCATGATACGGATTTGATTGGACATGGCTATGTTGATAACAAGCAGCCAAGCGTAGACTTGATTGCAGCTGAAGACACACCTCCTGCAACCTGGCCATTTTCTTGGTGGAATCACTTTGTGCGGTATGTGAATGAGAAATTATAGAAAAAAACGAACACTTCAATTCTTATATATCCTACTCTTGGGCGTAAATGCTACTTGCTGTGCAATTGTCACTTGCATCTTGCACGAAATCCTTCCTGCTATCCTAACACCCTTTCTTCCCATATTCTTATATAAGATGATACGAGAAGCCATTTATCAAGGGTTTCATCGATTCGGGTTTTATGCTATCTGGCGTTTAGAAGAGATTGGTTTTAGCTATCGCAAACTGTTTCTACCAGATTTCAGACCCCATACAACCGAGTCTTTGAAGCGTCATCAACAGGCTGGTCTTGCCTTGAAATGTCTCTATATTTTCCTAGATAGCATCCTTATAACAATCTGCTTTACCATTTGGATTATCTGCTTCTATTATCAATTTGAAGTATTTCGCTATCCTGAATTTATCACTGTCAGCCTATTTTTGTTGACAAGCCTAATGTGTTACCTGTTGAGGAAATACGGGAAAAAAGGACTCGGAAAAATGTTTGCCAAATATACCCTAGCTATTGAGCACGGTGAGCCTACCTTTCGCAAGATATAGTGAATTGAATAGAGATTAGGACATCGTTCAGTCGCTTCGATGAACGCAAGTTCTATCTATAGCTCCTTGCCTTATCTTCTTCCTTTCTCAATCCACTATAAAAGACATAACCCGTAAGAACATGAAAAATCGCAGCATTTCTGAACTGCGATTTTTTATATACTGCTATGTCTTTCCTCATTTCCAACTTCTGTCGGCAATATCACGGCAGCCAATCAGCCTATGCTGATTGGTTTGCTCGGTATATTAGCCGACTGAACCTTCCATTTCATAGGCAATCAAGCGGTTGAGCTCAACGGCATATTCCATTGGGAGTTCTTTGGTAAAGGGCTCGACAAATCCCATGACAATCATCTCTGTGGCTTCGCCTTCTGACAGACCACGACTCATGAGGTAGTAGAGCTGTTCTTCAGAAATCTTCGACACTTTTGCCTCGTGCTCTAAGGCAACCTGCGAGTTGTGGATTTCATTAAATGGTATGGTATCTGATGTTGAAATGTCATCCATGATAATGGTGTCACACTCGATGTGGCTGACTGATTTCTTGGAATTGCGGGCAAAAGTGACTTGACCGCGGTAGTTAACTGCTCCGCCACCCTTGGCAATGGATTTCGATACGATAGAGGAACTCGTGTGCGGTGCATTGTGGATCATCTTAGCACCTGTATCTTGGTGTTGACCGGTATTGGCAAAGGCGATGGATAGCATGGTACCACGCGCACCCTCACCGTCTAGGTAAACTGACGGATATTTCATGGTCGTTTTTGCCCCCAAGTTTCCATCAATCCACTCCACTGTCGCATCCTTCATCGCACGCGCACGCTTGGTCACAAGGTTATAAACATTGTCTGACCAGTTTTGAATGGTCGTATAGCGCATATAAGCACCATCAAGCGCAAAGATTTCAACAATCGCAGCATGCAAGCTATCGCTTGAGTAGGTCGGCGCTGTACAACCCTCCACATAGTGTACACTTGCTCCCTCATCCACGATAATCAAGGTCCGTTCAAACTGTCCTGTGCTTTCGTTGTTAATACGGAAATAGGTCTGCAAAGGAATGTCACACTTGACCCCTTTTGGTACATAGATAAAGGTCCCCCCTGACCAAACGGCACTGTTTAGGGCGGCTAATTTATTATCCGTCGGTGGAACGAGCTTGGCAAAATACTGTTTGAAAAGGTCAGGGTATTCTTTCAAAGCGGAGTCTGTGTCGGTAAAGATAATGCCCAACTTCTCAAACTCTTCTTTCATATTGTGGTAGACCACTTCTGATTCGTACTGGGCTGCTGCCCCTGCCAGATAGGCACGTTCTGCCTCTGGAATCCCGATACGCTCAAAGGTTTCCTTGATTTTTTCAGGCACATCGTCCCAAGAACGGGCTGGTTTGTCAGAAGCCTTTTGATAATAAATAAGATCGTCAAAATCAATCTCTGAAAGGTCAGCTCCCCATGTTTCAAGGGGCATTTTTTTGAAAGCCTCATAGGATTTGAGACGGAACTCTAACATCCATTCTGGTTCATTTTTAGCTGCCGATAAGGCACGAATAACTTCTTCATTCAAGCCTTTTCCTGTCGACATAATCGGCTCTACATCATCATGAAAGCCAAATTTATACTCACCGAGGTCAATCGGTTTTGGCTCTACTCTTTCTTCTGCCATTCTTTCCTCCTCTATGATCTATCTTCTATTTTGTTTTCTATTCTTCTAAGCCTTTTTTGAGAGCATTCCAAGCCAAGGTCGCGCATTTCACACGCTGGGGGAATTTGGCAACGCCTGCCAGAAAAGCTGCATCTCCTAATTCTTTTTGACGTACATCTGTCTGACCTTGCACCATTTCAGAAAAAACGTGAGCTAATTCAAGAACCTCTGCCTTGGTCTTTCCAAGCACAAGGTCGGTCATCATGCTGGCTGAAGCGGTTGAAATGGTACAGCCTGCATTGACAAAGGCAATGTCTTGAATCATTTCTCCGCTGTCATCAAACTTCAAAGATAGGTTTATCACATCGCCACAAGTGGGATTGTTCAAATCCACCTGATGCGCCCCGTCAATCCTTCCCTGATGATGAGGATGCTTGGAATGGTCAGCCACGACAGCCATGTAAAGACTCTCTAGTTTAGAAAGTGCCATTGAAAAACTCCTTTGTTTTCTCTAGTGCCTCTAGCAATTTGTCACAATCTTCCTTGGTATTATAAAGGTAGAAACTAGCGCGAACCGTTGACTGCACTCCCAAATAGGTAAGAAGCGGCTGAGCACAATGATGGCCTGCCCGCACAGCCACTCCCTCGTAGTCAAGCGCTGTTGCCACATCATGGGGGTGTAGCCCCTTGATATTAAACGAAATCACTCCTGAACGCTGGGCCAGGTCTATCGGACCGTAGATGTCAATCCCATCCATGGCCTGCAATTTCGGAAAGATATAGGCCAGCAACTCTTCTTCGTGACGAGTGACCTGCTCCATACCAATTTCTTCTAAAACATCTATGGCTTTTGCTAGGCCAATCGCTCCTGCCATATTGGGCGTCCCTGCTTCAAACTTCCAAGGGAGTTCCTTCCAAGTCGCAGACTGCTCATAGACAAAATCAATCATCTCACCGCCAAATTCGACGGGTTCCATCTGTGACAGCCATTTTTCCTTGCCATAGAGGACGCCGATTCCTGTCGGTCCTAGCATTTTATGGCCTGAAAAGGCAAAGAAATCGACATCCAAGTCTACGACATCAATCGCCATGTGAGGAATGGACTGGGCTCCGTCAACGACCATGATAGCTCCCACCTCATGCGCTAGCTGGGTGATTTCCTGAATCGGGTTGACCACACCGAGGACATTGGACACATGAGCGATGGAGACAAACTTGGTGTTGGACGATAGCTTAGACTTCAAGTCCTCCATGTCCAAGGCTCCGTCCTTGAGATAGGTATAGACGAGCTTAGCTCCTGTCTGTTGACAGACCTGCTGCCAAGGAATGATATTTGCGTGGTGCTCCATAATGGAAATCAAAACCTCATCGCCCGGCTGCAAGGTTTGAGCTGCAAAGTGTGCCACCCAGTTGAGACTGGTCGTTGTCCCTCTTGTAAAGAGCACTTCCTTGCTTGAGCGGGCATGGATGAATTGTCTCACGCGTTCACGTGCTGCTTCATAGCGGCTGGTCGAACGCTCTGCTAGGGTATGGACACCTCGGTGGACATTGGCATTATCTGTCTGGTAATAGTTCGCTATTTCCTCTAAAACTGCCTGCGGTTTTTGAGTCGTTGCTGCATTATCGAGATAGACCAAGGGCTCATCATGGACCAATTGGTCTAGGATTGGAAATTCTTGTTTGATGGCATGGCTATCTACTGGCATGTTTTTACCTCTTGCTTAATTTTTCTTCAATTCCGTCAATCATCTCATCGCGGACTTCCTTGACAGGGATTTCGGTAATAACGGCTCCCAAGAATCCACGAACGACCAAGCGCTCTGCGGTCGCCTTGTCCAAGCCGCGACTCATGAGATAGTACATATCTTCTGGGTCCACCTGACCAATAGAGGCAGCGTGTCCTGCTGTCACATCATTTTCATCGATCAAAAGGATTGGGTTGGCATCACTTCGTGCCTGGTCTGACAACATCAAGACACGGCTTTCTTGCTGGGCATCTGCTCCTTTGGCACCTTTGATGATATGGCCAATCCCGTTAAAGGTCAAGGTTCCTTTTTCAAGGATAACCCCGTGTTGGAGGATATTGCCAATTGAATGACGACCGTAGTTGGTCACGCGGGTATCAATTCCTTGAATCTGCTTGCCGCTTGATAGTGCAACGACTTTCATATCGGCGTGGCTACCGTCCCCATACAAGTCGCTATCAAAGTCAGCGACGACATTTCCCTCATTCATGACACCGATAGCCCAGTCAATGCTGGCATTTGTACCTAAGGAACCACGGCGGCTCATATAGGTTGTCACCTGCTGACCCAAGCGATCAATCGCTGCAAATTTAATCTGGCTACCTGCGCCTGCAATCACTTCTACGGTGATATTGGCAGTTGCTTTTTCGCTACCTGCTCCGATACTTTCAAAACGCTCAAGGTAGTTTAACTTGGCATTCTTTCCTGTAATGATGAGAACATGTTTATTAAACGGAACGTTACTTTCACTATCTTGGTAGAAAATCCCCTCGACGGGTAGCTCGATTTCCACATTGTCAGGAACATACAAGACGGCACCGCTGTTGAAATAGGCTGTGTGGTAAGCAGCTAGCTTATCCTCATCATGAGCCACTGCCTTGGTAAAATACTGCTCTACCACCTCTGGAATTTCCTCCAAGGCTGTGTAGAAATCTGTAAAGACCACACCTGCTTCTGCCAACTCTGGCGATAATTGCTCAAAGACGGTCTGTGTACCGACTTGAACCAACTTGGGATTGTCTCCCAAGGCTGTGAAGTCAGGAACATTGGCTGAAAGGTCATTTTCAGCAATCGTGCCGTCTCCAAGATTCCAGCGATGGAATTTCACCCGCTCAATCTTTGGTAAGGCTAGTGTTTCGATCTTTTCAAAAGCTGCTTGACGAAGGTCACTCAACCAAGCTGGCTCTGCATGCGCCTGTGAAAAAAGTTTAATGGCTTCTTTTGTCATCGTTTTCCCCTTTCTGAACAAGATTCGCCTTAAACTTCCTCTTCGTAAGTCAAGCCTAATTCTTCTGCAATTTTCGCATATCCTTCTTTTTCAAGACGAATCGCAAGTTCTGGACCGCCTGATAGCACCACGCGGCCTTCCATCATGATATGGACCACATCTGGTGTAATGTAGTTCAAGAGACGTTGGTAGTGGGTGATAATCATGGCACCAAAGCCTTCCCCACGCATAGCATTAACCCCTTTTGATACGACTTTCAAAGCATCGATATCAAGACCAGAGTCAATCTCATCAAGGAGGGCAAAGGTTGGCTCCAGCATCAAGAGTTGCAAGATTTCGTTGCGTTTTTTCTCACCACCTGAAAAGCCTTCATTGAGGTAGCGCTCTGCCATTTCCTCTTTCATGTTGAGCAGTTCCATTTTTTCATCGAGTTTGGTAATGAAATCACGAACAGAAATCTTCTCATCGTCTTCTTTTCCAGCATTCATAGCTGCGCGTAAAAATTCCGCATTGGTAATACCTGGGATTTCACTTGGGTATTGCATGGCAAGAAAGAGCCCCATACGAGCACGCTCATCGACTTCGAGTTCCAAGACATTGACACCGTCAAACAAGACTTCCCCTTGGGTGACTTCATAGTTTGGATTTCCCATGATGGCTGCTGAAAGGGTGGATTTCCCTGTTCCGTTTGGCCCCATGATGGCTGCAACTTCCCCTGTTTTCAGGGTCAAGTTCACTCCTTTTAAAATTTCTTTTCCTTCGATTGCAACGTGCAAATCTTTAATCTCTAATACTGACATAGATACCCCCATTTAGTTTTTATCTGGTTTATTATACCAAAAAAGAGCTGATTAGGCTCTTTCTTTGTTTAGAAACATTCTTATCTTCGGTTTTTCCGCTTTGCTTCTTTCTTGGCTCTCTTTTTGGCTAGGTATTCCTGCCTGGCATCACTATTGCCAATAAAGCGTAAAAGGTTCAAGATAGGCGTTCGATTCTCACCAAAAATCCCAATTAGCTCACTAAGAATTTCCACTCCCAATAGCATTGCGACTATCAAGAGGACACCTCCCCAGCGGCTCGATACATTTAAGAGTAGCGAAGTAAGAGAAAAGATAAAGGAAATCGCATAGATAACAAGTACCGTTCCACGATGCGTCAAGCCAAGCGATAAAAGACGATGGTGCAAGTGCATGCGGTCTGCTTCATAAATTTTCTGACCTGATAAGGTCCTACGAATAATCGCAACCAAGGTATCGGTAATCGGTACTCCTAGGATAATCATCGGCGTCACCACGGCAACCGCTGTGGAATTTTTCAGCCCTTGAAGGGATAAGACCCCAATCATAAAGCCGATAAACAGGGCTCCTGTATCGCCCAAGTAGATAATGGCTGGATTATAGTTATAGGGAAGAAATCCAACAATCGCAGCCACCAATACAAAGACGGTTAAGGTCAAGTAGATATTGCTATCGTGGAGGAAAAAGTAGGAGACAATTCCCATAGTGGTCAGAGAAATAATGGACACCCCCGACACCAGACCGTCTAGACCGTCGATCAGATTGACCGCATTGGTGATGGCCACAATCCACAGAATGGTTAAAAAGAAGGATAACCAAGCTGGAAAATGGAGCATTGGCCCGCCAAAAGGAATCTTGAAATTATCAAAACGAAACTCGGTAAAAAACCAAATAATAGCCGCCGCAACAAGCATCCCCACCATCTTTGGCAAAGGACGTAGTTCCTTGATATCATCAATCAAGCCTGTAAGAATAATGATACCGCTAGCAAGGACTAGGGGCAAAATATACTCAAAATAAGTTCCTCGAGGCGATATGTGGATGACCACAAAGGGCAAAAAACACATCGTCGCTAAAAAGAAAGCCACAAAAATTGCTAGACCACCCGCCGTAGGCATGGGAACCTTATTGATACGCCGCGCATTGGGGTTGTCGACCGCTCCAATCCGGAGCGCTAAAAAACGGACCAAGGGGGTTGCAATAACGGAAACCATCATTGTAAGTACAACGACAATGATGTACTGCAAAGCAAAGGGAATCATACTAAGCTCACCTTCCCAAGCTCTTCAATCGCACCCACAGGAAGCAACAGAACTCCGTGTTCTTGAAGTACCGCACGCGAAATGGATGTGTCATCTGCATGTTCTAACATGCGCGACAAGATGTAGTCCGGAT
Organism: Streptococcus cuniculi; assembly: GCF_001921845.1. GTDB lineage: Bacteria > Bacillota > Bacilli > Lactobacillales > Streptococcaceae > Streptococcus > Streptococcus cuniculi. The sequence continues at coordinate 15,951 of NZ_MSJM01000012.1, read as the reverse complement.
AACGCGTCGAACGATTTTCGATATTGATGAGAACCGTCATGTAGTAACGACCATTCATCTTATATAATTCAGACTCTTCAATGGTGAAATCAAGAAGGGACACAAACCGAACTGCTTCTTGCAAACTCGCAAAGTCCAAAATATAGTAAATATACTGGCGGTCTTCTACATCCACTTCTTCTGTTTCTGTCTCTTCAGCCTCTACTTGCTCCAGATGTTGGACAGCCTTATCGTCTCCTGCACTCTTTTCCCGAATCGTCTTCTCTAGTGTCTTCAAAAATTCGTCCGGTGTCATTTGCGAAATGTCATCCAAATCTGCCATATCCGCAAAATCATCGAAGTTTAAGTTTTGATCGATGTCTGACTTGGTGACAAAAATATCCACCTTATCTGGCTTTGGTGTCACTCGAAAACTGAGCATGCCACTTTCACGGAAGGTTACTGGCAAGTCCAATTCATCTAAAACTGTATAGAAAAATTCCTCTGTCTTTTCCTGCGGCACCAGAAAATCCGCGATTTCCATCCCGCGCTCTTCCAAATCTTCCATTTTAATCGTGATCTTCAAGGTCGAATCACTAATTTGTTTCATCTTCATTTCGCTACCTCATACTCTTCCATCCCTCTCAAACGATGATTTGAGAACCTGCATTTCATTCATTATACAAAAAAATAGCCTCTTTTACAAAAGAAAAGAGATTTCTTCTCCCCAAAGGTAGAAGGTTTTTGCTGCAACACAAAAACGCAGCTCATGCTGCGTTCAAAAAATTCTTTTAATACTTTTCTTAGGTGGTGCGGACGGTAGCGACTTCCTGCGGAGTAAAATAATCCAGTGGATTATTTTAGCCCGAGCCCAGAAACAAAGGAGCGAGGATAATCGATTTCTGCCCCTCTCCCTCCTTTTACCACAGCGAAAAGTATCTGATGAGGCTCGCTCCGCTCGCGAAAATCGGCAAATCAAATGTTCAGTTAGCAGGGCTTTTGAACTTGTTTAAATAGAAAATCGGGTTTGTCTACGTTCTGAACGCAACTCATGCTGCGTTCATTTCTTAAAAGATAAGAGTTCCTAAATAGTAGAGAACCAAGAGTGTTCCTAGGGCAATGCGGTATTTTCCAAAGAAGGTGAAATCGTGCTTTTTCACGTAGTCGGTCAAGAAACGAATCACAACTAGCGAAACACCAAATGCAGTCACCATGGCAATAAGGAGTAATAACCATTGACCTGCTGTTACACTCAAGCCTTTCACAAGAAGTTTTACAACTTTGAGCAAACTTGCTCCAAACATGATTGGAATTCCAAGGAAGAAGGTGAACTCTGTCGCCACCTCACGGCTAGTCCCAAGAAGAATCCCTCCCAGAATCGTTGCTCCTGAACGGCTGGTTCCTGGAATCAAGGCAAGGACTTGAAAGAGACCAATGTAGAGGGCCGTTTGATAAGACATCTTACTCAAAGAGACGACTTGTGGCTCACGATTCTTCTGTCTTTTTTCTACATAAATAAAGGCTACACCGTAGAGAATTAACATCAAGGCCACGACAATAAAGTTATAGAGATGATCATCCAACCAATCGTCAAATAAAAGTCCCAAAATAGCTGCTGGCAAGGCTGCGATAACTACTTTTGCCCATAATTGCCAGGTCAGCTGGATTTGACGGCCGGATTTTCCCGGTTGAAAAGGATTGAGCCTGTCGAAGTAGATGACCATGACAGCTAAGATTGCGCCTAACTGAATCACGACATTGAACATGGACGTAAAATCAGCACTCACATCTTTAAAGGACACAAATTTCTGCACCAAAATCAGGTGGCCTGTACTCGATATCGGCAACCATTCGGTGACTCCCTCTACAAGGCCAAAGAAAATCGCTTTTAGAATCTCAACAAACATAGCTTACTCCTTCTTCATTTCCCTTCATTATACCACAAACCCGATTGAAAACGTATCTTTTTTCAATTAGTTTGCAATCTGTCTGAATTTTTTATACAATATAACTACTTTTGAAAAAGGAGAGACTATGAAAAAACGATTGTTGATGCTGCTTGCAGTGCTCATGGCTGTGTTCTCTATCAGCACGGGTGTTCAAGCAGATGAATATCTCCGTGTCGGAATGGAAGCTGCCTATGCACCGTTCAACTGGACACAGGAAACAGATGAAAACGGAGCTGTTCCCATTGAAGGAACCACCCAATTTGCCAACGGTTACGATGTCCAGGTCGCAACGAAAATTGCCGAAAAAATGGACAAAAAGGTCCTTGTTGTTAAGACCAAATGGGAAGGACTGGTCCCTGCCCTAACTTCTGGCAAAATTGATATGATTATCGCAGGGATGAGCCCGACAGAGGAGCGCAAGAAAGAAATTGCCTTTTCGTCTAGCTACTACACCTCTATTCCAACGCTTGTTGTGCGTTCTGATAGCAAGTGGGCTGACGCTCGCTCGATTCAAGAATTTGCAGGGGCAAAAATCACTGCCCAGCAAGGGGTCTATCTCTACGATTTGATTGACCAGATTGAAGGTGTGGATAAACAGACGGCTATGGGAGACTTTTCTCAGATTCGTCAGGCACTTGAGGCTGGGATTATCGATGCCTACGTCTCTGAACGCCCCGAAGCACGAACAGCCCAAGAAGCCAATCCTGCCTTTCACATGGTCGAGTTGACAAACGGTTTTGAAACCAATGCAGAAGATGTCACGATTGCTGTCGGCATGCGCAAGGACGATGCACGGATTGCTCAAGTCAACCAAGTCTTAGAGGCCTTTACAGAAAAAGAACAACTTGCGCTGATGGATACGATGATTGAAAATCAACCCGTTGAAGCAGGTTCAGAAGAGGCAAAGCCATCCTTTCCTGTCCAAGTCTGGAATATCCTAGTCAATAATTGGCAACAACTCTTACGCGGAACTGGTATGACCCTGCTCATTTCTATCCTTGGAACCATCATCGGTACTGCCATCGGTCTCTTAATCGGTGTTTTCCGTACTGCTCCAAAGGCTAACAACAAGGGACTTGCTTTCCTCCAAAAAGCACTCGCCATTCTCATCAATATCTATATTGAAATCTTCCGTGGTACACCGATGATTGTACAATCCATGGTCATCTACTACGGAACAGCTCAAGCATTCGGACTGAATCTGGACCGCACCCTGGCTGCGATTTTCATCGTATCCATCAATACGGGTGCCTACATGAGTGAGATTGTCCGCGGGGGCATTTTCGCTGTGGATAAGGGGCAATTTGAAGCTGCAACAGCTCTTGGATTTACCCACAACCAAACCATGCGCAAGATTGTCTTACCACAGGTCGTTCGCAACATCTTGCCTGCTACTGGTAATGAATTTGTCATCAATATCAAAGATACGTCTGTATTGAATGTAATCTCGGTCGTCGAACTTTACTTCTCTGGAAACACCGTGGCGACTCAGACCTACCAATATTTCCAAACCTTCACCGTGATTGCGATTATCTACTTTATCCTCACCTTTACGGTGACTCGTATCCTACGCATGATTGAAAAACGTTTTGATACGGACACCTACACGACTGGTGCCAACCAAATGCAGACGGAGGTGCTTCATGACTAATACGATTTTAGAAATCAACCATTTGAAAAAAGCCTTTGGCCAAAATCTGGTCCTCAAAGACATCTCCATGACCGTCAAGAAAGGCGAGGTCATCTCCATCATCGGCTCTTCTGGTTCTGGAAAATCAACCTTCCTACGCTCCATCAACCTCCTCGAAACACCGAGCGAGGGAGAAATCCTCTATCATGGTGAAAATGTCTTGACGAAAGGCTACGATTTGACGACCTACCGTGAAAAACTGGGCATGGTCTTCCAGTCCTTCAATCTGTTTAACAACTTGAATGTGCTAGAAAACGCCATCGTGGCGCAGACAACCGTCTTAAAACGTAGCCGTACGGAAGCCGAACAAATCGCCAAAGAAAATCTCAATAAGGTCGGCATGACAGAGCAATACTGGTCTGCCAAACCAAGCCAGCTCTCAGGCGGGCAAAAACAGCGAGTAGCGATTGCTCGCGCCCTTTCTGTCAATCCAGAGGTCATCCTCTTTGATGAACCAACTTCTGCCCTTGACCCTGAAATGGTAGGCGAAGTGCTAAAAACCATGCAAGATCTTGCCAAGTCTGGCCTCACGATGATTATCGTGACCCACGAAATGGAGTTTGCTCGCGACGTTTCAGACCGCGTCATCTTTATGGACAAGGGCTTGATTGCCGAAGAAGGTAGCCCACAACAAATCTTTGAAAATCCACAAGAAGCACGTACAAAGGAATTCTTACAACGTTTTCTGGGATAACATAGTGAATTGAATAAAGGTTAGGACATCGTTCAGTCGCTTTGATAAACGTCCGTTCTATCTGCAGCTCCTTGCCTGTCCTATTCCTTTCCCAATCCACCATAACAAAAAACAACCAACTAGGGCCTAGCCCCTAGTTGCTTGTTTTTACAAAAGTAAAAGAGGAGACATCATCTCCTCTTTTTCACGCTTCATTTTAGTTCTCAAATTTTTTATGATTTTTGTCATAAAAATCAATAAGTCCCAAAGCGGTAGCAAATGAAATGTTGTCAATTTTTGCACGACCTTGTGCAAGGGCAATAACTGACATTTCACGTGCGTTTGTCTCTTTACTGATACGGTATCCAGTAATTTTCTTATCGCGTACCCAACCGACAACTGCGGCCACTTTTTCATAACTAGTCATGAGAAACCCCTTTCTTTTTATTCGTTCAATTCAGTTTATTATATCCTCTCTCACTTGTCAAGTAAAATGCGCAATAAATATGCATTATTTCGCTTTTAGAGCAGATAATATTTGTGCACGAATATCTTCCATGCCTTCAGGACTTGCTGGCAAGAAGATTGTGCTATTTCCGGTATGTGAAAAATTATTGAGCGTATCCAGATATTGGTTGGTCAACAGAATGGACATAATTTGTTCTTCGGTCAAGCCGATATCAGATTCTTTCAATTCTTTAATCGAATCTGCCAACCCATCCACAATCGCTTTTCGCTGTTGGGCAATCCCCACACCATGCAGGCGGTCTTTTTCTGCTTCGGCTTCGGCAGCTGTGACAATCTTAATCTTGTCTGCTTCTGCCAATTCTTGAGCAGCAGCACGCTTGCGTTGTGCCGCATTGATTTCATTCATTGACTGCTTGACTTCTGCATCAGGTTCCACCTTGGTAATCAAGGTTTTCACGATGATATAACCATAGGTAGACATTTCTTCTGCCACTTGTTTTTGAACTTCAAGGGCGATTTCGTCTTTTTTCTCAAACAATTCATCGAGTGTCAACTTCGGAACAGATGAACGAAGAGCGTCTTCGATATAAGACTTAATTTGCGCTTCTGGACGCATGAGTTTATAGTAGGCATCTGTCACGTTGTTTTCATTTACCCGATACTGAGTGGCTACATTCATGGTTACAAACACATTATCTTGGGTCTTTGTTTCCACCACAATCTCACTTTGGAGCAGGCGCAACTGAATCCGCGCCGCAATGTGGTCAATACCAAATGGAAGTCGGAGATGAATCCCACTCATGCTCAGCTTCTGGTATTTCCCGAACCGTTCGATGATGACAACCGATTGCTGACGCACTACATAGAGCGAGCTAAGGACAATCACCACTGCCAACAAGACAACCAGAATAAACACGATACTAAGAATACTAATCATCACGTATCCCTCCTTTTCTTTTGGAAAATATTATACTATTTTATTTAAGAAAAGACAAGTGAAAACAGTTTCGATTTTTAAAAATAGTTTAACGCTTACACCAGCAGGCTATAGAGGGTTTCATTTCCACGTAGGTTGATAAAGGAGGGATCAAACTTCTCCATGCGCTCAATCAGGCCAGCATAATCATGTTTGTCCCCGAGAGCCACCCCAATCAAGACAGGCCCCGTCCCTTTACTCGCTCGTTTGATGTATTCAAAACGAGTAATATCATCATTTGGTCCCAAGATGTCGGTTACAAACTCGCGTAGGGCTCCAGGACGTTGCGGGAAGTTCACGACAAAGTAGTGCTTGATGCCATCGTAAATGAGCGCCCGCTCTTCCATTTCCGGCATGCGGTTGATGTCATTGTTGCCTCCCGAGATGATACAGCAGACGGTCTTACCCTTGATATATTCGCTCAAGACTTCAAGGGCTGCAATGCTAGCTGCTCCTGCTGGTTCTGCGACAATCCCTTGCTTGGAATAAAGGTCAATCAAGGTTTCAGAAATCAAGCCCTCATCCACACCGATGAGATTTTCCACATGCTTGCGTGTCACTTCATAGGTCAATTGCCCGACTTTTTGCACGGCAATTCCGTCCGCAAACTTGTCAATTTCTTTTAACTTGACAGGCCCGCCTGCCTCAAAGGCAGCTTTCATGCTCCGAGCGCCTTCAGCCTCTACACCGATAACTTCAATCGCAGGATTTTTCTCCTTGATATAGGTCGCCACCCCTGCAATCAAACCACCGCCACCGACTGGCACCAAGACTGTATCAAAATCAATCGACTCCCGCTCTGCTTCTTCCATGATTTCATAGGCAACCGTCCCTTGGCCTGCCTGAACATGGACATCATCAAAAGGAGCAATAAAGGTGCGATTTTCACGTTCGGTAAAGTCTTGAGCGGCCTTGGCAGACGCATCAAAGGTATCTCCCACCAGCTTGATGTCGACCATATCGCCACCAAAGAAACGAACCTGTCCAATTTTTTGCTGCGGTGTGGTAATGGGCATGAAAATCGTTGCAGGAATTTTCAATTCATTACAGGTAAAGGCGACACCTTGGGCGTGATTGCCCGCGCTAGCACAGACCACTCCGCGCTTTCTTTCTTCTTCGTTCAACTGGGAAATCGCATAATAGGCCCCACGAATCTTGAAAGAGCGCACACGTTGGGCATTTTCACGTTTGAGATAAATCTTTGCGCCATACTTTTCTGACAAATAGCGGTCATAATCAAGCGGTGTATAGACCACTACATCCTTCAATACCTTATGAGCACGGACAACGTCCTTAGCTGTTAACATAACTTCTCCTTCTGCTTACATGAAAATAAAGTGAGAAAAATCTAGCTTGTACAACCAACTTTTCTCACTTCCTTTATATCACTTGCTAGATAGCTCGTTTTCGCCTACTATCTGAACATTCTTAGTTGTAGATTTTAAAAGCATCGTCATCGTTTTTGCCGACAAATGGCATGGCTTTCCGAAGTTCTGCCCCCACTTTTTCAATTTCAAGATCAGCAGCTGCTTCGCGGTATTCTTCCATGCGTGGGCGACCTGCTTTGTAATCTTCAACAAAGTCATTGGCAAATTTACCAGATTGGATGTCCGCAAGAACAGCCTTCATGTTTTCCTTGACTTGGTCGGTAATCACACGAGGACCTGATACGTAGTCACCAAATTCAGCAGTATTTGAGATGGATTGGCGCATTTTCTTGAAACCACCTTCGTAGATTAAGTCTACGATGAGCTTCATTTCATGAAGGACTTCAAAGTAAGCAAGTTCTGGCGCATAGCCTGCCTCGGTCAAGACTTCAAATCCTGCTTCCATGAGGGCTGTCAAACCACCACAGAGAACAGCTTGTTCCCCAAACAAATCTTCTTCGGTTTCTTCTTTGAAGGTTGTCTCAAGCAGTCCAACGCGGGCTGAACCGACACCTTTTGCCCAGTCCATAGCGATATGTTTGGCATTTCCAGTTGCGTCTTGATAAACTGCATAAAGAGCTGGTACACCAAAGCCTTCTTCAAAGGTACGACGAACCAAGTGACCTGGACCTTTTGGCGCACACATAAAGACATCCACATTCTCTGGCACTTTGATAAAGCCAAAGTGAATGTTGAAACCGTGCGCAAATCCGAGCGCATTTCCTGCTTCCAAGTTTGGAGCAATTTCAGCTGCGTAAAGGTCTGCCTGGATTTCGTCTGGTGCAAGAATCATGATGACATCTGCTTGTTTAGCTGCTTCTGCCACTTCAAATGTGTCAAATCCGTCTTCTTTTGCCTTGTCAAATGACTTACCAGCACGCACACCGATGATGACATCGTGTCCTGTATCACGCAAATTTTGCGCATGGGCATGACCTTGTGAACCGTATCCGATAACGGCAATTTTTTTCCCGTTAAGTGCTGCTACTGTGACATCTTTTTCGTATTGCATTTCTACTGCCATAATCTGTTCTCTCTTTTCTATTTGTTGTTAATCTCTGCTAAATCCTGTTGCTCCTGTACGAGCAATATTTTTGATACCGTAAGGTTGAATGACCCGCAGCAGGGCGTCAATCTTATCGCCGTCACCCGTCATTTGAATGGTAATCGAGTGCGGGGCGACATCGACAACACTAGCCCGAAACGGTTGGATAATCGCCAAAATCTCGGCCCGCTTGGCTGGTGGTGCTACGATTTTGACCAAGAGGACCTCGCGCTCCAAGTGGGGAATATCTGTAATGTCTCGCACACGGACGACGTCAATCAAACGGTTGAGCTGCTTGATAATCTGCTCCACCTCGTCCATAGTCTTAACATCGATGATGACGGTGACTCTTGAGATTTCAGCAATTTCGGTCGGTCCAACCGAGATCGATTCAATGTTAATCTGTCTGCGGGATAAGACGCCCGTAAAGCGGTTCAAGACCCCGGAGGAATTTCTCAATTTGGCTGTTAACATTCTACGCATTGAACTTCACCCCCAACATCTCTGCATTGCTCTTACCTGCTGGAACCATAGGTTGCACATGCTCTTGCTTGGAAATATGAACTTCAATCAGCATCGGTCTATTTTCCTTGATGACTTGTAAGTCATCTGTTAGTGTAGCGGGATTTGTACAGCTGGCATAGCTGATACCGTAGGCTTCTGCTAATAATCTGAAATTCGGCTCCGCATCAAACACGGACTGACTGCGACGCTCATCATAGAAAGACTCCTGCCACTGCCGCACCATACCAAGGGAGTGATTGTTTAAGAGCACCACCTTGATTGGGACACCGTATCCGTTTAAAATAGCCAGTTCCTGATTGGTCATTTGAAAACCACCATCCCCTACAAATAGGACAACCTCCCGATGAGGATTGGCTAATTTGGCACCGATGGCCGCCGGAATCCCAAATCCCATGGTTCCCATGCCGCCAGAAGTAATCAGCTGTCTGGCGTGTTTGTAAGGATAGAACTGGGCTGCCCACATCTGGTGTTGCCCCACATCGGTGACCACAATCGCATCGCCACTTGTCATCTCACCAATCAGTTCAATGACCTTCTGAGGCTTGATATGTTCGTCATCTTCGTCATAGCCAAATGGTGCCCGACGCTTGTTATCAAGGGTTTGAGCAGTCCATTCTTCATAGTTGGTCTCAACGGTGTCAAGAGCCAGTAAAGCCTCAAGGGTCGCCTTGGCATCTCCGACAACTGGAATTTGAGTTTTTACGACTTTGCCAATCTCGGCTGGATCGATATCAATGTGCGCAACGGTTGCGTTTACTGCAAAGGTGCTTGGATTTCCCGTCAAGCGGTCGTCAAACCGAGCGCCGATATTGATGATATAATCCGCATCTGTCAAGGCCATATTGGAAGCGTAAGAACCGTGCATCCCACCCATCCCGAGGGATAATTCGTGCTGGACAGGCATGGTTCCTAGACCGAGAAGGGTCGAAACGACCGGAATCCGATAGCGCTCTGCAAAGGCAATCAATTCCTTATTAGCATCTGCATAGTTGACCCCACCGCCTGCTAGAATGACAGGCTTTTTAGAAAGGGAAAGTTGCTGCAAAATCTTCTTCACTTGCAATCCATTTGGCTGAACTGTCGGCTGATAGCTCGGCAAATGCACCGTATCATCGTAGTAGAAATCAACTACTGTTTCTTGAATATCCTTCGGAATATCAATGACAACCGGTCCTGGACGACCTGTTGTGGCGATATGAATGGCTTCTGTAATCACACGCGGAATATCTGCTGCATCCCGCACTTGGTAATTATACTTGGTAATCGGCATGGTAATCCCGATGATGTCTGCCTCCTGAAAGGCATCTTTTCCGATTCCACGCGTAGCGACCTGACCTGTAAAGACCAGCATCGGTACGCTGTCGCCCATGGCATCCGCAATCCCTGTAATGGCATTAGTCGCACCAGGGCCGCTGGTCACAAGTGCGACACCGATTTTTCCAGTCGACTTGGCATAGCCTTCTGCTTCATGGGTAGCTCCTTGTTCGTGGCGTGCCAACACGTGCTGAATGCCTTTAAAGCGGTAAATCTCATCGTAGAGAGGCAAGACAGCCCCGCCTGGATAACCAAAAATGACATCGACACCTAACCTTTTTAGGGTATCTAAGATTAGATAGGAACCCGAACGCGCTTCCTCTAATGGAATGTGATTCAACTCTCTTCCTCCTCTCGTCTATCGTCAGATATAGCTACTATCGTATCATCTTTCTCTTGAAAATACTAGATAAATGTTGCTTATGTACTATCATATCACAATGTATCATAAAGTCAATAGAATTTTCAGAAAATTCCCAACTTTGCCCGTTTTCTTAAACTTTCCTAAAGTGGGGTTCTACATTTTATCTATTTTAGTTTCCTTTTAGATTCGCTCGATATAGTAGTGCAATCAAAACGAAGGAGATATTCTATGTATACGATTTTGATTCCAGCTTACCAGCCTGACGGTAGACTTCTCACTCTCCTCAAGGAAATCAAAGAGCGGCTGACTTGTCAAGTTGTGGTGGTTGATGACGGTAGCACAGGAGCAGCACGAGCCATCATTGAAGCCGCAACAGCCTACGCTACAGTCCTCCACCATTCCCACAACCAAGGAAAAGGACAGGCGCTAAGAACAGGATTTGATTATATCTTATCGCTAGGCGAAGCCACAACGATTGTAACAGCTGATGCCGACGGCCAACACGCTCTTACAGACATTGACCGCGTTGCCCATGCGGGCATGAATCTACCAGGACATCTGATTTTGGGAAGCCGCCAGTTTAGTAAGGACATTCCCTTTCGGAGCCGATTCGGCAATCGATTGACCCGCTTTTTATTCCACTTGCAGACAGGGGTAAAAGTGGGCGATACTCAAACAGGACTGCGGGCCTTTCATCATTCGCTCTTGCCTCGCCTACTTTCTATTTCTGGCAATCGCTATGAGTATGAAATGAACACGCTAAGCGAATTGAGCCAGCAAGTTCCGATTACTGAAATTCCCATTCAGACCATTTATCTAGACGATAATGCCAGCTCGCATTTTCGTCCTGTTCGAGATAGTCTCTTGATTTACCGCAATTTCTTTGCCTTTGCGCTGACATCGTTTGGCGGATTTCTGATAGATTATCTAGTCTATATTTTGGCACTAGGTCTACTGACTTTTCTCCCGACTGGTCTACGGCTACTGCTAGCCAACACCTTGGCGCGCTTAGCCAGCACCACCTGCAATTTCTCCCTCAATAGACGCTTCGTCTTTCAACATACCGGCAGCATGAGAAAAGCTGGAGCGGGATATTTCACACTTGCCTTGGGGCTTTTTCTAGCAGATACGGCCTTGCTCTATCTCTTTTACCAACTGCTTGGTATCCATCTCTACCTCGTCAAGCTAGTCGTTGGCGCTCTCCTCTTTTTCATCTCTTGGTTCATTCAACACCATCTTATCTTTCGTGAAAGGAAACCCATCACCCATGAACTTTTTTAAAAAACCATTTGTCTACGCCGGGCTCTTTAGTATCCTGCTGACAAGCGGATTTTCCTATTCCATGCTCAAGACCTTCGTCTTATCTGAAGCGATTGCAACTGTTCAAGCAACCAGCCCAAGCATGCGCCAGACTGAAGTAAGGGCTGCTGCTCAGGCTACAACCACCGAAACCAGCTATACAGATGACAATATCAAGGTTGAGGTTGAAACCATTCGAAACAATGACACAACAGTCTATGTCGCAGATATTCAAGTGAGCTCACCTGACTACCTCAAAACAGCCCTCGCTCAAAACACCTTTGGCACCAATATCACCGCGAAAACCTCTGCAACTGCTAGCGCCAACAATGCTATCCTTGCTGTTAACGGCGATTACTACGGTGCTAATGCTACTGGCTACGTCATTAAAAATGGTGTCCTCTATCGAGATACGGTGCGTGACGATGCCGAAAATGGCGATTTAGCCATCTATGCGGACGGTTCCTTTAAAATCATTTACGAACATGACATCAGCGCCCAAGCATTGATCGATGAGGGAGTTGTCAACCTCCTTGCCTTCGGTCCTAGCTTGATTGAAAATGGTCAGATTGCAGTCGATCAACATACCGAAGTCGGTCAAGCTATGGCTTCCAATCCTCGCAGCGCGATTGGAATCATTGATGAAAACCACTATATCATCGTGGTTTCTGACGGACGAACCTCGGAGAGCCAAGGACTCACTCTCTACCAACTGGCGCAAGTCCTACAATCCTACGGTGCCAAAACAGCCTATAATTTAGACGGTGGTGGCTCGTCTACCCTCTATTTCAACGGGCAAGTCATTAACAAACCCACAACTCGTGGAAGCATTTCAGAAAGGGCGGTGAGCGACATTGTCTACATCGGTTACTAATTTATCTGCAAAACGCATCAAAAAAATAAGCCTAACCTATCTTGGGGTGACCATTTTCCTCTTTGTCTTTAGTCGAATCTATGAGAGCCTTAGTTACGGCGAAGTGTCCTTTTTCATGCACTACCTCTTTGCTGTCCCCCTGATTGGCGGCAGCTTGCTGCTACTAACACTCCACCTTTTCCCACGACTTTCAAGAATCAGCTTTAACCTGTGGAATTCTGGGGTAGCGGTCTTGACAGCGGGCTTTCTCCTCAAAGGAATCATCAATCTGTCTGGTCGGTCAACCACTCTGGATTTGCCCTACTGGTACATCGGTGGCAGCTTGTTGCTCCTGACCATCCTGAGCCTGTTTCTTCCAAAGACAAAAGCTCCAGTTTAGGCGAGCACCATCTATTATCCCCTCGCTGCCCATAAGGCTTGAGGGGATTTTTACAGCATCCAATTGATAGAATTTTCAGAAATTACTAATTTTTTAATCAAACGGCTTTTTCTCACAAAAATTTATGCTATAATATTAGGAAAGAACAGACGAAAGAGAGACTTCCTATGACAGAAAAAGATACTCTTAACCATCTCAAACATCGTAGCTCTGTCTATGATTCCATGGTCAAATCTCCCAACCGCGCCATGCTACGCGCTACGGGAATGACAGATGACAGTTTTGAAAATCCGATTGTCGGAGTGATTTCTACATGGGCTGAAAATACACCTTGTAACATGCACTTACACGACTTTGGAAAACTAGCCAAGGCTGGGGTCAAAGACGCGGGTGCTTGGCCTGTTCAGTTCGGAACGATTACCGTTGCTGATGGAATTGCCATGGGGACGCCTGGAATGCGCTTCTCATTGACCTCTCGTGATATTATCGCAGACTCTATCGAAGCAGCTATGGGTGGTCACAACGTTGACGCTTTTGTCGCGATTGGAGGCTGTGACAAAAACATGCCGGGCTCTATGATTGCCATTGCCAACATGGATATTCCAGCGATTTTTGCTTATGGTGGAACCATCGCTCCTGGAAATCTCAACGGAAAAGACATTGACCTTGTTTCTGTTTTTGAGGGTATCGGGAAATGGAACCATGGCGACATGACGGCCGAGGAAGTCAAGGCCTTGGAATGCAACGCCTGCCCTGGCCCTGGTGGATGTGGCGGTATGTATACAGCAAACACTATGGCAACAGCTATCGAGGTCATGGGCATGAGCCTGCCAGGCTCTTCTTCTCACCCAGCAGAATCAAAAGAAAAGAAAGCCGACATTGAAGAAGCTGGGCGTGCCGTCGTTAATATGCTGAAAATGGGATTAAAACCATCTGACATTATGACCCGCGAAGCCTTTGAAGATGCCATTACCGTCACCATGGCACTCGGTGGGTCAACCAATGCGACCCTGCACCTACTTGCCATTGCTCACGCTGCAAACGTTGAGTTGACCTTGGAAGATTTCAATGATTTCCAAGAACGGGTGCCGCACTTGGCTGACTTGAAGCCATCTGGAAAATACGTTTTCCAAGACCTTTATGAGGTCGGCGGTGTCCCAGCAGTCATGAAATACTTGCTCAAACATGGTTTCCTACACGGTGATCGTATCACTTGTACAGGGAAGACCGTTGCTGAAAACTTGGAAGCCTTTGACGATTTGACACCTGGTCAGAAAGTCATCATGCCACTTGACAATCCAAAACGAGCTGATGGACCGCTTATCATCTTGAAAGGAAACTTAGCCCCTGACGGAGCCGTTGCCAAAGTTTCAGGAGTCAAGGTGCGCCGCCATGTTGGTCCTGCTAAGGTATTTGATTCTGAAGAAGAAGCAATCGAAGCCGTATTGTCTGACGAAATCGTAGACGGTGATGTAGTCGTTGTCCGTTTCGTTGGTCCAAAAGGTGGCCCTGGTATGCCAGAAATGCTCTCTCTCTCCTCTATGATTGTCGGTAAAGGTCAAGGAGACAAGGTGGCCCTCATCACGGACGGTCGTTTCTCAGGTGGTACCTACGGTCTCGTTGTCGGCCACGTTGCTCCTGAAGCGCAGGTCGGAGGTCCTATCGCCTACCTCCGCACGGGTGATATGGTCACGGTTGACCAAGATACCAAGGAAATCACCATGGCAGTATCCGATGAAGAAATCGAGCGCCGCAAGGCGGAGACCACACTCCCACCACTCTATTCACGAGGAGTGCTTGGAAAATATGCCCACATCGTATCTTCTGCGTCTAAAGGAGCCGTTACAGACTTCTGGAAGCCAGAAGAAACAGGGAAAAACTAAGCAAATAAGGAAAAACCCAGTCAATTGACTGGGTTTTCAGAAAGGATAACATGAACTACTCTGTTGAACTAACCCGTTTCAAGGTCAAGGAAGGAAAATCCGCTGTCGTTGATGAATGGATGAATTTCTTAAACAACCACATGGAGGAGACCCTCTTGACCCTTGAGGGGGAGAAAATGTATGTCGAAACCATTTTCAGAGAGACCCTAGACGGTCAAGAATACCTTTACTGGTATTCTATCCAAGGAATCGGTGGTGTCGATGTCGAAGATTCCGAATCCGACATTGATAAAAAGCACCTCGAATATTGGGCTGACTGTATCGATAATAGCTTTGGCTTCAAGGATTTGGAGCCACAAGTCGTGATGATTCCAAAGCCGATAATGGACACCATGGAAAAGCTAGATGCTGATTACGATAGAAAATACAAATAGTGAGCCAGATTGGCTCACTATTTTTTATTTCGGGCTGATGCCTAGGGTGATGCGGCCAATGCGGCTGATGCGTGTCATCTTCCAAACTGGAGACCAGACCACTTCAATCCCTGCATTTTCAATGCCGTCAATTTTCTTTAGGGCATCAATCAGTTCCTCTGGTAAGGTCTCCGAGCAGGTACAACCCGCATCGGTGAAAGTCATGACCACCTTGCAAAAGCCATGCTCGTCCAGATTGATTTCATAAATCAAGCCTAGATTGTAAATATCGAGTTCGATTTCTGGATCATAAATGCTCTCCAAGGTCTCAATTAACTGTTCTTCAAGCGCCAAGGCACGATCATTGATTTTGATGTCGTCTCTCATCTTCCCACCCCATACAACATGATTTTTCCTATTTTCTCATATTTCACAAAGATTTTCAAGAATGATTGAAAAGTTTTCACAAAAAACAAACCACTAAACTGTAACTCGCTACTCGCTTTCCTATTTTCAAGCTCGTGAAAAAACAGCCCACTGGCCCTTATACTCGCTTTCCTATTTTTGGCTCTATAATTTCTGTAGTGGGTAAACCCACCCTGGAGATTATAGGGCTTTTTGAGTATCAAAAAAGTCCCATAAGACTTATAATGAAAAGCGACCAAACTCACATTAGAAAGTAGCTTATGGAAC
>NZ_MSJM01000011.1 GCF_001921845.1 Streptococcus cuniculi | reverse complement strand
ACGCAACCAGTAAGAAAGCCTTGGCAGGTGTAACCTTTGAACTCCGTCAAGGAGACAAGGTTATCGACACACAAGTGACCGATGAAGAGGGCATGTTGACCTTTAAAGATGTAGCTTATGGCGACTACACAGTCGTTGAAACCAAGGCTTTATCAGGCTATGCCTTATTAGACAAGCCGCTTGAAGTCAGCGTGACAGAAGATGGTGCCACCATTAATCTTGGTCAGGTAGAGAATCATCTCCTTCCAACACCTCCATCTAGCTCAACACCTCCATCTAGCTCAACACCTCCATCTAGCTCAACACCAAAATCAGATGCAAAAGGAATTCGTTCGGTCATCAAACGAATCTTGCCGAAGACTGGTGAAACAGTTTCGATGTTATCAAGTGTTGGCGGCGTGCTCTTATTAGGTATTATCCTTGCTCTTTATGTCAGCCGTCATAAAGCTGGCAAAGGTAAACGTGGCAAATAAACACCGACTAAAAACTAGTTCTATCGTATAGAGCTAGTTTTCTTTTTAGGCACTTTGTCAACTGTAGTGGGTGACATATAACTAAACACGAGGGAGTGGGACAGAAATCGATTTTGTAGTCCTCGCTCTCTAGTTTCTAGGCTCCGATATCAACCGTCACTCCCCTGACTGTCTTCGCTTTCTAGTTTCCGAGTAACGTAACGAGGTAAGAGCTTTTTGTCTCAGTCTCTTTTTAGAGTGTAAATAAAGCTAAGATTTATTTAAACGAGTTCAAAAGCCCTGCTAACCGAACATTCGTTTTTTCGATTTTCGCGAGCGGAGCGAGCCTCATCAGATCCTTTTCGCTTGCAAATCCAAATACCAATCACTTGTATTTTGACAGCGTTTGCCTTATACTAGATAGAGAACATACTCAGTAAACATCGAAGTCTGACTAGGTAACGAAAGTGCAGGTAGTTGAAATAGTTGAGAACTATTTCAAGTTGGAAATAAGAAAAGTAACAACTTTTTTCAACAGTTCAGCAAAATGAGGTAACGACGTCAGAATTTGATGTTTGACGAATATAAAATGAGGAGTACGCTATGAAATACATTGTCAATAACAGTAATGACCCTGCCTACAACATTGCCTTAGAAGCCTATGCTTTTAAGGAATTAACAGATGTAGACGAGATTTTTATCTTATGGATCAATGAACCTGCGATTATCATCGGAAAGCACCAAAATGCCATTCAGGAAATCAATAAGGAATACACGGATGCACATGGCATCCACGTTGTTCGCCGTTTGTCAGGTGGTGGCGCTGTGTACCATGATTTGAATAACTTGAACTATACCATTATTTCCAACAAGGCAGATGAGGGGGCCTTTGATTTCAAAACCTTCTCAAAACCTGTGATTGATACCCTTGCTACTCTTGGGGTTAAGGCTGATTTTACAGGCCGTAATGACCTCGAAATTGATGGAAAAAAGATTTGTGGAAATGCTCAAGCCTATGCCAAGGGACGCATGATGCACCACGGCTGTCTCCTCTTTGATGTTGACATGACGGTCTTGGGAGATGCTCTGAAAGTTAGCAAGGACAAGATTGAGTCCAAAGGGGTGAAATCAGTCCGTGCCCGCGTGACCAACATTAACAACGAATTACCAGAAAAAATGACCGTCTTGGAGTTCAAGGATGCGATTTTAGAGCAGATGAAAAAAGAATACCCAGACATGGACGAGTACGTCTTGTCAGAGGATGAATTGGCTCGTATCCAAGAAATCCGTGATACCCAATTTGGCACTTGGGACTGGACCTTTGGTCAGACACCTGAATACACAGTGGAGCGCAGCGTCCGTTATCCAGCAGGAAAAATTACGACCTATGTCAAGGCCGAAAAATCCATCATTGAGTCCATCAAGATTTACGGGGACTTCTTTGGAATCGGTGATGTCGCAGATATTGAGGACTTGTTGGTGGGCACCCGCTATGAATACGCGGATGTGTTGGAAAAACTCCAAACCATCGATACGACCCACTATTTCTCACGCATGACGACAGAAGAAGTCGCAAAAGCAATTGTAGCTTAAGATAGAATAGGAGGTTGGGAAACCAGCCTCTTTTATGCCTATATAGCTCCTGCCTATGGCTGTTCATAAGGGTTTGGTATTGGTCAAGCAGGTGATTTTTTGGTATGATAGAAGAGTAATTTTACCGATAGGAGAAACTATGTCAAATAATTTACTTGTCTTGCAATCAGACTTTGGGTTGGTGGATGGCGCCGTGTCAGCCATGATTGGGGTGGCACTCCAAGAATCAAGAGACTTGGTTGTGCACAATCTGACCCACGATATTACACCCTATAATATCTTTGAGGGCTCTTACCGCCTCTTTCAGACGGTAGAATATTGGCCAGCAGGCACCACCTTTGTCTCTGTTGTCGATCCTGGTGTTGGTTCAAAACGCAAGAGTGTGGTCGCTCTGACTGCGCAAAACCACTACATTGTAACCCCTGATAATGGGACCTTGTCCTTCATCAAACAGCATGTGGGAATCAAGGCCGTACGTGAGATTTCAGAAGTTGCTAACCGTCGTGCCAACACAGAGCATTCCTACACCTTCCATGGTCGAGATGTCTATGCGTATACAGGTGCAAAACTGGCTTCAGGGCATATCACCTTTGAGGAAGTGGGACCTGAGCTAAATGTGGCAGACATCGTTGAAATTCCTACAGTAGCAACAGAAGTGGGAGCAGACTTTGTCAAAGGTGCGATTGACATCTTGGATGTCCGCTTTGGTTCTCTCTGGACATCGATTACGCGCGAAGAGTTTTATAGCCTCAACCCTGCCTTTGGAGATCGCTTTGAAGTAACGATTTACAACAATGACATGCTGGTCTACCAAAACCAAGTGACCTACGGCAAGTCCTTTGCAGATGTTCGCATTGGTCAGCCTCTGCTTTACATCAATTCCCTCTACCGCGTGGGTCTTGCCATCAATCAGGGGTCCTTTGCCAAGGCTTATAATGTTGGTGTCGGACAAAACTGGCATATTGAAATCAAGAAAATGAGTGTTTAGGAAGAAAAAGGAGATTCTCTATGAAAAATAATTCGATTAAAACAGTTGTGGCAACGGGTGTCGGAGCGGCCTTGTTTGTGGTTATCAGCTTGCTCATTAATATCCCTGTTGGGTTTATTCCAAATACTAGTGTGCAACTCCAGTATGCTGTTCAGTCTCTATTAGCTGTTCTCTTTGGCCCAATCGTTGGTTTCTTAGTTGGCTTTATCGGCCATGCTTTGAAAGATTCCCTCACCTACGGTCCATGGTGGTCATGGATTTTTGCATCAGGCGTTTTCGGCTTGATTGTTGGAATCGTGAAAAATCGCTTGCGTATTAGTGAAGGTGTCTTTACAACTAAGGATATTGTCTTGTTCAACGGAGTGCAAATCGCGGCTAACCTCCTTGTGTGGAGTGTCATCGCACCTGTTTTGGATATTTTAGTCTACCATGAGCCAGCTAATAAAGTATTTGCCCAAGGAGCGGTAGCCGGTGGGATCAATGCTGCTACCGTTGCCATTGCAGGAACGATTTTACTAGCAGTCTATGCCAAGACACAAGTGCAAAGCAATAGCCTATCTAAAGATGAGAATGAATAACGATTTCAAAACCTGTTCACCTAGTTGGGCAGGTTTCGTTTTGTATTTTCAATCAAATAAATTGCCTTGAATTGTGTATGCAAAGTATAATAGTAATGAATGATAAAATTCAGATAATTTTTAGAAAGAAAAGAGAGAAGAAATCTTATGGCAAAAGATATTCGTGTCTTACTGTATTACAAATACGTTCCCATTGAAAATGCGCAAGAATTTGCGGCGGAACATTTGGCATTTTGTAAATCAATCGGCTTAAAAGGCCGCATCCTTGTTGCAGATGAGGGAATCAACGGAACGGTTTCTGGTGATTATGAAACGACCCAAAAATACATGGATTATGTCCACTCTCTTCCTGGCATGGAAGACCTTTGGTTCAAGATTGACGAGGAAGAAGAAC
This sequence comes from Streptococcus cuniculi, assembly GCF_001921845.1. Lineage (GTDB taxonomy): Bacteria > Bacillota > Bacilli > Lactobacillales > Streptococcaceae > Streptococcus > Streptococcus cuniculi. The sequence continues at coordinate 34,288 of NZ_MSJM01000011.1, read as the reverse complement.
AAGCCTTCAAGAAAATGTTTGTTCGTTACAAGAAAGAAATCGTGCACTTGGGCTTAGAAGACAATGATTTTGATAACGACATTAACCCGCTTGAAACAACAGGTGCTTACCTGTCACCACAAGAGTTTAAAGAAGCCCTCTTGGATGACAATACAGTTGTTCTAGATACGCGTAATGACTACGAATATGACCTCGGACATTTCCGCGGTGCGATTCGCCCAGACATTCGCAACTTCCGTGAGTTGCCACAGTGGGTCCGTGATAACAAGGAAAAATTCATGGACAAGCGTGTCGTGGTTTACTGTACGGGTGGTGTCCGCTGTGAGAAATTCTCTGGCTGGATGGTTCGTGAAGGTTACAAAGATGTCGGCCAGCTGCACGGTGGAATTGCGACCTATGGAAAAGATCCAGAAGTGCGTGGCGAGCTTTGGGACGGGAAGATGTACGTCTTTGACGAGCGTATCGCTGTCGATGTCAACCATGTAGACCCTGTTGTGGTCGGAAAAGACTGGTTTGACGGTACACCATGTGAGCGCTATGTCAACTGCGGCAATCCATTCTGTAACCGCCGTATCTTGACCTCAGAAGAAAATGAGCACAAATACCTCCGTGGTTGCTCACACGAATGCCGTGTGCATCCACGAAACCGCTATGTTGCAGACCATCAATTGAGCCGCGCAGAAGTAGCTGAACGCTTGGCTGTGATTGGGGAAAATCTAGACGAACTCGTGGCAAATTAAGAGTGAAGAAACTGGGCAGAACAAATTCAAAATCTCTGCTAACTGCACATTCGATTTTTCGATTTTCGCGAGCGGAGCGAGCCTCATCAGCTGTTTTTCGCTGTGGTAAACGTAGGGTGTGGGACTCAATCGTGATTTCGCAGAAATCGATTATCCTCGCTCCTTTGTTTCTGGGCTCGGGCTAAAATAATCCACTGGATTATTTTACTCCGCAGGAAGTCGCTACCGTCCGCACTACCTAAAAAAGTAGCACAAAAGAACTTTTCATATTTGCTGACAGGCTGGGACAAAATACCAGCCTCTTTCTTTTGCAAAAGCTATAGCTTCCCATATCAAAAAACTATGCAAATTCAGGTGGATTTTATGGTAAAATAGTAAGATAGGAAACGTTTAACTAGTTACTGGGGAGAAGAACTCAAGGGCTAGGAACTGCGGAAGAAATGAGATAACAGCATTTATGAAAAAAGCAATCATTGAGTTTGAAAACTTTAGTTTTAAATACAATGCTCAACAAGAGGCGACCTTGCATGAGATTGACCTCACGATTTATCAAGGGGAAAAAGTCTTGATTGTCGGGCCGTCAGGTTCTGGAAAATCAACTCTAGGGCAATGTTTGAATGGGATTATTCCTAATATCTATCAAGGGACAAAGACGGGAAATCTGCGGATTGACGGAAAAGATGCCTTTGATTTGTCAATTTATGAAAAATCCCTCTTTGTCAGCACGGTTCTGCAGGACACGGACGGACAATTTATCGGGCTTAGTGTGGCAGAGGACTTGGCCTTTGCGCTTGAAAATGATGTAACAGCTCTGGATGAGATGAAGGAGCGGATTCGGATTTGGGCGGAACGCTTGGATTTGCGGGATTTGCTGACCCATAGACCGCAAGATTTATCAGGCGGACAAAAGCAGCGTGTGAGTCTGGCAGGCGTTTTGATTGATGAAAGTCCGATTTTGCTTTTTGATGAGCCCTTGGCCAATCTTGATCCCAAGTCAGGTCAGGACACGATTGAATTGATTGATCGCTTGCACAAGGAGCAAGGCACAACGACCATTATCATCGAACACCGCTTGGAAGACGTTCTCTATCGGCAGGTTGATCGTATCGTTCTGGTCAATGAAGGACGGATTCTCTACAATGGTGCGCCTGATGCCTTACTTCGGTCTGAAATGCTCTTTGAAAATGGCATTCGAGAGCCTCTTTATATCACAACCCTGCGTCAGCTAGGCTATGATTTGGACCAGGAAGCAGATGTGACGAGCATTGAAAAGCTAGCCTTGACAGAAGTTCCAGTCGAAGCCTTGCCAGAGCTTGTCGTAGAAGAACGTGCGGAAAATCCCTTGGTAGAGGTCGAGCATTTACGAGTTGCCTATGGTGATAAGGAAGTGCTAAAGGACGTGAACCTCTCTATTTGTCGGGGAGAGCGCCTTGCCATTATCGGAAAGAACGGGGCGGGAAAATCCACTCTCGCTAAGGCTTTGTGCCAGTTTGTCGCAGTTTCAGGCGATATCTTGTGGAACGGTCAGTCTGTTCTTGGAGATTCAATTAAGGAGCGAGCAGAGCGTATTGGCTATGTCTTGCAAAACCCCAACCAAATGATTAGTCAGACCATGATTTTTGACGAGGTGGCTTTGGGACTTCGTCTGCGGGGAGTAGCTGAAGAAGAAGTGACTCAAAAAGTCGAAGCGGTCCTTCGGACTTGTGGGCTTTATGCTTTTCGGAAATGGCCGATTTCGGCTCTCTCATTCGGTCAGAAAAAGCGGGTGACCATTGCCTCTATTTTGGTCTTAAATCCAGAAATTATCTTACTAGATGAGCCGACGGCAGGTCAGGACCAACGAAACTATACCGAAATCATGGATTTCCTTGATGAATTAAACCAGCAAGGACACACGATTATCATGATTACTCATGACATGCAGCTGATGCTGGATTATTCTGATCGGGCCATTGTTTTAGTGGACGGACAAATTGTGGCAGATAGCCACCCAGCGCATATTTTGACCAATCAGGAAGTGATTCAAGCTGCGAATCTGAAAGAAACCAGCATTTTCCACTTGGCTGAAAAACTAGAGGTTGACGCCCTAGCCTTGACCCAATTTTACATGGAAAGAGAAAGGAAAGAGTAGATGAAAGGCATGAATATCATTGGCTATCGGGCTGGTCATGGGCTTATTTATGACTTGTCAGCCGTCAGCAAGCTCGTCTTTTTCCTCGTTGTATCAATCGCAGCAATGGTGACATATGATACACGCTTGGTCTTTACCATTGCGACACTTTCCTTGTGCTTGTTTAAATGGTCGCAAATTCGGCTCAAGGATGTATCGTTTATCTTGATTGTGACAACTGTTTTTGCGCTGATGAATGCAGTTATGGTCTATCTTTTTGCGCCAGAATATGGAGTAGAGCTCTACGGTGCAAAGACCGTCCTCTGGTCAGGGATTGGTGCCTATACCTTGACTAGTCAAGAGCTCTTTTACCTCTTGAACCTGCTCTTGAAGTATTTTTGTACCATTCCTCTTGCGGTCATCTTTCTGATGACGACCCACCCGAGCCAATTTGCGTCAAGTTTAAACCAGCTGGGAGTTTCCTACAAAGTCGCCTACTCGGTCAGTCTGACCATGCGCTATATTCCAGACATTCAAGAAGAATTTTACACCATTCGGATGTCGCAGGAAGCTAGAGGAATTGAGCTCTCCAAAAAAGGCAAGCTGCTCGAGCGGATTAAAGGCAACCTTGCGCTCGTCATTCCCTTGATTTTTAGTTCGCTCTCGCGAATTGATACCATTTCAACGGCCATGGAATTGCGCCGCTTCGGAAAAAATAAAAAACGAACCTGGTATACCTACCAAGCTCTGGGGAAAAAAGACTATCTAGTCTTAGCCCTAGCAATCAGCATCCTGCTTTTAACAGGTGTCTTGTTTGTCATCAATGGCGGCCGTTTTTACAATCCTTGGGGATAAATAGCCAAAAAGGAGATGAGCGTAGCTCATCTCCTTTTCGCTTTATAATGGTCGTTTGTTGGGTATACCCGCTTTACGTGGGTATTTGTTTGGTGTTTCTTTCTTCTTCTCGACAATGGTTAGGGTCCGAGGGTCTCCATTGGGGAGTGTGTAGTCCACATTTTCAATGACCTTGGCAAAGAGGACAGTTAGGGCATTTTTAGCTTGGCTCAGCTCATCTTCGGCATTTGAGGCCTTGAGGGCAATCAGTTTTCCATTTACTGTTAGAAAGGGAATGGTCAATTCCGCTAAAATCTGCATACGGGCCACAGCTCGGGCAGTCACGACATCAAATTGCGCTCGGAAGTTCTTGTCTTGAGCGAAATCCTCGGCTCGCCCATGGTAGAAGTGGACCTTGGTTAGGCCTAATTCTTGAGCTAAGTGATTCAAGAATTGAATCCGCTTGTTGAGGGAGTCGATAATAGTGACCTCTAGCTCTGGAAAGAGGATTTTTATGGGGAGGCTCGGAAAGCCAGCTCCTGCTCCGATATCAAGAAGGCGAAGCGGCTCATTTACCAGATAACCTTGCAGGATAGGAGCTAGCGAATCGTAGAAATGTTTGAGGTAAACACCTTCTTCATCCACGATAGCGGTCAGGTTAATCTTTTCATTCCATTCGACCAAGCGGGTAAAATAGAGGGCAAATTGCTCTTTTTGTTTTGCGGTTAAAACGTGGCCTTGCTCTTCTAAGGCAACGAAAAATTGTTCAGGTTTCATACTTCTATCTTATCATAAATGTGGCAAAAGAAAAACTCATACTCGTCAGAAATTCTGCAATTTCCTACAGCCTTCTTTGTGAAAGGATATCCAAAAATGAACAGGGACAGATTTCGAACCATCGATATCTATCCCTGTTCATTTTTATTGTGAAGAACTTGGCGTTGAGCTAGAAGATGCCGGCTGTTCTTGCGTTGTTGTAGCTGAAGTGCTTGTCTGTGGTTGTTCAGTAGTCTGACTAGTTGGTGACTCTGTGGTGCTCGTGGTTGTAGAGCTTGCATCCGAAGAGCTAGAAGTTGAAGTCGTACTACTTGGAGTCGTGTTCGTGCTTGGAGTATAGGTGTATTGAGGAGCACTTCCTTCCAAATACCAATATCCTCCGTAGCGATAGATACCATCTGGAGCTTCCCAATCACTAGCAGTGTCAATCGGATTGAGATAGGTCATCATGCTGCGGTAAACATCCGTTGCAACTGGAATACCATTGTCTAACACAGGAGTTTGTCGGTTGGTGTAGCCTGTCCAAACTGCCATAGCGTACCGTGTGGTATAGCCGACAAAGTTTTCATCAGGAACAACAAATGAGCTGTAGTTGGCTACTTCATTGTTAGCGAGAATCGCATCCATCTCCGCATCTGTATAATTGGAAGTACCAGTCTTGCCTGCTTGAGGAAGGCCTGGAATGGCAGCGTTCAACCCATTTCCGTAAGTCAAGACGCTCTTCATCATATCGGTCATCATATAAGCCGTTTCAGCTGTCATGACACGGTTGCCTTCAGGAGCAAATTCTTTTGTGCTACCGTCACTAAAGACAACCTTGTTGACGTATTGTGGTTTGTAGTAGGTCCCGCCGTTGGCAAAGGCAGCATAGGCTGCCGCCATTTTTTCACTACTTGCACCGTACTTAGAATCAGTATCGGATGTATTACTTGAAATGGAGTTGGAGTAATGTAGTTCTGGGTAAAAAATACCGAGACTGTTTAAAAATTTATGAGCCTTGTCTAAGCCAACGGCTTCTAATGTCTTAACGGCAGGAACATTTCGTGAATATTGAATGGCTGCTTTTAAGGTTAGCGAACCATAGTAGGTCCGATCCCAGTTGTAAATAGGTGTGTTGGATGCAGGATAGTTGTAAGGCGCATCAACAATAATATCAGCGGTGGATTTATAGACACCATTTTCAAGGGCAGGAGCATAATCGGTAATAGGTTTCATGGTGGAGCCAAAGTCACGGTTGGTTTCCACGGCCTGATTGGTACCAAATGACACATTGGTCGCTTGATGTCTAGAACCGAGCTGGGCAACGACATGTCCATTTGAGACATCGACTACGGTAGAAGCGACTTGGAAGTTCTCATCGGGGTAGTTGACGTAGTTGTCTGAATTATAAATATCCCACAACTGTTTTTGCGCATTGACATCCACATTTGTATAGACATCAATTCCCGTGTTCAGTAGATTGTAGCCAGTTTTTGTTTCGACCTCTTCTATGACTTCCTTGAGGTAGTTGTCCATGTAAAGTGGGTAAGCTGAAGTATTGGTGAGAGATTGTAAGCCGTCATTGATATCTGTTAGGACTGCAGCCTCATACTGCTCTTGGGAAATATATTTTTGCCCGAGCATCTGTTGCAAGACTAGATCCCTACGGTATTTAGCCGCTTCTGGCTGGGTGTAAGGGTCGTATTGATTAGGTGCTTGAGGCATACCTGCCAAGAGTGCCAACTGTGGAAGAGTGAGCTCTTTTAACTCTTTTCCGTAGTAGGCTTTTGCGGCAGTCTTCATCCCATAGTTGCCATTAGCCATAAAGACCTTGTTGATATAGTAGGTCAAAATTTCTTGCTTGGTATTTCGGCGCTCCAATTGAAGGGCCAACCAGGCTTCTTGGATTTTCCGCTTAATGGTTTGATCCTGGGTTGACGTTGAGAAATAGGTCAGCTTGATGAATTGCTGGTCAAGGGTCGATCCACCTTGGAGGTTTCCACCCTTTAAGTTGTTGACAAAGGAACCTGCAATCCGAATGACATCGATTCCGCGATGGCTGAAGAAGCGTTGGTCTTCGATAGCTACAATCGCATTGACTAAATCCTTTGGAATTTCAGAAGTTTTGGCATTGGAGCGTTTCTCTGATCCCAAATCGGCAATTAGCTTGTTATCCTTGTCGTAAATTTTACTGGAAACTGTCGCAGTGAGTGCCTCTTCTGTCAATTTTGGAGCAGAGCTCACATAGTAGATGACAATTGCTAGTACGACTAGAAATACAGCGATAAAGCTAGCCAGGGCAACGTTGGCGAAAATGACCCACATTTTCTTAAGGTTTGGTTTTTTCAAGAGTATCACCACCTAATAAATTTTTTTCAACAACCTCTAAGTAAGGTAAGCTAGGATAGCCCCCCATCTCGATTTGAAATCCATGTTTACGAATATAGTCAATAGGCATGGATTTTTTGCCGTTTTCGACCCTGTAAAAATCAATCAGAGCAGAAGCAGGAAGCAGATAGGTTTCTTTCAGTGTTGAAAAGTGAAGGAGTACAAAACAAATTCCTCTTTGCTGTAGGACTTGATCCATATGTTCAATCTGATGCGAGTGAAAATTTTTCATCGGCATCGATGTTTTCTGTCGCGTTTCCTTGGCCTCAAAGTCGATATAGTGACCTTGGTAGACCCCTGAATAGTCCGTCGTAGATGCTTGGCGGAAATAGGCTTCGACAATCTTAGCCCGACTCCGTCTTGGATAATCTACTTTCACGATTTGTACAGGGGTAGGTTTCTTATGGATGACCGCATGCCCATGAGCCAGATAGTAGGTGTTACTATCGTTAATAGCGGCTTCAAAGGACATGCCACGGTTGGCAAAGTCCACCTGTTGGCGAGAAAATTTTGAATTGGTTCTACTGATTTTTTTTCTAACCTGATGAGGATAATTGACCATAGAACTCCTTCTTGATAAAATAAAATCATTATATTATACCATAACATAGGAAAAGAGTTCAAGTAATGCACATTGACCGGATGCTAATCACAGGCTATCGCCACACCGATTTGGGGATTTTTTCAGACAAGGATCCTCGCCTTGCCATCATCAAAAAAGCCATTCGAATGGATTTGATTCGCTTCTTGGAAGAGGGGGTGGAATGGTTCATCCTGACGGGGAATCTAGGCTTTGAATACTGGTGTTTAGAAGTCCTTAGAGAGCTAAGACAAGAAGGGTATGAATGCCAGATAGCGACGCTCTTTTTATTTGAAAATCATGGGGAAAACTGGAACGAGGCCAACCAGATAAAATTAGCCCATTTCAAATCTGTAGATTTTGTAAAAATGATCTATCCACGTTATGAAAATCCGAGCCAATTTCGATTATACAATCAGTTCTTGTTAGACAATACAGATGGCGCCTATCTATTTTACGATCCTGAAAATGAAACAAACTTGAAATATCTCTATCATCTGATGTTGAAAAAAGAAGAATATCCTAGAAAAACGCTTACTTTTGAGCAGTTAAATGAGATAGCTGAAAATTTTGAAGAAATTGAGTGATATGACTTGATTTTTCCCTATATTTTTTCATATAATAGAGGTAATGACGTTTTAGAAGATAGAGGTGTAGCAAATGGCAAGTATTAAATTTACGACTAAGGATATTTTTGAACAAGACTTTAAAATCAGTTTTCGTGGCTATGATCCAGATGAGGTGAATGATTTCCTAGATGAAATCATGAAAGATTACGATGCCTACGATGCAATTATCAAGGAATTGAAGGGTGAGATTGCTCGTTTGAAAGCACAGATGGCAAATGCACCCCGTGCAGCTGCAGCGAGTGTGGAAGATTCTGAAACGCTGCGAACAGAACGGGCGTCTTCAGCAAGCAACTTTGATATTTTGCGCCGTTTGAACCGTTTGGAAAAAGAAGTATTCGGTAAGCAAATCGCTCAAGAAGATTAAGAGTAGTAAGATTGTGCAATTTTTGGATAATCGCATGGTATAACTGCCATGAGGAAAGTCCATGCTAGCACTGGCTGTGATGCCGGTAGTGTTTGTGCTAGGCGAACCAATAAGCCTAGGGACGTAGCAATGCGTTACGGCGATTGAAACAGCTAAGTCGTAAGATAGGCTCGAGTAGGTCTGAAAAGTGCCACAGTGACGGAGTTTTTATGGAAACATAAAAAGTGGAACGCGGTAAACCCCTCAAGCTAGCAACCCAAATTTTGGTCGGGGCATGGGAAAGTCGGAATCAGAACGAACTTTCCTGACTGCGCAAGCAGTAGACAGATGATTATCGAAGGTGGTAGTGCCTAGTACCACTGGAACAAAACATGGCTTATAGAAAATTGCATATAATAGGTAGGCTAGCTTTGCTAGCTTTTATTATCGGAGAATCATGAAGAAAACATTTACATTTATTGCGACAGCAGCTGCTGGATTAGAAGCTGTAGTAGGGCGTGAAGTCCGTGAACTGGGATACGACTGTCAGGTTGAAAATGGCCGCGTACGGTTTGAAGGTGATGTCACGGCGATGATTAAAACCAATCTCTGGCTTAGATCAGCTGACCGAATCAAGATTGTGGTCGGAAGTTTCAAGGCCAAGACCTTTGAAGAATTGTTTCAGGGAGTCTTTGCCTTGGACTGGGAACATTATTTGCCACTAGGTTGTAAATTCCCCATCTCCAAAGCCAAGTGTGTCAAATCCACCTTGCACAATGAGCCAAGTGTCCAGGCCATTTCCAAAAAAGCGGTCGTTAAGAAATTGCAGAAGCATTTTTCGCGACCAGAAGGAGTGCCCTTACAGGAAGTGGGAGCAGAGTTTAAAATTGAAGTATCGATTCTGAAGGATGTGGCAACAGTCCTCATCGATACAACAGGCTCTAGTCTCTTTAAACGTGGCTATCGAGCTGAAAAAGGTGGTGCACCAATTAAGGAAAATATGGCAGCGGCTATCTTGCAGTTGTCAAACTGGTATCCTGACAAGCCCTTGGTGGATCCGACGTGCGGTTCGGGGACCTTTTGTATCGAAGCGGCCATGCTTGCCCGCAATATGGCGCCAGGCCTAGAGCGTTCCTTTGCCTTTGAAGAATGGAACTGGGTAGAAGATGCGCTCGTCGAGCAGGAAAGACAGGCTGCTCGTCAGGCGATTCAAAGGGATGTGGAGCTGGATATTTCAGGATTTGATATTGATACACGCATGATTGAAATTGCAAGGAAAAATGCGATTGCAGCAGGAGTGGACAAAGACATTACCTTTAAGCAAATGCGCTTGCAGGATTTTCGAACGGATAAAATCAACGGTGTTATTATCTCAAATCCGCCTTACGGAGAGCGTTTGCTCGATGACACGGCCATTATGACCCTCTATCGAGAAATGGGGGAAACATTTGCGCCTCTCAAAACCTGGTCCAAATTTATTTTGACCAGCGATGAGCAATTTGAACAACGCTACGGCAGTCAAGCAGATAAAAAACGCAAATTGTACAATGGAACATTAAAAGTCGACCTTTATCAATTTTTTGGACAGCGCGTGAAGCGAGTGGTGAAAGAGCAGGAATAAATATGGTAAAGAATACAGAAAAGAACAACGCTCTCCCAAGTGATGGAGAAAAAATCTTAGAGTTTGAAGATGCAAAAAATATGACCGTAGGTCAAGCAGTCAGAAAACATGAAGAAATCAAGGCAGGTGTGACCGAAGAAGACGGTCTGTTGGATCGCTATATCAAGCAGCACAGAGATGAGATTGAATCTGAAAAGTATGAAACACAGATGAATCTGCCAGTCCTAACAGATGAGGACATAGAGGAAGCGACATCAGCCAGTGAAGACAGCGAACCTTCTACTGAGGTTGCGATTGAAGAGCAAGTCGAAGCGATGCCGATTCATAAGGTTACCCCGGTAGCTCCCAAGGAAGAAGTATTACCAGAACCTGAAACGGCAGCATTTAACAATGTAGAGGAAGAAGAGAGTTCTTCCCGTAAGCCACTGGTAATTTGGACAGCCTTGGCGCTCTTGTTTATCGCAGCTCTGGCTCTAGCCTTTATTTGGATGAGACAGTCAGAAAAAACCAATGAAACACAAGTTTCATCCACTTCGACCAGTCAAAGCAGTAGTAGTTCAAGTAAGGAAGATGGAGCGGTTACAGCCTTTAATAGCCTTTATGCAACTTTCTTTACAGATAAGGAGCAAACCAAACTGAAAAATAGTGAGTTTGGGAAGTTGCCTGAATTAAAGAAGGCCTTGGATAAGATCAATGCAAAGACATCGGCCTATCAAACGGCTAAGAAGAAGTATGAAAGTCTTGAAACGGCTATAAAAGCCGTCCAAGCCTTAAATGCCCAATTTGATAAGCCAATCATTGTGGATGGTGAATTGGATACGACAGCGACTGTGAAAGATGGCGAAAATCTATCCCCTACTGCTACAGGCATGACGGCTGTTGATGCCAAAATTACAGCAGCTATCAATCTTGGGCGTTCCCAACAAACCGCTGCTCAGACAAGCGCTGCAGATACGAATGCCCAAGCGGCAGCTCCAGCAGCGCCTGTAGAAGCGCCAGCAAGTGCGGATAGCACTCCTTCCGTGGGTCAATCAGGTGGCGGTGTAGGGACGGATCCTCTTTACGGTATTGCGATTCCTGCAGGGGTCACTCTTCAGCGGAATCTCAGCCGCGTGCCTTACGACCAAGCCAAGATTGATGACGTCAATAATCCGGCCTGGACCTTTAATCCTGGTGTCTTGGAAACAATTATTGCAGTTTCCCAAGAACGTGGATACGTGTCGGGTTACAATTATATTTTAGAACCCGTGAACATTATCAACGGAAATGGTTATTATAATTTATTCCGTCCAGATGGCACCTACCTCTTTTCGATGAATGCCAAGACAGGTTACTTTGTCGGAAATGGTTCGGGATATGCAGATGATTTAGACTATTAGTTGAAAGAAACAGGCTGGGGACAAGATAACCCAAGTCTAGCAACTAGGAGTGAAGACGACAACATGATTTCTAGGAAATCATGATGGCACCTCACTCCTTTTTTGTGTGTAGAAAGAGCCAAGGGGTGCCTTGCAGACAAGGAAGTCAGGATAACGGAGGCTTCTTCGTTAGGAGTGATAGGTCGCAAAAGGGGCAAAAGGAGCCGAGGACATTTCAATCATTAGGATGATATTTTTTTGGTTCAAAGTATTTGCACCCCACCCCCCTCTGTGGTATAATGTGGAAAAGTATTGTTGTTATTTATTGAAGGGGTTATATAGGGTAAAGGCTAGGATTTCAGCTATTAGTAGATTCTAGCTTTTATAGCGTCTACTCAATGATAATAAAAATAATGATATGATGCATACCAGAGAGAAAGGAGATTTTGGTGAACAAACAACTACGATATGGATTGATATCGATTGTAGCACTTGCTTTTTTCGTTCTAGGCACCGCTTGTACGAGTTCGAAGACAACATCCACATCTAATGGTGAGACAACTTCAAGTAGTACAACTGCCTCAACGAATACCGCAAAGAATCTGGAAGGAAAAACAGTACCAGATTTTAAGGTATCGACAGCGAGTGGTGAGGAGCTTCCTTCGGATCAGTTACTCGGTTCAAAGGCTACTATGCTAATTGTTTGGGCAAGCTGGTGTCCAGATTGTCAACAACAATTGCCAATTATCGAAAAAGTTTACCAATCGTATAAAGACCGTGTCGATTTTGTAGGAATCAACTATACGGACGGGGACCGCGAAACACAAGAAAAAGCGATGCAGTACCTAAAAGACAAAGGCTATACAATACCGATTGTCTTTGATAAGACAGGTGCAACACAAGATTTTCTAGGTGTTGAGTCCATTCCTACGATGTACCTTATTAAGGGAAATCAAATCGAAAAAGTCTTTGTAGAAGTGGAGACTGAAGAAACATTACAAACTGCATTAGATTCATTACTGAACTAATGTAGAAAAAAATATAAGGATTGTGAATGTAATAGTATGAAAAAGTTTATGAAAAAATTCGCATATCTTGGAGCGACCTTGGGATTACTTGCGAGTAACGTCGCAAGTGTAGGCCAAGTATATGCGGTTGATGGAGCTGATTCGAGTACGAACATTACCTATGTCTATTCAGATCAGTGTAAAGTTGGAAAGAATGTCAACAGCTTGTTCCAAGATGCAGGTGTAGGTCATATCAAAGTGACGACTAGAAATGGTTATTTTGAATATGCCAATGACCCAGTTTATAAGGCCAATGACCATGAATCGGTTCTTGTGCAATTCCAAGGGAAACTGCCAAATACAGACTTCTCATTGAAAAAAGGTGACTATTTCACTGTTCAATTCTCGCCAGACACTCGTTTTGCTGGAATCACAAATCAGCAAGTTGTGCGTATTCCAGACATTACAACGACTGAGAATGGACAAGAAGTGCTCGTTGCGACTGCTAACTATGATCCAACGACTAAGACGGTGACCTATGTCTTTACAGATTACGTTGAAAGTCATCAGAATATTGAAATTGTTCGCCAATACGGTGAGTCTATTTATCAAAACAATGTCTTGGGGAATGGTCCGCACACATTTAGCGGTGTCTACGCAGGAATTCCTTATGAATACACCTATAATGTAGAAGTGTATACAGCAAATGATACGGCTCGCTTTAACAATGTTGGTGATACAAATCCAGTAGAATTGATTTCTAAATTAACAGATATCAATCCAACAAACAATAAATTTGAAGCAGTCACTAAAGTTCTTGTAAATGGTACTGGTAGTGAGTTGACCTTCCGTTATCCACAACACGACAGTGTGCCGATTGATGGGGATACGCACTTGACGATTTATGCCATTCCAGACGGTGAAGAGCTTGGGGGTTATGGTATCAACCCAGCTTGGCAAGATGTTACTGCATCATTTACCAAGACTGTAAAGGCTGATGGTGTTGAATACACAACTCCAAGCAATACTTCTACAAAATACGCTTTTGTATCTCACGGAAGCTATATTACAGACAAAGGAATTTGGTATACACCAGAAGCTATCTATAAAGGCAAAAAAGCTGGTATCACTGTAGTAATGAGTGAAGCAGCAACTCGAGATTGGGCAACAGGCCGAGAAGTACAAGATGTACGATGCGTGCCTCACAAAGAAATCCAAATCGAAAAAGTGGATAGCAACAATAAGGACAAAAAATTAGCAGGTGCTGTATTTGAAGTCCGCAACGCAGATGGTGTACTTGTTAAGACTGTAACAACTGACGAAAATGGTAAAGCCTCTGTTGATGGTCTTGCGCTAGGTGACTATACAGTGACCGAAGTTCAAGCGCCAGCTGGTTACACTTTATCTGGTGAAGCAAAAACTGTTACTCTTGACGGCACAACGACACCAGTAGTAACCCACGAAGTGGAAAATGTGGGAACAGGTAGCGTTAAAGTGACGAAAGTTGACGCTGATAACAAGTCTAAATTGTTGCCAGGTGTTGTCTTTGCTTTGAAACAAGGGAAGCAACCATTGCAGAAGCAACAACAGGTGAAGATGGGGTTGCGCTCTTTGAAGCTGTTCCATACGGTGATTACACACTCGTTGAGGTTTCAACTGCAGTTGGCTATGTCTTGAACGGTGAAACACGTGCTGTGAAAATTACAGAAGTTGGTCAAGTGGTTGATTTGAACACCTTTGAAAACCGTCCAATCAAGGGTGGCGTTACCGTGACAAAAGTTGATGCAGACGATGAATTCAAAGTCTTGCCAGGCGTTGTCTTTGTCTTGAAACAAGGTGATACCGTTGTTGCAGAAGCAAAAACGGATTCACGCGGAAATGCAACCTTTAAAGATCTTCTTTACGGAACATACACACTTTCTGAAAAATCAACAATCAACGGCTATGTCTTGAGTGATGAAACTCGTGAAGTGACGATTGCAGAAGACGGTGTCGTAGTTGACCTTGGTAAATTTGCTAATAAGAAAGAACCAACTCCTCCGACATCATCAACATCAACATCAACATCATCAAGCACAAGTACAAGCACAAGTACAAGCACTTCTACTTCAACAAGTACAAACCTTCCACCAGCGGATCAAACTCCGCCTCCAGGAACTAAAACTGTTAAGCCAAGAGGCTTCCTTCCACGTACAGGTGAAACAGCTTCTATCTGGATGGGTGTTCTAGGCCTTGCTTTGGTTGTTCTTGCAGGATTTGTATACCGTGCAAAAAAAGAAAAATAAGTCGTTAGACCATGCAAAAGAGACTGGGAAAATCCCAGCCTCTTTTTTAGCTTATTCAACAATATGGCGTTCAAACGGATCGTCAGAAATCCCTTGTTCTAAAATCAATTTTGCCCATTCTTTGGCAGAAAAGAGGCTGTGATCCTTGTAGTTACCGCAGGATTCAATGGTCGTTCCAGGAACATCTTCCCAAGTCGTAACCTCTGCGATTTCCTCTAAACAAGATTTGATGACTCGGGCGATTTCAGTCGTAGAATGGCTCCCCCACATAATCATGTGGAAACCTGTCCGACAGCCAAAGGGAGAGCAGTCAATCAAGCCGTCCATCCGTTTTCTGATGAGGAGAGCCAGCAGATGTTCAATCGTATGGAGTCCGGCAGTTGGAATGGCATCTTCATTGGGTTGAACGAGCCTTATATCATAGTTGGAAATCACATCGCCTTTCGGGCCTGTTTCTTCTGAAATCATGCGGATATAAGGTGCTTTGACAATGGTGTGGTCTAGCTCAAAACTCTCGACAAGCACTTCTTTGGTCATAAAAAATCCTCCTTTTTGTTAAGATGATTATAACATATTTTTTGACTTTGACATTGTGAAATGGTTTAAAATATGGTAGAATGAAAGAAGATTTTTTGAATCTAAAATAAATAAAAACGAGGTGGAAAAATGGTATCAATCTCTATTGGTATTGCTCTTGTTTCCGCTCTCATTGGTTTAGTTATTGGTTATCTAGCGATCTCTTTAAAAATGAAAGCTGCAAAAGAAGCTGCAGAACTGACACTTTTAAACGCTGAACAAGAAGCAAGCAATATCCGAGGAAAGGCAGAACGCGAAGCCGACCACATCATAGTCGCTGCTGAACGTGACCGTCAGTCCTTGAAAAAAGAATTGCTTCTAGAAGCAAAAGAAGACGCTCGAAAATATCGTGAAGAAATTGCGGAAGAATTTAAGTCAGAACGACAAGAATTGAAACAAACGGAAGCGCGCTTGACAGAACGTGCAAGCAGCTTGGACCGTAAAGACGATAATTTAACAAATAAAGAAAAAGCTCTGGAGCAAAAGGAACAATCCCTCACAGACAAGTCTAAACACATTGAAGAGCGTGAAGAAGAGGTTGCAAAACTAGAAGAGCAAAAGGCTCTCGAATTGGAACGGGTAGCTTCTCTTACCCAAGAAGAAGCACGTGATTTGATCTTAACGGATACGCGTGATAAGATGGCGCATGAAATTGCGACTCATATCAAAGAGGCGGAACGGGAAGTTAAAGAGCGGTCGGATAAGATGGCGAAAGACTTGCTAGCCCAAGCCATGCAAAGGATTTCGGGTGAATATGTGGCAGAGCAGACGATTACATCAGTTCACCTGCCAGATGACACCATGAAGGGACGGATTATCGGACGTGAAGGTCGCAATATCCGCACCTTTGAAAGTCTGACAGGAATTGATGTGATTATCGACGACACGCCAGAAGTAGTTGTCTTGTCTGGTTTTGACCCAATCCGTCGGGAAATTGCTCGTATGACAATGGAAGCCCTGTTGCAAGATGGTCGGATTCATCCAGCCCGCATTGAAGAGTTGGTGGAGAAACACCGGGTTGAAATGGATAATCGCATTCGGGAATATGGTGAGGCAGCGGCCTACGAAATTGGAGCTCCAAACCTTCACCCAGATTTGATTAAGACCATGGGACGCTTGCATTTCCGTACATCGTATGGTCAAAATGTGCTTCGTCATTCGATTGAAGTGGCAAAATTGGCTGGTATACTTGCGGCAGAACTTGGTGAAAATGTCAATATGGCTCGTCGTGCAGGTTTCTTGCATGATATCGGAAAAGCGATTGACCGTGAGGTAGATGGTAGCCACGTTGAGATTGGAACGGAATTGGCTCGTAAATATAAGGAGCATCCAGTTGTAGTCAATGCGATTGCTAGTCACCATGGAGATGTGGAAGCGACCAGCACCATTGCGGTGATTGTTGCAGCAGCAGATGCCCTAAGTGCAGCTCGTCCAGGTTCACGCCGTGAATCCATGGAAGCCTACGTCAAACGTCTCCAAGATTTGGAAGAAATTGCCAATAGCTTTAAGGGAATCAAGCAAGCCTATGCTATTCAGGCAGGTCGTGAGGTTCGTATCATCGTACATCCAAATATTGTCAATGATGATAAGATTACGATTTTGGCCCATGATATTCGTGAAAAGATTGAAAACAATCTCGACTATCCAGGCAATATCAAGGTGACCGTCATCCGCGAAACACGGGCGACAGAAGTGGCCAAATAAGCAATAGAAAGATTAGTTCAGATGAGCTAATCTTTTTTCGTGATTTTTATTTGATAAGATTATGAAAAGCAGTTGAAAAAGACTTGGTTTTTTGATACACTAAAGAGAAAGATTGTGAAGGAGATATGATGGCAGATCGTGGCTTGTTAATCGTTTTTTCAGGACCTTCTGGGGTAGGCAAAGGAACGGTTAGACGTGAGATTTTTGAAAGCTCAGAAAATAACTTTCAGTATTCTGTTTCAATGACAACTCGTCCTCAACGTCCAGGTGAGGTAGATGGAGTGGATTATTTCTTTAGGACCCGTGAAGAGTTTGAAGATTTGATTCGTCAGGGGCAAATGCTCGAATACGCAGAATATGTAGGAAATTACTACGGTACGCCATTGACCTATGTCAATGAAACGCTCGATAAGGGCATCGATGTCTTTCTTGAAATTGAAGTTCAAGGGGCTTTGCAGGTGAAAAAGAAAGTGCCTGATGCGGTCTTTATCTTTTTAACGCCACCTGATTTGGATGAATTGCAAGATCGTCTAGTGGGCCGTGGGACAGACAGCGCAGAAGTGATTGCCCAGCGGATTGAAAAAGCAAAAGAAGAAATTGCCCTCATGCGTGAATACGACTATGCGATTGTCAATGATGAAGTGCATTTGGCAGCTGAGCGAGTGAAACGTGTGATTGAAGCGGAGCATTTCCGTGTGGACCGTGTCATCGGGCATTATCAAGACATGCTAAAAGAGATAAAAAATTAGAAATTAGGTAAAGAGATATGATGTTAAAACCGTCTATTGATACATTGTTGGACAAGGTGCCATCTAAGTATTCATTGGTTATTTTAGAAGCGAAACGTGCGCATGAATTAGAAGCAGGAGCAAAGGCAACTCAAGAATTTACTTCTGTTAAGTCCACCTTGCGTGCCTTGGAAGAAATCGAATCTGGCAATGTAGTCATCCACCCAGATCCAGAAGCAAAACGAGAAGCAGTTCGTCGCCGTGCAGAAGAAGAACGTCTTCGTCAGGAAGAAGAAGAGCGCAAAATTAAAGCACAAATTGCCAAAGAAAAAGAAGACGGCGACAAAATCTAAGAGGCAAAGCTCAGTTGGCATTCCAACTGGGTTTATTTTCATTTTGAAGTCGTTGAACAAAACGAGAAAGGAGCCAGAATGTTTGCAGAGATTATCGTCGATGTCCCCTTGATGCAGACGGACCAAGCCTATACCTATCATATTCCGAAAGAATTTGAAAACATGTTAGAAGCAGGTATGCGGGTCCATGTTCCCTTTGGAAATGGCAATCGCCTCATCCAAGGAATTGTGGTCGGTTTTTCAGAAAAAACGGATACGGAGACGAAAGACATTGTTGAGGTGCTGGATTTTTCACCGGTTTTAAATGCGGAACAATTATGGCTGGCGGACGAGTTGCGAAAAACGGTCTTTTCCTATAAGATTTCCCTCTTAAAAGCCATGTTGCCCAACTTGCTCAATTCCTCCTATGACAAGGTGCTTTCTCAAGGGGTGGGCTTATCAGATGCAGATAGCAAAGACATTTTTCGTGGTCAAGAGAGTGTGCATTTCTCGGATTTGGATATTCAGCAGCAGGCCCGTGTTATGCGTCTTGCCCAGGCTGGAAAAATTGGAGTGGACTATCTGGCCAAGGATAAAAAGCAGATTAAAACCGAGAAATGGTATCGGGTGCATCAGGACAAGTTGCGCCATGTTGAGATAAGCAATCGTGCTAAAAAACGGCAGGCCCTAAAAGAAATCTTGTCGCAGCAAGACGGTCCTGCTCCTCTAGCGGACTTGCGCGAGGATTTTTCACTAGAAAACATTCGCTATTTTGAAGAACAGGGTGCTATTAAAATCTGGGAAGAAGAAGTCAGTCGGACGCAGGCTTATTTTGATGGGGTTCAGGCGGCTGCAGCTTTGCAGCTAAACGCGGAGCAGGCAAGGGCTGTCAGAGAAATGGTGTCAGAAGTAGGGCAGGCAAGTAGGGCTTATCTCCTAGAAGGAGTGACTGGGAGCGGAAAGACCGAGGTTTATCTGCAAGTTATTGATCATGTTGTAAAGCAGGGAAAGACAGCTATTATGCTAGTCCCTGAAATTTCTTTGACCCCGCAGATGACCAATCGCTTTATCGCTCGTTTTGGTCAGAAAGTAGCGATTCTACATTCGGGCTTATCTGACGGTGAAAAGTACGATGAATGGCGTAAAATTGAGCGTGGGGATGCTCAGGTAGTTGTGGGGGCTCGTTCTGCGATTTTTGCACCTCTAACCAATATCGGAGCCATTATCATCGATGAGGAACACGAGGCGACCTACAAACAGGATTCTAATCCACGCTACCATGCGCGCGATGTCGCGAAGTTACGGGCTGATTACAATCAGGCCGTCTTGGTACTGGGCTCTGCCACGCCTAGCTTAGAAAGTCGGGCACGGGCTAGTAAGGGGCTTTATGGCTTTTTAACGCTGACCCAGCGTGCCAATCCTCAAGCCCAGATTCCCTCTGTTGAGGTCGTTGATTTCAGGGATTACATCGGCCAGCAGGAAGCCAGTACGATTACCCCTGTTTTGCTTGCGAAAATCAAGGAAAAGCTAGCTAAAAATGAGCAGGTAGTCTTGATGCTCAATCGGCGTGGTTATTCCTCCTTTGTCATGTGTCGGGATTGTGGTGCAGTAGATGAGTGTCCGAATTGCGACATTTCGTTGACTCTCCACATGGATACTAAGACGATGAATTGCCACTATTGTGGTTTTCAAAAGGATATTCCACGCTTTTGTCCGAATTGTCACAGCAAGGCGATTCGTTACTATGGGACAGGCACTCAAAAGGCTTATGATGAACTAATGGAACTATTACCCGAAGCCCGCATCTTACGTATGGATGTGGATACGACCCGTAAAAAAGGTAGCCATGAGAAAATATTGACCGCCTTTGGTCGGGGTGAAGCAGATATCCTTCTTGGGACACAGATGATTGCCAAGGGACTGGATTTTCCAAATGTGACCTTGGTTGGCGTCTTAAATGCGGATACGGCCTTGAATTTGCCTGATTTTCGTTCGGCAGAGCGGACCTTCCAGCTCCTCACGCAGGTGGCGGGGCGAGCGGGTCGGGCTCATAAGGCAGGAGAGGTCGTGATTCAGACTTATAATCCGAAGCACTACGCTATTTCCTTTGCCAAGGAGCAGGACTATGAAGGTTTTTACCAGTATGAAATGGGCATGCGCAGAGCCTGGGGCTATCCGCCCTACTATTACACGGTTGGCTTGACCCTGTCGCATCGGTCGGAAGAATTCGTTGTGAAAAAAGCATTTGAGGTGATGAAGCTCTTGAGAGAAAATTTGAGCAATCAGATTCAACTGCTTGGTCCTACTCCGAAACCCATTGCACGGACCCATAACCTATATCATTACCAGATAATTGTCAAATACCGCAAGGAACCGCATTTGGGTCAGGTCCTGAACCGTGTGCTCGATTGGACTCAGGAAAGGGACAACCAAGACCTACGTGTCGTAATTGACCATGAACCGCAAAATATGATGTAGAGCCATTATTGGCTCTTTTTCAATCTTAGCAATTGAGGGAAGTTGCGCCTTATCGGGTATTTGAGGGTTTCAAGACAGAGAAATAAGTCAGAAAATGGTATAATAGACTAGATTATAGTATTTGAGAAAGAGATAAAAGAGAAGGAGTATGCGGATGACAAAAGTAATTTTTATGGGAACGCCTGATTTTTCAGCAACAGTCCTCAAGGGTTTATTGAGCGACGGAAACTATGACATTTTGGCAGTCGTTACCCAGCCAGACCGTGCAGTTGGTAGAAAAAAAGAAATCCGAATGACACCGGTCAAAGAAGTAGCGTTGGCGCATGAATTGCCGATTTATCAGCCGGAAAAGCTATCTGGCAGCAGTGAATTAGAAGAATTGATGACGCTTGGTGCAGACGGAATCGTCACGGCAGCCTTCGGCCAATTTCTACCAACCAAGCTATTAAACGGCGTGTCTTTTGCGGTCAATGTCCATGCGTCACTTCTACCGAAATACCGCGGTGGTGCACCGATTCACTACGCTCTCATCAATGGAGATGCTGAAGCTGGTGTGACCCTCATGGAAATGGTCAAGGAAATGGATGCGGGCGATATGATTGCAAAAGCTGCGATTGCCATTACCGATGAAGACAACGTCGGCACCTTGTTTGAGAAATTAGCTGTCGTTGGTCGTGATTTACTGTTGGAAAATCTCCCTGCTTATATAGCCGGAGACTTGAAGCCAGAAGCACAAGACCCGAGTCAAGTGACCTTCTCCCCCAATATCAGCCCAGAAGAAGAACGTCTCGATTGGGCTAAGACCAATCGGCAGGTCTTTAACCACATTCGTGGCATGTATCCGTGGCCAGTAGCTCATACTCTTCTAAACGGTGAGCGATTTAAGATTTATGAAGCAAGTCTCGCTGAGGGTTCGGGTCAACCGGGGGAAATTATTGCGCTTAGCAAGAAAGAATTGCTCATTGCAACAGGTGAGGGAGCCGTCGCTCTGAAAACCGTTCAGCCAGCAGGCAAGCCGAAAATGGGGATTGCAGACTTTTTAAACGGATTTGGTCGTAAGTTAGCAGTAGGAGATCGCTTTGGTGAATAAAAAAGAAACAGCGCGAGGTCTTGCCTTGGCCATTTTAGGTCAGGTCTTTGATGAGGGGGCTTACGCCAATCTTGCCCTTAATCAGGCTCTGAAAACTTCTTCCTTGTCAGAAAAAGACAAGGGGCTTGTGACCGAGTTGGTCTATGGTACGGTCATGCGGAAAATCACGCTCGAGTGGTATCTGGCGCATGTGATTGAAGACCGGGATAAATTAGATTCCTGGGTCTATTATCTGCTCATGGTGAGCCTTTATCAGATTCTCTATCTGGATAAAATTCCCAATCATGCCATTGTCAACGAAGCGGTGGAATTGGCAAAGAAAAGCCGTGGAACAGATAAATTTGTTAATGCGATTTTAAGAAAACTAGCGGATAATGAACTGCCAGCTATTGAAAGTATAAAACGCAAAAATAAACGCTTGTCTGTTCAGTATTCTCTTCCAGTATGGTTGGTGAAAAAGTTAATGGATGAATACGGTGAGGAGCGGGCAATCAAGATTTTTGAGAGTTTGCTGCTTCGCAACAAGGCCAGTGTCCGTGTAACCAATCCTCAGGATGTGGAAATCATAAAAGAGGAAACAGGAGCAGAACCTTCTCTCTTGTCAGAGGTCGGTTTGGTCAAGGCGAGTGGTCATTTTGCAGGAACCGAGAGCTTTAAAGAAGGTCGGCTGACCATTCAGGATGAAAGCAGTCAGCTAGTGGCGCCGACACTTGCTCTTCAAGGAGACGAAGCCGTACTGGACGCCTGTGCAGCGCCGGGTGGAAAGACAGCTCACATCGCAAGCTACTTGACGACAGGAACTGTCACGGCTCTTGACCTGTACGATCATAAATTAGCCTTGATTGAGGAAAATGCTGCGCGCCTCGGTGTGGCAGATAAAGTCATTACCAAAAAGCTAGATGCCAGAGAAGTCTATCAGGAGTTTGGAGCAGATGCCTTTGACAAGATTCTAGTAGACGCCCCTTGTTCGGGAATTGGTCTCTTACGGCGTAAGCCAGATATTAAGTACAATAAGGAAATAGCGGATTTTAAGGCCCTGCAACAAATTCAACTCGAGATATTGAACAATGTTTGTCAAAGTCTGAGAAAAGGTGGTATAATAACCTATAGCACCTGCACCATTGTGGCAGAAGAGAATCATCAAGTGGTTGAGGCTTTCCTAGCCAAACACCCCAACTTTAAACAAGTAAGATTAGAACATAAAAGAAAAGATATTCTGCAAGACGGTTGTATTCTCATCACCCCTGAATTGTATGGGAGTGATGGATTCTTTATCAGCCAATTTCAGCGAATATCGTAAGAGGAGGAAATGGACCAGATGGAAATTTCATTATTAACAGACGTAGGTCAGAAACGTACCAATAACCAAGATTATGTCAATCGTTATACAAACCGAGCAGGCATTGATTTGATTGTATTGGCAGACGGTATGGGTGGTCATCGTGCAGGGCATATTGCGAGTGAGATGGCAGCTACAGATTTGGGGATTTCATGGGTAGATACACAAATTCACACCTTGAATGATGTTCGTGAATGGTTCTCTACTGTCCTTGAAGAAGAAAATCAAAAGATTCATAAGTTGGGACAGACAGAAGAATACCGTGGGATGGGGACAACCTTAGAAGCTGTTGTCATCATTGACCACCAAATGATTTATGCCCATATCGGAGACTCGCGAATTGGTCTGGTGCGCAACGGGGAATACAGCCAGTTGACCAATGACCATTCACTGGTAGGCGCCTTGGTGCGTGCGGGACAATTGACAGAGGAAGAAGCGCAGCACCATCCACAGAAAAATTTCATTACCCAGTCTATCGGACAACAAAATCCTGTTGAAGCAGACATTGCTTTAAAAACGTTAGAGCCAGACGATTACATTCTAATCAACAGTGATGGTTTGACTAATATGGTTTCTAACGAAGATATTCGTGACATTATCCTCAGTGAGGTATCCTTAAACAGTAAGACAGAAAGTCTCATTCGCTTTGCCAATAATGCCGGTGGTACAGATAACATTACTGTAGCCCTCATCCACATGACTGAGGAGGCTAGGCAATGATTCAGATTGGGAAAATCTTTGCTGATCGTTACCGAATCGTCCGTCAAATCGGACGTGGCGGAATGGCGGATGTCTATCTGGCAAAAGATTTGATTTTAGACGGCGAAGAAGTTGCTGTTAAGGTTCTTCGAACCAACTATCAAACCGATCAGATAGCCGTGCAACGTTTTCAGCGCGAAGCTAGGGCCATGGCAGATTTGGACCATCCGAATATTGTGCGTATTTCAGACATTGGCGAAGAAGACGGACAACAGTATTTGGCGATGGAATATGTCGATGGCCTCGATTTAAAACGCTATATTAAAGAAAATGCCCCTTTGTCCAATGACGAAGCGGTACGAATCATGGGACAAATCCTTTTAGCGATGAGAATGGCCCATACCCGTGGCATCGTACACCGTGATTTGAAACCGCAGAATGTCTTGCTAACCAAAGAAGGGGCAGCCAAGGTAACGGATTTCGGGATTGCAGTAGCCTTTGCAGAAACCAGTTTAACCCAGACCAACTCGATGTTAGGCTCTGTCCATTATTTATCACCTGAACAGGCGCGTGGCTCAAAAGCAACAGTTCAAAGTGACATTTATGCTATGGGAATCATCCTGTTTGAAATGCTGACAGGTCGAATTCCCTATGATGGAGATAGTGCTGTAACGATTGCGCTTCAGCATTTCCAAAAAGCGCTACCTTCTGTACGAGAAGAGAATCCTAGCGTACCCCAGGCACTTGAAAATGTCGTCTTAAAAGCAACAGCTAAAAAGCTCACAGATCGCTATAAGACGGTGGCTGAGATGTATGCGGATATTGCTTCTTCCTTGTCCAATAATCGCCTGAATGAAAAGAAGGTTGTCTTAGAAGACGGAAAAGTAGATACCAAAACCCTACCAAAGTTATCGACAATTGCGACCGAGCAACAACCGCCTTCTGCTAAATCTCCTAAGAGAGATGCTTCTTCTAAACCTTCAGAACGTCCAATAGCACCGCCTTTAAAGAATAAGCGAAAAATGCGGACACGCTATAAAGTATTGATTGGAGCAATTTTGCTGATTATTGCTGCAGTTGCTGCTCTGCTTTTGAATACCCCTGCTACCATCAAGGTTCCAGATGTTAGCGGACAGACAGTAGAAGTCGCACAGGAGATGATTGAAACTGCAGGTTTGAAAGTTGGTAAGGTGATAGAGGAGCCTTCTTCAGAAGTGGAAGAAGGGAAAGTCATCCGAAGCAATCCAGCAGCGGGTACCTCAAAAAGGGAAGGTAGTACGGTTGATATCGTCGTAGCAACGACGGATGCGGTGAGCGTTCCAGATGTTGTCGGAAAAGATATTGAAGAGGCAAGAACTGAGCTAGAGGCGGCAGGATTCGTTGTCAAAGAAGAGCAGAGCTACAGCGATAGTGTGGAAGCCAAAAAGGTCATCTCGACAGATCCCAAAGCCAATTCTTCAAAAGCAAAAGGTAGTACGATTACAGTAACTGTATCCAAGGGAGTTGAGCAACATCAAGTTCCGGATGTCGTTGGGAAAAGTCTCGAGGCAGCTACGCAGGAACTAAAAGCAGCAGGCTTGAAGGTTGGGACAACAACCGAAGAATATGATTCACACCAGAAAGGCATTGTGATTCGCACCGAACCAGGTGTGGGAGAAACTCTTGCCAAAGATTCAACCGTTAATCTTGTCGTCTCAAAAGGTCCAGCACCAGTGATGCCAGACTTTGGTATATTAAAAGTCAGTTATGCAGATGCGCGAAGACAACTCCAGAACTTAGGAGTCAATGTCACTGTTGAAAAGGTTGAAGATGTCAATTATACTGCTTCGGGCGAGTTAGTAGTAGGACAATATCCTTCTGCTGGTACCACTATTGGCGATAGCGTGACGCTTTACGTATCTGTGCCAGCTACTACATCGTCATCGACAAGCAGTCATGCCGATTCAAGTGCTTCTGGAAGTAGTTCAACAACTACTAGTAGCTCAGATCATTAAATAGGGAATAAAAAAAAACAGCCCACTGGGCTGTTTTTTCCCTACCCTAGAAGGAGGTAATTCTGGAGAATTTTGGTACAATAGTAAGGAAAGGAATCACGCGATGAGAAAAGTCCAGTTTTTTTTACTAGTAGAAAGTATTATTTTTACCTTGGCTTGTTTTGATGTCCTGGCAAGTGAGACGGCTCGGACCATCTTACTATTTGCCTTGTTACTCCTTGGAATTTGGTATGTGACAGGTAGAAAGATTACGAGTGTCTTTCTCTCCAGTGCGATTTTTTTAATCTTTCTGGTCTTTGTCTTGAATCCCTACTTTATCATCGGAGTCATCTTCCTCTTAATCTACATGATGATCAACTTCTTCTCCCGCTATGAGAAGCGCAATCAGTACACGCATCTACATTTTGAGGATACGGCGCTTGAAGCACATAAGCAAAAGACCAAGTGGTTTGGCAATCAAGACCATTCGCAGGACTCTTACGGTTTTGAGGATATCAATATTGTCCGTCTCTTTGGTAATGACGTCGTTGATCTTGATGAGACGATTTTGGTCGGTCGTGACAATATTGTCGTGGTCCGTAAGACCTTCGGTAAAACCAAGATTATCATTCCCATTGATGTCGAAGTTTCGCTATCAGCATCTAGCTTATACGGCAGGGTCTATTTCTTGGGCTTATCTTACTGGGATTTGCGCAACGAGAGTTTCTCAATTGCAAGCCCCTACTATAAGGATTCCCATAAGCGGGTAAAAGTGGTTGTCAATTGTATTTTTGGTGATGTGGAGGTGGTTCGCGTATGATTAAGAAAGGAACCATTCTTCTTCTCGCCTGGTATGCCACCTTGATTGTCTTGGTGGTGTTGGCATCAGTCTTTCCTCTGCTCCACCACTCTTTCTTTAACGTGTCCTTATGGACGACAGAACAATTTATGTTTACCGTCTTTCTCTTGATTGTCATTCTGACCTTTTTCTTGGTCGTTTTGGTTCAATCCGTTGCGATTGTTGCTACCCAAGGGATGCGGCAGAAAATCCGTGCCATTATTCAAAACAAGAATATCCGCAGCTCGTCAGAAGATGACCAGCTCTTGCTCCAATTATCTGAAAAGGTACGGGGCTTGACCCGTCAGGTGCAGTTGGTTGACAATCATGACTTGGTTAAAAAAGAAGAGATTGTCGAAAGTGAACGCAGGCGGATTGCCCGTGACTTACATGATACGGTCAGTCAGGAATTATTTGCTAGCAGTATGATTTTATCAGGACTATCGAGCAGTTTGGACACGATTCAGGCAGATACCTTGCAGCAACAATTGGGTATTGTCAAAGATACAATTGAAACGGCCCAGCGGGATTTGCGGATTTTGCTCTTACACCTGCGTCCTAGTGAGTTAGATGGTAAGGATTTGGTCGAAGGATTTGAGGTGATTTTGCGCGAGGTCAGCGATAAGAGCAATATTGAAGTGCATTTTCATCATGAGGTGGAGGAATTACCAACCGCGATTGAGGAGCATTTTTTCCGAATTGGCCAAGAAATTATCAGCAATACCCTACGCCACTCAAAAGCGCGCCATCTGGATGTCTATCTTGTACAATCAGAATATGAAATCCAGTTAAAAATGACCGATGATGGAGTCGGCTTTGTCAAAAATGATGAACAAGAAGTCAGCTACGGCCTGCAAAACATTCAGGAACGGGTTGAAGATATGGCCGGAACCGTGAAAATTCGCACCGCACCGGATAAGGGAGTGGCAATCGACATTCGCGTACCACTATTGAAAGGAAAAGAACATGAGCAAGATTCGAGTCTTACTGGTGGATGATCATGAGATGGTCCGCCTAGGATTAAAAAGTTTTTTAAATTTACAAGCAGATATTGAGGTCATCGCAGAAGCCAGCGATGGTCAAGAAGGAGTGGAAAAAGCTCTGGAATTACATCCAGACATTATCGTCATGGATTTGGTAATGCCCCAGTTGTCTGGAGTGGATGCGACCTTAGAGATTCTCAAAGAATGGAAAGAAGCAGCAGTCTTGATTTTGACCTCCTATCTTGACAATGAAAAGATTTATCCTGTCTTAAAAGCAGGTGCCAAAGGCTACATGCTAAAAACATCGAGTGCAGAAGAAATTGTCCGAGCCATTCGCAAGGTCTATCAAGGAGAGCTTGCCATTGAAACGGAAGTTGAAAAGAAAATGGAACATCAAAAACGCCACCCTGCTTTGCACGAGGATTTGACAGCGCGTGAAAAGGAAATTTTGACCCTGCTTGCTAAGGGATACGACAATCAACGGATTGCCGACGAATCCTTTATTTCATTGAAAACGGTGAAAACCCATGTCTCTAACATCTTGTCCAAATTAGCTGTGAGTGATCGGACGCAAGCAGTTGTGTATGCCTTTCAGCATGGACTGGTAGCGCAAGACCCAGAATCATGATATAATAGGAAGCGGTAAAAGGAGATTTATGGACGTAAAATTAAAATACAAAGCTAAGAAAATAAAAATTATCTTTTTTGATATTGATGATACCTTGCGTGTTAAGGATACGGGCTATGTCCCAGCATCCCTGACTCATGTCTTTAAATCCTTGAAAGAAAAAGGGATTTTAACTGGGATTGCTTCTGGGCGTGCTATTTACGGTGTAGTACCAGAATTGCAGGCCTTGAAGCCGGACTATTTTGCCATGATTAACGGCAGTTTTGTTGAGGATGCAAAAGGAAATATTATCCGTCAAAAAGCGATTCCGACAGAGCTGGTAGAACGTTGTATCGAGTGGACCAAGGCCGAAGGAATTGATTACGGCTTAATGGGAGGCCATAAGGCAACCCTGTCTCACCGCGATGAGCGCATCAGCAAGACCATTGATATTATTTATGAAAATTTGGAAACAGATCCCGATTTTTATAAAGAAAATTCTATTTATCAGATTTGGACTTTTGAGCAAGAAGGTAGAGAGGTCGAACTTCCGGCAGACTTGCAAGAAGACATGCGTAGCGTCCGTTGGGAAGCAATCTCATCGGATATTATCCTGCAAGACGCATCGAAGGCAGCAGGGATTGCCGCAGTTGTTGAGCACCTTGGTTTAAAACCAGAAAATGTCATGGTCTTTGGCGATGGATTAAATGACTTAGAAGCCTTTGATTATGCAGGAATTAGTGTTGCCATGGGCGTGTCTCATCCTGATTTAGCCGCAAAAGCAGATTACATCACAAAAACAGTAGAAGAAGATGGCATTTTACATGCCTTGGAGGAGTTTGGTTTGGTAGAAAAAGAAAAATATTTCCCACAGTTAGATTTAGAAAATGTCAAGGGACCACGTGCGACGATTAAGACCAATCATGGTGACTTGCGCTTGCAATTATTCCCTGATATTGCACCAAAAACAGTCGCAAACTTTGTGGCGCTTGCTAAAGACGGCTACTATGATGGTGTGATTTTCCACCGTATCATCAAGGATTTCATGATTCAAGGTGGTGATCCGACCGGAACAGGTATGGGTGGTGAGTCCATTTATGGAGCGGCGTTTGAAGACGAATTCTCAATGGAAGTCTTTAATATCCGCGGAGCGCTTTCGATGGCTAATGCAGGACCAAATACCAACGGTAGTCAATTTTTCATCGTTCAAAATACTAACCTACCGTATGCTAAAAAGGAATTAGAACGAGGTGGTTGGCCAGCACCGATTGCAGAAATCTATGCAGAACAAGGTGGAACACCGCATTTAGACCAACGCCACACCGTATTTGGTCAATTGCGAGATGAAGCATCCTACGCTGTTTTAGATACTATTGCTGCTGTCGAAACAGGTGCCATGGATAAACCAGTCGAAGATGTCATCATTGAAACAATCGAGATTGAGGATTAAGATGAAAATTGGAGAGAAACTACGCGGGACAGTGACCGGCATTCAGCCTTACGGAGCCTTCATAGAACTAGATAATGGAACAACTGGATTGATTCATATTTCAGAAATCAAAACAGGTTATGTTGATAATATCCGAGACCAACTAAAGATTGGACAGGAACTTCTCGTTCAAGTGGTGGATTTCGATGAATACAGTCAGAAAGCTAGCCTATCTCTACGAACGCTAGAAGAAGAAAAGCAGAAGGTCCCGCGTCCTCACCGCTTTACAAGTGACCGCTACAAAATCGGTTTTGAACCTCTAGCTAAGAGTCTACCGCATTGGATTAAAGAAGCCAAAAAGTATTTAGAAAAGCAAGAAAAGTAAAAGGAATTGGAGCATGCTCCAATTCCTTTTGTATGCTTCACTTATCCCTCATAAAGGGCAGTAGATAGGTAACGCTCACCGTTATCAGCAAGGATTGCTAATACTTTTTTACCAGCTCCTAGTTCTTTTGCAACTTCAATCGCAGCGTAAATCGCAGCCCCCGAAGAAATTCCGACAAGGAACCCTTCTTGTCCACCGACCGCACGACCAGTTGCAAGCGCATCATCTGATTTGACGCGGATAATGTGGTCATAAGCCTTGGTATCCAAAGTATCAGGAATGAATCCTGCTGAAATTCCTTGGATTTTGTGAGGTCCAGGTGCTTCCCCAGACAAGACTGCTGACTCGTCAGCTTCGACAGCGTAAATGCTGATAGCGGGATTTGCTTGTTTGAGAGTATGAGAGACACCTGTAATCGTTCCACCGGTCCCAATTCCAGAAACAAAGGCATCGAGTCCTGTTGCACCAAAGGCTTCTAGAATTTCTTGACCAGTCGTGTCCTCGTGGACTTTTGGATTAGCAGGATTTGCAAATTGAAGAGGTACCCAACCATTTCGTTCTGCTGCAATATCGTGCGCCTTGGCAATCGCTCCCTTCATTCCCTCGCTACCAGGAGTGAGAACCAGTTCTGCTCCGTAGGCTTGAATGATTTTACGGCGCTCAATACTCATGGTTTCAGGCATAACAATGATGACCTTGTAGCCTTTTGCAGCTCCAACCCAAGCGAGTCCAATTCCAGTATTTCCGCTGGTCGGCTCGACAATGGTATCTCCAGGTTTGATAATACCGTCTTTTTCAGCCTGCTCAATCATGGCCAAAGCAATCCGGTCTTTGACAGATGAGCCAGGATTGAAGGCTTCCAACTTCACATACACCTCCGCAGCCCCTTCTGGTACGAGATGATTTAATTTCACGATGGGAGTATGTCCAACTAATTCAGTAATATTTTGATAAATCGCCATACGGCACCTCCATTTCTTATTGCTATCAGTATACTCCTGTCTCCAACGTTTGTAAAATATAAAAAACCTATCACTACGATAGGTGTTATCAATGCACAGGGATTTCAACGATACGGAAATCAGCCTTTTCTACTTGGATTTTTCCATGGTAAAATTCTGTCAGACTGTCTATGATGTCCTGCGTCTCTTTCTTATCCGTAAAAATCATGGTCCGAATATCCGCTAAAAATTCAGTATCGTATTCTTCTAAAGCATGCGTCGTCCGCCAATTAGCAAATTCCTGATACTGGGAATAGTTCATCGTAATCGCAATGCCTTGCTGTTCCTTGACCTCAACAATCCCAATTTCAGACACGGCATGGGCGACTGCTCCAGCATAAGCCCGAATCAAGCCTCCAGCCCCTAGTTTAACCCCACCAAAATAGCGGGTGACAACGGCTGCCACATTGGTCAGTTGATTGTTTTCCAAAACGGTCAGCATGGGCACGCCAGCAGTTCCAGAAGGCTCACCGTCGTCTGATGACCGCTTGATTTCCATGTTTTCCCCAAGGATAAAAGCAGAGCAGTTATGGGTGGCGCGATAATGTTCTTTTTTTATCGCATTGATAAAGTCACGGGCTTCTTCTTCTGAAGCCACCCGTTTTAAATGGCAGATAAAACGCGATTTTTTAATTTCTTCTTCTGCCATTCCGTCAGCAGTAAGGGTTCGATATTCTTTCATACCATGATTGTACTAAGTTTTTGCACAGATGACAAGTTTTCGGATAAAAATTGCGAATAAATAAGTATGACAGATTACTACGGACGATTATTTACGCATCATCAATTAACAGAAGAAGAGCGCCAGCAGGCTCAGACGCTACCAAGCCAGACGGCAGATAAGGCCTGCTTTCGGTGCTCCACCGTATTTGAAGACAGGCACCAATTACCAAATGGTGCTCGGTATTGCAGGGAGTGCATATTGTTAGGACGTGTCAGGACGGATGAGGAACTGTACTATTTTCCTCAACAGCCCTTTCCACCACAAAACTCTTTAAAATGGCAAGGACAGTTGACCGCTTGGCAACAAGGGATTTCAGATGCGCTTCGGCAGCAATTTCAAGCTAGAAAAGATACCTTGGTGCATGCCGTGACAGGAGCTGGAAAGACCGAAATGATCTATCAAGTTGTGGCAGATACGATTGATGCAGGTGGGGCGGTCTGTTTAGCCAGTCCACGGATTGATGTTTGTATCGAGTTGTATAAGCGCCTACAGCATGATTTTACCTGTCCAATTAGTCTGTTACACGGTACAGCAGATTCCTATTTTCGCACACCCTTGGTCATTGCGACGACCCACCAATTGCTCAAGTTTTATCAGGCCTTTGACTTGGTCCTGATTGATGAAGTTGATGCCTTTCCCTATGTAGATAATCCCATGCTCTATCGTGCTGTAGACAATGCCGTCAAAGACGATGGTGTCACCATGTTTTTGACAGCTACTTCGACAGACGAATTGGATCGAAAGGTTCGCGCAGGAGAACTGCACCGCCTGCGATTGCCACGGCGTTTCCATGGCAATCCACTAGTTGTCCCGCAAAAGCTCTGGCTAGCTCACTTTGATAAACATCTCAAGAAGAACAAGATGGTTCCCAAATTAGCCCAAAAAATCGCCGAGCAGCGACAAACAGGCTTTCCGCTACTGATTTTTCTACCTGAAATTCGTATGGGGCAAGCCTTTGCCCAGTTGCTAGCAGATTATTTTCCAGACCAAGGTATCGGATTCGTGTCCAGCCAGACCGAAAATCGTCTGGAAATCGTTGAACAATTTCGCAAGCAGGAAATCCAGATTCTAGTGACAACAACGATTTTGGAACGCGGTGTTACCTTTCCCTGTGTCGATGTTTTTGTGGTGCAGGCTAATCATTATCTCTATACATCGTCGTCTCTTATCCAGATTTCTGGACGAGTTGGCAGGAGCATGGAGAGACCGACAGGGGAATTGCTCTTCTTTCATAACGGGACTAACCGTGCGATTGAAAAGGCCATTCAGGAAATTCGATTGATGAATCAGGAGGCAGGATATGGCACTGTGTCTACTATGTCAGCAAACTCTTAAAAAGCGGGTCTTGTTTTCAGATATTCTTCTATTAAAGAAAGAGCGGGAAGGGATATGCCTGGATTGCCAGCAGGGGTTCTCACCTATATCAGATATGCATTGCCCGACTTGCTTTAAAGAAGGCGAAAAAAACGTCTGTTCCGACTGTCTCTATTGGGAGAAACAAGGCGCAACTGTCTCCCATGAAAGCCTTTATCGCTACAATGAGCACATGGCAGACTATTTCAGTCGCTACAAATTTGTCGGTGATTATCTGCTGCGGACTGTATTTGCAACTGAATTACAGACCTATTTCAAAGATAAGAGAGGCCATACACTTGTCCCTATTCCTATTAGCGACAAGAGAATGGCAGAGCGTGGCTTTAACCAAGTCACAGGTTTGCTCAATAGCGCAGGACTTTCCTTTCAGGACTTTCTTCAAAAAGAAGATACTAAAAAGCAATCAGATAAGACTCGTCAAGAACGGCTAGAACTAAAACAACCCTTTTCTATTGTAGAAAATATAACTGTTCCCGAAAACATTATCCTAGTAGATGATATCTACACAACAGGTTCGACCGTCCAGTTAGCCAAGCAAGTGTTGATGAAAAGCGGTGCGAAAACAGTCGCAAGTTTTTCACTTGCTCGTTAGTAAACGTTTGCAAAAAAATCCTAATATGGTATAATAGTAGTGAACAAAAGCGAAAGCTTAGAAAGAGGTACTTACTATGATTAAATTTAGCATTCGTGGAGAGAACATCGAAGTAACAGACGCTCTTCGTAGTTACGTCGAAGAAAAAGTAGCTAAGATTGAAAAATACTTCCACGCAGACCAAGAGTTAAATGCGAAAGTAAATCTAAAAGTATACCGTGATAAACGCTCCAAAGTAGAAGTGACTATCCCATTAGGATCCATCACACTTCGTGCAGAAGATATTTCTCAAGACATGTACGGCTCAATCGACTTAGTAGTGGATAAGATTGAACGCCAAATCCGTCGAAATAAAACAAAAATTGAAAAGAAAAATCGTCAAAAAGTATCAACTAGCCAATTGTTTACAGAAGAATTAGTCGAACAAGCTGAAGAAGAAGTAAAAGTTGTTCGTACCAAACAAGTTGATTTGAAACCAATGGACTTAGAAGAAGCCATTTTACAGCTTGAATTGCTAGGACACGATTTCTTCATCTATACAGATGCGAAAGACTCTACAACAAATGTCATTTACAAACGTGAAGACGGTGGTCTTGGTTTACTAGAAGTCAAAGCTTAAAAAAATATCTGCAGATTTCTGCAGATATTTTTATTTCCTCTTGACAAGCATGGGTGATTTGTAGTAGATTATATTAGCAGTAAGATGACCTCGGCCTTTTCCGTATTGCCAGACATGGAGAATTGAAAAAAATTCAAAAAAAATTCAAAAAGTAGTTGACATGTTA
>NZ_MSJM01000010.1 GCF_001921845.1 Streptococcus cuniculi | reverse complement strand
ATTTTTTTCGTTCATTGACGGTTTATGTCTCCATAAACCACCCTGCACGTTTGGTTCGTCTTCTTTAATTTTCAAAGGTCTTGTCCGTCCGCTCTCTCAAGCGACAACTATATCAGTATATCACCTCTTCCTTAACATGTCAACTACTTTTTGAATTTTTTTTGAATTTTTTTCAATTCTCCATGTCTGGCAATACGGAAAAGGCCGAGGTCATCTTACTGCTAATATAATCTACTACAAATCACCCATGCTTGTCAAGGGGGAGGCGCTATTTTTTACTATATCTTATCTTCACTTATGAGGTGTTGGCGAAGGGAGCGTAGCAGCTTCTTTCGACCTTTGAAGCGAGCACCACTGACGAGCGTATCATACTTTTTAGAATCACGCGGACTTAGTGTAGAACGATAGCGCGCTAGTGAATCACGAAGGCACACTAATTCATCTGTGAGCAGGCCACCACTGCTGACCATATGAGATATTTCTCCTATCTCCTCGTAACGGAGGCGGTCAAAGCCGCGTTTTTGTGTACTTTGTCTACGCAATATATCGTTGACATAATTACGGAATTTGACCTTGAAATAACGAAGCAAGCGAGACTCATCTCTTACGATTTCATCTTCTTGCTGGAGCAAGCGATATAGGACATACATTCCTTCTTGATCCCAGTCTTCCGGTTCCCATAGTTTGACATAGTATTCCCGCCGTGTCTTTTGAACAATCGGTCGTACCTTGGCATACACTTCTTTAAACTCCATATTTTTCTCTCCTTTCTCTATAGTGGATTTCCCTATAGGAAGTATATCCAATCAGAGAAAAAAGAAAAAGGACTTTTTTGTCCTAAATCTTTGGTCAGCAAGGAACTAAAGGACTTTTCCTCACTTCTATTGACACCTATTCTTTTATTCCTTAGCAAAGCGATAAAAAACGCCTGCTTACGAAATCGTTTTTATCAAAGCGATTTCGTAAACAAGCGTTGCGTTTTCATCTGATGAGTGTTCCCGCTGGGAAAAACCCAGCGGTAGACCAGAGCTAGACTAAGAATGCCTCAACATTCCACCATCATAACACTCAACAAAATTGATGATCTTATACAAGTTCAATGATTGCCATTGGTGCAGCGTCACCACGACGTGGTTCCGTTTTCAAGATACGAGTGTATCCACCGTTGCGTTCTGCATAACGAGGTGCGATTTCAGAGAACAATTTTTGAAGAGCTGTAGTTGATGTGTATTTATCAGTAGCTTCATCATAGTTTTCTGATGCGATTTCGTTACGAACAAATGCTGCTGCTTGACGACGAGCGTGCAAGTCACCACGTTTACCAAGTGTAATCATTTTTTCAACTGTTTTACGGATTTCTTTTGCACGAGCTTCAGTTGTAACGATTGATTCATTGATCAAAAGATCTGTTGTCAAGTCGCGAAGCATTGCTTTACGTTGTGAGCTAGTGCGTCCTAGTTTACGGTAAGCCATGTATTCCTCCTTTATTTATCTTTTTTCAATCCCAAACCAAGGTCAGCCAATTTAACTTTGACTTCTTCAAGACTCTTGCGTCCAAGATTGCGTACTTTCATCATTTCTGGTTCAGTTTTTTTTGTCAAATCAAATACAGTATTGATACCTGCACGTTTCAAACAGTTATATGAACGAACAGACAAATCTAATTCTTCAATCGTACGATCCAACATACGATCATCTGATGCTTCTTCAGCTTCTTTCATCACTTCTGCTGATTTCGCAACTTCTGTCAAATCAGTAAACAGACCTAAGTGCTCCATTAGAATACGCGCAGAAAGACCCAAGGCATCTTCTGGAATGATTGTCCCGTTAGTCATGATTTCAAGCGTTAATTTGTCAAAACCGTCGTTGCTACCAACGCGAGCTGGTTCAACTTGATAATTGACTTTTTTCACTGGCGTGTAGATAGAATCTACTGCAAGTGTGCCAACTGGCGCATCATCTTTTTTATTGCCTTCAGCTGGTACATATCCACGACCGGTATTCACCGTCATGATAGCTTTAAAGCTCGCACCTTCACTGATGGTAAAGAGATAATGGTCAGGGTTAACAATTTCAATATCACTATCTGTCAAGATATCTCCTGCAGTAATTTCTGCCGGACCTGTAACATCAAGCTCTATCGTCTTTTCGTCTTCGACATAAGATTTTACAGCAATGCCTTTGATGTTCAAAATAATTTGCATCACATCTTCACGGACACCTGGAACTGTGTCGAACTCGTGTAGTACACCGTCAATTTTAATAGACGTTACTGCCGCACCTGGTAGTGACGCAAGAAGTACACGACGAAGTGAGTTCCCAAGAGTTGTTCCATAACCACGTTCTAATGGTTCGACAACAAATCTGCCGTAATCTTTATTTTCATCAATTTTTGTTATAGTTGGTTTTTCAAACTCAATCATTTCTTACTCCCTCTTAAACGAAAAGCTGTGTATCGTTAGTTGATTATACACGGCGACGTTTTGGAGGACGAGCACCATTGTGTGGTACAGGAGTCACATCACGAATTGCTGTTACTTCAAGACCAGCGGCAGCAAGAGCGCGGATAGCAGACTCACGACCTGAACCTGGGCCTTTTACTGTAACTTCAACTGTTTTAAGACCGTGTTCTTGTGCAGATTTAGCAGCTGCTTCTGAAGCCATTTGAGCCGCAAATGGTGTAGATTTACGAGAACCTTTAAAACCAAGAGCACCAGCTGATGACCAAGCGATCGCATTACCATGCACATCAGTAATCATAACAATAGTGTTATTAAATGTAGCGTGAATGTGTGCAATACCAGATTCGATATTTTTTTTCACACGACGCTTACGTGTTGGTTTAGCCAATTTTTCTACCTCCTATTTTATTTTTTCTTACCTGCAATCGCAACAGCTTTACCTTTACGAGTGCGAGCGTTGTTTTTAGTGTTTTGTCCACGGACAGGAAGTCCACGACGGTGACGAATTCCACGGTATGAACCGATTTCCATCAAACGTTTGATGTTCAAGTTTACTTCACGACGAAGGTCACCTTCAACTTTAATCGCATCTACTTCACGACGGATTGCATCTTCTTGATCAGAAGTCAAATCTTTTACGCGAACATCTTCTGAGATTCCAGCTGCTGCAAGAATTTTTTTAGATGTTGCAAGACCAATACCGTATACGTAAGTCAATGAAATTACTACACGTTTGTCGTTTGGAATATCAACTCCAGCAATACGAGCCATTTTTTCTCCTTTCTATCTTATCCTTGACGTTGTTTGTGTTTTGGATTTGCTGGGCAAATTACCATAACACGACCATTACGACGAATAACTTTGCAGTATTCGCAAATTGGTTTGACCGATGGTCTTACTTTCATGTTTAATCCCTCCAAGTATTTCGACTATTTAAAGCGGTATGTGATACGTCCACGTGTCAAGTCATATGGACTAAGTTCAACCGTTACGCGATCACCGACCAAAATACGAATGTAGTTTTTGCGGATTTTTCCTGAAACAGTTGCGAGAACCTGGTGTCCATTTTCCAACTCTACAGTAAACATAGCATTTGGCATGGTATCAACTACCTTACCTTCAATTTCAATCACATCTTCTTTTGCCATGCAAAAGTATCCCCCTCTAAATTTCGATTTGATGTCCTCTGAACACAGAGGTAACAATTATAAGTCAGACTAAGCTATTCTATCATTTTCGTCAAGAAAACGCAAGCTAAATCCCCTATTTTATTGCAATTTTGATAAAACTTTTTCAATATCTGCAAAGACGACTTCGATGTCTTGATCCCCTTCAATATCGTGTACTAAACCTGCAGCACGATAGTGATCAATGATCGGTTGTCCTTGGGCAATATTGACTTCTAAGCGACGTTTGACAGATTCTGGTTTGTCATCTTCGCGTTGGTAGTAATCCTTTTCGTCGTATCCTTCTGCAGGTGGATTAAAGACCTTGTGGAAGGTTTCACCTGTTTCACGATGGATGATGCGTCCGCTGAGACGTTCGACCAACTTAGCTGGATCAATCTCGATATTGATAACCCCTTCGAGTGTGATGCCAAGGTTTTTCAAGGCTTCATCCAAGGCATGTGCTTGCTCGATTGTTCGAGGGTAGCCGTCCAATAAGAAACCTTTTTCCTTGATATCTTCTTGCGCTAAGCGTTCTTTGACAATACCATTGGTTACTTCATCAGGCACCAAGTCACCTTTATCAATATAGGATTTTGCCAACAAACCCATTTCTGTCTGATTTGCCATCGCTGCACGGAACATATCACCTGTTGAAATATGCACTACGTCAAATTTTTCAACAATTTTTGCAGCTTGCGTTCCTTTACCAGCACCTGGCAAACCCATAATTAAAAGATTCATGATAAACTCCTTATTTTGTTTTCACATAAATTTGCCACGATTGACAAACTTATCAAAAAACAAAATAGAAGGTTGACTAGGTCAACCTATAGTCTATTCTGTTTCCATGAAACCTACATATTTTCTCTTGAGCAGGTAACCTTCTAACTGCTTGATTCCTTCGATACTTGTCATAATCACGATGATTAAACTTGTTCCGAGGAAGGCAATTTTAGAAGTGAGCCCAAAGACATTTTGTGCAAGAATCGGTAACAATGCAACAAATCCTAGGAATAGGGATCCAACTGTTGCAAGGCGTGTTAATAATTTTGAGAAGTATTCTTCTGTTCCCTTACCTGGACGCACTCCGTGGATGTACGCTCCACTCTTTTGGAGATTTTCTGCAGCCTTTTCTGGATTTACCTGAACAAAGCTATAGAAGAAGGTAAAGAGAATAATCAATACAGCATAAACAATCATCCCTTTGATTGTAGAGTAATCAAAGTATTCTCGAACAGTGGATAGCCAAGAAATACTCTTATTCTGGCTCGCAAAGAACTGGAGAAGTGATGTCGGAATAGCTGTAATAGAACCTGCGAAGATGACCGGAATAACACCTGCCGGATTGAGTTTCAACGGCAAGTAAGAACTTGACGGTGCACCTTGAGCACGTTTAGTGTATTGGATTGGAATTTTATACTCTGCTTGTTGAACGAAGGTTGTAAAGTAAACAATTGCTAAAACTGCTACCAACAAAACGCCAACTAACAGGGCAGATTCTCCCAAACGACTTGATTCGATATTGACAAAGCGATCAACATAGATATCGTGAATCGTATCAGGTAGTGATGAGATGATTCCGGCAAAGATAATCATGGATGTACCATTACCATATCCTTTATCCGTAATCTGCTCACCAAGCCAAGTCACGATAGCAGAACCCGTTGTCAAAATTGCCCCAATAATGAGATAGGTCTTCCAATTCAGGGGCATAGTTGTCAGCTTGGCTCCGGACAAGGCATTAAAACTTGCAGTGATTCCGGCTGACTGGACAAAAGCTAAAGCCAAGGAAATGTAGCGTGTCGCTTGATTCAACTTACGACGTCCTACTTCCCCCTGCTTACCCCATTCCACAAACTTAGGTACGAGGTCCATCTGCATCAGCTGAACAATGATTGAGGCAGTGATGTAAGGACTGACACCTAAGGCGAATACGGAGAAATTACGCATGGCATTCCCGGAAACCAAACTCAACATATTCAAAAATGGAATATTGGATAAGGCTTCGAGACTTTTAACGTTCACTCCTGGAACTGTGATGTGCGTTCCAACACGAAAGACAAATAAGATAAAAATCGTAAACAAGATTTTCGTACGGACGTTCTTTACCTTAAATGCATCTTTTAATAGTTTAAAAAACATAGGTCACCTCTCTTAGATGACTTCTACTGAACCACCTTTGGCAGTAATAGCCTCTTCAGCTGATTTAGAGAATTTCGCTGCTTTCACAGTCAATTTCTTTGTCAATTCGCCGTTACCAAGAATTTTAATTCCTGATTTTTCAGCTTTCACAATACCAGCTTCAACAAGCACAACTGGTGTTACTTCTGCACCATCTTCAAAAGCGTTCAATTGGTCAAGATTAACAATCGCATACTCTTTAGCATTGATGTTAGTAAATCCACGTTTTGGAAGGCGACGGAACAATGGAGTTTGTCCACCCTCAAAACCTAGACGTACGCCACCACCGCTACGAGCTTTTTGACCTTTTTGTCCACGACCTGAAGTCTTACCGTTACCTGATGATGTACCACGACCAACGCGGTTACGAGTTTTACGAGAACCTGTAGCAGGTTGTAATTCATGAAGTTTCATTTATTTTCTCCTTATGTGTAAAATGCTAGCGCCTTTAGGCTGGGTAAGGCCTCAACCTAAAAACTCGCCTATACAGAATTGACAGTAAGTCGCAAAGATTTCTCTAAGCGACTTCGTCATGTGTTTTTTCAAAGTTACAATTAGTTAACTTCTTCAACAGTTACCAAGTGAGAGATTGCTGTAACCATTCCACGAATAGCAGCGTTATCTTCTTTGATAACTGAACTGTTTAATTTGCCAAGTCCAAGGGCAACAACTGTTTTACGTTGTTCTGGTTTGCGACCGATTGGAGACTTAGTCAAAGTAATTTTAATTTGAGCCATGTTATCCCCTTTCTTATGCTAAATCAGAAACTGAAACGCCACGAAGTGCAGCCACTTCTTCCGCACGTTTCAATTGTTTCAAACCTTCAACTGTTGCACGTACAACGTTAATTGGAGTGTTTGAACCAAGTGACTTAGAAGTCACATCAGCGATACCTGCCAACTCGATAACCGCACGAGTAGCACCACCCGCAGCAACCCCAGCTCCTTCTGCAGCTGGTTTCAACATGATGCGAGCTCCACCAAATTCTGAACGAACTTCGTGAGGAATTGTTGTACCAACCATTGGTACTTCAATCAAGTTTTTCTTAGCAGATTCAACTGCTTTACGGATAGCTTCTGGTACTTCTTGAGCTTTACCAGTACCGAAACCTACACGACCATTACGGTCACCAACAACCACAAGAGCTGCAAAGCGAAGACGACGTCCACCTTTAACAACTTTTGTAACACGGTTGATGGCTACTACGCGTTCTTCAAATTCAACTGCGTTATCTTTAAATGCCATTTCTTAGTGTCCTCCCTATTAGAATTTCAATCCGTTTTCACGAGCTGCTTCAGCCAATGCTTTCACACGTCCGTGATAGAGATATCCACCGCGGTCAAAGACCACTTCAGAAATACCTTTCGCTACTGCGCGTTCAGCAACGAGTTTACCTACAACAACGGCTTGTTCTGTCTTAGTACCTTTTGAAACTTCTTTATCAAGAGTAGAAGCGCTTGCGAGCGTTACACCCGCTACGTCATCAATCACTTGAGCGTAGATGCCTGTATTAGAACGGAAAATGTTCAAACGTGGGCGAGCAGCAGTTCCAGAGATTTTACCGCGAACACGACGATGGCGTTTTTGGCGGATTTTGTTTTTATCTGGTTTTGAAATCACAATTTTCACCTCTTAATTATTGATCATATCTGTATGAGATACGTTGGAATATAATGCGCGATGTGGAAAATCCACTCGGAAACATCATTATTTACCTGTTTTACCTTCTTTGCGGCGAACAAATTCACCAACATAGCGGATACCTTTACCTTTGTAAGGTTCAGGAGCACGAAGGCTACGGATATAAGCTGCTGTTTGACCAACAACTTCTTTGTTGATACCAGACACGATGATTTGTGTTGGTGCTGGAACTTCAAATGTGATACCTTCTGGTGCAACCACTTCATCTGGATGTGATTTACCAACAGCAAGTGTCAATTTGTTACCTGCAAGTTGCGCACGGTAACCGACACCACGCATTTCAAGTTCTTTTTTGAAGCCTTCAGAAACACCAACAACCATGTTGTTGAGGTTAGCACGGCTTGTACCGTGAATAGTCTTCATTTCTTTTGAATCGTTTGGACGGTGAAGTGTTACTTCAGTACCTTCCACACGGATTTCAATAGCAGTTGGGAATTCACGAGTCAATTCCCCTTTAGGTCCTTTTACAGTTACCACACCGTTGTTTTGCGAAAGCTCAACACCAGCAGGCAATGTAATTACTTTATTACCAATACGTGACATGTTTTTATTTCTCCTGTTAGATTATCAGGCCGATCAACGACCAGTTTTCACGGGAGCTTATGATACTAAGGACGTAAAGAGCAAAGCGAAATTAGGGAATCGACGATTGTTCGATGAACAAGAGAAGATTTATCTATTTCGCACGGCTCTTAGTCCGTGTTCACATCCGCAAATCCGGCTGAATAGCATCACTAAGCTAAGTTATTATTTGATAAACAATCAGAACTCGGACTTTGCAAAATAGATAAACAATCTTGCGGTGCCCGTAATGCTCCTCATATCATCTAGGTATTGCCTTGCAGGCAGTACTGACGTACGGCAAAAGGCAATAACGACGAATCATGACGAATTTGGAAGCTAGAATTTTACCAAACGTATGCGATTACCTCTCCACCAACGTTCTTTTGACGAGCTTCTTTGTCTGTCAAAAGACCTTCTGATGTAGAGATGATTGCAATTCCAAGTCCGTTAAGAACTTTAGGAATATCTTCACGTTTTGAGTAAACACGAAGACCTGGTTTTGATACACGTTTCAAGTTTGTGATAACTTTTTCACCGTTTGGTCCGTATTTCAAGAATACGCGCACGATGCCTTGTTTGTCATCTTCAATGAATTCAACGTTTTTTACAAAACCTTCGTTTTTAAGAATTGTAGCAATTCCTTTTTTGATGTTTGATGCAGGCACTTCAAGCACTTCGTGTTTTGCTTGGTTTGCGTTACGAATACGTGTCAAAAAGTCTGCAATTGGGTCAGTCATAACCATTTTAAAAATTCTCCTCTTACTAGTAGTTTGAAGTTCTCACTTGCTAGTTAATAATGATAGCAAGGACGTAAAGAGCAAGGTAAAATTAGGAAATCGACGATTGTTCGATGAACAAGAAGAGACTTATCTATTTTACACAGCTCTTAGTCCGGATTCACATCAGCAAATTCTACCATTGTTGAACTAACGATGATTAGTTCTATGTTGTTTTTCATTTGAGTTCAGGCTAAACGCTATGCAAAAAAGATAAATGTATCTAGGTGCAAACACCTTCGCTAAATTTCTTATTTTTGCTGAGCGTTTTTACGCCTTCACATCGTATTTGAGTTCGAGCTAAAAACGTGGTGAAAAAGACAGCTCTACCTAGGAGCATCGCTCCAGCGGTAGACCTCCTATTTTCACTTCGTTTTATTAACGCTCTCACATCATCATATTTGAGCACAGACTAAAATCCTGGTGAAAGAGAGACGCAACTGTTTCAGCTTTAGCTGAACTACAGGTGTGGCTACCTTTAGGTATAGCCTTTCTTGAGTTCTTTCAGAACTCTGCGTCAGGCTCCTATTTTCATACGGATTTTTTAACGTCCGTTGCATCATGTTATTACCAAGAAGCTTTGGTAACGCCTGGGATTTGACCTAAGTAAGCCAAGTCGCGGAAGCATACACGGCAAAGTTTGAATTTGCGGTAAACTGAATGTGGACGTCCACATTTTTCACAACGAGTATATGCTTGCGTAGAGAACTTAGCTGGGCGTTTGTTCTTAGCGATCATTGATTTTTTAGCCATTTATTCTCTCCCTCTTATTTTGCGAACGGCATACCAAGGCCAGTAAGCAATGCACGTGATTCTTCGTCAGTGTTAGCTGTTGTAACGATAACGATATCCATACCACGAGTTTTGTCAACATCGTCGAAGTTGATTTCTGGGAAGATCAATTGCTCTTTCACACCAAGTGTGTAGTTTCCGCGTCCGTCAAATGATTTTGTTGGAACACCATGGAAGTCACGTACACGTGGAAGTGATACAGATACCAATTTATCTAAGAATTCATACATACGTTCGCCACGAAGTGTTACTTTCGCTCCGATTGCAACCCCTTCACG
The DNA here is from genome assembly GCF_001921845.1 of Streptococcus cuniculi. Classification (GTDB taxonomy): domain Bacteria; phylum Bacillota; class Bacilli; order Lactobacillales; family Streptococcaceae; genus Streptococcus; species Streptococcus cuniculi. The sequence goes on along the minus strand of NZ_MSJM01000010.1, from coordinate 36,090 downwards.
AAGACGGAAGCCGGCGATTGATTTTTTAGCTTTAGTGATAAGTGGTTTTTGACCTGAAATCAATGCCAATTCTTGAGCAGCTTTTTCAAGGTTTTTAGCGTTAGAAACAGCGTCACCAACACCCATGTTCAAAACAATCTTATCAACTTTTGGTACAGCCATAACTGATGAATAGTTAAATTGTTCAGTCAAAGCAGGAACTACTTCATTAAGATATTTTTCTTTTAAGCGATTTGCCATGTTACTTCTCCTTTCCTTCGTGATTAATCAAGCACTTCGCCTGATTTTTTGTTGTAACGAACTTTTTTACCGTCAACAAACTTGTAACCAACACGACCTGCTACACCGTTTTTGTCAAGAACTTGTACGTTTGACACGTGGATAGCAGCTTCTTTCTCAACGATAGCACCTTGAGGGTTTTCGTTATTTGGTTTTTGGTGTTTTTTGACGATGTTAACACCTTCTACAACAACTTTATTTACTTTTGGAAGTGCTGTCAAGACTACAGCTTCAACGCCTTTGTCTTTACCAGCGATTACGCGAACTTTGTCGCCTTTTTTTACAAACATTTGGTTTCTCCTATTATTTCTTACGCCCTAATGGGCACCCTGAAAAGATTTTCAGGGGACTTCGTTTGTTTTATATTAAAGTACTTCTGGTGCCAATGAAACGATTTTCATGAAACCGCCGTCGCGCAATTCACGTGCAACTGGACCAAAGATACGAGTTCCGCGAGGTGTTTTGTCTTCACGGATGATGACTGCAGCATTCTCATCGAATTTGATGTATGAACCATCAGCACGACGAGCACCTGTCTTAGTACGAACGATAACGGCTTTCACGACGTCACCTTTTTTAACCGCACCACCAGGAGTAGCTTGTTTTACTGAAGCAACGATGATGTCGCCGATGTTTGCAGATTTACGTTTTGAGCCACCAAGAACTTTGATTGTCAAGATTTCACGTGCGCCACTGTTATCAGCAACTTTCAAACGAGTTTCTGTTTGAATCATGTAAGTTTTCTCCTTTCAGGTTGATTAAATGATAACTGCCTCTTCCACAACTTCTACAAGACGGAAGCGTTTTGTAGCTGAAAGTGGGCGAGTTTCCATGATACGTACGATATCGCCTTCTTTAGCAACATTGTTTTCATCATGAGCTTTGTACTTTTTAGAGTAGTTAATACGTTTACCATAGACTGGGTGGTTACGTTTTGTTTCAACTACAACTGTGATGGTTTTGTCCATTTTGTCAGATACAACACGTCCAACAAGAACTTTACGATTATTGCGTTCCATTGAAATTCTCCTTTCCCAATCTATTATTTCATTTCTGATTGCACAGTTTTGATACGTGCAATTTGCTTTTTAACTTCGTTCAAACGAGCAGTTTGCTCAAGTTGACCAGCGGCAGCTTGGAAACGAAGATCGAAGAGCTCTTTCTTCAATTCATTTTCGCGCTTTGCAAGTTCTTCTTGAGAAAGTCCACGAAGTTCTTTAACAAATTCTCTTACTTCATTAAGTTTCATGTCTTCTCCTTATTCTGCTTCACGTTTTACGAATTTGCATTTAACTGGTAGTTTGTGGCTAGCCAAGCGGAATGCTTCGCGTGCGATTTCTTCTGAAACGCCAGCAACTTCAAACATCACTTTACCACGTTTAACTGGTGCTACCCAACCTTCAGGTGCCCCTTTACCAGATCCCATACGTACCCCGATAGCTTTAGCGGTGTATGATTTGTGTGGGAAGATTTTAATCCAAACCTTACCACCACGTTTCATATAACGAGTCATCGCGATACGGGCTGCTTCGATTTGACGGTTTGTAATCCAGTGGCTAGTTGTAGCTTGAAGACCATATTCACCGAAGTCTACTTGTTTTCCACCTTTAGCTTCACCGCGCATTTTTCCACGGAATTCACGACGGTGTTTAACACGTTTAGGTACTAACATTGGTTATTTACCTCCTTTAGTGTTTTTACGAGCTGGAAGAACTTCTCCACGGTAAATCCATACTTTAACACCAAGTTTACCGTAAGTTGTAAGTGCTTCTTCCCAAGCATAGTCGATATCCGCACGAAGTGTATGAAGCGGAACAGTTCCTTCAGAGTATCCTTCTGCACGGGCGATATCAGCACCGTTCAAACGACCAGATACTTGAGTCTTGATTCCTTTTGCTCCTGCACGCATTGTACGTTGGATAGCTTGTTTTTGAGCGCGACGGAAAGCCACACGTTGCTCTAATTGACGAGCAATTGTTTCACCAACAAGGTGTGCATCCAAATCAGGTTGTTTGATTTCGATGATGTTGATGTGTACTTGTTTACCTGTCAATTTGTTTAATTGTGCACGAAGTGCATCAACATTGCTACCAGCTTTACCGATAACCATACCTGGTTTAGCTGTGTGAATGCTTACGATCACTTTGTTTACTGCGCGTTCAATTTCGATAGTTGAAACTGATGCTTCAGCCAATTCTTTTTTGATAAAGTTGCGGATTGCAAGATCTTCATGAAGGTAATCCGCGTATTCTTTTTCAGCATACCATTTAGCATCCCAGTCACGGATGATGCCGACACGCATACCAATTGGATGTACTTTTTGTCCCACGTTTTTACCTCCTTATTTTTCTGCCACAACTACAGTGATGTGAGCTGTACGTTTGTTGATTGGTGAAGCAGAACCTTTTGCACGTGGACGGAAACGTTTAAGTGTTGGTCCTTCGTTTGCGAAAGCTTCGCTTACTACCAAGTTTGCTTTTTCCAAACCAAAGTTGTTTTCAGCATTAGCGATTGCAGAGTTCAATACTTTCTCAATAATGCCTGCAGCTTTGTTTGGTGTGAATTTCAAGATTGCGATTGCATCGGCTACGCTTTTGCCACGGATGTTATCCAAGACAAGACGTGATTTACGAGGTGAAACACGTACTGTGCGAGCAGTTGCTTTAGCTGAAGTAATTTCTGCCATTATGTGTTCCTCCTATTATTTTCTACGTGTTTTCTTGTCGTCAGCAGCGTGACCTTTGTAAGTACGAGTTGGTGCAAATTCACCAAGTTTGTGACCTACCATGTCTTCTTGGATGTAAACAGGTACATGTTTACGTCCATCATAAACTGCGATTGTATAACCAATGAAACTTGGGAAAATCGTTGAACGACGTGACCAAGTTTTAATTACTTTTTTCTTTTCATCGTTTGCTTGAGCTTCAACTTTTTTCATCAAATGCTCATCGACGAAAGGTCCTTTTTTAAGACTACGTCCCATTTTAATATTTTCTCCTTTAAAATATGTACCACAGCGGCCTGCCTTGCAACCGCAAGGCTACCGAGCTGGCGGATATGCGTTACGCTACTTGTAACAGATTATTTTTCGTTGCGACGACGAACGATAAGTTTGCTTGATTTAGCTTTCTTGTTACGAGTTTTAAGTCCAAGAGCAGGTTTGCCCCATGGAGTAGATGGTGCTTTACGACCAACTGGTGCTTTACCTTCACCACCACCGTGTGGGTGATCGTTAGGGTTCATTACAGAACCGCGAACTGTTGGGCGGATACCTTTCCAACGGCTACGTCCTGCTTTACCAAGGTTCACAAGTCCGTGTTGTTCGTTTCCGACAACACCAACAGTTGCACGGCAAGTTCCAAGAATCATACGAACTTCGCCTGATTGAAGACGAACAAGAACGTATTTACCTTCTTGACCAAGCACTTGTGCAGAAGCACCTGCAGCACGAACCAATTCACCACCACGACCTGGTTTCAATTCGATATTGTGGATAACAGTACCGACTGGAATGTTCGCAAGTGGAAGTGCGTTACCGACTTTGATATCTGCTTCTGGACCTGAAACGATACGTTGACCAACTTCAAGACCTTTAGGAGCGATGATGTATGCTTTCACACCGTCTGTGTAGTGTACAAGAGCGATGTTTGCTGAACGGTTTGGATCGTATTCAATTGTTTTAACAACTGCTTCGATACCGTCTTTGTTGCGTTTGAAGTCAATCAAACGGTAATGACGTTTGTGACCGCCACCTTGGTGACGAACTGTGATGCGACCGTTGTTGTTACGACCAGCTTTGCTCTTAAGAGAAACAAGCAATGATTTCTCAGGAGTGCTTGTTGTGATTTCTGCGAAATCCAAAGAAGTCATGTTACGACGGCCATTTGTAGTTGGTTTATAAACTTTAATTCCCACGTTAATTCCTCCTTTGATTATTCAGCGTCAGCTGTAGCGAACAATTCGATTGCTTTTGAATCAGCAGTCAATGTGATGATTGCTTTTTTCACTTTGCTTGTACGACCTACATAACGTCCTACACGTTTTGTTTTAGGTTTTACGTTGATAGTGTTCACATTTGCAACTTTAACTCCGTCAAACGCTGCTTCTACAGCTTGTTTGATCAAAAGTTTGTGAGCGCGAGTGTCCACTTCAAACACATATTTTCCTGCTTCAAGCTGAGCCATTGAGCTTTCTGTGATGACAGGTTTTTTGATAACATCATACAAATTCATTATGCAAGAACCTCCTCAATTTTAGAGATAGCTGCTTGAGTTACAAGAAGTTTGTCTGCATTTGCAATGTCAAGGACGCTTGCAGTTGTAGCAGTTGCAACTTTCACGTTTGGAAGGTTGCGAGCTGAAAGAGCTGCAAATTCATTTCCTTCTTCAAGAATAACAAGGACTTTTGAATCAATGCTCAATGCTGCAAGAACTTTTGCGAATTCAGCAGTTTTTGGAGCTGTAAATGAAAGGCTGTCAACAGCTACAAATTTGTTTTCAGCAACTTTTTCTGAGTAAACAGATTTAAGCGCCAAGCGACGAACCTTTTGTGGAAGTTTGTAGGCATAAGAACGTGGAGTTGGTCCGAAGACTACACCACCGCCACGCCATTGTGGTGAGCGGATAGAACCTTGACGAGCACGTCCAGTTCCTTTTTGACGCCATGGTTTGCGTCCGCCACCTGAAACTGCTGAGCGATTTTTAACTGCGTGAGTTCCTTGACGAAGACTTGCGCGTTGGCTGATGATCACATCAAACACAACTGCTTGGTTTGGTTCGATACCAAAGATCGCATCGTTAAGAACTACTTCACCAGCTTGTTTACCAGTTTGGTCAAATAATGTTACGTTTGCCATTATGACTGATTTCCCCTTTCCTTATTATTTACCAGCTTTTACTGCTGATTTGATGGTGATAAGAGATTTCTTAGCACCTGGTACGTTTCCTTTGATAAGGATAACGTTCTTTTCTGGAACAACTTGTACAATTTCAAGGTTTTGAATTGTCACACGGTTGCCACCCATACGTCCTGCCAAGTGTTTGTTTTTAAATACACGGTTTGGCGCAACAGGTCCCATTGAACCTGGACGACGGTGGTAACGTGAACCGTGAGCCATAGGACCACGTGATTGACCATGGCGTTTGATAACACCTTGGAAACCTTTACCTTTAGATGTACCAGTTACATCAACAACATCTCCAGCTGCGAAAGTGTCAACTGTGATTTCTGCACCAACTTCCAAGCCTTCAATGTTTTTGAATTCACGAATGAAGCGCTTAGGAGCTGTGTTAGCTTTTGCTACATGGCCTTTGGCAGGTTTGTTACTCAATACTTCGCGTTTGTCATCAAAACCAACTTGGATTGCATTGTATCCATCTGTTTCAACAGTTTTCACTTGAAGAACAACGTTTGGAGTTGCTTCGATGACAGTTACAGGGATAAATTCACCAGTTTCAGTGAAGATTTGAGTCATTCCCACTTTTTTCCCTAAGATTCCTTTTGTCATGAGAAAAATATTCCTTTTCTTATTTTATAGTTTAAAAAGTTTTTAACGAGCGTTTTTCATGCTCAAACCAAGATGCACGATCCGTAGTTCGTGTTCTATTACAACTTGATTTCTACGTTCACGCCACTTGGTAAATCAAGTTTCATAAGAGCGTCAACTGTTTTTTGCGTTGGGTTCACGATGTCGATTAGACGTTTGTGAGTACGCATTTCGAATTGCTCACGAGAATCTTTGTACTTGTGAGTCGCACGAATGATTGTGTAGAGGCTACGTTCAGTTGGAAGTGGTACTGGACCAGCTACGCTTGCACCTGTACGTGTTGCAGTTTCTACGATTTTTGCAGCTGCTGTGTCAAGTGTACGGTGTTCGTACGCTTTCAAGCGGATGCGAATTTTTTTGTTTGCCATCTTTTTCTCCTTTTCGTCTATTTAAGATAATAGGCTAGCTCCACAAGAAAACCGACAGGTAGTTGCGTGGCAATGCAACCGAGCGTGTCGCAACCTCTTGCATCAAAGCTACAGCCGTATTTTTTACGGCACTAGAACATTCTAACAGATTCTAGCGGGCAATGCAAGCATTTTTGTTCGATTTTTGAAAAATAGTGCCGGAAGATGGAACTGCTTTGCGATTGATCAACATAAAAAGCTCAATATTTAAAATTTCGAGCTTCTTTCTATATATATGAATGTTTTCTGCAAAAATTCTTCATGCTTCCAAACCACTTCTATCATCTTTCGGCAATTCCTCTATGCCTGTAATGATGAGAGCAGGCCACTTGCGTTTCCAATTCTTCTTACAGACTCGCTCACGGTAGACCGTCATTCGGTCTTGATCCGCTGCAAAATGCGGCGTTGGACAAACCTTAAAAGTCAAAATATCCTCCAAGCCATACGGACAAAACAGGTCTACTTGAGAATCAGGCAACAAGCGAGCTGCGATTGCCGTGCATATTTCAGGATATTTAGAAATGGCATCTCGTGAATGTTTGTAGGAACTTGTGTGTGGGCTATGCTGGTGCATGTAGACTTGGTTTTTCAACTCCCAACGATAGTGCGGATAAGAACATTTCAACTTTTCTTCTATTAAAATAGTTTCTTCATAAGAAATGGTCGCATCATAAAATACGACATCCACATCTGTTTCCTCATCAAATGCCTCTTTGTGGCTGAGCAGATTCCAGATGAAGTTGCGAATTGTCCCTGCACAGACCCAGGCGTCTTGCAACTGCAGACTTGCGACAATTTCAAGTACTTCTCGCATTTTTCTATTCGTCAATAACATTTTTTTCAAGTCATTTTCAGTCATCATACATCCATTATACTACAAAAAATCGAGCAGCTAGTGCTTCTGCTCGATAGTAAGGAGGTTTATGAAAAAGAATGATTATAGTATAGAAAAGAATTCTTAATCAAACCTTAACCTACGACCTCTTTTATCGCAAGGAGGCTCTCGATATGGGTGTTGTTCGCAGAGGATGCAACTGTTAGGTTGAGACTTTTTATCCCTGCTGCCTGAGCTGTCTCGGCATCCAGCAGTCTATCTCCTATATAATAGGTTGTTTCCTGCGACAAATCATATTTCTCCACGAGATAGACAATCGCCTCCGGATGAGGTTTGCGTGCAAAGCCAGAATCACCCGTCAACACTTCTACAAAATACTTGGAAATGCCTAGCTCATCCAAGATGGCAAAGGCATTATCCCCTTTATGGGTGTAGACAAACTGTTTAATTCCTGTTTGATGACCCCACTCGAGAATTTCTCTAGCTCCCTCCATCAATTGAATATGAGCATTTTTTTCGCGCAAGGAATGAGCCCTCACCGTATTTAAGGTTTCTAGCGGTATTTGCTCCGCTTGCGAGAGTTGAACGAGCAATTCCTTGACCGAATAGCGTAAAATAAAGACTTTGATTTCTTCGCGATGAAAGGGCACATCAAACTGTTGATAGGTTTCTTCTAGTCCCAGTAAAATCGCATCGTAGGAATCCAGTAGAGTTCCGTCCAAGTCCCAAATAAATGCTTCGTTCATCGGCTTCTACCTCTCTATATATTCATACCCTAGGTGTTCATAGGCTTTAGCTGTCGCGACACGACCAGTCCTAGTCCGCATGAGAAAACCTTGCTGAATCAGATAGGGTTCATACATGTCCTCAACCGTCTCCCGTTCTTCTGCAATATTGACCGAAAGGGTATTTAGGCCGACAGGCCCACCGCCGTACATCTCAATCATGGTTCGCAGAATCTTCTGATCGACATAATCAAGACCCTCACGGTCGACATCTAGCATGGTCAAGGCTTTATCTGTAATGGTATCATCAATCACACCATCTCCCATGATTTGGGCGAAATCTCGCACACGTTTTAACAAACGATTGGCGATACGGGGAGTTCCACGCGAACGGCGCGCCAACTCGATGGCGGCTTCGTGGGTAATCTCCATTTCAAAAATATCAGCTGTCCGCTCGACAATTTCCGTCAAATCAGACAGGGCATAATATTCCATGTGACCTGTGATTCCAAAGCGAGCGCGTAGGGGATTGGACAGCATACCCGCACGCGTTGTTGCCCCAATCAGGGTAAAGGGTGGCAATTCTAAATGCACCGCTCGGCTGGCTTCACCCGTGCCAATCATGATGTCGATGTAAAAATCTTCCATGGCGCTATAGAGGATTTCCTCTACTGCCATAGGCAAACGGTGGATTTCATCAATAAAGAGGATATCGCCAGGTTCCAAGTCATTCAGAAGCGCTACCAAATCTCCAGCCTTTTCAATGACCGGACCGCTGGTCTGCTTGATATTTACCCCCAGCTCATTGGCAATCACAAAAGCCATGGTCGTTTTCCCCAAGCCCGGAGGTCCAAACAGCAGCGCATGATCCAAGGCTTCGTCCCGCATCTTAGCGGCCTCAATGAAGATTTTCAACTGATCCTTGACCTTGTCCTGACCGATGTATTCATTTAATTTTTGTGGGCGCAGGGTACGCTCTACGTACTCCTCATCGCCTAGTTGTTCTGTATCAAGTATTCTATTCATAGTTTTATTATATCACAAAAGGAGGAACAAGCCTCCCTTTCATTTCCTATAATCCCACGCGCTCAAAAATGTCATCCACGCGCTTAGCGTAATAAGACGGGTCAAAGAGTTCATCAATTTCTGCTTGACTGAGGCGCTCTGTCACCTGTTCATCTGCTTCAAGGAGTGGTTTGAAGGCAGTCTGATTGTCCCAAGCATAGGCCGTTTTAGGCTGTACCAAATCATAGGCCTCCTCACGCGTCATCCCTTTTTCAATCAAGGCAAGCATGGCACGTTGGCTGTAAATCAAGCCAAAGGTTGATTCCATATTGCGTTTCATATTTTCTGGAAATACCGTCAAGTTTTTCACGATATTCCCAAATCGGTTGAGCATGTAGTCAATCAAAATCGTCGTGTCAGGCGTGATAATCCGCTCTGCGGACGAGTGGGAAATATCGCGTTCATGCCAGAGAGCGACATTTTCAAAGGCGGTTACCATGTGCCCACGAATCACACGCGCAAGCCCTGTCATGTTTTCAGAGCCGATTGGGTTTCGTTTGTGAGGCATAGCAGAGCTACCTTTTTGACCCTTGGCAAAGAACTCTTCGACTTCGCGTTGCTCGGATTTTTGCAGACCACGGATTTCCGTTGCCATACGCTCGATGGATGTTGCAATGCTCGCAAGGGCTGCAAAATATTCTGCGTGGAGGTCACGCGGAAGGACCTGCGTAGAAATTTCCTGCGGACGAATGCCTAATTTCTCACAGACATATTCTTCGACAAATGGTGGAATATTGGCAAAATTTCCTACCGCACCAGAGATTTTCCCTGCTTCAACTCCCTCAGCCGCACGTTCGAAACGCTCGATATTACGCTTCATTTCGCTGTACCAAGTGGCGAGTTTGAGACCAAAAGTCGTTGGCTCCGCATGCACACCGTGGGTCCGCCCCATCATAATGGTATACTTATGCTCACGTGCCTTATCTGCGACAATCTCCGTGAACCTGCGCAAGTCCTCACGGATAATGTCATTAGCCTGCTTGTAGAGGTAGCCATAGGCCGTATCCACAACGTCTGTCGAGGTCAAGCCGTAATGCACCCACTTGCGCTCCTCCCCCAAGGTTTCAGAGACAGCACGGGTAAAGGCCACCACATCGTGGCGGGTTTCTTGCTCAATTTCCAAAATGCGGTCGATGTCAAATCCCGCTTTCTCACGGATTTTCGCCACGTCTTCCTTGGGAATCTCTCCCAACTCAGCCCAAGCCTCATCTGCCAAGATTTCCACCTCAAGCCAAGCCTTGTATTTATTTTCCTCTGTCCAAATAGCCCCCATTTCAGGGCGTGTGTAACGTGATAGCATAATTAAGATATTAAGGGCGTTAAGCGAACACAGCCAAAATAGGAATGTTAACGAAGAACCACAGGGTTCTCGGAAAAATTATCTTTTTGGTCAAATCCGTAGCTCGTATTCAGTTGCAAATACGGCCGCCCTCTTACTCCTTTCTATATTTTAAAATCAAGATAGCCTGTGTTAACGAACTTGCTTCTCTCTATGCAGTGCCATTTCTTGACAAATAATCGTCATCATGACTGGATTTGGATTTTGGCTGCTCCAGGAGGTCACCAGTAAATCATGCTTGACATAGCGCTCTTCAAGAGAAATTTCATCAACCAAAAACTGAATCTGATTTTCTAAAACCAAGACGGTCTTGGAAAAGTCAACTCCCTTATAGGATAGATAGTACACATATTCGCACTCATAATCGCTGAGTTCTATCTCCATAAAGCTATTTTCAAAATCAAGCCGAATCCGCTGCAAAGAACTGTCGTGAATCAAGCCCTTTTCTGCAAAGGCAAGCACCTCATTATCCAAGCGTGAACTAGCTTGTAACTTCTCCAAGTAAACTCGGTAATCTTCCTCGCTCATCCACCCTGAATCTGATTGATAGCGTTCTAACAGAGTCATGATTCTACTATCTCCATTTCTTTGATATGGTCGATGCGGACAACCTTCATCATTACTTGCCCTCTAATCCTTTCAGCAATTGCGACATGCCACATTCTCCATTTTCTCGCCGCTCCAATTTTCGAATCCTTTTAGTCAAATGCGTCAGTTTTTCACTAGCACTCCAACCTAGATACATGATTGCTAACAATAAAATGAAGTCCATCAGGCCTCCTACTCAAAATCCTCTTTACTAATCTCCACCGACGGATAGTGTGGTAAGCTATCGAGATTGACATCCATGGGTAAGTCATAGATTGCTAGATAGTCATTAGGGAATTTTTCCTGCAATTCTTGGTACTTGACAGCCACTTTTTCCTTGTCCTGACTGGCAAAGAGTACTTCTACAACTGCAACTTGGTCTGCAAAAGCATGAACGATAATTTGGTGCATAAAAACCTCCTAGTTTTTATAAATTTACCTCTTCCACTTTCTCCGTCAGCATGGTCACATGCCCCATCTTCCGATTATACTTAGCTTCTGCCTTGCCGTAAAAATGTAGGTGAGCCTGCGGGTGCTGTGTCATAAATTCTCTAGCAGCTTCCATATCCTGCCCCAGAATATTGAGCATAAGAGCTGGTGCATAGAGTTGAATGTCTGGCAAGGTTTCGCCCAAAATCCCCAAGATATGGGTGTCAAATTGGGAAAAATTACAGGCCTCAATGCTATAATGCCCCGAATTGTGAGGGCGCGGTGCGATTTCATTAACCAAAATGGTTGAGCCTGTCACAAACATCTCTATACATAGTGTACCAAAAAGTTGCAAGTCTGTGGCAATTTTTCTTGCCATTTGAACAGCTTTTTCTGCTAAATTTTCAGAAATGCGGGCTGGAACAATGGTTTTAGACAAAATATTGTTGCGGTGAATATTTTCTTGGACAGGAAAAACGGTCAACTCTCGACTATTTCCTGAAACTAAGACGGAAATTTCCATGTCAAAAGGCACAAAATCTTCCAAAACACAGTCCGTCTGGTCTGCCAAGACTTTTGCCTGCGCGAGACTCTCCTCATCTCGAATGACTACTTGACCGTGCCCATCATAGCCACCTGTCGCGGTTTTTAGCACTCGTGTCGTCACAAAATCATAGTCTGTCAAATCTTTGCTCGATGTCACCACTCGATAGGGGGCTACTGCAACGCCTACTTGGCTCAAAAAGGCTTTTTCAGCAATCCGATTTTGAGAAATCCGCAGCAAGTCCGTCCCTTGAGGCAAGAGTGCCTTATCCGCTACTGCATCAAGACTTTCCGCATCCACATTTTCAAATTCATAGGTCAGTACATCACAACGCTCCGCTAAGATACGAAGAGCCTCTACATCTGCATAGTCTGCCACGATTACCTCGCTGACCTTGGAGGCCGGGCAATCCGCCACAGGATCAAGCGTAATGACCTTGTGCCCACGGTAAATAGCCGCTATCGCCATCATCTGCCCCAGTTGTCCCCCACCGATAATCCCAATTGTTTTAGATAAGGTCATGACTTGACTCCTCTGCGATTTTCCCCTGCTTTTCCGCAAATGCGACTAATTTTTCCGTTAAGCCTGGCTGCTCCATCGCCAAAATCCGCACCGCAGACAGACCTGCATTGACAGCTCCACTATCGCCAATCGCCATGGTCATGACAGGCACACCTCCGGGCATTTGTACAATGGAGTAAAGCGAGTCAATTCCGCTCAACGCCCGTGATTTGATTGGCACTCCGATGACTGGCAAGGTCGTTTTAGCTGCCACCATTCCTGGTAAATGCGCTGCCCCACCCGCACCTGCAATAATCACCTTGATGCCTCGTTCACGAGCTTTTTCTGCATGTTCAAACATCAAATCAGGCGTTCGGTGGGCAGAGACCACCTTTTTTTCATAAGGAACGCCAAATTCATCCAATACCTGTGCTGTTTTCTTCATCGTTTCCCAATCTGAAATGGATCCCATGATGAGCGATACAAGTGTTTCTGCCATAATTTCTCCTTACTGAATTGCCTTATTTCCAATATCTGTCCGATAGAACAGACCTGTTGTGTCTTGATTTCTTAATTGCTGATAGATTATCTCTTGCGCTTGTGGCACGTTCTCCTGCGTGGTGACTAGCATATAGACCCGACCGCCATTTGAGACTAACGCCTGTGCAGCATTGCGCTTCGTCCCTGCATAGTAGGTCTCAACCTCACCACTGGTCTTTTCTGGCAACAACACCCCTTTTTCATAATCCAGCGGATAGCCCTTGCTTGCGACCACAACCCCTAAAGTCACACCTTCTTCTAGCCATGTAAAGGCTGGAGCTTTTCCTTCCAGCAAATCGGTGATGTTTTCAGCAAAATCAGAGGTCAGCCGTGGTAGGATAACCTGCGTTTCAGGGTCTCCAAAGCGAGCGTTAAACTCAATAACCTTGGGACCTTCTACCGTCAACATCAAGCCCGCATAGAGGATACCGAGATAGGGGCGCCCTTCTGCTATCATACCTTTCAAGACCGGCTGGATAATCTCTGTGACAGCCTGCTCAACCACACCCGCTGGCAGATGGGGAACTGGTGCATAAGCCCCCATCCCTCCTGTATTTGGCCCTTTATCCCCATCAAAAGCCCGTTTGTGGTCTTGAGCTGTAGGCATGAGGTAGAAATCCTCCCCATTGACAAAGGCAAAGAGGGAAAATTCCTCCCCGCTCAAGCATTCCTCGATGACCACGCGCGCTCCGCTATCGCCAAATTTATTATCAAGCAGCATGTCTTGAGCCGCAGCGACTGCTTCTTCCACCGTCTCTGCAACAACCACCCCCTTACCGAGCGCTAGGCCGTCGGCTTTAACAACAATCGGCGCTCCCTCTTCTTCAATATAGGCTTTGGCTGCTGCAAAATCAGAGAAAGTCTCATAGCGTGCTGTCGGCACACCATATTTTTTCATGATGGATTTGGCAAAATCCTTGGACCATTCCAATTCTGATGCGTTTTTTCTAGGACCAAAAGCGACTAGGCCAACCGACTCAAACGCATCTACGATGCCTGCCGCCAGGGCATCGTCTGGCCCCACAAAAGTCCAAGCAATGGCTTCTTTTTTGGCAAAGTCTATCAACTTAGAATGTTCGGAAATCGCAATATCCACTAATTCAATCCCCTCTGAAAGCATTCCGTCATTTCCAGGAGCAACAAAGACCTTCTCAACGCCTTTTGACTCTATTAATTTCTTCGCAATCGCATGTTCACGACCACCTGAACCAACCACCAACAGTTTCATCTGCACACCTCTAAAAACGTATTTTATAAGGATATTGTATCAAAATCATTCGTATTTATCTATAAATTCTATAAAATAGTCCGTTTTTCACTCCATTTCCGAACGATAGAAGAAGAAACATCCCAAGCGGGGCTTCCTACACTTGGGATGTCTAGCGATTTATGAGAGCACATCGTAGAAAGGTATGCTCATACTGGCTCTTTTAATGCCTAAAATGTCTCACGCCTGTAAAGATCATGGTTAGACCATGTTTATCCGCCATATCAATGGACTCTTGGTCGCGGACAGAGCCACCGGGTTGGATAATGGCCTTGATGCCTGCGGCAGCGATTTCCTCGATGTTATCCGCAAAGGGAAAGAAGGCGTCACTAGCAAGCACAGCACCGTCCAAGCGGTCTTTTGCTTGGTCAATGGCGATTTTCACGGAAGCGACCCGATTGGTTTGCCCCGGTCCAACACCTAGCACCATGTGATCATCGGTGATGATAATGCCGTTTGATTTGACATATTTGATGGATTTCCAAGCAAAGGCAAGAGCAGTCTGCTCTTCTAGACTTGGGGTGCGCTTAGTGACAACTTGCCAGTCACTCGAATCTTCTGCTACCACATCTTGGTCTTGGACAAGAAGCCCGCCTAGCACGCCTGTGACTTCTTTTTCAGTAGTACTATCTGCCTGTTGGCTAAAGTCCAGCTCCAAAATCCGCAGATTTTTCTTTTTGTTGGTCAATATCTCTAGAGCTTCGGGTGTGTAGCTCGGTGCGATGATGATTTCAAGGAAAATCGGGTGCATTTTTTCAGCCGTTGCCGCATCTACCTCACGGTTCAGCACGACAATTCCACCAAAAATCGATACAGGGTCTGATGCGTAAGCGTAATCCCAAGCCGTCTCAATATCCTCTGCCTGTCCAATGCCACACGGATTCATGTGCTTGAGTGCAACGACTGTTGGGCGATCTTGAAAATCACGGATAATCTGAATGGCTGCATCGGCATCACGAATATTGTTAAAGGAGAGTTCTTTTCCATTTAGTTGCTTGCTGGCTGCGATAGAGTAAGCAAGAGGCAGAGCTGTTTGGTAGAAATCAGCATGCTGCTGTGGATTTTCCCCATAGCGCATCGGTTGCTTAAGTTCATAAGTTAGGGTCAACTTCTCTGGCTTTTCTTCGCCCACTTGATTGGTAAAATAATCCGCAATCAAGGCATCGTAGGCTGCGGTATGACGAAAGACCTTGGCCGCTAGGCGCTTGCGGGTGGCAAGGCTGGTAGCGCCTGCTGCCTGCAATTCGTCCACTACAATTTGATAATCAGCTGGGTCCACAACCACCGTCACGCTGGCATGATTTTTTGCAGCAGAGCGGAGCATAGACGGTCCACCAATATCGATATTTTCGACAGCATCTGCGTAGGTAACATCAGGCTTTGCAATCGTTTCTTTGAAAGGATAGAGATTCACCACCACTAGATCAATCAAGTCAATGCCGTGGCTTTTTGCTGCCTCTAGGTGACTGTCAAGATCTCGTCTGGCTAACAGACCTCCATGAATCTTAGGGTGCAGGGTTTTCACGCGCCCATCCATCATCTCTGGAAATCCTGTCACATCATCAATGGCAATGGTCGCAACACCCGCAGTATCCAGCGCCGCTTTCGTCCCACCTGTCGAGATAATATCCCAGCCCAGTTTTTCTAATTCCTGTGCAAATGCTACAATGCCTGTCTTGTCCGACACACTAATCAAGGCTTTTTTTGTCATGATTTCTCCTTATTTCTCTACTTCGCCCTATTCCAATTTCCTTTTTGCATCAAAGGGTTCGTCTTGTAAATATTTCTCGGTCATCTTGACCGAAAATCGTAAATGCTAGTGAGTGCAATAGCTGCTCCATTCTATGATTGCCTTTGACAAAATCTGCCCGAATGGTGCTGTATTTCCCTAGTGCTTTAGCTTGCTCTATTAAGGCTAGGATAGCTGATTTTCCGTAGCCCTTTCCCTGCTCGCGCCAATCAATCATGAGGCGCCA
The DNA here is from genome assembly GCF_001921845.1 of Streptococcus cuniculi. Lineage (GTDB taxonomy): Bacteria > Bacillota > Bacilli > Lactobacillales > Streptococcaceae > Streptococcus > Streptococcus cuniculi. Next base: position 20,050 of record NZ_MSJM01000010.1, on the reverse strand, counting down.
AATCATATAGCACGCCTCTTCATCATCTACATCCACCAAGGCAAATCCTACCACCTTATCATCTGCATAAATGGCATAGGGAAAGACATCTCCATTTTCCCGATAGAGCCAGCAATCCGCTAGCGAGCGAAGATTAGACGCCACAAACTGCTGGTCTTTCTCCGCAACCGTCAAGTCAATGACTTGAGCAAAATTTTCCTCATCTACTAATCTCAGTGTAACCATTGTAGCCACTCCTTTCTTGTTGTAATCCATCATGACATACCATCATTCTATCATATTGGACTTACAAATGAGAGAGCAACTCCCGAATCACCTCTGGATAAAGTTTGTATTCCATCGCATGTATCCGCTCTTCAAAACTCTCAAGCGTATCGTTTTCTAAAATCGGCACGCGCTCCTGACGGATAATCTGTCCGCTATCTACACCTGAATCTACCCAGTGGACGGTCACACCCGACTGGTCAACACCAGCATGCCAAGCGTCCTCAATACCGTGAGCACCTGGAAATTCTGGCAAGTAGGCGGGGTGAATGTTGATCATCCGTCCCTCGTAGCGGGCAAGAAGCGTATCTGCCACAATCTTCATGTAACCCGCCAAGACCACCAAGTCCACCTCATGCTGTTCCAGCAAGGCCACAATCGCCCGTTCGTAGGCTGCCTTATCATCAAATTCTTTGAGTTCAAAGGCATAAGCCGCCACACCGAGAGCCTTGGCACGCTCCAGTACGTAGGCATCACGGTGGTCTGAAAAGACAAATTCAACGGGAAATTGCTCCGCAATCACTTGAAAATTCGACCCATTTCCTGAAGCAAAAACGGCTATTTTTTTCATTTAAGTACCACACTCTGATCTGTTTTTTCAATCACACGACCGATTTCATAGACTTCTTCGGCAAGCATCTCTTTCACACGCGCCACGTCCTCTGCTGCTACTGCAAGCACCATTCCGAGACCCATATTGAAAATTTCAAACATCTCTTCATGAGGAATCTCACCGTATTTCTCCAAGGCTTTGAAAATCGGCAAAACGGGTACCTTGCTTTCCTCAATCTCAGCAGCCAAGTTCTCACCAAACATCCGAGGAATATTTTCGATAAAGCCACCACCTGTGATATGGGCAATGCCATGTACCAAGCCTGCCTTGATAAGGGGAAGAAGAGCTTTGACATAGATCCGTGTCGGCTCAAGCAAGACTTCCTTGAGAGGCTTTCCCTCTAATTCGGGCAAGCATTCATCGCCTGTATAGTCAGCAAAAACACGACGGACGAGGGAATAGCCATTAGAATGAATACCACTTGAGGCGAGGCCCAGAAGAACGTCGCCTGCCACCACCTTTGACCCGTCGATGATTTGAGATTTCTCCGCAATGCCGACCGCAAAACCTGCCAAGTCATAATCCTCTTCACCATACATACCTGGCATTTCAGCCGTCTCTCCTCCAATGAGGGCGGCACCTGCTAGGTGACAGCCGTCCGCAACACCTTTGACAACCTGCTCTAATTTTTCAGGAATGTTTTTCCCCGTCGCGATATAATCGAGAAAGTAGAGGGGCTCCGCACCTGCTGCGACAATGTCATTGACACACATGGCCACACAATCTTGGCCAATAGTATCGTGCTTGTCATACTGAATTGCTAGCATGAGCTTGGTTCCAACCCCGTCAGTTCCAGAAATCAAAACAGGTTCTTTGACCTCAAGTTCTGTCAGGTCAAACATGCCTCCAAAGCCACCGAGAGCGCCCATGACACCCAGACGTTCGGTCTTTTTGACATGCTTTTTGATGCGTTCAACGACCTCATATCCTGCTTCTACATCGACACCTGATGCTGCGTATGCATTTTTTGACATCCTTTTCTCCTTTCACATACCGTAAATGCTACTATCGTCACTTCATTTTCTTTTATGAAGTAAGCTAGATTAGTAAAAACTCGTTTTTTCTGCCAGACTTTCCAGATACCGCTTTTCATAATCATAGAGTGGCGTTGGATAATTCCCGTCAAAATAGGCTACACAAAGCCCGCCATTTGGAGCGTCTGTCTCCATGCCCACTCCCTCAATCAAGCCTTCTAAGGACAGGAAGGTCAAGCTATCTGCTCCAATAATCTCGCATATCTCCTCCTTGCTGTGATTGGCTGCAATCAATTCGCTGCGCTGTTGAATATCAATCCCGAAAAAGCAAGGGTATTTGAGAGGGGGACTAGCAATCGCCACATGAACCTCTGCTGCTCCTGCATCTCGCAACAGCTGAACAATCCGCCTACTGGTCGTTCCTCGAACAATCGAATCATCTACCATGACCACGCGCTTGCCTCTGACAATGCTGGATACGGCAGACAATTTCATCCGAACGCCCTGCTCCCGCAATTCCTGCGTCGGTTGAATAAAGGTGCGTTGAGTGTATTGGTTTTTAATCAAGCCCATTTCGTAGGGCAGTCCTGATTCTTCCGCGTAGCCACTAGCTGCGGACAGGGAGGAATTGGGCACACCAACGACAATATCCGCTTCAATTTTTGCTTCTTGTGCCAAACGGCGACCCATTTTTTTACGCGCCGCGTGGACATTGACGCCGTTAATCACACTGTCTGGTCGCGCAAAATAGACATATTCCATGGAACAAATAGCCAGCTGTGTGTCCTCTGTATAGCGGTCATGCCGAATGCCGTGGTCATCAATGATGACGATTTCTCCCGGTTTCACATCTTCTATCCACTCAGCTCCGACCACTTCAAAAGCACATGTCTCACTGGAAACCACCCAGGCACCATTTTTCATCTGCCCGATAGATAAGGGCCGAAAACCGTTGGGATCAAGCGCCGCAATCAGCTTATCTTCTGCCATAATCAGATAGGCAAAGCCACCCTTGACTTGATTGAGTGCTTCTTTAATCTTATCCAGCAATTCCTCCTTTTGACTGCGCCGAATGAGGTGCATGAGGATTTCGGTATCAGAAGAACTGGCAAAAATCGCTCCCTGTGCTTCCAACTCTCTCTTCAAACTCTGGGTGTTGGTCAGATTTCCATTGTGAGCCAGCCCCAGCTGCATATCAAAAAAGTCAAATAGAAAGGGTTGGACGTTGTTGATAGAAGCTCCACCTGCTGTTGCATAGCGGACATGACCAATCGCTGCTTGACCTCGCAGGCTTTCCAAATCTTCCTGATGTCTAAAAACTTCAGAAACCAAGCCCAAGCCTCGATGACGGCGAAGGGTTCCTGCTTCATTGGCCAAAATCCCAGCTCCCTCCTGACCGCGGTGCTGCAAGCTGTGCAAGCCGAAATAGGTCACTTGACTGGCCTGCGGATGCCCCCAAATGCCAAACAAGCCACATTCTTCATTGAGAGATTTTACTTCGTATGTCATCATTTCCCCTTACTTCTTTGTGAAATACCGCACGGCACTTTCAAACAATTTCTGATCTTTTTCTCCCGGAATATTCTGAAACAAGCCTGCTTCATAGCGTTCTGAATGCCCCATTTTTCCAATAATTTGTCCATTCTTGCTCGTAATGCCTTCAATGGCATAGAAGGACCCGTTTGGATTGTAGCGGCTGTCCATGCTTGGTTGCCCCTCAACATCCACATATTGGCTGAAAATCTGACCCTTGTCACGCAGCGATGCAAATTCTTCTGCTGTCACGACAAATTTCCCTTCCCCATGCGACACTGGAATGACATGAATATCGCCAACTTCCACACCAGATAGCCAAGGTGAATTGGTATTGGCAATGCGGGTTTCCACCATTTTTGCCACGTGCTGGTTGGCATCGTTGTAAAAGAGGGTCGGACTGGTAACACCTGCCTCTTCAAAATTACCATAAGGAAGAAGACCTGATTTAACGAGAGCCTGAAAACCATTACAGATTCCGATAATGAGACCCCCACGCGCGATAAAGGCATCAATCGCAGCCTTAATCCTTTCATTAAGCAAGATATTAACGATGAATTTGGCAGAGCCATCTGGCTCATCTGCCGCTGAAAATCCACCTGCAAAAAAGAGAATCTGCGCTTCACGAATAGATTGGACCATCTTGTCGACAGACTGGGCAAGACTTGCTTCATCCAAGGTCACAAAAGGCTCAAGACGCACCTTGGCACCTGCCTCTTCAAAGGCCTTGGCCGAATCATATTCAGAGTTGGTCCCCGGAAATACCGGGATGTAGACCAAGGGTTGACTGACGGTTTCTGTGCTCTCACGCACAAAGTCTCTCACGACTGGCGCAACTTCTGCCATTCTTCCTTCTTGTTCAAAGACCGTTGGATACACAGGTTCAAAGGTTCCTTCAAAACTGGCTAGTAAGTCTGCTAAAGGCATGGCAATCTCGTTGATGATGAGGCTGGCTTCACCTGTCGTCCGTCCGATTTTCACGCACCCGTCAATCTCATCTGGACTGGTAAAGACAAATCCCCCCAGCTGACCTTGTAAGCTCATCTCCAGCTGATCAAGATCCACTCTTGCTCCGATATGATTGCCAAAGGTCATGAGTGCAAGACTTTCTGCCACACCCCCATACTTGACTGCGGCAGCCGCTGTAATCCTATGTTTTTGTTGAATAGCGGTAAATTTTTTGAAATTTTCCTTAATCCTTTCAAAGTCAATATCTGCTGCAATGGCCTGACCGGGAATGTAATAGAGGTGCTCACCTGCTGCCTTAAACTCTGGCGACAAAACGCGACCGACGGTTGAAGTCGTCACTCCAAAGGCCACCAAGGTCGGAGGAACGGTCAATTCCTCAAAAGTCCCTGACATAGAATCCTTGCCCCCAATAGACGGCAAGCCCAGCTGAATCTGTGCTTCAATCGAGCCTAGTAGCGCCGCTACGGGTTTGCCGAAACGCTCGGCTTCTTTGTCCATCCGCTCAAAATATTCCTGATAAGAAAAACGTGCCTTTTCCCACTCACTACCTGTTGCCACCAAGCGACTGGTCGCTTCAATCACAGCATAGGCTGCACCATGATAAGGAGACCATTCCGCAATCAAAGGATTGTAGCCCTGTGCCATGACAGACACCGTTTCTGTCACACCATGCTCCACAGGTAATTTCTGAACAGAGCTTTCTGGCGGAGTGATTTGGTAGCGACCGCCTAGTGGATGATTGACGGTTGAGCGCCCGACCGAGCTATCAAACATGGTCTGCAAGCCCTTCTGGCTGGCATGATTCAAGTCAGATAGTAGGGTCTGCAAATCTTGTTTCAAGGTTTCTGCTGCTGTGATTCTTTGCTCTGGCACATCCTGTTGACTATCGGTAATCTGTGCATCCACCACCACTCGTACACCATTGGTATCAAGGAAGGAACGCTCAATATCAACAATCTTCTGCCCTTTCCAAGTCATGACAAGATTTGGCTTTTCGGTCACAGTTGCCACAGCTACTGCTAAAACATTTTCCTTAGCAGCTAGGGCGATAAAGACCTCGACATCTTCTGGACGAACCACCACAGCCATGCGCTCCTGACTTTCTGAAATGGCAATCTCGGTTCCATTTAAGCCTTGGTACTTGAGCGGTACCTTGTCCAAATCAATCTCCAGACCATCTGCCAATTCTCCAATCGCAACACAGACACCACCTGCCCCAAAATCGTTGGACTTTTTAATCAAGCGGGTCACAGCCTTGTCACGAAAGAGCCGTTGAATCTTTCGCTCTTCAATGGCATTTCCTTTTTGAACTTCCGCTCCCGCTGTTTCGACGGACTCCGCAGTCTGAACTTTCGACGAACCTGTCGCTCCTCCGACACCGTCACGACCTGTTTTCCCACCGAGGAGAATCACAATGTCACCTGCTTCTGGCTTTTCACGCACGACATTTTCACGCGGAGCAGCGCCGACAACAGCACCTAATTCCATGCGTTTTGCCACAAATCCTGGGTGGAAATATTCCCGAACATAGGTCGTTGCAAGGCCGATTTGATTACCATAGGAGGAGTAGCCGTGCGCGGCCGTTTTTGAGATGACCTGCTGTGGCAATTTTCCTGAGCGAGTTGCCGACAAGGGCTGTGTAATATCCCCCGCCCCTGAAATCCGCATGGCTTGATACACATAAGAACGGCCTGAAAGCGGGTCACGAATGGCACCGCCGATACAGGTTGCCGCACCACCAAATGGCTCGATTTCTGTCGGGTGATTGTGGGTTTCATTTTTAAACATCAAGAGCCACGGTTCTTTGATTCCATTGACATCGACTTCAATTTCCACCGAGCAGGCATTGATTTCATCGGAGACTTCAAGGTCGTCCAAACGTCCATTGGCTCGTTCATAACGGCCAAAAATCGTTGCCATATCCATGAGTGTCTGCGGCTTGTCCGCACGCCCCAATGCTCTTCTCATGGCAAGATATTTCTCATAAGTCGCCTGCAACTGATCTTGAAATTGTGACGCTGAAAAATCAATGCTACGCAATTCTGTCTCAAAAGTCGTATGGCGACAATGGTCTGACCAGTAGGTGTCCAAAACCTTTAATTCCGTTTCTGTCGGACAGCGCCCGATTGAGGCAAAATAATCCTGAATAAAGAGCAAATCCGCCACTTCCATGGCAAGCCCCTGATCTTTTTTATATTGAGCAAAGTCTGCTTCGCTATAGTCCTTGAACACCTCAAGCACTGGAATCACTTCAGCAGAGCTGGAAAAAGCAGGAACTTCTAAATCCTTTGTCACATCCTTGAAACGTGAATCAACAGGATTGAGCAAATAGGCCTGAATGACTGCAACATCTGCATCGCTCACATCCGCATTTAATAGATAGAGCTGAGCCGTCTTCACCGTTACGTGACTATCTGCTCCCAAGAGAAAGAGAGCCTCCTGACTGCTCGCTGCCCGCTGGTCAAATTGCCCAGGAAGCGCCTCAATGGCAAAGAAACGACTGTTTGCAAAGCTATCTGCCACCTCGCTATCGCTTAGAAGAATATCGGTCACCTTTTCTGAAAAAATCCGCTCCTCTGCTACAGCCATAAGCGTCTCACTCAAGCCAAACACATCATAGACCTGCACCAAACGCAGACTCGTAAGACTTGTAACTCCCAAACGTTCCTGCAACTCCCGCAGCAAGCTCTCTGCCTTTATTTGAAAACCAGCTTTTTTCTCAACAAAAATTCGTTTTTCCATCTTAATCCAACTCCTGTAACTTTTCCCACACGACCTGATAGACATCGGTCATCTCTCCAAGACCACGGCGAAAGACATCCTTGTCCATGTGATTGCCATCCGCATCCCAGAGCCTACAATTATCAGGTGAAAATTCATCCGCCAAGAGAATCTTACCGTCCTTATCCTTGCCAAATTCCAACTTGAAATCAATCAAAGTCAGGCCAATGTCTGAAAACCAAGCGGTCAACAAACGGTTAATTTTTCTTGTTTCCTCCTTGATGTAGGCGATTTCCTCTGTCGTTGCAAGATTTAAAAAAGCGACGTGCTCATCATTGATAAAGGGATCATCTAGCTCATCTTTTTTGTAGTAAAATTCGACAATCGGCTGCGCAAGCGCAATGCCTTCTGCCACGCCAAAACGTTTGGAAAAAGAACCTGCCGTATAGTTGCGTAGCACCACCTCAAGCGGGATAATCGCAACCTTTTTGTTCAGCTGCTCTGTGTCGGAGAGTTTTTCCAAAAAGTGGGTCGCAATGCCTGCCCGATTCAACTTGTCAAAAATCAAAGACGAAATCTGATTGTTCAGCCGACCCTTGCCGACCACTTCTTCCTTTTTCAAGCCATTAAAAGCTGTCGCCTGATCCTTGTAGCAGGAGATAATCACCTCATCCTCTTCTGTTGCGTAAATGTCCTTAGCTTTCCCCGAATATAACAATGACTGTTTCATATAATCGTTCGCCTTTACTTTTATATTTTTTGTATTTTGCTCTATTCTAGCACATAATATTCGCTTATTCAAGAAAATACAGGCGATCTCCCCCAATAAAACACAAAACGTCCGTCAAAAGACGAACGTTTTATTATAATTTACAAAGAAATAGACATATTAGCCCAAGCGCTTCTCAATATACTCAACAATATCTGCCAGCGTCTCAAATCCTTCAATCGCTTCATCTGGAATTGTAATCTGAAACTCATCTTCCAAGGTCAATACAAGCTCCATAACTTCAACAGAATCCTCTGCCAATTCCTCCTGCACAGCCAAGTCTGGATGAAGTTCCAAATCCGCTCCTTTTTCTTCGACGAGCAGTTCCTCAAGTCGCTGATAAATTTCTTCCTTAGTCACGAGATTCCTCCTCATCTGAAAACCGCTCGACCGATTTTTGGACAATATCGGCTTCTAGCATGGTCCGAATCTGACGAATGGTATGATAGACAGCAGCCGCATCACTTGACCCGTGTGCCTTGATAACAGGAGCTTTCAAGCCTAACAACACCGCACCACCTGCTTTCTTGTAATCAAGCGCACCAAGAGCAGATTTCAAGGTTGGTTTCAAGAGGAGACCTCCAATTTTAGCCAGTAGACCACCGTTTTTAATGGCAGAAGTCAACTGGCTGAGGATACTTTTAGCTGTTCCCTCAATCGTTTTTAAGACAGCGTTTCCCGTGAAACCATCGGTGACAACCACATCTGCCACCCCGTTTAAGAGCTCACGCGCCTCAACATTGCCGATAAAATGAATCGAATCATCTTGAGCAAGCAAGTCATAGGCTTCCTTATGAACTGGTGTTCCTTTTGACTCTTCGGTTCCATTGTTCAACAAGGCTACACGCGGACGATTAATGCCCCGTACATACTGGGCATAAAAGGACCCCAAAATCGCATATTGGTGCAAATGATGGGCCGTATTTTCTGCATTAGCCCCCAAGTCCATCATGTCAAAGCCTTTTCCATCCATGGTCGGCAAGGTTGAAAGCAGCCCAGGACGATCAATCTGCTTCAAACGTCCAACGACAAACACACCCGCAGCAAGGAGCGCACCTGTATTTCCAGCCGATAAGACCGCATCAGCCTCGCCTGTCTTCACAGCCTTTGTCGCAAGCACCATGGAGGCATTTTTCTTGCGCCGAATCGCTTTTACAGGCTCGTCATTGGACTCAATCTTCTCCTCCGTATGGATAATGGACACCCGATCCATACTAGTCAAGAGCGGCTTAATCTTTGCCTCATCTCCATACAACTGAATTTCAATATCTGAAAAAGCAGCAAGTGCTTGATTGACACCCTCTACAATAGCCTGTGGAGCATGATCTCCACCCATTGCATCAACAGCAATCCGTTTCATTTTAATTCCTCATTTTCTGTTTGTTTCATTAACTGCCCCCAAGAAGACAGCTCATCAATAAATTTCTTTGATTTTAGATGAATCCCGACATACTCATCGTAGATTTGATCGATAAAAAGGCGCAATTTTCGTTTCATCTCATCCTTGACCGAAATCCGCTCCAATTCCTCAAAAGAAATCGCCTGAAATTGGTCAATCAGATACAGCACATTAGGGTCAAGGTGCAAGCGCCTTTCATCCTCATGATAGTGTTGTGGACACAGTACCCCTGAATATTTGTAGGAATAGTCAAAAGGCAGGCCCACACGATGACAAAAAACACATTCATGCACATTCAGCGACACCCCAAATCGTCCCAATAACTGCACTTCAAAGATATTGGTTAAAATCTCATAATCGAGGCCCAACTCCATTAACTCCAAGGTCTTGACCAAGAAGGCAAATAAGGCCGCATCATGAATCGTATCCTGCACACAAGCATCTGCTAGAGCAAGCACGTAAGTCGCATAGCTCAAACGAAAAATATCTTGATTGAGTTGCCGAAAAGGCTGCACTTGGTGAAAATCCTCGATATAGCTCAAACCATCCTCATTGATTTTGACAATAAAATCCGCATAGGTCAAGGGCTGAATCGCAGCTGTCAACTTAGATTTGGCAGCATGTTTCACGAAAAACATTCGCTTTCCAGCTTGTTCCGTAAAGATTTTGACCAGTTTATCTGCTTCACGAAAATCTCGATTATACAGAACAAGTCCGCTCGTTTCAATCCGTTCCATCATTCATCATAAATTCTTTCAATCGTACCATCGCCTGCTCAATCGTCTCCATACTGGCCGCATAGGAAATCCGAATATAGCCCTCGCCGTACTGGCCAAAGGCCGCACCCGGGATAAAGGCAACTGCCTTTTTCCGTGCAAATTCCTGCAAGAAGCTAAAGGAATCCTGATTATAACCTTCTGGAATCTTGGCAAAGATGTAGAAGGCACCGTCTGGCTTGATGATGGTAAACCCAAGCTCCGTCATTTTCTCAATCAGATAATCCCTGCGTTTGACATATTTTTGACGCATCGGAAGAGCATCATCTTTTCCATTACGCAAGGCCTCCAAGGCACCATACTGCATGGCTGTAGAGGCTGCCGTCACCAAATACTGATGACTCTTAATCACCTGCGCAACAATCTCCGCACATGACATAATGAGTCCAATCCGCCAACCTGTCATGGCATGGGATTTGGACAAGCCTTGAATTAAAATCGTCTGCTCTGGCAAGTATTCCGCAATCGACACATGGGGCTCTCCCGTATAGGTCAATTCCGCATACACCTCATCGGACAAAACAAAGATAGGGTATTTCTTCAAGACCTCTGCAAAGGCCTCAATCTGCTTGCGAGAATAAGTCACACCTGTCGGATTGGCAGGATAGTTCAAGATTACTGCCTTGAGCTTGTCTCCCTGCTCGATGATTGCCCGCTCCAACATCTCAGGTGTCAAGACAAAATCATTTGCTGTCGTGTCAATCTCGACAATATCTGCCCCCACCATATTGACAATCGGCTCATAACCTGGATAAGCAGGTGCTGGAAGGAGCACCGTATCTCCTGGCTCCAAAATCGCCACCAAACTAGCAGACAAGGCTTCTGTCGCCCCAATCGTGACCAAAATCTCATTCATAGGATTGTAAGACAAGTTGTACTTTTCAGCGACAAATTCCGCTGCCGCCTGCCGCAACTCTAAAAGACCTGCCATGCCCGTATAATGACTTTTATTGGCATCGATGGCAGCCTTCGCTGCTTCCTTAACATGATCTGGTGTGGTAAAGTCAGGCTCTCCCAAGGTTAACTTTAAAATACCAGGAATATCTGAAATTGCCTGATCAAACTGCCGAATCATTGATACCTCAATCCGATCCAAATTCCGATTAAACCGATGACGTAACTCCATCTCTCACCTCTCCTATCCACTCGGCTCTTTCTATCAAGAAAGGCATTACTATATCACATTATACCACTATTTTCAGTTGAGACAAAGTTTACAACATAAGAAAAAGGCTGAAACATTCGTTCCAACCTTCCTTGCTTATTTGTCCTTCGCTGTCTCAAACAGAGGTGACAATGGACGTTTTTCATGAATTCGGATAATCGCCTCCGCCAACAAATCAGCTGTCGAAATCCGTTCAATCTTATCAATCAAACGCTCTTCAGGAATTTCAATCGTATCGAGTACGACCAATTTCTTAATCGCAGAATTTTGAATATTTTCCATTGCAGGTCCAGACAAGACGGGGTGGGTACATGAAGCATAAACCTCAACCGCGCCAGCTTCTGCCAAGGCATCAGCCGCATGACAAATCGTCCCTGCTGTATCAATCATATCATCGATGAGGATACAGGTCTTGCCTTCGATGTTTCCGATAATATTCATCACTTCAGAAGTGTTCATCTTGTCAACACTACGACGCTTATCAATAATCGCAATCGGTGTTTTCAAGAACTGTGCCAACTTACGCGCCCGTGTCACACCACCATGGTCAGGAGATACCACCACATATCCTTCACCAACCATTCCACGACGCTCAAAGTAATCCGCAATCAAAGGAGCACCCATCAAATGATCCACCGGAATATCAAAGAAACCTTGAATCTGCGCAGCATGCAAATCAATCGTCAGCAACCGATCAACACCCGCAATTTCTAACATATTGGCAACCAATTTAGAAGTAATCGGCTCCCGCGCACGTGCTTTACGATCCTGACGTGCATAACCATAATAAGGAATAACGACATTTACTGACTCTGCAGATGCCCGTTTCAAAGCATCTACCATAATCAAAATCTCCATTAAATGATCATTTACTGGAGAACTAGTTGATTGAAGAATATATACATGTCTCCCGCGAATAGACTCTTCAATATTCACCTGAATTTCACCATCTGAAAATTGACGAACGGTAGACTTCCCTAAAGAAATCCCCATTTTCTCTGCAACCTTAGCCGCTAACTTTTGATTCGAGCTAAGGGCAAACAACTTTATGTCAGAAAACGCCATGACAGCCTCCTATTTATTTCTACCTTACTATTTTAACCCTTTTTAAGACAATTTTCAATCAAAAATAGGAGTGGGACAGAAATCGGTAACTCATAAGAGTTCGATTTCGTAGACCTCACTCTCTAGTTTCTAGGATTAGGTATCAACAGTTACTCCCCTGACTATCTTCGCTTTCGAGTTTCTAGGCTCGGGTATTAACAGTCTACTAGACTGTTAATATATACGTCAACCTGCTCAAACTATAAAAATAAGGAGGTTGGGTACTTCTGTCCCAACCCCTACAACATTTTTGGCTCATTTGCAATCTAATCATAAGAGTAACTATATAGAACTACAGCGTTTTTAACCTTTTTCCACTGCGAATAATACTCTTTTCAACTAGAACATCCATAGCATCAATGGTATTAATCTCTTCATTAATCGCTAATAAACTCAATTCTGTACAAGCAATAACGCCCACAATATCATCTGTACAATACCGCTTTAAAATGTCTTCAAATTGATCTGTTTCTAAATTGTTTGTCGCTTTGATTCCATAAATGATATCTGCCACTTTATACATATCTTCTGACGAAAGAGGCTGTACCTGTATACCATGCTTGGCGGCATATTTGTCATAGACTTTAGAAGTCACGGTCCCAACTGTTCCAAAAACGACAATCGTACTATTACCTCTTTTTTTCACTTCTAAAACCGTTTCTTCAATCATATTGATGATTTGCAAGTCTGTAAATTGGCTAAATTCTTCAAAATAATAATGACTGGTATTACAAGGGATGGCTACTGTATCCACTCCTAATTGTTCCAGCTTTTCAAAATCTTCCTTGATAGCTTCTAGGAATTCCTCACCTTGTTCTTCTATAATGCATGTAGTTCGATCAGGTATAGTAGCATGATTTAAGACGACCAAATCAATATGATCGTTATCTTTCTTCGCTTCTGTCTGTAACACTATTTTTTCATAAAATCTTACAGTCGCTAAGGGGCCCATGCCTCCTATAATCCCTAATTTATACATTATTTCCTCCTGAACATTTTATTGACTACTTTTCCAAGTAACTTTTGGTTAAAGAAAAGCCATGGCCTGATGTCTGATATTGAAAAGATGGCTGGAGCCCATTTTTTAGAAAAAGAAATTTTTAAGGATTTCAGAAGTCCCACTTGACCTGTCTTCCAGTAATGCCAGATGGCAACCACATCCTCAAATCCATAAATAAAGGCATAATTTGTATTATAGTCAATATATTTGTAATCTGATTCCTTCAACTGTCCCGTCAAATCAAGATAGGCAATATAAGGCATGTTGAGGCCCACCTTATAAATCATATGATTAAAGTTGGTTGTCCGAGCATTGATTTCAATGAGATAAATTTCCCCAGTTTTGTCATGCTGTTTAAATTCAATTTCTCCAAATCCTCTATACCCAATCGCTTCCAAAAATGGTTTAGAAATATCTACCAATTTCTGATTATATTTTTGAATTGTAAAAACAGAAGCACCAAAGTTAATCGGCCACTGACGCTGTTTTTGAGCTGTCATGTAGTGGCTTGTCTTTCCAGTTCGATCAATATGAAAATCGTAAGTTAACATGCAGTCATCAAATCCTGGAATGATTTCTTGCACAAAGACATCTATGTTATTCTCTTTTGCTTTCTGAATACCACTCTTCAATTCATCTTCATTGTGGCAAATAAATACCTTATTTCTGAAGATTTTTGTAAATACGACTGTATCAAAGGGCTTAATAATACAAGGAAAACCAAGTTCGTTCACAACTCTTTCGAATAGCTGCTCATCTTGCGAATGGATAGTAGCAGGAACTCTCACTCCATGTTGGTGAGCAATATCATGTAGCACCCATTTGTCCAATAGCTGGCTGTTGAGCCCCTTAGCTTGACTGATTAAATAATATTCCTCTAGTTCATCATAATAGCGATCAATAAACTCAACATATTTATCGTGAGAAGGCAATAGTACCGGTTTTTCAGCTTGATGCTTCCCATACTCAATCAAATCTGATAAGGTTTGTTGCTCATTTTCATTGAAATTCGCCACTTGCAAAAATTCACGGATATATGTTGACTTTGCACCGTAGGAATCTTTAAAATCATAATCACATGCTACAACATCTACTCCTTCTCTTCCCAAACATCTTATAATACTTAAACCGATATAATAATTACACCCTAAAACAACCGCTTTGTTCATATCTATCATTCCTTACATGTTTATCAAAACACCCCTTTCTTCCAAACACAAGTAACTACTAAAAGCACGTAAATTCTCCTTCAATAAACGGCTCACTTGTGTACGGAAAGGGGAGTTAGGATAGGGAGTCTCACATTCTTGCAGGAAAGAGTCCCTCATCTTAAAAATCTTAGCTTTTCAACTGCTTAAAATTTAGGAAATGAAATCATCTTATTCACGTTCAAATTTCTTCCTAATTAAAATACTGTTCATACCACTTTAGAAATGCATAAATAGTATACACCTTACGACCATTATTTTCTACATTATTGTAGTGATCATCCAATAGACCATTGATTTGTTCAACATCAAAGAACTCACCTACAAAGTCCTTGTTGAAGGTCTCCTTAACGATATTATAGTATCTTTCTTCCTTAATCCAATTGACAAACGGTACAACAAAACCAAGTTTTCTTCTCTTAGCCCAGCTTTCTGGTAATTTATTTTTAGCCGCTCTTCGGAAGGCATACTTAGTTGTTGTTCCATTAACCTTATGTTTGACTGGAATAGTTCGAGCTAATTCCCACATTTTTTTATCGAGTAGGGGTACTCTCAATTCAATCGAATTTGCCATTGTCATTTTATCGGCTTTCAATAAAATGTCGTCAACAATCCACATATTCATGTCCAGATATAGTTTTTTCGAAACATCATCCATATCTTTCACTTCATCATAATATTTTTTCGTTAAATCACTTGATTTTACAGAATTTTTATATTTCTCTTGCAAAAGGGTGTTTGCTTGGTCGTCAGACATGATTTCAGCCTGTCCAATATATCTATCTTCAACCTTTTGACCATATTTTGTGATGATAGACTTACCACGAAAATGTGGTTTGTCCTTCAATTTTCTGTACAACAACTGTCTTAACGAGAATGGAAGAAGTTTGTAGACTTTTTGTGGCAAGGCTTCTTCATACTCATTATAACCGGCAAATAATTCATCAGCACCTTCACCCGATAGAACCACTTTCACCTGTTTCGAAGCTAATTTAGATAGGAAATAAAGCGGAACGGCTGAAAGATTTGCATGAGGCTCATCTGAAAAATACTGCACTTTTTCGATACCTTCAAAAAACTCATCTGGACTGATAATCTTAGAATAGTTTTGAATGCCAAGAGTATCTGATAACTCTTTCGCATACATGGTTTCATCAAATCCTTCGTTGTCAAAACCAACAGAGAAGGTTTTATTCGGAAGTGCAGTCGCTACTACATAACTAGAGTCAACACCACCAGATAGGAAAGAACCAACCTCTACATCACTAATTTTGTGGTATTCAACTGATTGTTCAACTTCTTTTTCAATCTTTGAAACTGCTTCGTCAAACGTAAGATCTTCATAGTCTAAACTAATGGTATAGTATCGCTTGATATCCAGTTTCCCATTTTGATAAGTATAGTAGTGGCCTGGACGAAGTTTTTTAACTCCTTTAAAGAAGGTCTCCTCCAAAGGATTGTATTGGAACACTAAGTAATGTTTTAGAGCTTCTTCATTTATCTTCTTTTCAAAATTAGGAAAACGCAAAAATGATTTAACTTCTGAACCAAAAATAAAATCTTCTCCCAAAACACTGTAATAATATGGTTTAATACCAAAATGATCCCGCGCGCCAAACAACTTTTCTTGTTTGCTATCCCAGATCGTAAAGGCAAACATCCCTCTTAATCTAGATAAAATTCCTTCCTCACCATATTCTTCATACCCATGTAAAATTACTTCTGTATCTGTATGAGTTTTGAAGTGGTATCCTTTTTGGACTAAATCTTCCCGAATCTCTTGATAGTTATAGATTTCACCATTAAAAATAATAGCGATATCGTTTGATTCATTTAAAATAGGCTGTGACCCCTCGTTCAAATCAATAATACTCAAGCGTCTGAAGCCAAAGTTAATCCCTTTATCAAAATAATAGCCATCACTATCTGGCCCTCTATGAGCAATTTGGTCACTCATTTCTTTCACGACATTTTTATCCGTTATCGTATTGCTATAGAATCCAACAAATCCGCACATACTTACTCCTTTGTATACAACTGCTAATAAATCATTTCTCTAAAATAAATAAAATCCTGAAAAGACAATCCTTTTCTGGACAACACGAATACAGCGTCTTTCCTCAGACGGCATTTCTCGTACTTTACTTATGACTACTTCACTCGGTTCTAAATGAAGACTCCAGCATAAGAATCAAGATATATCTATAACCAAGTCACCCGCTTATTATATAATTTTGACCTGTTTTTGTCAATTGAATCACTTCTATTGGAAGGCTTCCTCTAGGCTCTATCGACATTTTATAATAAGGAAAACGACTCCCTTATCAATTGTTAGATAAAAAATACATCATCTGAATGAGAGAATCGATAGAATAAACTCATTCAGATGATGTTGTGTTATACATGATACTAAACTTTGTGGATTTTCTCCAAAGAGTTACTCTGATTAAGGATAGATATACCCAGTAACACCTGTTGGAACAAACCAACCACGGTAGTTTCCAATCCCTCTAGGATCCGCATTATAGCCATCTCCACCATAGTTTGCTTCCATAACTTGGATTTGATTTCCATTAACAGCAGTCACTACTGCTACGTGTCCCCAATAAGTGTTGTTCCAAACTGCAACAGCCCCTACTTTAGGAGTCGAACCGATACTAAAACCAGCTGCTTGGGCACTATGCAACCACTGTCCTGCATTCCCCCAATAATTTCCTACCCAAGGCGCAAGCGTCTTAACACCCCATGTACATTGACCCCATGGATAAGTATTGTTTGAATCATATGTAATCTTTGGTTGTGGAGCACTTACTGAAGGTCCAGATGTATCCGATGATGGATTCGAAACTACATTAGATACAACTGGCTGTTGTGATTGTGATACGGCTGCTTGGGCTGCCGCTGCTTGTTGTGCTTGATAAGCCGCCTGAGCTGCTGCCGCCGCTTGGGCTGCCGCTTCAGCCGCTGCTTTTTCTTCAATCAAGGCTTGCTTTTCATCTTCTGCAGTTGCTTTTTCAGCAGCCAAGTTTAACTGCGCTACTTTCAATTCTGCTTGACGAGCCTCTAATGCCTTTGCATCCTCATCAAGTTTACGAAGATTAGCTATAAGAGTATTGATTGCTTCTTGATTTGATTTTTGTTTTTCTTCAATCGCTTCTTTATCTGCTTTTTGTTGCTCGAGCATACGGTTGTTTGCTGCAACAATTTCACGCATAGCATTCACACGAGACAAAGCATCCACGATTGATTTAGAATCTAAAATAGTGTTGATATAGCTAGTTGCTGAACCGTCTGTTTGCGCGCTACGAGCTTGTTTTTTCAAGGCTTCATCGCGTGATACAATATCACCAGCTAATTTTTCGATTTCTGCACTAAGAGCTTGAGTTTCAGCTTCCAAACGCTCGTTTTCAGCTGTCAAGCTAGCTTGTTCTGCAACAATAGAGTCAACTTGCGCTTGGACTGCATCAACCTGCGCTTGGGCAGTAGCTTGTTGGCTCGTAATTTCTTTAATTTTATTATCTTGAGCTGCAATCTTGCTATCTGTATCATCTGCTTTAACATCCAATACATTTCCAACAGTTGTTAAAGCGATGGTACTCACTAGCAAACTTGCTAAGATTTTTTTCTTCATAGGTTCGTTAAACTCCTCTATTCTTTCTGACTATATCATTCTACCAAAAAAATCGCGTAAAAATATTACGCGATTATTACATTTTTATGTCTTATTCGTTATATAAAAGAACTTCTCTAATACAGGCTGTAACATCAATAATAAAAGAGAATTAAAGACTAGGGTAGGCACCAAACTATAGACCACGAAGATAAACATGGACAAATTGGACACTTCAAATAGACGAGCAGATAAGAATGCCCCAAACTCCACCACAAAGATGACAACTAATAAAATGATATGATTGGTCACTCGTTTAAACCTTAAACTCTGATAGAAATAATCAATCAGATAAACAGCTAGTGGGAACAAGGTCACAAAGATGCCTATGATATTCAAATAGTAAATATCATACAAGAAACCAATAATCGTAAAGATCACAACATTGTAAAAAGTAGGAATATAAAGAACGGAATACAAAGCCATTATCAATAAAAAGTGACTCGATACAGTGATAATGCCAGGTGTCAAATTAATAAATAATGTAGATAACTGCCCATCTATCACAAAAGCTAGCAACAATAGGAGGGGAATTATGTACTTCACGTAATTTTTCATTTTCCATCTCCTACGACCAAAACGGAATAAATATTGGAAAAATTCGCAGTCGGCTCAACGTACAACTCACGAATTAAATCACTACTACTGGTCTTAACGGATCTGACTTTCCCAACTTGAATATTAGACGGCGTAGCACCAGCTAAATCACTTGTAACAACATTGCTACCAACTGCAATGTCCTCGGCGCTATTTAACTGACTAATAATAAAACTATTGGTATCCGTATCGTATCCTGTTAAAATACCATAAATATTGGTATTTCCTGCTGCAATCTTGACAGGAATTTTAGTCACTTTATCCGAATTAGATAGCAACTTGACATCGGTCACATCATCGTAAAGATGCTCAATTGTTCCGACCAAACCACCGTTTGCCACCACTAGCATTTCCTCAGTCAGACCATCTTTTTTCCCTAAATCAATTGTCAACTGCGTATTCCAAGAAACTGGTGTCCGCACAGATACCAACCCGACAAGAACATGCTTATCCGCATACCGATCTGTCATCCCAAGAGTTTCTCTTAAGCTAGCATTTTCCTTTTTTATCGTGTCCAACTCCGCAATTTGACCTTCTAATGAAGCCAAAGATGCTTTTAATTCCTTATTCTCATCATAGGTCTCGATTAATTCTGTCATCACATCCCGTTGTTCGGAGAAAAAACGAATGGGTTTGGAAAGGAATCGGTTCACATAGGATAGAGAAGTGTGAACACCATTTGAAAGATAAGGAATATCCAATCGCTTATTGACCGTCAAAAACAATAAAGAGAAGGACAAAACCAAGAGCACTGAACTTACAACAATCAATTTCGCAACTTTATTCATTTCTTATCTTACCTAACCTCATACAACCCAAGCAAATTTTTATACAATAAAACGAGAATATCATTCGATAATCTCGTTAAACAACGGAGAATAAGGGATTCGAACCCTTGCGCCAGTTACCCGACCTAACGATTTAGCAAACCGTCCTCTTCAGCCTCTTGAGTAATTCTCCATTTATAAATGGGCACGAGTGGAATCGAACCACCGACCTCACGCTTATCAGGCGTGCGCTCTAACCATCTGAGCTACGCGCCCAAACATGTGTTTGGTTTTTGGACACTATCCAAAAGCGGGTGACGAGAATCGAACTCGCGACAACAGCTTGGAAGGCTGTAGTTTTACCACTAAACTACACCCGCATTTATTCCTAAAAAATGGCGCGAGACGGAATCGAACCGCCGACACATGGAGCTTCAATCCATTGCTCTACCAACTGAGCTACCGAGCCATATCCACAATCAAATTGCGGGAGCAGGATTTGAACCTACGACCTTCGGGTT
>NZ_MSJM01000001.1 GCF_001921845.1 Streptococcus cuniculi | reverse complement strand
ACTCAACATAGTTAAGTGACGATAGCCTAGGAGATACACCTGTACCCATGCCGAACACAGCAGTTAAGCCCTAGAACGCCGGAAGTAGTTGGGGGTTGCCCCCTGTGAGATATGGTAGTCGCTTAGCGAGAGAGGAGCTTCGTCTCCTCACCTATTGGGAGTTTAGCTCAGCTAAGGAGAACGTAAGTTCGCCTTTGTCGCAGATGACGTAGTCATTGCACGACAGGGGAATCCAGTGAGCTGAACTTCCGCCAAAGGGAGTTTAGCTCAGCTGGGAGAGCATCTGCCTTACAAGCAGAGGGTCAGCGGTTCGATCCCGTTAACTCCCATATAAGCGGGTGTAGTTTAGTGGTAAAACTACAGCCTTCCAAGCTGTTGTCGCGAGTTCGATTCTCGTCACCCGCTTTTGGATAGTATCCAAAAACCAAACACATGTTTGGGCGCGTAGCTCAGATGGTTAGAGCGCACGCCTGATAAGCGTGAGGTCGGTGGTTCGATTCCACTCGTGCCCATTATATCAATATGGTCCGTTGGTCAAGGGGTTAAGACACCGCCTTTTCACGGCGGTAACACGGGTTCGAATCCCGTACGGACTATGATAATAGGAGAGCAATAGCTCTTTTTTTGTGTCTGCAAACTAGGCTTTCATACTAACTGGCCTTATAAAGAGGTTTAGTTTTGACGAGCGCTATGTACATGCCTTTAAAAGTAGATTAAAGAGATTGAACAAAAGTCAATTTTTTGAAAGCTTTTATTCAATCTCTTTTTTGTTATTAAAAATGCAATTCATCGGGCAAAACAATAGTTTCCTGCCCTTTTTTATCAATGACAAGTAGCTTGCGGGGATACAGGGGATCAAAGGGAATCTGTAAATCTACGGAAAGAGCGTTTAGATAATGCTCTTGTGAAAAGATGACTGTGATGTTCCCTTCATTGTTCGTGAGCTGAAATCGGATAATGGATTTCAAGGGGATAACGTGTTTGAGGTAATTGTCAATGATATACCAGATGCTATCAATCACATTCCCAGGAAGGGAAGTGACGGTACTGAAGCTGGCATAGCGCCCAGTTGTATTTGTAAATGCCATAATGTTTTCCTTTTATTCGTAAGAAAAAAGCCTGAAAATCAGGTTTTTCTGTATGCAACTTTAACGATTTCGTAGTTCTAAATATCGTTTGTACCAAATGTTAACGTAGGCTTGAGAGAAGGGACCGCGTTTGTTGTTGATCCAGTCCACGAGGATTTTGACATTTTCTTTGAGAATAAAGTCAATATCTGTTGGATAATTCATCTGTTTACGGTGGCGTTCATATTCATCAACATCTAACAAGCGTTTTTCTCCATCCACAAAGACCTTCACATCAAGGTCATAGTCGATGTACTTGAGCGCTTCGTTGTCAAGAACGAAGGGGCTTGCTAGGTTACAATAATAGGAAACACCATTTTCACGAATCATAGCAATGATATTAAACCAATATTTCTTATGAAAATAGACAATTGCGGGTTCTCTGGTGACCCAACGTCTGCCGTCATTTTCGGTGACCAAGGTATGATTGTTGACACCGATGATGGCATTTTCTGTTGTTTTTAGTACCATGGTATCGCGCCAGGTGCGGTGCAATAGGCCATCATGTTTATAACTCTGAATTGTAATAAAGTCGCCTTCTTTTGGTAATTTCACTTGGTTACCAACTTTCTACAATTTAAGTTTAATCCTCCCTATTATACCATAACTTTTAAAGAATAGGAAAAATTTTTACTGTCTAGACTTTTTTGTTCGGAAATAGAAAGTTAGAGGTAGTCGCGTAGGCTGTTTTTTATTTGCTGATAATCATAGCCTTTACGCATGAGGGCTTGCGTTAGGCGTTGCTGCAATTCATAGCCGTCGTATTTTCGGCTATATTTGCGGTACTGTTTTTCCAGTTCTTTTTGCATGAGCTGGTCTTCTAACTCTGTATCTGCTTCTAGCTCGAGACCTTGGACAGCTGTCTGTGCTTGGCTATAAGTAAATCCCTTGTTGAGTAAGGACTGAAACAGTTTATCCTGCAAGGCATGATGCGGCAATTTGTGGGCATATGTTTTGGCAAGTTTTTGGGCAACACGCTCTGCAATTGGGGAAAAATCAATCTCTTGAAGTCCTTCTTCGATGAGTGAAAGAGGGATGCCTTTTTGAGAGAGTTTTTGTTTGAGGATTTGTGGCCCCTTGTCTCCAGATAATTGGTTTTGATAAAGGTAGGTTTCGACGTATTTTTGATCGTCAATCCACTTGTCAGCTTCAAGATTGTCAAGGATTTGGGGAATAATGTTTGCTTCAATCTCATATTTTTCAAGGTAGAGTTGAACTTCCTTGCGGGTCCGTTGTTTGAACGATAGGTGGTAGAGAGCGAGGTCTTTACCGTAAGATAGTTGGGCAAAGGTTTGGATTTCGGTCAATTCTTCGGGAGTAATTGTCTTGTCTTTGCTGAGCATGAAGCGGACAAGGGTATCCTCTGTGATATAGAGTTGTGTATCATGATCGAGTTCTAGGAGATAGAGGCGTTTTTTCTTTTCGAGTTTTGTGATTTTCATTCTTTCATTATACACGAAATTTCGGTAAAATAGTATTATGAGTATACAAGTAAAACAACGGATTGCCTTAAAAATTAAGCGAATGGGCATCAATGGTGAAGGGATTGGCTTTTATCAGAAGACCTTGGTCTTTGTACCTGGAGCGCTAAAGGGTGAAGAAGTCTATTGTCAGGTGACGGCTGTTAAGCGGAATTTTGTGGAGGCACGTTTGCTCAAGGTAAATCGCGCGTCCAAGTTTCGGGTGGTACCAGCTTGTGCTTTATATGAGGCATGTGGCGGTTGTCAAATCATGCACTTACGCTATGACCAGCAGTTGGATTTCAAGACCGACCTGCTCCGTCAGGCCTTGAAAAAATTTCAGCCAGCAGGTTTTGAAGACTATGAGATTCGCCCGACCATTGGAATGAAAGAGCCGAGATATTATCGTGCAAAATTGCAGTTTCAGACGCGACTCATCAAAGGGAAGGTTCAGGCGGGGCTTTATGCCGAGCATTCTCATCGCTTGATTGCCATTCAGGACTGTTTAGTACAAGATAAAATGACGCAGGCGGTCATCAATCAGGTCGCAGCCTTGCTCACGAAACACCGGATTCCGATTTATGATGAGCGCAGGAGTAGCGGTATTCGGACGGTCATGGTGCGACGGGCTCGGGAGACTGGGCAGATTCAGTTGATTTTTGTGACGTCTAGTCAGGTTAATCTGACTCGCTTAGTAGAAGAGCTAGTCGGGACATTTCCAGAGATTGTGACGGTAGCAGTCAATTGGCATAGCAAAAAGTCGAGTGAGATTTACGGGGAGAAGACGGAAATCATCTGGGGACAAGAGGCGATTGAGGAGTCTGTGTTGGGCTATGAGTTTGCCTTGTCACCGCGTGCATTTTACCAGTTGAATCCAGAGCAGACAGAAGTCTTATATGGTGAAGCCGTTAAGGCGCTAGATATTCGAGGGCATGAACAGCTGATTGATGCCTATTGTGGCGTGGGGACTATCGGCTTTGCCTTTGCAAAGAAAGTGAAATCGCTACGTGGTATGGATATTATTCCAGAAGCCATTGAGGATGCGAAACGAAACGCTAAGCGTATGGGCTTGACCAATACCCATTATGAGGCGGGATTGGCAGAAGAGATTATCCCGCGTTGGTACAAGGAAGGCTACATGGCAGATGCTGTGATTGTCGATCCGCCACGGACGGGGCTTGATGAGCAGCTGCTGGCAACCATTGTCCGCTACCAGCCTGAAAAGATGGTCTATGTGTCTTGTAATGTGTCGACCTTGGCTCGTGATTTGGTCCAACTGGCCAAAGTGTATCAAGTGGACTATATTCAGTCGGTGGATATGTTCCCCCATACTGCAAGGACAGAGTGTGTGGTGAAATTATCCAAACGGCAGGTTAACGAATTATTATAACAGATGAAACAGGGCTATCAGTGCTCTGTTTTTTTCAGTCTATCAACGAATGTTTCAAAGGATGCAAGGGGGGTGGAACATACAAACGTTTTCTTTTGCAAATGACTTACACGAAATGTTCATGGGCATGTCTTTTTATAGAGTGGTTGTTAGTCAGGTGCCATTTAGTCCTGCGACTTACGGACTTGCTTGGCTGGGCAATGCGGTTATAGCGCTGCTTTTAAATTTCTTTGTTGCAGGACCATTGGCTCGATTTTTCTTTGGTAAGTTATAGGACTGTAGCTGCTGTTAATACGTTACTCTGGCTATAGTTGCGGTATTCCATCAAAACGGAAAGATGATGTAAAAAACATTAGGTGGGGTATTTTTAAACTTGCATTTCGGCCGAAAATAGCCTATACTTATAGTGGTTATAACCGATAAAGGAGTAGATATTATGGCCGATATATCTAGCACAAAGCCTCTTTATCTACAATTAGTGGAGACGCTTGAAACAGAGATTCGAGAGAAAATGGAGGCAAATGAGAAATTACTCTCCGAAAGAGAATTGACCCAGGTGTATGGCGTCAGTCGGATTACTGTCCGTTTAGCCTTACAGGAATTAGAAAAAAGAGGACTAGTCTATAAGGTTCATGGTAAGGGGACCTTTGTATCAGAAGTTGGTCAACAGGCTGTTGATTTGTCCATGACCTATAGCTTTACCGAGCAAATGCGTCGGGTCGGTCGGGTACCGAAAACAGAGATTTTGTCCTTTGAGCGCATTCAGGCGACGGATTTTCTGGCGCAACGCTTGCAGGTTGCCATCGGTGAGCCTATCTTTGAATTGGAGCGCCTGCGCTTGGCCGATGGGATTCCCATGATGCTGGAGCGGACCTATGTACCAGCGCTGATATTTGATTCCTTATCTGAAACAGAGTTGCAGGTGCGGCCGCTTTATGAAATTTTTGCTGAGGACTACGATCAAGTCATTCGCCTAGCAGAAGAGGAATTTTATGCCAGCATCGCTCTTGAAAATGAAGCGAAGCTACTAGATATTCATAATGGGGATGCGGTTCTACACCTGATTCGTAAGACCTATAATGATAAGAATCGCATGATTGAGTACACCTTTAGTATTGCGCGTGCCGATCAATTTCGGTACAAGATTAGCCATACACGGGGAGAATAAGTCAGAATACATAAACGAGGTTGGGACAGATGTACCCAACCTCGTTTATTTTTGTAGTTCTAATCATTTTAATGTTTATTCGCAACGATTTCAAATTTGAAGAATTTCCAATGTTTGTAGGTTTCAATGTATTCCAACACTTCTTCACTACCTGTTCGCTTAGTGGTGCGAATTTGCAGGATACTTGGCTCATCTTTTGCCATCTGGAGATGTGTCGCCACTTCTGTTGGAGTAGGAAAGACCACTTCATTGGTCTCAGAATAGAGCTCCTCGGACATATGGAGGTTAAAATCCAGTTTAAAACGTTGGTAGATGGATTGGAAATGGGAGAGGGGAGCCTCAGGGTTTTTGATGTAGCGAGCAGGAATATAGGACTGCTGATAAATATAAGGAGCATCCTTTGCATAGCGCACGCGGATAATTTTATAGTAGTAGGACGTCTTATCCAGAGAAAGTTCTTCAAGGATACGGGGGTCATTACCCTTTTCGCAGGTCAAGACTTTGACACTTTCTTCTTCAAGTGAAAAGACTTCAATATCCGAAAATTCAACCAGTTTGCCCTTGCGAGAGCGGGAGACAAAGGTTCCTTTTCCTTGTTGGCGGACAAGGTAGCCGTCCTTCACTAATTCATTGACGGCGCGGATGACGGTGATCGAGCTGACATTGTAGAGTTTGGTCAATTCAGCTTCGGTATAAAATTTATCCCCATTTTCAAATTTTCCAGAAATGATTTGGTGCCGTAAGTCATTTTGTACTTGTTGGTATTTTGGTATTTTCATGGTGTTCCCTTTCTAACATTACGAATTTTCATACATCTTATGATACTTATTATACTAAATCTTGATAAAAAAAGAAAATTTTTTTAAAAACAACTGGACATAACCAGTAGTTTATGTTAATATATTGATAAAGAATAGAAAACGGTTACAAGGAGGACGTGGTGAATACTTTTCAGATTCGAGATGATTTTTATCTCAATGATCAGCCATTCAAAATCCTATCAGGGGCGATTCACTATTTTCGAGTGCATCCGGATGACTGGTATCATTCCTTGTATAATTTGAAGGCTCTGGGCTTTAATACCGTTGAAACCTATGTTCCTTGGAATTTACATGAGCCTCAAAAAGGGGTATTCACAACAGAAGGCATCTTAGACGTTGAGCGCTTTTTGACGATGGCGCAGGAACTTGGCTTGTATGCCATTGTTCGGCCGTCTCCCTATATCTGCGCAGAGTGGGAGTGGGGTGGTCTTCCGGCCTGGCTCTTGACCGAGCAGGTGCGCGTGCGTTCACGAGAGGAAGCCTATCTCCAACATGTGGAGGATTATTACGCCTTTCTCTTGCCTAAGCTAGCCAAGCATCAGTTGGCCCAAGGGGGCAATATCCTGATGTTCCAAGTAGAAAACGAGTACGGCTCTTACGGTGAAGATAAGGAATACTTGCGAGCAGTTGCAGCTTTGATGAGAAAATACGGGCTAAACGCCCCCCTATTTACATCAGATGGTTCATGGAGAGCCACCTTGCGGGCTGGAACCTTACTGGATGAGGATATCCTTGCTACCGCAAACTTCGGCTCCAACGCCAAAGGAAATTTCGAGCAGTTACAGGCCTTCTTTGATGAACACGATAAAAAATGGCCACTCATGTGTATGGAATTTTGGGATGGCTGGTTCAACCGCTGGGGAGAAGAGGTCATTCGCAGAGATCCAGACGAACTGGCTCAGGCTGTCATGGAAACCATTGAGCTAGGAAGTATCAATCTCTACATGTTCCACGGTGGAACAAATTTCGGCTTCATGAATGGCTGTTCAGCGCGGGGACAGATTGATTTACCGCAGATTACCTCCTATGACTATGATGCAATTTTAGATGAGGCGGGCAATCCAACCAAGAAATTCTATGCCCTACAAGCCTTGATGAAAGAACGCTATCCGCAGCTTGACTATGCGGAGCCCTTGGTCAAAGAAGCAGTAGCTTATCCGACCGTATCCTTGAATGATAAGGTGAGCTTATTTGCAACATTGAAAAATGTAAGCGATTGCCAGAAAGCCTTTTATCCGAAATCAATGGAAGAACTCGGTCAGACTGTCGGCTATACTTGTTACCAGACACGAATCGAACGGGATGCACAAGATGGTGAGCGCTTGCGTATCATCGATGCTAGAGATCGCCTTCAGGTATTTCTAGATGGTCAAAAACTAGCGACCCAGTACCAAGAAGAAATCGGTGAAGAAATACACTTCCAGCAAGCCAATCAAGAAGCAGAATTAACGATTTTAGTGGAAAATATGGGCCGTGTGAATTACGGTCATAAGTTAACGGCTCCGACCCAAGCCAAGGGGCTCGGTCGAGGAGTGATGGCAGACTTGCACTTTATCGGCCAGTGGGACATGTATCCGCTACCGCTTGATCGGCTAGATGGGCTTGCATTTACAAACGAATGGGAAGAAGACCAACCAGCTTTTTATCGTTACCATGTCACGATTGAGCATTGTCAAGACACCTATCTTGATATGACAGGATTTGGCAAGGGGGTTGTCTTTATCAACCAAGAAAATATAGGTCGTTTCTGGGAAAAAGGTCCGATCCTTTCCCTCTATATACCAAAAGGATACTTAAAGAAAGGAGAAAATGAGATTATTGTCTTTGAAACAGAAGGCAAATATAGAGAGAATCTTCGTTTTTCACAGGAACATGTCTATAAAGATTTATAAATAGTAAAAGGAGAATACTATGGCAATTATAGGAGTTCGGATCGATGGACGTTTGATCCATGGACAGGTGGCAAATCTTTGGACCACAAAATTAAACATTTCACGGATTATGGTCGTGGATAACGATGTCGTGAACAATGACATTGAAAAATCAGGCTTGAAACTAGCTTGCCCAGCAGGGGTGAAATTGTCTGTCTTACCAGTTGATAAGGCTGCAGCAAATATCTTAGCAGGAAAATATGATTCCCAACGCCTCTTTATCGTTGCGAAAAAACCAGCTCCACTCTTGGGCTTGGTAGAGCAAGGCGTATCTATTCCAGAATTGAATGTCGGCAATATGTCCCAATCACCTGAAACTCGCTCTGTGACCCGTTCTGTAAACGTGGTGGACGAGGATATCAAGGTCTTTGATGAATTGAATGCTAAAGGCGTGAAATTGATTCATCAAATGGTGCCAGGTGATACTGCAAAAGACTTCTTACCATTACTTGATAAGGTAAGATAAACACAATTTGGTTATCCTTGTCTGCCACTCATCGAGAGGAAGACATGAAACAATTATAAAAAATTTTTAGGAGGTTACATCATGATTCAATGGTGGCAAATTCTTTTACTTACCTTGTATTCAGCTTATCAAATCTGTGATGAGTTGACCATCGTATCATCTGCCGGGTCACCTGTATTTGCAGGATTCATTACTGGTCTTGTTATGGGAGATTTGAAGACTGGTTTGTTTATAGGTGGTTCTCTTCAATTGGTAGTGCTTGGTGTTGGTACCTTCGGTGGTGCATCTCGTATTGATGCGACATCTGGTGCGGTCTTGGCAACTGCTTTCTCAGTAGCAAAAGGGCTTGACCCTGAGCTAGCAATTTCTACAATTGCGGTACCAGTAGCAGGTCTCTTGACTTATGCGGATATCCTCGGTCGTTTCACAACTACTTACTTTGCTCACCGTGTGGACGCAGCAGTGGAACGCTTTGACTACAAAGGAATTGAGCGCAACTATCTTCTAGGTGCGATTCCTTGGGCAGCTTCTCGTGCAGTTCCAGTTCTTCTTGCCCTTGCCTTTGGTGGCGGTCTTGTTGAAACTATGGTTACAACTATTGAATTGCCACAATACAAATGGATTGCAGCAGGTTTGACCCTTGCAGCTCGTATGCTTCCAGGTCTTGGATTTGCAATCTTGCTTCACTATCTTCCACTTAAACGCAACCTCCACTACCTTGGTATGGGATTTGCGATTACTGCAATGATGACAATTGTATTTGGTGGTCTTTCAACTCTTAGTGGTGCTGTTGGCACACTTGCAGGTGCCTATGATGAATCAGCAGAAGCAGCAATCGGCTTCTCATCATCAGCATTCGATAAAGGTTTACCAATGGTTGCAATCGCCGTAATCGGTATCGGTCTTGCAGTTCTTCATTACAAGAATGGCCAAAATGTGACTGTCGTTGCAGCTCCGACTAATGCAGAAAGTGGGGAAATTGAAGATGATGAAATCTAATTACAAACTGACTAAAGAAGATTTTAATCAAATTAACAAACGTAGCATGTTCACCTACCAACTTGGTTGGAACTATGAACGGATGCAGGGTTCTGGTTATCTCTATATGCTCTTGCCACAGCTTCGTAAAATGTACGGAGATGGCACTCCTGAGCTGAAAGAAATGATGCAATTGCATACCCAATTTTTCAATACATCACCATTCTTCCATACGATCATTGCAGGGATTGACCTTGCCTTGGAAGAAAATGAAGGTGTTGCATCTAAAGATGCGGTGAATGGTGTGAAAACTGGTTTGATGGGGCCATTTGCACCTATTGGAGATTCCATCTTTGGTTCACTTGTGCCAGCGATTATGGGATCTATCGCAGCAACTCAAGCGAAAGCTGGCTCTGCCATCGGTATTGCGATGTGGGTTGCCGTAGCAGTTGTGTACGATATTTTCCGTTGGAAACAGTTGGAATTTGCTTATAAAGAAGGAACAACTCTCGTTACAACAATGCGTAGCAAATTGACTGCCCTTGTAGATGCAGCTTCTGTTCTTGGGGTCTTCATGCTCGGTGCGATGATTGCAACTATGATTAACGTTGAAGTGACTTGGACACCGCATATCGGTGACAAGGCAATCATGATTCAAGACATGATTAACCAAATCTTCCCACGCTTGGTACCAGCTGTGATTACAGGTGCAATCTTCTGGTTGCTTGGCCGTAAAGGTATGACGTCTACAAAAGCAATCTTGCTTATCATTATAGCAGCCGTTGCTCTATCAGCCCTAGGTCACTTCGCATTTGGAATGATGTAAGGTATCCTCTATGAGTAAACATTTAGTATTAGTAAGCCATGGACAATTCTGTGAGGGCTTGAAGCAAAGTACAGAGATGATTATGGGTCCACAAGACAATATTCATACAGTTGCCTTGCTTCCAGCAGAAGGTCCAGAAGAATTTCAGGCAAAATTTTTAGATACGATTGAAGGATTAGACGATTTCGTTGTCTTTGCGGATTTGCTAGGTGGTACACCTTGTAACGTTGTCAGCAAATTGATTCTGGAAGGGCGTGCGATTGAGCTCTATGCAGGAATGAATATGCCGATGGTGATTCGTTTTATCAATGATGCTCTTCTTGGAACAAGCTCGTATTACCATGAAAGCACATCAGAATACGTCCAATATGTCAACGATGTGTTGAACAGCATGTCGGACGATGAAGATGAATAGGCTTTAAGTATCCTCAGGAGTTGACAAATGTCAGCTCCTGTTTGTTGATGTTTAAAGAAATTCAGCTGTATCTGCGGGAATAGGAACCATAGAAAATAGTGTATAATGAAGATAAGATTATCAGTTGAAAAGGAGAAAATATGATAGAAGTTCGTCCATTTGGAAGTGAAAAAGCAAAACAATACTGTCTGGTCAACGAAGCTGGTATGCAGCTGACCTTGACCAATTTTGGGGCACGAATTGTAGAAATCTTGGTGCCTGTGGAGGAAAATGGTGGACTGCGCAATCTGACCATGTCTGCGTCCTCAGACGAGGAATATCAGGCAAAGGATGCTTATCCCGGTGCGACCATTGTACCAGTTGCAGGGCGCATCTCAGGTGCGCAGGCTGAGATTAAGGGGCAAACCTATCGCTTTACCGAAAATGAGCCAGGGCGCACCTTGCATGGCGGTGTAAACACAGCCAATGAACAATACTGGGATGTGGAGCTTGATGAGGCAACAAATAGCCTTACATTCTCCATCCAACTGGCAGATGGCTTTAATGGATTTCCAGGAAATGTGCGCGTGACCGCGCGCTATCGCTTGACACCAGACAATGCTGTAGAGATTACCTATACTGCTCAATCGGACAAGGATACGATTTTCAATCCGACCAACCATGTCTATTTCAATCTGACAGGAGATGTCACACAGGATGTGGCCGACCACCGTGTGCGAATTGCAGCCCAGACCTATGTTCCACTCGGTGAGGATAATTTGCCGCTTGGCATCTTGGAAGCCGTTGACGGTACACCTTTTGACTTCCGCACAGGGGCTACCTTTGCCCAAGGATTTAGCTTGGAACACCCGCAGAATGCCTTGGTCAAGGGCTATGATCATCCTTGGATCTTGGATCAGGTGGCTGAACCCGTCGAGGTCATTAGCCCAGACCAGAAGGTTCGATTGACAGTTGCGACCAACCAGCCAGCGGTGGTCATCTATACCTACAATTTTCCAAGCGAGGAGATGGCAACCTATCACGGAGCCTTTAGTCTAGAATGCCAAGGCCTCCCCAATGCCTGCAATGTCCCTGATTTTGGCTCCATTTTACTGGAGAAAGGGCAGATATTTGAACATAAAACACGTTATCAGTTTGCATGGTAAACGTTTAATGAAAAACACAGGAAAAAATCCTGTGTTTCAGATTGAAGAAATTATTTTGAAATCCTTTTCTGAGGTGGTGCGGACGGTAGCGACTTCCTGCGGAGTAAAATAATCCAGTGGATTATTTTAGCCCGAGCCCAGAAACAAAGGAGCGAGGATAATCGATTTCTACGAAATCACGATTGAGTCCCACTCCCTACTTTTACCACAGCGAAAAGGATTTGATGAGGCTCGCTCCGCTCGCGAAAATCGAAAAATCGAATGTTATGTTAGCAGAGCTTGTTGACTTGTCTAAATAGATTTTGGGTTGGTCTATGTCTGAAGAGGCTGGGATAAAAAGATTTTGATTTTTGAAATTCTTTCTCATCCATTCTTCAAGTTGATAAATAAGATATAAAAAGCGAACAAGACAGAATTCTGAGTGTCAGAAAACTAGTTTTGTTCGCTTTTTATATTTAGTGTTGGATTTTTGACCCAGCCTCTTTATAGTGGATTGAGAATGGATTAGGACAAGGCAAGGAATTGCAGATAGAACTGGCATTCATCAAAGCGACTGAACGATGTCCTAACCTTTATTATACTTTCTAAACTTATACTGACTATACCCGCCAAAGAGGATAATCCAGATGGTTGAACCGATGGCTCCCCAGAGGGTTGCTTCTTGGAGGAACAAGGTGGCAAAGACGAAGAGGAAAAAGCCGATGGTCAGCGGATTTAAGATACGGTAGGCGGGCATCAGGTAGCCGTCTGCCATGAAATCTGTTGATGTGCGGTAGTTGAGGTGGGCCAGCATGACCAAGACATAGATGGCGATATAGACTCCTGAAGAGGAGGCTGTAATCAGGGTAAAGGCATCGGATACCCCAGGTAAGACGCTGATGGCTGCAGCTAGCGCAATGACCACCGCAGAAGTGAGAATCGCATTTTGTGGAACATTTTGACGCGATAGGGTATCGACTTTAAATTTCTTCAGAAAGGCGTTTGGCGAATCGTGGGCAATCTGATAGAGGTGGCGTCCGGTAGAATAGAGGGTCGAATTGAGGGCTGATGCAGCAGAGGTTAAGACGACAAAGTTGATCAAGCCAGCAGCCCATTTGATACCTGCTAATTCAAAGACCGTTACAAAGGGAGAGCCAGCCGTTGCCAAATTCTTCCAAGGAATGATGGCCATAATGGCTAGCAAAGCACCCCCGTAGAAAAAGACGATACGGACAGGGATTTCCTTGATTGCTTTTGGAAGAACCTTGCGGGGATTTTCTGTTTCAGCGGTGGTTACACCGATAAATTCCATCATGAGATAGGCAAAAAAGACCATCTGAAAGGCAACGATGAAGTTTAGTGGACCATTTGGAAAGAGGCTAAATCCGTCGCTGATATTGGTGATACTTGCGATGCCAGTCGGTGTTTCAAATCCTGTCAAGACCATGAAAATGGCTGTGGCAATCAAGGCTAGAATGGCGATAATCTTAATCATGGCAAACCAAAATTCGACTTCGCCGAAGATACGAACAGCAATCAAGTTGACCAGACCTAATATCACTAAAACGACCAATTGAATGATCCAAGACGGCCAGGTTGGAAACCAGAATTGAACGTATTCTGCGACAGCGGTGAGTTCGGCCATTCCGATAAAGACGACCGATAGCCAGTAGGACCAGCCAGCAAAGTAACCCCAGCCCTTGCCCATGTAATAGGTGATAAAATTGATAAAGGTATGCTGGTCAGGATCGCGGTAGAGCATTTCGCCAATCGCCCGCATCATGAGGTACATGAAGCCGCCTGTCAGCATGTAAATAAAGATGATAGACGGCCCAGTCAGGCTAATCGAGCGTCCTGCACCCAGAAATAATCCTGTTCCGATGGTTCCAGCGATGGCCATGATTTGCACATGGCGATTTTGAAGGCTCCTTTCCATTTTATTCCTTGAATGATGCTGTTTCTCACTCATTGTATTTTTCTCCTTCAAGTAACTGTATGAATTTTCTAATTTTATCATAATTTGCGTCATTTGTAATCTTTTGAGCACTAAAAAATATAGTTTAATGCTGAAAAGACATTCATATCCAATCAACTGATGATGAGGAAAAGGCAGGCCTAATTGGAAGAGATGGGGTGAAAGAAAGCGTTTTTTACTTGAAAACTTCCCTTTTTTCTCTCCCCTTTCCTCCTAGAATATGCTATAATGGTGGAAAATAAAGGTAAAAGGTAGTAACATGAATACGATTGATCTTTCCATTCCCGTGGCACAGGTCATTGAAGAACATCCAGAAGTCTTGGATATCTTGGTCGAGCTTGGTTTTACGCCGCTTGCCAATCCCTTGATGCGACAGACGTTGGGAAAAACGGTCTCGCTCAAGCAAGGAGCTAAGATGAAGGGCATTGATGTGGGACGCATTCAGTCGACCTTGGA
Organism: Streptococcus cuniculi; assembly: GCF_001921845.1. Classification (GTDB taxonomy): domain Bacteria; phylum Bacillota; class Bacilli; order Lactobacillales; family Streptococcaceae; genus Streptococcus; species Streptococcus cuniculi. The sequence goes on along the minus strand of NZ_MSJM01000001.1, from coordinate 326,299 downwards.
GTGGAATGGCTATGATGTCATTGGAGGAGAAAGATGACAGACCAACGCATTCAAATCTTAAAGGATATTTTATTGGATTTACACCGCGGTGCAAGTCCAGAAAGCGTACAGGAGCGGTTCAATCAGACCTTTGCAGGGGTATCGGCGATTGAGATTTCCCTCATGGAGCATGAACTGATGAATTCGGATTCGGGAGTGACCTTTGAAGATGTCATGGCTCTTTGCGATGTTCATGCGAATTTGTTTAAGCAGGCGGTTCAAAATGTGGAAGTGGCAGATGCGGATCAAGCAGGCCACCCTGTGCGGGTCTTTAAGGATGAGAATTTAGCCCTGCGGGCTGCTCTTATTCGGATTCGGCGTTTGCTGGAGAGTTATGAACAGGCCACAGAGGATACGGTTCAGACGGAATTGACCAAGGGTCTAGAGCGCCAGCTGGCCTTGCTCGGGCAGTTTGACAACCACTATCGCCGTAAGGAAGAACTCTTCTTTCCGCTCATGGAAAAATACGGTCATGATGCGCCGCCCAAGGTCATGTGGGGTGTGGATGATCAGATTCGGGACTTGTTTGCGATAGTCCAAAAGGATTGTCAGCAACTAGAACAGCAAGGGATTGCAGCTTTACAAGAGAGCTTTGAAGCATTTGCGGTCGAATTTGAAAGCATGATTTTTAAAGAAGAATCGATTTTGCTGATGATTCTGTTGGAATCCTTCACCCAAGATGATTGGCTGCAAATTGCAGGAGAAAGTGACACGTTTGGCTATGCCATTATCCGCCCGAGTGACATCTGGCAGCCCGAACGAAAAGACTTTACGCCAGCAACAAGCATCACAGAAGTAGCTGAACAGGAGCCTGCAAGTGCAGGCGAGGTCATTCATCACAGGATTGACACGCCAGAAGGAGAGCTGACCATTTCCTTTAAACCCAAACAGGCCTCACAGCAGGAAAGTCAAGTCTTTGGGAATGGCTACTTGTCTGTGGAGCAGGCCAACTTGATTTTGAATCACCTCCCGATGGAAATCACCTTCGTCAACAAAGACGATATTTTCCAGTATTATAATGATGCGGTGCCGAGCGAGGAAATGATTTTTAAACGAACTCCGAGCCAGATTGGTCGGCATGTAGAATTGTGCCACCCGCCGAAATTATTGCCTAAGGTCCGAGCGATTTTCACAGCTTTGCGTGAGGGGCGTAAGGACAAATTTGAAATGTGGTTCAAATCAGAATCGCGCGGTCAATTTGTCCATGTGACCTATAAGGCTGTCCGCGATGCGAATGGGGAATTCCAAGGGGTCTTGGAGTATGTCCAAGATATTGCCCCCTATCGGGCGATTGAGACAGATGTGTACAGGGGGATTGACGAATGACATATGAACAGGAATTTTTAAAAGAGTTTGAGGCTTGGGTCAATACCCAAGTGATGATCAATGAAATGGCGATGGAAGAAAGCCGTCGTGTCTTAGAAGAAGACAAGGACGAGCGGGCAGCAGATGCCTACATTCGCTATGAGAGCAAGGTAGATGCCTATCGCTTTATTCAGGGAAAGTTTGCCAACTACGCTGCTGGCAAGGGATTCCATGATTTACCAGATGAACTATTTGGCCAAAGACAGTATTAAAAATGAATCAAAAGGAGATATGAAAAATGGCAAAGAAAAAAGTAAACCGTAAAAAAGCATTGAAACGTGAATGGGCAAGGTTGAAAAAAGCAGGCCGTGAGCGCTTGGAGCAAGTCGTAGATGTAGCTGAAACAGTCGTTGATAAGGCGGTTGAGCAAGTCAAGGAAGTGGTCGCAGACCTCAAAGGTCAGGCAGCTGCAAGTCTAGAAGAGTTCCAAGCTCTACCAGAACTAGAGGGGATTCCAGCTAGCCGTCTGGAAACCTTCTACCAAGCAGGCATTAAGAGCGTTACTGACTTTGCGGCATGGACAGAAAAAGACTTGCTTGCCTTGAAAGGAATCGGAGCTGCGACCTTGAAACAATTGAAAGAAAAAGGCATTGCTTTGAAGGACTAAAAGCTGTTTAAGCGATAGTGAATTAAATAAAGGTTAGGACATCGTTCAGTCGCTTTGATGAAGACCAGTTTTATCTGTCGCTCTTTGCCTTGTCCTATTCCTTGCTCAATCTAGTATATAAAAACGAGGTGGACGATGAGTTTGATTGGAGAGTTGATTCTGGGGGTACTATTGGAGCTAGAAGCAGAGACATTCCGTTCTCGGAAGGGCTTGCTCATCTACGCTGTTTGCCGCAATCTTGTGGGGCTTGTCCTCATTGCTCTGTTTGCGACTATGGTATGGTGGAATCTTTACAAAGGTGGTCTAGTGCTTTATCTCTTCGCTCTTGTTTGTGGAGGCTTACTGGTGTTTCAGCTGGTATCCTTGTATTCTTGGAACCGTCAGGCTATCAAGCATTTTAGGAACTTGAACTCAGTTGATGCACCATAAGTGACATTTTGCTACTGAAGTTGATATAGAAGGAATGAGGAAAATCGATTTCTAGGAAATGATGATAGGCTCATTCTTTTTTCTTGAGCAGATTTTGCTTTTCTGCTGGTTTTATACTATAATGATGGGGAAGTATTATTGTGTGGTAGGGAGTAGCGATGGCCAAAAAACAGATTTCATTTCCGAGATACCAGCAGATAGCCGTTGAAATTGCAGAACGAATTGTCAGTGGCAAATATCCTGTTGGTTCAAAATTGCAGGCGAGATCGACCCTGGCCAGCAATTTTAGCGTGTCTTCTGAAACTGCTCGGAAGGCGATCAATGTCTTGGTCGATTTAGAGATTATGGAAGTTCGCCATGGCAGCGGAGCTTTTGTGGCATCGCCTGCGAAAGCCAAGGAATTTTTAGCCAATTATCAGGATGTTGCCTCGCTTCAGGATATGAAAAAAGAGCTCTTTCAAAGTATCGAAGCACAAAAAAAAGAATTTGACCACTTGACCTCTTTGATGGATCGCTTTTTGAACCGAACCAGACATGTCCAACAACAACTTCCCTTTGTACCGATGGAACTGACCCTGTCTGCTCCTTCTGAAAATTATGGCAAGTCCATCAGTGAGTTAAATATCTGGCATTCGACAGGGGCGACGATTGTCGCGATTAGCCATGAGGACCAGCTATTGGTCTCGCCAGGTCCCTATACCAAGGTTGAGCGCCATGATACCTTGTATTTTGTAGGAGATGAACTGTCCGAAAGTCGGATGAGAAATCTGTTTTCCTAACAGGCTTTTAGGATGGAATAAGGAATGATTGAACGTGCAATCCAGTAACAAACTACGTGTTTGTAGCTGGGTTGTTTTTTGTTTGGTGCCAATGAGTTGACAAAGTGACAACTTGATGTTATGATTAGATGGTCACAAAGTGACAATCTTTATTTTTAAATAAGTTGTCACATGGTGTTTTAGAAGAGGAGGAATAGGGATGAATACAAAGTTAGAAGTCAAAGGATTGACCAAAATATTTGGAAAACGGCAGAAGCAGGCCTTGGAGATGGTGAAGGCTGGACAATCAAAGCAAGCGATTTTGAAAGAAACAGGGGCAACTGTCGGTGTCTATGATGCTCATTTTTCGGTTAAAGCAGGAGAAATCTTTGTCATCATGGGCTTGTCCGGTTCTGGGAAGTCGACCCTTGTGCGCATGCTGAACCGCTTGATTGAGCCAACATCAGGAGAGATTTGGATTGATGGAGAAAATATTTCAGTGATGAATGAAGAAGCTCTCCGCCAAGTCCGCCGCGAAAAAATCAACATGGTTTTCCAAAGTTTTGGGCTTTTTCCCCACCGGACGATTTTAGAGAATACAGAGTTTGGCTTGGAAGTGCGCGGAATTCCGAAGGAAGAGCGGACTGCTCGAGCGGAACAGGCCTTGAAAAATTCGTCCTTATATGACTTTCGCCACCAATATCCTGATCAATTATCAGGAGGAATGCAGCAACGGGTTGGGCTGGCTAGAGCGCTGGCTAATAACCCTGATATCCTGCTCATGGACGAGGCTTTTTCAGCCCTTGACCCCTTGATTCGTCGAGAAATGCAGGATGAGCTCTTGGATTTACAATCAGAGCAAGAACGGACCATTATTTTTATCACCCATGATTTAAATGAGGCCTTACGGATTGGAGATCGAATTGCCATTATGGCAGATGGAAAAATCATGCAGATTGGGACAGGGGAAGAAATATTGACCCAGCCTGCTAACGATTTTGTCCGAGAATTTGTAGAGGATGTCGATCGCTCAAAAGTCTTGACAGCTCAAAATATTATGACCACGCCCTTTACAACCAATATTGACATTGACGGTCCTAACGTGGCTTTGAATCGCATGCGAAAAGAAGAAACATCTATGCTTTTAGCAGTAGATAAACGCAGGCGCTTGAAGGGATCAATCACAGCTGAAGCAGCGCGTGATGCGCGACAAGCTGGCCTTCCCTTATCCAGTGTTCTCGATCAGAATGTCAAGCGGGTGCATCCGGATACCTTGATTACAGATATTTTTGACTTGATTCATGATTCGCCTACTCCGCTTGCGGTAGTCGATGATAAGGAACGTCTGGTCGGTGTGATTATTCGTGGACGGGTGATTGAAGCACTGGCTTCCAGCAAGTAGAGCAGAAAGGAGATTATTGTGAATTTGAATGTTCAATTACCAGTTGCAGAGTGGGTTCAATCGTTTACAGATTGGCTGACGCAAACTTTTTCAGGTTTTTTCAGCCTGATTCAACATATCGGAAATGATCTGATGGGAGGAGTGACCGATACGCTCTTATTTATTCCACCGATGTTGATGATTGCCTTGCTGACCTTGGTCGCTTATCTAGCTAGTCAGAAAAAATGGCAACTGCCAGTTCTGACAGCACTCGGCTTGCTCTTTATTTGGAACCAAGGATTATGGGAGCATTTGATGAGTACGATTACCCTCGTCATTGTGTCAAGCGCCATTTCAATCGTGATTGGGGTTCCACTAGGAATCTGGATGGCAAAAAGTAGGAAAGTAGCAGCGGTGACAGGTCCGATATTGGACTTTATGCAGACCATGCCTTCCTTTGTCTATCTGATTCCAGCTGTCGCCTTCTTTGGAATTGGAATGGTTCCAGGGGTATTAGCCTCTGTTATCTTTGCCCTGCCCCCAACGGTGCGGATGACCCACCACGGGATTCGCCAGATTCCAAGCGAATTGATTGAGGCGTCAGATTCGTTTGGTGGCACAGCCCGTCAAAAATTAGTCAAGGTTGAATTGCCGCTTGCCAAACCGACCATTTTCACAGGGATTACCCAAACCATTATGTTGGCCCTTTCTATGGTGGTAACAGCTTCTATGATTGGAGCACCAGGTCTTGGTCGAGATGTCCTATCAGCCCTCCAGCATGCAGATATTGGTACAGGATTTGTCGCAGGTCTGTCTCTGGTTATCTTAGCCATGATGATAGACCGCATGACCCAGGCCCTCAATCAGCCAGTCTCTCGGAAAAGAGTTAAAACGGCAAAAGAGAAAAAGCGCCAGCGTTTGGCCTGGTGTGCAGCACTAGCAGGGCTTGTCCTCTTGATTGGGGCACGCATTGTGACTTCTTTTTCAACGGAAAAGAAAGAAACCATCACTCTAGGCTATGTTCAGTGGGACTCTGAGATTGCCTCCACCTATGTGATGGCTGCTGTTTTAGAGGATATGGGTTACCAAGTGGATAGGATTCCGCTTGACAATGCGGTGTTATGGCAGTCTGTTGCAAATGGCGAAGTGGACGCTTCCACTTCTGCTTGGTTGCCAACAACCCATGGGGCTTTGTATGAACAATACAAGGACAAAGTCACAGACCTTGGTCCCAATATGACGGGGGTCAAGACAGGCTTGGTCGTGCCAAGTTATATGTCAGTCGATTCGATTGCAGACTTAAGCAATCAAGCTGGTCAAAAAATCACAGGAATCGAGCCAGGAGCAGGTATCATGACTTCGACCGAAGAGACCTTGCAGGCGTATCGTAACTTATCAGACTGGGAGTTGGTGTCTGCCTCAACTGGAGCGATGACGACCGAATTAGAGCGGGCAATCAAGAACAAGGAAGAGATTGTCCTAACAGGCTGGTCGCCTCATTGGATGTTCTCAAAATATGATCTGAAATACTTAGAAGATCCAAAAGGCAGTATGGGACAGGAAGAAGAAATCCATACCCTTACTCGAAAAGATTTAGAGCAGGACATGAAAGAAGCCGTGCAAGTCTTGGACCGCTTTGCCTGGTCGCAAGAGGATATGGAGAGCGTTATGCTCGACATCAACCAAGGAATGGATGCTGAAGCAGCCGCTCAAAAATGGATCAAAGACCATGCCGACAAGGTCAAGGATTGGCAAGGGAAATCGTCGTAAGACAAGCCTAGGGTCTTTAATAGTATAAGCAGTTGCAATTTCCTAGAAAATCTGCTACAATAAAGCCAATCAGAGGGATAGTGAGTTTGTCTGTTACAGAAAGCGGTGGTGTTGAGAAATCCGCACAGATGTCAGTATTTGTTGCTGAGGATTGAGAATAGAAATAAGAACAAGAGCGGATTTCGGTCCGAATCTGGGTGGTACCGCGGAAATTAGTCTTAACTTTCGTCCCTGTCATACGGCAGGGGCGATTTTTTGTTGGAAAGAGGAAAGAATCTCTAGAAAGTGAGGAAACGATGCTGAACCTTTTAGAAGAGTATGATGGGAAATGCTTGCCCAAAGTGGAGACCGAGCGCTTGATATTGCGTCAGCGGACGGTAGAGGATGTCAAAGACCTGTTTGCCTATGCCAGCTTGCCTGAGGTGTGTCATCCCGCTGGTTTTCCACCGATAGCTACTCTTGAGGAAGAACGGGAGTATGTTGAGCACAAGTATTTCGAAAACCTCGCAAAAGAGAACTTACCATCTGGTTATGGAATTACTGTCAAAGGAAGCAATCGGATCATAGGTTCTTGTGATTTTAACCATCGCCGTTCGGATGATGTTTTTGAGATGGGCTACCTTCTTCATCCAGACTTTTGGGGCAAGGGCTATATGCCAGAAGCAGTTGCAGCGCTGATTGAAGTCGGCTTTACTGTGCTTCATCTTCATAAGGTCGAAATTAGATGTTACAGCTCCAACCAGCAGAGTAAGCGTGTCGCAGAAAAGCTAGGCTTCACCTTAGAAGCAAGGATTCGTGGCTACAAGGATTTTGAAGGAAATCATTGTGATGAGTTGGCTTATGGCTTGCTGCGGACAGAATGGGAGGCACAACATGAAAAAGGTCTTTGAAACGCAAAAACTTTATTATGGATTTCCTATATTTTTTCTAGGCTATAAGGATGAGAAGTGGGGCTACAATCTCACGACCTCCAGTTCTTCTTATACCTTGGGAGATATGCTGGTCATTGGTCTGTTTTCAGGTGGCAATGCTTGTCGGCAAATTCAGAAATATGGCAGTTTTAGTCTCAACCTTCCCTTAGAAACTCACATGCTTGAAATTGAGCAGGCAGGTTTCCATAGTGGTCGCGATAAATTTGGCTTGACAAATTTGACCTATCAAGAGGGCTTGACATTAGATGTCCCTTTGATAGATGACTGTCCGCTCGTTTTAGAATGTCAGGTGGAGGAAGTGGCTGAATTTGGAAACTATACGAATTTCATCGCCCGCATCATTCACCGCCATGTAGATGAAAAGCTGGTAGCAGACGGAAAGTTCCAAAGCAAGGCTTTCAATCCAATTCTCTATATGGGCGACGGTAAAGAACGGATTTATCGCTACTTAGAAGAAGAGCGCAGTGATAAAATGGGGTCTGTTCTTAAAGCAGCAAGAAAAAATCAGCGAAAGTCGAGAAAGTAGCATGCTCCACCATATCGAAATCAATGTGTCGAATCTCGCAAATAGTCGCCTCTTTTATGACAAGCTCTTTGCGGAATTGGGCTACGAATTGTATCAAGAGTGGGAAGAGGGCTTTTGTTACCGCTATCGGGCTACCTATCTCGTCTTTGTCCAGACCGAGGAGGACTACAGCGAACCGAGCTATCACAGAAAGCAAACAGGTCTCAATCACCTCGCCTTTTGCCTCCCAAGCAAGGCGCAGGTTGATGCTTTGCGTGAGCGCCTGCGCTCTGATGGCGTAACCCTACTTTATGATGACCGCTACCCACATGCCGGAGGCCCAGACCACTACGCCGTCTTTTTTGAAGACCCAGATCGGGTGAAGTTGGAAGTGGTGTGGGAGGAGAATGAATATGCGACCTTCTCTTAGAGAAATAGTAGTGCTTGTCCTTAAACATAAGATAACCATAAAATTACACTTTTCTCATCAAATTATTTCTAAGTCGTTTCCTCGAACAAAGGAAAAACTCCCTAGGATACTCTCTTATGTCTATCGCTATGTACCGGAATGTCGCTCTGGACTAATGATTATCGTAAACTCTGAGAAAGAAAAACTGTATATTCAATCTTTCTCAGAGTTTGAAGAATGTTTAACGAATCTCTATAAAAAGAAAGGACAAATCATGTCAAAAGAATTATCACCAAAATACAATCCAGCCGAGGTTGAGGCTGGTCGTTATGCGAAATGGCTAGAGGCAGATGTCTTTAAGCCATCTGAAGATGAGACGGCTAAGCCCTACTCAATCGTGATTCCACCGCCAAATGTGACGGGGAAATTGCACCTTGGTCACGCTTGGGACACGACGCTTCAAGACATTATCATCCGTCAAAAACGCATGCAGGGCTTTGATACCTTGTGGCTGCCAGGGATGGACCACGCAGGGATTGCCACTCAAGCCAAGGTTGAAGAGCGTCTCCGCGAGCAAGGTATTACTCGCTATGACTTGGGGCGTGAGAAATTCTTAGAGAAAGTCTGGGAATGGAAAGACGAATATGCAGCGACCATCAAGGAGCAGTGGGGCAAAATGGGCCTATCGCTTGATTACTCGCGCGAGCGTTTCACCCTTGATGAGGGCTTGTCAAAGGCCGTTCGTAAGGTCTTTGTTGATTTGTATAAAAAAGGCTGGATTTACCGTGGAGAATTTATCATCAACTGGGATCCAGCAGCTCGCACAGCGCTTTCGGATATCGAGGTGATTCACAAAGATGTCGAAGGTGCTTTCTACCACATGAACTACATGTTAGAAGACGGTTCGCGTGCGTTGCAAGTGGCGACAACACGACCAGAAACCATGTTCGGAGACGTTGCTGTTGCTGTAAACCCAGAAGATTCTCGGTACAAGGACTTGATTGGCCAAAACGTTATCTTGCCGATTGTCAATAAAGCTATTCCAATCGTGGCCGATGAACATGCAGATCCAGAATTTGGAACAGGGGTGGTAAAAATCACACCTGCCCACGATCCAAATGACTTCCTTGTTGGCCAACGCCACAATCTTCCGCAAGTCAATGTCATGAACGATGATGGGACTATGAATGACTTGGCGGGTGAATTTTCAGGAATGGATCGCTTTGAAGCTCGTAAGGCAGTCGTAGCTAAATTGGAAGAATTGGGTGCCCTTGTGGAAATCGAAAAACGCGTGCATTCTGTCGGACACTCTGAGCGTAGCGGTGCCGTTGTGGAACCACGTTTGTCCACGCAGTGGTTTGTAAAAATGGATCAATTGGCTAAGAATGCCATTGCTAACCAAGCCACAGAGGACAAGGTTGAGTTTTACCCACCACGTTTCAACGATACTTATCTGCAATGGATGGAAAATATTCACGACTGGGTTATCTCACGTCAGCTCTGGTGGGGTCACCAAATCCCTGCCTGGTACAACGAAGCAGGTGAGATTTACGTGGGCGAAGAGGCACCAGAAGGGGATGGCTGGACCCAGGACTCAGATGTGCTTGATACTTGGTTCAGCTCTGCCCTTTGGCCGTTTTCTACCATGGGCTGGCCAGATGAAGATAGCGCTGACTTCAAACGCTACTATCCAAATTCAACACTTGTAACTGGTTATGATATTATTCCTTTCTGGGTATCACGCATGATTTTCCAAGGAATTGAATTTACAGGAAAGAGTCCATTTAGAAATGCTCTTATCCATGGTCTGATTCGTGATGAAGAAGGACGTAAGATGTCTAAATCTCTTGGAAATGGTATTGATCCAATGGATGTTATTGAGAAATATGGTACCGACAGTCTTCGCTGGTTCCTGTCAAATGGTTCTGCGCCAGGACAAGACGTTCGTTTCTCATACGAAAAGATGGACGCATCGTGGAATTTCATTAACAAAATCTGGAATATTTCTCGCTACATTCTCATGAATAATGAGGGCTTGAACCTTGATGAGGCGCGTGAAAATGTCGCAAAAGTGGCTACAAGCGAAGCCGGAAATGTTACCGACCGTTGGATTCTCCACAACCTTAATGAAACCATTGCCAAGGTGACAGAAAACTTTGATAAGTTTGAGTTTGGCGTGGCAGGACATATTCTCTACAATTTCATCTGGGACGAATTTGCGGACTGGTATGTGGAGTTGACCAAGGAAGTGCTTTATAGCGATGATGAGGCAGAAAAAGTCATGACCCGTTCGGTTCTTCTCTATACCTTGGATCAAATCTTGCGCCTGCTTCACCCAATCATGCCATTTGTAACCGAGGAAATCTTTGGTCAGATTTCAACAGGCAGCATTGTGACTGCAAGCTACCCAGTGGTTCGTCCTGAGTTTGAAAATGAGGCAGCGGCAAATGGCGTAGAAGCGTTGAAAGATGTGATTCGTGCCGTGCGAAATGCTCGAAGCGAAGTCAACGTTGCCCCAAGTAAGCCGATTACGCTCTTGATTAAGCCAACGGATAGCCAGTTAGAAGATTTCTTTAAGGCAAATGTCAACTACATCAAACGCTTCACCAATCCAGAACATTTGGAAATTGATGCAAGCCTAACCGCACCAGAACTTGCCATGTCAAGCGTCATCACAGGAGCAGAAATCTATCTACCTCTTGCAGATCTGCTCAATGTCGAAGAAGAATTGGCTCGTCTTGAAAAAGAACTTGCCAAATGGCAGAAAGAACTCGACATGGTTGGCAAAAAACTCGCCAACGAAAAATTCGTTGCCAACGCCAAACCAGAAGTCGTTGAAAAAGAACGCACCAAACAAGCCGACTACCAAACCAAATACGACGCCACCGTCGCACGGATTGAAGAGATGAAGAAGTTGGTGGGATAGCTCCATAAATATGAAAACCCGGCCTAAAAAGGTTGGGGGTTGTAATATATTTAGAATGGAGAAAACAGTAGATGCTAAAAGTTATTAAGGATATTAATTTGAACAAATTAGCGGATAAATTAAAGAATTTAGGTAAGATCTTAGTAGTTATCATACCAATAATTTTTTCTTATGTTACATTTTTTTATACAAGAAATCAAAATACTCTTTTGACAGAGTTAGACAAATTAGACAAATTTTATGAGTCGGCCATAGCCTTTCCAAGTGAAATAGAGGACTATCCAATTTTATTAACGGCCAATCTGTATAATACAAAAGATGAGAATCATCAATTAGAAATAGAAACGCATAACAAGATAATAAAAGATAAAACAGTTATAGAAATAAATATAAACAAGAAAAATAATTATTATGATAGTTTTTATGAACAACTTGAAAAATACTGTTCTAAATCAGATATCATAGAAAAATATTCTGGAAGCAATTTAAGATACCTAGTTGAATTAGAAATGAATCAAGAAGTTGCGGGGCATACTTTTAACAAATCAGAAAATTTTTTTAATTTAGAAAAAGAAAGGTATAAATTGGAGAAAGAATTTAATGAAATAAAGCCCATACTGAAGATTATTACAGTTTTCTAAATAGGTACTATAATTGGGAAAAAGAGAATTTAAGAAATAAATATAGTAAATTATGGTGGTTTTCCTAAATTAGCCTAGTGATAAGAAAAGGCAATATTTGACTTTAGTGTTAATCTTGTATTCCGAGTTATTTATGCTGACGATGGAATAATTTGATGAGCTTCTCATTTTATAGTTATTCGTTTAACTTTCCTTAGATTAATAGAAATGAGATAAAATAGCCAGCCTAAAAAATTGCACTTATCAAAAATTAAGATAGGTGCAATTTTTCATGCGTTTGTCGTGGTCTTTCAGTGGATTCATCTGGAAAGGTGTTTTTTTGTGGTATAATGAAAGTAGTATAAGAATTACGAGGACGAGAATGAAATATATAGATTTATTTGCAGGATCAGGAGGTCTGTCGTTGGGATTGCATAATGCAGGTCTCAAAGGAGTCTTTGCAGTAGAGAAAAATCATCATGCTTTTGAGACGTTAAAATACAATTTGATTGATAAAAAGAATCATTTTGATTGGCCTAAATGGTTAGAGATGAAAAATTGGGATATAAATGAATTACTGAGTAAACATCATCAAGAACTAGCTTTGCTAAGAGGAAAAATAGATTTAGTTGTTGGTGGACCTCCTTGCCAAGGTTTTTCAATGGCAGGCAAAAGAGAAAATAGTGATGCACGAAATCAATTGATGCATTCTTACATCGAAATGATTCAATTGATTCAGCCTAGAATGTTGTTTTTTGAAAATGTTCAAGGTTTTACAGTAGACTTCAAAGTAAATGGAAAGAATCAAAATTATTCTACTATCTTGATTGAGATTCTTGAAAAATTAGATTATTTTGTTATTTATAAATTAGTATTAATGTCAGATTTTGGAGTACCTCAAAATAGAAAGAGATTTATCCTGTTTGCTTCAAAAGATGAAAATATTACAGAAGAATTTTTTGATAATTTGTATAATCATATTCCCGATTTTTTACACAGAAAGGACCTGGAGTTGCCTATCACTGTATCTCAAGCTATTGGAGATTTAACACAAGTTCAAGGACAAATTGATAGTATGGATACTAAGAATTTCAAAAATGGCTTATATGGTAAAATTGGTAGTAACTATCAGCGACTAATGAGAAAAAATTTAAAAGATGATATCCCAGATAGTCATCGTTTTGCAAAACATAAGGAATCTACAGTCCAACTTTTTGAACAATTAATGAATGTATCAGATAAGGCTATACGAATTACACCTTCGATGAATCTTGTTGAAGGCTTAAAAAAAAGAGGGGTGACTCCATTAAAATCAAATTCGGTATGCAATACAATAACGTCTATTCCAGATGATTACATTCATTATTCTGAGCCAAGAATAATGACTGTTAGAGAACACGCAAGAATTCAAAGTTTTCCAGATGACTATGAGTTCAAGGGACCGTATACGACAGGTGGAGAGCGTCGAAAAAAAGATGTACCTAGATATACTCAAGTTGCTAATGCGATTCCACCATTGTTTGCTGAGCAAGTAGGAATTACAATAGATAGTTTTAATAGGAGCTAATTATGGGAGAGTTTACTTTTAGGACGAATTCAAAATTAAAAACTCTAGTTGGTCAAGAATTAATTACAAATAATAATGTTGCAATATTTGAATTAATTAAAAATTCGTATGATGCTGGAGCTACAAGAGTCAATATTGAATTTCATAATTTCGAAGTTTCAAATAAGGGTTGGATTTCGTCTGATAATTCTATTATAAAGATAGTTGATAATGGAGTCGGTATGACAACAGAACAGATTGATAGATACTGGATGGAATTAGGGAGATCGTCAAAGGAGAATAATAAATTATTAAGAATAGATTCTCAGAAGATGAGTAAATTAATTAAGCGCTTTGCAAATGGTGAGAAAGGGATTGGTAGATTTGGAGTTGATAAGATAGGTAGTGGTCTTATTTTGGAATCAATCGGGATAGATTCGTCTCGAAAAACGATAGTTAACTTTGACTGGAATAAATATGACGATAGAAGTAAATTATTACAGGAAATAAAAAATGAATATACCGTTGAAAATATTTCCTCGGATTCACAAACCGGTCTCTCTCTAACGATAACTCATTTGAGAGATGAGTGGACACAAGTCGAAATTGATAGGTTAAAAAAAGATATCAGTAAATTTTTATCTCCAAATCCTGTAGAGAGCGGTGAATTTAAAATTTTTATTTCTTTTTATCAAGATCAGAAATTAATTGATAAAGAAGAGATAAAAAATGATTCATTCAATTATTTAAGGTGTAAGATTGAGACACAATTATATTCTGATGGTTACTGTTCTTTGAAAATATTTTCTGATGGTGAGCCAGAATATGGAGAAAGCTTTCGTATGTTTGATGGAGATTCTCCTATTGGAAAGTTATCTCTTGAAATATATTATTTAGACAGAGGAGATAAGAATTTATTCACGAGGAGGGTAGGGATTCGTCCACATGAGTATGGTAATATTAAGGTTTTTAGAGATAACTTTAGAATAGTACCATATGGAGAACCACATAACGATTGGTTAGAAATAGACAAAAAACATGCTCAAGGAATATTTAGAACTTTTGGTACTCGTGATCTTGTAGGGAATATTTTTCTTGATGGACAATCTTTATTAGAGCTTGGTGCTTTAAAAGAAGCTACCGATAGGGTTGGATTTATTGAAGATGCGGCGGAGTTTAAAATTTTAAAAGATTTCATTTGGAAAAATATCACAGTTTTGGAGAACTATGTATTCAATCAAATAAAAAAGGAAGCAAAAGAAGCATCGGAAGTTGTAAAAGAAGAAGCAAGAGAATTTAGAACTGAACTAAGTAACTCTTTAACCGGTTTTAAAGAGATAATTGAAAAATCTGATATTCTAAATTATCAAAAAGATGTTTTGCTTCAGCAATTTGAAGAGACGAGTAGCCAACTTACTGAACGGGCAGATGCTATTGATAGGGCGACAGTAGAAGTTGATAAAAAAATAAAAATTTATGCTCAATTAAGTAATAAAGAAGGGATTCTTTATGAAATGTTGCACTCTATTAAGAATAAGTTGGTTACAATTAACAATGAAATTGATTTACAAGTAGAGTTAGCTAAAAGACAAGGATTTGATCTTGATTTAACAGTATTAAAATCATCATATATGGATATTGAGAAATTAGTGAATGGATCTTTAGATAAAGTTAATTCAAGTAAATTAAGGAAATCAAATCATCAGTTAATTGATATGTTGAGTGATTTTAAAATTCAAAACGAAGCTACATTTAAAAAAGAAAAAATAGAATTTATTGAAAACTATCAAGATGGCATTGCAGATTTAAAAGTATTTTGTTCGGAACAAACAATGAAAACTATCTTTGATAACTTGTTAAATAATTCTGTAAAAGCATTAGATCGTTTTGATAATAAGTTAATTGAATTAAAGATTGAATATACTTCTACAGATATTCGAATTTATTTTTCGGACAATGGTTGTGGAATACCTAAGGAAAAGTCAAGTAGTATTTTTACTTTATGGAGTTCGAGTACTAATGGAACAGGGATTGGTCTAGCGTCTGTTAAAGAAAACCTGATAGATATTGGAGGGGAGATTCATTTGATTGATTTAGGAGATAAGCGATTATCTACAACATTTATGATTAATTTACCAAGGAGATAAAATTATGCCTAAGTATAGAGTTTTAGTTATTGATGACCATAGAGACATTGAAAGGAGTTTTCAATTGTATGCGTTGAGGTTAGAAGATAAAGGGTTTTTAGTGACTTTTGAAATTGCTTCAACTATCACGGAGTTTGTTCAAAAGAAAAATGAGAGATACGATATCTTGATGGTTGATTATAATCTTAGAAATGGATTTTTTGATGAGGACAGTAAGTCTTTGGGAACAGATTTTATTAGTGATTTTAGAAAAAATAATATGATTAGCAAAATTATTTTTTATTCCACAGAGTTCAGATATAATGTATCGGCTCAACCAAAAGATATACAGCTAAACATTTCTCCTAAAGAGTATTATGAGCTTATAAATAATTATAAAATAGATGCTATTGTACCTAAAAATAATACCCCTATGTTAGTTGATAGAATTGAAGATTGCATCAAAAATTTAGATCCTATATCAAAATTTTTGAGGAGTACAATGGATAAATTTTCAGAAGATGCGGACTTGCTGTATTATGAAGTTGATGGTCATGACTATACTATTACTCAAGTACTAGAAGAATATCAAAAAGCTACTGAGATTGGTAAAAAATTTGGAGAGAATTTTTTAGAAACTATAGCAACGGTGCTATTAGATTATAGGTATTGATATGGCTGTTGTATTTTTTAGAAATCAATTAGATGCAAACATGAAACGGTTTGGTAAGTTTTCCAAAAATATTGTACAGAGACTTTCTACGAGTCATAACGTTAGAATGGTATATAGCTCTAGGAAAATAGACTATATTTCTAGTCTTAATCCTAGAGATACTTTTGTAATAATTTCTCATGGTTCGTCAAAAGAAATTTATCATCGTTTTAAAAAATCTGGTGTTAGTCACCAAAATCTATTAGATACTGTAATTCCACCTCGAAGTGCTGGTAAAATTATTGCAGTTTCATGTGGAACAGCTCGGGATCTTGGGCCTAAATATGTTCAGAACGGTCTATGTAAAGCGTATTTAGGTTTTTCTACTAAATTGCATTTTGATAAAAAACAATCACAGTATAAATTTGTATCACCATATTATTCAAGGGAATTAAAAGAAATTTATAAATCAGTCTTTGAGAAAGTATTAACACAAGCTATTTTAAATAAGTGGACATTTGAAAAGACTGCTAGGGTTATGAAGTTTGAGTTGAGGAAATTAGCTATGCAAAGGCTTCAAAAAATTAAGCGAGAATATCCTCATTATTACCAAGTCAAGGAAATTAGTCAAATTCTAGTTGCAGTGGCAAGTGTTGCAAATGGAATAAAAGTACTAGGTAACTCAAATGAAACAGTTAGTTAATGTGCTTAACAAGTATTTTAGAAAGCAGGTGCTTACATGACAAATTTTGTAAGTTCTCCAACCAAAAGGAAGCACACGATTGGAGCATTCTTTTCTGGCGTGGGGGAATTGAGTTAGGTTTTGAACAGACTAACGATATGCCAATGAGTTTGATAAGTATGCTAGAATGACTTATCAGTTGAATTATCCAGACATTCATCTATATGGGTAGGTTGTTTACTTTGTTTCTTCTGCGGCAATCATCTCTGAATTTCCTTTTAATCATTCGAGAGTTAGATAATAAAAAAACAAGGAGAGCGTTTATGCAACCAACGTACAGTATTGATAATCCTAATTTACCTTACCAAACGAAGCTAGATCTTTGGGAGACTGGGTTTGGTTTGCAAAAAGTTGATGGTCTTGAACCCTCGGCCCACATGGTAGAATTGGCTCAAAGGCAGGCTAAGGGAGATTTGACCTATCAAGATGTTCATGAGGAGATTAGCCGCTATCATGCGGAAGTGAGTACCGAGACACAAGAAGCCGATTTGGTGGCTTTGAGAATAACAGAGCTTCTATCACGCAGGGGGTTTAGTTTTAGTCCAGGGGCGCTCCTGTCCATTCATAAGGAGCTTTTTCAAGACATTTTTCCTGATGAAATTCCAGTTGGTGCTTTTCGCAGGACTAATATTTCGAAAAAAGAATCTGTTTTAGATGGCGAGAGTGTAGTTTATGCAGACTATACGATGATTGAAGCGACTCTGGATTACGATTTTACTCAAGAGAAAAAATTTGCTTATCAAGGATTGAGCAAGGAGGAAATAGTAGCTCATATTCAGCAGTTTATCTCTGGGATTTGGCAGATCCACCCTTTCCGAGAAGGAAATACACGAACTATTACGGTTTTTTTGATTCAATATTTACGAGAATTTGGCTTTGATGTAGATAATGAACCTTTTCAAAAGCATGCCCGTTTCTTTCGAGATGCTTTGGTTTTAGACAACGCCAAAATGTTGCAAAAGGATAGTCAGCCTCTGACACAATTTTTTGAAAATCTGTTATTAAATGGTCAAAACAACTTGACTCTTAAATAGATGTTTGTAAATATACTAACATTGATAAACTAAACATGAAAATCAAGCTACTTTAAGCTTGGTTTCTTGGTATAATAAAGATAGTAAACAACAAAGTTGAAGAGGATGATGGGCTAGAAAGGAATCCCTATGAAAATTGTTAGATTGTTTGAAGATGAGATGTTGGCCTATGAGCAGGAGGTCATTCGGGAATTGGGGCTTGATGTGACGATTGAGGTCAGGGTGAGTCAGACGGAAGACGAGATTATTGCAAATGCCAAGGACGCAGATGTGGTGATTGCGGTTTATGAGCCCTTGACGCAACGGGTATTGGAAAGTCTGCCGAATCTGAAATTAGTCCTTTACCGTTCCATCGGCTTTAATAGTATCGATTTAGGCTACGCCACGAAGAAGAATTTGCCAGTGTCCCATCTGGCAAGCTACTGTACAGATGAGGTTGCCAACTATGTTCTGGCTGCGATTTTGATGCACAATCGTCGCCTGCATGATTTCAACCGCTCGATTAAGGTTGATCATAAATGGGATTACGAACTCTTTCCAGATATGCGGCGCCTGTCTTCTCTCACGGTCGGTCTCATCGGTTTTGGGAATATTCCAAGGCTGATTGCCCAGCGCTTGCAGGCTTTTGGCTGTCAGGTGATGGCCTACGATCCATTTGTAGCAGAAGAAGTATTTGCCCAAGCAGGAGTAGAGGCCGTAGCGCTTGAGACGATTTTTGCAGAAAGCGATTATATCTCAAGTCACCTACCGTTAAATGAACAGACCAAAGAATTGCTTGATAGGTCCTTGTTTGATCTCGCTCAAAAAGCTCCCGTGTTTATCAATTCTTCCCGCGGGGGTGTGGTAAAAGAGGCGGATTTGGTAGCGGCCTTAGAAGATGGAACGATTTCGTATGCCATTTTAGATGTCGTATCGAGTGAGGATCCTGATTTGACCACCTTACCGTTTATGTCTATGGATAATGTCCTCTTGACACCGCATATTGCCTTTTATTCTCAAGAAGCCTTTCTGCACGGTGTTCGAGAAAATATGGAACATATCCAAGCCTTTCTAGAAAAGGACTATGCCCATGCAGGGATCGTCAATCTGAAAGGGCTTGATTTGGACAAGTGAGAAATGAGAAGGCTTTCAAAATGTGAACGGTTGAGTTTCCCTGAAAACTCTGTTATACTGAAGATAAATAAATCGAAAAAAGTGCTGTTCAGTGCTTTTTTCTTGTTATGAGAAGGAGGAGAAATGAACTATATCTGGTCTTATTTGAAAAAATATCCCAAATGGTTGGTCTTGGACTTTATCGGTGCCATTTTTTTCGTGGTTGTTAACCTTGGTCTACCAACTGTTTTAGCCCGAATGATTGATGAGGGGGTCAATAGCCGAGATACGGAGCGTCTGTATTTCTGGGCGATGATGATGTTGGTCGTTATTGTCCTTGGGACCATGGGGCGGATTGTGCTATCGTATGCGGCGAGTAAATTGACCACTAGTATGGTGCGGGATATGCGTAATGACCTCTATGCCAAGTTGCAGGAGTATTCGCATCATGAATACGAGCAAATCGGTGTTTCATCCTTGGTGACACGGATGACCAGTGATGCCTTTGTCTTAATGCAGTTTGCGGAGCAGGTCTTGAAATTGGGTGTTATTACCCCCTTGATGATGGTCTCCAGCGTGATGATGATTTTCCTAACCAGCCCGTCAATGGCTTGGATTGTGGCTTTTGCCATGCCGTTTTTAGCAATAGTGGTCTGGTATGTAGCGGTGAAGACCCGTCCGCTGTCTGAGAAACAACAGAAAACCTTGGATAAAATCAATCAATACGCACGGGAAAACCTAACAGGTCTGCGAGTGATTCGCGCCTTTGCCCGAGAGGAATTTCAGGAAGAACGTTTTGCAGAGCAAAATGACATCTATGCGCAAAATTCCAATCGCTTGTTCAAGTTAACAGGCTTGACCGAGCCTTTGTTTGTGCAGATTATTATCGCGATGATTGTAGCCATTGTCTGGTTTGCCCTAGCGCCTCTTGGTCGTGGGGAGTTGCAGATTGGGGACTTGGTAGCCTTTATCGAGTATAGTTTCCATGCCCTCTTATCCTTCCTTCTCTTGTCCAATCTCTTTACCATGTATCCGCGGACGGCGGTGTCAAGCGAGCGTTTGAAGGAAGTCATGGACATGCCGATTTCCATCAATCCAAACGAGGATGGGGTTACAGAGACGGAGACCAAAGGCTATCTGGAATTTGATAACGTAACCTTTGCCTATCCAGGAGAGACTGAAAGTCCAGTCTTGCATAATATTTCCTTTAAGGCTAAGCCAGGAGAAACCATTGCCTTTATCGGCTCAACAGGTTCTGGGAAGTCTTCCTTGGTGCAGTTGATTCCGCGTTTTTACGATGTCACCTTGGGGAAAATCTTGGTCGATGGTGTGGATGTGCGTTCTTACAATCTTAAGGCCCTGCGCCAGAAGATTGGCTTTATTCCGCAAAAGGCGCTTCTCTTTACGGGAACGATTGCAGAAAATCTGCGTTATGGAAAAGAAGATGCCAGTCATGCAGAATTGCATCAGGCGGCCGATGTTGCGCAGGCGCGTGAATTCATTGAAAGCAAGGAAGAACAGTTTGAAACGCACTTGGCAGAAGGGGGAAGCAACCTTTCTGGCGGGCAAAAACAACGCCTGTCGATTGCTCGTGCGGTAGTCAAAGAGCCAGATATTTATATCTTTGATGATTCTTTTTCTGCCTTGGACTATAAGACAGATGCGATTTTACGCCGCCGATTGAAAGAAGTGACCCAAAATGCGACGGTTCTAATCGTGGCGCAGCGTGTAGGAACGATTATGGATGCGGATCAGATTATCGTTTTGGATAAGGGTGAGATCATCGGACGCGGTACGCATGAGGAGCTCATGGAAAGTAATGACATCTACCGCGAGATTGCCAATTCTCAGCTGAACAGCCAATCATTGACAGAAGAATAGGAGGAAGCATGAAAACATCATCTAGTTTTGCTCGTTTATGGAGCTATTTGAAAGTGTACAAACTGGCGCTTTTCGCCGCCGTTTTCCTCAAGATTTTGAGTGTCGTGATGAGTGTCTTGGAACCTTTTGTACTAGGACTTGCCATTACCGAATTGACCAAAAATCTCATGGATATGGCAAGAGGAGTGGCAGGTGCAGGGATTAACGCGACCTATATTTTCTGGATTTTACTGCTATATTTTGTCCGCGCCCTCTTTTATGAAATCGGAGCCTATTATTCCAATTATTTCATGACCAATGCGGTTCAGCAGACGGTGGCGGATTTGCGCAATGATTTGAGCCGAAAAATCAATCGCATTTCGGTATCGTATTTTGACAAGCAGCAGTTTGGAGATATCTTGGGGCGTTTCACGAGTGATGTGGAGACGGTGTCAAATGCCCTCCAGCAAAGTGTGCTTCAGTTGGTCAACGCTATCTTTACCATTACCCTCGTCGTTGCCATGATGCTCTTTTTAAATCTCAAATTGGCGCTGATTGTTATGGTCAGCATTCCTCTGACCTACTTCGGAGCGCAGCTTATTCTCAAGAAATCGCAGCCCTATTTCAAGGAGCAGGCCGCTATTTTGGGACGGCTCAATGGCTTTGTGCAGGAGAATTTATCAGGCTTTAATGTTCTGAAACTCTACGGTCGTGAGGAAGCGTCCACAGAGGATTTTCAAGACATTACAGCGATCTTGCAACAGGCTGGTTTTAAGGCGAGTTTTATCTCTGGACTAATGATGCCGATTCTTCATGCGGTGTCTGACCTGACCTATCTAATTGTTGCGGTGGTCGGTGGTTTGCAGGTCATTGCAGGGCGTTTGACAATCGGGAATATGCAAGCCTTTGTTCAATACGTTTGGCAGGTCAGCCAGCCTATTCAGACCCTGACCCAGTTGGCGGGTCCCTTGCAGAGTGCTAAATCATCGCTCGAACGGATTTTCCAAGTCTTGGATGAAGCCGATGAGCCGATGGATGTGACCGAGCATTTAGAGCATGATTTGACAGGTCAAGTCAGCTTCCAGCATGTCGATTTCCAATATGTGGAAAACAAGCCCTTGATTCGTGATTTTAACCTAGAAGTCGAGCCTGGCGAAATGGTCGCCATTGTCGGACCAACAGGGGCTGGAAAGACAACTCTCATCAATCTTCTGATGCGGTTCTATGATGTGACCAGCGGCTCGATTACAGTCGATGGGCATGATATTCGCCATCTTTCGCGTCAGGAATACCGCCAGCAGTTTGGGATGGTCTTGCAAGATGCTTGGCTTTATGAGGGGACAATCAAGGAAAATCTTCGCTTTGGGAACTTGCAGGCGACAGATGAGGAGATTATAGCTGCAGCCAAGGCTGCAAATGTTGATCACTTTATCCGAACCCTGCCAGGTGGTTACAACATGGAGATGAATCAGGAATCGAGCAATATTTCGCTCGGTCAAAAGCAGCTCTTGACCATTGCACGGGCGCTTCTAGCGGATCCAAAAATTCTGATTTTGGATGAGGCGACGAGTTCCGTTGATACACGCTTGGAACTCTTGATTCAAAAAGCCATGAAAAACTTGATGAAAGGTCGGACCAGCTTTGTCATCGCCCACCGTTTATCAACCATTCAAGAAGCTGATAAGATTTTGGTGCTAAAAGATGGACAAATCATCGAGCAAGGAAATCATCAGAGTCTTCTAGCTGATAGAGGCTTCTATTATGATCTCTATACTAGTCAATTCGCAAAAAAAGAAGAAAGTGCATAAAAAGAGTCAAAATTGGCTCTTTTTATCTATGTTTTATCTATGTTTCTGAAAATTGATGTTGAAAACGAAATGAAACTTTGCTAAAATAAGCTCTATAATAGAACAAGTAGCTGAAACCAAGCGTTTTCGCCACTTGCCATGAATGGATTTCCGATATGCAAGGAACTGGGCGAAGGTCCAGTCTCTTGCTTTTTCTATTTATTGAAAAGATGAGAAAGAAAGGGGAGGAATGAGTTCTCATAAAACATTTGGTCAAATTGTCAGAACCCTGCGTGAGGAAAAGGGGTTAAGCCGTGAAATGCTCTGTGGTGATGAGAAAGAATTGTCTGTCCGTCAGCTGGTTCGTCTGGAAAAAGGAGAATCAAAGCCAACCTTGACCAAAATCGAATATTTAGCAGATCGTTTAGCCGTGCCTATCTATCAACTGATGGAAGATTATGTAGAGTTGCCCAAACGCTACCTCGACTTAAAATACTTGGTGATGAGGACAGGCTTGTTTGGTCAATCGACACTTGTCGCCCAAAAAGAAGCCTATCTCCTTGAGATGTATGAGGAGTTTTACGATGATTTGCCAGAGGATGAACAGGTGGCGGTTGATGTCTTGCAATCATGGGTGGATGTTTTTGTAACCGGTCAGCCAACCTTTGGCAACCGCATGTTGGAGGAATATTTTGAGCAGGTCAAGCAAAGGTCTGTCTATCAGGTCAATGATCTGCTACTGTTAGAGTTGTATTTTTATTGTGTTTATTTGGACAATAGTCTGTTTAATCGCAGGTTGTATCGGCACTTTGTGAACGGTTTGTTGGCCCAAGACCAACATTTGCCTGTTGAGCAGCTCTTCCTCTTATCTACGGTTTATGTGACCTGTGTGGCAGTAGGGTTGAATAATGGCTATTGTGACGGGATTGGTCAGCTGGTGAAGCAGAGTAAGGAAATCATGAAGCAGATACAAGATTTTCAAAATCTACCGATTGTTCACTTGCAGGAATGCCAGATTTTATTTCTGAAAAACCGTCAGCTAGCAGAGAAAAAGGTAGAGGAGCTACTGAACTCAATTTCTACGATTGGCTATGAGGGAGCCTTGCGAAAGTTTGACGAGTGGAAAGAGCATTATTTGGAGCAGGGTTTGCCTACAGCATGACATTTTTGTCCTGTTTTTCTTCGGCGTGTTTATTTATAATAAATACATCTTGAAGGAAAGGAGGAGCCGTGTTGAAAGAATTTTGGTATCTATTATCGCAATTAAAATGGTGGACCTGCTGTTGATGCAGTGTCTACTATAGGAAAATAGGCCAAGGGAACAGAGCCTTCCCGCCTTTTTCTGTTGATAAATAGGTGTTGTTGGAGATGGAAAAGGAAAAGATGACTTTCGGAGAGTTTATTCGAACTTTACGCTTAGAACGGAGATGGACCAAGGAAGACTTATGTGGAGATGAGGCCTGCCTATCTGTCAGACAGTTAACGCGACTAGAATCTGGTCACTCAAAGCCGACCTTGGCCAAAATCGAATTTATTGCTTCGCGTTTAGCGATTCCAACCTATCAATTGATGAAATACTATGTTGCGCTGCCACAAGACTATCTGGATTTGAAATACCTTGCCCTACGTTTGTCTGCTTTTGGGCAGGAGGAAAAGTTGGATGAGATGGCGGCCTGTGTGGAGGAAATGGCAGAACGGTTCTATGACCAACTACCAGAAGACGAGCGCGTCATTATCTGGATTTTGCGCTGTCGCATACGGATGTGTCGAGGGATAAAGCCTGCCACACGAACGCAGATTTTTGATGATTACCTAGAGCAGGTTCAGCGCCGTAAAGTTTATGGTATCAACGATTTGCTGCTCATCCATGTTTATTTTTTAGCCTGTCAGTTAATAGAGGATTTACTTGAAGAACCCTTTTATAGGCAGATGGTTGATTGTCTGTTGGAACAGGACCAGCACTTAAAAATTGAAGAATGGTTTATCTTGCGTGATGTCTTGATTGCCTGTCTGACGGCAGGTTTACAATATGGACTTGCCTATAAACACAGGGAGATGCTTGCCTTACTAGAGCAGATGATGGAGCTGACACAGGATTATCAGAAAAAAGCCGTTGTCTATCTTTTAGAATGGAAATGCGCCATGATGTTCCGCCAAGATGTTGCTTTGGCACGAAAGTCCTATCAACAGGCTTTGGCATTTTCACATGTCCTGCGTGATACCTACCTTCGTCAACAACTGATGTCAGAGTGGGAGTCTGATTGGCAGGAGTATGGGAAATAGTAAGATGCGAGCATAGAAAAAGAGCCGGCTGGCTCTTTTTTCTCTGTGTTCATTTTGATTTTCATTGACTATGAGTACGGCAAGTCGAAAGTGACGATGTATCAAAGTTCATTCAAAAGACTATAGCATTTAAATATTAGAAAAAGAATGAACTAATCCAAGATAAAATGTTGAGTCCGATGATGACTGCATGCCACTTCCAGTACATGACAACAAGACCAACGCTTTCACGAATCCAAGCGCTCGGCAGGTAGTAAAGGGCCGTTTTCGAGCCGACACTACGGCCTTTGAGACCCAGTTTTCGCATGTAAATCCCTGCTCGCAAGGAGTGAAAACTATTGGTCACGACTAGAAAGCGAGGTGTCGTTTCTTGTTTTTCACCAATCAATTTCTGTGAAAAGGTCAGGTTTTCAAGGGTGGTGGTGGACTGCTGCTCGAGCAGAAGTTTGTTGGCAGGAAGCCCCTTATCTAGCAGATAGCGGGACATGGCCTTGGCTTCGGAGATGTTTTCATCACTGCCTTGACCGCCAGAAACGATGATGGTCGGCTGTTTGCCAAATTTTTCATAGTAGAAGAGTCCCTTGTCTAGACGCTGTGCAAGTAGGGGCGGAACCTTGTCACCTATTAGCCCAGAACCGAGGACAATGATGTAGTCAGGCTGGTAGGTGAGAGGAAAGAGATTGTAAAAAAGTCCGTAGATGACATAGGATAGGTAGAGAAAACTCCCATAGACGAGAAGATTATCGAGTAGCGCTGCCAATTTTGCAATGATAAAATAGTGAGATAGGAAGTGGAGAGCCAGAGTGAGGAGGATGCCTAGACCGTAAAAAAGCGAGAGGAGATTGGCCAGTCTACGTCCTTCAAAGGTCATCATCTGTTTTCCGTTAAAGAGGAGATAGACGGTTGATAGAACTACACTTAGTGGAATGAGCAGAAGCCCACCAATCAAGATGATAATAGCCGTTTGCCTATCCCAGAGACTTAGTTGTACGACAAAGAAGCCCGCGACAATGGCCGCAAAGAGAATGAGGGTAATGAAAAAAAGATAGGCATTGATCAGGCGCCTAGGTTCGATGAGAAAGAGGACGATAAATAAGAGGGCAGGGAGTAGCCAAATGAGGTGAAGAATCATAGATGTCAGCCTTTCCTTCCAATGAATATATTTAGCTAGTATACCATAAATCCTAGGAGTAGAAAAGGTTGAAAAATAGTGTTCTAAGAAATCGTTCTCATGAGAACGTTCTTCTTGACATCTGATAAGAAAGTGCTAAAATGGTTCTCATGATAACGAATTAGAGAGGAATAGAATATGACAACGGATCCACTTCAAGAATTTAAAAGATTAGCCCATAAAATGGGCTCTGTCGTCCACTCGGTGGCAAAAAATGCGGATATGGACTTGCTCGGAGGACCGCAGGGGCATGTGTTGCACTATTTAGCCCTTCATCAGGATAAAGAAATCTTTATTAAAGATATTGAGCACCATTTAAAGATTTCTAAATCCGTTGCGAGCAACCTCATCAAGCGGATGGAAAAAAATGGCTTTATCGTGGTAGAGCCGTCCAAGGTTGATAAACGCAAGAAAATTGTCCGTCTATCGGATAGCGCCAAGGAAAAAAGCAAAAAAATGAGTGACTTTTGGGGCGATTTGCGCCAGCAATTGGTGGCGGGTATTGCGCCAGAAGATTTAGCTGTCTTTTCAAAAGTCATCCAAGAACTTCATCAGAATCTAGAAAAAATTGAGCAGAAGGAGAAAGAATGAGTAAACTATTGAACCGTTTAAATGGCAAAGAGCGGTTGATGATTCTAGCCAGCATTGCCTTTGTCTGTTTGACTGTTTGGCTGGAATTAGAAGTGCCGACCTATATGTCCGAAATCACCAAGCTCTTGCAATTGCCAGACACGACTGCATCAGACCTTTGGTCGCCTGGCTTGAAAATGCTAGGCTTGTCTCTTGCTAGTTTTGTATCTTCTGTCATGGTTGGCTTTATGGCCTCGCGCTTGGCTGCGAGCTTTACGACCCGTTTGCGTAAGGATATTTTTCACCGTGTCCTTGATTATTCGGATGCGGAAATCAAACGTTTTAGCATTCCTAGTTTGTTGACACGGACGACCAATGATTTGACCCAGATTCAGCTTTTGTTTACCATGGGTTTGCAGGTAGCAACTCGTGGGCCGATTATGGCGATGTGGGCTTTGAGCAAAATCGTTGGAAAATCAGACCATTGGCTCTGGGCAGTTGTCGTTGCAGTCTTGATTAACCTGGTCATGATGACCATTTTGGTCACTTTGGCTTTTCCAAAGCAGACCATTGTCCAAAAATTGACCGACCGTCTCAACAGCGTGACCAGAGAAGGTCTATCTGGTATTCGTGTCGTTCGGGCCTACAATGCTGAAGACTATCAGGACGGCAAATTTGCACAGGCCAATGAGGAATTAACAGCTTTAAACCTCTTTGTCAGTCGCTTGATGGCCATTATGAATCCTGTCATGATGACGATTTCGAGCGGTTTGAGCCTAGCGATTTACTGGATTGGGGCTTACTTGATTAACGAGGCGGAGCTCACCGATAAATTACCGATTTTCAGCGATATGGTGGTCTTCATGTCCTATGCCATGCAGGTCGTGATGGGCTTTATGATGATGAGCGCCTTGTTTATCATTTTACCGCGCGTTTTGGTCTCAACCAAGCGGATTAACGAAGTCTTGGATTTGACCTCTTCGATCAAGTCGCCTGAAGCGTCTCAAACTGGAGCAGCAGGTGCTAATCAGATTGTCTTTGAGGATGTGACTTTCCGCTATTCTGATACATCTGAACCTGTGATTGAACAGATCAATTTTGCCGCAAAGGCAGGAGATACGGTGGCCTTTATCGGCTCGACTGGCTCTGGAAAATCCACTCTGGTCAACTTGATTCCGCGTTTTTACGATGTGAGTGAAGGGCGGATTTTGCTGGATGGTGTAGATGTGAGAGACTATAGCGCGGCTGATTTGCATGCCAAAGTCGGCTACATTCCGCAAAAAGCGGTGCTATTTTCAGGTGATATTCGCAGCAATATTGATTTTGGAGAAAGCAGGCAAAGCCCACTTACGGATGAAGCCATTTGGGAGGCCTTGGAGTTGGCGCAGGCGAGAGGCTTTGTTGAGGAAAAAGAAGACGGTTTGTCTTCCCATGTGGCCCAGTCTGGTAGTAACTTCTCTGGCGGTCAGCGCCAGCGCTTGGCGATTGCGCGTGCCCTTGCTCGTAAGCCAGAAATTCTGATTTTTGATGATTCATTCTCTGCGTTGGATTATCGGACAGACCGCACCTTGCGAGAGGAGCTTGCCACACAGACCGCAGGAATGACCAAGTTGATTGTTGCCCAGCGAATTTCAACTATCATGGATGCCGACCAAATTTTGGTGCTGGATAAGGGAAAAGTCGTTGGTCAAGGGACTCACAAGGAGTTACTAGCCAGCAACGAGGTCTATCAAGAAATTGCCTACTCACAATTATCGAAGGAGGAATTGGAAAATGGAAAATAAGAAAAACTCTTTATTTAGCCAGATGAAGCCTTATATCAAAGGTTTCCAAGTTCCCTTTGTCCTTGCGATGATAGGAGCCATTATCTCTAGCATCATCACGGTGATTGGGCCAGATAAGTTAAGTGAAATCACGGACTTGATTACCGAGGGCTTGATGACGGGTATTGATACGGGGCAGATATCTGAGATTGCCATGACTCTAGCCATTCTTTATGGAATTGGTGCGGTGGTCAACTATGGCCAAGCCTTTACCATTTCAACCATCGTACAGCATTTCTCAAAACGCTTGCGCACAGCCATTGCTGAAAAAATCAACAAACTACCCTTGGGCTATTTTGATAGCCATTCACAAGGTGATACTCTGTCGCGCGTGACCAATGACGTGGATACTGCCAGCCAGTCGCTCAACCAAAGTTTGGGAACGGTCCTGTCTGCTAGCATTCTCTTAGTCGCGGCCCTTATCATGATGTTTACGACCAATGTGACCTTGTCTTTTGTGACGATTGGCTCAGTCTTGTTTGGTTTTGTCTTTGTCGGCATCATCATGGGGCGTGCGAGAGGCTTTTTCAAGAGCCAGCAAGCCAATCTTGCCAAGGTCAATGGCTATGTCGAAGAAATGTACTCTGGCCACCAAGTTGTGACCAGCTATCATGCAGGTCGTGAGGTCAAAAAGCAGTTTGAAACGCTCAACCAAGCCCTTTATGGCAGCATGTGGAAGTCCCAATTCATTTCTGGGATTATGATGCCTATGATGATGTTTATTGGAAATTTTGGCTATGTCATGGTTGTAGTCACAGGTGCTACGCTTACCCTCAAGTGTCATGCGACCATGGGGACGATTGTCGCCTTTATGGTCTATGTCCGTATCTTCTCCCAACCCCTTTCACAGATTGCGCAGGGCTTAACAGTCTTACAATCGGCTAGTGCAGCGATGGGGCGTGTCTTTGAGTTTTTAGCGGAGCCTGAAATGGAAGATGAGCAGGATAAGCCGCAGCAGTTACAAGCTATTAAAGGGGATGTGACCTTTGAACATGTATCTTTTGGCTATTCGCCAGATAAGACCATTATCCATGATTTTTCTGCAACAGCTAAGGCTGGGCAGAAGATTGCCATTGTCGGGCCAACAGGTGCTGGAAAGACGACCATTGTCAATCTCTTGATGAAATTCTATGAGATCAACCAAGGACGGATTTTGATTGACGGGGTGGACACCAAAACCATGAAGCGCTCCGAGGTCCACGATGCCTTTAGTATGGTCTTGCAAGACACCTGGCTCTTTGAGGGAACGATTAAGGAAAATCTCATCTATAATCAACCTAATATTTCAGATGAGGCAGTCGTTCAGGCTGCCAAAGCGGTTGGAGTACATCACTTTATCATGACCTTGCCAAAAGGTTATGATACTATGTTGGATGACACCGTGACCTTGTCTGTAGGGCAAAAGCAATTACTCACCATTGCCCGTGCGCTTCTGAAGGACGCACCGCTCCTTATCCTTGATGAGGCAACCAGCTCTGTCGATACGCGGACAGAAGAGCTCATCCAAAAAGCCATGGACAAACTCATGGAAGGACGCACCTCCTTTGTCATTGCCCACCGCCTATCTACGATTCGCAATGCCGATCTCATCCTCGTCATGAAAGACGGCAATATCATCGAACAAGGCAACCACGACGCCCTCATGAACCAAAATGGCTTCTATGCGAATCTATACAACAGCCAGTTCAGCGATGAGTAGTAAAATGCTTCGGGGAAGCATTTTAGCCTTGCGCCTAGAAATAGGAAAGCGTAAGTAACTTGGTGGGGTGTTTTAGCCTCGAGCCTGAAAACAAGAGAGCGAGGGAGGTTCGGGGAAGCATTTTAGCTTCATATATAAAGTGCGCTTAGATAAAAGGCTTGAGTCGAGCAGTCTAACTGTTGGTCTCAAGCCTTTTATTTAGTGGTGTCGGATAGCTTTTTCGTGGTATAATAGAGAAAAAAGGAGGAAGTACCATGTACGAATTTCAAAATCCAACAGATGAGCAAGTGAAGAGCTATCTAGCCAATAGTAAGACCATTGCAGTAGTCGGCTTGTCAGACAAGGATGATGCAGTCAGCAAGCGCGTTTCTAAGTTTATGCAGGACAGGGGGTATCAGATTATTCCTGTCAATCCTCGCTTGGCTGGCGGTGAGATTTTAGGCGAGAAAGTCTATGCCAGCCTCTCTGATATTCCACTTGCGATTGATATCGTGAATGTCTATCGTAAGAGCGAGTTTTTAGCAGATGTGGCGCGTGAATTTGTGACCGTTGATGCGCAAGTCTTTTGGGCACAATTGGACCTTCAAAGTGAGGAAGCTGCTGCGATTTTAGAAGCTGCTGGTCGCACAGATGTCGTCATGAATCGCTGTATCAAGCGTGAATACGTGCGTCTTATGGAGGGGGGTGCAAGCTAATGGCTACTCTTGTGATTATCCGAGGAAATTCCGGATCGGGTAAGACCAGCTTGGCGCAGGCGCTACAAAATCACTATGGTCGCAAGACCTTGGTCATTTCCCAAGACAATGTCAGGAGGACTATGCTCAAAGAAAAGGTGGAGCCAGGTAATCTTTCGATTTCCTTGACCGAGACCATTGCGCGCTTTGGGTATGCGGAGGATTTGCTGGTCATTGTCGAAGGCTTTTACGAGACGGAGATTTACGGAGAGATGTTGGCAGATTTGCGCACACTCTTTGCGCCTCGGGTCTTTGCCTATTATTACGATTTGCCGTTTGAAGAGACGGTCAAGCGGCACGCCACTCGGGCGAAACAGGCTGACTTTACAGCCGCTGATATGAAGCGTTGGTGGATAGAAAAGGATTATCTCGGTTGGGAAGAAGAGGAATACTTCACAGTTGAGGTAAGTCTGGCAGAGGCTGTTCAGATGATTTGTCAAAAGATAGAGAGGACTTGATTGCCTCTCTTTTGATAAGCAGAAGGCTCTCAACTGACTCCCCATAAAAAGAGCCATTCTTTCCGTTGCCTCTAAATATTAAGAGTGTCTATATGATGTCATCGGTCAAAGTCGAAAACATAAAAGGCAGTTTAAGGTATAAACTTGTTACAGTAGATGAAATCGTTCGAACAATACATTATGAGGATTTGAGTAAAATTTATTTGAATATCAAGTTGGTTCAATAGGAGGTAGTTATGTTATTAAAATTTTCTACAATTTCATCTATGCCTAGTGATGTAATTGATAAATATTGTAATCGTATTCCGAGTGAATTATTGCAATTGTGGAAAAATCAAGGGTTAGGATATCTACTTAATGGTTATTTAAAAGTGATTAATCCTGATGATTATTTGGAGTTTGTTCGAAGGACATATTTCAGAGGTGAGCTGGCCATTCCAATTTTTATAACTGCTTTTGGTGATATTATTACTTTAGAAGAGCAGAAGTATTTGAGAATAGTGAGATATAAAGATGGTGACTTTATATCTGTTTTGGAGAATATGCACTATTTCTTAGAAGATTTGGAAGACGAAGAACTCTTAGAAGAGTACTTTGAAATTAAGCTATATGAAGAAGCTGTTCGCCACTTAGGCCCTTTAAGTTATGAACAGTGCTTTGGATTTGTTCCACTCTTAGCACTGGGAGGTCAGAAGAATGTATCCAATATTGATAAAGTTAGGACTCTAGAACATTTAAGTTTGATTACCCAAATAACAGGCGGAGTTGGATTCGACTAAATACAAGAAATCATCTAGAATTTTCTAGGTGATTTCGCAGTTTATACGATTGTAGATGTGGTATAGGGTGGTAAAGTTACTCTCGGTAGCATTATGATCAGTCTTGCGATTAATGCGGTATCTGAAGGAGTTTGAGCCCGCGGAGCTTAAGAGCGCAGCCTCTCATGCGGTTAATTGGGTCAGCAATAAGGTAAGCCAAGCAGCTAACTGGGTTGGTACTCAGGTTAACAAGGCTAGGAACTGGGCAGCTCAGCAGTGGAATAACTATCAACAACGAAGAGTAAGTTATCAAGCATCGGGACCACAAGCCTATTATCCAAGCGCTTCTTTCTATGCCTCCCAACAACAAGCGCAGGCTCAAGCTCAAGCAGTTCAGCGCCGTCAACAACATATTCGAGATGAATATACCCAAGCTACAGGTCTCAAGACAACACCTAAGACCCGCGAAGGGGGCAACCTCTTCCGTAATTGGGGGAAAGCACTCCAGAAGATGTACAAACATGTTTGTACGACTGCAAAGCGGATAGGTAAGCAGACAGCTAACTTCTTGAAGAAGGTAGATTGGAAGAAAGTATTGGTGACTGCAGGAGGGATTGGCGCTTCAGGCGCTATCCTCTCGGGCTATGATGCGTATAGTTCTGGAAAAGGCGGTTGGGCTTTAGCAGGAGCAATTGAAAGAGATATTATGAACAAAAAAAAAACAATTTATGCGATAACTTTATTAATATTGCTTACCGTGTTGCTGCCAGTCACTTTGCTTGCTTTGAGACCGAGGTATAGCAATATCTTTGAAGAAATTTATCATGATGAGTACCATCATGCGACAACTGCTTTTTTACGGACGAATTCTACTCTGGATAATTTACCAGATATAGAAGATAAGAAGACGGGAGGGCTACTTTATGGAGTGATAAGTGAGAAGTACAAAAAGGAAACGCTTCCTGAACATATAGTAAGTATAGTATATAATTTTTTATATCCTAATGATCAGTTGAAAAATGGAAATATTTCTATAATAATAAACTATAGACTTGAATCTTCAGATATTCTTCAAATGAGCTATTTGTATGAACATGATTCAAATTTATTGAAAAGAGAATTTCGTGTATTTTCAGAGTCATTTCAACAAGAATATGCCCTAAAGCAATATTTCCGAGAGAATAACTTAAATTGTAAGGATTATTTTGAAATAGGAGATAACTTGATAAAAGAAAGACTGATTCCAGACTGGCTCCGTGTCTATCCAAGTCGTTTTACAAAAGATAATTGGGGGCATGTCGTTCTGGTTGGTGAGGAAAGCATTCATCCGTAAGTCCAACCAAGGTCTTTTCGAGGGACTAGTTTTTAAAGTGTTTGTTGGTTGTTAAAAGAGGGGTTCCCTCTTTTTGTTTGTATTCAAAATTTACACAAAACATATATTTTTAAAATGTTTGGGAAATAGCTTCTTTCGTGTAAATAACTACAAATAATGTTCGGATAATATGAATAGTATCGGTTTTCTTTCTATTCTTTTTGAAAATATCTATGAAAGTGCTCTTGCTTGAATTTCATCTTGTTTATTTTCGGGGGTAGGCAATGTGAGAACGGTTGCAAAAATGCTAGTCTGGGGGTATAATGTATATAAGTGTTAGGAAAAAATAGAGAAGCTAGTTTTGTGTACATTCGTATGAAATCTAGCTTTTATCGCGTAAATAAGATGATGCGGAAATAGGTGGAGAAAGGGGACTGTATTTTATTAGTTAGAATACAACAGAAATCAGATAAGGGTGGGCATTGTCGTTTCGCTGACTAGAGTGAGGCGAGGATGTAGAATAACTACTTCACTTCATGTCAGATACAAGAAGTGAACAAGACTAGCTAGTACACTTTTCTCTCGGAATAGAAAGTGTAAAAAATAATATATAAGGATTGTGAACAAGATGAAAAAAATGTTGAAAAAGTTCCTATACCTTGGTGCAGCGCTAGGTTTGCTAGCCAGTACGATTACTAGTATGGGACAGGTAGTTGCAGTAGATACGGATGGTGGACAAAACCTCCCTCGTAAAGGTATTCAAATTGAAAAAGTAGATAGCAAAAATGAGAACCAAAAACTAGCAGGGGCGATTTTTAAGGTTTCCGATGCAAATGGCACAGAAGTAGCAACTGTTATCACGGATAGTAAGGGTATAGCGTCTGTTGCTCCATTACCTCTAGGGGTCTATAGAATTGAAGAAATAACGCCTCCTTCCGGTTATAAGTTACCTGAAAATCCTGTAGGAACCATTGATTTGACTCAGGGAAATGAGCCAACTGTTCATTACAAGGTAAAAAATAAGAAGAGGGTCACAGGGGTCATTGATTTTCGGAAACTGTCAGATGTTCCATGTCCTCCTGGGTTCAATCCGAGCGTAGTGATTCAAGTACCTAGCAATAATGGTGGCGTTGTTGTTAAGTCTGCTGGAGCAAGTGACGCGCCACAAGGTTGTTATGTCTCTTCTACAATTATCTATCAGCAACCACCTTCTAGGGGCGGTGTGGTCGTTAAGTCTCGGGCGGCAAATGAAAAGAGTTCTTCCACAGTATATGCTTTAGCAGGTGTCGTCTTTGCTTTAAGACAGGGAAATCAGGAACTATATACAGCAACGTCGGATGGGCATGGGATTGTACGGTTTGAGGATATTCCAGAAGGGACTTATACCCTTGTTGAAAAATCGACTGTGGATGGCTATGCCATTAATTTTGAACCAAGAGAAGTAACGATTGATGAAGACCATCAGTACATCTCCTTAGGCAACATTGAGAACAAGCAAATCAAGGGGAGTGTCAAGGTCACGAAAGTTGATGCGGACGACAAGTCTAAATTGTTGCCAGGCGTTGTCTTTGCCTTGAAACAAGGTGACAAGGAAATTGCCAGAGCAACAACAGATGCAAATGGTGTCGCTCTTTTTGAAGGCCTTACTAAGGGAACCTATACCTTAACTGAAGTTTCAACGGTTGATGGCTATGTCTTGAGTCAGGAAAGCCGCGAAATCGTGATTTCAGAATTGGATCAGGTAGTTGAAGTAGCCGATTTTGAAAATCGGCCAATTAAGGGGAGCGTTAAAGTAACCAAAGTTGATGCGGATGATAAAGCGAAAGTCTTGCCAGGCGTTGTCTTTGTCCTGAAACAGGGAGACAAGATTATTGCAGAAGCAAAGACAGACTCAAACGGAATTGCAACCTTTAAGGATATTGTTCATGGAACCTACACGCTTGCTGAAAAATCAACCATCGATGGCTATGCTTTGAGCAATGAGACTCGTGAAGTGACCATTTCAGAAGATGGTGCAGTAGTGGAGCTTGGTACATTTACCAACAAGAAAAAACCAACACCAACTCCGCCACCATCCTCAAGCACTCCAAGCACAAGCTCCTCTACGGAGCCAAGTAGTTCAACAAGCACAAGTTCCTCTACAGAACCAAGCAGCTCCACAAGCACCAGTAGCACATCGCTTCCACCAAGCTCAGGGTCAACCCCGCCACCAGTTGCTAAAGTACCGGGCAAACGACGCATGCTTCTTCCACGTACAGGTACAACTACTTCTATCTGGATGGGTGTCCTAGGATTTGCCTTACTTGTTCTAGCAGGATTTGTATACCGCACCAGAAAAGATTAATTTCGTCTAGCAGACGATAAAAGGGAGTGGAGGTTGGGATAAATATTTCCTGACTACTCAAAAACCCAGAAGTTCTATTGACGGAACTTCTGGGTTTTAGTTTTATGCTCTTCTTAGGTTATATTTGTCTCACTCCCCACCTCTTTTTTGAATGCCGCCTATTCTTCTTTAGTTGAGATTTTCGGCTTTTTCGTATGGATAGATGTCAATTCCTGTGCGAGTACACACAGGATAATCGTTGATTAGTATCATTCTAATCAACATTAAAATTGTCAGATAATTGCTTGAAAATGAGAGAAACTGTGCTATAATGGAGGTAGGTTTTTAAGAAAGGGAACGATAATGAAAAAACTTGGGATTATCCTACTATCATCTGCGGTTTTATTAACGGCCTGTGCGACAACAGCGCCGAAAACGGAGACAACACAAGAAAGCACGACCATGCAAGTCGATCAAACAGCATTGGACAAGGCGACATCTGATTACAAGACCTTTGTCGAAGAGCAAATCGGTCAGTTATTGACAGACACAGAAAACTTTGCCCAATTGCTCAAAGACGGCAAATTAGAAGAAGCCAAAGCAGTCTATCCTGTCATCCGCATGGCCTATGAGCGTTCAGAGCCGATTGCAGAAAGTTTTGGTGAGTCAGACGTGAAAATCGACTTCCGTCTAGTGGACTACATGGAAGAAAACAAGACCGAAGACGGTTGGTCAGGTTTCCACCGCATTGAAAAAATCCTCTGGGAGGACAATACGACAGCTGGAACGGAAGCATACGCCGACCAGTTGGTCAATGACATCAAGGAATTGAAGGCCAAGATTGCGACTGTTGAAGTCACACCAGACATCATGTTGACAGGGGCGGTTGATTTGCTCAACGAAGTAGCAACTAGCAAGATTACAGGGGAAGAAGAAGTCTATTCTCATACGGACTTGTATGACTTTAGAGCCAATATCGAAGGAGCAGAGAAGATTTTTGAGCTCTTCAAGCCAATGCTCGAAGCAAAAGACGCGAATCTGGTCAGCACCCTTGAAAAAGAATTCCAGAATGTCAATGGTCTGCTTGACAAGTACATGACAGATGATACACACTATAAACTCTACACAGATTTGAGTGCGGAAGACACCAAAACCTTGGCAGAAGCTGTGACCAAGCTAGGTGAGCCGCTGTCTCAAATGGGGATTATCTTGGACGGGAAGTAAACAATGACAAAAGACGAAAAATGGTTTGATAAGAAAATGGATCGTCGTGAATTTCTCAAAAAAGCAGGTATAGGAGGGGCTGGGCTTGCGCTCGGTGCCTCTGGTGCATCTGCTTTTTTCGCTAAAAAAGTGATGGGAGAAAGCGCGAAAGCTGACGGTGGAGAAGAGCTTGCCTTTTATGGTGAGCACCAGGCAGGGATCGTGACGCCGATGCAAAAAAATGTCTATTTTGTGGTGCTGGACTTGCATTCAACAGACAAGGCTGAAGTCATCCAGATGTTTAAGGACTGGACAGATTATAGCGAGAAATTGGTGAGCGGGCAGTTGGTCAAAGAAGACGGGGCTAATAGCTATCTTCCGCCATTTGATACAGGAGAAACCGTTGGTCTCAATCCGCATCGCCTGACCCTGACGTTTGGCATTTCACCTGCCTTTTTGACCAAGTTGGGCTTGGATAGTAAAAAGCCAAAAGAATTTCGGGATTTACCTGTATTTCCGCGCGATCAACTCAAGGAAACATATACAGGGGGAGACATCGTCATTCAGGCCTGTGCAGATGATGAGCAGGTAGCCTTTCATGCGGTCAGAAATCTGGTGAGAAAGGCCCGCCATGCGGTGACCATGAAGTGGAGTCAGGCAGGATTTGCGGCGCTCGGCAATCGCAAGGAAACCCCGAGAAACCTCTTTGGCTTTAAGGACGGAACGGCTAATGGCAAGACGGAAGAAGAGTTCAAGGAAGTCATCTGGTGTGATGGGGCCGATTGGATGCGGGGTGGTACCTATATGGCGGTGCGCAGGATTCAGATGTTCTTAGAAACGTGGGATAGGACTAGCCTGAAAGAGCAAGAAAATACCTTCGGTCGTTACAAGGAAAGTGGCGCAGCCTTTGGGCAAAAAGATGAGTTTGATGAAGTGGATCTCGATTTGAAAGACGATAAGGGCGAGCCAGTTGTGCCGGTGGATTCCCATGTCCGCCTTGCTAAGGAGACGGGTGTTGAAATCTATCGCAGGGCCTATTCTTATTCTGATGGGATTGATGAAAAAACAGGACAATTCGATTCAGGTTTGCTCTTTATTTCATTCCAAAAAGATCCAGAACAGTTTATCACCATTCAAAATAATCTCGGAAATGTAGACAAGTTAAATGAATACATCACGCATGTTGGAAGTGGCTTATTTGCCTGTTTTGCTGGGGTGAAAAAAGGAGAGTACATTGGTCAAGCCTTATTTGAATAGACTGGTGCTGGTTGCGGTATTGGTTCTTGCTTTATTTACCAGCCCGGTATTTGCAAAAGAGTCCTATAGTCATCTCTTTATCACGATTACAGATGCGACTACAGCCTTGAACAAAGGGGATAAGGAAAGAGCAGAGCAGCTGATTGCTCAACTGCAGGCAGATTTCACGCAGGTTGATAACCATGATTCTAAGGCGGGTCAGCGGGTAGAAAAACGCCTTGTGGAATTAGAAAAGACACCGTCAGAAGAAAATTTGGTTGCTGTTTCAAAAGCTCTCTTGGACTTTGATGCCGAGCAACACCCAGTTGATGTTGAAGCTGAAAAAGAGAAGTTGATGAATAAACTCGTACCTTATTACGAGCAGTTGCAGGTTGCTATTGACAGCAAGGACATCGTAGCAATCAAGGAGCAGTACAAAAAGTTAAATAGCACTTGGACGGTCAATGAGGGGATTGTCCGCGATACCAGTACAGGTCATTATGGAAAGATTGAGACGGCTATTTCGTTCTTGCGCAGTAGCATTGAGACAGAACCTGTGGACTATAGCAGTATTCAGGCCTCTTTTGACGACTTGCAAACTGCTATTCAAGAGTTTATTGATGGCAAGGAAGTGGTGACAGCTGCGACCAATTTGACCTTAAAAGACGGGCTTGACCTCTTAGTGCAGGCAAAGACCGCCTTTGAAGCTGATGACAAGACCAAGGGTGCTTCTCTGATGAAGGAATTTATCACCATTTGGCCGACCATTGAGGGCGATGTCAGCACGCGAAATCCTAGCCTGTATACCCGGGTGGAGAGTGAGTCGCCTGTTATCATGGTGCGAGGGGAAGAGCCTGCTTATCAGGAAAGATTAGCCCAGCTGATTGCGGATTTGTCTAGCATTGACACCTCGGCCAGCTACAATGTTTTTGATGCCATGTTGATTTTGTTGCGTGAGGGGGTTGAGGCCCTTCTCATCGTCATGGTCTTAGTCTCCACCTTAAAAGCTAGCAGGCAGAAAAAAGGTTTGACATGGGTCTATGGTGGGGCACTTGCGGGTCTGTTAGCTAGTGCCCTCCTGGCGCTTGCTTTGCAGCAATTTTTCCCTAGGCTCTCATCAGGTGCGAATCGTGAAATCATCGAAGGGGCAGTCGGGATTGTGGCGGTCATCATGATGATTGTGATTGGTATCTGGCTCCACAGTAAGTCTTCGGTCAAGAAGTGGAATGCTTATATGGAACAACAGATGCGCGTGGTCACCGCAAGCGGTAGTTTTGTTTCCATGTTTGCTCTTAGTTTTCTAGCGGTCTTTCGTGAGGGGGCAGAAACCATTCTCTTTTATGCAGGGATTCTGCCCAAAATCACCTTGCAGGATTTCCTACTGGGTATCGCTTTGGCCTTCCTAGTCTTGGTCATCCTAGCATTTGTCATGCTGAAAACGACGAGTAAAATCAAACCGCACAAGGTCTTTTTCTACCTAACATGGCTGATTTATGGTCTCGCCTTTAAGATGCTGGGAGTGAGCCTGCACGCCCTTCAATTGACCAATATATTGCCTAGTCATGTGGTCAAGGGTATTCCGACTCTTGATGTCATCGGTCTTTATCCAAGTATCGAAATTCTGCTACCACAAGCCCTGCTCCTAGGCTTGATTGGCTGGCTAACCTGGAAGAATCGAGAGCCGCATGAAGACTAAGCAAGAATTGACCATTGTGGAGCACTTGACTGAATTTCGGAGCCGATTTATCTGGACTGTTTCCTTTTTCTTCCTCAGTTTTTTGGTCAGTCTCTATTTTTCAAGTAGCATCTATCAGTTTTTAACGCAGGGATTTTCCCAAAAATTGATTGTCTTGGGGCCAAATGACATTCTGTGGATTTATATCAATTTGGCGAGCCTTGTGGCCTTTACCTTGACCCTGCCTTTTTTGACCTATCAAGTCTGGGCTTTTGTTGTACCAGCCCTTGAAAAGGCAGAAGCAAGAAGCGTATTTTGGTATATTCCCGCGGTTTTTCTCTGCTTTGTAGCGGGGCTGCTGTTTGGCTTTTATCTGGTCAGTCCAGCCCTTTTACAGGTGCTCTTGTCCTTTGGCGAAGGGCTCTTTGATACCCAGTTAACCGCGCAAAATTATCTGGCTTTCTTGCTGCATACGACCATCCCGATGGCTGTTGTCTTTGAAATTCCTGTCTTGGTTGCTTTTTTGACCTCCATCGGTATCCTTAGCCCGCGATTTTTGGTACAATATAGAAGACATGCCTACTTTAGTTTGCTGGTGATGGCCGTGGTCATTACTCCAGCTGATTTTACCAGTGATTTAGCCATGACGGTGCCGCTCATTCTCATCTATGAAGTGAGTGTGGCGCTTAGCAAGTGGCTCTACCGAAGAAAAGAAAAAAGGAGAACCTGATATGGGAATCTTACGCGATATTGGAGCACCAGGAATGATTATCTTAGTCTTGGGTGCCCTCTTGATTTTTGGACCAAAACGCCTGCCAGAGTTGGGCGAATCCATCGGCAAAATGATTTCATCTTTTAAAAAAGCCATGGATCAAGGAGAGCAAAAAGACAAGGATGACGTAGCGAACTAGTGCGGATTTAGAGAGAAATGAAAAGAGTGGGGAAGGTCGATGAATCGATTTCCACACTTTTTTTTAAACAGGGTAAAGGAGGAAGCAATGTTGTTTGAAGACTCGTTTTTCAAGGATAAAATCTGGCAGAAAGACCGCCTCTTGGCCTATGGTTTTGAGGAAGAAAATGGGGTTTGGCGCTTTTGTCAGCCCTTTATGGATGGCCATTTTGAAGCGCGGATTCGGGTAGAATTGCCAAATCAGGCCTCTGCCCAAATCTGGGACTTGGATATGGATGAAGAATACCATGCCTTTCGCATTCAGCGTGCGGTCGGGGCCTTTGTAGGAGAAGTACGAGAGCGTTATGCGGAGATTCTGCACCACTTGGTGCAGCATTGTACCGAAGAAGAAACCTTTCAATCCGCCCAAGGCAACCGCTTGGTTCGCTATGTAAAGGAACAGTTTCAAGAAGTTCCTGATTATCCCTTTACCAAGGCGCCAGACATCGCCACCCTGCGCCATGCTACCAATCAAAAATGGTACGGCTTGGTGACCCAAGTGCCGTGGACAGCCTTGGGAGTGGCAGACAAAGCAGGAATAGTCGAAATTATCAATGTCAAAGTAGAAGCTGGGCAGATGAAGAATTTGCTTTCAACAGCAGGCATTTATCCTGCCTACCACATGTCTAAGAAAACTTGGGTTTCGATTAGCCTGGACGGCAGTTTAGCAGATGAGGTCTTGTTTGCCCTCGTCAGTAAGAGCCGCGATTTGGTCGCTCCGAAAGCGACGCAACTTTCATCTGGTCCTTGTTGCTGGCTTATCCCAGCCAATCCCAAACTCTATGATATTGATACCGAATTACGGAGCAAGGGCGAGATTCTCTGGAGCCAAAAGCCCAAAATCAAGGCAGGCGATATGGTCTGTATTTATATGACCGCACCGATTCAGGCCATTCGCTATCTCTGTCGCGTGACCAAGGCTAATATTGCTGAAAGCGATAGACAATACATGCAGCTGGAGGTCTTGAAAGAGTTGGCAGATAGCGATTTTCCCCTGTCGCAGATGAAGCGTTTAGGAGTGAAAGCAGTGCGTGGTCCTCGGCTTGCCACACCAGAATGCCGCCAGGCTCTTGAAACCTTGCTGTAAGGCTAATGGCCTAGGAGTATAAAATTATCAGAAAATTTAATATTTCACTTTACATATCCACTAAAAAGGCTATAATAGGAATATAGTTTTGGAGGTTATGGAGTATGAAGAAGAGTTTTATCCACCAACAAGAAGAGATTTCCTTTGTCAAAAACACCTTTACCCAATATCTAAAGGACAAGTTGGAAATTGTCGAAGTACAGGGCCCGATTTTGAGCCGTGTCGGTGACGGGATGCAGGACAACCTATCAGGGGTTGAAAATGCGGTAACCGTCAATGTCAAATTGATTCCAGATGCGACCTATGAAGTCGTTCATTCCTTGGCCAAATGGAAGCGCCATACCTTGGCTCGCTTTGGCTTTAATGAAGGGGAAGGTCTATTTGTCCACATGAAGGCTCTTCGGCCAGATGAAGACTCGCTTGATCCCATTCACTCGGTCTACGTAGACCAGTGGGACTGGGAGAAAGTCATTCCAGACGGCAGACGCAACCTCGCTTATTTGAAAGAGACGGTGGAGTTGATTTATAAGGCCATTCGGCTGACAGAATTAGCTGTGGAAGCTCGCTATGATATTGACGCAGTCTTGCCTAAGCAAATTACCTTTATCCATTCGGAAGAATTGGCAGAGCGCTATCCAGGCTTGACACCAAAAGAGCGGGAAAATGCCATTGCAAAAGAATACGGAGCTGTTTTCCTGATTGGAATTGGTGGAGAGTTGCCAGATGGCAAACCACATGACGGCAGAGCACCTGACTACGATGACTGGACGACACCATCTGAAAATGGCTACAAGGGGCTAAATGGAGACATTCTGGTTTGGAATGAGCAGTTGCAATCTGCTTTTGAACTATCTTCTATGGGCATTCGGGTGGATGAAGAAGCGCTGAAGCGCCAAGTTGCGATTACAGGCGACGAAGACAGACTGGAATTTGAATGGCATAAAGCATTATTAAATGGTCTCTTTCCCCTCACTATCGGTGGCGGTATCGGGCAATCGCGTCTTGCCATGTTCTTGCTCCGCAAAAAACACATCGGCGAGGTCCAATCCAGCGTCTGGCCACAAGATGTCCGCGATACGTTTGAGAATATATTGTAAGACTAGTATAAAAGAGGTAGGGATGAAACAATCCTTTCCTCTTATTTTTTGTATAAGCTAAACAGTTTAGGTGTTGATATTCAGAGGAGTGCTTGTTGATTTCTGAAGGCAGAAACTGGTTTAGTTTTTGAAGAGAAAAACAAGAAAACCACCAGTTTATACTGATGGCTGTTAAGGTTTCTAGTCTTCCTTTATTTCAGATTATTTTGCTCAACCATTAATCTCACTCGCAGGCAACACCGTCTCCGTCTCGATCTAGATGGGGTCCATAACCGGGTTGACCTCTATAAATAGGTGCTTTGCCAGCGGCTCTGACTGCTGCACAATTTGGATAGTGAGACGCGTTTGCCCCTGTTCCTGCACTTGGTCGTTTTGGCGTTGGTGCTGGTGTAGCATATTGAGTTTGGATTGGTGCTCCTAAGGAATTGGCGTAGAACTTAACGCCTTCTTGTTGCCAGCCATGTCTCGGGAGGATAGAATACTCATTCGCATCAGTTGTCCAATGGTGTAG
The DNA here is from genome assembly GCF_001921845.1 of Streptococcus cuniculi. Classification (GTDB taxonomy): domain Bacteria; phylum Bacillota; class Bacilli; order Lactobacillales; family Streptococcaceae; genus Streptococcus; species Streptococcus cuniculi. The sequence continues at coordinate 282,830 of NZ_MSJM01000001.1, read as the reverse complement.
GCCTCTTAATTTAAAGTTGTAGACCCGGTAGATTGGCACAGAACCACCAGAGTAAAAGACGGGCTGACCATTATTATCAGCAGTCCAACCATGCTTACGGATTAGGGTCTGTACTTCATTGACATCTGAAGTATAGAGATGGTTTTGTAAACCAGCGTTGTAAAGGCGATAAACAGGAGTTCCAGCATCAGGAGCATTCCAGGCAATGCCTTCATATCCCCAACCATGTTGTTTAAATAAGACATCTTTCTCATTTGCAGATGTCGTATAGAGATGCTCCCCATTCGTACGGTTATAAAGACGATAGATAGGAGTATCTGCTTTTACATGAGTAAAACCAAAGAGTGCAAGGGTACTACAGGCTGCAACGAGCAATAAAGACAGTTTCTTTTTCATCAGGTTCTCCTCTTTTCTTTATTGATTTATGAGATTAGTATAGCATAAAAACAAACCGAATAAAAGCGTTTTCCAAACCGCGAAAGAAGACAGGAATGGATGTAATATTTTCAAATCCCTATCTGAAAACATTTACAATCAGCTTATCGGTGCTTTTTGTGGAGATATGTGATATACTTTTTTAGTTAAACTAAACAAAGTAGAGGCAGATATGACAAATTTAAGAAATGATATTCGTAATGTCGCGATCATCGCTCACGTTGACCACGGGAAAACAACCTTGGTCGACGAGTTGTTAAAACAATCTCAAACGCTTGATGAGCGTACACAGTTGGATGAGCGCGCGATGGATTCAAACGATATTGAAAAAGAGCGTGGAATTACCATTCTTGCAAAAAATACAGCAGTTGCTTATAACGGCACTCGGATTAACATCATGGATACGCCAGGGCACGCGGACTTCGGTGGAGAAGTCGAGCGGATTATGAAAATGGTTGATGGGGTTGTCCTTGTTGTCGACGCCTATGAAGGGACCATGCCGCAGACGCGCTTTGTATTGAAAAAAGCGCTGGAGCAAAACTTGACCCCAATCGTTGTGGTTAACAAAATCGACAAACCATCTGCTCGACCAGCAGAAGTGGTGGACGAGGTCTTGGAACTCTTTATCGAGTTAGGTGCAGATGATGACCAGTTAGAATTCCCAGTAGTCTACGCATCAGCCATTAACGGAACTTCTTCTCTTTCTGACAATCCAGCAGACCAAGAAGAAACCATGGCACCAATCTTTGACACCATTATCGAGCATATCCCGGCTCCAGTGGACAATTCAGACGAGCCCTTGCAATTCCAAGTGTCACTTTTAGACTACAATGATTTCGTCGGCCGTATCGGTATCGGACGCGTATTCCGTGGAACGGTGAAAGTTGGTGACCAAGTAACCCTTTCAAAATTAGACGGCACAACGAAAAACTTCCGCGTGACAAAACTCTTTGGTTTCTTTGGTCTTGAACGCAAGGAAATCCAAGAAGCAAAAGCAGGAGACTTGATCGCCGTTTCTGGTATGGAAGACATCTTCGTTGGAGAAACCGTTACGCCTACAGATGCGATTGAGCCACTACCAGTACTTCGTATTGACGAGCCAACCCTTCAAATGACCTTCCTTGTGAATAACTCACCATTTGCAGGTCGTGAAGGAAAATGGATTACCTCTCGTAAGGTCGAAGAGCGTCTTTTAGCAGAGTTGCAAACAGACGTATCGCTTCGGGTTGACGCAACAGACTCACCAGATAAATGGACGGTATCAGGCCGCGGTGAGTTGCACTTGTCTATCTTGATTGAAACCATGCGTCGTGAAGGCTATGAGCTTCAAGTATCACGTCCAGAAGTTATCATCAAGGAAGTGGACGGCGTGAAAATGGAGCCGTTTGAGCGCGTGCAAATCGACACTCCTGAAGAGTACCAAGGATCTGTTATCCAAAGTCTTTCTGAACGCAAGGGTGAAATGCTTGATATGCAGGCGACAGGAAATGGTCAAACTCGTTTGGTCTTCCTTGTGCCAGCTCGTGGTTTGATTGGCTATTCAACAGAGTTCCTTTCAATGACCCGCGGATATGGAATCATGAACCATACCTTTGACCAATACCTTCCAGTCGTTCCAGGTGAAATTGGTGGCCGTCACCGCGGTGCCTTGGTTTCGATTGATGCAGGAAAAGCAACGACTTACTCCATTATGCGGATTGAAGAACGTGGTACGATTTTTGTTAACCCAGGTACAGAAGTCTACGAAGGAATGATTATCGGGGAAAATTCTCGTGAAAATGACTTGACAGTTAATATCACGACAGCAAAAGCCATGACCAATGTCCGCTCGGCGACCAAGGACCAAACAGCTGTTATCAAAACACCGCGTATCTTGACCTTGGAAGAATCACTTGAATTCTTGAACGACGATGAGTACATGGAAGTCACACCAGAATCTATCCGTCTACGTAAACAAATTTTAAATAAAGCGGAACGTGACAAAGCCGCTAAGAAGAAAAAATTAGCAGCCGAAGAGGGCTAAGCCTATGTTTTATCTGATTGTTGCCATTATGTTGGTACTATTCTACATTTTCGCCGCACCGAGCAATATCAAGGGCACCATGAATGTGGTGGCGGCCGTCTTTATTGTGGTTGGGCTCTTGATTGCCTTGCTGCTGGGCCTTTTGAAAGTGTTGCAATCTCCGCCAGAGATGTGGCTCGTTATCGGAATGGTCGTGGTTGGACTATGGGCTATGCGCGATATCTATTTCTTGGATAAACCGAGAAAAACACTGCGTCCAAAGAGAAGACCCTATCGTTATCGGTGAATACATAATAGAGTAGAATCCATTTTGGTTCTACTCTATTTCTTTTCCGCTTTCGCTTGAAAAAGGAGCGCATTCAAGGTAAAATAGATAGGCTAGGAATAGAAAGTATGGTACCAAGATGAATCAGGTAAAACAATTTGAAAATACAAAAGTATTGGTTCTAGGGCTTGCCAAATCTGGTGAGGCTGCAGCGCGTCTGTTGGACAAATTAGGTGCAATTGTCACAGTCAATGACGGGAAACCGTTTGACGAAAATCCAACAGCCCAATCTCTCTTAGAAGCAGGAATTCGTGTGATATGCGGTAGTCATCCCTTGGAATTATTAGATGAAGACTTTGCCCTTCTAGTGAAAAATCCAGGAATTCGCTATGACAATCCTATGGTCGAAAAAGCACTTCAAAGAGGCATTCCTGTCTGGACAGAGGTGGAGTTGGCTTATCTTGTTTCTGAAGCGCCGATTATCGGGATTACGGGATCAAATGGGAAAACAACCACCACAACCATGATTGCAGAAGTCCTCAATCAAGGTCAAAAATCAGCTAAACTCTGTGGCAATATCGGTTTTCCTGCCTCATCTGTTGCCCAAGAAGCGACTAAAGAGGACGTCCTCGTCATGGAATTGTCCTCTTTCCAACTCATGGGAACAAAAGAGTTTCGTCCTCATATCGCAGTCATCACCAATCTGATGCCGACCCACATCGACTACCATGGCTCTTTTGAGGAATACGTGGCAGCCAAGTGGCGGATTCAAGAGCAGATGACAGCAGACGACATGGTTATTCTTAATATGAACCAGGAAATTGCAGCCTCATTGGCTAGCAAGACCAAGGCCCAAGTGATACCTGTTTCGACACAAGAAATAGTTGACGGAGCCTATCTTTTAGACGGTCAGCTCTACTTTAAGGGAGAGCGCATCATGGCAGCAAGCGACATCGGTGTACCAGGTAGCCACAATATTGAAAATGCGCTTGCGACGATTGCCGTTGCAAAGGTGATGGGCGTTGATAATCAAGCTATCCATGAAGCCCTGTCAACCTTTGGCGGAGTTAAGCACCGTCTGCAACATGCAGGACAAATCAATGGCGTGACCTTCTACAATGACAGCAAGTCAACCAATATCTTGGCGACCCAAAAAGCCCTGTCTGGTTTTGATAATAGCAAGGTCATCTTGATTGCAGGTGGACTTGATCGTGGCAATGAATTTGATGAGTTAGTGCCAGATTTAGTAGGCTTAAAACACATGGTTATTCTGGGCGAGTCTGCTCCTCGTGTGAAACGTGCAGCGGATAAGGCTGGAGTATCGTATACAGATGCCCAAGATGTAGCTGATGCAACGAAAAAAGCGTATCAATTAGCAGAGACAGGGGATACGGTCCTTCTCAGCCCTGCCAATGCCAGCTGGGATATGTATGTCAACTTTGAGGTACGCGGCGATAGCTTTCTCAAGACTATCGAGGAATTGAAGGGAAATAAGTAGTATATGAAAAAAATAGTCTTTACAGGGGGTGGGACAGTCGGTCATGTAACGCTGAACCTCCTGTTGATTCCACGATTTCTCAAGGACGGCTGGGAAGTGCACTATATCGGGGACCGCAAGGGAATTGAATACCAGCAACTCGTCCAGTCAGGGCTAGATGTTCAGTTTCACGGGATTGCAACGGGGAAATTGCGCCGTTATTTTTCCTGGCAAAATCTCCTAGATGTTTTTAAGGTAGTTTGGGGCATTGTCCAATCGATTGCTATTTTATTGTCTATCCGCCCACAAGCCCTCTTTTCAAAGGGTGGTTTTGTGTCAGTGCCACCTGTTATTGCCTCACGTGTATTGGGCATTCCTGTTTTTATCCATGAGTCAGACTTGTCCATGGGCTTGGCCAATAAAATCGCCTACAAATTTGCGACCACCATGTACAGCACCTTTGAGCAAAGTAGTGAGTTAGCAAAAGTCAAGCATGTGGGTGCCGTGACAAAAGTCGCAACAGCAAAAAATGTCACTCCGATTCAGCTACCAGAAATCATGAGCCAGTTGGATGAGCATCTGCCAACCCTGCTCTTTGTGGGTGGATCAGGTGGGGCTAAGGTCTTTAATGACCTGATTAGTCAGCATCAAACAGCATTGACGGAGCGGTTTAATATCATCAATCTAACAGGTGATAGTAGTCTCAATCACTTATCGCCGAGACTATACCGAGTAGATTACGTGACAGACTTGTATCAACCCTTGATGAATGAGGCCGATGTAGTCATCACTCGCGGTGGCTCCAATACAATTTTTGAGCTGGTCGCTATGCAAAAACTGCACCTGATTGTTCCTCTAGGTCGCAAGGCCAGCCGTGGCGATCAGTTGGAAAATGCCCGCTATTTTGAAGAAAAGGGCTATGCCAAGCAGTTAGATGAAGACGAGCTCACCTTTGATACTTTAGTGGCAACAGTAGAGCAGTTATTGGCAGAAAAAGAAGGCTATATCGAGAACATGGCGCATTCGACAGAGATTCAAACACTGGATCATTTTTATCAATTGCTGAAAGAAGATATAGAAAGAAAGGCGTAGAATGACGGAAAAGGACTCCTTGGAAGAAGTCACACAGGACCCGCAAGACCTACAAGAAGAAGCGGAAAGCCAAGTAGAAGAACAAGCACCTGAGACCGAGACGGAACCAGAAGCAGAAAGCGATTTTCTTGCTCAATGGAAGGAACGGCATCAGGCTTATTTGGCGAGCCAACAAGAGACAGAATCAGAACAAGAGGAAGCAAAGTCAGAAGAAAAAAAACCGGCTCGTTCCCCTAAGTTGAGTCAGAAAGTGAAAACCAAGAAGGTGAAGGATGCAAACAGCATCCAGTCTTCACAGGAGCTAGAAGTAAAGCCAGTAGTGACGCGCGCTCCGATTCCCCGCAAGGCCCTCTTACAAGCCAGTCCAATTATTGCAGTAGCCATCATGGGAATCTTGCTGGCGGTCTATTTCATCAGCCCTTTGAGTAAAGAAAAGAAAATTGAGGTTGTTGGAAATCAGCGTATCGATACGGAAACTGTCCTTCGTTACAGCAGAATTTCGAGCAAAGACTACGCCTTGACAACTTTACTTGAGACCAAAACTATTGAAGACAACATCAAAAACAGCAGCAACGTTGTCAAATCAGATAAGATGACCTTCCAATTTCCTAACCGTTTCACGATTCATGTCGAAGAATTCACGGAAGTTGGCTATCTAAAAGATAAGGATGGATACCGCTTGGTACTATCGAGTGGAAATATTTCTGAAACAGCCATGCCGCTAGAGGGATTGCCAGCGCAACACACCCTAATTAACTTAGCAAATAAAGATTTGGTTAAGGAACTTGCGCTACAATTAGCAACGATTGATGCCGGAATAGTCAGTAACATAGAGAGTATCGATTTGACCCCAAGCAAGGTAACCACGGACTTACTGACGATGACCATGCGCGATGGGAACGCCCTGCTCATCCCCCTCAGTGAAATTGACACAAAACTCCCCTACTACCCTAATATAGCCAAGCAGCTTTCTGTCCCTAGTGTCGTTGACATGGAGGTCGGTGCATTTAGCTATGCAAAATAGAAAAAAATAACAGAAAAAAGCTTTTCTATCACCATTTTTGAATATTGTATGGTATAATGAAGAGTGAATAATTATATTTAAAACATTGAACTAAAAATTCTTAAAAAGTTTGAGAAGTAAGAGAGGACTGATAGGATGGCTAGAAATGGCTTTTTTACGGGATTAGATATCGGTACAAGCTCCGTTAAAGTCTTGGTTGCAGAGTATGTAGAAGGCGAAATGAATGTGATTGGCGTGAGCAATGTCAAAAGCTCAGGCGTGAAAGATGGAATTATTGTCAATATTGACGTTGCAGCAAAAGCGATTAAAACAGCGATTGGACAAGCCGAAGAAAAAGCAGGTATTCGGATTGATAAGGTAAATGTTGGCTTGCCAGCAAACCTCCTTCAAATCGAGCCTACCCAAGGGATGATTCCAGTAACAACAGATTCACAAGAAATTACAGACGTAGATGTGCAAAATGTTGTGAAATCAGCTCTAACAAAGAGCATGACTCCAGAACGTGAAGTGATTTCCTTTATACCAGAAGAGTTTGTGGTAGATGGGTTCCAAGGCATCAAAGACCCTCGTGGTATGATGGGGATTCGTTTAGAGATGCGTGGCATGCTCTATACTGGTCCGCGTACAATCTTGCACAACTTGCGTAAGACCGTTGAACGCGCAGGCGTTCAAGTAGAAAACGTTGTGATTTCTCCGCTTTCATTGGCTCGTTCAGTTCTCAACGAAGGTGAAAAAGAATTTGGTGCCATTGTCATTGACCTTGGTGGTGGACAGACAACTGTTGCGGTAATGCGTGGTCAAGAATTGCAATATACCAACATCTATCAAGAAGGTGGCGATTACATCACCAAAGATATTTCCAAGGTATTGACAACTTCTCAAAGCATTGCTGAAAACTTGAAATTCAATTACGGAATTGCTTACCCACAAGAAGCTAGTGAAAAAGAAAAATTCATGGTCGAAGTGATTGGAGAATCAGCTCCAGTCGAAGTGACAGAGCGCTACTTGTCAGAAGTGATTTCTGCCCGTCTTCGTCAAATCTTCACCCGTGTGAAACAAGACTTAGAACGGACACGTGCCTTGGACTTGCCAGGTGGCATCGTCTTGGTCGGTGGTGTAGCAGTATTGCCTGGTATTACAGAACTTGCTCAAGAAATTTTTGGAGTGAATACCAAACTATACGTACCAAATCAGATTGGTATCCGAAACCCAGCCTTTGCCCATGTCATCAGCTTAGTGGAATACGTTGGCAGCCTAGATGAAGTTGAAATGATTGCGCAAGCAGCTGTGAACGGCGAAGCAACACTTCGACAAAAACCAATCGACATTCCATTGAGTGCACCGAAAGTTCGTCCAGCTATTCAGCCAGTTCAACCAGAAGCACCAACAGAAGTTGCTCCTGAACCTGTTGAAGAACGGCCTTATGTTCCTTACTCAGAGCCAGAAGAGGACGAGTCAAAAGTGAAAATCACAGATCGCATTCGTGGTTTGTTTGGAAGCATGTTTGAATAAGAAAAGAAAAAAGGTGATAAAACTATGACATTTTCATTTGAAGCAGCAGCAGCTCATGGCGCTGTCATTAAAGTTATTGGTGTTGGTGGTGGCGGCGGAAACGCTATTAACCGCATGATTGAAGAAGGCGTTTCTGGTGTTGAATTTATCGCAGCGAACACGGATGTTCAAGCGCTTAGCAGCTCAAAAGCGGAAACCGTTATTCAATTAGGTCCAAAATTGACACGTGGACTCGGTGCTGGAGGTCAACCTGAAGTTGGTCGTAAGGCAGCTGAAGAAAGCGAAGAAGCTCTTACCAATGTATTGACAGGCGCAGATATGGTCTTCATTACAGCTGGTATGGGTGGTGGATCTGGTACAGGTGCTGCACCAGTCATCGCACGTATCGCAAAAGGCTTGGGTGCCTTGACAGTTGCCGTTGTTACCCGTCCATTTGGATTTGAAGGAAACAAACGTGGTAACTTTGCGATTGAAGGAATCGAAGGTCTTCGTGAGCAGGTTGATACCTTGTTGATTATCTCAAACAACAACCTTCTTGAAATCGTCGATAAGAAAACTCCGCTCCTAGAAGCACTTAGCGAGGCAGACAACGTCCTTCGCCAAGGTGTTCAAGGGATTACAGACTTGATTACCAACCCTGGTTTGATTAACTTAGACTTCGCAGATGTGAAGACTGTTATGGAAAATAAAGGTAATGCCCTCATGGGAATCGGTATTGGGTCTGGTGAGGAGCGTGTCGTAGAAGCAGCTCGCAAGGCTATCTACTCACCCCTTCTTGAAACAACAATCGATGGTGCAAATGATGTCATTGTCAACGTAACAGGTGGTTACGACATGACCTTGACGGAAGCAGAAGAAGCATCTGAAATCGTTCATCAAGCAGCTGGTCAAGGTGTCAACATTTGGCTCGGAACTTCCATTGATGAAACGATGAAAGACGAAATCCGTGTGACTGTTGTCGCAACAGGTGTTCGTCAAGAAACAGGTGAAAAACCAGTACGTCAACGTGTAGACTATGCACCAATCGGTCGCCCTGTTTCACAAGCTGTAGCGCCAGCAGAAGCTCCAGCTTCAAAGGCGTCAGCCTTTGGTGAATGGGACTTGCGTCGCGAAAATATTCTTCGTCCGACTGAAAACACAAACCATTCAACTGTTTCAGTTGAGAAATTTGCGATGGATGAAGAAGAGGATGAATTAGATACTCCACCATTCTTTAGAAATCGTTAAGATGAATTTACAACAGAATAAAGATGCTGTATTTGCTGCTCTTGAGCAGGCGAAGAAAAATGCACATCGATCTCAAGATTTAGTCAATGTAATAGCTGTCACCAAGTATGTTGACAGCTCTATTACTAAAGATTTGGTTGCTACTGGAATTCAGCATATCGGTGAAAACCGGGTAGACAAATTTTTAGAGAAATACCAAGCCTTGTCAGACCAAGGACTCACCTGGCACTTAATTGGTAGTTTGCAAAGAAGAAAAGTAAAAGATGTCATCAACTATGTCGATTATTTTCACGCTTTGGATTCGGTCAAATTGGCACAGGAAATCCAAAAACGTGCTGACAAAACCGTGAGATGCTTCCTGCAAGTCAACATTTCTAAGGAAGAAAGCAAACATGGCTTTCTGGTTGATGAGTTAGACGAGGCTTTAGAACAGTTGTCGCTCCTTGATAAGGTTGAAGTTGTCGGCCTGATGACCATGGCACCTTTTGAAGCTAGTCATGCAGAACTCATGGCTATTTTCTCAGAAGCAAAGGCAATACAAGAGCAATTACAGGCCAGAAAACTACCCCATATGCCCTTTACTGAACTCAGTATGGGAATGAGTGGTGATTTTGCGGAGGCCATTTCTTGCGGAGCAACCTTTATCCGTATCGGGACAGCATTTTTTAAATAAGGAAGAAAAACGTGGCTTTTAAAGATACATTTAAAAATATAATTAATTACTTTGAAATAGACGACGACAGAGAGCAAGAAGCGTACGCATTAGAAAACGAGGGACCTAAGATGAGAGTAGCTCCTACGCCAACACATGAGGTGGCAACACCTGCGGAACCAGCTAAGTTTACGCGTTCTCAAGCAAGTGCAAGACCAGTTACCAGACAGCCAGAAGAACAATCCATTGTGAAGACGGCTACTGGCAACTCAACGATTGATATTAAGTACCCTAAAAAGTACGAAGACGCACCAGAAATTGTCCAATTGTTAATCGATGATGCTAGCATCTTAATCGACTTCCAGCACATGTCTGAAACGCAAGCTCGTCGCTGTCTCGATTATCTCGATGGAGCCCGTTCTGTCCTTTCAGGGAATTTGAAAAAGGTGTCAAATACTATGTGGCTCTTGACTCCAGCAAAAGTCACAGTCAATATGGAAGAGCTTCGCTCAAGTGCTCCTCATTATGCATCAGAGACAGCTTTTGACTTTGATATGAAACGGTAGGACTTATGACACTTGTTATTTTAATCCTATTGAAAGTATTAGAGATTTATTCCTATATCTTGGTTGCCTATGCCTTTCTTTCATGGGTTCCAAATGCTTATGACAGTTTCATAGGGCGCTTGATTACCAGCTTGGTGAGACCTATTTTAGCTCCTTTCCAACGATTTAAATTACAGTTTCTAGGCTTGGATTGGACCATCGTCCTCGTCTTGTTTTTGATTCATCTCTTATCGAGATTACTTGTTTATCTCTTGTATATCTAAGCTATGGATCAAGCATATCAACAATTAGTGCAACATTTTCCGAAAGAGGAGAAAGCCTTTATTGAGAAAGTCATTGACCTCTGTCAGCAGGTGGAGATGACCTACTCCTATCGTCTCACTTCTTTTTTGAATCCAAAGCAAGATGAAATGGCACAGTCGATTGCAGCCCATTTCCAGTTGAGCTATTGGAGCAGTCATAGTCTCGTTGCAACAGAATTTTCTCGTGGAATCATTGCGCCAGATTATTATCAGCTGGAGGAAGCTGACTTTGATATAGCAGTGGTTGAAGTGATTTATCCACGAAAATATCATCACTTGAGCCATTCACAGATTTTGGGAACTCTAGTCAATCGTCTGGGAGTGCAACGGCAGTATATTGGCGACATTCTGATAGAAGAAGAGCATACTTATGTCTTATTAGATAAGCGCTTTGTTCCTCTTCTGATGAACGAGGTTCAAAAGATTGGTCGCACGCCTGTCACGTGGAAAGAGTGTGATATACAAGCAATCACAGTTCATACATCCTCGGGCTATACAAGTGAACAGATTTTAGTATCGAGCTTACGGCTCGATAAAGTCGTCTCGGCAGTCTTTCGGATGGGGCGCTCGAAGGCCAGTCAATTGATTGAAGCAAAACAAATCAAGGTCGATTATTCTCCTGTCACACAAGTCGGAAAAAGCCTCAAAGCAGGACAATTAGTCAGTGTCAGAGGTTTTGGTAGAGTTCGTGTCAAAGAGATCGTCGGATACACCAAACACAGTAAAATAAAATTAGAAATAGAAGTTATTAGAAAGTAGGGAATTATGGTACTTACATCATTGGAGCTAAAAGATAAAACCTTTGGCACTAAATTTAGAGGGTATGATCCAGAAGAAGTAGATGAATTTTTGGACATTGTAACCGATGATTATGAAGAACTCGTTCGGAAAAATCATGAGCAAGAGATGGAAATCAAATCTTTGAGAGATCGTCTTGCTTACTTTGACGAATTGAAAGAATCACTCAGTCAGTCTGTTATTTTGGCACAAGATACAGCTGAAAAAGTGAAGGTTGCTGCGAAAGAACAAGCTGCTAACATTATCAAGCAGGCAGAATACGACAGCCAATCCTTGCTCAATGTGTCGAAAGACAAGGCCAATGAAATTCTACGTACTGCAACGGATAATGCCAAAAAAGTGGCCGTTGAGACAGAAGAGTTGAAGAACAAGACACGTGTCTTCCACCAGCGTCTCAAATCAACCATTGAGAGCCAGTTGGCCTTGGTTGATTCGCCTGAATGGGAAGAGATTTTACGTCCAACAGCTTCCTACTTGCAAACGAGTGATGAAGCTTTCCGTGAAGTTCTAGAGGAAGCCTTGGCTGAATCAGTTGATACACCTGAAGATGATTTGGATGTAACACGTCAAATGTCAGAAGAAGAAATGGCTGAATTAGCAAGACAGGCAGAAGCTCTTGAGCAAGAAGCAGCACAAGTTGAAGCTTATGAAGCAGGAACAACAGAAGAATAAAACAGATAATAGAAACACGAAAAGATAACGATATTTTCAGCGAGTAGGTGACGGTGGAAGACCTACATTCCCTAGCTATCTAATCATCATTCTATTTGATTTTTCCTGAAACCAGTAAGGAAAAACGGTTTGCTTTCCGTTAACGAGCAATTGAGGGATAGGCAAAGTCTGCCTGTCTGAACTAAGGTGGTACCACGAACTTTCGTCCTTTCTGACGGAGGTTTTTTATTGTTGTACTCTATAAAAATCAAAGTCTGATTAGGCAACGAAGTCGCAGGTAGAACTGACGTTCAGCAAGGCAAGTTAACGACATCAGAGTTTGATTTTTGACGAGTATTAGAGTGATATGATAAAACTACAACTAGTAGATGAGACAACATTTGATGCGGTCATTGGGCTGTCTGTCGCCCAAAAAGACGAGCGCCGTCTAGCTTCCAATCTCTACTCGCTCGCACAAGCCTGGCTCTATCGTGAAAAGGACGAACTTGAGCCCTTGGCGATTCTGGCAGGAGAGCAGGTAGTGGGCTTTCTGCTCTTGATGAAACAGCAAGAGGAGGAAAGTTATCTGATTTGGCGCTTGATGATTGACCAAACCTATCAAAATCGTGGTTATGGTACAGAAGCCCTGAAGTGGGTCCTTCGCTATGCCAAGAATGATCCTACTTGCAAGCGTCTAGTCACCAGCTATGTGGTCGGAAATCACAAGATGCGTGGGATTTTAGACAGTCTGGGCTTCCAGTCGACAGGCCTAGCCACCAATGAAATCGTAATGACATTAGAACTTTAAAAAGGAGAAGTTATGAAACTAAAAGAAACTCTTAATCTTGGAAAAACAGCCTTTCCAATGCGCGCTGGCTTGCCAACCAAAGAACCTGTTTGGCAAAAGGAATGGGAAGAGGCGAATCTCTACCAAAAACGTCAGGAATTAAACGAGGGCAAACCGCATTTTGTTTTGCATGATGGCCCTCCATACGCAAACGGGAATATCCACGTTGGACATGCCATGAACAAGATTTCAAAAGACATCATTGTCCGTTCAAAATCCATGTCTGGCTTTTATGCACCCTACGTTCCAGGTTGGGATACACACGGGCTACCAATCGAGCAAGTTCTAGCCAAACAAGGTGTCAAACGCAAGGAAATGGACTTGGTGGAATACCTCAAGATGTGTCGTGACTATGCTCTTAGCCAAGTGGACAAACAACGTGAGGACTTCAAACGCCTCGGTGTGTCTGGAGATTGGGAACATCCTTATGTGACCTTGACACCAGACTATGAAGCAGCGCAAATCCGTGTCTTTGGTGAAATGGCGAAAAAAGGCTACATCTATCGTGGTGCCAAGCCAGTCTATTGGTCATGGTCATCAGAGTCAGCGCTTGCAGAAGCAGAAATCGAATACCATGACTTAGTCTCAACCTCTCTTTACTATGCCAACCGTGTTAAAGACGGTAAAGGAATCTTAGATACCAATACCTATATCGTAGTTTGGACGACAACACCATTTACCATTACAGCTTCTCGTGGCTTGACCATGGGACCTGACTTTGAGTATGTGGTTGTGAAACCTGAAAATGACGAGCGTCAATTTGTCGTGGCAAGTGAGTTGTTGAACAGCCTCGCAGAGCGTTTCGGCTGGGAGAATCCACAGGTGGTTGCTAGCTATAAAGGTCAAGAATTGGACCGTATCGTGACTGCCCATCCATGGGATGCAGAGCAGGATGAATTGGTCATGAATGGTGACCACGTTACCCTTGACTCTGGTACAGGAATCGTCCATACCGCACCTGGATTTGGTGAGGACGACTACAATGTCGGTGTCAAATATGGCTTGGAAGTAGCCGTTACTGTCAACGAACGCGGTATCATGACAGAAAATGCAGGACCTGATTTTGAAGGGCAATTCTATGAAAAAGTAGTCCCAACGGTTATCGAAAAATTAGGCGACCTTCTCCTTGCCCAAGAAGAAATCTCTCACTCCTACCCATTTGACTGGCGGACCAAAAAGCCAATCATTTGGCGTGCTGTGCCACAATGGTTTGCATCGGTCTCAAAATTCCGTCAGGATATCCTCGATGAAATTGAAAAAGTCAAATTCCATACTGAATGGGGGAAAGTTCGTCTTTACAACATGATTCGTGACCGTGGTGACTGGGTCATCTCTCGTCAGCGTGCGTGGGGTGTGCCACTTCCAATCTTCTATGCCGAAGACGGAACACCAATCATGACGGAAGAAACGATTGAGCATGTCGCAGAACTCTTTGCAGAGCACGGCTCCATCATCTGGTGGGAACGAGATGCCAAGGATCTCTTGCCAGCAGGTTTTACCCATCCAGGATCTCCAAATGGTGCATTTACCAAGGAAACAGACATCATGGACGTATGGTTTGACTCAGGTTCATCATGGAACGGGGTTTTAAATACCCGCCCAGAATTGAGCTATCCAGCGGACCTCTACTTGGAGGGTTCAGACCAGTACCGCGGTTGGTTCAACTCTTCTCTTATCACCTCTGTTGCCTCAAACGGAGTGGCTCCTTACAAGCAAATTCTTTCGCAAGGCTTTACCTTGGACGGAAAAGGGGAGAAGATGTCCAAGTCTCTTGGAAATACCATCTTGCCAAGCGATGTTGAAAAGCAGTTCGGTGCAGAAATCTTGCGTCTCTGGGTAACCAGCGTTGATTCAAGTAATGACGTGCGGATTTCGATGGATATTTTGAGCCAAGTGTCTGAAACCTATCGGAAAATTAGAAATACTCTTCGTTTCTTGATTGCCAATACCTCTGACTTTGTCCCAGCAGCAGATAGCGTAGCCTATGAGGACTTGCGTCCTGTGGACCAGTACATGACCATCCGTTTCAATCAAGTGGTAGCAAGCATTCGTGAGGCCTATGCGGACTTCAAGTTCTTGGATATCTACAAGACCATTGTCAACTTTGTAACGGTTGATTTATCAGCCTTTTACTTGGATTTTGCCAAAGACGTTGTCTATATCGAAGGGGCGAAATCGCTTGAGCGCCGTCAAATGCAGACTGTCTTCTATGACATGTTGGTTAAATTGACCAAGCTCTTGACCCCAATCTTGCCACATACAGCAGAGGAAATCTGGTCTTACTTGGAGCATGAAGCAGAGGAATTTGTTCAATTAGCGGAATTGCCAGAGGCAGAAACCTTTGCTAACCAAGAAGAAACCTTGGGTACTTGGGCAGCCTTCATGGACTTCCGTGCCAAAGCGCAAAAAGCCTTGGAAGAAGCACGGGCAGAAAAAGTCATCGGAAAATCCCTTGAAGCCCATTTGACCGTCTATCCAGGTGAGGAGACAAGAGCCTTGCTAGATGCTGTCAAGAGTGATGTTGCTCAACTCCTCATCGTGTCACACTTGACCATCGCAGACGGAGAAGCACCAGAGGGTAGTGTTGTCTTTGAAGATGTAGCCTTCACCGTTGAGCGGGCAGCAGGAGAGGTCTGCGAGCGTTGCCGTCGCCTTGATACAAGTGTCGGCACCAACAGCAATCCGCATCTTGCAACTGTCTGTGACCACTGTGCAGCGGTTCTTGAAGCCAACTTCCCAGAAGCAGTCGCTGAAGGATTTGAAGAAAAATAGAGAATCAATGTGTTTACCTTTTCTAGGTCGTGTCCGACTAACGGAAAACGAAAAACGAGAAAGCAAAAAACCGAGATTTCTCGGTTTTTTGCTTTCTCGTTTCTAATTCTGCTAGTTTTTCATTGAGACTAATCTCCCTAGGTTCTAATTCTGCCATTTTGCATTGAAAATTTGCTTCCTAATTTTTAAGTTTGCCATTTTTTGAAGGACGTTACGAATAGATAAAGCGAACCATAAAAAAATATAAAGGAGAGTTTTATGATCTATACGTATGGTATTAAACATTTGGCAGTAAGAGGGTTAGATAGTGCTAGCTTTCTTCAATTGATGACAGAGAGTAGAGATGCGATTTCAAGATTTATCAAAGAGCATAAGGTAGAAGCTGTTTATTCGAAAAAGCTAGAGGAATTTTCGACTGCACTTGACGCCTTTCAAGAAGTGTTCCTCACCAATAGTAGCAGTAAAACGATTCAGTCTTTGGAGGGGGCAGATAGGGCACGAGATGCTGCAGTCTTAACCCTGTCGAACTTGGTTCGGGCCTTTTCTCGCGTCACAGAACCCGCAACCAAGGCTGCATATGACACCTTATCTACTATCTTCAAAGAGCACAAGGTGAGCGTTACAGATAGCTATGAAAAAGAAAGTGCCAAGATTAACCAACTGCTCGGGGCTTTAGCCCATGATGACTGTCAACAAGCCTTAGCAAGCCTCTATTTAACCACTTATCTGGACCAGTTGGTTGCGGCACAAGCGACATTTGACCATATCTATAAACTGCGTTTGGAAGAACAAAAAGGGCAAGTCCCTAGTCAGGCTAAGATATTGCGGGCGCAACTATTTGAGCTCTACAACTTCTTTGTCGACTTTACAGCGGTCATGACTTCTGCCTATCCCGATAGGCGAGAGCTCAACAACCTCCTCAAGCAACTCAATGTCATCCGCCAACGTTACAAAAAATGCAAGTCTCTAAAGGTGGATGAGGAGGAAAAAGTCCCCGCACTAGATGCCTAGTCGATAACAAGAAAAAGCCGAGATGTCTCGGCTTTTTCTTATTTGCAAAACGTTGATAAATCAACATTCTATCAAAAGAAGCTAGCGAAGGTTTCTTCGCTAGCCCTGTTTTCAACCTTTCACAATTGGAATGGACATCTCAATCAAACGGTCAGTATGAATGGTTTGGATGGCTGCTTGATTGATGATGGTCGTGTCAATTTTACGCTTGAGGAAGAAATCACGAATCTGCTCAAGTTCTGATAGTTGAACAGCACGGTATTTGTTGCTGATCAAGAGTTCATAGTGAAGCGGTGCTTGGGTAAAAATTACATCAGTATTTCCAGCCGAATAGGTCTCCACCAGAAAAGCGTCTGTATTGGCTAATTGATTCTGCACGAGCTGTGCTTGACTGTTTGTCGTGTTGATAATCTTCATACTTGACCTCCAATCATCCTTTGCATTTATTATAGCACTCTTGGGGGGATTTGACTAGCTTTTATTTTCTTTTTGAGCTAATTTCCATTGTTCAATGCCCCACTTGTGGCTGCCACGCTTGAGCTTGTCAATAGCAGTATCAATATCAAACCAAGCCAAGTTGTTAAAATCTTCTAGCGGTTGCCCCATTTCTTGATAGCTAATCACTTCATAGATGTAGGCAGGATTGTAGTAGTGGGTATCACGGTGGCGAGAGTAGAAGTATTCATCAGCCTGACCGTAATATTCACCAATTTCTGCTGTAAAGCCCAGTTCTTCTATCAATTCACGCTTGAGAGCAGTCAAATGATTTTCCCCAGCTTCAATTTCTCCTCCTGGGAGAAACCAAGCGCCGTTCGGGGCTTGCACGAGAATAATCTGCTCTTTTTTCGCATCGGGAATGACAGCGTAGACGCCGTAGCGATTCTGATAGGTTACCCCTGCTTCTTTTTTGCCAAATGTTGCCTGTGTCATTGGTCTTCCTCAACTATGATTTTTTTCAATTATAGCATAAATATAGGAAAAAGAAAGCCTATTTTGCTTTGATGGCAATTGCCCCCTTGCTGGTCAAGACGGCGCGAAGGTTCTTTTCTTCTGGGTGTTCTAAATAGAAGTCGGTCAATGGGTCTTCGATGTATTCTTGAATGGTTCTGCGAAGCGGACGAGCGCCCATTTTCGGATCATAGCCTACATCGACCAATTTTTCCTTGACCTTGTCGGTCACATGGAGAGTAAGTCCTGTTGTTTCCAAGCGTTTGTTAACATCAAGGAGCATAAGATCCACGATGTGAAGGAGATTTTCCTTGTTGAGGGCGTGGAATTCGATAATCCCGTCAAAGCGGTTCATAAATTCTGGGCTGAAGAAGTTGCTGAGCTGACCGAGGACAGAATGGGTCCGTCCTTCCAAGGCTGCACCGAAGCCGACACTAGCTTCCACTTTACCTGTTCCAGCATTGGAGGTCATAATGATAATGGTGTCTTTGAAGCTGACGGTCCGTCCTTGTCCGTCTGTCAAGCGACCGTCATCCAGAACTTGGAGGAACATATGCATGACATCTGGGTGGGCTTTTTCAATCTCATCGAGCAGGATAAGAGAGTATGGGTTGCGGCGGACTTTTTCTGTTAATTGTCCCGCCTCCTCGTAGCCCACATAACCTGGAGGTGCTCCGACCAATTTTGCGACCGCGTGTTTTTCCATGTATTCGGACATATCAAAGCGAATCATGCTGTCCGCGGAGCCAAAGAGCTCGATGGCTAGTTGTTTTGAAAGCTCGGTTTTTCCGACCCCTGTTGGTCCAACGAAGAGGAAACTTCCGATTGGACGGTTCGGTGCTCCGAGACCAACCCGATTGCGGCGAATGGCCTTGGCAATCTTATCAACGGCATCATCTTGGCCGATGACATGGGCTTTGAGGTCACTTGCCAGATTGATGAGTTGGGATTGCTCTTTTTCCTTCAAATCACCGACAGGAATATTGGTTTTTTGCTCGATAATGGCTTCAATTTCTTTTTCCGTAATGACGGGGATATCTTCTTCGCTAATCGTTGCTTTTTGCATTTCCTTGTATTTAGCGATTTGGTCGCGGTAGTAGGCTGCTTTTTCAAAGTCCTCATCACGAGTGGCTTGGGCCTTACGATTTTCAGCGTCAATCAAGCGTTGGTCAATCTCTTTTGGATCGACAAAGTTCAAGGTCAAGTTCATCTTAGAACCCGCTTCGTCCAGCAAATCAATGGCCTTGTCTGGCAAGAAGCGGTCTTGAATGTAGCGGTTGGATAAAATCGCAGCCGCTTCGATGGCCTCATCGGTGTATTTGACATGGTGGTAGTCTTGGTACTTGCTTTGGATGCCTTTGAGAATGGTAATGGTTTCATCGACACTTGGCTCATCGACCTTGACAGGCTGCATGCGGCGCTCCAATGCGGCATCTTTTTCAATAATGCGGTATTCGTTGAGCGTAGTAGCACCGACCAGCTGCATTTCACCCCGAGCAAGGGCAGGTTTCAAAATATTTCCTGCATCCATATTGCCGTCACCAGCAGAGCCAGCGCCCACAATCTCATGAATTTCATCAATAAAGAGAATGATTTCCTTGCGATTGCGGATTTCTTCCATGAGTTTTTGCATGCGCTCTTCAAATTGGCCACGGATACCAGTACCTTGAACGAGGCTGACCACATCAAGGCGGATGACTTCACGTCCTTGGAGTTTTTGAGGGACGTCCCCATCGACAATTTTTTGGGCTAGGCCTTCGACAACGGCTGTTTTTCCGACCCCAGGCTCTCCGATAAGGACAGGGTTGTTCTTGGTTCTGCGGTTGAGGATTTCGATGACACGCTTGATTTCCTCATCGCGTCCGATGACAGGGTCGATGTCCCCACGACGGGCAATTTCTGTCACGTTGATGCCAAATTCATCTAGCAAGCCTTTTGGTTGTTGTGGTGGAGGAGTTTGTCCTCCGTTGTTGCCACGGTTGCCTCCTCCTGCTTGGGTTGGGGGAGTTTGGTTGCGCGGTTTTCCGGCAGGAGTGTGCCCTGGAATGCCTCCGATATTATTGAAGAACTCGCTGAATGGATCCATATTATTTGGATTGGCAAGGTCTCCTAATCCTTTTAAAATAGCATTGTTTGGGTCTGTCTTCATGATTTGGTAGCAGTTGTGGCAGAGGTCCACTTGTTGCTGTTTTCCATTAAGATTGGTATAGAGATGAATGGTTGCATCATTGATATTACAGTTATGACAAAGCATGGGCAATCCCTCTTTTCTATAGAATGGCTCACCTTTTGATCAAATAGTCAATAAAGGTCAGATATAAGTTTATTATAACAAGATTTAGCTAAATTGCAAGAATCTGCTACCTAAATTGACCTGAATTTACAGGAAAGTGGGGAGAACAATAGGTAAAGCAAGACTTTTTACTGGAAATATGGTAAAATACTCCTGTAATTAAGATACTTAGAAATAGGAGAAGTGATATGGAATCACATTTAGTGCGAATTATTAACCGTTTGGAAGCGATGGCGACTGACGGTGGAACCTTAAAACGTAATTTTGAGCGTGACGGTGTTGTCGTTGCAGAAGTGGCTTACAGCTTTGATGAGGAAAATGGTGCAGTATTTACGCTTCGCGATGTTCAAGCGCGTGAAACCTATACATTTGACAGCATTGACTTGATTGCAATGGAAATTTATGAATTATTGTACTAATTCGGTTGAAGAATGAAAAAGCACCTCGGTGCTTTTTTATGAAATGAATATTTAATCAAAATTATTGTATTTTTATTCAACAAATGATATAATACTGAACATACAGTTTGGAAAGAGGTAAACAAATGGATTTTTCATTTCTCCCGAAATATTGGGATTATTTTAACTATGGAGCGATTGTAACCCTGATGATTGCAGCCTTGGTGGTCTTCTTTGGTAGTATTCTGGGGCTCATTTTGGCTTTTGCCCAACGCAGCAAGTTCCGTCCCTTGGCTTGGTTGGCCAATCTCTATGTCTGGATTTTCCGCGGAACACCGATGGTAGTGCAAATCATGATTGCTTTTGCGGTGATGCACATCACGGCACCGACCTTTGAGTTAGGGATTTTAACGGTTGATTTGTCGCGCTTGCTGCCAGGGATTATTGTGATTTCGATGAATAGTGGTGCCTATGTGTCAGAGACAGTGCGGGCTGGAATTAACGCTGTACCAAAAGGACAGCTAGAAGCAGCATATTCTCTCGGGATTCGTCCTTTTGAAGCCATGAAATCCGTCATCATGCCACAGGCTGTGAAAAATATCTTGCCAGCCTTGGGAAATGAGTTTGTGACCATTTTGAAAGATAGTTCACTCTTATCTACCATTGGTGTCATTGAGCTTTGGAACAGTGCAACGACCGTTGCGTCAACGACTTACTTGACCTTGACGCCTCTCTTGTTTGCAGCGGCTTACTATTTGGTCATGACTAGTGTCTTGACCCTCGCCATTCAGGCATTTGAGAAACGGTTGAACAAAGGAGGACAGACACATGCATGAGGCAATTATTTCGATTAAAAATCTTCATAAATCATTCGGTAAAAATGAGGTCCTAAAAGGAATTGATCTCGAGATTGAAAAGGGGCAGGTGGTTGTGATTATCGGACCGTCTGGTAGCGGAAAGTCAACCTTCTTGCGCACCATGAACTTGCTTGAAGTGCCGACCAAGGGTACGGTGACCTTTGAGGGTGTCGATATTACCGACAAGTCAAATGATATTTTCAAAATGCGGGAAAAAATGGGCATGGTCTTTCAGCAATTCAATCTTTTCCCCAACATGTCGGTCTTAGACAATATCACCTTGTCACCGATTAAAACTAAGGGATTGGCAAAGAGTGAGGCAGAGAAAATCGCCTATGACCTGCTTGAGAAAGTGGGCTTGCCAGACAAGGCACATGCTTATCCGCAGAGCTTATCAGGTGGGCAGCAGCAACGGATTGCCATTGCACGTGGTCTTGCCATGGATCCAGATGTATTGCTCTTTGATGAGCCGACCTCTGCCCTTGACCCAGAAATGGTTGGTGAGGTGCTAGGAGTCATGCAAGATTTGGCTAAGTCTGGAATGACCATGGTCATTGTGACACATGAAATGGGCTTTGCGCGGGAGGTAGCTGACCGCGTCATCTTTATGGACGGCGGCGTTGTCGTAGAAGATGGCACACCGCAGCAGGTCTTTGAAGAGACCCAAGAAGAACGGACCAAGAATTTCTTGTCGAAGGTATTATAAGAATAACCGCTGGATTTGTTCAGCGGTTTTGTTGTTTATAATAACGAACGATTGGAGTCGGAAAGAAAAAATTTCTAGGAGCAGGGCTGAGATTTTGGTATAATGGAAAAAACGTAAAGGAGATAAGCATGACACGAATGGATGGAAAAGCCTTGGCAGAAAAAATGCAGGGACAGTTGGCGGAAAAAACAGCAGTCCTAAAAGAAAAGACCGGTGTGGAGCCGGGGCTTGTGGTGATTTTAGTTGGGGATAATCCTGCTAGTCAGGTCTATGTCCGCAACAAGGAGCGTTCAGCTCTAGCCGCAGGTTTTCGCAGTGAAGTGATTCGCTTGCCTGAAACAACAACGCAAGAAGAGCTGCTCGCGGTGATTGAGCGCTACAATCAGGATATGGCTTGGCACGGCATTTTAGTTCAGCTTCCCTTACCCGTGCATATCGATGAAGAAGCAATCCTACTTGCAATCGATCCTGATAAGGATGTAGATGGCTTTCATCCTATGAATATGGGGAAATTCTGGAGTGGACATCCTGTCATGATTCCTTCGACCCCAGCAGGAATTATGGAGCTTTTACGTGAATATGATATCAATCCAGAAGGTAAAAAAGCTGTTGTGATTGGTCGTAGTAATATTGTTGGAAAGCCCATGGCTCAATTGTTGCTGGATGCCAATGCGACGGTGACCATTGCTCATTCGCGGACAGAGAACCTACCAGCTCTTGCTCGAGAAGCGGATATTTTAGTGGTGGCTATCGGGCGTGGACATTTTGTGACCAAGGAGTTTGTCAAAGAAGGTGCTGTAGTCATAGATGTTGGCATGAACCGAGATGAGAATGGTAAGTTGATTGGCGATGTGGCCTTTGATGAAGTAAACGAAATCGCCAGCCATATCACACCTGTTCCCGGAGGTGTAGGCCCAATGACCATTACCATGCTCATGGAGCAAACCTATCACGCCTGCAAAAGATTTCTTGGTACGCAAGCAAATCAGCCCTAAGACCGATGTCGGAAAGCTAAGAATAGGATATACTATTATCAATCCTAAATATTTTTCATAATCTCCAAAAACCCAACCAGCTTTTCCAAAAGCTGGTTGGGTTTTTCTATGATGAGTGAAATAGCACAACTCTAAAACAGAAAGCTCAGCATCATACCTTGAACGACGTTTTGGAACCAGTTGAAACAGCACAGCTCTAAAACTGGTAAACTGTAACATGCTAGAAACCGTAGGTTTTGGAACCAGTTGAAACAGCACAGCTCTAAAACAATACATTTAAAATACCAAATCTGTTAAAAGTTTTGGAATCAGTTGAAACAGCACAGCTCTAAAACTATTCTTTTAAGGTAACAATAGCGTCCTTTGTTTTGGAATCAGTTGAAACAGCACAGCTCTAAAACTGCTTGGCTTGATGGTTATGAGGTTGAGCAGTTTTGGAATCAGTTGAAACAGCACAGCTCTAAAACTTTCTGTTCGGATTCGGTATCTCAACCGTGGTTTTGGAATCAGTTGAAACAGCACAGCTCTAAAACGCCCATTGTGTATTGGTTAAGATAGTCTGAGTTTTGGAATCAGTTGAAACAGCACAGCTCTAAAACCTCGCAGGATTTTTTCTACAAGATTTCGTAATCGCGCCATTCGTCTCAGCTAGACTCTCGCTCCAACTGATTCCTTTTTTTCTTAACTTATTATATCATATTTTAGTAGTGAAGAAACAATGTATGTGGGAAAATTGTATCATTTTCGAGGTTCTAAAATACAGTTCTTCTAGGAGTGTACTTTCTATAGATATTGGAAATAGTTCAGTATAAGTCTTTCGAACCTTTTGTAGATATGGTATACTGAAAGCGGAAACAAAAAAAGCACCGAATCGGTGCCACCTCTTGCGAAGTTGAATACGGACAAAGCCTTATTTTAACACGCTGTGCTGTTTCAGCTAATTCCAATGACTATAGTATACAAGATTTTCTCAATTTTTGCAAGCGTTTTATCGTAGAATTGTTAAAAATTTCCTATTTTAAACCATCACAGCTCTAAAACTTATTGAAAGTCTTAGAGAAGCGTTTGCCGGTTTTGGAATCAGTTGAAACAGCACAGCTCTAAAACACAACACAATCTACCTATCATTCTATCAAATTTGTAAAAAAATATCACTCTTTTTATATTTCTATATTCATCAAGCGATATGTATGATATAATATATATAAAACAATTGTGTTGTAGGTGTCTTATAAATAGAATATGAGGAATTCCTATTTTTTAAAATTAATCATTTCGTTTATATTTTAACAGTTCATCTCATACATAAAGGAGGAAAAATAGATGAGTAAGAAGCCATATTCGATCGGTTTAGATATTGGGACCAATAGTGTTGGTTGGGCAGTGATCACAGATGATTATAAGGTTCCTGCTAAAAAGATGAAAGTGTTGGGAAACACTGACAAGCAGTCAACCAAGAAAAACCTGCTCGGGGTCTTGTTGTTTGATAATGGAGAAACGGCTGAAGCGACACGTCTTAAAAGGACTGCCAGACGGCGCTATACTCGTCGAAAAAATCGCCTTCGTTACTTGCAGGAAATTTTCTTTGAGGAAATGAATCGACTGGATAGTGCGTTTTTTCATCGATTAGAAGAGTCATTCTTAGTGCCTGAAGATAAGGAAGCAGATAGTCATCCAATTTTTGGAAATATAGCAGATGAAGTGAACTATCACCAGACTTATCCAACCATCTATCATTTACGAAAGCATTTAGCTGATTCGACTGAGAAAGCGGACTTGCGCTTGGTTTATCTGGCCTTGGCGCATATGATGAAGTTTCGTGGGCATTTCTTGTTCGAAGGTGATTTAGGGATAGAAAATATCAATATTCAGAGTTTGTATGCAGCCTTTGTCGCAGAATATGATAGAACTTTTGATGAAAGTCGGTTATCAGAGATTGTCATTGATGCCAAGGAGCTGTTAACAGAAAAAGTGAGTAAGTCTCGTCGTTTGGAAAATATAGTGGAGCATTATCCGACAGAGAAGAAAAATACTCTTTTTGGAAACCTGATTGCCCTAGCCCTTGGTTTACAGCCGAATTTCAAATCTAACTTCCAATTGTCTGAAGATGCTAAGTTGCAGTTTTCAAAAGATACTTACGAAGAGGATTTGGAAGAGTTATTAGGTAAAATTGGTGATGAGTACGCTGATTTATTTACAGCTGCCAAGAGTCTATATGACGCTATTTTATTATCAGGAATTTTAACTGTAAATGATCTCTCCACCAAGGCTCCTTTATCAGCTTCTATGGTCAAACGGTATGAAGAACACCAGGAAGACTTGGCTCAGTTGAAGAAATTTATCAAGAATCATGTACCAGATAGCTATTCAGACATATTCAAAAATACTAGTAAACATGGCTATGCAGGTTATATCGAAAATGGTGTGAAGCAGGAAGATTTCTATCGTTACCTCAAGGGCATCTTGTCCAAAATCAAAGGTAGTGAGTATTTTATCGATAAGATTGACCGTGAGGATTTTTTGCGAAAACAGCGGACCTTTGATAATGGCTCTATTCCTCACCAAATTCATTTACGAGAAATGCAGGCGATTTTACGCCGTCAAGGTGCGCACTATCCATTTTTAAAGACCCATCAGGAGAAAATTGAGGCAATCCTAACCTTTAGAATTCCTTATTATGTAGGTCCCTTGGCCCGCAAGGGAAGTCGCTTTGCCTGGGCTTCCTACCATTCGGATGATGCGATCACTCCGTGGAATTTTGATGATGTGATTGATAAGGAAGGTTCGGCAGAGCAGTTTATCACGCGGATGACGTCAAACGATTTTTACTTACCAGCTGAAAAAGTGCTTCCAAAGCATAGTCTGGTCTATGAAACTTTTGCAGTTTACAACGAGTTGATCAAGGTCCAATATGTAAATGAGCAAGGTACAGAAGAGTTTTTTGATCCAGATATGAGACAAAAGATTTTTAATCATGTTTTCAAAAAATACCGGAAGGTAAGCAAGCAACATCTATTAAATTATTTACAACAAGAATCTGTTGACTGTAGAATTGTTGACTTAACAGGCTTAGACAAGGAGAAAAATGCCTTTAATGCCTCTTTAGGAACCTATCATGACTTGAAGAAAATTCTAGATCAATCCTTCTTAGATGATGAAGCTAACCAAGATATGATTGAAGATATTCTCCATACCTTGACCTTGTTTGAAGATAGGGAGATGATTCGCAAACGTCTTGATAAGTATCGTGCTATGTTTACGCAAGATCAGTTGAATAAACTAGAGCGTAGGCATTATACAGGTTGGGGGAAATTGTCGTATAAGTTAATCAATGGTATTCGCCATAAAGCGACGGGTGATACTATTTTGGATTATCTAAAATATGATGCTGGTAATCGAAATTTCATGCAATTGATTCATGACGATTATTTGGATTTCAAAGAAATCATTGAAAAGGCACAAGTGATTGGCGAAGAAGACAGTTTAGCTCATACCGTGCGTGGATTAGCAGGTAGTCCAGCCATTAAAAAAGGCATTCTCCAAAGTGTGAAGCTTGTGGACGAATTGGTTCGGGTAATGGGCAACCAGCCACCAGAACAGATTATCATTGAAATGGCACGGGAGAATCAGACAACGAGCAGAGGCAGGGGCAATTCACAACCACGCTTGAAACGGCTCCAGACTGGTATGGAAAAATTGCAAGGGAGTACTGTTCGTATTAAAGACTTAGATAATCAAAGCCTTCAAAATGATCGCTTATTCCTCTACTATCTTCAAAATGGTCAGGATATGTACACGGGCGATCCGCTTGATATTGATAAACTCCACGAATATGATATCGATCATATCATTCCACGCAGTTTTATCAAGGATGATTCTTTAGATAATAGGGTTTTGACAAGTTCTGCTGAGAATCGCGGAAAGTCAGATAATGTTCCAAGTATAGAAGTTGTCCGTGCTAGGAAATCTTTATGGATAAAACTGCAGAAAGCTGGTTTAATCTCTGAACGCAAATATCAGAATCTGACCAGAGCAGAACGCGGTGGACTGACTGAGCGCGATAAGGCTGGTTTTATCAAACGCCAACTAGTAGAAACACGACAAATTACCAAACACGTTGCCCAAATCTTAGACAGTCGTTGGAATAAGGAAAAAGATGAGGCGGGTAAGGTTATTCGAACGACTAAAATCGTCACCTTGAAATCCGAACTCGTATCGCAATTCCGCAGAGACTTTCAGCTTTATAAAGTGCGGGAAATCAATGATTATCACCATGCTCACGATGCCTATCTAAATGCTGTTGTTGGTACAGCTCTCTTGAAAAAATATCCAAAGTTAGCGCCAGAATTTGTCTATGGTGAATATAAAAAGTACAATCTTCGGAAATTAGTTGCAAAAACGAATAATCAGTCTGAGCTTGGAAAAGCAACCGCCAAGAAATTCTTTTACTCAAATCTACTGAATTTCTTTAAAACGAAGATTAAGTTAGCAGATGGTAGTGAGATTGAGCAACCAACTGTTGAAGTTAATTCCGAAACCGGTGAGATTGTCTGGGATAAGAACAAAGATTTTGCAACTGTTCGGAAGGTTCTCTCCTATCCGCAAGTTAATGTGGTGAAAAAGGTGGAGGTTCAAACGGGAGGCTTCTCTAATGAATCCATTCAATCAAAAAGAGATTCTGCTAAGCTCATTGCTAGAAAAACTAAGCACATTTTCCTTGATCCGAAGAAATATGGCGGATTTGATCATCCGACGGTTGCCTATTCTGTCTTTGTAGTTGCAGATATTGAAAAGGGGAAGGCCAAGAAATTAAAAACCGTCAAAGAATTAGTTGGGATTACCATTATGGAGCGACCAGCGTTTGAAAAAGATCCAGTTGCATTTCTGGAAAAGAAAGGCTATCACAATATCCAAACAGATACCATTTTGAAACTGCCGAAGTTTAGCTTATTTGAATTTGAGAATGGTCGCAGACGTTTATTAGCTAGTGCAAAAGAACTGCAAAAAGGCAATCAAATGGTATTACCAGCTGATTTAGTTGCTTTACTCTATCATGCCCAGAGAATCGAAAGACAAGATGACCAAGAAGATCATCTCGCACATGTAACAAAGAACATCTCCCAGTTTAAAGAATTGCTTGATTACATAGGTGATTTTGCAGAGAAATACGTTTTAGCAGAAGATAAATGGAGACAAATCCAGGCCTTATATGACCAAGCTGATGAACAAGACCTCAAGACAGTTGCTTCTTCTTTTAGCAATCTGTTAACCTTTACAGCTTTTGGAGCACCGGCTGCCTTTAAGTTTTTTGAGAAGCCAGTTGATAGAAAGCGGTACACTTCTACCAAGGAGTGCTTAGATGCGACTCTCATTCATCAGTCCATTACAGGACTTTATGAAACCCGTATTGATTTGAGCAAGTTGGGAGGAGACTAATGGGCTGGCGCACCGTAGTAGTCAATACACACTCTAAACTATCTTATAAGAATAATCACTTGATTTTTAAAGATGCCTCTCGGACGGAGTTGATTCATCTGTCCGAGATTGACATCTTGCTACTTGAGACGACGGATATCTTGCTTTCGACGATGCTGATGAAGCGTTTGGTGGATGAGAATATCTTAGTGATTTTTTGCGATGATAAACGCTTGCCAAAATCCATGCTCATGCCTTACTATGGTCGGCATGATTCGAGTCTGCAATTGGCAAAACAGGTTGCTTGGTTAGAAGAAATGAAGGCCAGCGTGTGGACAGATATTATCTCTCAAAAAATTCTAAATCAGAGTTATGTTTTAGGAGAATATGGTTTCTATGAGAAGTCAGAGTCACTCATGCGTTTGCATAGGGAGTTGGAAGTTTTTGATCCGACTAACCGAGAAGGGCATGCGGCGAGAATTTACTTTAATCGCTTGTTTGGAAATGGCTTTTCTAGGGAAGAGGATAACGATATCAATGCAGCACTTGATTACGGCTATACCTTATTGTTGAGTTTGTTTGCGCGTGAGGTGGTTGTAGCAGGTTGTATGACCCAGTTTGGTCTAAAACACGTCAATCAATTTAACCAATTCAATTTTGCTAGCGATATCATGGAGCCCTTTCGACCAATTATTGATCGAATAGTTTATACGAATCGGACATCTTCATTTGTAAAAATAAAGCGGGAGCTATTTTCTATCTTTTCAGAGACCTATGCCTATATGGGAAAAGAAATGTATCTCTCCAATATTGTCAGTGATTATACGAAGAAAGTTGTAAAAGCATTGAATAATGAAGGGAAAGGAGTTCCTGAATTTAGGATATGAGTTATCGATATATGCGGATGATATTAATGTTTGATATGCCAACAGATACAGCCGACGAGCGAAAAGCCTATCGTAAATTTCGAAAATTTTTGCTGAGTGAGGGCTTTCTCATGCATCAATTTTCAGTTTATAGCAAACTTCTCTTGAACGGAACAGCGAACCAGGCGATGCTGGGGCGTTTGAGAGAAAATAATCCACAAAAGGGACATATTACTTTATTGACAGTAACAGAAAAACAGTTTGCGAGGATGATTTACCTGCATGGTGAAAAGGATACAAGTATTGCAAATACCGAGGATCGAATTGTTTTTCTAGGGGAGGACTATCATGGTGAAGATTAATCTACCTATTTTTGATGATGCTCTTTCTATTGAAAGTCCGACTATTCTAGCTGTTGAGGATACAGCGCTTTATGCGGCAATCACTAGAAATTTTTACCAGTATCCTGAAAATCATGATTTGAAGATTTTTGATGAGAGAAACAAGGCATTATCAGGAAATGAACTGATGCTTGTGACAGATATTCTAGGCTATGATATCAATTCTCCAGCTCTACTGAAATTAATCCATGCAACAATAGAAAATCAGTTAAATGAAAAGCCTGAAGTGAAATCCATGATTGAAAAGTTGGCATCGACGATCACAGATTTAATTGCATTTGAATGTTTGGAAAATGAATTAGATTTAGAATATGATGAGATTACCATTTTAGAGCTAATCAAGGCTTTGGGGGTTCAGATTGAGACAAGAAGCGATACTATTTTTGAAAAATGTTTTGAAATTTTACAAATCTACAACTATCTACAGAAAAAACGTCTGCTTGTCTTTTTCAATAGTGGCGCCTATTTAACAAGGAAGGAACTGACGCGATTGGTAGAATATATTAGCTTATCGAATCAGACCGTCTTGTTTTTAGAACCACGAAAATTATACGATTTTCCCCAATACATCCTCGACCAAGATTACTTTTTAACTGCCGAGCATATGGTGTAATCAGATACGAACATAAGGAATCAGCTGAGACGAATGGCGCAATTACGAAATGTAACAGAAAAATTTTTTTCTACGTTTTAGAGCCGTGCTGATTCAACTGATTCCAAAATCCTTGTTCTCAACTCTGGTATCAGCCCTGTGTTTTAGAGCTATGCTGATTCAACTGCTTCCAAAACATTCCGCATCATACCCCAGCTCATCCAACGTTTTAGAGTTGTGTAGTTTGAGTTGCTTCTGAAATTTTATGATATGAAAACGGACCAAGCACTTGGCTTGGTCCGTTTTCATATGCTCGGTCATGATAGATTCGACTTATAAACTTTTCCAGAGATGCCTGGTTGTGTCATATGGATGGGATTTAGGATGATTGCGAGTTCTTCTTGAGAGATGAGCTGATGATGTAAAGCTAGTTCCTCAATAGTTTTTCCTGAAGTCATTGCTTCTTTGACGAGAGAAGCAGCTTGGCCATAACCGATATAAGGGCATAGAGCTGTCACGATACCGACGCTTGAAGTGACGAGCTGATTGCAACGCTTGGCATTGGCTGTGATTCCACGAATACAATTATCTGTAAAGGTTTTAATGCCATTTGTTAATGTTTCAATTGATTCTAGCAATTTATAGAAAATAATGGGTTCAAAGGCATTAAGTTCCAGTTGGCCAGCTTCTGCTGCTAGTCCAATGGTCACATCGTTTCCGATAATGTTAAAGGCAATCTGATTGATGACTTCTGGAACGACAGGATTGACTTTTCCAGGCATAATAGATGATCCATTTTGCTTGGCAGGTAGGGTAATTTCTCCAAATCCTGTCTTGGGGCCAGATGAAAGGAGGCGTAGGTCGCTTGCAATTTTAGAGAGAGTCACGGCGCAAGTCTTTACTGCATTTGAAGCCATGACAAAGACATCGACATGTTGAGTACCGTCCACTAAATCTTCAGCTTGCTGTAGGGGTAAATGCGTAATGCGGGATAGGTTGGGGACAATGTGGTGGAAGTAGTAGAGATCTGCGTTTAAGCCTGTTCCAATGGCGGTGCCTCCTAAATTGACCGTATACAATTCTTGAAGAATGCTGTCCAACCGATTGGTGCAGCGTTCTACGGCAATGGCATAGGCATGAAATTCTTGACCGAGGCGGATGGGAACGGCATCTTGTAGCTGGGTCCTGCCCATTTTCAAGATAGGATAAAATTCAGTCGCCTTGTCTTCTAACGCCAGAATAAGGGTGTGCAAGGTCTGTTTGAGTTGTTGCATTAATTGGATGGTGGCTATTTTTCCTGCGGTAGGAATTACATCGTTGGTCGATTGACCAGCATTGATATGATCGTTGGGGTGGAGAATGTGATATTCTCCTTTTTTATTGCCTAATAGCTCAAGTGCACGGTTGCAGATGACCTCGTTGGCATTCATATTCATGGAAGTTCCTGCTCCTCCTTGAATAGGATCTACGATAAATTGATCGTGGAATAAGCCGTCTAAAATATCTTGACTTGCCTGAACAATCGCATCTTTGACTGTTCCCTCCAAGAGACCAGCCTCATAGTTTGTAATTGCAGCTGCTTGTTTGATGACAGCTAAACTGTTGATGAGCTGGGAGTGGATTGCTTGTTTTGTAATAGGAAAATTCTCCGCTGCACGTAGGCTATGAATACCATAGTAAGAAGAGTGGGCGATTTCTTTTGTTCCAATCGAATCGTGTTCGATCCGCAGTTTGTTCATACGATGTGCCTCCGATGTGGGATGATGGGATAAGGCTGGGACAAAAGTCACTTGCCTCGTTACGTTTCATAGTTTTAACAGGTTGACGTATATATTAACAGTCCAGTGGACTGTTGATACCCGAGCCCAGAAACTAGAGAGCGAGGACAGTCAGGGGAGTGACTGTTGATATCCGAGCTTAGAAACTAGAGAGCGAGGACTACAAAATCGATTTCTTCGAAATCATGATTGAGTCCTACTCCCATATCTCCTTGTCTTTATTATAGAAATATGCTATTGTATAAGCAAATATCTATATTCATATATTAACTATAAGGTTTTGCTTATAAGGAGGTTTTGATGTTTTCAGGAATGCATTATGTCTATCAGGTGTACAAGGCCAGAAGTTTTTCAAAGGCGGCGCAGCAATTGTTTATTTCGCAGCCAGCCCTTAGTGCTTCGGTGAAGAAAATAGAAGAACGAATTGGCTATCCAATTTTTGATCGTAGTTCTAAGCCTTTATCTATAACGGAATGTGGCGCAAAATACATCGCGGCGATTGAGGAGATAATGGCGGTTGAACAAGAGTTTACGGATTATTTAAACGAGTGGCAAGAGGCTCATGTGGGGAGTTTGACGATTGGCGGGACGAGTTTATTCTCCGCCTTGGTTCTTCCGCCTATCATGGCTCGTTTTTCGGCTCTGTACCCTAATATTTGCCTCACCCTAGAAGAAGCTAGTACGGGAAAATTAGAAGAAAAACTGCAGAAAGGAGAGATTGATGTACTGATTGATAATGATGAGCTGGACGATAGGGTAGTAGAACGTCAGTTATTCTTTCAAGAGTATCTCTTGTTAGCTGTTCCAGAGCATTATCCTATCAATCAAGAATTGGTGGAGTATCAACTCTCGCTTAATCAAATTCGAAGTCGATTTGAGGTGGAGGAAGCACCGATTATCCCGTTAGAACTTTTCCAGCAAGAGGCCTTTATTTTACAAAAAGCGGATAATGATACAGGCAGACGGGCACGAAAAATCTGCCGGCAAGCGGCATTTGAGCCCAAGGTTCTGCTAGAAGTCGACCAACAGTTAACAGCCTATATGATTACAGCTTCTGGGATGGGCATTTCCTTTGTTGGGAATCTCTTGATTTTGGGTTTACCAACTTCTCATTCTGTCATCTACTATAAAGTGGGGACTGATTATGCAAGGAGGAATGTCTATGCTTATTGGAAGAGAGGGCGCTATGTCAGCAGGGCCATGGCAGAATTTTTAAGCATGATGAAGCCTGCACGTTAGAGGAAAAGGGAGCATGATTTCCTAACACTTAGGAAAGACAATTCTCTAGTATTGGAAAAATGATTTGCTATAATAAGAATATAGTAAGGAGTGGGAGAAAGCGCATGAAACAAAGATATTATCGAATTCTCACTATCTTATACCAAAAGTATCCAAGCAAATGGGTAAAAGGGAGTGAGTTATCTAAACGTTTAATGATTTCGAGTCGTACCTTGCGAACAGATATTGGCGAAATGAATGCGATTGTTCCAGGGGTCATTCAATCCCATACGCATAGGGGATACTGGCTGGATAGGGAAAAATATTATGTGTTTCAGAAGCAGATGCCTCAAGAGTATATGAATGTCATTCCCGAAAAGCCAGAAGAAAGAATCGGCTGGTTATTGCGACAATTGCTCTTGAATCCAGCAGGGATTCGCTTAAGCAAGTTAGAAGAACAGCTGTTTATTAGTTCTTACACCTTGGATTTGGACATTCTGCAACTGAGGAAAATGATCAAAGGCTATAAGGGTCTGTCCTTAAAAAAAGAAGAAGGACACCTTATTGCTAGAGGGGCTGGAGTATCCGAAACGGAAATTGTACCGTGACTTATTGACCAGTGAAATTCAAGGAGAATTTATCAATCTGAATCGCCTAGCGACCCTCTACCCCAACTTTAACATGTTGGAAATATCCAAGCTATTTGATGCGACCTTAGCGCGCTTAGATTATCCGGTCAGGCAGACCTTAATTCCTGTCTTACTGGTCCATATTGGAATCTCGATCGACCGTATGCTGGTGGGACAAATCGTGCATTATGATACAAAAGACGACACAATCGAAAGCAGCAAAGAGTGGCAGGTAGCCCAGCAGTTTTTAGAGGAAGTGTCCCAGCTCCTTGGTATTACCATTCCGCCCTGTGAAGTAAAGATGATGGCAAGGCTCTTAATTGGCTATCGGGAAAGAGATGTCTATCAGGCCAGTTCGCAACAAAAACAACTGGAACTCTTTGTCAAAGAAACCTTGGAAGCCATAAAGGACAGCCTGGGCATTGACTTTGGTGAAGATCTTGAATTTGTTCATGGTTTATGTATCCATTTACAGGGGGTACTAGAGCGTTTGGAGAATCAGATTCACGTTCCGAATTTGCTACTGAAAAATATCAAGTCCCAGTATCCGCTGGTATTTGACATGGCAGTTTGTATTGCCAATCGTTTATCTCAAATGATTGGGATGAGCTTATCGGAAGAAGAAGTGGGTTTTATCGCTCTTCATTTGGGAGCTAGTTATGCTAAAGACTCCCATGCCAAAAAGCAAAAAGCCATTTTGGTTGGTGCACTGAATCCCCATCTGAAAAAATTGGTGGTTGAAAAAATCACCGATCGGTTTCAAAATCGTATTGAGATTGTGAGTAGCTTACCTTATTTTGAAGAATCGGTTGTGCTGGAGAAAAATGCTGATTTGATTGTCAGTTGTGTGCCCTTAAAGCATCGACTTCCAGTTGAGACCCTTGTTATCACCCCTTTCTTCAATGCTCAGGATGAGTTGAGTCTCTTTAAATTATTAAATGAGTTAGAAAAGCGTCAGGCCAATATTGAATTTAACATGATGATTGGGCGATTTATTGACGAAACCTTCTTTTATCCGCAATTAAAGGTTGAGACAGCTACAGAAGCAATCACCGTGATGGTGGATAAATTAAAGCGGTACTCGATTGTGGATGATTCTTTTTTAGAGTCGTGTTTGCAAAGGGAAGCCTGCTCGGCCACTTCTTTTGACTATTCTCTGGCGATTCCTCATCCTCTGGTATTAAATAGTCGGCAATCCGTTATTTCAATCGCACATTTGGATCATCCAATAGAATGGGGTGGTAGTAGGGTAGAAATGGTGATGTTGTTAGCCTTGAATGAAGCAGATCGGGAATTTATGACCATCTTTTTTGACTGGTTAGCTCGGATTATTTCAGATCAGGACAGTATTCGTACCTTGGTATCCATCGATAATCGGGATCAGTTTATTCAGTATATTGTACAACATTGACAAGGCATAAGAGGGGCATGAGACAAAGGAGAAGATAATGCAAGAGTTGGAAATGATTTGTTTTAAGATGATTAGTAACTTAGGAGCTGCACGTTCCTTATTTATGGAAGCGATTCAGGCAGCCAAGCGGTACGAATTTGAAACAGCGCGGCAGTTGATTGAAGAGGGAGAAGAATACCGCTTAAAGGGGCACGATGTCCACTTTGACTTGCTTAGCAAGGAAAGCTCGGGGGAAGGAGAAAATATCACCTCTTACTGATGCATGCAGAGGATCAACTGATGAGTTCAGAAGTGATTAAAGTGCTTGCAGAAGAAACGATTGGAGTCTATGAGAAATTTCATCAAATTGAAAAATAAGGATTAAGGAGGTCAAAGTGATGAAAAAGATTTATTTGTTTTGCAACGCTGGCATGTCTACTAGCCTTGTCGCTAGTAAGATGCAAGATGTTGCGAACCAGCATCAGTTGCCAATCGAAGTGAAAGCATTTTCGGATGCAAAACTCGCTTCGACGGTTGAAGAACATCATCCAGATGTGATTTTATTAGGACCGCAGGTCAAATTCAAATATGAAGAGACCAAGAAAAAGTACGAACCCCAAGGGATTCCAGTTGCGGTCATCGATCTGGAAGATTATGGAAATGTTAATGGTGAGCGGATTTTAAAACGGGCCATTAAACTGCTCAAGGAAAAAGGAGGAAAGTAGCATGTTGGATAAAATAGAGCGTATTTTAGCTCCTCTCGCTGTCAAACTAGGAAACAACAGGGAGTTAATTGCTATTCGTGATGGTTTCTTAGTCAGCACTCCCTTGTTGATTGTGGCCTCAATCTTTTTGGTTGTTGCGAATTTCCCAATTCCAGGATATTCAGAATTTGTAGCGCAACTATTTGGACAAGGATGGGAAAGCTCTTTAGACCCCATTATCAATGCCACCTTTAGTTGTGTAGGCCTACTTGGTGCGGTAGGGATTGGATATTCTTACGGTAAACAGTTAAACACGGATGCGATTGCAGCAGGAGCGGTTTCCCTGGTTTCCTTCTTGATTTTAGCGCCGCAAGTTCATCCAACCTTTATGGATGATGCAGACAAGGTGTTCAAGGGATTTGCCTTTGGAAACTTAGGATCTGCTGGTCTCTTTATCGCCATGATTTCAGCCTTATTAGCGGTGCGGATTTTTACCTTTGTCAAGGAAAAAGGATGGGTGATTAAACTACCAGACGGAGTTCCACCAGCAGTTACTGCTTCTTTTGCGGCTTTGATTCCAAGTATGTTTGTTATGTTCTTTTTCTTGCTTGTCAATATTCTCTTTTCATTGACAAGTTATGGATATGCGCATAACTTTATCTATCAGATTCTACAAGCGCCGTTAATGGGCTTTGGTCAAAGTGTTGTTTTTGAGCCAATCTATCAATTCCTATCAACCTTGTTCTGGTTCTTTGGTATCAACGGCCCAGCGGTTACCAATACTATTTTCAGCCCAATTCATTTGGCATTGACAACTGAAAACTTGGAAGCCTTCCATGCAGGACTTCCGTTGCCAAATATCTTTACAGGACCGTTCGGTGACTTCTTTGGAAACTTCGGTGGTGGCGGTAGTACCCTATCACTCGTCCTCTTAATGGTCTTTGCTGGTAAGAGCGAACGGATGAAAAAATTAGGCCGTCTCTCCATCTTACCTGGTATTTTCGGAATCAACGAAATGGTCATCTTTGGTCTTCCGGTTGTCTTGAACCCTGTTATTTTAGTGCCGTTCTTATTTGTCCCATTGATGAATACAGTTTTAGCGACATTGGCAACTATGGCAGGCATTATTCCTTATACAACAGGAGCAGCACTTCCATGGACCACACCTTTATTCTTCTCAGGTTGGTTATCAACTGGAAGCATCGTTGCAGGCTTGTTCCAAATTTTCTTGGTTGCACTAGGTTGCGCGGTTTACTATCCATTCTTTAAGGTATTGGATAAGCAATATCTACAAGATGAGACAAGTGGGGTAGCTGCAGAAGAAGATGATTTAGA
The DNA here is from genome assembly GCF_001921845.1 of Streptococcus cuniculi. Classification (GTDB taxonomy): domain Bacteria; phylum Bacillota; class Bacilli; order Lactobacillales; family Streptococcaceae; genus Streptococcus; species Streptococcus cuniculi. The sequence continues at coordinate 245,651 of NZ_MSJM01000001.1, read as the reverse complement.
TGATATATCTCTAGATGATCTTTCATTTGATTAAGCAATTGTAATCGAAATAATAGAAGAGAGGTAACTGCAACGGATGTCAGAAGAATAGACGATTGCGGTTATCTCTCCTCTTTCCATTGAGAATGGTTATTTGAATGCGAGCTAAAATCTCGGAAAATAGAGGAGCCCTCCTAGAAATCGGATTTCTTCGTCCGTCTCCCTAATTTTCTGTCGATTTCTTAACGCTCTTATATCATGTTATTCGAATGCGAGCTAAAATCTCGGAAAATAGAGGAGCCCTCCTAGAAATCCAATTTCTTCGTCCGTCTCCCTAATTTTCTATCGATTTTTAAACGCTCTTATATCATGTTATTTGAATGCGAGCTAAATCTCGGAAAATAGAGGAGCCCTCCTAGAAATCCGATTTCTTCGTCCGTCTCCCTAATTTTCTATCGATTTTTAAACGCTCTTATATCATGGTTTTAAAACAAACAAGGAAAGGATGAAGGATGAGAGTTGTATTATTTTTTGATCAAATTCAGGCAGGAGCAGGTGGAAAAGAGCAGACAGCGGTCCCATTAGCCGTTGAAAAAGGTGGGATTGGTGCCTACCTGACCTTTCAACAGTATCTGGATCCGTCTTTGACGGTGATTGCCACCACTTATTCCGGTATTGGGTATTTTCAAGACAACAAGGCAGAAGTCATGAAAAAAATGCTTGGTCTACTGAAGAAAGTAAGGGCTGATTTGCTCCTATGCGGTCCTTGTTATAATTACGAACCCTATGCTGAAATGGCGGCTCAATTAGCCGCTACCGTCAATGAACAGTTGCCAGAATGTCGAGCGATTGTCATGTGCTCCCAGGAAAATGAAGAGATTATCGAAGCGTTTAAGCAGCAAGTGGTCATGGTCAAGATGCCGAAAAAGGGTGGTGTTGGGCTTAGTGAGTCCTTCCGACACTTATCGGAGGTCATGGTAAAAGTTGGACATCATCAATCCTTAGATGATGTTGCTTCCTATGTGTATGAGTAGGTGATAGTGATGACAGCAGTTGACCGATTGTATCAGTTACCAGCAGTATCTGGGGACGAAAAGGACGTTCGTGATTATCTAAGAGAGCAATACCAACATCTAGGCATGGCTATTGTTCAAGATAGGCTCGGCTCCATCTTTGCAAAGAAAGCAGGCCAGCATCCTTATACGGTGATGATTAGTTCGAGTCTAGATGAGTCTGGGGGAATAGTGTCGAACCTCCGAGAAGATGGAACCTTGGAATTTGTTCCCGTGGGGACCTTGCCGAAAGAGGCTTTCCGTTATCAGGATGTTGTGGTCTTGGACAGGCGACACAAACCTTTTCCAGGGATAGTGATTGCAGTAGATGAGGCCCTACGGGTGGATATCGGAGCCTATAGCAAAAGCGAGGTCGAAGCCCTTGGAGTGACTATTGGGGATACGATTGTCCTTGAACACCGGACCAAATACCTTCAACCTCATCTAGTTATGAGTAACAATCTTCAAAATAAGATTGGTCTGGCACTTGGATTAGAACTACTAAATGAGTTGAAAGATGAGGAGCTTCCTTATCACCTATGTATCGGTGGTATCGCGCATTCGGTGACAGGGCAAAGAGGTGCAATTACAGCAACGACCACCATTCGGCCAGATTTGGCTCTTGTCATTGAAGCTAGTCCCGTGCCACACTACCAAGAAGAAGCCTGTTATATCCGCTATTTTGATAAGACCTTGTTGCCTAATCGACAGCTAATAGAACACCTTGAAGCAGTTGCGGCCAAAAACGGGATTCGTCTGATTCATGAGGTACAAGAAACAGGAACGGATGGGGCTTTTATTCATAAAAGTCTAGCTGGCACGCCGACAGTTGTATTGGACATTCCCTTGAAGCAAAAAACGCCCTTCTCCAATATCGTCAATATGAAAGATGTGGCATGTTTGAAGCAGTTGCTCCGTCTGTATTTGCAAGAATTGACCATAGAAGATATGAGGCGCTATCACTTTGAAAGGTTGGTGGAGGATGATGAATCCATTTGATTGGACGGTCGTAGAGACGCTATCAAATCTCTGCGGTATCTCTGGTCAAGAAGAGAGAGTGCTAGCCTATCTTATGAGCCAGTTGAACACGGAGTTTGTCGGGACTGATCGTCTAGGATCTGGCTTGTTTCAAGTAGGGACAAAGACGGAGACAGGGGTTCACATAATGATTGCAACCCATATGGATGAAGTCGGTTTTCTTGTATCAGACATCGATGAACACGGGTATCTGAAGCTCCAATCCGTTGGCAATATGTGGCCGCATGTCTTGCTGAATCACCGTGTCCGTATTTTTACCAAGCAAGGTCAGGACTATATCGGCATCATTGGCAGTCCATCTGTACATGCTTTGTCTCCTGAAAAGCGTCAGCAGGTCTTATCGCTCGAACAACTCTATATCGACTTGGGAGTGGCGAGTAAAGACGAAGTGCTCGCACTTGGCATTCAGATTGGAGATATGGTGTGTCCAGCTACCGAGATGCTTAGTCTGGCAAATCCCAACTTTTTAGTTGGAAAGGCCTTTGATAATCGAATAAGCGTCGCCGTTGGCATGCAGGTGTTGCAGCAGCTGGCAACGAGCGAGCTGAAAAATTGCATCACCCTAGCGACTACTGTTCAGGAGGAAGTTGGCTTACGAGGAGCTCGGACAGTTGCTGCTACAATGGCTCCTGATATTGCCTTTGCGGTTGATACTACTCTTGCAGGAGATACTCCTTTGGATCAAAACAATGTCAAGCTAGGGCAGGGAGTGACCATTAACGTGATTGATTCGATGACCGTTACGAACAGGGGCTTGTTGATTTACCTAGAAGACCTATGCCGCAAGGAACAGATTCCGTATCAGTTGAGCTGTTTTACAGCTGGTGGGACAGATGCGGGAAATATCCATAAGACAGGGCAGGGGATTGTAGCCACCACGCTTTCGATTCCAATGCGCTATATGCACACTCATGAAGGCATTATCCACAAGGAGGATGTCCTAGCGACCTATCGGTTATTACAGGCAGTCGCACAGGATATGACACGAGAAAAATTGGACTTGATACTGGAGCAAGATTATCGATACGGGATAGAGAATGAAACCATTACAAGAAAGGATAAGGAGGAGAGACAATGTGGGGAATGATTGCCACATGGCGAATGGCCTTAGAAGGTGTAGAACAATCGCGCACCTTGTTGGCCAATCATCAATCGGCAGGAGATGCAATAGAAGAAGCCATTAAAGCAGTAGAAGATTTTCCTTATTACAAATCCGTAGGCTACGGTGGTTTACCAAATGAAGAAATGGAAGTAGAGTTGGATGCTGCTTATATGGATGGGACAAGTTTTGATTTTGGAGCGGTCTGCGCCCTAAAAGATGTTGCCAATCCCATTTCAGTGGCCAGAAAGCTAAGTAAGCAAGCAGTCAACAATGTTCTAGTGGACCAAGGGGCCAAGGCCTATGCCCAAAAGGAAGGATTTGAACAAAAGGAAATGCTGACAGATCGTGCCAAAATCCACTACCATAATCGCTTGGTGGATATGAAGCAGGAACAATTGGTCCCTTATGCAGGTCATGATACGGTTGGGATGGTTGCGCTCGATGCTCATGGGCAAATGGTTGCAGGAACCTCAACCAGTGGTCTCTTTATGAAGAAAAAAGGCCGCGTTGGCGATTCTCCCTTTATAGGCTCAGGCTTGTATGTGGATAGTCAAATCGGCGGAGCGAGTGCGACTGGCTTGGGCGAGGATATCATGAAGGGAATCCTTTCGTATGAAATTGTGCGCCTAATGAAAGAAGGAAAGCACCCGCAAGAAGCCTGTGAAATCGCAACATTTTCTCTGGAACAAGAATTGATTGCGCGCAGAGGGCAGGCAGGGGATATATCTGTTGTAGCGATGGATCATCAAGGACGTTGGGGGAGTGCTTCAACGATTGATAATTTCTCCTTTGTGGTGACGACTGAAACAGAAGGGACGGTTGTTTATCGGACAAAGAGAGACGGGCAGCGCATGGAGCATAGCGTAGCAGACCAGGAATGGTTGGACCGCTACTTGGCTGACCGCATGCAGCCCCTTGTTGTTAGAAAAGAGGGAGAAGATGAATGAGACCATACTCATCAAGCATTTAGAAGACATTCAGCCACAGTTACAGGCAGCTATTCAACGCCTTGTCGCTATTTATAGTGTAGAGGGAGAAGCAAGCCAAGAGGCGCCATTTGGGCCAGGTCCCAAAGCAGCCTTACTCGAAGCCCTAACCATTGCTGAAGAATTAGGATTTACCACTAAAAATATTGATCACAAGGTGGGCTATGCCCAGTACGGAGAAGATCATCCAGACGGCTACATTGGGATTTTTGGACATGTAGATGTCGTTGCGCCGGGAGAGGGTTGGCAGCACGATCCTCTAGCTTGTGAGATTGAGGACAATCGCATGTATGGCAGAGGTGTCTTGGATAATAAGGGTCCCATTTTGACCAACCTGTTTGCCTTATACGTTTTAAAAGAGTTGGGGGTACGCTTTCCTTATCCCGTTCGCATTGTGTTTGGGACAAATGAAGAAACAGGTTTCAAGTGTGTGACCCATTACCTGACCAAGGAAAACCCTCCCCTATTTGGCTGGACACCGGATTGCAAATGGCCAGTTGTGTACGGGGAGAGAGGACGTGTACGCCTCCGCTTATCGAGCCAAGACGAGCATGTGGCTGACCTGTATCAATTTGTCAATGACTTTATCCTCTCTTCAACCAATGACGGTAGAAAATTAGGCATTCATTTTTCAGATGACGATTTTGGCACTGTCGTGATGAGAGGCTATCAGTTACGCAAGGAGGCAGGGCATTCGTTTGAGTTTTCAATCAGCTACCCAGCAGCTTGCACGAAAAAACAATTGGTCGCACAGATCACAAGGCATCTCTCGCCGACCATCCGTATCGATGTATTGAGTAACTGGGATCCGGTACTCTATGATAAGTCGTCCAGCTATGTGCAAACCCTGCAACAAGCCTACAATGATTGTACAGGAAAGGATGCGACTCCTGTGACAACGACAGGAGGAACCTTTGCGAAAATTGTCCCCAATATTATTGCTTATGGTCCTAGTTTTCCGGGTCAAACCGATATTGCCCATCTGCCAGATGAGTGGATTGACTTAGATGATTTGAAAATGAACACCCGTATTTACGGTCTAGCCTTAGCTCGGCTAAAGACGGTGTTGGAACAAGAAATAGACATGAAGAAAGAGGAAAATTGATGGTAAAACGAATATTAGATTGTACATCGAGTGATTTTTTATCCTACGATAGAAAACAATTAAAACAAGCGATTCAAGCTGGTGAAGGACGGACGATTTGTTCAGAAATGGTTGCTCCAAGACCAACGTGTGGTGGTAATCTGACCAATGCTGAAATTGCGCGTGCCTTTGGTGCAGATTTGATGCTCTTAAACGGATTTGATTGCTTCCACCCTGTTGTCTACGGTATCGAGGGAGAATCAAAAGAGGTTATCAGCAAGCTCAAAGAATTGGTAGGACGTCCTATCGGTGCCAATCTTGAACCGATTGATGCAGATGTGGCCATGTTAGAGGGGCGCATCAGCTTGGAGGAAGGCCGTATCTGTTCTGTTGAGACCTTACAAGCCGCCAATGAACTAGGCCTAGACTTTATTTGTCTGACAGGAAATCCTGGTACAGGCGTTTCCAATAAGCAGATTGCCCATTATATTCGGGTAGCCAGAGAGCACTTTGATGGGCTCATTATTGCTGGGAAAATGCATGGGGCAGGTGCCAATGAACCTGTTTCCAATCTGGACATTATGAAAGAATTTATCGATGCAGGAGCAGATGTGGTACTGGTACCTGCTGTCGGAACAGTTCCTGGTTTCACAGATGAAGAATTGGTCAAGATTGTACAATTTGCTCATGCGCATGGAGCGCTTGTCATGTCAGCGATTGGAACCAGTCAAGAAAGTGCCACAGAGCGCGTGATTGAAGATTTGGCAATTCGCAACAAAGTCGCAGGGGTAGACATTCAGCATATCGGCGATGCAGGTTACGGCGGACTAGCCAATGTGGAAAATATCTTTGCGATGTCAGTAGCTGTTCGTGGACGTCGTCATACCATTAACAGGGTAGCGACCTCCGTGAACCGATAGTCATTTTCTTCAATAAATTTTCAGAGGCTGGCTTAAGTCCAGCCTTTCTTATCATCATTAGTATAGTCAAATGAATGAACTTTCAGATAAGGAACCGAAAGACGCGGACAATACTTGATATTCTTCAAAAATCCAAAGCAGATGTTGTTGCCTTGATTTGATGAACTTTAGTTCTATCTGCATCGGTGTCGCCTAGTTTGCTGTTGATGTTCATTGAGTATGAGTACGGCAAGTCGAAAGTGACGATGTATCAAAGTTCATTCAAAAGACTATAAAAACAGATGGACCCAGTGGTTGGTACATTCGAGTTCTTTTCTACTTCCTGTTTTGTGAGAGGGGTAGGATGTAAGGATTGTCTACTGACTATTGCATTATCTTTCAAGTTTTGCTACACTCTTTTTATGGCGAGACTTTATGATGTACAGCAATTGCTGAAACGTTTTGGAATTATTGTGTATATGGGCAATCGACTCTATGATATTGAATTGATGCAGATTGAATTGCATGGTCTTTATCAAGCAGGTGTCATCGATCGATTGGAGTACATGGAAGCAGAGATGGTTTTAAGACGAGAACATCGTTTGGAGTCAGAGTATCAAAAGAAAAAGGAGAGTTAAATGTCAACCTTATATGTATTACTGGCATTTGTTGTATTAGTAGGAGCTTGGATCGCATTCAATTATTGGCGTTTGCGTCAAGCAGCAAAAGTAGTTGAAAATCATGAATTTGCTCAAAAAATTCACGACGGGCAACTGATTGATTTGCGTGAGCCAACAGAATATCGGAAGAAACATATTATGGGGGCGCGTAATATTCCTTATCAACAATTGAAACAGAGCCTTGCAGCCCTTCGCAAGGATAAGCCTGTCTTGCTTTATGAAAACGATCGTGGGCAATTGGTCACTCAAGCAGCCCTCTATTTGAAAAAGCAAGGGTTTACCGACATCTACATTCTTAGCTATGGTCTAAATGCCTGGGATGGCAAAGTGAAGGTGAACTAAAGTTCATGTAGGAAAAGAGCAAGTTTGCTCTTTTTCTGTATCTTTAATAGATAGGGATAGATATTTTTTTACAGGTCATATTGGCGACGGGTATGCTATAATAAGAACTATGAGAATTATTTCTGGAAATTACGGTGGCAGACCGCTCAAAACCTTAGCAGGAAAGACGACGCGTCCGACATCTGACAAGGTTCGCGGTGCCATGTTTAATATGATTGGCCCTTATTTTGATGGGGGGCGTGTCTTAGATTTATTTGCAGGAAGTGGTGGCTTGTCCATTGAGGCCATCTCACGTGGCATGGAGCAGGCAGTTATGGTGGAGCGTGACCGACCAGCGCAGGCAATCATTAAAGAAAACATTGCTATGACCAAGGAAGCTAGTAAGTTTCAGCTCTTGCAGATGGAGGCACAGCATGCGCTAGAGGTGGTAAAGGGTCCTTTTGACCTCGTCTTTTTAGACCCACCTTACGCCAAGGAAACGATTGTAGAGACGGTCACGGCCTTGTGTCAGAAAAAGTTGCTGGCAGAAGATGTCATGGTGGTCTGTGAGACGGATAAGCAGGTTCAGCTTCCAGAAGAAATCGCGGACCTGGGCATTTGGAAAGAAAAAATCTATGGAATTAGCAAGGTGACGGTTTATGTCAGGTAAAATTGGACTTTTTACAGGGTCATTTGACCCTCTTACAAATGGGCATTTGGACTTGATTAGGCGTGCCAGTCAGCTCTTTGATGTACTCTACGTAGGTATCTTTGTCAATCCGCACAAGCAAGGGCTGTTGACAAGCGAGAAACGTAAACGATTGATTGAAGAGGTAGTGGCCGAGATGCCTACGGTCAAGGTCTTGGTCGCCCAAGATGAGCTGGTTGTGGATGTGGCGAAAAAAATCGGTGCCAGTTACTTGGTGCGCGGTCTGCGCAACGGGATTGACTTGGAATACGAATCCAGTTTTGATTTTTACAATCGCAGGTTGGCGCCAGAACTTGAGACCATTTATCTAGTAGCAAGCCCCGAATATAAGTTTGTCTCTTCCAGTCAAGTGCGGGAACTCCTGCATTTCCAGCAAGACATCAGCCCTTATGTACCTAAAGTCATTAGCAAGGAACTCATGAAGCATGAAAAAAAATAAAAAACTAGTCCTGATTCTATCGATTGTCCTCTCAACCATCTTGTTGTGGGTTGCCTTTTTATTCCCACTTCCCTACTATATCGAAAGCCCAGGGGGTGCAGCCGATATTCGTACGGTCTTAACCGTTGGTGGAAAAGAGGATGAACAGTCAGGCTCCTATAATTTTGTCTATGTGCAAGTCAAGCCAGCTACGGCTATTCAGCTCCTCTTTGCGGCCCTTGATTCGCACTCTGATATTATTTCCAAGGAAGAGTTGGCAGGTGGCGCAAATAGTGAAGAATTCTACCGTATCAATCAATTCTATATGGAAACTTCCCAGAATATCGCCAAATATCAGGGATTGACCTTGGCGAAGAAAGAAACATCTTTGGAATTTTTCGGGGTCTATGTCCTCAATGTGACTGAGGATTCCACCTTTAAGCATATTTTGAATATTGCCGATACTGTCGTCAGCGTCAATGGTAAAACCTTCAAGAGTTCGCCAGAGTTGATTGAATATGTCAGCAGTTTGAAGCTGGGGAGCGATGTCACAGTAGGTTATGTGAGCGCTGGTCAGGAATTGACCGCAGATGGAAAAATCATCAAGCTAGAAAATGGGAAAAATGGGATTGGAATCGGCCTTGTAGACCATACCGAAGTCAAAAGTAGTGAGCAGATTGATTTCCAAACGGGAAGCATTGGTGGTCCAAGTGCAGGCTTGATGTTCACGCTAGCCATTTACACCCAATTAGCAGATCCTGATTTACGGGACGGTCGCATGATTGCGGGGACTGGAACGATTGGAGAAGATGGTTCCGTTGGCGACATTGGTGGTGCCGACAAGAAAGTCCTCTCTGCGGCCAAAGCAGGAGCAAGTGTGTTCTTTGTTCCCAACAATCCCGTCGATAAAGAGATTTTGAAACAACATCCAGATGCCAAAACCAATTATGAAGAAGCAATGGAAGCTGTCAAAAAGGATAAGCTAGACATCGAAGTCGTCCCCGTGACCCATGTCAAGGAAGCCATTGACTATCTGAAGAAAACCAAGAGCCAATAAGGCTTTCAGATTGCAGAAAACATTCTTTTGTGATACTTTTCTTAGGTGGCTCGGCCGGTAGCGACTTCCTGCGGCATTCCATACCTAAATGTTGAGCCTAGGGTCTCAACATTTCCGAGTAGCGTCACTACTAATGGTGACGCTACTTTTACCACAGCGAAAAGTATCTGATGAGGCTCGCTCCGCTCGTGAAAATCGGCAAAACGAATGCTAAGTGAGCAGAGCTTTGCAACTTGTTTAAATAGAAAATCGGGTTTATCTTCATTCTAAGAGCCAATAAGGGCTCTTTTTTGATACTTTGAAGATTGTAGGAGGTTGCTTGCATCCGCACTACCTAAGAAATAATCAAAAAATGTTTCTGCATGGATTGAGATGAGAATATTCTGAAATTTCTATTCTATAGCCTTGCTCTATCAAATTGATGCTGAATCGTGTTATAATAATAAGGTTAGATAGAAAAAAGAAAAGGAGGAGTTATGAAAAAGGAAATCGCACCTGAATTGTACAATTATAATAAATTTCCTGGTCCCAGTTTTGCCCGAGTCGGGGACAAGGTTGTCGCAGAAAATATTGAATTAGATCTCTTGGAAGACTACCGTCAAGCCTTTGATCAGACGGCTTTTGGCCAACGTTTTTCTCCCCTCATGCTAAAGTTTGATTACATTGTGGGAGACTGGGGCAACGAGCAGCTCCGTTTGAAAGGCTTTTACAGGGACGAGAAGGCAGTGAAGTCCGACTTGAAAATCAGCCGTTTGGACGATTACTTGACAGAGTTTTGTAATTTTGGCTGCGCCTATTTTGTCTTGGAAAATCCAAATCCGCAGGAACTACCAGTAGAAGTGGAAGAACGCCCAACCCGCAGACGCCGTAGCAGAAACAATCGCAAACCTCAACGTTCATTTACCGTAAAAGAAAAAAGCGATAAACAAAATCAACGTTCACAAAAGCAGACGAAACCAGAACGTAGCAAGAAACAACACAAGAAAAAGAACCAGCGTGAACCACAGGAAGCCAAGCGTGGCTTTGTGATTCGCCAGAAGTAGGAGACCTATGAAACCATCGATTTATAGCCTTAGCCGCACGGATTTGACGGACTGGGTATTGGCACAGGATGAGAAGAAATTTCGCGCCACGCAGATTTGGGAGTGGCTCTATCGGAAGCGTGTCCAGACCTTTGACGAGATGACCAATCTTTCAAAAGACTTGATTGCAAAACTAAACGACCACTTTGTCGTCAACCCCCTCAAGCAGCGCGTCGTACAGGAATCAAAAGACGGGACGGTCAAGTACCTCTTTGAATTGCCTGATGGAATGCTGATTGAGACAGTTTTGATGCGCCAGCATTACGGCTTGTCTGTCTGTGTGACGACCCAGGTCGGCTGCAATATCGGCTGTACCTTCTGTGCCTCTGGCTTGATTCGTAAGCAACGAGACTTAAATAGTGGAGAAATCATGGCGCAGATTATGCTGGTCCAGAAGTATTTTGATGACCGCAATCAAGGGGAGCGCGTCAGCCATATCGTGGTCATGGGGATTGGGGAACCCTTTGATAATTACGACAATGTCCTCAATTTCTTGCGGATTGTCAATGATGATAAAGGAATGGCCATCGGGGCTCGGCACATCACCGTTTCCACCTCTGGCTTGGCACCGAAAATCCGTGAATTTGCACGAGAAGGTGTGCAGGTTAATCTAGCAGTCTCTCTCCACGCTCCAAATAATGACATTCGCTCCAGCATCATGCGCATCAACCGCAAGTTCCCAATCGAAGTCTTGTTTGAAGCCATTGAAGACTATATTGACACGACCAATCGCCGGGTGACCTTCGAGTATATCATGCTCAATGAAGTCAATGACGGAGTGGAACAAGCCCAAGAATTGGCTGATTTGACCAAGAATATTCGCAAGCTGTCCTACGTTAACTTGATTCCTTATAACCCTGTGAGCGAACATGACCAATATAGCCGTTCCACACCAGAACGGGTGGCAGCTTTCTATGACCGCCTCAAGAAAAATGGGGTTAACTGCGTTGTCCGTCAGGAACATGGTACCGATATTGATGCAGCTTGTGGCCAGTTGCGTTCCAACACCATGAAAAAAGACCGCGAATCAGCGCGTGCCCGCATTGCAGCAGCCAAGGCCAAAGCAGGTATCAAGGCATGAGCAATCTATTTCGAGCAGACGGAGAATTGACCACGGTCGGACGAAAAGTCGCCCTATTTTTGGCGCGGCTCTACGCTCTTGCAATCTGTTGCCTGTGCTTTCTGCCGCAGAACATCTACCCCCAGTATAAGACCTTTTCCACGCCAGGGATTGTTCAAATCGGCAGGCTCTATCTCTTGCCTGTGCCCTTTAATAGTTTCGTCAATGCTGATCAGCTCGATAGCCTAGCTGACTGGTGGCTGGTCCTGCTTCAGAACCTCACCAACATTTTCCTGCTCTACCCCCTTGTCTTGGCCCTTGTGTTTCTTTTTAGAAAATGGCAGAGCCTTCGAGCAGTTGCCATCTATAGCTTTTTGATGAGCTTGTTCATCGAGTGTACCCAGCTCTTGCTGGACTTTCTCTTTGATGCAGGCCGTGTCTTTGAAGTCGATGACCTCTGGACCAATACACTGGGCGGACTACTTGCCTATCTGACCTATCGCCTGTGGAAGAAAGCCTTTACAAAAAATTAGCATTTTTTAAAAAAAGAGCTTGACAAAGTAAAAAATAAGCCCTATAATGTTTACTAATCAGAAGAAGTAGTAGACGAGAAGTTTTCAGGGAGCTTGTGGGTATTGCGAACAAGTAGCGGACGTTTATGAAATGGGCTGATGTTCTATAGTGAATTCAAAACAATGAGAATTCGGTTGGCACCCCTTACCGTGCAACTCCTTGCTAGAGGAGAATGAGAGATGGGACGATTCTAGACAAGTTCCATAAGTGAGGTGGCACCGTGTCATTGACGCCCTCGCATACAGTTGTTGTATGCGGGGGCTTTTTCTATAGTGTTATCACAACATAGCACTATATCAGGAGGGATTGTATCATGAAAAAACGATGGCGTTTAAATCGTTTATAAAAATAGTAGTTGATGAGTTACTTGTAAATAAACAGATGGCTTATAAAAAGAAAGAGGTATAAGATGGCAGAAAAAGGATATTTTGGACAATTTGGTGGTAGCTTTGTACCAGAAGCGATTCAGGCATTGCTCGATGAATTAGAAACGACATTTGAAACCTATCGTGAGGATCCCGCATTTTTGGCGGAATACCAAGCCTATTTAAAGGACTATTCAGGGCGGGAGACTCCACTTTATTTCGCTGAATCATTGACCAAGAGCCTAGGTGGCGCAAAGATTTACTTGAAACGAGAAGACTTGAATCACCTCGGTTCCCACAAATTAAACAATGTGCTAGGACAGATTTTATTAGCGAAACGCATGGGCAAGACCCGAGTGATTGCAGAAACAGGGGCAGGTCAACATGGGGTCGCGACAGCTGCAGTCGCTGCTCGTTTTGGAATGGGCTGTGATATTTACATGGGGGCAGAAGATGTCAAACGCCAACGCCTCAATGTTTTCCGGATGGAGATGATGGGCGCTCGGGTACACGCAGTAACCGCAGGTACACAAACGTTGAAAGAAGCGGTAGACGCAGCTTTTGGGGCATGGATGGCAGATTTGGAAGCCTTCTATGTCTTGGGTTCAGCAGTAGGACCACATCCTTATCCGACCATTGTGCATGAGTTCCAAAAGGTTATCAGCCTCGAATCTCGCCGCCAAATCTTAGAAAAAGAAGGACGTCTGCCTGATTATGTCATGGCTTGTGTCGGCGGAGGATCCAATGCTATCGGTGCCTTCTCCCAATATGTGGCAGATGAAAGCGTCGGTCTGGTTGGGGTCGAGGCTGCTGGAAAAGGAGTTGATACCAGCCTTCATGCGGCAACCATGACCAAGGGAACCGTTGGGATTGTAGACGGGATGAAGACGATTGCTCTCTTTGATGACGCAGGTAGTGTAGCGCCAGTTTATTCGATTTCAGCAGGGCTGGATTATCCAGGAGTAGGTCCAGAGCATGCTTTCTTTAAAGAAAGCGGTCGTGTAGAGTATGTGGCGGCAACAGATGATGAAGCTGTCAATGCCCTCTTGACCCTCAGTCGGACAGAAGGAATTTTACCAGCCATTGAAAGCTCGCATGCCTTGGCAGAAGCGATTAAGCGGGCTCCACAATTGGATAAGGACCAAATCATCATCGTCAATCTCTCTGGTCGAGGAGACAAGGACGTAGCCGCGATTGCGGATTATTTGGAGGAACGAAACTAGTCCTCAAGACTGGTGCTTTCTTAGTCACCGTGAAGGATGAAAAATGAAAACCATTCCCCTAGTTGTCTTAGGGGAATGGTTTTATGTTGGAGTAGAAACCATAGAGGGCAGTCTTTATTTGAGTAAGTTGGTCAAGTCTTTTGTTGTTTCAAAAATAGTCTTCAATTGAGACACATCTTCTTGAATCATGGCTAAATATAACAAGTCTGTCAGAAACATAGAGTTGTTCCGTGAATCGATAGCTCCGACCCGCAACTCTTGTTCGTGTCTAGGAATGCGGAATACAAAATCACAGATGTTGACAATAGGACTTGTTCCAACACCAGTAATCGCGATGGTTTTTAAAGCATGAGAAGCCGCAAATCGTAAAGGGACGAGCACTTCCTTTGTTGTTCCGCTATAGCTGATACCAATCGCAATATCATCTGGGGATGCCGATACGATACTAGCTGTTTGGATATGGGAATCTTGAGTGTAGATGCAGTTTTTTCCCAATCGGTTTAATTTATAATAAAAATCGCTACAAACGGTTCCCGATGTCCCCACTCCAAATAGATAGATCGTATTGGCATTTCTGACTAATTCGACCACATATTTTAATTCCTCGATATTGAGGAGACTGAGCGTTTCTTGAATGGAGGTCATGTTGGAGTTTGCCAGTTTGAGAACTAGATGTTCTACACTATCGGCCGAGGTAATTTGCGCGTCGTATAGTTCATCGTATTTGGTGTTTAACAGTTCTAATTTAAATTTATGAAAATTGGAGAACCCGAGTTTTTTCGCCAAGCGACTGACAGTAGCTGTCGAGGTATTGCATTGAGTTGCTAGATACTGAATGGTCATCGTCTCAACGCTGATATGGTTATCTTGGATAAATTGGAGAATCCGTTGTTCAGACTTTGTAAGACCATTGATATTAGGAGAAAAAATTGTCATACTACTTCTTCCTTTGACGAGTTTGTATATCTTTATTGTACACTATTTCCCTCGTTTTAGGAGAGATAATCCATTATTTTTTGTAAATAAATTACACAAAAAACAAAATATCTTGAAAAATAATTTCAATAGTGTATAATAAAAGAAAGTAAACGTTTACAAATGCAAAGGAGGAGGAGGATGCCTATGGACATTCATGAGTTGCATACAGAGCAAGTCAACCCCGCATCTGCAACAATCGAAGAGATGAGTATTGCAGAATTAACGGCTTATATCAATCAGGAGGATCAAAAAGTTGCCCATGCCGTGGCTCAGGTCCTCCCTCAAGTAAATAGGCTCATTGAACAAACTGTCGACTGTGTTCGAAAGCAGGGACGAATATTGTACATTGGGGCAGGAACGTCAGGCCGACTAGGAATTTTAGATGCTTCTGAATGCCCGCCGACCTACGGTGTTAGCCCTGAATTGGTACAGGGAATTATCGCAGGGGGGCCAAAAGCCATTCTGTCGGCTCAAGAAGGAGCTGAGGATGCCCAGCTTGCTGCGATGGAGGATTTGCAGGATCACCAGGTCTGTGACAAGGACATGGTCATTGGCTTAGCCGCATCAGGGCGCACGCCTTATGTCCTTTCTGCTCTTAGTTATGCCAAGAAGGTCGGTGCCAAGACTGCTTCCATTTCCTGCGTAGAAGGAGCAGAGCTGTCAGCAGTTGCAGATATTGCCATCGAAGTGTTAGTCGGCCCAGAAGTGGTGGCTGGCTCCAGCCGTATGAAAGCAGGAACAGCTCAAAAGTTGATTTTAAATATGATTTCAACTGCGACTATGATTCAGCTTGGAAAAGTGTATAAGGGCTACATGGTGGATGTTCAGCCAACAAATGCAAAATTAGTCAAGCGCGCCAAGCAGATTATCCAAAAGACAACAGCTTGTAGTGAGGCAGAAGCAGAACACGTCTTTTCCCAATCCAAACAGCAGGTGAAAAAAGCCATTCTCATGCAGCTGGGTGGAGTAAGTCTCGACGAATCAGAAGCCCTGCTAGAAAAGCATCAAGACAATATCGTTCATGCGATTGGGGAGTTCATGAAAAACGAGGAGTAAACAATGGAAACAAAAACAACGGTTCAACAATTATTAGCGAGTATAGGAGGCGTCGCAAATGTTTCTGGAAATGCTATTTGCATGACACGATTGCGACTACAATTAAAAAATCGACAAGCAGTCCAGTTTGAAGCATTAAAACAAATCGAGGGTGTCTTAGGAGTAGTCGATGCGGACACCTTACAAATCGTCTTTGGCCCTGGTCGCGTTACAACAGTAGGACAAGAATTTGCAGCAGCGACAGGCATTCCTTTAGGAAGCGTTACGGAAGAAATGACAGCAGAAGAGTTAGCGACTGTCAACAAGCAAGAAAATAAAGCAAAGCACGATAAGCCACTTCAACGATTTTTACAGAAAATCGCCAACATCTTTGTCCCCATCTTGCCAGGAATTATTGCAGCAGGGATGATCAATGGCCTTACCAATATCATCAACGTGAGTACGAACAATGCCTTTGCGATGGTGTGGTGGTACCAGTGTATTCGGACGATGAGCTGGGGTCTCTTTACCTTTTTGCCGATTTATGTAGGAATGAATGCAGCAAAAGAATTTAAAGGAAGTCCGATTTTGGGAGCTATTGCTGGTGCCATGTTTGTGTCTGTGCCTTCCATGCCTCTCTTGACAGTGGTCAATGGGGAAGCAATCATCCTTCCCTTGGTCAACAAAGCCTATTCTCCAGGGGTTGGAGGTTTATTAGCAGCCCTATTTGCCGGAATATTCTTTGCCCACTTAGAAAAAGTCATTCGGAAATATATGCCGAGTTTTTTAGATACCTTCTTAACCCCTCTGTTAACGGTGATATTAGGCGGTTTACTGACAGTTATTGTGATTCAACCCTTGGGGAATGCCTTGACAGCTGGTATCTACAATACTTTAACCTTTATCTATGAACAGCTGGGTGTGGTTGGTGGCTATCTGTTATCGGCAGGTTTCCTACCATTGGTATCGGTCGGACTCCATCAAGCCCTAACACCTATTCATGTGTTATTGAATAATCCTGATGGGCCAACCGGTGGAATCAACTATCTTCTACCAATTCTGATGACAGCTGGGGGCGGTCAGGTTGGTGCAGGTTTAGCCCTCTACTTCAAAACGAAAAATAAGAAATTAAAACAATTAACCCGTGACTCCTTGCCTGTTGGAGTATTGGGGATTGGAGAGCCAATGATGTACGCAGTCACTCTCCCATTAGGAAAACCTTTTATCACAGCTTGTTTAGGTTCAGGGATTGGTGGTATGCTAGCGGTTCTCTTTCATTTAGGAACAGTTACTCAAGGAGTATCAGGTTTGTTCGGCCTACTAATCATGGTACCAGGAACCCAGCTTCAGTATGTTCTAGCCATGTTGGCTGCCTATGTCTGTGGTTTTGTCCTCACATGGTTCTTTGGCATTGATGAGGAACGGATTGATGAAGTCTATGGAAAATAAAGCATTTTTAAGTTCCTTGGGTTTTTCCATCTATGCCTCGCAGTCTGTGCAAACAAATCAAGATATTATCTTAGAGTATAAACAGTCCGGTTTTTCCTTTGCCTTTACATCGCTAAATATTTCCGAAGAGAAAGGACAGCAGCAAGAGCTTAAAAGCACGGTTGATTTTTGTCAGAAAGAGGGGATTGCTCTTTTTGTGGATATTAATGCAGAGAGCTATCAGCGACTCGGTATCAGTGGGCTAAAAGAACTAGGCTGCACAGCAGTCCGGATTGATGATGGACTATCAGAGGAAGAAATCCTTCAATTGTCTCATGACTTTCAGCTCGTCTTTAATGCTTCAACCTTGACAGATGAATTCTTAGAAGCACTAGAGAAAAAAGGCTTGGATTTGAGTAAGATAATGGCCTGCCATAATTATTACCCCAAACCTTATACTGGTTTAAGTATAGAGCGTCTACGGATGATTAATGAGCGGCTCCATCACTACTTTATTCCTGTGATTGCGTTTGTACCTGGCGAGGAGCGTCGCTTCCCCTTGTTTGAGGGCTTACCAACGGTGGAAGAACACCGATTTTTGACACCGTTACAAGCTAGCCTGGATTGCCTGATGAAGGGTCAGTGTGACTATATTTGTGTAGGAGACACCCGTTTATCGTCAGCTTCTCTCTTTGAGATGTCTTATGTATCAAAAGGTATGATTCCTTTGGTAGCCGATGTACCAGAAGAATGGAGAGGGATGGTATTTGAAAATAGGATTGATAAGAGTGATTATGTCATTCGGGCTGCGCATTCAAGAAGCCAATTAGCTGATACTGTAGTGAAAGGACGATGCGTAGAGCGGCATCGAGGAGATATTGTTTTAGCCAATGCCCAGTTTTTACGTTATGAACATGAATTGGAAATCTGCTTGGTAGACTTACCAGCAGATAGTCGACAAGAAGTGATAGGATCAGTAGCTCCTCAAAGTAGACCCTTATTAGATTACATTGAAGCCCCATTTTCATTTGTATTTATATGACCTAAAAAAGAGTGAGAACAATCGATTTCTAGGAAATCACGATTGTAGCTCACTCTCTTTTTGTTTACTATATCATTTATTTACTGGCCAAAGCTCCCATTGGATCCCATGGTGCGAGAACTGTTGGTTCGGCGTTGTAGGCTGCCAGCTCTGCTTCGGTGAGGAATTCTTTGCGCACAACGATTTGGTAGGTGTACTCATCCATCCAGCTATCGTTTGCGACAAAGTAGCCCTTGCTTCCGACCTTATCTCCCCAAGAATTTTCAACCTTCCATTTGACAGACTGGCCATTTTCATCAAGGTCAACGCCTGTTAAGACCATGGCGTGGGTCATGAGGCTCTCGCTATAATCAAGCCGTCCTGCCTTGTCTTGGTGGAGGTCAATGTTCATGCTAGAGATGAAGTCGTACATGCCATTTGCCATGACACCTGTTTTGCGGTTGCTCGATTGGCCGACATCAGAGCCAAACCAGACTGTTTCTCCTGCCTGCATTTGGGCAATAGCTAATTCCTTCAAGCGATCCATTTCCACATTAAGGTAGCGGACAGGTCGGCTGCCTACGACATTTCCTAGCATTTCTACGGTGTAAGACTTACCGTAAGGCTTATCCGCAGTTGGGGCATTGATGATGGACACATAGTCGTCTAGTTGAATGTCGACATATTTTTTGTAAAATGCCTGCGGTGTCAAATCCTTCTCGCTGTGGTAGTTGTCGTCCTTGTCGCGGTAGGCAAAGTCAAAAGTGCGCGGCGGCAAACCAAGAGACATGGCAAGGAAGTTGAAGATTTCTTGCAAGAGTTCTTCTTTTTTTGACTGAATGTTTTCTTGTGACTGACCCGCTGCTACCAAATCACGTAAGATTTGCGCATCTTGGCGGAGCAATTTATTCAAAACGGCATTGAGTTCACGGCTATTGCTAGAAGAGATGGACTCTGGATAGACCGATTTTGGTACAACGCCATATTTTTCAAAGAGGGAGACGACCATATCCCATTGACCGCCGTCTTGTTGAGGCACATCCAAGAGGAATTTCACCTTGCGGCTGGTCAATTCTTGGTCAGCAGTCGCCAGGATTTGCTCCAAGAACCAGTTGGATTTTTCGTATTTGTCCCAGAAGAAGGTGTGGGCTTGCGACAGTTCAAAGTTTTCCAATTGGAAACCAGCGATCATCTTGTGGCGGAAGGTATTCAAGGCTGCAAACATCCAGCAACGGCCAGAGGCTTTCTGGTTGCTGACCTTGTCCTTGGTCAAATCGATGGAAAAGACTGGCTCGTTTTCCACGCTGCTACTACGCTTCTCAAGAGACGCATAGATACCATTGTGGGTCACCGCATTTTCCATGGCAGCAAATTGCTGATTTGCCTCATATTCGGCAAAAAATGTATCAGTTAATGATTGGTTTAATGAGTTCATAAGACTCTCCTTTTCTATAAGAATTTGTATTGACTATCTATTGTTTGAATGGTCCTTTTCCCTTTACGCAGTATTTCTTCAAAAACCCTCCGTGCTTGATGGCAAATTGGCTCATTCAATTTTTCACTTACTCGGGAACATAGTATATAAGACCTATTATAGACCTTTTTGGAAAATCTTCAAGCGCGGACTGGAAAAATAGAAAAAAGCTGGGATTTCCCCAGCCTTCTCTATGGTATCGAGTATTATTTCCAAAAATTATCAAAGATGCTGATTGGTAGATGACGTTTGTGTTCAGTTTTCTTCCACCAATTCTCGATAATGGTTTGTGCTTGTGGGTCAATAGTCTTGCCCTCTAGGTAGTCATCGATGTTTTCATAGGTCACACCGAGCGCCACCTCATCTGCGAGTCCAGGCTTGTCTTCTTCTAAGTCGGCTGTCGGAATCTTCTCATAGAGCGCCTTGTCTGCTCCGAGTTGAGCCAAAAGAGCCTTTCCTTGGCGTTTATTGAGGCGGAAAAGTGGTAGGATGTCTGCGCCACCATCCCCAAACTTGGTGAAGAAGCCCGTGATATTTTCAGCCGCATGGTCAGTTCCAATGACCGCACCTTGGTAGCTTCCTGCAAGGGCGTACTGGGCAATCATGCGGCTTCTAGCCTTGATATTTCCCTTGTTAAAATCAGAAACGCTAGCCCCTGTCGCTTCCACAGCCTTGGTCATGGCATCCACGCTCTCCTTGATATTGACGACTAGACTGACGTCAGGTTGGATAAAGGCAAGAGCTGCTTGGGCATCGTCTTCATCTGCCTGAATACCGTAAGGCAAGCGAACTGCGATGAATTGGTAGGCTTCGTCGTCTGTTTCAGCCCGCATTTCTTCAATTGCTAGTTGCGCCAAACGGCCTGCCAAGGTTGAATCTTGACCGCCAGAAATGCCTAGAACGTAGCTTTTCAAAAAGGGATGTTTTTTGAGGTACTCTTTCAAGAAATCAATCGATTTGCGGATTTCTTCATGAGGATTGATACTTGGTTTAACACCTAATTGCTGGATAATCGTTTCTTGTAGGCTCATTTATTCTCCTTTTGGCTCAACTGAGTTTGGTTGCGCACTTGCTGAATCAGATTCATCTTGTGATCCCAGACATCTTGCGCCAAATCAACTGGATAATCTTGTGGATTGAGCATGCGTTTGTATTCGTCCCAGAGTTGGTCAAATTGCGTATTGGCATAGGCTTGAATATCTGGCAGACTTGGCAATTCGTAGACGAGTTTACCTTTGTCAAAAATATCCACCAAGAGAGGAACTGCTTCAAAATCAGTCACCGTTTTATTAATATAGGTATAGGTCGGGTGGAACATGTGAATCGACTGCATTTCAGTCACATCGGCATCCGCAAAGGTGATGTAGTCACCTTCGGTCTTTCCTTTTTCACGACTCGTAATCCGCCAGACTTGTTTTTTCCCTGGTGTTGATACTTTTTCTACGTTGGAAGAGAGTTTGATGGTATCGCGCATATTTCCATTCTCATCTTCAATGGAGACAATCTTGTAAACTGCGCCTAAAGCTGGTTGATCATAAGCGGTGATGAGCTTAGTACCAACACCCCAGACATCGATTTTTGCCTTTTGCATTTTCAGGTTCAAAATGGTATTTTCATCAAGATCGTTGGAGGCATAGATTTTAGCATCTGTATAGCCGGCATCATCCAGCTGTTGGCGAACTTTTTTAGAGATGTAAGCCATGTCGCCTGAGTCAATACGAACACCGAGGAAGTTAATCTTATCCCCAAATTCCTTAGCAACCCGAATAGCAGCAGGAACACCGAGACGCAAGGTATCATAGGTGTCAACCAAGAAGACACAATTTTTATGGGTAGATGCGTAGGCTTTGAAAGAATCGTAATCGTTACCGTAGGTTTGTACCAAGGCATGGGCATGCGTACCGGCTACTGGAATACCGAAGATTTTCCCAGCGCGGACATTTGATGTCGCACCAGCGCCACCGATAAAGGCTGCGCGTGTTCCCCAGATTGCGGCATCCATTTCTTGAGCCCGGCGTGTACCAAATTCAAGAAGTGGTTCATCTTCCAAAATCGCCTTGATTCGTCTTGCCTTGGTCGCAATCAAGGTTTGGTAGTTGACGATATTTAAAATCGCTGTTTCAACCAACTGACATTGGGCAAGCGGTCCTTCGATTTGCATGATAGGCTCATTGGCAAAGACCAAGTCCCCTTCTTTAGCAGAACGAACGGTCAGAGAAAAACGTAATTGATCTAAATACGTTAGAAACTCTTCTGGATAGCCTTGATCACGCAGGTAGTCAAGGTCAGTCTGGGTAAAAGAAAGGTTTGACAGATAATGGACAACGCGCTCCAAGCCCGCAAACACAGCGTACCCATTATGGAAAGGAAGTTTCCGAAAATACACTTCAAACACCGCGTTTTTTTCATGAATCCCTTGTTCAAAATACACCTGAGCCATATTGATTTGATATAGATCGGTGTGTAGCGTTAAACTATCATCAGAATAAATGTTCATCTTATTCTCCTCCTGTTAGTTATAGTATAGCATAAAAAAACAATCCAGTGGATTGTTTTTTCACGCGCCTAGAAACTCAAAAGCGCGTCAAGTAGGCGGACTGTTTTTTCCCGAGCCAAGAAATAGGAAAGCGAGGTCAGCCCAGTGGGCTGTTTTTTCACGAGCTTGTCAATAAAAGAGCGAGTAAGGTTTAGGTGGACTGTTTTTTCACGAGCTTGTCAAGAAAAGAGCGAGTAAGGTTTTAGGTGGATTGTTTTTTCACGCGCCTAGAAACTCAAAAGCGCGTCAAGTAGGCGGATTGTTTTTTCCCGAGCCTTAAAACAAGAAAGCGAGGTCAATCCAGTGGGCTGTTTTTTCACGAGCTTGTCAATAAAAGAGCGAGTAAGGTTTAGGTGGATTGTTTTTTCCCGAGCCAAGAAATAAGAAAGCGAGGTCAATCCAGTGGGCTGTTTTTTCACGAGCTTGTCAAGAAAAGAGCGAGTAAGGTTTTAGGTGGACTGTTTTTTCACGCGCCTAGAAACTCGAAAGCGCGTCAAGTAGGCGGACTGTTTTTTCCCGAGCCAAGAAATAAGAAAGCGAGGTCAATTAAATAGAAGCGACTAGCTTAACATCAATTATATAAGAAAACCTAGTTTGCCTCACTTGGCAAGCTGGGTTTTTAAGTTTCTACAGGCATAACATCTCCGATAATTTTTCCAAGAAAAGAGGTAGGCAGAGCAACTATTTTGAAACTAGGATACGGAACTCCTAAACCAACTGCACAATCAAGCTGGCCAGAAATAGACAAGGAACATAGGAAAGAGATTTTGGTTCAAATAGTTTGAAAATGAGTAGTCCCAATACGCTAGCCAGTTGGATAATCCAGAGGATGTCAGCTAGAGAGAAGAGGAGCGACAGGCTGGCGAGGTATAAAAAGTCGCCTGATCCGATATTGAGATTGTATCGTTCAGCGAGCAGGGCAAGGGCAATGAAACCACAAAATACCCAGTTGATGCTCGATAGTAGAAGGGCAAGGGAAGTAAAGAGCAGCCAGACCCAAAGAGGATATTCTTGGTGTTTAACATCATAGATGCTTAGAACCAAACCTGCAAAAAGAAGGGTGCATTGGAGTATGGAAATCAGATTATGAGCCAGTAAGAGCATCAGCCCAGCGGAAATCAGCTCTAGTCCGATATACCAGTAGGGAATCTTCGCCTTGCAATAGCGACATTTGAAGCGCAGCATGAGCTGGGAAATAATCGGAATCATATCCCAACATTTGAGAGGCTCTTTGCAGTGATTGCAGTGGCTACTAGGAAAGACAATAGATGTATCAGGAAAACGGTCGATGACCAGACCTAAGAATGAGCCAATGGAAGCTCCTAAAAAAATCAATAATGCTATCTTCATACCTATCTATTCGCAAATGATTTGAAAAAGTCGCAAGAAAAATGATTTTTCAAATTTTTTCGGTACTCCAAGGCTTGAAATGTGGTAGAATAGGAGAATGAAATCTTACAATGCCTTGAATGATTATTATCGGAAATTATTTGGAGAAAAGACCTTTAAAGTGCCGATTGATGCGGGATTTGACTGTCCCAATCGCGACGGTACTGTGGCTAAGGGTGGCTGTACATTTTGTACGGTGTCAGGCTCTGGAGATGCCATTGTAGCGCCTGATGCGCCCATTCGGGAGCAATTTTACAAGGAAATTGACTTTATGCACCGCAAGTGGCCGGAGGTTAGAAAATACTTGGTGTATTTCCAAAATTTCACCAATACTCACGATAAGGTTGAGGTCATTCGAGAGCGCTACGAGCAGGCCATTAACGAGCCAGGAGTCGTTGGAATCAATATCGGTACTCGTCCAGACTGCCTACCAGATGAGACGATTGCCTACTTAGCGGAACTGTCTGAGCGGATGCATGTCACGGTAGAGTTGGGCTTGCAGACGACCTTTGAAGAAACGTCAGACTTGATTAACCGTGCCCATTCTTATGAGTTGTATGTCGAAACGGTGAAACGCCTGCGGAAATTTCCCAAGATTGAAATTGTGTCGCATTTGATTAACGGATTGCCCGGTGAGACGCATGAGATGATGCTAGAAAATGTCCGCCGCTGCGTGACGGATAATGATATTCAAGGTATTAAATTGCACTTGCTACATCTGATGACTAATACGCGTATGCAGCGGGATTACCATGAAGGACGTTTGCAGCTACTCAGTCAAGAAGAGTATGTCAACATCATTTGTGACCAGCTGGAGATTATCCCCAAACACATCGTCATTCATCGGATTACAGGAGATGCTCCTCGTGATATGTTGATTGGACCTATGTGGAGCCTCAATAAGTGGGAAGTGCTGAATGCGATTGAAGATGAAATGCGCCGCCGCGGGAGTGTGCAAGGCTGTAAGGCAAAGGAGCAGAAATTTACATGTTAAGACCTTTAGAAATGGCCCATCAGTTTTTGGCAGAAGTGGTGACGAAAGAAGATATCGTGGTGGATGCCACCATGGGAAATGGGTATGATACCCTTTTTCTTGCGGAGCGGGCTAAAAAAGTGGTGGCTTTTGACATTCAGGAGCAGGCGCTTCAAAAGACTGCGGAGCGATTGGCTACCGCCGGTTTGACCAATGTTGAGTTAGTCTTGGCAGGGCATGAGCAAGTAGACGCCTATGTCGATACAATTAAGGCAGGGATTTTTAACCTCGGCTATCTTCCGAGTGCGGACAAGTCAGTCATTACCCAGCCTAGCACGACCCTCCTTGCCCTTGAAAAATTATGCCAGCGCTTGGTAGTAGGTGGTCGGATTGCGGTCATGATTTACTATGGCCACGAGGGGGGCGATGTGGAGCGTGATGCGGTCTTGGATTTTGTGGCCAAGCTCCCTCAGCAGGAATTTACGGCAGCGATTTACCGCACTCTCAATCAAGTCAATCACCCGCCCTTTTTAGTAATGCTTGAAAAAGTAAAGGAATACAACCATGGATAAAAAATACTTACAGGAAAAATTAGCAGGTCTTCGCAGCAAATACGTTGATTCCAACGCAGGTGAGCAGCTGGCTAAGAAATTTGACGATGCGCATTTGAGTAAAAAAATGGCCAAAATCAAACAAAAGTTGGTCAGCTTAGAAATGGAACGCTGTCAGAAGCAGATTGAGCATCGGGATTTGTCTAAAATCGATGAAAAAATTTCTGAGCAACGGCTCTTGTTTGAGAAGTGCTGCAATGAAAAATAAGGAGGTAGTGGATGACAGTTCTCCTTTATCTGATTATCTTTTTACTCGTTCTGATTGCCTCAAATGCAGCTAATAAATTATTTCCAAGGCTGCCCTTGCCCCTCTTACAGATTGTTTCAGGGGTTTTATTGGGATTGTGTCTGCCACAGGGGCAATTTCATCTGGATACAGAAGCCTTTCTAGCCTTGGTCATCGGGCCACTCTTGTTTCGGGAAGCAGAAGAAAGTGATGTGACCAGCATTTTACGTTACTGGCAGATTATTTTGTATCTGATTTTCCCTGTAATCTTTATTTCGACCTTGAGTATCGGCTATATGGCGCATGTCTTGTGGGCGACGCTTCCGCTAGCGGCCTGCTTGGCGGCAGGAGCTGCCCTTGGGCCAACCGATTTGGTGGCCTTTGCTTCCTTGTCGGAACGCTTTACCTTTGCCAAACGTGTGGAAAGCATCTTAAAGGGTGAGGGCCTGCTCAATGATGCGAGTGGCTTGGTGGCCTTTCAGGTAGCTGTTGCTGCCTGGGTAACGGGAAGTTTTTCCTTGGAAAAAGCAGGCATCTCCTTGCTCTTTTCGGTTATCGGAGGGTTTGCGATTGGGGCTTTTACAGCCTTTCTCAACCAGACTTTGCATCGCCTGCTCTTAAGTGTACGGGCTTCTGATATTGCGGGTCAATTATTGCTGGAATTGAGCCTGCCCTTGTTAACCTTCTTTCTAGCAGAAGAAATCCATGTGTCGGGCATTATCGCCGTGGTCGTGGCAGGGATTTTTAAGGCTAGTCGGTTTAAAAATATTACCCTCTTAGAGGCGCAGGTGGATACGGTGACAGATACGGTCTGGCATACGGTGACCTTTATGCTCAATGGCTCGGTCTTTATCATCTTGGGAATGGAGCTCCAGATGATTTTGGAGCCAATTCTGCGCAATCCGATTTACGATAATCTCTTCTTATTGATTACCGTTGTGGTCTTGACCCTCTTGATGTTCAGCCTTCGCTTTGTCATGATTTATGGTTTTTATGGCTTTCGGATGTTGCGCTTAAAGAAAAAAATGTCTTACGCCTTAAAAGACAGTCTTTTGCTGACCTTTTCAGGGGTGAAAGGAACAGTGTCCATTGCGACTATTCTCTTGATTCCCGCGACCCTAGAACGGGAATATCCGCTCTTGCTCTTCATCGTGGCAGGCGTGACCCTGCTTAGCTTCTTGTCTGGCTTGGTGGCGCTACCGCATTTGTCTGACAGTAAGGAAGAAACCAAGGATTATCTGATGCACATTGCTATTTTAAACGATGTCGTCATGGAACTAGAAGCGGATTTGACCCATACCAAGGTCAAGGGACCTCTCTATGCGGCCATTGATAATTACCACGGGCGGATTGAAAATCTCATTTTGGAGCAGGAGGACAAGTCAGTTCGGAAAGATTTGGCCAGTCTTCAGCTCTTGATTCTCAGTATTGAAAATGATGGTTTGGAGCAGGCCTATGAAGAGGGCAAGATTGATGATCGGTCTTACCACCTCTATCAGCGCTATCTTTTAGCGATGGAACAGCGAATTAACCGCAATCTGGCCTCACGTTTGACCTATTTTTGGATTGTCTTTTGGCGGGTTTCCCGTTTCATTCTCCATGAAATTGTGACCTTGGGGTCTAAACTCCGTTCTTGGCGCACAAAAGAAAAACGGCATTTGACCAAGGACGAGATTGAAAGTATTGCTGAACTCTATCTAGCCAATACCGAGGTCATCGTGGAGAGTTTGGAGCACTTGAAAGGGATTTATAAAAATTCCCTCGTGAACTTCTTGCAGGATGCTCGCTTGCGCGAGACCGCCATTATCGGTAGTGGAGCCTTTATCGAACGGGTTATCACGCGGATGAAGCCCAACAATATCAATGAAATGATGCGGGGTTACTATCTGGAACGTAAGATTATCTTTGAATACGAAGATCAGGGCTTGATTTCTGCTAGCTATGCCAAGTATTTGCGGCAGAATGTGAACAATCTGGAAAATTATTCCCTCAAGGAAACGGTCAATACCCTTCCCTATGACGTGATGAATTATGCCCGAAAAGGGTAAACAAGAAAACGTATCAATCGCTTGATTGGTACGTTTTTTCGTTTTGACTGCTGACACCCCTCACTCGTCTTGCCTCGTGCCACATCAAAGCGAACCATACCTATAGGTGAAGCCTAGTGAACACAGCTGAAAACCCAGACGGGCTCGTCTGGGGGAGTCGTTATACAATCGGTTTGATAAAGACCCTCTCTTCTCCCAGCGGAATCAACTCGACCTGTTGGTCGTAGAATTGGCAGAGAATGTCAGGGGTGAGAATGTCTGCTTTTGGTCCCTTTGCGAGAATTTTCCCGTCTTTTAAAAGAAGAACGTGGGTGAAAGATTGGGTAATTTCTTCTGCGTGGTGGGTGACAGAGATAACAGCGGGTGCCTTGGGGAGCTTGCAGATTTGCTCGATATGTTTGAGCAGGCGCTCACGGGCTAGCAGATCGAGCCCAACAGTTGCCTCATCTAAAATCAATAGCTCTGGCTCTTCCATGAGACTGCGGGCAATGAGGAGCAATTGGCGTTCCCCTTGAGAAAGACCTGCGTAGGTTCGCCCGATGAGATGACCTGCGTCTATGTGACGCAACATGTCCCTAGCTTGCTCTAACTCGGTTTCCCCGTATTCGCGGTAGAGAATGGAGGACTTGTATTTGCCAGTGAGGACGATTTGTTCGGCATAGAGGTCAGTCGGAAAGCGTTCGGCTAGGAAAGAGCCGACAATCCCGATTTTTGTCCGTAAGGTAGGAATATCGCCCTTGCCAAACTCGACCCCTAGAACGCTTAATTCTCCAGAACTCTTCCAAAATTCAGCGGTTAGAATCCGCAACAAGGTGGACTTGCCTGCCCCGTTGAGTCCTAGAATGGCCCATTGTTCGCCAGCCTTGTATTCCCAAGATAGACCATCTAAAATCGTCTTGCCCTGTCTGCGGTAGGAAAGTTCCTGCATTGAAAGAATCATAGCGTACCTCTTTTTACTTTATTTCTACCATTATATCATAGAAATAAGAAACAAGGCTTACTGGTGTTTAGCGATAAATGCTCGAATCGTTTTATCAAATAAGAGGCCGAAAGAGGTCGGGTTTTCAGTATCATCAGTTGAAGCATTAGCGATACCAATCAATTCGCCGTCCTTGTTAAAGAGGGGAGATCCTGAAGATCCGCTAGCAATCAGTGCATCATAGGTCAGGAAATTGCCGTCAATCTCTTTAATCGTACCATGGCTGTCCCATAAGGTGCCGCGTTCCTTATCTCCTGGATAACCAACGGCGCGAACGAAGTCTGCCACCTTGGTCTTGTTTACCGTTTCAAGGCTGGCAATCTTTTGAATCTTGATGTGGTTGAGCGCCTTATTTTCTGTAATCGGAGTTTTGAGCTTGATGATACCAACATCCATGCTGTCATCTTCTGGAGCAATCAGTTCTTTGACAGGAAGATCAATTGGTTTTCCGTCCGTACCCATGACTTGGACAGCAGCCTCGTCGGCGTTCTTGAAGGGGACGACCACATGGCGATTGGTCAGAAGTGTATCGGGTGTGATGAAGACCGCTGTCCCAAAGCCTGGTTTATCCGTTGTTGTTTTAACCAAGGCGACACCGTTGTAGCTGCTTGCCGCAATATCCGTAATCTGCTTGCGACGGCTTTCAGCAGTCTCCGTGGTCTCTTTCGATGTTGCCTGTTGCGTGCTTTTAGGAGCGGGTGTTGTAGTTTTGGAGGTGGCACAACCTGTTAGGGCACATCCGCCTGCTGATAGGAGAGCTCCAAGCACGAGGATCTGCGATAGTCGATTTTGTTTCATAATCGTTCTCCTTTCGAGATAGTAAATAATGATACATTTATCGTATCAAATGCATCTCACGAATACCTATCCCCCATCTGAACTTTGTCTGTTTTTTAGTCAACGGTAGGCCACTAAAGTAAATTTGCAGTCTTTCGTCACATTAAGTGACAAACTTTCTCAAAACATGGTATAATGGTTCTATTATATATTTTTATAGGAGACAAACACATCATGGAAGACCCTGGTAGTCAGACCATTCATTTACAACTTTTATTATTGCTCTTGTTGACCTTGTTCAATGCCTTTTTCTCAGCCTCTGAGATGGCCTTGGTCTCTCTCAACCGTTCCCGTGTGGAACAAAAAGCGGCCGAGGGAGAAAAGAAATTTATTCGCTTATTAAACGTACTTGAAAATCCCAACCATTTCCTATCCACCATTCAGGTCGGTATCACCTTCATCAGTATCTTGTCAGGGGCAAGCCTAGCTGGTGATTTAGGAGCAATCTTTGCTGGCTGGATGGGAAACTCTGCGACGGCACAGACCGCTGGCTACTGGCTTGCGCTGGCCTTGTTGACCTTTATTTCCATCGTCCTTGGTGAGTTGTATCCCAAGCGCATTGCCATGAACATGAAAGAAAATCTGGCGGTTATCTCTGCGCCCATTATCATCTTTTTGGGCAAGATTGTCAGCCCCTTTGTCTGGCTCTTGTCTGCTGCGACCAATCTTATCAGTCGGATTACACCGATGCAGTTTGATGATGCCGATGAGAAGATGACCCGCGATGAGATTGAGTACATTTTGACCACCCAGAGTGAGGAAACCCTAGACGCTGATGAAATTGAAATGTTGCAGGGGATTTTCTCGCTGGATGAAATGGTGGCGCGTGAGGTCATGGTGCCGCGTACCGATGCCTTTATGGTCGATATTGAAGAGGATATGGCTACGATTATGGCCGAGATTCTCAAGCAGAATTTCTCACGAATTCCGGTCTACGATGGCGACAAGGACAATATTATCGGTTTGATTCATACCAAGCGGATTTTGGCAGAAGGGTTTGCAAATGGGTTTGAAAATATGAATATTCGCCGTATTTTGCAAGAGCCTCTCTTTGTGCCTGAAACGATTTTTGTAGATGATTTGCTGAAAGCTCTTCGCAATACCCAAAATCAAATGGCGATTCTGCTCGATGAATACGGTGGTGTGGCAGGGCTTGTCACCTTAGAAGATTTGCTGGAAGAAATTGTCGGGGAGATTGACGATGAGACGGATAAGACCGAAATCTTCGTCCGTGAAATTGCAGAGCACACCTATATCGTGCAAGGAAGTATGACCCTGAATGATTTCAATGAGCATTTTGGAACAGAGCTAGAAAGTGACGATGTAGACACGATTGCAGGATTTTATCTGACAGGGCTTGGAACCATTCCAAGTCAGGAAGAAAAAGAGGCCTACGAGGTGGATAACCACGGTTATCATCTGGTCATGATCAATGACAAGGTCAAAAATGGCCGTGTGACCAAGCTCAAAATCCTCATCACACCGCTTGAAGTCGAAGAAGACGTAAAAGATAAAAAAGAAAAGAAAGACTAAGCCGTGGCTTAGTTTCAGAACGTAGACAAAACCAAAATCTATTTAAACAAATTAAAAAGTTCTGCTCACTTAACATGATTTTTCGATTTTCGCGAGCGGAGCGAGCCTCATCAGATACTTTTCGCTGTGGTAAAAGTAGCGTCACGACCTGTCATGACGCTACTCGGAAATTTTGAGACCTCAGGCTCAAAATTTAGGTATGGAATTCCGGTAGGAAGTCGCTACCGTCCGCACCACCTAAGAAAAGTGTCACAAAAAAATTTTTTCTTCAATCTGAGACTAAGCCGTGGCTTAGTCTTTTGCTATCATTTGGAGGAGAGTAAGCGAAATGTTGATTAACCTTTGCGTCTTCTTTCTAGTGCACTATCTACTAGAAACGGCTGAACTGTCTGTTCAGCCCTTTCATTTTCACCTTATAGCATGCAAGTTGTGACTTTGAAACCTTTATACAAACGCTTTCCTAAATTTGTGATATAATAACAGTATCAAGAAGTGAGGAAGAGAAGATGGAAGTAGTAGATTACAAAAATGTAACAGGGCTGGTGCATTCAACGGAAAGTTTTGGGGCGGTAGACGGTCCAGGCATCCGTTTTGTGGTGTTCATGCAGGGCTGTCACATGCGTTGCCAGTATTGCCACAATCCTGACACTTGGGACTTGGTCAATCCTGCAGCAACCGAGCGGACGGCAGAAGATGTGCTCAATGAAGCCATTCGCTACAAGGGATTCTGGGGAAAAGAAGGTGGTATTACCGTATCAGGTGGAGAAGCGACCATTCAGATTGACTTTTTGATTGCCTTGTTTACGCTGGCAAAAGAAAAGGGGATTCACACGACCCTTGATACTTGTGCCCTTACCTTCCGCAATACTCCCAAGTATTTAGAAAAATACGCTAAGCTCATGGAAGTGACCGATTTGGTCTTGCTGGACATCAAGGAAATGAATCCTGACCAGCACCGCTTTGTCACAGGTCACAGCAATAAAACCATTCTAGAATGCGCCCGCTACCTCTCCGATATTGGTAAGCCTGTCTGGATTCGCCACGTCTTGGTGCCTGATTTGACAGACCGCGATGAAGACTTGGTGGAACTGGGTAAATTCGTCAAAACCTTGGACAACGTTGAGCGGTTTGAAGTTCTTCCTTACCATAATTTGGGTGAATTTAAATGGCGGGAATTGGGTCGACCATACCCGTTAGAAGGAACCAAGCCACCTACCAAGGCCCGCGTAGAAAATGCCAAAAACCTCATGGACACAGAAAGCTATCAAGACTACCTGAACCGTGTGCGGGGGAATTGAGGGCTTGCAACTCAGTTTGAATTGAA
Source organism: Streptococcus cuniculi (assembly GCF_001921845.1). Lineage (GTDB taxonomy): Bacteria > Bacillota > Bacilli > Lactobacillales > Streptococcaceae > Streptococcus > Streptococcus cuniculi. The sequence goes on along the minus strand of NZ_MSJM01000001.1, from coordinate 213,631 downwards.
ACGATAAAAATCCTTTCAGAATAATTTCTGAAAGGATTTTTGGTGTCTATATGTTAGAAACTCGCATCATCCACGTTGTCCAACCAGTCGCTGGCTGCTTTTGTGGTCGCCGCAAGGGCACCTTCTTTGAATGGAGATTCAAGGTTGGCTGCTGCAACGACTTGGAGGAAGGATTTTGTCCCACCGAGGTCACAGATACGAAGGTAGTCTTCCCAAGCTGTTTCGTCGTTGTCCACCTGCGTGCGTTTCCAGAATTGAAGGGCGCAGACTTGAGCAAGGGTATAGTCAATGTAGTAGAATGGGCTAGCAAAAATATGTCCTTGACGGTACCAGAAGATACCACGGCTAAGGGCTTCTGATTCAGAGAAATCACGGTCAGGAAGGTAGAGTTCTTCCAAACGTTTCCAAGTTGCCTTGCGTTCTGCTGGTGTCATGGTTGGATTTTCGTAAATTTCATGTTGGAAATGATCCACAAGAACACCGTATGGCAAGAAGAGAAGGGTACCTGCTAGGTGAGTAAATTTGTATTTGTCTACTTGGTCTTTAAAGAAGCGGTCCATCCAAGGCCAGGTCATAAATTCCATGGACATAGAGTGGATTTCACAGGTTTCGTAGGTTGGCCAGATGACTTCAGGGCTTGCAATCCAGCGTGAGCGATAGACTTGGAAGGCATGTCCAGCTTCGTGGGTCAAGACATCGATGTCACCGCTTGTACCGTTGAAGTTAGAGAAGATAAATGGGCTCTTGTAATCAGGAATATAGGTACAGTAACCACCGCTATCTTTGCCTGTTTTTGCGACCAAATCAAGCAGACCGTGTTCGATCATGAAATCGAAAAATTCTCCTGTTTCTGGGGACAATTCACGGTACATTTTCTGTGCTTCACCAACGATAAAGTCAGGGTCACCCTGTGGCGTTGGATTACCATCTAGGAATTCTAAGGCCAAATCATAGTGCTTGAGGCTTGGAACCTGAATCCGTTTTGCTTGGCGTTCGCGTAGTTTTTGCACGATTGGCACGACATGCTTGAGGATTTCTTCACGGTAGACTTTGACCATATCGCGGTTGTAGTCAAAGCGGTTCATTGCGACATAGCCGTATTCCACATAGTCTTTAAAGCCGAGGGTGTGGGCAATCTCTGTCCGTACCTTGACCAACTCATCATAGACACGGTCAAATTCTGCTTCCTTGCTCGCAAAGTAGGCGGTTGAAGCGTCAGATGCGGCCTTACGAACCTTGCGGTCAGTCGATTGGGCAAATGGCACCATTTGAGAAAGATTGTAGGTCTGACCTTGGAATTCGATTTGTGCGCCAGCAATCAAGCTGTTGTAGTGGTCAACGAGGTCATTTTCTTTTTGGAAAAGCGGAATGGCTTCAGATGAAAAGATTTTCTGCTTGTTTTCAGCTAGCATGAAGAAGGTTTCTGGTAAAAATTCGCTCAATTCTGCACGGAATGGACACGCAAGCACAGCTTGGTAATAGGCTGTTGTCAACTCTTCAAAGAGGGGTAGATGCTCATTCCAGAACTTGGTTTCTTCGTTGTAAAATTCATCATTCATATCGATAGAGTGACGAATACTCCAAAGATTCATTTGTGTGTCAATGGTTGCATTGATTTTCGTAATGTTTTTTACGATGTCAAGCGCTTCGTTTGCAGCGGTCGCTTGCTGTAGCTGTTGTGTCAAGTCAGTCAATTGCTCTTTTACAAGGGCATAATCAGGACGGGTATAGGTATAGTCTGTAAATTTCATAGGGTGTTCCTTTCCATTGTTCTACCTACTATCTTACCCTTTTTGAAAACGTTTTGCAAATCAGGAGTGAAGAATGATTTGCAAGTGTCTGAAAATATGCTAAAATAGAATGAATAATGCTTAAAGAGGTAAAAGATACATGTCAAAATTTTTAGTTTTTGGTCACCAAAATCCGGATACAGATGCGATTGCATCTTCTTATGGTTGGGCGTATTTGGAGCGCGAAGCCTTCGGCCGTGATGCAGAAAACGTAGCCTTGGGAACGCCGAATGAAGAAACAGCCTTTGCTTTGGACTACTTTGGTGTCACAGCACCACGCGTGGTAGAGTCCGCAAAAGCAGAAGGCGTGGAGCAGGTCATCTTGACAGACCACAATGAGTTCCAACAGTCTATCTCTGACATCAAGGAAGTAGAAGTGGCTGCGGTTATCGACCACCACCGTGTGGCAAACTTTGAGACAGCAAACCCTCTTTACATGCGCTTAGAGCCAGTTGGATCAGCTTCATCAATCGTTTACCGTGCCTTCAAAGAAAATGGTCTCACACCTCCAAAAGAAGTGGCAGGAATGCTCTTGTCTGGCTTGATTTCAGATACGCTTCTTCTTAAATCACCAACGACTCATGCGAGCGATCCGCAAGTGGCTGCAGAATTGGCAGAAATTGCAGGGGTCAACTTGGAAGAATACGGTCTAGCGATGCTCAAAGCAGGTACAAACCTTGCTAGCAAGACAGCTGATGAATTGATTGATATTGATGCCAAAACCTTTGAACTAAATGGTAATGCCGTTCGCGTAGCGCAGGTCAACACGGTTGATATTGCAGAAGTTTTGGAGCGCCAAGCAGAAATCGAAGCAGCCATTGAAAAGGCAAGCAGCGAAAATGGCTATTCAGACTTTGTCTTGATGATTACAGATATCGTCAACTCAAACTCGGAAATCTTAGCAATCGGACAAAACATGGACAAGGTTGAAGCAGCCTTTAACTTCGTCCTTGAAAACAACCATGCCTTCCTTGCTGGAGCCGTATCTCGTAAAAAACAAGTGGTTCCACAATTGACAGAAAGTTTTGGGAAATAAGCTGGGAAAATAACGAAGTAGGTAAACCCAAGATCTATTTAAACAAGTTATAGTCTTTTGAATTAACTTTGATACATCGTCACTTTCGACTTGCCGTACTCAAGTACTGTCCGCGCCTCAGTTCCTTGTCTGAAAGTTAATTCATTTGACTATAAAAAGCTCTGCCAACTGAATATTCGATTTGCCGATTTTCGCGAGCGAAGCGAGCTTTATCAAATACTTTTCGCTGTGGTAAAAGTCGCGTCATGACTAGTCATGACGCGACTCGGAAATGTTGAGACCTTAGGCTCAACATTTAGGTATGGAATGCCGCAGGAAGTCGCTACAGTCCGCACCGCCTAAGAAAAGTATCATAAAAGAACTTTTTCTTCAATCTGAAGTCCTATTCGGTTTACCAAATAGGGCTTTTTATGTGGTATAATAAAATTAGATAAAATAGCAAAACCGAAGAGTTAACCCTTCCATTATTATATTCATCATAATGGAAACATTGAATTTATTTTCTTTGATGCTAGTAAGGTGAAAATAGAAAGATAATTCAGAGTTATACTAAAAAAGTAGATAAATTTAATTTTTAGGAGGTAAGACATCATGAGAAAATATCTAAAAAGTTTTTTATCAACAGCTCTTATTTTGTCCATCATATTTTTAGTTGCTTGTAGTAATCAAATCACTAAAGATGAGGACGTTAGAACTAAGTATATCGGAGACAATTCAAAAGTAAGTCAGATTGCATCTAGTTTACCATACCCAGAAGATATAAAATATGTTTCTATTGAAATACAGTCTAAAACAGAGCCATATGAACTCAAAGTATTTGTAAAAAATGACAATAAAAGTTCAACAGATTTAAAAAAGTGTGCAAATCAGGCTTTTGAGAGAATAGAGAATATGGGAATAATCAGTTTTTATGATAAGGACGATAATAAACTGATTGAGTCGTTTGAAAGAGATAAACAGTAGAAGTAAATCTAATTTTATAAATCCCAGTTTTTCGGCCTAAATAAAACAGAGTATACAATATTAAGGACGGTACTCAACACCGTCTTTTTTCATGCCCAAAACCTATAGTTTCAGAATACGACTAAGGTGTCGGAGTGAAAAACTTACAGTGTCATTGTATCAAAGACAGTAGGAAACTAAAATGAAAATCACGGCTTCTTCCGTGATTTTCGTAGTATACGCTTGCATTGAGTTGGACTACTATCCGACCTGTGGTATAATAATCTCATGATTAAAGTGTATCATCCTAGTAAGTTAACCCGCTCACGTTTTTTTCAAGACTTGATTCAGTATTTGGACCAGCATAGCGATGTGACCCTGCGGCAGATAAAAAAAGAATTTGCTACAGTCTCAACTGTCGACCGGAGCTTGGACCGCTTTATTCAAGCAGGTTATATTCGTAGGCAGGATCGCCGCTATACAAATGCCTTTTCTTGCTTGACTAGCCTAGAGGACTTGATCCTAGACCAAGAAATCTTTGTTGAGACGACAAGTCCTGTTTTTGAGGAATTAAGCCGTGCGACCTTTAGGGTTGCAACAAGCAATTCCACCAACAAGGTCATCATCGAGGAAGAAGTCGATGCGCTTCGGGAACGCTTGACGTTGTCATCTTATTTTTACAAGTTGTCAAAACAGTTGCCCCTGTCAGAGGAGCAGGAAGTCTTGTATCAGCTCTTGGGCGATGTCAATCAGGACTATGCCATGAAGTATATGACCACTTTTTTGTTAAAATTTGCGCGGAAAGAAAGGGTCATCCAACGGCGAACAGACATTTTTGTCCAAGCCTTAGAAATCCTAGGCTTTATCAAAGAAATTGATGCCCAGACCTATTGTCTGACGATGGACTTGGATAAGGAAAATCTACTATTTGCTAAGTGGTAAAATAAAAATGCTCCCATTTGTCTTTCTAAAAAATTGTTCTTTTTCGGAATATAAAACTTAAATAGCAAAGAATCCCTTGGTAGTACTGATTTTTAGCATTTTAGATGTAATTTAAATTATAGCTATAAATGGGATGAGAAATACAAAATAGTATTTTATTCACTTTATACAGTTAAAAAACGACAATTCATCGAATACAGAATTGTCGTTGTGGTTTATACTTTTTTGTAAAAGCTATATAAACAGTGAATAAAAGTTAGTATTATATTAGTTACCATACAGATGAATGGTAGAGGACTGGATTTTACAACATTTAAGTCACTAGCAAACCCAATTAAAATTTGATTTAGTACAGAAATAGATAAAATACTGAATAAAACTATTGGAATTAAGGAATTATTTATCTTTCCTATTATGATGATAATAGTTATAAAAAGACAGAGTAATTGAATTAAATTAAAATAAATTTCCATATGAATAATGACCTTTCTAACCTGAATGCGCTTTCTGAAAAAATAATAACATCTTTTGCCGGTGTAATCAACGAATTCGAGAATTTCCACCATTTTTTGTTAAAATTTGCGCGGAAAGAAAGGGTCATCCAACGGCGGACAGATATTTTTGTCCAAGCATTAGAAATCCTAGGCTTTGTCACAGAAATCGATGCGCAGACCTATGCCTTGACCATGGACTTGGATAAGGGAAATCTCGTCTTTCGAGCGATAAAATAAGAAGTTGAGCAGGGCTCGACTTCTTTTTCTAATTTATTCTTCTTTATCTTTATGTGTCAGACTTTGAAACCACTGGTTGACCTTGTCGTAAGGCGTTGTTAGAGCTTCTTTCCAGATTTGATAGCGGGTGTCAATTAGGCGGCGAAAGAGCCTGTCTAGCATGTCTTTTTCTGCGTCGGTCAAGTTTTGTTGCTGCCGCATGAGGAGGCTGATTTTTTTCGGTGTGTCAATGGTAAAATCGTTGAGTCGCTCAATGCCTGCATCGATGAACATGCCAAAGAGGAGATCAAAGAAGCGCTTGAGTTCTTCGTCATTGAGGCTAGCTGTCCATGTTTTTAAGGTTTCGTCCACCTGAATGCTATTTTCTGTCAGGGCAGGCGCAAGTTTGAAATCATGTCCTTCTACTTCCCAAGAAAAGCTGATATGCTGGAGTAGGCCAAAGGCCTTGCTTTCGACAATTTCTGCATTGTCAGGCGTTTCAAGGAGCATGCCGACAATGGAATTTTGCGGGATAATGGGCTGAATGCGGTCTTTGATGGCTTGGTAGCCACTCGATGCGATGACAGACGGATGGACACCCGGTGAATCATAGGCGATAATCTGGGCAATCCGCTTTTGGTCTGCTGTCGTCATCTGGCTGCTGGCATAAATCGCCAGATTGCCACCCTTGGAATGGCCAGCCACGTAGACCGTCTGCGTAGACATGTCCATAATCTGTTGGAGGTATGCAGTTGCCGATTGTTGGGCGGGAATTTCTGCCATATAGGTCATGTGGAAATCCTCTTTCCAGCCGATAATGGTGTCATCTGTTCCCCTGAAAATGGTGACCAACTTGTCTTGACCGACTTTGTAGGTCAGGGCCGCAAATTGTTTTTCTTCTCCCTTGTCATAGTCGTCAATAAAGGCAAAGACCTTGATTGCTTTGAAGCGTTTTGCGTCTTTAAGGAGTTGGAGCAGCTGGATTCGTTCAGGGGTAATCGTGACCGAAAGATTGGGTGTATCTCCGTGATAGAGTGCTTCAAATTGCGTAGCGACATGATCTAGTCGAGTGGCTTTTTCGGTGGTAAAGTCAGGTGCCACCAAGTCATTAAAGGGCAGGTAGGCAATTTCTGTCAAGGCTAGAATATCCAAGCGGTTGAGCGGTAAATCATAAAAATCCTGATAAGCTACTTCTTCAATATAATTCAGTAAGTTTGGCATAGGCACTCCTATAGGTTTATTGGCATTATTATATCGCAAGGGCAGAAAAAGCACAACTGCTATGGTAGGAAAGGAAGGGCAAGAGGTGGTGAATATGACAAAAATGTTAGAAAGAAATCGCAGGTTGTAGCTCTTTTTAGCGGTAAAATAGCGTATAATGGAGAATATAGAAAGAAAGGAAGTGGGGACATGAAGCAGAAAATCTTGATTGTCGAAGATGACGTGGTGATTCGTCAACTGGTCGCTAAACATCTTCGGAATTGGAATTATGAAGTAGCTGAAAGTGAGGATTTTCAGCGGATTTTGGAGCAGGTAGAGGATTTTCAACCGCATCTGATTCTAATGGATATTGGGCTTCCGTTCTTTAATGGCTATTATTGGTGCCAAGAGATTCGCAAGGTTTCAAGCGTTCCGATTCTCTTTCTTTCCTCGCGGGACCAGCCCATGGATATTGTCATGGCGATTAATCTAGGCGGTGATGATTATGTGACCAAGCCCTTTGATATGACGGTGCTACTGGCCAAGGTCCAAAGTTTGTTACGGAGAACCTATGATTTCTTGGGGGAACAGACGGTACTGACATTTGGAGCGATTCGCTTGGATTTAAAAAGTATGCAGGTCAGCTATGACGGGCTGACCGAGGAGCTGACCAAAAATGAATTTCAGATTTTAAGGATTTTATTTGAGAGGTCACAGGCTATTGTCAGCCGGGAAGAATTGATGAAAGAATTGTGGAACAGCGATTTATTTATCGATGATAATACCTTGACAGTCAATGTCGGGCGTCTGCGGCGCAAATTAGCAGATATGGGTTTGCAGAACTTGATTGTGACCAAAAAAGGAATTGGCTATGGATTGGTGAGGCATGATGACTAAAAGACAGGTTGGCTTTTTTATCAGACAGTGGCTTCTAACGCGCGGGCCCTTTCTAGTGGGAGGGCTAGGCTTTCTAGGCTTGATTGGCGGTATGAGCGTCCTCTTTCGTGTGGAAATGGCCTTGGTTGCCTATACCAGCCTCCTACTCATAGGGATTGGCATCGTCATTTTCGCTATTGATGTGACGAAGGAATGGGCGAACTATAGGCGGGTAGAGCGAAGAGAAGGGCTTGTGAGCGGAACGGCAGCAGAGCTCATCTTGCAAGAGCGGATAGAAGAGCTAGAAGAAACCTTGAAAGCAAGGCGGGATCAGGAGCGAACACAGCAGAGCGAATTTCAGGACTACTATACCTTGTGGGCGCATCAGATGAAAATTCCCATTGCAGCTAGTCAACTCTTGGTTGGCGACTTGCCAACCAGCAAGGAAAAACAGGCCTTGGAGCGGGAATTGTTTAAGATTGAGCAGTATACAGGTTTGGTCTTGAATTACCTGCGGCTGCAATCCTTTCATGAGGACTTGGTCGTAGAGCGTCAATCGTTGGATGCCCTCGTGCGGCAAGTGGTCAAGAAATTTTCGATTTTCTTTATTCAACAAAAGACAGAATTGCGCTTGGAAGAGTTGAATCTTACGATTGCAACGGACAAGAAATGGTTTAGCTTGTTGCTGGAGCAATTCATCTCAAATGCTATCAAGTACACAGCAGGTGGACAGATTTGGATTTACCTAGACGGTGATGAGCTGGTCATTCAAGATACGGGTATCGGCATTGCCAAAAGTGATGTGGAACGAATCTTTGCTCGTGGTTTTTCAGGCTATAATGGCCGCATTTCCCAGCAATCCTCCGGACTTGGGCTTTATTTGGCGCAAGGCATTAGCGAAAAACTGGGCATGACCTTTTCTCTGACATCGGAAGTAGGAACAGGGACCCAAGTCCGCATTTCCCTAAAAGAAGAAAGGATCGTGATTGACTAGCCAATCTTACAAGAATGTAAGGTAAATGTGAGGTAAAGCTAAGGTAGGCGGATGTGAAATAGGGTATGATAGTGATTGTAAAGAAGGCGATGTGCCTTTTAGAAAATGATTCGTCTGCTTGGAGAAAGTCAACATCAGCGGAAGAGGCTAATGTTTGACGAGTATCAAGGAGCACAAGGAGGTTTATTATGGTATTACTCGACGTTCAACACGTGCAGAAAGTCTATCAGACACGCTTTTTGGCCAATCAGGTGGAGGCGCTAAAGGACATTCATTTCACCGTGGAAAAGGGTGAATATGTAGCTATCATGGGCGAATCAGGGTCAGGAAAATCAACCCTGCTCAACATTTTGGCCATGCTGGACAAGCCGACCCAAGGCAAGGTTTTCTTGAATGGGGTGGATACCCAAATGATTAAAAATAAGGACGCTTCCGCCTTTCGCAGGGAGAAACTCGGCTTTGTCTTTCAGGATTTTAACCTACTCGACACCTTATCGGTCAAGGACAATGTCTTGTTGCCCTTGGTACTCTCCCGCGTTCCGATTCACGAGATGAATAAGCGCCAGCTTGAGGTGCTAAACAGCCTAGGCATTGCGACCTTAAAGGACAAGATGCCCTATGAAATCTCGGGTGGTCAGCAGCAGCGGGTAGCGGTGGCGCGCGCGATTATCACACAGCCAGAAATTCTGCTGGCAGATGAGCCAACAGGAGCGCTTGATTCCAAGTCTTCTGCAACCTTACTGGATATTTTTGACCAAATCAACGAAATGGGGCAGACCCTGCTCATGGTGACCCATTCGACCACAGCAGCCAGCCGTGCCAAACGTGTCCTCTTTATCAAGGACGGCATGCTCTACAATCAGATTTTCCGAGGAGACAGAACCTCACAGGAGATGTTCCAGCTTATTTCAGACACACTGACATTGATGGCGAATCGAGGTGAGTAGTATGTGGAAATTAGCCTACAAATTAGCAGGAACCAACCTGCTCAAAAACCGAAAATTATACTATCCTTTTGCCTTGGTGACGGTGTTTTCAGCAGCCATTGCCTATCTGTTTACATCGCTTAGTACCAATCCCCACTTGGTAGAAGTCAGAGGTGCAAGAGGTGTGACTTCTGTTTTGAAAATGGGGCAGATAGTGGTCATGATTGCCGTTGCCATGCTGCTCCTTTATGCTAATAGTTTCGTCATGAAAAATCGCTCCAAGGAGCTGGGCATTTACACGGTACTCGGCTTAGAAAAGCGCCACTTGCTCCTCATGACCCTCTTTGAGACCATTCTCTTTTCAACGATGACGGTCAGTCTAGGCTTGGTTCTAGGAGTGCTCTTAGACAAGCTGATGTATGCGATTTTGCTCAAAGCCATGCATTTCAAGGTGGTTCTGGCCTCGGTCTTTCAATGGGAAAATGTCCTGACGATACTGGTCTATTTTGCCCTGATTTTCCTTTTGCTAGCGATGTTAAATGCTGGAAAATTAAGCCTGTCATCCTCTTTGAATCTCGTCAAGGGGCGCAAACGCGGAGAGGGTAAGGGACGATTTTTACTCCTGCAAACCTTGCTGGGGCTAGCCGTCTTAGGTGGAGCTTATTATCTAGCTCAGACCGTGAGCAGTCCAGTCAAGACCCTGCCAACCTTTTTCACAGCAGTTTTAATGGTCATCTTTGCGACCTATCTCCTCTTTAATGCAGGAATTATCAGCCTCTTGAAATGGCTCCAGAAACGGCAAGGTTACTACTATCAGCCAGCCAACTTTATCTCGGTGTCCAATCTCGTCTTTCGGATGCGAAAAAATGCCATGGGATTAGCAACCATTGCCATCTTATCGACCATGTTCATTGTGACCATGATTGGTGGGATTAACATCTATGTTGGTGGAAACGATAGAATTAATCTGCTCCAGCCAAATGATTTCACCTTTACCTATTTTTTCCATAAACGGGGAGATGTAGAAAATTCTTCAACCACGGATAAGTTGGAGTTAGTGACAGAATTGACTTCGAAGATGATGGCCGATAATGCGGTTCCTGTCACAAAGATGGTTGGCTATAGCTATATTGAAGAAGTGGTTGGAAAAATTGAGGATAATCGAATCAAGATAGGAGATGACCCTATAACTCCTTCTGGTTTTTCCGATGTTAGTGTCGTACATGTGTTTGATGAAACATCTTATGAACAAATGACGGGAGAAACCTTAGGCTTATCGGGCAATCAAGTGGCCGTTTATGCAAAAGATATTGACCTAAATCGTCAAAAACCCTTGATGTTTGGGGAACAAGCCTTTACTATTGAGAAAGTATTGCCAAGCAATTTTACAGCTTATCACTCACCAAGCAACATGACGGAGGTTGTACCAAGCATCATTATGGTAGTGCAGGACTTAAGCGAGGTGTCTGTCGATGTAAATCAGAAGACCTATATCGGGGTGGATACGAGTTTGAGCGAAGAAGAGCAGGCAGAACGCTGGGAAAATTTCCGTTCCGCCATTCTCGAAGATGATACGCTAGAGTCACGGGGCATATCAGGAATGGGGCAAGGAAGCCGAGCGATGGAGCGCATGAGTACCTTTGCTTTTTCAGGCTCTCTCTTCTTTATCGGGGTATTCCTATCCTTGGTCTTTTTAATGGCAACCATTCTGGTCATCTACTACAAGCAGATTTCAGAGGCCTACGAGGATCGAGAACGCTTTGTCATCATGCAAAAAGTAGGACTGGATCACGTCCAGACCAAGCAAAGTATTCGCAAGCAGATGGTGACAGTCTTCTTTCTCCCACTCATCTTTGCCTTTACCCATCTCATCTTTGCCTACAAGATGTTGATGAATATTCTGCGTCTCATCGGCGTCTTAAATGGCAGTTTGGTCATGCAGGTAGCCTTCATCAGTTGCCTTGGCTACCTCGTCCTTTACGTCGTGGTCTATCTCCTCACCTCTCGTTCTTACCGAAAAATCATCAGTGCTCACTAATGATTTTAAAATCAGTCTTAAGACGGATGTCAGAGGAGACCAGATGCGCTATACTATAGTCAATCCTAAATATTTTTCATAATCTCCTTAAAACATCAGCCAGTCGGCTGGTGTTTTTGTGGTATAATGGAAAAAAGAAACTGCGAGATTGTAAGGGATTGTTACTATTCGAAAATTTACAGACGCATGTGCAAAACGCTATTGATGTGTTGGAAAGGAAGTCTATGTCCTATAAACCAGATTACCTAGATGATATTCTTGTCCGTATGGCCTATCACTCTAGTGCTATTGAGGGGAATACTATTTCATTACCCGAAACAGTCAGGTTATCATGGCTTGCGGATTAATTCTGGTATCGCACGAGAAGGAGCACACGAATGTTACCGAAGACTTGGCTGTGAAGAAAAAGCAGACCAAAAACGCTTTTTCTTAGACTGGGAGAAATGATATGAAGATTGAACAACTTACTCAAGAGCATGCTTTGGAGATGGTGAACCACTGGGCTATGAGGTGGACAGAATGAACTAGTTTTAATTGACAATTGCATAAAATAGCGCTATAATGGACATAGAAAAAGGGAACTGCGCTAACAGTTCCCAGGTAACACCGTTTAAGACGGTAGCCGTTGCCAATTTTTGTTTATTTTATAAACCGTCCATGGCTAGCTAAAGTGTGGGACGGTTTTTTATTTATCCTTGCGGTTCATAATGGCTACCATCAGACCACCAAAGGCAATCATCAAGGATAGCGCTTCATAAACTGACAAGTCCTGCCGTCTCCTTTCTCTTGGATTTCGTGACTTACATACATAAGCACCACCTCCAGACTAGGCAACGGCAACCGTCTCAACTTTGTTACCAATATAGTATACCATAGAAAAAAAGCATTTTTCAAGTCTTTTATGCCATTCCTTCATTTGACTATCTGAACGAAGAAAACAGACAAGCCCAAGGATTATTAGAAGTTGGAGTGCGTATCCTATCCGTGGTATTTGTTGCGTCTACAAAATGTGAATGCAGTTATACTTTAGAAATGATAGATTGACTGAACACTTATTTCATTAATAGTTACAACATAAAGGAGAAAAATCATGACATTTGAAGAAATTTTACCGGGGCTAAAAGCCAAGAAAAAATACGTTCGTACAGGTTGGGGTGGGGCTGAAAATTATGTCCAACTCTTTGACAGCATTGAGCAAAACGGTGTGGCGCTGGAAGTGACGCCTTACTTTTTAATCAATGTGTCAGGCGAGGGCGAAGGCTTTTCGATGTGGAGCCCGACACCGTGCGATGTCCTAGCGACAGACTGGGTGGAAGTCCATGACTAGGACAGTCCTTGTGACAGGTGTCTCCTCGGGCATTGGGCGCGCTCAAGCGCAGCTCTTTTTGGAAAATGGCTATGAGGTGTACGGCATTGACAAGGGAGAAAATCCTTCCTTGGCGGGAGCCTTTCATTTTCTACAATTGGACATTCGTGGTAGTCTAGCCCCGCTCTTTGACTGGCTCCCAGAAGTAGAGATTCTCTGCAATACCGCTGGGAAATTGGACGATTACAAGCCCTTGTTAGATACTAGTGAGGAAGAAATCGGGGATATCCTAGCAGTCAATCTGCTCGCAACCATGCGGATTACCCGCTTTTATCTAGCAAAAATGCTGGAAAAAAGGGCTGGCATCATCATCAATATGTGCTCAATAGCGAGTTTCTTAGCTGGCGGTGGCGGTGCTGCCTATACCACCAGTAAGCATGCTCTTGCAGGTTTTACCAAGCAATTGGCCTTGGACTACGCTGACAAGGGGATTCAGGTTTTCGGTCTAGCACCAGGTGCTGTGAAGACAGCTATGACGGCGAGCGATTTTGAAGAAGGTGGTCTTGCCGATTGGGTTGCAGCAGAAACTCCTATCAAACGTTGGCTGGAGCCAGAAGAAATCGCAGATGTCAGCCTTTTTTTGGCGAGCGGAAAAGCAAGTGCCATGCAAGGAGAAATCCTCAAAATTGACGGTGGTTGGAGTTTGAAATAGGTCTTGTTCAGGGCTTAATCAAGCAGTTTGAGAATGCAGAGAGGTGAGTGCTATGAAAGAAATAGCCGTAAGGTCAATAAGGGCGTTTGAGCATTGGCAGAAAAATATGGTCCGCCATGGACTAGCGTCAGGGTTGGGGAGACTGTTTTCGGATGATAGCGAACGGAGCTTTCTCTATGATTTGGGAAATTTCCTCTTTCTAGCAGGTGAGGGGCAAAAGGAGTTTTTGCAATGTTACACTGAACATCATGGTTTGGAGCATAAGATTCTCATCTCTGAAGAGGCGAGTTGGCAGGAGTTACTCAATCAAGATGCTAGCTTGAAGCGCTTTACCCGCTATGCTTTTGAGAATCAAGCTGATTTTGAGATTGAACATCTAGCCCAACTTGTCCAATCTCTCCCGCAATATGCAGAGATACAGCCGATTGATGCAGAAATTTATCAGCAGCTGCAAAGCGAGACTTGGTCTGTGGACTTAAAAGGCGCTTGGCAGACATTTTCAGACTTTGAGACCGCAGGAGGCTATGGTTTTGTGGTCGTATCTCAAGGACGTATCTGCGCGGGCATTTCGACTGGCTTGGTCTATAAGAGAGCGATTGAAATTGAGATTGCAACAGACCCTGCCTATCAACGACAGGGCTTGGCTCGTAGCTTAGCGGCCAAGATGATTCTGGCTTCCTGTGAGAGAAGAATGTTTCCCTTGTGGGATGCGCATAATGAAGCCTCGAAAAATTTAGCAGAACAGCTTGGTTATCGCTTGATTACTGCCTACCCCGCCTATGAAGAAAGAGAGGAATAAGGATGACAGCAGAAGAAATGTGGGCAGCCTACCGCAAAATCAATCCCCAGATTGGAGACGAGATGGACGCTTGGCAGTTCGGTGCTGAACCAGACTTGCTTGCGGATTTGGTTTTGCGAGGGGAAAAGACAGCAACGGCATCAAGCTATGATGAATACCTCTTTGCAGGCGAGGCATTGCCAGAAGTTGGGGAACGCAGTGTGATACTGAATAGTGCTGGAAAAGCCGTCTGTATCATTGAGACCAAGAAGGTAGCGGTACAGCCTTTTCATCAAGTATCAGCAGAGCATGCCTTTAAAGAAGGAGAGGGCGATAAGTCCCTTGCCTATTGGCGCAAGGTTCATGAGGACTTATTTAGCAAATGGCTGGGAGAAATCGGCCTTGTCTTTTCACGAGAAAGTCCAGTAGTGTTAGAGGAATTTGAAGTGGTCTATCCCGTATCAGTTTGATGAAATCCTTTTCTTAACGAGAAAGGGATTTTTTATGGGGTCTGAAGAGCGCAAGGACGGTCATGGCTTTATTGACACTCGAAAATATGCTATAATAGGAGCGAAAATACTAGATTGGAACAAGCAATATGACAAATTATGCAATTATTTTAGCAGCAGGTAAGGGAACTCGGATGAAATCAGACCTTCCCAAGGTTTTACACAAGGTGGCAGGGATTTCCATGTTGGAACACGTGTTTCGCAGTGTGTCTGCCATTTCTCCTGAAAAAATCGTGACAGTTGTCGGTCATAAGGCAGAGCTGGTCGAAGCAGTATTGGCAGAGCAAACCGAGTTTGTCACCCAGTCAGAACAGCTAGGGACAGGGCATGCGGTCATGATGGCAGAGCCACTATTGGAACATTGCACAGGGCAAACCCTTGTCATCGCTGGTGATACGCCTTTGATTACAGGAGATAGCCTGCGGGACTTGGTTGACTTTCATATCAACCACAAAAACGTGGCTACCATTCTGACTGCTGAGACGGACAATCCTTTTGGCTACGGTCGCATCGTGCGCAACCAGCATGCAGAGGTGACCAAGATTGTCGAAGAAAAAGATGCTTCTGACTTTGAAAAGCAAATCAAGGAAATCAATACAGGAACCTACATCTTTGACAATGTACGCTTGTTTGAAGCACTGAAAAATATCAATACCAACAATGCCCAAGGAGAATACTATATTACCGATGTGATTAGCATTTTCCGAGAAGCAGGTGAAAAAGTCGGCGCTTATGTCCTCCGTGATTTTGATGAAAGCCTCGGGGTCAATGACCGTGTGGCACTCGCAAAAGCCGAAGAAGTCATGCGAGAGCGTATCAACAAGGCGCACATGGTCAACGGGGTCAGCTTTACAAACCCAGCAGCGACCTATATTGACATCGATGTAGCGATTGCGCCAGACGTACAGATTGAAGCTAACGTGACTTTGAAAGGCAAGACCTCCATTGGCGCTGAAAGCATCCTGACCAATGGAACCTATATCGTGGATTCGGAGATTGGTACGCGCGTGGTCGTGACCAATTCCGTGATTGAGGAATCCCGTATCGCAGAAGGGGTAACGGTTGGTCCATACGCTCATATCCGTCCGGAATCTCAGCTTGCAAAAGATGTGCATATTGGAAACTTTGTCGAGGTCAAGGGCTCTAGTATCGGTGAAAATACCAAGGCTGGTCATTTGACCTATATTGGCAATGCCGAGGTGGGGCGCGATGTCAACTTTGGCGCAGGAACGATTACGGTCAACTATGACGGCCAGAAGAAATATACGACCAAGATTGGCAGCCATGTCTTTATTGGCTCAAATTCTACCTTGATTGCCCCGCTTGAGATTGGCGACAATGCACTGACAGCGGCTGGCTCAACCATTACCAAAAACGTGCCACAAGATGCGGTCGCCATTGGGCGCAGCCGTCAGGAAACCAAGGAAGACTATGCCAAACGCTTGCCGCACTATCCGAAGAAGGGCTAGGACTTGCTATGAAATTTGAAGAAAAGACCATCAATCGGAGAGAGATTTTCAAGGGGCACATTTTTGATGTGGTCGTGGACGATGTAGCGCTTCCTATGGGCGGAGAAGCCAAGCGGGAATTGATTTTCCATAAGGGGGCGGTCTGTGTCCTTGCTGTTACGCCTGATGACAAGCTGATTTTGGTCAAGCAGTACCGCAAGGCGATTGAAGCTATCAGCTATGAGATTCCAGCTGGGAAGTTGGAAGTGGGGGAAAATACCGCCCCCAAGGCAGCTGCCCTACGCGAGTTGGAAGAAGAAACAGGCTATACAGGCGAATTGGAACTCTTGTATGATTTTTATTCAGCCATTGGCTTTTGCAATGAGCGCTTGCGCCTGTATGTAGCGAAGAATCTGGTCAAGGTTGAAAATCCCCGTCCAATGGACGATGACGAAGTGATTGAAGTCTATCATGTGAGTTTAGACGAAGCGCTTGATTTGATTGCGACAGGTGAGATTTGTGATGCCAAGACCATCATTGCCATTCAGCAATTACAATTGATGAGAAAGTAGGACCAACCATGAGGAAGCCCTTGTTGACAGATGAGCAAGACGAATTCGTAGATGAGATGAGATGGGAAAGAAACCGACGTTTTGGTTACTATGACCCTGATGATGAGCCTGATGATGCAGATGTATTTTTCTTCGAAGAGGAGTGGGAGGATGACTATTCAGGTTACCGCGAGGGCTATACCCACCGCATTCCAGTCGAGTCTTCCATTGTCAAGAGCCGGCGGATTGAAACCGTCAAGCGGGAGGAATTTCGCAGCAAGGTCAATAAGATTCTGTTTTGGGTCGTGCTATTGGTCATTCTGTTTCTCATTGCAGTCTTTTTTTGGTAAGGAGTTTAGATGAAATTTGGAGTTATTGCTGCCATGCCTGAAGAGTTGAAGGTTTTGGTAGAAGCCCTTGAGAATGGGGTTGAAGAGGTCGCATTAGGACGGACCTACTATAGAGGACAATTAGGGCAACATGAAGTCGTCTTGGTCCAATCAGGTGTCGGCAAGGTCATGTCAGCCATGTCTGTCGCCATTCTAGCCCAGCAGTTTCAGGTTGATGTCATTGTCAATACTGGGTCTGCTGGCGCGGTCGCAGATGGGATTGAGATTGGTGATGTGGTCATCGCCCGTCAATTAGCCTATCACGATGTCGACTTGACAGCCTTTGGCTACGAATATGGTCAGATGTCAGCTCAGCCCTTGTATTTTGAAGCGGATCAAGACTTGGTTGCTCAAATGACGGATGTCCTTACCCAGCAACAGGTGACAGCGCACCTTGGCTTGATTGCAACAGGTGACAGCTTTATCGCAGGGCAGGACAAGATTGCGGCGATTAAAGGACATTTTCCAGAGGTCTTAGCCGTGGAAATGGAAGGAGCAGCCATTGCCCAAGCAGCGCAAAGTATCGGCTTGCCATTTCTGGTCATTCGTGCCATGAGTGATACCGCTCAAGGTGATGCGAATATTACCTTTGATGAATTTATCATCGAAGCAGGAAAGCGCTCGGCGCAGGCTTTGATCAGTTTATTAAGAAAGACCAAATAAGACAGGAATGTTTGTCCCTGTCTTATTTTTTACCCTCTACATCTTTCAAAATCTCAATCGTTTCAATTGTGATGTCTGTTTTGGGTTTGTCTTTTTCGTCTGTTTCGCTGGCAGCGATTTTATCTACAATATCCATTCCTTCAAGGACTTGACCAAAGACGGTATAGCCACCATCTAGGCTTGGATTCCCGCCATTTTTATAGGCTTCCTTGATTTTGGCAGGGTACTTGCTAGAATCAAGAGCTCCAGAAGCGTCCTTAGTGTTTTGGTTGATGAAGAACTGGCTACCATTGGTGTTGGGCCCTGCATTTGCCATGGATAGAGCGCCACGGATATTGTAAAGGAAGGCAGAAATTTCGTTGTTAAAGCCATTTCCCTTGTCAATCGACTCATCTTTTCCAGCCCAAATGGATTCACCGCCTGTACCTGTTCCTTTTGGATCTCCACCTTGGATCATGAAACCATTGATGACACGGTGGAAGATGACCCCATTATAGTAACCTTCTTTGGCATGGGTCAAAAAATTTTCAACAGCCAGGGGAGCTTGCTCTGGAAAGAGTTTTAACTTGATGTCGCCTTGACTCGTCTTGATGAGGACAGCTGCTTCATTGTCTGCAATTTCAGTAGATAATTGCGGAAAGCTAGCGTCGGGATTGTTGATGGCATAGGCCAAATCCTTGGCATACTGGCTAGATGCTGTCGTGTCTGTGCTAGATGCAGGCACTGATGTGCTGGTTGAAGAAGTAGTCGTTGTGGAGTTTGAAGCACAGGCCGTCAGAACAAGGCTAACAGCTAGGGCAAGTAATAGTCGTTTTTTCATAAGTTTCCTTTCTTGTTCATGGATTAGTCCTATTGTAGCACGAATTACTTCATTTTTCAAAAGTCTTAAAGGGCTGTTGTTTTTTAGAATATTTGATATAATAATAGATAGAATAATGAAAGGCGGACATGGATATGGGAATGGAAATGGAAATGGAAATGTTTTTTTGGGTTCCTATTTGGTTTTGGATACCCTTTACGATGATTGTGGGAATTATCCTATGGCGACTTGGTCGATCGCTCTTTGAAGCCCTGAGAAATAATGCTGCTCCCAAGGAAGTTGTTGCGGCCAAACTAATTGGCAAGCGAACACATGTGAATGGAAATGAGCGTGCCTATACCACCTATTATGTGACCTTTGAGTGTGAGAATGGGGAGCGCAGAGAATTTCGGGTGAAAAGTGATGTTTATGCCTTATCCGCCGAAGGCGACAAGGGAGAATTGACCTTCCAAGGCACGCGGTTCCTTGATTTTCAGCGCCAGTAAGCTCTTTTCTAGGTCGGGAACCTCTGATAGTGTATAATAAGGCTACCAGCTTGATGACTAGATGATACCCTATCTCTAGTAAGATAGATGTGAAATGAATGAAAATGAGGATATAGCATGATTAAAGCACTAGAAATTTACTTGGTGACAGATGGAAATGGGAAAGAAGCGGTGGAATTTTACAAAGAGGCTCTTAATGCTGAAGTGATTTCTTCTCTGACATGGGGAGAGCAGATTCCAGACTGTCCAGCAGAACGCGCACATTTATTGATGAATGCCCAGTTGAAGGTCGGGGAGCAACGCTTGATGATTTCGGATGAAAATCCAGACTTTGATTACAAACATGGCTACAATATGACTGCTGCGATTATCGTGGATAGTGTCATGTCTGCTCAGGAAATTTACAGCAAATTGAGTCAAGATGCTCGCAAGATTCACTTGGAGTTGCAGGAAACTTTTTGGAGCCCAGCTTATGCCAACTTGGAAGATAAGTTCGGTATGATGTGGCAGATTTCAACGGAGGTAGGATAAGGTGACGACAGTACAGGAGCAAGTAAGAGAGCTTTATAAAGACCATGCCCGCATGCCCTACATTGCACCAGATCGGGATCTAGCAGCGTGGCTACTTGATGCCAAGCCCGTTCCCAAGCGCAATATGGAGCCACTCGCAGACGGACTCTTGGCAGGGGATATTATTCTCTTGTGGCGGATTCAGTTTGATACCTTTACAACGGAGTCTGTTTTTCCCAAGTATTTTGAATACACCTACGGGATTGATGCACCCAAGCACTTGGAAAATTTGGTTGAAAATGGCTATGCCTATCTGGAGTCTGCCTTTGATTCGCTAGACCATCTCAATGCGACCATGAAGAAAAACATTCTTAAAGCAAAGGGTGTTGCAGGCCTGTCGAAAATGAAAGCAGCAGACCTGAATGTCGCTTTACAGGAACATTTTTCGGAAAGAGAGTTGGCTCAAACCTTTGCTGTCCGTGGTTATAAATTGACAGCTAAAGGAGAAGCCGCATTAGCAGCAAATCCCGAGGTCATTGACCGTCACCCTAAAAAGAAATTCTAAAACTGACCAAAGTGGTCAGTTTTTTTGAGATATGATATAATGAAAGAAAAGGAGAACAAAGCGATGCAAAAACGATTGATGCGGGATATGAAAGATGTTAAAATCGCTGGCGTATGTTCAGGGATTGCCAAGTATTTTGAGGTTGACCCAACGCTGGTTCGTGTAATTTGGGGGATTTTAGCCTTTGCCTACGGATTTGGGATTATCCCTTACTTAATCTGCTGGTGGGTGATGCCGATTGATGATGGGCGAGATGATGATCAGGAGATCATTTTTTAAGAAAAAGTTGGTGTAATGTTTATGTTACAATAAGATGACAGAAAACACAGATAGATGACAAGTATTTCTGTTTGTAACAGTCAAAATACAGTTTCGTGAAAAAGGCTTAAAAAGCCTTTTTTGTTTTCAAAATTGTGGTAAGATGTCTCTATCACAAAGAAAAGGAAGAAATTATGTCTTTAACATTAACTAAAAAAACACTTTTATTTTCAACTCTAGCTCTTTCGCTTTTTACAGCGACAGCCCAAGCAGATGAATTGGCTCCAATATGGACAGCGCGTTCTGTGGAAGAAATCAAGGCTGATATGATGGCGCATGACGATAAACAGACCTATGTTATCAAGTATGGGGATACGCTCAGCGTTATTGCTCAGGCCTTGAACGTTGACATGACAGTCTTAGCCCAAGTCAATCAAATCGCCAATATCAATCTTATCTTCCCAGATACGACCTTAACAGTGACGACTAATTCTCAAGAAGAAGTCACTTCGATTGAAATTCAAGCTCCTCAAAGCGAAGAAACAGAGGATACAGCATCAGCAACTGTAGACTTAGATAAACAGCAAGTAGTTGTTGACGATCAGGTGATTCCAATTGAAGATGGGACAGCGCAAATAGAGGCACCTTCAACAGATGCTACGCCATCAGATTCAGGAGAAGCAACAACTCCTTCGAATCCAGCACCAGCGGCTGAACCAACTGATCAACCAGTGGCTGAACCAGCACCAGCTACAGAAGCACCTGTCGCACCAGCACCAAGTGCAGAAATACCGCAGACAGTCGCTCCAACGCCAGCTGCTCCAGCAAACAATGCGTCAGACTTTGCCAGCATTGCAGCTGCAAATCCAGTCAATGCTGGACTTCAACCACAGACAGCAGCCTTCAAAGAAGAAGTAGCAAGCATCTATGGAATTACTTCGTTTAGCCTCTATCGTCCAGGTGACAGTGGAGACCACGGTAAAGGTCTCGCAGTGGACTTTATGGTGGGAGCTAATGCAGAACTAGGAGACCAAGTTGCCAACTACGCGATTCAGCAAATGGGCAACAAAAACATTTCCTACATCATTTGGAAACAACGCTTTTATGCACCGTACCCAAATATCTACGGACCAGCCAACACCTGGAATCTAATGCCAGACCGCGGTAGCATTACAGAAAACCACTATGACCATGTTCATGTATCGATGAATCCTTAAAGTTATAAAGCAAACAGCCCCAATGAGCCTCGCTTGTTGGGGTGTTTTTGCGATTTGTAGAAGACTAGACCTACTCGCAAAGTATGGTATAATAGAGACATGGCAAAACAAAAAACGACAAAAAAGGGGCGTGCAACTAGACGTCCGACAAAGGCTGAATTGGCCCAACAAGAAAAAATAAAATCCCTCTTATTCCGCTTTTTGGTGGTTATTTTTCTCCTTTTTGCAGCAAGCAAGCTAGGAGTATTTGGTGTGACTGCCTATAATCTCTTCCGTCTATTGGTCGGAAGTGCGGCCTACGTGTTTATTGGAGCTCTGCTCATTTATACAATATTTTCGAAAATAATAACGCAACGTGAAGGGATGATTTCTGGATTCTGGCTTGTATTTGCTGGGATTTTACTGGAATATCAAGCATATTTTGATTTGAGCTACAAGGGAAAAGACTTGCTCAACCACACTTTTAAACTAGCCTTATCTGACCTTTCAGCGTTTCGGGTGAAAGAATTTTTGGGAGGGGGTCTTATTGGAGGTGCTCTCTATCTCCCTGTTTCTTTTTTATTCGCAGCAATTGGCACCTTCTTTATCGGGGCTCTGCTCATTCTCTTTGGGCTATTTTTCATGAGTCCTTGGTCTGTCTATGATGTAGCAGACGGGCTTGCCCTTTTACGAGAAAAATCTCAAGAACGCGCAGCCATTCGTGCAGAAAAACGGGCGGAAAAAGCAGCAGAAAAAGAAAGACTCAAGGCCGAGGAAGAAGCGAGACGTTTGGAAGAAGTCGCTCAAGAACTTGAAGACGAGCAAGAAGAAGCAATAGCTCTTGCTCAAGTAGAGTATCCGACGGTTGATTTGGAAACGGGAGAAATACTGGACGAGGAAGAGCATGAAATCCCGATTCTAACAGAAGAGCGTGAACCTTTCTTTGAGGAGGAAGAATTTCCTGTGTTACTGGCTGAAGACGAGGTAGAAGAGCAGGAAGTAGCAGACGAGGTGACAGAGGACATTGCCCTGGACTTTAAACCGAAAGCTAAGCTGGCCTACAAGTTGCCATCAATTGACCTCTTTGCTCCAATCAAGGTCAAAAGTCAGGCAAATGAGAAGAAAATTGTCCGTCAAAATATCAAAGTCTTAGAAGATACCTTTGCCAGCTTTGGCATCAAGGTCGTGGTTGAGCGGGCTGAAATTGGGCCGTCTGTGACCAAGTATGAGGTCAAGCCAGCCGTCGGTGTGCGGGTCAATCGGATTTCCAATCTAGCAGATGACTTGGCCCTTGCCCTTGCTGCCAAAGATGTGCGGATTGAAGCCCCGATTCCAGGCAAATCTCTGGTCGGAATTGAAGTGCCTAACTCCGAGGTGGCCATGGTTCCTTTCAGAGAATTGTGGGAACAAGCCAAGACCTCGCCGACAAAACTGCTCGATATTCCGCTTGGAAAAGCCGTCAATGGCTCTGTCCGTTCCTTTGACCTCGCCCGCATGCCCCATTTATTGGTGGCAGGTTCAACTGGTTCGGGGAAATCTGTTGCAGTTAATGGTATCATTGCCTCTATTTTGATGAAGGCTGGGCCAGACCAAGTTAAATTTATGATGATTGACCCTAAAATGGTCGAATTGTCTGTCTATAATGATATTCCCCATCTCTTGATTCCTGTGGTGACCAATCCTCGTAAAGCAGCGCGAGCTCTGCAAAAAGTCGTGGACGAGATGGAAAAACGCTACGAACTCTTTAGTCACTTGGGGGTGCGTAATCTCGAAGGTTACAATACAAAGGTGGCAGAATTTAACCGCAACTCCGAAGAGAAACAAATTCCTCTGCCTTTGATTGTTGTGATTGTTGATGAGTTGGCAGACTTGATGATGGTCGCAAGCAAAGAAGTGGAGGATGCCATTATTCGTCTAGGACAAAAGGCACGGGCGGCAGGGATTCACATGATTCTTGCGACCCAACGGCCGTCCGTTGATGTTATCTCTGGCTTGATTAAGGCCAATGTCCCGTCTCGGATTGCTTTTGCAGTTTCAAGCGGAACAGATAGTCGAACGATTTTAGATGAAAATGGGGCGGAGAAACTACTGGGACGAGGCGATATGCTCTTTAAACCCATTGATGAAAATCACCCTGTCCGTCTGCAAGGTTCCTTTATTTCGGACGATGATGTTGAAGCGATTGTCAGCTTTATTAAGAATCAGGCAGAAGCAGAATATGACGAATCCTTTGACCCTGGTGAAGTGACAGAAGGTGACTTTGAAAGTGGGTCAGGTGATAGCAATGGAGATCCGCTTTTTGAGGAAGCGCGAGCCCTTGTCATTGAAACGCAAAAAGCCAGCGCTTCGATGATTCAGCGCCGTTTGTCGGTCGGATTTAACCGTGCAACTCGTCTAATGGAAGAATTGGAAGCTGCAGGCGTCATTGGTCCTGCGGAAGGAACAAAACCAAGGAAAGTATTAGAAAGTCAATGATGAATTTAGATACTGTGCATCACCTTGCTATTATTGGCAGTGATTATCAGAAAACCAAGGAGTTTTATGTCGACAAGCTCGGATTTGAGCAGTTGGATGAGCATGTTCGTCCAGAAAAGAGAGATATTCTTTTTAACGTCCGTAAGGGAAATCTGGTTCTGGAAATTTTTATCAAACCAGATGCACCTCTAAGACCTGCTATGCCGAATCCTGAACATACAGGCTTGCGCCACCTTGCGTTTAAAGTGGCAGATGTGGAAAGCTGCTTGCAGGAGTTTGACAGACTAGACATTCTCCACGAAGCCCTCCGCTATGACGACTTTGACGGACGCAAAATGGCCTTCTTCTTTGACCCAGACGGCCTTCCGTTGGAAATACATGAATGAGAAAAAAACAGTCCAGTGGACTGTTTTTTCACGTGCCAAGAAATCCGAAAGCGCGTCAAGTCCAGTGGACTGTTTTTCACGATTCTCAACATACGAAAATAAGGCGAATGTAGTGGGTTGGGTTTCAGAATAAACTATTTCATAAAAATATAAAAGAAAACGCTTGACAAATTCGGGGGGGGGGGTATACTTTGATAGGTAGAATAACTATCTTAAATGTAAAAGGAGGAAAAATGAAAAGAAAATTAACGAAACTATTTTTACTGATAGCCTTACTATGTCTGTGCGTAGGAGGTTTTGGATATACTCTTGTTAGCGCTGCTAGTAAATATGACTTCAGTGCTTACTACGAGTATGTAAGAAAGGTTCAACATAACGGAAATGAAATGTTTCCATATGCCTATATCACCGATACCTTGGAAGGTATCGGGACTGGAGTTGGTGAAGAAGAAGAGCCAGATTTTCTATCTTTTCAAAAGGGAATATTTGTGGATAATACTACTTTTAACTGGCCTCTAGAAGACGGAACATTAGTTGTCAAAGTTCCAATCACTTCTGCAGAAGGACAACAGGGTTATTGGTGGTTTGCTGTTGCCAATGTGGACAAGGAGGGCTTAACTGATCCAACAACGCTTGAAGAAGTTAAAGCAGGGTTCCGTAGCCAAATTGAGCAAATCAAGGGTGTATCAGCAGATGATGTTGTCGATTTTGAAGTCATTGGGACCCTAGACCTAACAGATCCTGAGCAAGTAGCACGCTTGAGACAACGATATGGTGCAATCACATATACAAGTGAGGGTCCAGATGGTACTGAAGAACGTAATTATATTGATGAAATCGTTGAGTATTTTAGCGATTCTAATGAATTTTTAGTTCGAGTGGATCGTTGGGTCGTACGAGGCGATCTTCCAGCAGAAAATGATGATACAGACGATGGTAATGGGTGCTGGATATCAGAATCTGGTGAAGTATCTCCGCCGGGCTGTGATTCTGGATCAGGTGGAGATACTACATCCGATGGTGACACTACGCCAAGTGGCAGTACAGAACCAAGTAGCAGTACAGAACCAAGTAGCAGTACAGAACCAAGTAGCAGTACAGAACCAAGCAGCAGCACTGCGCCAAGTAGCAGTACAGCCCCAAGCAGCAGTACAGCCCCAAGCAGCAGTACAGAACCAAGTAGCAGTACAGAACCAAGTAGCAGCACTGCGCCAAGCAGCAGTACAGAACCAAGTAGTAGCACTGCGCCAAGTAGCAGCACTGCCCCAAGTAGCAGCACTGCGCCAAGTAGTAGTACAGCCCCAAGCAGCAGCACTGTAGCAAGCAATAGTACAGAACCAAGTGTATCAGATAAGGCAGATACTCCACAGGCATCTGTGTTACCAAGGACTGGTGAAGAAGCTTCTATCATGACGATTGCAGGTATCCTGTTACTAGGAATTGTTGCATTGGGAATGAAAGTTGTTGTCAAAAATAAGTAGTATATTTGAATAGTGATGTTATTTTACCTCTATATAGCAAACGATCCAGTTTGCTTTAGATGATTGCTAGTAGTGAAAACTATTGCAATAGGTCCAATAAAGAGGGAACTCTTTATTGGACTTTTTAATTATAGTAAACCTTTTCAGGTATCCTATACTTTTTTAATGGCTGAAGAGATTTTTTAAATTCACAATCCTTTTCTCTTCAGTCACTAAAAGAGTTGAAAGTAGCCATTTAAAAAGAGAATAAAGTCATTTACTATTTTAATGGCAAAAAATAAAGCAACAGCACGTCAGACTTTTTAAATTGAATCTTGATAAAAACGCAAAGAATAGTGGTTTTAGGCATGAAGAAAGAATTAAATCATAAATTTTACCAAAGAAGAAAGTTTATCTGTAAGAGGTGTGGACAGGTAGTGACTACAGTAGAAGGTGTCTTTGATAAAAGAACTCAGTTTTGTGGTATTGTCTGTAGACGTCGTTATTGGCGACATCCGATTAAAAGAGGGCCTCAATGACGTGTTATTAGATAAAGAAAGTGTGATAAAGCCCCTTATAATAAAAAAGACAAACAAATCTTAAACGATTTGCCTTTTTTATTTGTTTGATACCCCCAACTGCGGAGTTGAAAAGAACATCAAGTTCAACCTATTTATAGGATAAGAAAAAGCGCTCTACAAGAGCGCTACAGACCGTAGACAAACTTAAATAAGGTAAAAGCGCTGCTAACTTACCATTCGATTTCCGACTAAGAAAAGTCTCACTAACCCTTTATCGTGAAAATGGCAATAATGAGGGCCAGATACAGGAAGAAGGTCAGAATAAAGCCTGCTCGCCAGAAGAATTTAAAGAAGCGGCGGTAGGAAAATTTCCGCTTTTTAAATAGAAGAAAACAAACGATAGCCAGCACCAAAATGGAGAAAGCCAAGATGAGCTGGGGCAAAAAGCTATGGTAGTAGACCTTGTCTGAAATCAGATAAAATTCAAATGCCAGAATAGGAAAGGCAATATCTGCAAAGTTCCAGCCTTTTTTTTGCAAATGAAATACTTTCACAGCGGTGATAGAAACAATGAGCGAAAGTATAAGAAATAAAATAGAAGCAATTTTCAAGAATATCATAGCTTTATTCTATAAAAAAAGTGAGAAAAAGTAAACATAAAACTTGATTTTTTGCGAGAATACTGTATAATGAGAAGGTATGTGAAAAATCACATACTTGTGGGAGGTAAAAATCTTTAATTACCGCAAAAACCACAATAGGAGGATTTTAAAGATGGCTAAAAAAGTCGAAAAACTTGTAAAACTTCAAATTCCTGCAGGTAAAGCTACTCCAGCTCCACCAGTCGGACCAGCACTTGGTCAAGCAGGGATCAATATCATGGGATTCACTAAGGAATTCAACGCTCGTACAGCTGACCAAGCTGGTATGATCATCCCAGTTGTAATCTCAGTATACGAAGATAAATCATTTGATTTCATCTGTAAGACACCACCAGCTGCTGTTCTTTTGAAAAAAGCTGCAGGTGTTGAAAAAGGTTCAGGCACACCAAACAAAACAAAAGTTGCAACAGTTACTCGTGCACAAGTACAAGAAATTGCTGAAACTAAAATGCCAGATTTGAACGCTGCAAACCTTGAGTCTGCAATGCGTATGATCGAAGGTACTGCTCGTTCTATGGGATTCACTGTTGTTGACTAATCAATAACACCCCACAACCCGCAAGACTTCATCATTTCTGATGAGTGACGTGGGAGATGAAAATCGATATGACCACATTACAAGGAGAATAAAAATGGCTAAAAAAAGCAAACAAATGCGTGCTGCACTTGAAAAAATCGACAGCACAAAAGCATACAGCGTAGAAGAAGCTGTAGCTCTTGCACAAGAAACTAACTTTGCAAAATTTGACGCAACTGTAGAAGTTGCTTACAACTTGAACATTGACGTTCGTAAAGCAGATCAACAAATCCGTGGCGCAATGGTATTGCCAAACGGAACTGGTAAAACTTCACGCGTATTGGTGTTTGCACGTGGTGCAAAAGCTGAAGAAGCAAAAGCTGCTGGTGCAGACTTTGTTGGTGAAGATGACCTCGTTGCAAAAATCAACGGTGGTTGGTTAGATTTCGACGTTGTAATCGCAACACCTGATATGATGGCGCTTGTTGGACGTCTTGGACGTGTCCTTGGACCACGTAACTTGATGCCAAACCCTAAAACTGGTACTGTAACAATGGATGTTGCAAAAGCAGTTGAAGAATCTAAAGGTGGTAAAATCACTTACCGTGCTGACAAAGCAGGTATCGTACAAGCTATCATCGGTAAAGTATCATTCAACGCTGAGCAATTGGTTGGAAACTTCAAGGCTTTCCACGATACAATTGTTAAAGCAAAACCAGCTACAGCAAAAGGTACTTACATCACAAGTTTGACAATCACCACTACTCAAGGTGTTGGTATCAAGGTTGATCCAAATTCATTGTAATAAATAAAAAAAGTCTTATCGCTTGATAAGGCTTTTTGCATGTAAATATTATTTTATTTCAAATATAGTGGATTGAGAAAGGAATAGATAAGGCAAGGAGCTGCAGATAGAACTGGCCTTCATTGGCCTTCATCAAAACGACTGGACGATGTCCTAACCTTTATTCAATTCACTGTAATTGACATTTTTCCTGAAATTTTATAAGGTTAATAGGAAAAGAAATGAAAGGAAGCATGAAAAGATGACAGAATATGTAAAACCTCAAGTATGGTCGTGGGAAGATAAAAATGATAACCGAAGTGGCAACCGTCCGACAGCTGGCAGTCGCTTTGAACAGGTTTTGCCACGAGGGGAAAATCCTTTGCAAGTCTACTCGCTCGGTACTCCAAATGGGATAAAAGTAGCGATTATGCTAGAAGAATTAAAGGAACTGGGCGTGACAGATGCAGGGTATGACCTCTTTCTCATCAATATTGGGCAAGGTGATCAGTTTGGGTCAGGCTTTGTGGACATCAATCCCAACTCGAAAATCCCTGCCTTGGTGGATCAATCAGGTGAGGAAGATGTCAAGGTCTTTGAATCGGCTCATATTTTGCTCTATTTGGCGGAGAAATATGGCAAACTCCTCCCGAAAGATGTGCTTACCAAGACAGAAATGATGAATTGGCTCTTCTGGCAAACAGGGGCCGCGCCATTTGTCGGAGGCGGTTTTGGGCATTTCTTCCATTATGCACCGAGTGCGCAAGAGTATCCGATTAACCGCTACACCATGGAAACCAAACGCCAGCTGGATGTCTTGGATCAATTGCTAGCAACGCGTCCTTATATCGCAGGTGACGAATACAGCATTGCAGATATTGCTATCTGGTCTTGGTATGGCCGTCTGGTTGAAGGCAAGCTCTATCCAGGTTCAGCAGAATTTTTAGATGTTGCTTCTTACAAACATCTAAACGAATGGACCGAAAAAATTGCAGCCCGCCCAGCAGTGCAAAGGGGACTGGCAGTTGAGTATAAGAGTATTGGAAAATAGTCCTAACCGTGGCCTTGCAAGTCCTCGTTATTAGGTATTGGAATAGTAAAAAGAAAGTTGGGTTTCTCCAACTTTTTTGTTGGAACACTTGGTGTAGTCATGGATGGACTATGGGGGAGTGATACTCGTCAAAAATCAAAGTCTGACGTCGTTAACTCACCTTGCTGAACTTCAGTTCTAGCTACGATTTCGTTGCCTAGTCAGATTTTGATTTTTATAGAGTATGAGTTCTGATTTTACAAGTTGGGTGTAAAAGGTTATAATTAGACATTGGACAGATAGAAAGGGACGAGAGGACGAATATGGCGGAACATAAAACAACAGAGCAGACCCAACAGCAGGAAAGCATGGCTAAGGGGTTAGCTTGGCTAACAGCTGGAAATTTTATCAGCCGTTTGCTTGGTATTGCCTATATTATTCCTTGGTATATGTGGATGGGGAGCCACCGGGCAGAAGCCAATACTCTTTTTGGTATGGGCTATCAAGTGTATGGGAACTTCCTGCTGATTTCAACAATTGGGCTACCTCCTGCGGTGGCCAAGCAGATTGCCAAGTACAACGTGCAAGGGCGACAGGATATTTCCTACTACATAGTCAGAGAGTTTTTAAAACTTATGCTGATTTTAGGGGCGGTCTTTGCAGGGATTATGTTCATCAGTTCTCCAGCCTTGGCTGAATGGTCAGGAGCAAAAGAACAGTTAACGCCAGTCATGTATAGTCTGGTTCCACCACTCTTTATTTTCCCTGCTATGAGCATCATGCGTGGTTTTTTCCAGGGGCATCAAGATATGAAGCCCTATGCCATTAGCCAAATTGTGGAGCAGATTGTCCGTGTGATTTGGATTCTAGGAGCGACCTTCTACATCATGAAATTGGGGTCAGGTGATTACCTTTCAGCGGTGATCCAGTCGACCTTCGCTGCTTTTATTGGAATGATTGCTAGTGCTGGAGTATTGATTTATACGCTTTATAAAGAAGGTTTCATTGAAAAAATCATGAAGGCCAAGCCTGCAGGCGATACAATTCACTTAAAACCGCTGATTCTAGAGACGATGAAAGAAGCGATTCCGCTCATTATTTTAGGTTGTGCCATTCAGATTTTCCAGATGGTGGACCAGCTCACCTTTGTCAATACCCTTCTTCGGATTACCGATTACACAAGAGAAGAATTATTGGTGTTTTCAGCCTATATGACCTCTAATCCAAGTAAGATTACCATGTTGATTATTGGGATTTCTGTCTCAATTGCTGCTGTGGCGATTCCGATGGTGACAGAGCGTTTTGTACAAAAGGATATGAAAGGGACTGCGGATTTAATCGTCGACAATATCCAGCTCTTTTTCCTCTTGATTATTCCTGCTATTGTTGGTTCGGTAATCATCGCGCGTCCTCTCTACAGTGTTTTTTATGGTCCTGCGGAGGATCAAGCGATTTATCTCTTTATCATCAATCTTCTCTTAATTTTCATTCAAGGCTTGTATTCATTGGTGGGAGTACTGATTCAGGCGATTTTCCAGAACCGGAAAGCGATTTGGTATTTCTTCATCGGTTTAGGGGTAAAACTGGTTCTTCAACTCCCAGCCCTATATGTATTCCAGGTTTACGGTCCTCTAGTGTCGACTGCGGTTGGCTTGACCGTTTCGGTGATTTTATTTGACCGTCGAATCAATCAAGTCCTTCCGATTTCGCAAAGGCGCTTATGGAAAGATATTCGCAAGGTTCTGGTGATTTCCCTTATTATGGGAATGGGTGTTTGGCTGGTGGAAACAGGTCTTAGCTTGATTATTCCTGTAACAGGTTACGTGTCAAGTGCGATTCATGTGGGAATTTCAGGTCTTGTCGGCATTCTGATTTTTGGAATCTTGACCTTGAAGACCCGCCAATTGGACAAATTGATTGGCAGTCGAGCAGTTCTCTTGCGTAAAACATTACACATTTCATAGAAAAGTCTCCTTCTGGAGATTTTTCTTTTTTATCTGCTCATCAGACTACATAAAATAAAAATTTTATGATAAAATAGTAAAGATAGAATAGAGGAGTAAGATGATGAAACCAAAATATGAACGTATTCTTATAAAATTATCTGGAGAAGCCTTGGCTGGTGAACGCGGTGTTGGGATTGATATTCCAACGGTTCAAAAAATGGCGCAAGAAATTCAAGAAGTGGCTGCTTCAGGTGTTCAGATTGCTTTGGTAATCGGTGGTGGAAATCTTTGGCGTGGAGAGCCAGCAGCAGAAGCGGGTATGGATCGTGTGCAGGCAGATTACACAGGTATGCTTGGTACGGTGATGAATGCCTTGGTCATGGCAGACGCCCTTCAACAGTTTGGTGTGGATACGCGTGTGCAGACAGCCATTGCCATGCAATCCGTCGCAGAGCCTTACATTCGTGGCCGTGCCTTGCGCCACTTGGAAAAAGGCAGAATCGTGATTTTTGGTGCAGGAATTGGTTCCCCTTACTTTTCAACGGATACAACAGCAGCCCTTCGTGCAGCTGAAATTGAGGCAGATGCCATTTTAATGGCTAAAAATGGGGTGGACGGTGTCTACAATGCCGATCCTAAGAAAGATGCCAACGCTGTCAAATTTAACGAACTCACCCACCGTGAAGTCATCAGCCGCGGCTTGAAAATCATGGATGCAACGGCTTCTACCCTATCAATGGACAATGATATTGACCTTGTTGTCTTTAACATGAACGAGCCTGGCAATATCAAACGTGTTGTATTTGGAGAGCAAATCGGAACAACGGTTTCAAATAACAAAGAAGTAAAATAAAGGAGATCTTATGACAAAAGAAATTATTTCAAAAGCGCAAGAGCGCATGGCGCAGTCGCACCAAAGTTTGGCGCGTGAATTTAGCCACATCCGTGCAGGTCGTGCCAATGCAAGCTTGCTCGACCGCATTTCAGTTGAATACTACGGAGCAGATACACCGCTCAACCAATTGGCAGGGATTACGGTTCCAGAAGCGCGTGTCTTGTTGATTACCCCATTTGACAAGTCTATCTTAAAGGATATTGAACGTGCGCTTAACGCTTCTGACCTTGGTTTGACCCCACAATCTGACGGTACAGTCATTCGCTTGGTCATTCCAGCCTTGACCGAAGAAACTCGTAAAAACTTGGCTAAAGATGTGAAGAAGGTCGGGGAAAATTCTAAGGTAGCTATCCGTAATATCCGCCGCGATGCAATGGACGAAGCTAAGAAAGCTGAAAAAGCCAAGGAAATTACCGAAGACGATTTGAAATCACTTGAGAAAGAGATTCAAAAAGTGACAGATGATGCCATTAAGAAAATCGACCAAATGACGGCCGAGAAAGAAAAAGAACTCTTAGAGGTCTAAGAAAAATCTATGGGTGGGGAAAAATCCCTCGGCCCTTTTGGCGTTATAGGGCCATTGATGAAATAGCTGGAGAAATGATTTATAGTGGATTGAAAAAGAATAGGACAAGGCAAGGAGCTGCAGATAGAACTGGCGTTCATCAAAGCGACTTAACGATGTCCTAACCTTTATTCAATTCACTATACAAGATGAAACCCAAAGCTCATCTTGTTTGTGGTGTCTGCCAGTAAAAATAGAAAGAACGATATGAATCAATTATTAGCAACCTTTATCACGGGTCTCGTGACAGACGAGAATAAGGAATTTTACTTTGTCCAAAAAGAGGGTTTGACCTTTGCTCTGGCAAAAGAAGAGGGGGAGCATCAGCTAGGTGAGTCTGTCAAAGGCTTTGCCTATACGGATATGAAGCAGAAACTCCGTGTGACGACCAAAGAAGTAGCAGCTACCCGCACTAGTTTTGGCTGGGGAGAGGTGACAGAAGTGCGCCGGGACCTCGGTGTCTTTGTCGATACGGGCTTGCCTGATAAACAGGTGGTGGTGTCTCTTGATGTCCTGCCTGACATCAAAGAGTTGTGGCCAAAGAAAGGTGACAAGCTCTATGTCCGCTACGATGTAGATAAAAAAGACCGCATTTGGGCCTTGCCTGCCTTCCAAGAGGATTTTCAGCGTTTGGCTGGACCTGCCTATGACAATATGCAAAATCAAAATTTGCGGGCCATTGTCTATCGCCTGAAATTGAGTGGAACCTTCGTCTATCTACCAGATAACAATATGTTAGGCTTCATTCACCCAAGTGAGCGATTTACAGAGCCACGGCTCGGTGAGGAGTTGCAGGCGCGTGTCATTGGTTACCGCCCAGTGGATCGGACCTTGAATTTGTCTGTCAAACCGCGTTCTTTTGAGATGTTGGAAAATGATGCGCAGATGGTATTGACCTATCTGGAGAGCAATGGGGGCTTTATGACCTTAAATGATAAATCATCTCCAGAAGACATCAAGGCTACCTTTGGTATTTCAAAAGGTCAGTTTAAAAAAGCGCTGGGTGGCTTGATGAAGGCTGGAAAAATTAAGCAGGATGAACTGGGGACGGAATTGGTCTAGGTAGACCTTTTTTGTCTGCCGTTCGTTATAGAAAATAGTAAAGAAAGATAGGAGATCGAGAGTGAAGAAACTTGTAGCGTGGTGTTTGGTGCTAATCGTATCCACGGTGTCAGTCCCTGTTTGGGCAGATGAATTGATGGATATTACGAGAGCAGCAGGGTATGATGTCAAAGAAATCAACCGTCCTAAGTCATCGATTATCATTGATGGAAATACCGGGGATGTTGTTTGGCAAGATAACCCTGATGAGCTGCGAGATCCGGCTAGTATGAGTAAGGTCATGACCCTGTATCTGGTCTATGAGGCCATGAGTCAAGGGAAATTTAACGAAGATACGGTGATTACAGCGACAGCAAATGACCAAGCAATTGCAGGAATCTATGAAATCTCCAATAACAATATTGTGGCAGGTGTGGACTATACCGTTGGCGAATTGATTACTATGACCGCTGTTCCGTCTTCCAATGCGACCACGGTGATGTTGGCCAATTATGTTTCAAATAATGATCCAGATGCCTTTTTGGATATGATGAATGCCAAGTCACAGGAGTTGGGGATGACCAACACCTATTGGTCGAATGCTAGTGGAGCATCTGCGGCTTCCTTTAAGGGCTACTATAATCCAACCCGTTATGATCACAATGCTTCCAACCAAACAACAGCAAGGGATTTGTCCATTCTCGTTTATCATTTTTTGAAAAATTACCCAGGGATTTTGGAGCATACTAAGGATCCTGTTGTGACAGTAAAAGCAGGAACGCCTTACGAAGAAACCTTTGAAACCTACAATTATTCACTGCCTGGTGCAAAATACGGGATTAAAGGTGTGGATGGTTTGAAGACGGGTTCTAGTCCGCTTGCTGCTTTTAACTATATTGCAACCATTAAACGAGGGGAGCAACGTCTCATCAGTCTGATTATGGGAGTTGGTGATTGGTCTGACCAAGACGGGGAATACTATCGTCATCCATTTGGCAATGCCTTGATTGAAAAAGCCTATAAGGATTACGACTACAAAAAAGTATTGAGCGCAGGTAAGCAGACTATCAATGGTCAAACCTACAATCTACCGTCAGATTTTTATGCGACGGTGCGTCGTGGAGAAGAGCCAACCTACACAGTTGAAAATAATCAACTGCGGGTCAACAATGGACTAGAGTCCGTTAGTCCTTTGATTTCAGACAGCATGACAGTTGAGCAGGCAGAAGCAGAGACAGATTTAACAACTACAAGTAGCACTGAAGCTGGCTTGAATAAGTTGAACTCGATTGATTGGAAGGGACTGGCACGTACTTACTGGTATGTTGTCGTCATTCCTCTAGTGCTGATTGGCTTAGCTTTACCACTGATATTGGCAAAACGTAAGAGTAAGAAACGCCGTGAGCAAATGGAAGAAGGACGGACTGTTTCTCGGTCACGTCGCCGTAGAAGATAAGTGAGGCTGTTGTGCGAAAGAGTTTTTATAGCTGGCTCATGACCCAGCGCAATCCCAAAAGTCATGAACCGGTCGCTATCCTAGCTGACTTGGCCTTTGAAGAATCCGATTTTCCCAAGCAGTCAGATGAGTTTGATGAAGTGAGTCGTTTTCTGGAAGAACGGGCAAGTTTCAGTTTTTCTATGGCAGAGTTTGACCGTATTTGGGAAGAATATGTGGCTCATTGAGTTTTTGAAAGATAATCTATTACGTCGTTCACTCTTTTTGGAAGTGGGATAGAAATCGGTAACTCATAAGAGTTCGATTTCGTTGTCCCAGCCTCCTGCGACTCGTTTGCGAGTAACTACATAAAACTAAGAGATGATAACAAGTAAAAATAGCCC
This sequence comes from Streptococcus cuniculi, assembly GCF_001921845.1. GTDB lineage: Bacteria > Bacillota > Bacilli > Lactobacillales > Streptococcaceae > Streptococcus > Streptococcus cuniculi. The sequence continues at coordinate 177,866 of NZ_MSJM01000001.1, read as the reverse complement.
TGCGAGGCTATTTTTTTGATATAATAGAAAAAAGACCGATAAAGGAGCAAGCTATTGCAAGAACATTCAATTGATATTCACCTTTCTCACCCAGATGATATGCTGAGCTTATTTGGATCCAATGAACGTCATCTGCGGCTGATGGAGCAGGAGCTGGATGTGGTGATTCATGCCCGTACAGAAGTGGTACAAGTCATTGGGGAGCCAGCCGATGTTGAGCTGGCGCGCCTCGTCATCCAATCCTTACTCGTCTTAATCAACCGTGGTTTAACCATTCAGTTGCCCGATGTGGTGACGGCTATTTCCATGGCCAAAAACGATGAAATTGAGAAATTTGTGGCTCTCTATGAAGAAGAAATCATCAAGGATCATTATGGCAAGCCCATTCGTGTCAAGACCTTGGGGCAAAAATTGTATGTGGACAGTATCAAGGACCATGACATTGTCTTTGGGATTGGACCAGCTGGGACGGGGAAAACCTTCCTTGCAGTGACGCTTGCCGTTACAGCTCTTAAGCGTGGTCAAGTCAAGCGCATTATCTTGACCCGTCCTGCGGTAGAGGCAGGAGAGAGCCTTGGATTTTTACCGGGCGATTTGAAAGAAAAGGTCGATCCCTATCTTCGTCCTGTTTATGATGCCCTCTATCAGATTTTAGGAAAAGACCAGACGACGCGGCTGATGGAGCGTGAGATTATCGAGATTGCGCCACTTGCCTATATGCGTGGTCGGACCTTGGAAGATGCCTTTGTTATCTTGGATGAGGCGCAAAATACGACCATTATGCAGATGAAGATGTTTTTGACCCGACTTGGTTTTCACTCCAAGATGATTGTCAATGGCGATAGCAGCCAGATTGACCTGCCGCGCAATGTCAAGTCTGGTTTGATTGATGCGACTGAGAAATTGAAAAAAATCCCGCAGATTGACTTCGTGCATTTTTCTGCCAAGGACGTTGTCCGCCACCCTGTTGTTGCCGAGATTATCAGGGCTTATGAGCCAGAAGATGAAAAGTAAAAAGAACTGTTGCCAGTTCTTTTTAGATTGAAGAAAACGTTCTTTTATGATACTTTTCTTAGGTGGTACGGGCGGTAGCGACTTCCTGCGGAGTAAAATAATCCAGTGGATTATTTTAGCCCGAGCCCAGAAACAAAGGAGCGAGGATAATCGATTTCTACGAAATCACGATTTTTATCCCACTCCCTACATTTACCACGGCAAAAAGTATCTGATGAGGCTCGCTCCGCTCGCGAAAATCGGGAATCGAATGTTCAGTTAGCAGAGCTTTTTATAGTCAAATGAATGAACTTTCAAACAAGGAACTGAGATGCGGACAGTATTGGAGTACGGTAAGTCGAAAGTGACGATGTATCAAAGTTTATTCAAAAGACTATAACTTGTTTAAATAGATTTTGGGCTGGTCTATGTTTTAAAAGAACTGTTGCCAGTTCTTTTTTTATACCAATTCATCAATGCTTGTGTAGTCTTGGTTTAGACCAGCAGCGACAGCAGCGTTGGTGATGAGGCCTTGATAGGTCGTCACACCTTGGCGGAAACCGGCATCGTCTAAAATGGCTTGCTTGAAGCCTTTATTGGCTAGTTTGACAATGTACGGCAAGGTCACGTTGGTTAGTGCAATGGTAGAAGTACGGGCAACGGCTCCAGGGATATTGGCAACAGCATAGTGGAGGACTCCGTGTTTTTCATAGACGGGCTCATCGTGGGTTGTGACGCGATTTGCTGTTTCAACGACCCCGCCTTGGTCAACAGCTACGTCTACAATGACAGAACCTTGACGCATTTGTTTGACCATGTTTTCAGTAACTAATTTCGGTGCTTTTGCGCCAGGAAGCAAGACTGCTCCAATCACCACGTCCGCCTCCTTGACGCTTGCTGCAATGTTGAATGAATTGGACATGAGGGTTTGAATCTGATTGCCGAAGACTTCTTCTAAGACAGACAGGCGCTTAGCGCTGATGTCCAAAATAGTCACCTGTGCTCCTAGTCCTAGGGCAATACGGGCGGCATGTGTCCCTACGACCCCACCACCGATGATGGTCACTTTTCCTTTAGGAACGCCAGGTACCCCGCCCAGAAGAACACCAGAGCCACCTTCTTGCTTAGTCAGGAAATGCGCGCCAATTTGAACGGCCATTCGACCAGCCACCTCACTCATGGGGGTTAGAAGTGGCAGTTGACCATTGTCTGTTACGGTTTCATAGGCGATTCCTGTGGTCTTGCTAGTCAGCATGGCGTCTGCCAATTCGGGAGCTGCAGCCATGTGGAGATAGGTGAAGAGAAGAAGGTCTTCACGGAGAAAGCCATATTCTTCTGCGAGAGGCTCTTTGACTTTCACGACCAATTCGCTCGCCCAAACTTCAGCAGCGGAAGCAAGAATGGTTGCTCCTTGCGCTTCATAGTCCTTGTCCGCAAAGCCAGAACCCAGTCCAGCACCTGTTTCAACCACGACTTGATGGCCATGGGCAACCAGACTTTGCACACCAGCAGGTGTCAGAGCCACCCGATTTTCATTGTTTTTAATTTCTTTTGGAATTCCAATTAGCATAGTTGACCTCCTTTTTTCTATGTCCTTAGTGTATATAAAAACGCTTAGAAAATCAAGTGAAATTTGGAGATGCCAGATGCTTCGAGGAATGATGAGGGTGAGGCTATAAGGTTTCCCATGAGGCTAACGATAATCAGTTAGAGCTGAATTGGCTTCCTTTTCCCCAAGATGATAAATATTTTGCAAAAAAATACTCATTGTGAAAAGTAATTGCGAATAAATAGAAAGACAGGATATGGATTCCCAGAGTGATTATCTGACTCATTCTTCGTCATTAAAATATGGAAATAGTTATCAAGTGCTTGTATCACGAGTTTTCTTGGTTTCACTTTTCAATGGAGAGTAGCATTTCCTCATGGACCTAAAACGATTTGTGTTCTTTGAAAACTGAATACTAACCACTATCCCGATTAGCGTGCCTATGGATAAAAGAGAAATAGGGGTGGTGTAGTAGCTAGAAAAGGATATCTAGCCCAGGCACATAACGCAAAAGCATGACACAACGTCATAAGCTGAAGGAGTTTGCAGTACCTAGACTATAAACTGTGTGTAAGAAATACCGATGAGAAGATACGTCTTCTCACAGCACGGCGTAAATCGCCTTTGATTCGCTAGGAGGAAAAAACATGAATCAAATGAAAAAGGATACTGAAGTCACATTAGCTGACTTACGCAAACTAGGTCAACGAGGCGGAGTAACCGCCCGTCTCGTGGACGGACGCACCGTGAAATTACATCCTCGATTTGGAACGATTTCACAAAAAGGTTATATTGCTGGCACAGTTGAAACGGTCGAGGCTATTTATGACTATGCACATTTACATCCACAGATTCGCACGATTATGTCGCAAAATGTCCTTGTCGCTCGACGAGAAGGTAACGGAAATAAAAGCGTTTTACGGCTTACAGGAAAAGGCTATTGCAAACAAGGTTAATACAAAAGACAAGTCGTGCGCTTGTCTTTTTTGATGCTCAAAGGAGATATAATGATTTCAACCCGCTCTCCCTCAAGGAGATCAGAAGAATAAACTGGCAGCGCAAAGGCTGCTTTTTACTTCACAACAAGAAAAGGAGACACTATGAACAATTCTCAAACACCTTCTTACCGCAATCGAAAAAAGAATGGTAAGAAGCGATTGAAACGCACCCTTGCTCTTCTTAGCACAGGGGTGGCTCTTACAGGAGCGGGAGTTTCAACACTCGTCCCGCAAGTACCATGGAATCAAAGCATTGTCCAAGCGGCTGAAATCCAGCACGGACAACAGATTGGCTCACTCAATGGCGTACCCGTTGTTAAGGCCAACACAGGAGACATGTCTTCGCCAGAGTTTCAAGCTCTAGTAGATTCCCTTGTCGCAGACAAAGACCTAGGTCATGTCAAGTATGTCGCAGACCAAATCCAATGGAATGCTCATTCTGAAGTCAAAGGCATCAATGGTGTAGCGACAGGCCGGCTCGATACTATTTTCGGAACAAATATCCTGCATCCTCTCAAACGAGACGGCTTTGTAAAAGAGGATATTGGAGGGTATCTGAACCCAGGACAATCCCTTTCCGTGACCAATGTCGGGACCGTCACAGATATTGAAACAGGCGAGAAGATTCCCGTTGATTTAATGATTACTCATATCGATGTAAAGCACGGTCGTGATAGATGGAAAAATAAGGATGTGGCTATGGCCATCAAGAACCAGGGTTCTGTCATCACCGTTGGAGTGGTTGTCCCGACGGGTGGAGCGATTTCATCTGGTTCAGGTGGGAGATCCGAAGATGGTGTGGCAGGAAGAGGGCTCCCTCTTGGGACGGGTCGTCCTGCAGGCTATATTGAACGCACGACCTATACTGCCACCTTAGTTCGCCAAGATACGAAACAACCAATTCCTAACGAACAAGTCTTGATGGCGATGAAGGTCTCCGACATCGATGCCAGTCAACGAGCATCACTTGATAAGCAAGGAGCGTTAGCCTATATCGTCGGACCTGATACAGATCTTTCGATTTCAGGTGGCGGTTTAGTGACAGGATTGTCAAGAGCCACCAATGCGGATTCCACCAAGCTCTTACCAACAGCTTATGTCGCTTTAAAGCAGTTCAACTCAAATGCGGTATCCTACGAATACACGGACGGTCGTGGAGACCACTTTGATATTGTGACAGGGTTGTTTGGAAATACGGGCTTCAAGGTCAATGCGGACTCAAAAGGCTCTGTCACCATTCAAAAGACAGGGACAGCTTCTGGTACATCTATGTGGAACAACCTCTATACCTTGAAAGGCAATGTTTTCCGCCTCACCGATAAGAAGACAGGCAAGATTTTTGAAGGAACAACTGATGCCAAAGGAGTCGTGACGTTAACCGATATTCCGTTTGGCACCTACACGGTGGAAGAAATCAAGGCTTCCCCAGGATTCCAAAAGACTTTTAAAACTCAAGAAATTACCCTCGATGCCAAAACACCGAAAGTAGGTGTTAATGGCAAGGATAATCAGCTCGTGACGGTGAGTGGCACTAATGATGAGATCACGGGTAAGATTAAAATCGTCAAAAAAGGAACAGAATCTCAACTGGCCATGTGGAACCAATACTACACACTTCTTGGAAACAAGTTCAAGTTAACCAACAAGCAGAGTGGTAAGGTTTATGAGATTACTACTGACATCAAGGGGGAAGCCTTGGTTGAAAACATGCAGCTGGGGGATTATACCGTGGAAGAAATCTCTGCATCCGCTGGTTTTGCGAAAACCTTTAAAGCACAATCTGCGACCTTGAAACAAGATGGCACACTTGAACTCACTATATCAGGCACGAATGATGAAATCAAGGGAGAAAATACCCTTGAAAAACGAGACAAGGACACCGATACGGAAGCTCAAGGTCAAGCTATCCTTAAAAATGCGGAGTATACGCTTTATTATGCAGAAGATACAACAGGAGCTGCTAGCCATAAGAAAGATACTCCAGTCAAGTGGACAGATATTCCAAATGCGAAACTCTTAAAAGGGGAGAAAGTCAAGACCTCTATTATCAACGGTCAAGAAGTGGATAACGGGGATAATCTTGTTTTAAATGTCGATGACAAGGACTTGACAGTCGCTGTTGGAAACCTTGCCCTAGGTAAATACTACTGGAAGGAAACCAACGCTCCTGAAGGCTATGCTTTAGATGGAAAAATCCACGAGTTCACCATCACAAAGAAAGATGATGCGACCAAAAACATTGTCACTCCAAACACCAAATCCCTTGAGCAAATCATCAAGGCAAAAATCTCCATCCAAAAAATCGTTCAAAGCAAGGGAGATAGCAGCCATTCAGGAATCAACGATGTGACCTTCAAGGCAAGCCCAATCAATGATACCAAGGCAGAGGCTGTCGAGTTCACAACGACTATCAAAGAGGATGAAGACGGTTTTGCGACGACAGAGCTGCTTTACGGGGACTGGAAGATTGAAGAGGTAGAAGCTCCCGCAGGTTATGAGAAGATTGCCCCAATCTACATTCACATGACCTACGATGAGAAGACGGATCTCTATACGATTACGGCTTCTAAGAATGCAGACGGGTCGAAGCCATTCTCTACCCGCACCTTCAGTCAATCGGATGACAAGAAGGAAAAGAATGGAAATGCCAAAGGAACGCTTGCAGGTACACTCACCTCAAGCAACGCTTTGATTAGTCTCTCTCGTATGACTTTTAAAGACAATCCAATTCCAGATGTTACACCTGAAAAACCAGATTTCCAACCAGAGAAGTTTGACTTATCTGAAGGTAAATTTGACATCACAGGAGACAAATTGATGGATGACGATGATGAGGTCAAAGACGAGTACACAGACACCAACAAAGACCCATACGTGGACAAGGTGGACAACAATGAACCGCAGAACTTGAATACCAAGGTCGTGAAACGTGGGGATAAACTTTTCTATCAGCTATGGCTCGATACGAATCACTTTACACCAGAACAGCTGATTCAAGCAACAGGCTTGACGGATAGCTATGATGCGAAGCACTTAACCTTAGATGTCAAGAACATCAAGGGTTATGATGGCAAGACTGGTGAAGAGGTAACGAAACTCTTTGATGTCAAAGACCAGGACGGGAAACTTACCATTCAAACCAAGAAGGACTTAATCAAAGACAATGTACTCGATACCGAGCGCTTTTCCTTTGGTCGCTATTACAAGTTTGATATTCCAGTCACCGTCAAAGACGATGTGGCGGCAGGCGTTGATATTGAAAACACCGCTCGTCAGTTTGTGACAACGGTCAATCCAGAGACAGGAAAACCAAATGATCCGACTGAGAAACCGACTCAAAAACGGGTCAACAAGGTGAAGAAAAACAAGCCAGAACCTCACAAGTTTGTCCTTGATAAAGCAAATGTGGACATCAAAGGCACGAAATTGTTGGATGACGATAGTGAGTTGAAAGACCGCTATCAAGACACCAACAAAGACCCGTATGCGGACAAAGTGGACAACAACGAGCCTGAAAATATCAATACCGCTATCATCAAAGCTGGCACAACCATCCATTATCAAGTCTGGGTGGATACGACACCGTTTGATAAAGAAAGTCTACTTCAGACAATCGGTGCAGAAGATGACTATGATGAGCGTTATGTGACCATCGACACAAAAGCGATTAAGGTCTATAACAAGTCTACAGGTAAGGATGTGACAAGCCAATTTGATATTGAGAATAAAGATGGCAGGCTTACCGTTCTACCAAATGATTCTGTGAAGAAGACGCTTGGTCAAATCAAGGTACTCGACACTTCTAAATTTGAACTAGGGGTCTATTATCAAGTAGAGATTCCAGCTACTGTGAAGAAAGATGTTCCAGCTGGCACAGATATCGAAAACACCGCTAAACAGTTTATCGTCGATAAGGACGGTAAACGAGAGGAGCTGATGACCGAAAAACGGGTGAACAAGACTCCTAAGGAGGATAAACCAACAGGATGGCTTCCTCGGACAGGTGAGAAAGCAGGACTTATCTACACACTACTTGGCTCTCTTCTTCTTGCATTCCTTGCGGAATGGAAAACACGTTTGTTTAGTAAGCAGATGAAAAAAGTCTTGAAGCACGTGTCAAAATAGGATAGAAAGCCTTGCCTCAATCACGATGATACAGTATACTGAAGTTTGGTGACTGTAAGCCATAATCTCTCTAAGTGTACTCATAACTTACAGTCCTTTTCTTCGCATACTGCCACAGGAGTCTGGACCAAAAAGTGTCCGGGCTTATTTCTTTTATAGTTTGAACAGTTTGACGCATATATTAACAGTCCAGTGGACTGTTAATACTTGAGCTTGGAAACTCGAGAGCGAGGATAAGCAAGTGGATTATTTTAGCCCGAACCTAGAAATAAAGGAGTGAGGATAGTCGATTTCATCGAAATCACGACTTCTGCCTCATTCCCTTTTTTCTGTTTGTAAAGGAGTAAAACAGTTAAGACAATTGATTCCGCCAATCACTTTACGTTCCAGGTTATCAAGCGAGTTGCTGTCTTGTCGACCGTCTCGAAAGGCTGGACAAAGGTATTTCCTACAATGAGAAACCTGCCGTTTGGGATATTCGCAAATGGAGTCCAAATGCAAAATGAATCGAGGGATTACTCTCAAAATCGATGAACTAACGGCTTTGAAAGAAGCCTTACAAACACTAGAAATTGAAAAAGGAGAAACTACACATGGATATGGCAATTAAAATTGTGACACTAATTGGAGGTTTGATGTCTATCTCAGGCCTTTTTTGGATGTTATTTGGAGTGTACGAAGTATTTGCAGGACGTAAGAATAAACGGCCTGAACAACGTGATCAGGGACAAGAAGGGATTATCAATGGTTTTGCCCTATCCGCCTTTTCTGCGACCATTACAGCTGCGATTGTAGCAGCGATTCGAGCAATCAAATTTTAAACAAGGAGGGCTGATATGAAACTAAATGTTTCAGACCTCATTAAGACACTTGCAGAGTACAATCCTACTGTCAATCAATCAGCTATTGCGATGAACAAGGCGCTCCTTGTTCTAGGCAATATCCTCTTGTCTATCTTTTTGCTAATGGAAATGATGAGGTGGTACGAGTTGATAGGAAGTACGGGGAAAAAGCTACCGCAAAAACTATGGCTTGAAATTGCTTTTAAGTATCTAGCCTGCTGGTTGCTCATTCAATACTCTGCGAGTATCTTAGATGGGCTGATGTGGCTCCTCGATAGCGGTGCCCACCTGATTTCTAAGGTTGTAAAAATAAAAGATTATAGCTACGCATTTGATATAGGGCACACAAAAGGAGTCGCAAAGATTATTTTAAACTTGATTGGCGGAACAGTATCGCTCATTGCAAATGGAATTGTAGGATTGTTGAATTTTATGCGCTATATCGAACTCTATTTCTTAAAGGCTCTAGCGCCTGTCTTATTGGCCTGCTTGATTAATGAAACCGTTCGTCCGATTGCCATTACCTTTTTGAAATATTTTTCATCCTATGTCCTCATCGCCTTGGGACTAAGTATTATCTCGGTCATCTATGCAGCTATATCTCCCGCAAACTTCCTTGCGGCGATTGTAGAGGTGGAAGAAATCCCTTACGGAGCAGCGCTCGCTTCCATTTTCCAAGGGGGTATTTATATCGTTACGATTGTCAGTGTCGGACGAAGAATGAGACAGTTATTGGGGGTATAAGATGAATAAATTAGGATCAATCTTTTTAGACGACTTTATCAAAGAAGAAAAGCCGATTCTTTTCCAATTAACAGGAAGAGGCTTATTGTTGGTATTCGGAGGTACTTTGACTCTTGGTGTGACAACCTTATTATTTTTCTTTGATTATCCAGATTGGCTGGTTTTTGTTGTTGCGGCAAGTCTATTCAGTCCAACGATGATTATTGGATTGAGTATTGACAAACGTTTCTCTTTTTCGGAGCGTTTTTATTTTTTTCTGTTGACGAAACGTAGAATTTATCAAATAGAACATCGAGATAGAAAGGAGTATCGTTCTAGTGACTTTATTCAAGCGAAAAATGTCAGAGAAACTGACCAAATCTGAATTGGAAAGAGTAGAGTATTTGAAACGCCAACTCAAGCCAACTACTCAAAACACCTTGGCTTATACGAGCCTGTTTCAAGGAGGGCTCATGCACATTGTGGACGACAGCTATTCAATCACTTTCCGTCTAGGAGATGCCTCATATCTTGCGGCTGAATATGAACAACAATTGACCATTGGAGAGGCACATGCCAAGGCTTTTAATGCCATTGATGCAGGTTCTAGTTTACAGCTTCTCATTCTCAATAAAAGAGTGAAAGAAGATATGTTGCGCCAAGTCCTCTATGAAAAAAACAATGATAGAAATGATGGCTATCGTGCCGAACTAAATGCTCAAATACAAGAACGCTTTGATATTACAAGCAATAATTTTGAAATTCGGAAATACATGACAATTTCTCAAAATGCAATTGGCAAAAAACAAGCCCAGTTGGCGTTACAAGATGTAGGCGTGACACTTGAAAATATCTATAAGACGATTGATGTATCGTTTCAGCCACTGACAGAGATGGAACGCCTCTCAATATTTTCGGAGATTCTAAATGGAGTAGAGACCTTGCCTTACACCTATCATGATTTGCGGATTTCAGGTCTCACTAGTAAGGATTTCATCGCACCAGATGTGATTGAGTTCGATCGAAAAGATGTCAAAATCAATGAGATGGTTTCAAAGACCTTATATATCAAATACTATCCGAAATCAATGGAAGACGATTTGATTAAGGAATTAACCTCTGTAGGGATTGAACTAGCCATCTTGATTCATGCGACCGCTTATGATACCGAAGAGATTATTGAGGATATTGAAGAGGCGCAAGCTGAGGCCAATGTGGAACAGATTCGGTCTGCGAAACGTGCTGCAACTTCCTATATTCCAACGGAACTAGTGCTAGGTTCTCAAGCTTCAGATGATTTTGAGGAAGCTGGAAACTGGCGCAAAGAAGTGAAAGATCGAGACCAGAAGATTTTTAGAGGCTTGATTCTAGTTCACTTTAAAGCCAATAGCTATGAAGAATTAGCCTTGCATCAAAGTAAGATTGAACGAGCAGGTCGTAAGGTGGGAGTACGTTTTGGGGAAATCTATTACCACCAAGAAGAAGCCCTCAATACGGTTCTTCCAATCGGGAAAAACTATCTTGACCTTCATCAGAATGTTCGCATCAAGAAGGTGTTTCCCAGAAGCATGACGACCGCCAACCTTGCCACTCAAATTCCTTTTTCATCTATCGATTTTATCTCAAAAAGTCCTAATGCTCGCTATTATGGTCAAAATCAAGCTTCTCACAATATCATTTCAATAGACCGAAAGAATGACCTCCTTTCTGCAAGTGGTGTGATTATGGGAGCGTCAGGTTCAGGGAAATCGGTAGTAGCCAAAAATGAAATCATCTCTACCCTTTTAAAATACAAGAGGGATAAGGTGATTGTCATCGATCCCGAGACAGAATATTTAGATATTGGTCGAGAGTTTGGGGCTGAAATCATTGATATAGCGGTCGGAACAGACACCTCTTTTAACCTGATGGATATTCCTGATAAGGAGAAGTTGCTAGAGGACGATAAAGACCCTGAAGGCGCAAAATCCAACTTCCTTGTTACCTTGTTTACTAGTCTCCTATCGGATTTTGGAGATGAGACGATTTCTCTCATTGACCGAGTGACCAAACTCACCTATAAACGGTTTGAACAGCCGACTCTCAAAGAGTGGCATAGGGTACTTAGTGAACAGGAAGAGCTTGAGGCAAAACGGCTAGCTTTGAAGTTAGAAATCTATACGCTGGGAAGCTATGACATCTTCTCAAAACAGACCTCGGTGAATTTAGACAATCGTTTCATTATCTTTAATTTGCAGCGCTTATCAGGTCAGCTCAAGCATTTTGCTTTGCTGGTCATTCAAGATTTCATCTGGAATCAGGTTGTCGAAGCACGAGCAAAAGGGGAGAAAGTCTGGTTCTATTTTGATGAACTACAGCTTTACTTTGAAGAGGACTATCAGGCTACTTATTTCAATCATTTGTGGTCTCGAATCCGTAAATACGGCTGTATCCCAACAGGTATTACCCAGATGCCCGAAACTCTAACAGGTTCACCACAAGGACGTAAACTCTTAGGAAATAGTCACTTTAAGATATTGCTTAAATTAGAGGGCTTAGCCCTCAAAGAGGTAAAGAAAGTGGTTAAACTAACGGAACAACAAGTTCGCTATATCGAGCGGCCAAAGGCTAAGGGAACAGGTTTGATTGTGGCAGGTGACATCGTAGTGCCCTTTGAAAATCCTATTCCAAAGGATTCCAAGCTATACCGCCTCATTGCGACTGATGCCTGATGAATAGAGAGGAGAGGGGATGGACGAGAAAAAAACGATTGAACTTGAAATAGCTAAATCTCAACTCACTAGTTCGTCATCAGAGCACAAAAAGACCTATTTATCTCATCAGAATTGGAAGAGGATGGGGACAACTACGAATGCCTCTCTTGTGAAAAAGGTATCGGTAGATGATGTAAAGAGAGCAGTGGAGCGACTTCGGAAGAAAAAAGGAAACCCCATGCCCGCTTATCAGAAGTCAAAGCAAATGTCTTCCAAGGCTCTCCCTAAGACAGAAATGATTGCAGGTGATGTAGAGCTAAGGGATGAAGTAAAGAAGCCTTCCCCTGTTAAACAAACAGGGCTGTTTAAATCGACTTTGGCGCAACGATTGAGATTGGAATCGAGTCGTGCAAGAGATGACCTATTGGTTCAGGATGATGATTTACAAGAGATTGTCGAGCTGAAGCGGCAGATACAAGAAGGAAGAGTGGGGCTACACCGTGTCCAAAACAGTCTAGCTTATGTCAAATCAAGGCTGTCTACTGTCGCCAAATCACAGTTCTTATCAAGCTCCAGTAGAACAAATAAACTCTCAAAGAAAAGGCCTGTCTCTCCCTCGAAACAGCAGAAACCACGAAAATATGCCCAATATGCCCGAAAACCATGGATGAGCTCTGTTAAGAGTGTTCTATCCACTAGTGTGGGGAAATGGAGCTTATTTGCGGGCGGAGGAGTCCTATTATTGCTTCTAGTGATGATAGGGGTATTTAGTCAAGTGTTTCCCATCCAGAGCGAGTATGACTTGAATGAGACCTATCTCTATATGACCCAACTAGATCGGCAGAAGTCAAATGATACAGTCGAATATTATACGAATTGGGAAGACCCGCTCCTCTACATTCACTTTCACTATGACACTATTCATGAAGACCCAAGGTTAGATGCCCATTATCACTTCATGAATCAATATGCAGGTCGCACCTATGTCGAGGATTTGTGGAAGGGATTGAATAGTGAGCCTACAACTTTAAAGACCATCAAAGACCTCTACACAAAAAAGAAGACAAAGTTCAGTCTCTCTAAAGACGAACAAGAAGAGTTTGAGGAGTTGATGGAACAGTCGAAGGAGATTGGCAAATTTGCGAGTATCTTAGAACTTGAGAACCCCTTTTACCCCGATGACAAACCGGAAGCAGATGAACCGCTTACGATTAAGAAGCGATTTGGCTATGTCAAAAAAGACAAGCGCTCAGATACCACAACGCTTGACATCAAAGGTCATCATCCTCTATACGCTCCCTTATCAGGAAAAGTGAAGGTCAAAGACAGCACAATCACCATTGAAACACTTGACGCCAAATTCACTTTTTATGAAGTCTCTGAAATCAGGGTAAAAGACGGGCAAGAGGTGGATGTGGGCAGTCAAATTGGGAAGACCAATGGGGCAGGAGGACAAACCATTGCGTATCAGAAGAAATTAAGCTATACGCCTAAGTCCACCCTTACGAACTGGAATCCTGAATCACGAGAGGACTGGTTCTATGTCAACCCAGGCTTCTATTTCAAATCAGTCAAGTATTCAGAAGAGACCTACCTCAAGTCCATCGATGTCGATAGTGATAAGGCAAAGAAAGTCCATTTTATTAGGAATTACTTGAGTAAAGAACTTCAGAAAGAAGGAAAGAAACTGTCTATCAAGGGCTTGGCGTCCATGTTGGGGAACTTTGATGTGGAAAGTAGTATCAATCCGAAACGGGCAGAAGGAGACTATCTGAATCCCCCTATAGGGGCAAGCGCTGATTCGTGGGACGATCCCGCTTGGTTATCCATGAATGGACCGACTATCTACAATGGCCAATATCCTAATATCATCCACCGTGGAATCGGTCTTGGTCAATGGACGGATACAGGCGATGGCTCTGTCCGACATACGATGTTGCTTGATTATGCCAAAACAAAAAACAAGAAGTGGTATGACTTAGAATTACAGCTGGATTTCATGCTTCATGGGGATACAGCTTACCACAAAGCGGTTGTTCGGAATATCTTAACGAGTGATGCCTCTACAGATGACTTGACCCTTGCCTTTCTTGTGAAATGGGAAGGCAACCCAGGAAACAAACTAGAAGCTAGAAGACAGTCCGCAAGACAATGGGAAGCCTATTTGAGAGGTGGAACAGACACGAGTACAGGAACATCAAGCAAGACAGTTCCAGCAGAATACAAGGATAAGCTTCCTTACGGTTTACCAAGTGATCAAGCAGTCACACAAGGCCAAGGATACCCAGGAAATGCCTACGCTTTAGGCAATTGTACCTGGTACGTGTATAACCGCTTCTATCAGATTGGCAAGCATATTGATCCGTATTTAGGAAATGCGACCAATTGGGCAACTTCTGGCCAGCTCCATGGCTACGAAATTTCAACGGAGCCTAAGGTAGGCTCTGCGGTAGTTTTTAGTGCAGGAGTGCTGGGAAGCCATGTTGTCTACGGTCACGTTGCCTTTTGTGAATATCTCAATGACGATGGTTCATTCCTCGTGAGTGAGATGAATGGGATGGGGACAACCTATGAGTTGGCATGGCGAGTCTTACGACCACAAGCAGGAATCTATTTCATGACACCAAAATAAGAAAGGAAATAAGAAGAAATCATGTATAATGAACGATTAGTGAAACTCCTGAAGATAGGTGTGGCCATACTTTTGGCTGCTCTCATCTTCTCACTAGGCTATGGAACAGCTTCTATCCAGTCGAGAATGAACAAGAAAGAAGCGCAAGCATCCCAAACGGTTAAAAAGAAAGAGGCAGAACCTCATGAACTCAAGCGAAAAGGAGTTGAAGACTTCTTGATTGCCTATTATACCAGGAAGGACTTGGGAGAAAATCGCAAGCGCTACAAGCCTTTTATGACAGAAAGCCTCTACAACGCAACCGTTTCTGACGAGGATACACCGCTTCAAAAGACCTACAAAGGCTATGTGGTGGACCGCATCTACCAAAACGCCACCATCTACATCGATAGTGAAAACAAGGAAGTCATTGCACAAGTCCGTTATTCTCAAACAATTTTAGAAGAAAAGGACAATCGTGATGGGAAGTCCTACAACGAGCAAGGAACAGCGACTCTTCGTTTGAACTATAGTGAGACGGAGAACAAGTTCCTCGTAAACAATATAGAAGCGGTTGTTCTTTCAGATGGGTCAGAGTTATCTGTAGGCGAAACCGCAAAAGCGGTCATTGGCAAAACGAGAGGAAAGGAGAAACGATGAGCAAAAATTCAAACAAATGGAGCAAGGCCTATCAAAGAAGAAGCAGGAATATGAGAAAGTAGGAGCTAGATTAACTGTTTCAGAATGATAACCAACAAAATAATAAGGCTTCCTCCAGTAAGCTAAGAAAAGTGGATTGTTTAGCCCTATTTTGCACTCGTTTAGGAAACTTTAATGGTTTTCAAAAGATAAAAATAAATTTACGAGAACATTTGACAAATGATTGATTTCTTGGTATACTGTTAAAGTATTGCTGGTTTAGCTCAGTCGGTAGAGCGCATCCATGGTAAGGATGAGGTCGCCGGTTCAATCCCGGCAACTAGCATACTAGTATAGAAAGTCTGCGACAGCAGGCTTTTTTATGTTGCTTTATGTGGTCTTGCTCTGTTAGCTATGTGACACATAGCTAGCTGCTATGCAGATAATCGATCTTCATTTATACAAAAAATTCTATGTTCTTTAAAAACTCGTCTTGTGCGAGTTTTTTTGATAGGTTTTGCGAATAGATAAAGTGGAGGTCAGAATATGCTTGAAAAGTGGATACACGTTTTGCGTGATTATAAGTGGTTTATTGTGGCAGGAGTAGGGCTTAGTGGCATTCTTGCGCTTGTCTTTGTATTGGGGCAAACGGGGCAGACAGAAGAAGCGACTAGCCTGACAGACTTTGCAACTAGTAGCGAGCAGGTAGTGGAAAAAACTGCAAGTTCACAGTCAGAAACGAGCCTCGTTGTCGATGTCAAGGGTGCTGTTAAGAAACCTGGAATTTACCATTTGCCAGCAGGAAGTCGTATCCATGATGCGGTAGAAGCAGCGGGTGGTTTGACAGAAGCTGCTGATTCTAAGTCCGTCAATTTAGCTCAGAAGTTGAGTGATGAGGGCGTTGTTTATGTCGCGACCAAGGAGGAGGCTGTCTCGATTATTCCTTCCGCGAGTCCAGCGCAAGCAAGTGGCGATAAGGGAGCAACGACAGGTCTTGTCAATCTCAATACGGCTACAGAAGCAGAATTGCAGACTATTTCAGGAATCGGTGCCAAGCGGGCAGCAGATATTGTTGCCTACCGTGAGAGTAATGGCCGTTTTCAATCGGTTGATGATTTGAAGAATGTACCTGGAATTGGTGGCAAGAGTTTGGAGAATATTCGTCCTTATGTCACAGTTGATTAAAAAGATTCCTCTTGCTCCTATTCATCTAGTTGTTTTACTACTAACCCTCTATTTTGTCATGTATCGCCTATCTGTCTTATCAGGTCTGATTTTGGTGGGCTTATTGGCTCTGCTCTGGGTTCATCAAGGGAAAAAAGTCTGCTGTCAGATTTTATCGATTTTAGCTTGTTTTTTCCTTTTCTTTGGCTTCCAATGTGTGAAGGCTACTCTGGATGAGGCGGCTGCTCCGACGGAGGTCAGTTCGTTGGCTGTCAAGCCAGATAGCATCCAAGTCAATGGTGATAGTCTTTCCTTTCGGGCGATATCATCAGGACACTTGTACATTGTTTTTTACCAATTGAAAAGTCAGGAAGAGCAGGTCTATTTTAAAAACTTATCCAGTCTAATCAGATTGGAGGTGGAAGCAACGGTGTCTGAACCAGAAGGTCTGCGGAATTTCAATGGTTTTGATTATCGGGATTACTTGAGGACGCAGGGGATTTACCGCACGGTCAAGGTTCAACAAATCAGGAAGATTCGACAGCACTTTTCTTGGAATCCCTTGGACTGGCTTTCTCTCGTTCGACGCAAGGCCTTGGTCTACATCAAGGAGCATTTTCCAAGTCCGATGCGGTATTATATGATAGGGCTCTTATTTGGAGACTTGGACAAGGAATTTGACCAGATGAGCGACCTTTACTCTAGCTTAGGAATTATCCATCTATTTGCGCTGTCGGGTATGCAGGTGGGGTTCTTTGTCGATAAATTCCGCTACCTGTTCCTGAGTTTGGGGATGCAAAAGGAGCATGTAGACTGGTTACAAGTTCCATTTTCCTTTATCTATGCAGGTCTGACAGGATTTTCAGTATCGGTGAATCGCTCTCTCTTGCAAAAGATGTTTGCCAATATGGGCATCACTAAGCTGGATAATATAGCTTGTACGATTGTCCTTTCCTTTCTAGTCATGCCTCATTTTCTGCTCACTGCAGGTGGAGTGTTGAGTTTTGCTTATGCCTTTCTCCTGACCGTTTTTGATTTTGAAGACTTGGGACATTATAAGCAAATACTGGTAGAAAGTTTAGCGATTTCAGTTGGGATTTTACCTCTCTTAATTTACTATTTTTACAGTTTTCAACCCTTGTCGATTCTCTTGACCGTTTTCTTTTCCTTTCTTTTTGATGTGGTCTTGTTGCCAGGCTTAAGCCTTGTTTTTCTTGTTTCGCCACTTGCCAAACTCACGCAGGTTAATTTTCTTTTTGTCTGGCTGGAATCCTGTATTCAGTGGTTGGCAGGTTTAGGTTTGAAGCCCTGGATTTTTGGCAAGCCGTCAGCTGTTTGCCTACTGGTCTTATTAGTCGTCTTGCTTTTGCTACATGATCTATATCAGAAGCCAAAATGGTGCATAGCTCTCATCAGCTTGGCAGCTCTGCTATTTTTCATCATTAAACATCCTGTGGAAAATGAGGTGACAGTAGTGGATGTTGGGCAAGGAGACAGTATCTTTTTGCGAGACATGCGCGGGCGAACGGTCTTGATTGATGTCGGTGGCAGGTTGAGGGTGACTCCGAAAGAAAAATGGCAAGAAAAAGAGAGTCAGAGCAATGCGGAGCGAACCCTGATTCCCTATCTGCATAGTCGAGGAGTGAGCAAGATTGATGTTCTAGTTTTAACGCATGCCCATGCGGATCATATGGGGGATTTGTTGGAAGTGGCAAGAGAAATAGATATCGGTAGTATCTACATTTCTGAAGGGAGCACGATTAGTAAGGAGCTGATGGAGATGT
The DNA here is from genome assembly GCF_001921845.1 of Streptococcus cuniculi. GTDB lineage: Bacteria > Bacillota > Bacilli > Lactobacillales > Streptococcaceae > Streptococcus > Streptococcus cuniculi. The sequence goes on along the minus strand of NZ_MSJM01000001.1, from coordinate 159,745 downwards.
TACAGACAATAAAGACGCCTCCTCATCTGGTAAAAGTAGGTGACACTATTCCAATATGTGATGGTTTTTTGAGGGTTCTCTATCCTTATGGGAAAGGAGATGGTGGTAACAATGATTCGGTTGTCTTATACGGTGAGTTATTGCAGACCAGGTTTCTATTTACAGGGGATTTGGAAGACGGTGAATTGGAGTTGATTAAGCGGTATCCTCGCTTGTCTGTTGACGTTTTAAAGGCAGGACATCATGGTTCAAGAGGCTCTTCCTATCCAGAATTTTTAGATGTTATTTCTCCAAGGATAGCCTTGATTTCAGCGGGGAAACACAATCGCTACCAGCATCCGCATCAGGAAGCCCTTCAACGTTTTCAAGAGCGGCAGATACAGGTCTTTCGGACGGATGAACAAGGTGCTATTCGTTTCCGGGGCTGGAAGAAATGGAAAATTGAGACGGTGAAATAGGGGGAAAGGGATATGCTGTTCTCATTTGTGAAAGAGATTTCAACGTGGTATAATGGTGATAATTATGTTTTGTTTTTCACAAACTTAGAAAGGTTAGGAATGAAAGATGATTTCCTATCAACCATTAAATTTATACCGTCAATTTCAGCAAGCAGCAGAGCGTTTTCCAGAAGTCGCTATCGTATTTGATAAGACCTATCAGGCTTTCCCTGAATTGGGGCTTGAAAATACCTATGCTCAGGTCTTTGCGGCTATCCAACAAAGGGCCTATCAGTTAGCGGCTGCGGGAATTTCGCATGGCGATAAGGTCATGTTTTATAAAAGTCCAGCATTTGATACCTATTTGTTAGCAGTTGCTGCGACAGCCCTGGGTGCAGTTCCGGTAATGCCTTCTTATCACCTGCCAGCTAGTACACTAGATGTCTTTGCAGAGCGTTTGGAGCGCGCCTTTATCGTCTTTGATGAGGAAACGGCAGAACGAGTTGCAGCGATGGAACGTAGGGATTTGGTGACAACTCTTGCAGTCGCAGATTTGTTGACTTTTCCTGCTCATCTTGTTGCTGAAAATCTGCTTCCTGAAGATGTGATTCAGTATATGACTCACACCTCTGGAACGACCGGGATTCCCAAGCTCATCTGCCACACGGCGCAGACCATGGGTTGGCGCGTGGCTTGGCAGCAGACAATTTTTGAAAAAATGACCGAGCGTAATTTGTTAGCCTTTCACATTTCTCCTGTTCATTCACGTTATAACATTGGGGTTTCTTCTGCCATTGGGCTTGGCTTTCCCTTGCTTCCTTTGTCGTCTGCTAAGACTCAAGATGTTGCAGAGACGTTGAAACGCTATCGACCAATGGCGCTTGAAACGCACCCGAATAATTTTGTGCAATGGGCGCAGCTTGCTAAGAATAATTCGTCTGTTTTTTCAAGCATCCGTTACTATCATTCGACCTTTGATGCTATCAATATTGGGACTTTACGAGCCTTTTTAGAGGCATCTAAGGAAAATGCTCCAGTCTTTATGCAGGTCTATGGTCAGAGTGAATGCGGACCGATGATTCTACGCTATCATCGCTTGGAAACTCTTGGTAGCACAAGTGGTCGGGATATGGGTGTGGGGCTTTCTGGCTATACAGAGGCGCGGATTACCGATGAAAATGGCCAGCCTCTACCAGTTGGTCAAAACGGTCATATTCAACTCCTATCCCGTGGGCGTGCGGTGACCTACTATAAGGAAGATGCTCGTTTCCAGGAAAATGTCTACGGAGACTGGTGGGATAGTGGTGATTATGGTTGTATGACAGAAGAGGGGACGCTACTCTTGAAAGATCGTCAGGTGGATGTGATTGAGTCTATTGACAGCAATCTCGCCTTGGAAGATTTCCTGTTGGATCAGCTGGACTTTTTATCAGAGGTTGTCATTATTCGTGATGCAAATGGCGCTCCGCAACCAATTATTGCTCTTGCAGAAGGTGCGGTGATGGATTGGGATGCGTGGTGGCATCAAGTGGTAGACCTTCCCCTACTCAAAGAGCCCATTTTAATGGCCTATGAGGATATTCCACGGACCGCAACCATGAAAGTGCAGCGCTTGAAGATGGAAGCGGAGATGAAAATGAAGAATCTCTAATGAATGGATTTCTCATCGAAAAACTGTCTTGTGGCAGTTTTTTTGATATAATGAAAGAGAAGAAATGCGAGGAAACTATGACCATTATTGATGAGATTCAGAAATTAACAAAGGACAAATTGGGGCTGCTGACGGTGCTAGCTGGTGAGGATGTCGGGCAGTTTCAATTGGCCAAAGAAGCGCTGCTGAAGCAGATTGGGTTTGACAGCAGTGATTTAACCTATGCCTATTTTGATATGTCAGAGACGGACTATCAACAGGTGGAGCTTGACTTGGTATCCTTGCCCTTTTTCTCGGATGAAAAAATTGTCATCTTGGATTACTTTGCTGATGTGACGACAGCTAAGAAACGCTACCTGAGCGATGAAGAGCTGAAGAAATTTGAGGATTATCTGAATCAACCTGTTGAAACGACGAGGCTGATTGTCATTGCAGGTGGAAAATTGGATAGCAAGCGCCGTCTGGTCAAGCTCTTGAAACGGGACGGGCTGGTGTTAGAAGCAAATAGCCTCAAAGAAGCGGAATTGCGACAATTTTTCAAGCAAGAAATAGGGAAAATGGGGCTGAACGTGGACAATACGGTCATGGATTATCTCTTGGTTAAGTCGAATTTTGATTTTGCTGAAATCCATAAAAATCTGGCTTTTTTGCAGTCCTATAGAGGCAGTAGCCAGATTAGCAGGGAAGATATTGAACAAGCCATTCCCAAAACCTTACAGGATAATCTTTTTGATATGAGCCAGCTTCTCTTACAGGGCAAGATTGATCAGGCTAGAAGTTTGGTTCGTGACCTGCGTTTGCAAGGAGAAGATGAGATTAAGCTGATTGCGATTTTACTCAATCAATTCCGCCTGTTTTTACAGGTGCAAATCTTGCAAAAAGACGGGCTGAGTGAACAGCAGATGGTGGCAGAATTATCAGACATCATGGGTCGTAAAATTAATCCCTTTCAGGTCAAGTTTGCCTTGCGGGATTCGCGTTCTCTATCCCTTTCTTTCCTCAAGAAGGTGGTGCAGGTCTTGATCGAGACGGACTATCAAATCAAACAGGGGCAGTTTGACAAGGACTATCTTTTTGACATTGCATTATTAAAAATTGCCAGCACATGATTTCAGACAAAAAAATTGAAAAGGCTCTCACATTGCGGTAAAATAGATGATATAGAAGATTAAAGGAGGCCGAATATGGCAATTATTTTACCAGATTTACCATACGCTTACGATGCACTTGAGCCACATATTGATGCTGAAACAATGACGCTACATCATGACAAGCATCATGCAACTTATGTTGCCAATGCAAATGCGGCGCTTGAAAAACACCCAGAAATTGGTGAAGACTTGGTGGCTTTGCTTTCAGATGTGGAACAAATCCCAGCGGATATTCGCCAAGCCTTGATTAACAACGGTGGTGGTCACTTGAACCATGCTTTGTTCTGGGAATTGTTGTCACCAGAAAAAACAGAAGTTCCAGCAGAATTGGCAGCAGATATTGCAGCGACATTCGGTTCATTTGAAGACTTCCAAGCAGCCTTCACAACAGCAGCGACCACTCGTTTTGGTTCAGGTTGGGCTTTCTTGGTAGTGAATAAAGAAGGCAAGTTGGAAATCGTGTCAACCGCAAACCAAGACACACCAATCATGAATGGTTTAACACCAATCTTGGCGCTTGATGTGTGGGAGCATGCCTACTACTTGAACTACCGCAATGTTCGTCCAAACTACATCAAAGCATTCTTTGAAATTATCAACTGGAACAAAGTAAACGAATTGTACCAAGCAGCTAAATAAGAATAGCAAATGAAAAACAGTCCACTGGACTTAACTCGCTTTCTTGTTTTCAAGCTCGAGAAAAAACAGTCCACCGGACGTAACTCGCTTTCTTGTTTTCAGGCTCGAGAAAAAACAGTCCAGTGGACTGTTTTTTTTATCCGCTTTACTGCATAAATATGATACACTAGAGGGATAAAGATAGGTCTGATAGGAGAGTGCTATGGAAATTGCAGCATTTGGTGTGGAAGAGTGGTTGAATGAATGGGAAAAGGAAGCCATTTATGATATTGCAGGAAGTTCGATTGATTCGCTGACCTTGAGAGACATTCTAGAGATAGGCGGGGCTTCACAGGCAGCATTTTTAGAGGATTTGTGGGCCAAGAAGATGAATTATGGCTGGATTGAGGGCTCACCTGCTTTTAAGGAAGAGGTACGAAAACTCTATCAGAATGTAGAAGTCAGTCAGATTCTCCAGACCAATGGGGCAACAGGAGCCAATCACTTGGCGCTCTATGCCCTGATTGAAAAAGGCGACCATGTTATCTCGCTCTACCCGAGCTATCAGCAGTTGTACGATATTCCACGCTCTTTAGGAGCAGAAGTCTCGCTTTGGCAGATTCGTGAGGAAGATGCTTGGTTACCGTCTTTAGATGATTTGCGGGCCATGATTCGTCCCAATACCAAGATGATCTGCATTAACAATGCCAATAATCCAACAGGTGCTGTGATGGAGCGTCCTTTCTTGGAGGAGCTGGTGGCGATTGCGAGAGAAGTTGGGGCTTATATTTTATCTGATGAAGTGTATAAGCCTCTAGATACTCGCTTTGATGTGCCAGCCATAGTGGATTTGTACGAAAAAGGCATTTCGGTCAATAGTATGTCAAAGACTTACTCGGTTGCTGGTGTGCGAGTTGGCTGGGTTGTGGCCAATGATGAGCTGTCCAATCTCTTTCGGAAATACCGTGATTACACGATGATTTGTGCTGGGGTGGTGGATGATGCCCTTGCGACTTATGTTTTGCAGCATAAGGAAGCGGTTTTGGAGCGAAATCGATCAATCGTTGCTGAAAATCTGAATGTAGTCAAAGATTGGGTAAAACACGAGCCACGGGTGTCCTTGATTGATCCAAGTGCGGTCCCTGTTTCCTTTATCAAATTGGACATCCCCGAAGAGACAGAGACGTTTTGCCTACGTTTATTACAGGAAAAAGGAGTCTTGCTGGTACCGGGCAATCGCTTTGACCGTCCAGGATATGCTCGTTTGGGTTATTGTACACAGACTGAGACCTTGAAAAAGGGCTTGACTTTGCTATCAGAATGCTTGAGGCAATATGATTGAGTGATAAAATGAACCTCCCTTGCAGGCTTGCGAGGGAGGTTATTGGTTATTTGATGAACATGGCATCGCCAAAGCTAAAGAAGCGGTATTCTTCTTCAATGGCATGTTGGTAGGCTTCAAGGACAAAGTCGCGTCCTGCAAAGGCGGCTACTAGCATGACCAAGGTTGATTTTGGCAGGTGGAAATTGGTTGAAAAAGCATCAACTACCTTAAATTGATAGCCCGGTTTAATGAAGATATTGGTCCAACCAGTATCTGCCTGAATATCTCCCTCAAATTTATTGCCGATGGTCTCCAAGGTGCGGATAGAAGTGGTGCCGACTGCAATGATACGGTGGCCCGAAGCCTTTACCTCTCGTAGGGTGGCAGCTGCCTCTTCTGATAGACTGTAAAATTCAGAGTGCATTTCGTGCTCATCTACATTGTCAACGGATACGGGGCGGAAGGTTCCAAGGCCAACGTGGAGGGTCAGATAGACCAGTTTAACCCCTTTTGCTTCGATTTTTTTTAGCAAGTCTTGGGTAAAATGAAGGCCCGCTGTCGGTGCAGCGGCAGAGCCATTTTCCTTAGCATAAACAGTCTGGTAGCGTTCGCGGTCATCGAGTTTTTCATGGATATAAGGCGGTAAGGGCATTTCTCCAAGACTTTCTAAGACTTCGAGAAAAATGCCGTTGTAGGCAAATTCTACAATCCGACCACCATGTTCTAATTCTTGAATGATGGTGGCGGTCAAACGACCATCACCAAAGGAAATCTGACTGCCTACCTTGAGGCGCTTGGCTGGTTTGGCGAGAACTTCCCATTGATCACCTTGAGTATTTTTGAGGAGGAGCAATTCCACATGTCCACCGGTCTCAGGCTTTTCCCCGTAGAGACGGGCTGGTAGGACACGGGTATTGTTCATGACGAGAGCGTCTCCAGGCTCTAATTCGTCGATAATTTGGTCGAAATGGCCATCCACCATGGTCTGTTTTTCACGGTCGAGGATTAAGAGGCGCGAAGCGTCACGTTGCTCAAGCGGGACTTGGGCAATCAGGTGTTCTGGTAAGTGAAAATCAAAATCAGCAGTATTCATAGGTCTCCTTAGTTCATTGACGGTAGGGTTAGGAAATAAATTAGTATGAGTAGAGGAAGGGCAACGAGCAGACTTCCAAGCACAAATAAAGGAATCCAAAACCAGGTCCTTTCCTTAATCAGGTAGGCAAGGACATCGAGGAGAATTCCAACGATAAACAGGATAAATAACAGAAGGGTCATACAATCTCGCTCCTCTGAAGATATTTCCACTTATTATACCATAAATCGACAGTGAGGTCTTGACAAAAATTGGTCTATACAATATAATAAAGACAAAGTGGTCTATACCAAAAATAAAAATAGAGAAAAGGAGATCCACATGAAAGTTATTCGTGTTAAAGATCAAATTGAAGGCGGTCTTGCTGCCTTTGAATTACTAAAAGAAGAGTTGAAAGCAGGGGCTAAGGTTTTAGGACTTGCGACAGGTTCGACTCCGATTGAATTTTACAAGCAAGTCGTTGCAAGTGATCTTGATTTTTCAGACCTCGTGTCGGTCAATTTGGACGAGTACGTGGGTCTCGGTAGTGAGAGTGACCAGTCCTATATCTACTTTATGAATGAGCATTTATTTGACAAAAAGCCATTCAAGGTATCTTATTTGCCAAATGGATTGGCAGAGGATTTGGATGCGGAGGTAGAGCGCTACAATGCCCTCTTGGCGGAACATCCAGTTGATTTCCAAATTTTAGGAATTGGGCGCAACGGCCATATCGGTTTCAATGAGCCTGGTTCACCGTTTGATGGTTTGACACGTGTGGTTGATTTGACGCCGTCTACTATTGAAGCAAATAGCCGTTTCTTTGAAAAAGAAGAAGATGTGCCAACGCAAGCCATTTCGATGGGAATTGCTTCTATCATGGCATCAAAGACCTTGGTGCTTATGGCTTATGGTGAAGAAAAAGCAGATGCTGTCTATGGCATGGTCAATGGTCCAGTGACGGAAGATGTACCAGCAAGTGTCTTACAAGATCATCCAAATGTCTACGTGATTGTCGATGAGGCTGCGGGACAAAAATTATGATGTAAGAGCGTTAAAAAATCGACAGAAAATTAGGGAGGCAGCCGAAGAAATCGTATTTCTAGGGAGGCACGTCTATTTTCCGAGATTTCAGCTCGCATTCAAATACCATGATATAAGAGCGTTAAAAAATCGACAGAAAATTAGGGAGGCAGCCGAAGAAATCGTATTTCTAGGGAGGCACGTCTATTTTCCGAGATTTTAGCTCGCATTCAAATACCATGATATAAGAGCGTTAAAAAATCGACAGAAAATTAGGGAGGCAACCGAAGAAATCGTATTTCTAGGGAGGTTCGTCTATTTTCCGAGATTTTAGCTCGCATTCAAATACCATGATATAAGAGCGTTAAAAAATCGACAGAAAATTAGGGAGACTACCGAAGAAAGCGTATTTCTAGGAAGTCTCGTCTATTTTCCGAGATTTTAGCTCGCATTCAAATAATTATAGTCAAATGAATTAACTTTCAGACAAGGAACGGAAGACGCAGACAGTACTTGATACTCTTCGAAAATCCAAAGCAGACGTTGTTGACTTGATTTGATGAACTTCAGTTCTATCTGCATCGGCGTCGCCTAGTCTGCTGTTGATTTTCATTGATTATGAGTATGGCAAGTCGAAAGTGACGATGTATCAAAGTTCATTCAAAAGACTATATAATCAAAAAAGACTAACTATCGGTGTGGATAGTTAGTCTTTGTGTTACAATAGCTCTATGCGATTAGATAAGTGTTTGGAAAAGGCGGGTGTTGGCTCGCGGAATCAAGTGAAGAAATTGTTGAAGAGTCAGCAGGTGACGGTGGACGGGAGACTTGTAAGGTCTGGTAGTCAGATTGCGGACCCTGGTCTACAGGTGATTGAAGTCTGTGGCAAACAGGTGATGCTTGAAGCCCCTGTCTACTACCTGCTCAATAAGCCAGCGGGTGTGGTGTCTGCGGTATCAGATGTTCAGCACCAGACGGTGATTGATTTGATTGCAGAGAAGGACAGGCGTGCGGGGCTATACCCCATCGGGCGTCTCGACAGGGATACAGAAGGGCTCTTGCTGATTACCAATAATGGTCCCTTGGGCTTTCGGATGCTTCACCCCAAGTATCATGTCGACAAGGTCTATGATGTGGAGGTCAATGGCTTTTTGGCTGAGGATGCAGTTGCTTTTTTCCGTGAAGGAGTTCGTTTTTTAGATGGAACCAAGTGCCAGCCTGCGGTTTTGGAGATTGTATCGGCAGAAGAAACCTTCAGTCGGGCGAGAATTCGGATTTCAGAAGGGAAATTTCATCAGGTCAAGAAGATGTTTTTGGCTTACGGGGTCAAGGTGACCTATCTCAAGCGGATTGCCTTTGGCGACTTTGTCTTAGAAGATGATTTGCCAGTAGGTAGCTATCGTACATTAACGAGTACGGAAAAGAAAATCTTGAAGCAGTATTTGGATTAGAAAGTATATGAAAAGACTGGTTTTCCAGTCTTTTCATATTGTATGAGTCAGCAAGATGAGTGAAATTTTATAGCTCTAAATGGAGTTGCTATAAATAGCGTTTGGCAATGGTTAAGTCGCCTGCATAGGGGACTTTTGTGTCGTTGATGATTTGGTATTGGTCAGCGCCTTTTCCTGCGATGATGACGGCATCTTGTGCGGTCTTGGTCATGGAGAGGGCTGCCTGGATAGCTGTTTCGCGGTCTACGATAATCTGGCTTGGGCCTTTCATGTAGGACTGGATTTCTGCTGCGATAGCCGCAGGATCTTCACGATTTGGATCGTCTGCGGTCAGAATCACATGGAGGTCAGGATAGCGGTTAAGCAGAAGTCCGAAATCCTTGCGACGGCTTTCTCCCTTATTTCCTGTGGCACCGAGGATTAGGATGACCTGCCCTGTCTGATGTGTGAGGACAACATCAATGAGCTTACCAACGCTATCGCCGTTGTGGGCATAGTCGACAAAGACCTTGGCTCCGTTTGTTTGGGTGAGAACCTCCATGCGGCCAGGGACGCTGGTTGCGGCGATTCCTGCCTGAATATCTGCGGGGCTTGCTCCTAGACGCAAGCAGGCAAGACCTGCTGCAAGGGCATTTTCTTGGTTGAAATGACCGATCAGTTGAATATCGTAATGGCCTGCGAGAATGCCGCCTGCTTCAAAGTGAAAGGCTTGGGAATGGATGATGCGGTTGTCAGAATGCGGGCCGTAGATATCATGCGGAGTAGTTGACACTTGGTCTTTTACAACTTGAAAATGGTCCATTCCGCTATTTAGGATAACTGCTCTGCTATTTTCCATTAACAGCCGCTTGTGGTAAAAATAGTCCTCAAAGCTCGGGTGCTCAATCGGGCCGATATGGTCAGGGCTGATGTTGAGGAAAACGCCGACATCAAAGGTCAGTCCGTAGACCCGCTTGACCAGATAGGCTTGACTAGACACTTCCATAATCAAGTGAGTACGACCATTTGCGACGGCTTCTGCCATCATGGCAAAGAGGTCGATGCTTTCGGGTGTGGTCAGTGCAGACTTGAAAAAGGTTTGTCCGTCCAAGGTGGTGTTCATGGTAGAGAGCATTGCTGGCTTGTGGCTCTGCTCTAAAATGGTGTAGGCAAAGTAGGCAGCAGTGGTCTTACCCTTGGTACCTGTAAAGGCAAGGAGCTTTAGCTTTTCCTGCGGTTGACCGTAAAATTCCATGGCAATCAGGCTCATGGCTTGCTTGATGTCTGTTACGATGATGGCTGGAATGCCAACTTCATAATCTTTTTCAGCGATGTAAAAGCGAAGCCCAGCCGCAATGGCAGCCATGAGAAACTCTGTTTTGAAATTGGCTCCCTTGACGAAAAAGAGGGTCTTGTTGTCGACCTTGCGGCTGTCATAGCTAATCTGGCTAAAGAATGCTTCGTCCGGCCAGTTGTAGCTGTAATTTCCGTTATCTACAATTTCACGGAAATTATGGTCGTTTTTTAAAATTGTTAATACAGTGTCTAATCTAATCATACTTCTATTGTAAACTGATTGGCAGAGATTGACAAGTAAAAGAAAAGAATAGGGTATAGTGAAAAACTATATCTTGTTTTAATAAAAGACTATGGAATTTTTGTATCTTTTCATGAAAATTCTGACAATAAATGCTAAAATAGCTATAAGTCTCATAAAGGAGGATTGTATGGCAGATTATAAAGTTGATACCTTATTAGCACACGCTGGGATTAAGGCAGATGAAAAAACAGGGGCCTTGGTGTCGCCGATTCATCTATCCACGACCTATCAGCACCCAGAATTTGGTCAATCGACAGGTTTTGATTATACACGGACCAAGAATCCGACCCGTTTGAATCTGGAGGCGACCTTGGCTGCGATTGAGCAGGCAGAGTATGCCTTGGTGACGAGTTCTGGAATGGCAGCCTTGGTTTTGCTTTTTAGTGGCTTTCCGGTTGGCAGTCGAATTGTTGCTGCGCGTGATTTGTACGGCGGTAGTTTTCGCTGGTTCAATGAGCAGGAAGAGCAGGGACGTTTTCGCTTCACCTATGCCAATTCAGAAGTAGAATTGCTCGCTCAGATTACGGCTGAAACAGACTATGTTTTTATCGAAACGCCGACTAATCCTTTAATGGTGGAGTTTGATATTGCAAGAGTAGCGCAAGTCGCTCATGCTCATGGTGCTAAGGTCATCGTGGACAACACCTTTTACAGTCCCATTTATCAAAATCCGCTTCCCTTAGGTGCTGATGTAGTGCTCCACTCTGCGACTAAGTACCTATCGGGGCATAACGATGTCCTAGCGGGTGTCTTGATGACCAATGACAAGGATTTGTATGACAAACTCTTTTATGACCAAAATACGACAGGCCCAACCTTGTCTCCTTTTGACGCTTACTTGCTGATGCGGGGCTTGAAAACTCTTGCTCTACGCATGGAACGCTCTACCAAAAATGCCCAGAAAGTGGTGGACTTTTTACGCCAATCAAGTGCGGTGCGAGAAGTTTACTATACTGGAAAAGGTGGTATGGTGTCTGTAAAAGTAGTTGATGAGAAGAAGATACCAAGCATTTTAAACCAACTCAAAGTCTTTACGTTTGCGGAAAGTCTTGGTGGTGTGGAGAGCTTGATTACCTATCCTGCGACCCAAACGCATGCGGACATTCCTGCAGACGTTCGTCATTCCTATGGTTTGACGGATGATTTGCTGCGCTTGTCTATTGGCATTGAGGATGCAGATGACTTGATTGCAGACTTGAAGCAGGCATTGGAGGGTTAGTATGGGATACTTTGATTTTACAACACGGCCCAATCGCTTAGCGCAGCATTCTGAAAAATGGAAGACGAGTGAGAGTGAACCTGATTTGCTCCAGATGTGGGTGGCGGATATGGACTTTCTTCCGTTTGAAGAGATACGGGATGCGATCAAGCGCTATGCGAATGACTATATCTTTGGCTACACCTATGCCAGCGATGAGCTCTATCAGAGCATCATTGATTGGGAAAAATCGGAGCATGACTATGTCGTCACTCGAGAAGATATTGTCTTGATTGAAGGTGTTGTGCCTGCGATTTCGATTGCGGTTCAAGCATTGACTAACGAAGGAGATGCGGTGCTGATCAATACGCCAGTCTATCCTCCTTTTGCACGCACAGTCAAGCTCAATCAGCGCAAATTGGTCACCAATTCCCTCGTCAAGAAAAATGGTCGTTTTGAGTTGGATCTTGAGCAGTTGGAAAAGGTCTTGGTCGAACAGGATGTGAAATTGTATATTCTTTGCAGTCCCCACAATCCTGGTGGTCGTGTCTGGAGCAGGGATGAATTGGAAGCGATTGGCCGCTTGTGTCAAAAGTACGGTGTCCTCTTGGTATCAGATGAGATTCATCAGGACTTGGCCTTGTTTGGTCACAAGCACCATAGTTTTAATACCTTGCAGCCAGATTTTAAGGATTTCACCATTATCTTGTCGTCAGCTACAAAAACTTTTAATATTGCAGGAACAAAAAACAGTTTTGCCATTATTGAAAATAAGGACCTAAAGAAGCGTTTTACGAGACGACAGTTGGCCAATAATCACCATGAAGTTTCAACGGTTGGTCTATTAGCCACTGAAGCTGCCTTTTCGTATGGCAAGCCCTGGTTGGAGGAGTTGAAAGTTGTTTTAGAGCAAAACATTGACTATGTCGTAGACTATCTTAGTGCGCATACCAAGATTGACGTGATGAAGCCGGAAGGCACTTATCTCGTCTGGCTTGATTTTTCAGCTTACGGACTGAGCCATGAGGAAGTCCATGAGAAATTGCGCAAAGAAGCTCGTGTCGTTTTAAATGACGGTGTGACCTTTGGAGGAGAGGGGATTTGTCATGCTCGTTTTAATGCGGCAACACCTTTTGAGACAGTTCAAGAAGCCTGTGAGCGGATTGCGCGTGTCTTTGAGAAGGATTAGTATTTAGGATAAGGAGATATGGATATGAATTGGAAAAAGAAAGGACTGGCAACGGTTTTGGGAGTGGGAGTTCTCCTACTTGCCTTTCTTAATACGTCGCTTGGTTGGCACTTGTTTGGCTTGTCTAGCCAGACCTTTGCCGCTCTTGCGACCTTGGTCGGGAGTTTGATATTATGGCTTTTTGTGGCAACAGATTGGCCGAGTTTATTGACTTTGGTGAGTCTGGGCTTGATTCCAGAGATGACCTATGGTCAGGTTTCTCAGTGGTCCTTTGGGAATACGACTTTTGTGTTCTTGTTGTTTACCTTCGTCATGACCTATGCTTTGAATCAAACTTCATTTTTGAAACGGGTGACATCAAAAGTGGTTCATAGCCGCTTTGCCATGAGTCGACCGTCCCGCTTTATTACGGCTTTTCTAGGAGTGGTTCTCATCTTGAGTAGTGTGATTTCGCCAACTGTGATTTTCATGTTCTTGCTACCATTGTTTGAGGAAATCTGTTTGCAATTTGGTTGGAAAAAAGGCGATAAGTCGGCTTCACATCTCTTGATTGCTATGTTTATCACGATTGCGATTGGAACGGCCATGACCCCGATTAACCACGTCTTTGCCATTACCGCTATGGGGCTGTATGCAGCCATGTCTAAAGTGGTAATCAGTAACTTGCAGTACATGCAATTTGCTGTACCAGCAGGTCTAGCCCTCTTTCTTGTCTTGCTCTTTTCTGTTCGTCTTTTGTTCAAAATTGATACCAAGGACATTCAAATCAAAGAATTAGATAGTTTGACGGACTTGGCGCCAGTTGATAAGCGGGAAAAATGGATTGTTGGAATCTTTTTAGGCATGGTGGCTATGTGGCTGGTGCCTGAAATTTTAGCAGGTACCCTCCCAGCTTTTGCAGCTTTCTTTAAACAGGCTGGAATCATGTTTCCACCGCTTCTGATGACAGCTGTTCTTGCCTTGCTGCATGTAGAAGGTAAGCCGCTGTTGAATATTTCAGAAGCTATTTCCAAAGGTGTACACTGGCCTAGCATGCTGTTGGTGGGATCGACCTTGGCTTTGGGGACGGTCTTATCCAATGAAAAAGTCGGAGTTGTTACCCTCTTGAATGAGCAGTTGTCCCCATTTGTGGTGGGGCTTAGTCCAGTATTAATGGTGGTCTTCTTCGTGGTTTGGGCGGGCATTCAGACCAACTTCACCTCGAATCTGGTGACGGTTTCTGTCGTGACCACCATGGCCTTGACCATTTACCAGTCCGCTGGTACTCAATTTTCAGCCAATATCGCGGTGATTTGCTGCGCGATTGGCTACATGGCTTCACTTGCCTTTGTAACAGCGCCAGCTATGCCTTACGTTGCGATTTCAATCGGTTCAGAGTGGACCAATAGTCGCGATACATTTCTATTTGGTTGTTGGATGTTGCTGTGGAGTATCCTGTCAGCCATCGCTATTTTCTACCCGCTTGGGGTACTTGTTTTACAATAGGAGGAATATCATATGTTATCAAAACAAAGAGAAACCATTGACCGGATTGATAGAGAAATCGTACGCTTGTTTGAGGAGCGGATGCAGACGGCTTTAGAGGTTGTTGCGATTAAAAAAGAGCATGGTCTACCAGTTCTTGATAGTAGTCGTGAAGCGCAGGTAGTCGAAAAGGTCTGCAGCTACCTCAAAGATGCGGAACTGCGCGAGCCGTTGAAAGAATTATATACTGAAATGATGCGCTTATCTCGTGCCCACCAGCAGAAACAACTAGACTAAAGGTTGAGAGCAAGGGGAGTTTTGATTCTTTGGGCTGTCTTGTTTTGAAAAATCAAAAAAGCTTACCACTTTGGCAAGCTTTTTTTGATATTTTTTGGTAAAATAGAAAAAACAAATAGAAGAGGTTACATCATGGAGAAATTCCAAGTTATTGCACATCCACTTATTCAGCATAAATTGTCTATCTTGCGCCGTACAGATACGCCTACTAAGGCTTTCCGCGAGTTGGTGGATGAAATCGCTATGCTAATGGGGTATGAAGTGCTACGTGACTTACCGCTAGAAGATGTTGAAATCGAAACACCGATTACTAAAACGGTTCAAAAACAAATCGCTGGTAAAAAATTGGCCATTGTTCCAATCTTGCGTGCCGGAATCGGTATGGTGGACGGTCTATTGAGCCTTGTGCCAGCTGCCAAAGTTGGTCACATCGGTATGTACCGCGATGAAGAAACCTTGCAACCAGTTGAATACTTGGTCAAATTACCAGAAGACATTGACCAACGTCAGATTTTTGTTGTTGACCCAATGCTTGCGACAGGTGGTTCTGCGATTTTGGCCATTGATTCACTGAAAAAACGTGGCGCAACCAATATCAAATTTGTCTGCCTTGTAGCAGCACCAGAAGGCGTTAAAGCCCTTCAAGCTGCTCATCCAGATGTGGATATCTTCACCGCAGCCCTAGATGAAAAACTAAACGAAAAAGGCTACATCGTTCCAGGATTGGGAGATGCAGGAGACCGCTTGTTCGGTACAAAATAAGCCATTATGAAGGGGAGTGGGACAGAAATCGATAACTCGTAAGAGTTCGATTTCGTTGTCCCACCCCCGCAAGGTTGACTAGGTTTGTAGAATGTTGATTTATCAACGTTTTACAAACCAGACAACTACTGCGTCAACCTGTTAAACCTATGAAACGTAACGAGGCAAGGGACTTTTGTCCCAGCCTCTTTTTTGTGAATAATGTTGGAATTTGATTTCTAATGAGACAATCTCTCTCCGTCTCAAGTTTTTTATTTGACCTTTTTTGACTATTTAAGTATAATAATCTCAAAATCGAAAAGGAGAATACTATGATTCCTGTAGTTATTGAACAAACCAGCCGTGGGGAACGCTCGTATGATATTTACTCACGTCTCTTAAAAGATCGTATTATCATGTTGACAGGTCCAGTTGAGGACAATATGGCCAACTCTGTTATTGCCCAGTTGCTTTTCCTCGATGCCCAAGACCCAACCAAGGATATTTACCTCTATGTCAATACTCCTGGAGGTTCTGTGTCAGCAGGTCTTGCCATTGTGGACACCATGAACTTTATCAAGGCAGATGTCCAAACCATCGTTATGGGAATGGCTGCCAGCATGGGAACGATTATCGCTTCAAGCGGTGCTAAGGGCAAACGTTTCATGTTGCCACACGCAGAATACATGATTCACCAGCCAATGGGCGGTACTGGTGGTGGTACGCAACAAACTGATATGGCCATCGCAGCCGAGCATTTGCTCAAAACTCGTAACACTCTTGAGAAAATCCTTGCGGATAATTCAGGAAAAAGTGTTAAACAAGTCCACAAAGATGCAGAGCGCGACTACTGGATGAGTGCCAAAGAAACGCTTGACTACGGCTTTATTGACCAAATCATGGAAAACAATCAATTGAAGTAAGAGTGAGACATTCTCACATTGAAAAAGACAAATTAGCTGTTCTAATTTGTCTTTTTTGCTTTATTCAAGGACGCAAGCAAGTCTTGAAAGGTACTGAGAAAGACTTGAGCCGCCTGCGAAAGGGGTTGCTGTTTGCTCCAAATGAGTTTCATCGGAGACGTAATCTGGGGCATAATAGGACGAAAAACCAGCCCACTATTGGCATCGGTAGAGACTAAGTGATCAAAAGTGAGGGCATAGCCTAGGCCTTCTCGGACAAAAAGCGAGGCATTATAAATCAAATCATAGGTTGCCACAATCTGCAAGCGCTCTTCTTGTTTCTTGATGGGATTGGGCATTTCATCGGTGAACCCTTGCCTAGACACAATCAAGGGGAGGTCGAGTAAATCGGCAATATCAAGGGTTTCTTTTTTGGCTAAGGGAGCATGTGCAGGCATGAGCAAGCCCCAAGTATCCTGATAAGGAATTGGCAGCATTTGGTAGGAAGAGGTGTCCATTTCTTGAACGATAAGGGCAAAATCAAGCAAACCCTTATTTAGGCGGTCGGTGACGCGTTCAAAGTTACCGCTGTAGAGATGAAAAATCATGTTAGGGTAATCTTGGCGTAGGTGCTTGGCTGCCTTTGCAATCAGATGTATACCTTCTGATTCTGCGCAGCCGATACAGATTTCCCCTCCTTGAAAGCCCTGCATGGCCTCAAACTCCGCAATGGTTCGATCCACCATTCCAACAATCGCAAGCGCTCGTTGGTAGAAGATTTCCCCTTCAGAAGTGAGAGAAACAGAGTGATTACTTCTATGAAATAGGGGGTGGCCGAGTTCTTCTTCAAGGTCCTTGATTTGTCTGGAGAGGGTAGGTTGGGTGACATGGAGCTGTGCAGCTGCCTTACTCATATTTTGCATTCTAGCAGCTTCTAAAAAATACCGTAATACCCTAATTTCCATTGGAACTCCTTTTCTTGTTTTTCTAGTATTATAGCATAGATATGCTTAAAAAGCATATCAAAGGATAAATAATAGGTATTTGCTATTTCTGATAACAAAAAGTATACTGATGAAAAAAGGAGGACGATATGGATATTCAAACATTTCTTGAAAAGATGAAAACAGGGCAGGAGGTTCTTGCAGGTTCAGCGGAGCATGAAGTCATGCATGCCTTGTCCCAGAGAGCTTTGAAAATCACAATGGCTTTAAACAACAGTTACCATAGCCCAGAGGAAGTGGTAGCCTTGATGCAGGAATTGACAGGGCAACAAATTGGGGAGAATTTTACCCTATTTCCACCCTTTTCTACAGATTGCGGACGCAACATTGTCATTGGCAACGATGTTTTTATCAATGCAGGTTGCAAATTTCAGGATCAAGGGGGTATCACGATTGGGGATTGGACTTTGATTGGCCATAATGTCGTGATTGCGACCCTCAACCATTCTTTTGAGGTAGCAAAACGTGGCAACTTACTGCCAGCTGCTGTGACGATTGGTCAGGATGTCTGGATTGGAGCGAATGCGACCATTTGCCCAGGAGTGACAATTGGTGACGGAGCAGTGATTGCTGCGGGTGCAGTTGTGACCAAGGATGTACCAGCTAAGACCCTAGTCGGTGGTATTCCAGCTAAAGTCCTCAAAGAGATTGGTGAGTAGACCAATGATGAGGAAAAAATAGGGAGTCAGAGGAGAGAAGGATGGCAGAGCAGACGATAAGCAAAATCACCATTCAGATTGGAAGGGAGCAATTTCGTGTTTCCTTGGAAGACAATCAAGCAACTCGAGAACTGGTAGCCTTGTTGAAAGAGGCTACGGTGACGGTTGATGTTTCTGATTATGATGGCTTTGAAAAAGTAGGAAGTCTTGGCAGCCCTCTGACCAGTAGTGACCAAAAAATGGCAACTCAAAACGGGGATATTGTCCTCTATAACAGCAGGCAACTCGTCTTGTTTTACGGCAGCAATACATGGTCATATACCAAAATCGGTAGCGTCACGGATAAAGAAGGCTGGAAGCAGGCTTTAGAGAGGGCTGGTGATTCGCTAACCGTATCGCTGATTCTTTAAAATTTAAGTAAGTATCATCTGAGAGCTTTTTCAAATTTTCTGATATAATAAGAAATAGAAGAAATGAAAGAGGAACAGTATGACATTTGAAAAACAAGAACGAGTGAGTTTAGCAGTTTATCTACATTACAACCGCGATGCGAGAAAGTTAAATCAATACGGGGATATCATTTATCATTCCCGAAGATTGCGCTATTTGCTATTATATGTCAATCAGGAAAATGTAGATAATCTGATGACCAGTTTGAAAAAAGAGAAGTTTGTTAAAAAGGTGATTCCGTCTCATTTGAAGGAATTAGATACCAATTTTGTGGGAAGTTTATGGCGTCAAGAAGAAGAGAAAAATAGTATTTAAAATTATTTTTCTTTTTTTGTTGACAATTTTCTGATAATTCAGTATATTAGATACATCGCAAAAATTATGAAAGTTTTAAGGAGTTTTTATGAAAACAAATACATTCAAATTAGCCTTGGTTAGTTTTGCTTCTGCAGCGCTTCTTGCAGCTTGTGGCAACGTATCAAGCACAAATTCATCTGCTGCTGGGACCGAATTAGGCGATACAGTCAAAATCGGTTACAACTTGGAATTGTCAGGTGCTGTTTCTTCTTATGGTCAAACTGAGAAAAATGGTGCAGACCTTGCGGTGAAAGAAATCAACGCAGCAGGTGGTGTTGACGGTAAGAAAATCGAAGTGGTTGCTAAAGACAACAAATCAGAAACAGCTGAAGCAGCGACTGTTGCAACCAGCCTTGCAAGCGAAGGCGTAAACGTCATCATCGGTCCTGCAACGTCAGGTGCATCAGGTGCGTCTATCGCAAACGTTACATCAGCAGGTGTACCAATGATTACTCCTTCAGGAACGCAAACAGACCTTGTTGTCAACAGTGAAGGGAAAGTGCAAGATTTCTTCTTCCGTACAACATTTACAGACGGATACCAAGGTGAAATCATGGCCGAATATGCAACCAACACCTTGAATGCTAAGAAAGTTGTGCTTTACTATGACAACTCTTCAGACTACGGTAAAGGTGTTGCAGAATCCTTCCAAAATGCTTACAAGGGTGAGATTGTGTCAACTATTACATTTGCTTCAGGAGATAAAGATTTCCAAGCAGCCCTTACAAAATTAAAAGGACTTGACTTTGATGCCATCATCATGCCAGGTTACTACAATGAAACAGGAACAATCGTAAAACAAGCGCGTGGTCTTGGTATCGACAAACCAATCCTTGGTTCAGACGGATTTGACTCACCATTGTTTGCAGAATTGGCAACTGCTTCAGCAGCCAACAATGTTTACTACCTATCTGCCTTTGTACCATCAGCAAGCGATCGTGCAAAAGCCTTCCACGATGCCTATACAAAAGAATACGGTGAAGAGCCTTCAATGTTCTCAGCCCTTGCTTACGACTCTGTTTACATGGCGGCAGAAGCATCAAAAGGTTCTAAAAACTCTGTAGAACTCAAAGATAAATTAGCTGCTTTAAAAGATTTTGACGGTGTGACTGGTAAGATGTCTATCGATAAAGACCACAATGTTGTCAAATCAGTATACGTGGTTAGCTTGAAAGACGGTAAGGCAGATTCTGTTGACACAGTATCTATTACTGACAAATAATCCATTCTTTTAAAAGAATGTTTGTATAATGCGATATCTATAACAGCAAGGAGTCTAGGACTTGGGTCCCAGACTCCGTTGCCGTGTATGGACAAGCAAAAATTTAGTCTGATATTCGTACTTTATAATACAGAAAAGACTAGAATCAATTTTTTAGAAAGATCGGTGAACGCATGCTTCAGCAGCTTGTCAATGGTTTGATTTTGGGATCTGTTTATGCCTTGCTAGCCCTAGGCTACACAATGGTATACGGAATTATCAAACTGATTAACTTTGCCCACGGAGACCTCTACATGATGGGAGCCTTCATGGGATATTACCTTTTAAATCGATTAACCTTTATTGCAGACGGTGGTCTACGCCTCTTTGTGACCTTAATTTTGACCATGATTGGGACCGCTATTTTAGGGGTTGTGATTGAATTTTTGGCCTATCGACCTCTTCGAAATTCGACCCGTATTGCAGCCTTGATTACGGCAATCGGTGTTTCCTTCTTCCTTGAATACATCATGGTTTATTTCTTTACGGCAGATGTCAAACCCTTCCCTCAAGTTTTAAACGCTGCAAAATTTACCTTGGGTCCTGTTACAGTTGACAGTATTCAATTGATTATCTTAGGAGTGTCTCTCTTTCTCATGGTGGCCTTGCAGCTGATTGTTAAGAAAACCAAAATGGGGAAAGCCATGCGCGCGGTGTCTGTTGATAGCGATGCTGCACAACTAATGGGAATTAATGTCAATCGTACGATTAGCTTTACTTTTGCCCTTGGATCAGCCTTGGCAGGTGCAGCTGGTGTCTTACTGGGCTTATACTACAACCAAATCGAGCCACTCATGGGGATGACACCAGGGCTTAAGGCCTTTGTTGCGGCGGTTCTAGGTGGAATCGGAATCATTCCAGGTGCGGCGCTTGGTGGCTTTGTCATTGGGGTTATCGAAACCTTTACCTATGTGATTGGTTTTGATACCTTCCGCGATGCGATTGTGTACATTGTCTTGATTATCATTTTATTGGTAAGACCAAGTGGTATTCTTGGTAAAAACGTGAAAGAGAAGGTCTAGTCATGGCAAGAAATCTAAAAGTAAATGCAATCTGGCTCCTTGTCTTATTAGCAGGTTTTGGAGTGATTCAAGGACTTGTTGCAGCAGGTGTCTTGAATTTCTACTATATTCAGATTGTTCAACAAATCGGTATTAACATTATCATGGCTGTCGGCTTGAACTTGATTGTCGGTTTTTCGGGTCAATTCTCGCTCGGCCATGCAGGATTTATGGCCATTGGTGCCTATTCTGTCGGCGTCCTTGGAAAAATGATGCCAAGCTATGGCGGATTTGCAGTGTCGCTTCTTGTGGGAATGTTGCTCGCAGGTGGAGTTGCCCTCTTGGTCGGTCTGCCAACGCTCCGTTTAAAAGGAGACTATCTCGCCATTGCAACGCTTGGTGTGGCTGAAATCATCCGTATCTTCATTATCAATGGTGGCAAATTAACCAACGGCGCAGCAGGTATTATGGGGATTCCTCTTTTTACCAACTGGCAATTGGTCTATGCTTTTGTGGTGATTACAACGATTTTCACCGTGAATTTCCTACGTAGTCCTATGGGACGGACGGTGATTTCTGTCCGTGAAGACGAAATTGCAGCAGAATCTGTTGGGGTTAATCCAACCAAGATGAAAGTGATTGCCTTTGTCTTTGGTGCGATGACCGCAGCGATTGCAGGTGGACTTCATGCAGGCTATGTTGGAACGATTGTGCCGAAAGACTTTGCCTTCATGACCTCTGTGAACATTTTGATTATCATCGTATTGGGTGGGCTTGGCTCAATCACAGGTACCTTTGTAGCAGCGATTGTCCTAGGTGTCTTGAATGTCTACCTCAAGAGCTATGCAAGTGTTAGCATGATTATCTACTCATTGGCCCTTATCTTGCTCATGATTTTCCGTCCAGGTGGTCTTTTAGGAACCAAGGAATTATCCTTTGCTCGATTCTTCAAGAAGAAGGAGGATGCGAACTAATGGCACTTCTTGATGTAAAAAAATTAACCAAAAACTTCGGTGGTCTGACTGCCGTTGGTGATGTGACCATGGAGTTGCACGAAGGTGAATTGGTCGGCTTGATTGGACCAAATGGTGCAGGAAAGACAACCCTCTTTAATCTCTTGACCGGTGTCTATGAGCCAAGTGAGGGAACCATTACCTTGGCGGGAACTCTTTTAAACGGTAAGGCTCCGTCTAAAATTGCCGCTCTCGGATTGGGGCGGACCTTCCAAAATATCCGTTTGTTCAAAGATATGACCGTCTTGGAAAATGTCTTGATTGGTTTGAGCAACCACGGGAAAAATCATGTTTTTGCAAGTTTCTTCCGCCTGCCAGCCTTTTACAAGAACGAGATTGCGTTGCGTGAAAAAGCGATTGACCTCTTGAAAATCTTTGATTTGGACAAGGATGCAGAAACGTTGGCTAAAAATCTTCCCTACGGACAACAACGCCGTTTGGAAATCGTGCGTGCCTTAGCGACGGAGCCAAAGATTCTCTTTCTTGATGAGCCGGCTGCGGGGATGAACCCACAGGAAACAGCGGAATTGACGCAGTTGATCCGCAAAATTAAAAATGAATTCAATATTACGATTATGCTGATTGAGCATGATATGAGTCTGGTCATGGAAGTCACAGAGCGTATCTATGTTTTGGAATACGGTCGCCTGATTGCCCATGGGACACCTGAGGAAATCAAGATCAACAAACGCGTAATTGAAGCATATCTTGGAGGTGAGGCCTAATGTCAATGTTAAAAGTAGAAGACTTATCCGTCCATTACGGTGTCATCGAAGCGGTGAAAAATGTATCCTTTGAAGTCAATGAAGGAGAAGTTGTCACCTTGATTGGGGCAAATGGTGCAGGAAAAACTTCTATCTTGCGGACCATTTCAGGCTTGGTACGTCCCTCTTCTGGGAAAATCAGCTTCTTAGGGAACGAAATCCAGCGTGTTCCAGCCCGTAAAATCGTGGCAGACGGCTTATCTCAAGTACCAGAAGGTCGCCATGTTTTTGCAGGTTTGACTGTTATGGAAAACTTGGAAATGGGTGCATTCTTGCGCAACAATCGTGAGGAAAATCAAGCGAATCTGAAAAAGATTTTTGCTCGTTTCCCACGTTTGGAAGAACGGAAAAACCAAGATGCCGCAACCCTTTCAGGTGGTGAGCAGCAGATGCTTGCCATGGGACGGGCGCTCATGAGCCAACCTAAATTGCTACTCCTTGATGAACCGTCTATGGGACTAGCACCAATCTTTATCCAAGAAATTTTTGATATCATTCAAGATATCCAAAAACAAGGCACAACCGTTCTCTTAATCGAACAAAATGCTAACAAAGCCCTCTCCATCGCAGACAGAGGCTACGTCCTTGAAACAGGAAAAATCGTCCTCTCAGGAACAGGAAAAGAACTCCTCACCTCAGAAGAAGTCAAAAAAGCATATCTAGGTGGTTAAAAAGGTCCAGTGGACCTTTTTAAGTTGGAAATAGGAACCGCTGGTAAGCGGTTTTCATCTTGTCTGGAGTAGGGTTGTTTTAGGTTGGAAAAGAGAACTAGCGCAAGCTAGTTCTCTTTGTTTGGTCCAGTGGACCTTTTTAAGTTGGAAATAAGAACCGCAGGTAAGCGGTTTTCATCTTGTCTGGCGTAGGGTTGTTTTAGGCTGGAAATGAGAACTAGCGTAAGCTAGTTTTCTTTGTTTGGTCCAGTGGACCTTTTTAAGTTGGAAATAGGAACCGCAGGTAAGCGGTTTTCATCTTGTCTAGAGTAGGGTTGTTTTAGGTCGGAAATGGGAGTGGGACAGAAATCGGTAACTCGTAAGAGTTCGATTTCGTTGTCCCACCCCCGCAAGGTTGACTAGGTTTGTAGAATGTTGATTTATCAACGTTTTACAAACCAGACAAGCCTCGCTTTCTCATTTCTAGGCTCAGGTATCAATAGTCACTCCCCTGACTATTGATATACGTCAAACTGTTAAAACCATAAAACGTAAGGAGATAAGGGACTTTTGTCCCAGCCTCTTCTTATCTGGCGTAGGGTTGTTTTAGGCTGGAAATAAGAACTAGCGTAAGCTAGTTTCAGAACCTAGATAAAACCAAGATTTATTGAAACAAGTGAAAAAGCTCTGCTGACTGAACATAATTTTCCGATTTTTGCGAGCGGAGCGAGCCTTAGTCAGATACTTTTCGCTACCGTCCGTACCACTTAAGAAAAGTATCGCAAAAGAACGTTTTCTTCAATCTAGAACTGGCTCAGGCTAGTTTTTTTGTTGCGGAGGGGTACCCCCATATTTCCTTAGAAATTTTTTATATATTTTTGCAAAAAGCAGTTTTTTTACGAATAGAATAGTATAGGAGAAAAGCAAGGATACGACTACCCTTTGTTTTACTGAAAATAGCTGGGAATATGGTATAATAAGAAAGACAGACAAAAAGGAGCAATTATGCAACGATTACAAAAGAAATTGGCTGCTGAGTTTGGGATTGATTTTTCCGATTTGGCCTTACTTGAGACAGCTTTTACTCACACATCTTATGCCAATGAGCACCGCCTTCTAAAAATTTCACATAATGAGCGATTGGAATTTTTAGGAGACGCTGTTCTGCAACTGATTATTTCCCGCTATTTGTATCAGAAGTATCCTCAGTTTCCCGAAGGAGAAATGTCCAAGATGCGCTCAACCTTCGTGCGAGAGGAGAGTTTGGCAGGGTTTACGCGTACTTGTGGCTTTGAGGCTTTTCTTCGTCTCGGTAAGGGGGAAGAAAAATCTGGCGGGCGCAATCGTGATACAATCTTAGGGGATTTATTTGAGGCCTTTTTAGGCGCGCTCCTGCTAGACAAGGGAGTAGAAGCAGTAGAAGCCTTTCTCTATCAAGTGATGATTCCCCAGCTGGAAGTTGGGAATTTTGAGCGCGTGACCGATTATAAGACCAGTTTGCAGGAACTACTGCAGGTGAATGGTGAAGTGATGATTCAATATCAGGTAGTATCAGAAATAGGGCCAGCACATGATAAGCTATTTGAAGTTGAAGTATTGGTGAATGGTCAAGCCATGGGAAGAGGACAAGGGCGCTCCAAAAAGCAAGCTGAACAAGCTGCTGCAAAAAATGCAGTGGAGGCAAGAGGGTAGGTATGTATCTCAAATCAATTGAAATGCAGGGCTTCAAGTCCTTTGCAGATAAAACAAAGGTTGTCTTTGACCGAGGAGTGACGGCAGTCGTTGGTCCAAATGGTTCAGGAAAATCCAATATCACAGAAAGTCTCCGTTGGGCCTTGGGGGAATCATCTGCCAAAAGTCTCCGTGGTGGGAAAATGCCAGACGTCATTTTTGCTGGAACTGAAAGCCGCAAGGCGCTCAATTATGCTTCTGTTATCGTTACCTTGGACAATAGTACAGGTTTCATTGCAGGTCGTCAGAAAGAAATCAAGGTCGAGCGCCATATTTATCGTTCAGGAGACAGCGAGTATCTAATTGACGGTCAGAAAGTTCGCTTACGGGATATTCATGATTTGTTTATGGATACAGGTCTCGGTCGGGATTCCTTTTCGATTATTTCCCAAGGTCGAGTAGAGGCCATCTTTAACTCCAAGCCGGAGGAACGCCGTGCGATTTTTGAAGAGGCCGCAGGTGTCCTCAAATACAAAACTCGTAAGAAAGAAACAGAAAGCAAATTATCACAGGCTCAGGACAATCTGGATCGTCTGGAAGATATTATTTATGAATTAGACAACCAAGTCAAACCGCTTGAAAAACAAGCCCAAGTCGCTCGGAAATACTTGACCTTAGATGAAGAACGAAAAGACTTATATCTGAATGTCTTAGTGGCTCAGATTACCAGAGGACACAAGAGCATTCAGCAAAAAGAGGCAGATTTAAGTCAGGTGAAGGCTGACTTAGCTCAGTATTATGAGCAACGTGATCAGTTTGAACTTGAAAATCAAGATTTGAAACAGCAGCGTCAGCAATTGAATGCTAAGTTGGAGCATGAGCAGGCAGTTTTGCTGGATGTGACCAAGTTAATCAGCGATTTGGAACGAAAGATTGAAGTACATCAATTAGAGTCCAGCCAGAATGAAAGTAGCCGCCAAGAAGCGCAGGCTCGGTTGCTCGATTTGGATGAAAAACGTGCGAAAACACGAGAACTACTGGCTGAGAAAACCGCTCATCTGGCCCAGCTGCAGGAAGAATTAGCAACAATTAAAACGGCTATTACCGAAAAAGAGCAGGAATTGAGCTACTTTTCAGAAAATCCAGATCAGGTATTGGACCACCTCAGAGAGCAGTATGTCAAATTGCTACAAGATGAGGCAGAAGTGTCCAACAGCCTTGCCAAAGTAGAGCAAGACATTGCTAACCAACATCGCCTAACAGAAAGCCAGTCAGAAGAATTGGCCCGTCTGCAAGCTGAACTCAAGACCAGTCAGGCAGAATTAGTCCAGATTGAGAAAGATTTAGCTAGAGCAGAGGCCCGCTTACAGGAATTGCTACAGGATTATCAGGACAAGCAAAAAGTCCTAGTTGACTTGGACAAGGACTATCAGGCTAGTCAATCCAAAATGTTTGATCTTTTGGATCAAGTCAAGACTAAAAAAGCGCGTCAGGCTAGTTTAGAAGCAATTTTACAGAATCATTCAAATTTCTATGCTGGTGTCAAGGCTGTCTTACAACAGGCTGATCGAATCGGTGGGATTGTAGGAGCCGTCAGCGCAAATGTCACATTTGATATGCAGTATCAGACCGCTCTAGAGATTGCGCTCGGCGGGGCTAGCCAGCATATTATTGTGGAAGATGAAGCAACTGCTAAAGCAGTTATTGCCTTCTTGAAACAACAGCGTCAGGGACGGGCTACCTTTTTGCCCCTTACGACGATTAAACCGCGTCATTTGGCTGGTCATCAGTTGAGTCAATTGCAGGCTGCGACTGGTTTCCTAGGCCTAGCAAGTGATTTGGTGACCTTTGACGCCCGCTTGGAATCGATTTTCCAAAATCTACTAGGAACGATTGCTGTTTTTGATACGGTAGAGCATGCCAATCAGGCGGCACGAGCAACCAAATTCCAAGTACGTCTAGTAACCTTAGACGGCACTGAAATTCGCCCAGGTGGAGCTTTTGCAGGAGGAAGCAATCGTACCAACCATACGACCTTTGTTAAGCCAGAATTAGACCTGCTAGCAGAAGAAATAGCAGTTTTAAGCAAGGAATTGCAGGAACAAGAACATCTAGTAGCTAGGAAAAAAGAAGAGGCAGAGGTCATTCGTCAATCTCTGGAAGAAATCAAAGAATCTGGTGAGGAGGCGCGCCTTGTTGAGCAACGGATTCGCTTCTCTTATGAACAGCTAGCCGATAAGCTTGCAGAATTACAGACCCTGTATGATGTGCAAGTGGGGCAGTCAGGTAAGAGCATCTTATCTGATTTGCAGGATTTGGCTGGTAAGTATCAGGCACAGTTAGCTGATTTTAGTGAGAAAAAGGTTAAGTTAACAGGCCAGATTGAGGAGATGAAGACCAATCGCTATGCTATTCAAGAGCAGGTGCAGACCTTGCAAGAAAGTCTATCAAGCCTGAAAGTCACTCAAAGTGAGCGGACCAGTGAAGTACGCTTTGAGCAGACAGACATCACTCGATTGCAAGAAGAAGAAGCAAGTATTATGCATGAAATGGAGCTTTTGCAGACTGTTATTGACCAGAAAGCAGAAGCCCAAGATGATACGAGTTTAGAGGTTTTAGAAGAGCAGTTGCAGGCAGCTAAAAACAAGCAGATTGCGACTGATCAATTTCTCATTCGTCTCAAGTTAGAACTTGAAGATATCGAGGGGCAATTCGAGGATATTCAGTCACGGTTAGAGCAAATGCGCTTGAAAAATGACGAGTTGATTCGCAAGCAAGCCAAGCTCGAGGCAGACTATGAGCAAGAAGCTGGTCGTCTCAAGACCTTGCTGGCTAATCTGACAGAGCATTATAAAATGAGTTTTGAAGAAGCGCAGACGAAGGCTGAAGTCCTAGAAGATTTGACTCGTGCAGAGCAGACCCTCAAAGACTTGGAACGTGCGATTCGTGCCCTAGGTCCTGTCAACCTAGAAGCTATTGATCAGTATGAAGAAGTCCATCAGCGCTTGACCTTCTTAAATGAACAGCGTGAGGATATTTTATCAGCTCGCAATCTCCTGCTCGATACCATTCATGAAATGGATGACGAGGTCAAAGAACGCTTTAAACAGACCTTTGAAGCGATTCGCGAGAGCTTTAAGCGGACCTTTAAGCAAATGTTTGGTGGCGGATCAGCAGATTTAATCTTGACTAGCCCGGATATTCTGACAGCAGGTGTAGAGATTTCTGTTCAGCCACCTGGCAAGAAAATCCAGTCTCTGAATCTGATGTCTGGTGGAGAAAAAGCCTTGTCAGCCCTTGCCCTTCTCTTTTCGATTATCCGCGTGAAAACCATTCCTTTTGTCATCTTGGATGAGGTTGAAGCTGCGCTTGATGAGGCCAATGTCAAACGTTTTGGGGACTATCTCAATCGATTTGATAAGTCCAGCCAATTTATTGTTGTTACCCACCGTAAGGGGACAATGGCAGCAGCAGATGCCATGTATGGGGTGACCATGCAAGAATCAGGTGTATCAAAGATTGTCTCTGTGAAGTTGAAAGATATAGAAAGTGAGTAGGTGGATAGATGATAAAGAAGATAATTGCAACCGATATGGATGGTACATTTCTCAGAGAAGACCATCAGTTCAACCGAGAACGTTTTCGCAAGATTCTGAATCAATTTCATGAAAAAGGCTATCTATTTGCAGCAGCGAGTGGGCGCTCTCTCTTGAGTTTGCAAGATGTTTTTCAGGGCTTTGAAGACGAGATGGCTTTTATCGCTGAAAATGGATCCTTTGTATCCTATAAGGGAGACGTCATTTTTGAAGATCAGCCGATTGATCCTCAGGTCTATATGGATATTGTCCATAGGCTAGAAGAAGGCCCCTACGGTAGTAGCGCTTTTGTTGTGTTATCAGGGAGAAATGCCGCCTATTTATTGACCAGTGCGGAGCAATCCTATGTTGATATGATTTCTCAATTCTACTTGAAAACAACTCTAGTTTCAGATTTTTCTGAAGTGACAGAGGATATTGTTAAGATCGTGGCTACTTTTCCAGATGGGAAATTAGAAGCTGGTCAGGAGTGGTTGAATGAGCGATTTGATAGTGTGACTGCTGTGACGACCGGATTTGAATCAGTAGATATCATCTTGTCAGACAGCCATAAGGCAGTAGGTTTGTATCACTTGTGTGAGCATTTTGGCGTGGATGCTGAGAATGTTGTCGCCTTTGGCGACAATCAAAATGACTTGGAAATGCTTGATTTTGCAGGGACTTCCCTTGCGACAAGCAATGCTAAACCAGAAGTGAAAAAGGTAGCAGATACAGTCATCGGTCACTGTAATGATGAGGCTGTTTTGACATATATGGAGGAATTACTACATGAGTATTAAATTGATTGCCCTTGATTTGGACGGGACTTTGCTGACATCTGATAAGCGGATTTCAGCGGAAAACAAAAAAGCCCTGCAAGCAGCGCGCGATAAGGGAGTGTATGTCGTCTTGACTACTGGACGTCCTTTAAAAGCGATTGAACAGTTCTTAGAAGAGCTGGACTTGCTTGGCGAAGGACAATATGCAATCACCTTTAATGGAGGCTTGGTGCAAGAAAATACAGGTCGTGTCTTAGAGCAAACAGGCTTTTCTGTAGAAGATGTGCGTGCCATTCGCGAAGTGACCAACCAGCTTGAATTGCCACTTGATGCCATTCATGAGGGAGATGTCTATTCCTTGGATGCCGCTCATGCTTCGCTTTATTCAAGCTGCAATCCGCTGTTACACATTATTCCAACGACAGATGCTAGTCTACCAGAGGAATTGACCTACAATAAAGCAGTGACAGCTGTGGATGCAGCATTTTTGGATCAACAGATTGCTAAATTGCCTGCTTCTCTATATGATCGCTTTGAAATTTTTAAATCGCGCGATATTCTCTTAGAGTGGAGCCCTAAGGGTGTTCACAAGGCCAATGGGCTTGCTAAATTGATTGAGCATTTAGGAATTGAACAATCAGAAGTCATGGCCTGTGGCGATGAAGAAAATGATTTGAGCATGGTTGAATGGGCTGGTCTCGGAATTGCCATGGCAAATGCGAGTTCAACATTAAAAGAAGTTGCCAAGGTGGTATTGCCATTGACCAATGATGAACATGGTATTGCCTGGGCGATTGAACAATATGTAGTAAGTGAGGAATAGTATGGGGCTATTTGATCGATTATTTGGACGCAAAGACAAGGAAGAAGCGCCTGTTCTTTCAGAAGAACATAAAGCGCAGCATGCAGAAAGCCAGATGCAGCCTGAAGATGTGACCGCAGAAGCAGAGCAGGTGATGGAAGACCAAGTTGAGCTAGAAGAAGTTTCCGTTCCGACAGAGGAGCGCCTTGACGCGCATGAAGAAAGCGGAGATTTAGCTGAAAGGGTAGCAGAGGATATCACTGAAGTTGCTGAAGAGGCAGTGGTTGAAGAAGAGGTTCCTGTTGAGACCGCAGAAGAAGTTGTAGCTGAAGAAGAGGATTCTACTGAAGTTGTAGAAGTAGATTTGGATGCGCAGAAACAGCGAACCTTGGACTTCATGGAGGACTACTATGCAGCTAAGGAAGCGGCTGCCGCGCGTGTGAAAGAAGCAAAAGAGAACGAAGAAGCTCTTCAGACCAAACAGGAGCAAGCAGAAGAGGTGCTAGCACCGCAGCCAGCACCTGAAAGTGAGGAAGAAAAATACCAGCGCACCTTGAAAAAAACGCGGACTGGTTTTGGTGCCAAGCTCAATGAATTCTTTGCCAATTTCCGCTCGGTGGATGAAGATTTCTTTGAAGAATTAGAAGAATTACTCATCACAAGCGACGTAGGGGTGCAGGTTGCGTCTAACTTGACGGAAGAGCTTCGCTATGAAGCACGCTTGGAAAATGCCAAAAAGCCCGAAGCCTTGCGCCGTTTGATTATTGAAAAACTGGTGGAAATTTACGAAAAAGACGGGCAGTTCAGCGAGCAGATAGCCTTTCAAGAGGGCCTGACGGTCATGCTTTTTGTCGGTGTCAATGGGGTTGGGAAAACAACGTCTATTGGTAAATTGGCCTATCGTTACAAGCAGGCAGGAAAGAAAGTGATGTTAGTTGCAGCAGACACCTTCCGCGCAGGTGCAGTAGCCCAGCTGGTTGAGTGGGGACGGCGCGTGGATGTGCCTGTGGTGACAGGACCAGAGAAGTCTGACCCTGCTAGTGTGGTCTTTGACGGTATGGAAAAAGCCATGGCAGAGCAGGTGGACATTCTCATGATTGATACAGCTGGTCGCCTGCAAAACAAGGATAACCTCATGGCTGAATTAGAAAAGATTGGCCGGATTATCAAGCGGAGTTTACCAGATGCACCGCATGAAACCTTGCTAGCGCTAGACGCGTCAACGGGTCAGAATGCCCTCGTACAGGCCAAAGAATTTTCAAAAATTACACCGCTGACAGGACTGGTCTTGACCAAACTAGACGGGACCGCGCGTGGTGGTGTCGTACTTGCCATTCGTCAAGAATTGGATATTCCGGTGAAACTCATCGGATTTGGGGAAAAGATTGACGACATCGGTGAATTTCATTCCGAATCCTTTATGAGAGGCTTGTTAGAAGGTTTAGTATAAAAAAGAGTAGGACCTAGCGTGATATTGACATCACGAGTTGATCCTACTCTTTTTTTCTATTTCTTTCTTTTTAGGAGAGCTTCAATCCAGTCAGGAGCGTAGGCAGATGTACAGCCTTTAGGGACTTTCATATCAGCATAGACCGCTAATGTGCGTCCAATGGTCAGTCCCTGCTCCAAATAGTCAGGATAGGCGACCGCAATTTCAACCAGACATTGGTTCATGGTCCATTGGATAGGTTCTGCGACTGTCTGTAAATGAGTCTCTATAGTAGAAAGTGTCTCTTCAATTTCTTTGGAGCTGGCCTTTTTACTCGCAAAATAGCTTCCTTTTAGAGCCCAGCCGAGGCGTTGAAAGACAGGGCCGTCCGATTGCAGAAGCCAATCTTCCCATTTTCTGGCATCTGAACGTTTATTGAGAATGAGGTTGGCAAATTTATCAAGGACATTTTGTGAAACAGTATCGTCTAGGCAGCTTTGAATGGTCTCTTCAGTTAGCTGATTTGCTCTTCCTTTGGCGATTTGAATGGCTAAATACTGCGCCTCTAGTATCTTTGTTTCCCATAAAGGATAGACGAGTTCTAGCTGATGGATGTAAGGTTTGGCAATACGGGAAATAGCACCCATAGGCACGCCATAGTAAGGCTTAGTTTCTTGGATTTTTTCATAGCGTTTGAGGGTGCCAGCATGGCTTTCTGCTTCAAGTGCTGCCAGAATAGATGGAATAGTTATCATCATGATATCTCCTATGATTTGTGGTGTTGAGAAGATATAGTCTTTGTCTCAGTTTCTTGTCTGAAAGTTCATTCATTTGAATATAAAAAAGAGGAGGGGAGCAAGTGTTTGAACTTCTCCTAAATCCCTCCTGTGTTGCTTTTATAGTAATCCCCGCTCGCGGTACCAGACATCGGGTGTCCAGATCCATTTGCTGCCGTAGCTTTCTAATAAGTCAAAGGCAGCTTGCGGTCCCATGCTTCCTGCGGGGTAAGTATGGAGCGGTACTTGGTTGTCCTGCCAGATACGGACCACTTGGTCGATAAACTGCCAGCTGGCCTTGACCTCTTCCCAGTGACTGAAGTTGGTGGAGTCCCCATGCAAGACATCAAAGAAGAGCTTTTCATAGGCTTCTGGTGAGTTGCCAAGGGCGGTCGCATTGTGGCGGAAATCGAGCTTGGCTGGGGTCAGCGCAAAGTGAGAACCGACTTCTTTTCCGTTGATAGACAGAGAAAATCCCTCGGTCGGCTGAATGTAAATGGTCAAGACATTCTTTTCAGCGTGTTGGCCAAAAATATCCTGTGCTTGTTTGAAGACGATGGTAATACGTGTTCCTTTTTCCGTCAAGCGTTTACCGGTACGGAAGAAGAAAGGCACATCACGAAAGGCATCGGTGTCAACAAAGAAAACTCCGCTAGCAAAGGTTTCGGTCTGCGAACCTTCTGCGATATTTGGCTCTTCCAAATACCCTACATAGTCTTTACCATCAATGTGTCCAGCGGTGTATTGACCTCGGATGAAATTGCGTTTGATTTCCTCGTCGGTCTGCTGTTTCAGATGTTGGAAAACCTTGATTTTTTCTGCCCGTACATCTGCTTCATTGAAACTTTTTGGCTTGTCCATAGCTAGAATCGAGAGAACCTGCAGGGCATGGTTTTGAATCATGTCTTTCAAGGCCCCAGAATGGTCGTAGTAGCCTCCGCGGTCTTCGACCCCGATGGATTCTGCAAAGTTGATTTGAACGGATTCAATGTAATCGCGATTCCAGATATGTTCAAAAATGATGTTGGCAAACCGAACGGCAAAGATATTTTGCACCATTTCTTTTCCAAGATAATGGTCGATACGGTAAATCTGCTCTTCTTCAAAGGTTTCTGCGAGCTCTTGGTTGAGCTTTTCGGCTGTCTCGAGGCTTGTTCCAAATGGTTTTTCAATGATTAACCGCTCAAACCCTTTTCCATCAACGATTTGCTCCGATTTCAAGTGCTTGGCAATGGTTCCAAAAAATTCAGGTGCCATCGACAAGAAGAAGACCTTGTTGTGCTCGGTCTGGTATTGTTTGCCCAATTCTTCCTGCAATTGTTTCAAAGCAATGTAGTGCTCGGTGTCGTTAACATCGTGGCTTTGATAGTAAAAATGGCTGGCAAATTCATGTGCTTGACGCGTATTGTCTGGCAGGTCTCCGAGCGACTCAATCACGACTTGCTCAAAATATTCCTTGGTCCAAGGACGGCGTGCAGTACCAATCACGGCAAAGTGCTGTCCGATATGCCCAGCTTTATATAATCGAAAAAGTGAGGGATAGAGTTTGCGTTTGGCAAGATCCCCACTCGCTCCAAAAATAGTAAATAATACGTGTGATGACATAAATGGTTTCCAATCTGTAGAATTTAGTATTAGTATATCATAAATTGTCTGAAAATTCACCTGCTACTCGTCAAAAACACGACAAACGCATGAAAAATTGCACCTATCCTAATTTTTGATAAGTGCAATTTTTTGAAACCATTTCATCACCTTTTTGGAAGAAATAGTAATTTTTTCTCGTTAATAGCTTAATGATACTGCAATTTTTTTAAATGCTAACACGAACAATTGAAAACATGATTTCTGAAAACTAAATTTTCTTCATGCGTTTGTCGTAGGTCAAAAATCATCTTCGGACCTTTGTTCACTCAACGTGCAGTTGCGGATGCAGAATACGATGTTTAGAGAGTAGCGATTGCGAGAGATATTTTTTTGATTAAAAGACACGGTAGACATAGGGATTTTTGGGTTGTTCAATCTTGGTGTATTCCGTCAGCTCAAGTGTTGGAAGAGCCTGCTGGAGGGAGTTGTGATAGGAGAGTTTGATTGTTCCCTTGGCCTGAACCCAAGTATTGTCTGGGAAATCCGTCTCCTGTCCTGTGGACAGGAGGCCGTAGACACCAGAATCAGCGATACAGTGGATAATTCCAAAGCGGAAGAGAAATTGCTGTTTTGGATTATCAGGGTCGTTGTAGACAAAGCCTACCATTTCAAGGTGTTTGCCGACAAATTCATTGGGATAGTCATAGATGGCCTCCATCACTTCCATGTAATTTTCGCTGGTGACGCTGATAATCTCTTGGTCTAAATAGCGCTCGGCAACCTTACGCATTTCGCTTTGATAGCTGGATTTGGTGAAGTAGGCAGAGGTATCGGGTTTCAAGTATTGGACAGTGGTGCCTTCTTGCTCTTGAATTTCTGTATCCGTTCCTGCTGCGAGTGGGAAATGGTAGCCCTTAGCCGCAACGGTCGTTGAGTCCAGATGGACCGTTGGAAAGCCCCAAGCGACAATCAAGGGAATGAGCAGGAGGGCAATACTGGTCAGTTTGGCTATTTTCGTTGATAAATGGCTATGCGTTTCCAGTTGCTTAACCCAGATATAGAGCTGGACGAGGGCTAGTAGGAAGGTTAAGACCATGGAGAGATAGGCTAGATAAGAGTAATGCAGGTTGATGTACTGGTCGAGTTTTCCAGAAACGTAGAGATAGAGGGTCATTTCAAAATACCCTGCTAATAGTAAGAATCGAATCATTTTAGAGACCTCCTATTGCAAGACAGTACAGGGCGATGACAACAGAGATGATTCCGATAAATTGCAGAATAAAAGATGTCTTAAAGGAATGCTTCATCATGATGAGGTTTTTAATGTCAATCATAGGACCGATAACGAGAAAGGCCATAATTGGTGCAAAGCCAAAGCTCGAAAGTAGGGACGCCCCGATAAAGGCATCAGCTTCGGAACAGAGAGACAGCAAAAAAGCAAGCAGCATCATCAAGAGAATGGCTGTAAAGGGATTGTGACCAATCCGGGTCAAGATACTGGTCGGAATGTAGACTTGGACGAGGCTGGCAAAGAGGCAACCAAACACCAAGTAGCGCCCCGTATCAAAAAATTCATCGATACTTTGTATCAAGGCTTGTCCGACCTTTTTCCAGCCGCTCAAATGGGAAAAATCATGCGTATGCAAGGGAGAAGCCTGCTCTTTTAAAATAGAGCCTGTCTGGAAAAATCCCAGAAAAATCCCTAAGACTAGAGCGACCAGAATCGAACCAAGTGCGCGGTAGAATGCGAATTTGACTGAATTACCAAAAGCGGTAAAGGTCGCAAATAGGACAATCGGATTGATGACAGGGGCCGTTGCTAGAAAAGGAATTGCCGTATAAGTCGGCACTTTTTTCTCCAACAATCGGTTGACAATCGGTACAATCCCACATTCGCAGGAGGGAAAAATAAAGCCGATAAAGGTTCCAAAGAGGATTCTCAAAAAACGATTGTTAGGTAAGGCTCGATGGACACGGTCTGGTGTGACATACACCTCGATAAAGCCTGAAATCAGGGAACCGATGAGGACAAAGGGCAGGGCCTCAATGATAATGGAAAGAAAAATCGCTCCTGCTTGTAAGACAGAAGCTGGCAAGTTTTGGAATCCCAACATGGCCGAACCTACTTTTCAGAGGCTTCCTTGGCAGGAGTTTCTTTTTTTACCTTGGAATCAGGAAATTCCACCTGCTCAAGCGCATCAAAAGAAGCAAATTCTTCCAACATTTTTTCTAAATCATCTTTTCGTTTGTATGTGACAGCCATAAGGCACCTCCAAATAGTATGTTTTGTTTCGTTTCATAATCGATAATTCTATTATACTCTTTCTTCTTAAAAAAAGCAGAAATCAACCATTTTCAGTCAGAGAAAAAGCAGACTTTCTATCTTCTTTCTTGCTAAAATCATGATATAATAAAACTATGAAAGATAGAATGAATCAACTAGTAGAACAGCTCAATCAGTATGCAGACGCTTATTACCGCTTGGACCGTCCCGTGGTTTCAGATGCGGAATATGACAAGCTGTATCGTGAATTGGTGGAGCTTGAGACAGCGCATCCTGATTTGGTTTTGCCAAATAGTCCCAGCCATCGGGTGGGTGGAAAGATTTTAGATGGATTTAGCAAATACCAGCATCAATACCCCTTGTATAGCTTGCAGGACGCTTTTTCTTTTGAGGAATTAGAAGCCTTTAATCGCCGTGTTCGCAAGGAATTTCCCCATGCGACCTATATTTGCGAATTAAAGATTGATGGGCTATCCATTTCGCTGACCTATGAAGCAGGACGCTTGGTTGTCGGAGCCACTCGTGGAGATGGTAGCATCGGTGAAAATATCACAGAAAATCTCAAACGGGTGCAGGATATTCCGCTCACCCTACCAGAGGCGCTTGATATCACTGTTCGGGGGGAGTGCTATATGCCGAAAGCCTCCTTTGATCGGGTCAATCAGATTCGTCAGGAAGCAGGCGAGGTGGAATTTGCCAATCCGCGCAATGCGGCAGCAGGAACCCTGCGCCAATTGGACACACGAATCGTTGCCAAACGCGGTCTAGCAACCTTCTTATATCAAGAGGCCAGTCCGACAGAAGCAGACAGCCAGTCCCATGTCTTGGACAAACTGACGCGTCTAGGCTTTGTGACCAATCAAGACTATCATTTGGCAGACAGCATTGAAGAGGTCTGGCAGTTTATTGAAGACTTGGCTGGTCGCAGAGAAGCCCTGCCCTATGAGATTGACGGTGTGGTGATTAAGGTCAATAACTTAGCAATCCAAGAAGAATTGGGCTTTACGGTCAAGGCGCCACGCTGGGCCATCGCCTATAAATTCCCCGCTGAAGAAAAAGAGGCTGAGATTGTATCGGTCGATTGGACAGTAGGTAGGACGGGAGTTGTGACCCCTACAGCCAATCTGACCCCTGTTCAGTTGGCAGGAACGACGGTGAGCCGTGCGACCTTGCACAATGTGGACTACATTGCTGAAAAAGACATCCGTCTGCATGATACAGTTATCGTTTATAAGGCAGGCGATATTATTCCAGCAGTCCTATCGGTGGTGGCAGCAAAACGCAAGCAACAAGAGCCCATGGACATTCCGACAGCCTGTCCAAGTTGTGGTAGTTCCTTGCTTCATTATGAAGATGAGGTTGCCCTGCGTTGTATCAATCCCCTGTGTCCTGCTCAACTCAAGAGTAAATTGGAGCATTTTGCCAGCCGAGATGCCATGAATATTGCGGGGTTAGGAAGTTCGATTGTTGAAAAACTCTTTTCAGCCAATCTGGTGCAAGATGTGGCAGATATTTATCGCCTGTCAGTTGAGGATTTACTAACTTTGGAAGGCTTCAAGGAAAAATCGGCTACTAAACTGTATCAGGCCATTCAAGCCTCAAAAGAAAATTCAGCAGAGCGGCTTTTGTTTGGCTTGGGAATCCGCCATGTCGGTAGCAAGGCCAGCAAGATTCTCCTTGAGACATTTAGGACCATTCCAAGACTGGCTGAGGCTAGCCTTGAGGAGATTGCAGCCTTAGATGGTGTGGGGACGGTGATTGCCCAATCGCTAACGACTTATTTTAGTAGCGAGGGAGCTAAGACCCTGGTGGCAGAATTGGAAGCCTCGGGCGTTACCCTGGCCTATCTCGGTCAGGTAGCAGCAGCCGATGCCCTCTTAGCTGGTATGACCATTGTTTTAACTGGGAAATTGGAGCGCCTCAAGCGAAGTGAAGCCAAGGCAAAACTAGAGAGCTTGGGAGCCAATGTAGCAGGTTCAGTTTCCAAAAAAACAGACCTCGTGGTAGCAGGTAGTGATGCAGGAAGTAAGTTGGCCAAGGCTCAAGAATTAGGCATTGAAGTACGAGATGAAGCCTGGCTAGAAAGTCTATAGGTACACATATGGAACAAAGAAAACGCGCACGATTGATTTATAATCCTGTTTCTGGGCAGGAAATCATGAAGAAAAATGTAGCAGAAGTCTTGCATATTTTAGAAGGTTTTGGGTATGAAACCTCTGCCTTTCAAACAAGTCCTGAAAAAGACTCCGCTAAAAATGAAGCAACAAGGGCTGCACAAGCAGGCTTTGACTTAATTATCGCGGCGGGCGGAGATGGGACCATTAACGAAGTGGTCAATGGCCTTTCCTTTCCCCCTAAGCGGCCACAGATGGCGATTATTCCAACAGGAACGACCAATGATTATGCCCGTGCCTTGAAAATTCCAAGGGGCAATCCGATTGAGGCGGCCAAGGTGATTGGCAAAGGGCAGACTATTCTCATGGACATCGGACTTGCAAAAAATGAATCAGTCGGAGAGAATTATTTTATCAATATTGCAGCAGCTGGAACCCTGACAGAATTGACCTACAGTGTTCCAAGCCAGCTCAAGACGATTTTTGGCTATCTGGCCTATGTCGTAAAAGGGGCAGAATTACTGCCTCGGGTTCAATTCACCCCCGTTCGTGTGAGCCATGATGAAGGAGTGTTTGAAGGGAAAATCTCAATGATTTTCGTGGCCCTGACCAATTCCATCGGTGGTTTTGAGCAGATTGTTCCAGATGCTAAGTTAGACGATGGCATGTTTACGCTCATCATGGTCAAGACGGGGAATCTCTTTGAAATTCTGCACTTGATTCGCCTGGTTATCGATGGTGGTAAGCATGTCGATAGCGACAAGATTGAATACATCAAAACGCGTCAACTAACCGTTGAATCCTTGGATAGTAGCAATCGCATGATGCTGAACCTTGACGGTGAGTACGGAGGAGATGCTCCTGTCGAGTTGATTAACCTTGCCAACCATATCGAATTTTTCGCAGACACGGACAAGGTGGCAGATGAAGCCATCACCCTTGATACGGACGATATGAGCCGAGAAGATATGGCCAAACGCTTTATCGAAGAAGCGGACCATTTGGAAGGAACAATATAAATAGGAAGAAAAGATATTCAGTCTTTTCTTTTTTCTAGACACTCCTGTCAAAAAACGCTTCCAAATACTGTCTTTTCTTGACAAAAGCATTTTTTAGGAGTATGCTATCATGGTATAAAAATTTTAAAGGAGAATTAAAAAATGGATGTATCTGCATTAGCTTTAGGTATTGCCTGTTTGGGTGTTAGTGTTGGTGAGGGACTCTTGGTTGCCAGCTATCTTAGCTCAACAGCACGTCAACCTGAATTACAAAGCAAACTAATGACAGGGGTATTCATGGGCGTTGCCTTTATCGAGGGTACTTTCTTCGTAACCCTTGCGATGACATTGTTCTTGCGTGGATAAGGAGTGCCTTAGAATCATTAGAAAGGGGGAGTAATCGTGGAAGGAACCGCAGCTCCAACTATTACTCTAGGTCCTGTAACCTTTGATGTCACCATGGTCATTGTGACGATGGTGACGATAACCATCATATTTTTACTTGTATTTTGGGCAAGTCGCAGTATGACATTGAAGCCAAAAGGAAAGCAAAATGTCTTGGAATATGTCTATGAGCTGACGATCAACTTTACCAAGGGAAATTTGGGTGATGCAGAGTCAAGAAGATATTCTCTTTATTTCTTTGTTCTCTTCCTATTCCTCTTGGTGGCCAATAACCTCGGCTTGATGACCAAACTAGAGTCATCAGAGGGGGTTAACTTTTGGACATCTCCAACTTCTAATATGGCCTATGACTTTGGTCTAGCCATCATGGCGGTTGTCTTCTGTCACGTAGAAGGCATTCGTCGCCGAGGATTTAAAAATTATTTGAAAGCATTTGTGACCCCTTGGGCAATGGCTCCGATGAATATTTTGGAAGAAGTGACGAACGTGGCCTCTCTCGCACTTCGTTTGTACGGAAATATCTTTGCCGGTGAGATTCTCGTGACCCTCTTGGTACAGATGTCACAAAAAAGTGCATTTGCTTATCCCATCGCCTTCCTACTAAATGTCATCTGGACTGGTTTTTCAGTCTTTATTTCCTGCTTGCAAGCCTATGTGTTTGTCATGCTGGTTTCGATGTATTTGAATAAGAAAATTCAAGGTGAAGGTGAATAGGAAAGGATTAGATATTCATGATGACAGGACTAAGTATAAACAGTACCATGCTTGGTAATTTTATTTTAGTAACGGCTTCGTTTGCTGTATTGATTGTGGCAATTCGCCTCTTTGCTTGGGATAAAATTACAGGTATTTTTGAAGAACGTGCTGCTAAAATTTCAGGTGACATTGATGCTGCTGAAGAAAAATTGGCAGAAGCCTCAGGCCTTGTTGAGCAAAGGGAACAAGAGTTGGCACAAGGTCGCGTAGAAGGGCAAAAGATTGTTCAAGATGCGGTTGATCGGGCAAAATTAGAGAAAAAACGCATTTTAGAACAAGCTGAAATTGAAATTGAAGCCTTGAAAAAGAAAGCAGATTTGGAAATTGAAGCTGAGAAACGTGAAGCTCAAGAGAAATTGCATATTCAAGTGGCAGACTTGGCCGTTGATTTGGCCAGCAAAATTATCTTGGAGGACTTGGATCAGCAGGCGCATAGCGAGTTGATTAACCGCTATATTGATAGGCTAGGAGAAGAATAATGAATGCTAGAGAAACTGCCTTAGTGCAAAAATATGCTCAATCATTCGTTGATAAGGTATACGATCGCGAGGATGTCTGGACGATTTATGACCAAATTTCAGCTATTCTCACGGTAATTCATGATAGTAAATTAAATCGAATTCTCTTATCTGCAACGGTTTCTCAAGCTGAAAAGGCAGATTTTATCCATGCCATTCGTCAATCAACCTATCGCGAAGTCAATGATTTGATTGAAGCTATAGCGCGCGATGGTCATGCTGATTTGCTCGTTGAAACGCTCGAAGCAGCCTTACGCTTGATTAGTAAGAGCAAGCAAGAGTTTGATGCGCACATTGTCTCTGTTTATCCATTGACAGAAGAACAAAAAGAAAGAGTGCGTCGTCTAGTTGAGAGCCGTTTTTCATTGAAAGTTCGCAATATCGTACAAGAAATTGACAGAGACGTACTCGGTGGTTTTATCGTTACGGTCAACCACAAGGTCATTGATGCCAGCGTGCGGACGCAATTGAAAGAAATTCGAAATAGACTTTAGAAAATAGAAAGTGGTGTTCTTTTGGTGATTAATGCACAAGAAATTAGCGCTTTACTAAAACAACAAATTGAAGGGTTTCAGCCTGATTTTGACTATACAGAGACAGGGGTCGTGACCTATATCGGTGACGGAATCGCTCGTGCCCATGGTCTTGATAATGCCATGAGTGGAGAACTCCTCATCTTTGAAAATGGCACGATTGGAATGGCTCAGAACTTGGAAACGGTTGACGTGGGGATTATCATCTTGGGTCCCTTTACGGACATTCGTGAGGGTTCTGTCGTTCGCCGTACAGGAAAAATCATGGAAGTTCCAGTTGGTCAAGGCTTGATTGGCCGCGTGGTCAATCCTCTTGGACAGCCTGTTGATGGACTCGGTGACATTCGGACCAGTAAAACGAGACCAATCGAGTATCCTGCTCCGGGGGTCATGCAACGGAAATCCGTGAACGAGCCTCTGCAAACAGGCTTGAAAGCGATCGATGCCCTCGTGCCAATCGGTCGTGGTCAGCGGGAATTGATTATCGGAGACCGTCAGACAGGGAAAACATCGATTGCGATTGATACAATCTTGAACCAGAAGGATCAGGACATGATTTGTATCTATGTGGCAATCGGACAGAAAGAATCAACTGTGCGTACGCAGGTTGAAACGCTTCGTCAGTACGGTGCGCTTGATTATACCATCGTCGTGACAGCTTCGGCTTCACAACCATCGCCCTTGCTCTTTTTAGCACCGTATGCAGGTGTTGCAATGGCAGAAGAGTTCATGTATGAAGGCAAGCATGTCTTGATTGTCTATGATGATTTGTCCAAACAAGCGGTCGCTTACCGTGAGCTGTCCCTGTTGCTTCGTCGTCCACCAGGTCGTGAGGCTTATCCAGGGGATGTCTTTTATCTACACAGCCGCTTACTAGAGCGTTCTGCAAAAGTGTCAGAAGAATTGGGTGGTGGCTCGATTACAGCTCTGCCATTCATCGAAACGCAGGCAGGAGATATTTCAGCCTATATCGCAACCAACGTGATTTCGATTACAGATGGTCAGATTTTCCTGAAAGATGACTTGTTCAACTCTGGTATTCGTCCAGCCATTGATGCGGGTTCTTCTGTATCTCGTGTCGGTGGTTCAGCGCAAATCAAGGCCATGAAAAAAGTCGCAGGAACGCTTCGGATTGACCTAGCTTCCTATCGTGAATTAGAGGCCTTTACCCAATTTGGTTCGGATCTTGATGCGGCTACTCAAGCCAAGTTAAACCGCGGTCGTCGGACGGTTGAAGTCTTGAAACAACCGCTTCACAAGCCATTGCCAGTTGAGAAACAGGTCTTGATTCTCTACGCTTTGACAAATGGTTTCTTGGACTCTGTGCCAATCGATGATATTTTAACCTTTGAAGAAGAACTCTATGCCTACTTTGACTTGCACCATGACGGTCTTTTGGATACGATTCGCAGGACAAAAGACTTGCCAGATACAGATGAATTGAATGCTGCTATTCAGGAATTC
This sequence comes from Streptococcus cuniculi, assembly GCF_001921845.1. GTDB lineage: Bacteria > Bacillota > Bacilli > Lactobacillales > Streptococcaceae > Streptococcus > Streptococcus cuniculi. The sequence goes on along the minus strand of NZ_MSJM01000001.1, from coordinate 116,798 downwards.
AAAGATCAGTCTGTCTTTAAGTAAAGGAGAAGTGTTATGGCAGGTTCTCTAAATGAAATCAAAACCAAAATTGCCTCTACAAAGAAAACCAGTCAAATCACAGGTGCTATGCAGATGGTATCGGCTGCCAAACTAGCCAAGTCAGAGCAGTTGGCCAAATCTTTCCAGATTTACGCTAGCAAGGTTCGGAAAATTACGACCGACTTGCTCCGCGGGGAATTGATGGAAGGCTCAACCAATCCGATGTTGATTCGTCGTCCGATTCAAAAATCGGGCTACATCGTGATTACCTCTGACAGCGGCCTAAAAGGTAGCTACAATGCAATGATTTTAAAAGCAGTGATGGAAATGATTGAACAGGACCATGCGAGCAAGGATGAGTATGAAATCATTGCGATTGGTGGAATGGGTGCAGATTTCTTTCGAGCGCGTGGGATTCAGCCCATCTTTGAATTGCGTGGCTTAGCCGATAATCCAAGTTTCGATGATGTTCAGAAAATCATTTCAAAATCAGTTGAGATGTACAAGAATGAAATCTTTGACGAACTGTATGTCTGCTACAATCACCATATCAATAGTTTGAGCCGTCAAGTCCGTGTGCAGCAGATGTTGCCAGTAGAAGACTTGGACCACAATGAGGCAGATGGCTATACTGCAACCTTTGAACTAGAGCCAAGTCGGGAGGCGATTTTGGGGCAACTCTTGACCCAGTACGCAGAATCAACGATTTACGGTGCGATTTTGGATGCAAAAACCGCTGAAAATGCAGCAGGTATGATTGCCATGCAGACAGCGACAGACAATGCCAAGGCCGTGATTGATGACTTGACTATTCGCTATAATCGCGCCCGTCAGGCAGCCATTACGCAGGAAATTACGGAAATCGTTGCAGGAGCAAGCGCTCTAGAATAGACTATATCGGGCTAAGCACAGTATCAAAAAGAGACGCTCCTGTTCCAACTTTAGTTGGTTACAGTAGAAAATCACTTTAGAAATTAGGCTGAAAACCTCCACTGGAGCTTTTCACTCGTCAGATTTCCTATTTTTCCGTAGCTGTTACGAGCTTGCTCGTTTTACAGATACGGATGCCCTAGGGGTATACTGTGTGCTTTATACGCCCTCATATCTTGTGTAATTGAATTCGGGCTAAAAGCTCGGAAAATAGAGACACATTCCTAGAAGCTCTGCTTCTTCGTCATGTTTCCTAATTTTCATTCGCTTTTTTCACGCCCTCATATCTTAGTAAATTGAACACGGACTAAGAGCTGTGTAAAAAAGATAGATTTCCTTGTGTTCATCGAACACATCGTCAATCTCCTATTTTTACTTTGCTCTTGACGTCCTTTGTATCTTGTGTAAAGGAGAAAAAATGAGTTCAGGCAAAATTACTCAGGTTGTTGGGCCGGTTGTCGATGTGGCATTTTCGGCTGATGACAAACTTCCTGAGATTAACAACGCACTTGTCGTTTATAAGAACGATGAATCAAAACAAAAAGTCGTGCTTGAAGTTGCTTTGGAGCTAGGTGATGGTGTCGTTCGGACCATTGCCATGGAGTCTACAGACGGCTTGACTCGTGGAATGGAAGTGCTAGACACTGGTCGTCCTATTTCGGTCCCTGTCGGAAAAGAGACCTTGGGTCGTGTCTTCAATGTCCTAGGGGACACCATTGACTTGGAAGCACCGTTTGACGAGGCAGTAGAACGCCAGCCGATTCATAAAAAAGCTCCTACATTTGATGAATTGTCAACCGCGACAGAAATTTTAGAAACAGGGATTAAAGTCATTGACCTTTTAGCCCCTTATTTGAAAGGTGGGAAGGTCGGACTCTTTGGTGGTGCGGGAGTTGGTAAAACCGTCCTTATCCAAGAGTTGATTCACAACATCGCGCAAGAACACGGTGGTATTTCAGTATTTACTGGTGTTGGAGAGCGGACACGTGAAGGAAATGACCTTTACTGGGAAATGAAAGAATCTGGCGTTATTGAAAAGACCGCCATGGTCTTTGGTCAGATGAATGAGCCACCGGGAGCTCGGATGCGGGTTGCTCTTACTGGTTTGACCATTGCGGAATACTTCCGTGATGTCGAAGGTCAGGATGTGCTCTTGTTTATCGATAATATCTTCCGTTTCACGCAGGCTGGTTCAGAAGTTTCTGCCCTCTTGGGTCGGATGCCGTCAGCCGTAGGATACCAGCCTACCCTAGCAACGGAAATGGGACAATTGCAGGAACGGATTACCTCTACTAAGAAAGGTTCTGTAACCTCTATCCAAGCGATTTACGTTCCAGCCGATGACTATACAGACCCAGCGCCAGCGACAGCCTTTGCGCATTTGGATTCGACAACCAACCTAGAGCGGAAATTGACCCAGTTGGGAATTTATCCAGCCGTGGATCCACTCGCTTCCAGCTCTCGTGCCTTGGCACCTGAAATCGTTGGTGAAGAACACTATGCGGTTGCAATGGAAGTGAAACGCGTACTGCAACGCTACCAAGAATTGCAGGATATCATTGCGATTTTGGGAATGGATGAATTGTCTGAAGAGGAAAAGACGCTGGTTGGTCGCGCTCGTCGGATTCAATTCTTCCTGTCACAAAACTTCAACGTTGCGGAGCAATTTACGGGTATGTCAGGTTCTTATGTACCTGTTGCTGAGACTGTGCGTGGCTTTAAGGAAATCTTGGATGGTAAGCATGACAAGTTACCAGAAGATGCCTTCCGTAATGTGGGTTCCATTGATGATGTGATTGCCAAAGCAGCCAAAATGGGATTTTAGAGGTGTTTTATGGCACAAATGACAGTACAAATTGTAACGCCAGACGGTATTCGTTATGATCACCATGCGGCTTTCGTACTGGTTCGGACGACAGAAGGTGAGCTGGGGATTTATCCAGGGCACGTCGAACTGATTGCCGTTTTGGCCATTGATGAAATCAAGGTTCGTCGGATTGATGATGAAAATCACGTAGACTGGATTGCGGTCAATGGTGGGATTATTGAAATCTCCAAGGATTTTATCACCATTGTTTCAGATTCGGCCGAGCGTGCACGCGATATTGATGTTAGCCGTGCGGAACGTGCGAAACTCCGTGCTGAAAAAGCGCTGGAAGAAGCACAAAGCGCTCGTAACATTGACATGGAAAAACGGGCAGCCATTGCATTGCAACGTGCGATTAACCGCATTCGTGTCGGAAATAAATAAGGGTAGGATAGCTACTCAAAATACAGATGATGAGAGGTTAGGAGATATTCTAGCCTCTTTTTGCCCTCGTCGTCAAACTACGACATTTTTGAAATTTTTGGTATAATAGAAACATGGTTTTATCATTCGTAACGATTTGTAGTCATCTCTTGTTTATCTACTTGGCCCACCATTTGCTACTATCAGTAGTGGATTGGTCGAAGTGGTTAAAGGGGACGGCGGACAATCAGAAACATATTCAACTCTTTATGCTCTTTTTAGCGATTGCCTTGGGCTACTTGGTATCGGCTTTCTTTTTGGACATTTTGTCCATCAGCCGAAACCTAGCGGAAGCCTTTCGCTAGAGCTAGTTAGAAACCTATCTCAGGCCTGTTTTTAAGAACGGTCTGTCAGAAAAATCGAATAGTTAAAGGAACAATCAATGGATAAAATTATTGTCAGAGGTGGAAAGACGCGCTTAGAAGGTCAAGTGGTGATTGAAGGAGCTAAGAATGCGGTCCTGCCCTTGTTAGCAGCCACTATTTTAGCAAGTGAGGGGCAGTCACGCTTGTCCAATGTGCCCATCTTATCAGATGTCTTTACCATGAATCATGTGGTGGGCGGTTTGGGTGCACAGGTTGCATTTCACCAAGAGGATAAGGAGATTGTGGTGGACGCTAGGGGGGAACTCGGTAGCGAAGCACCGTATAAATATGTCAATCAAATGCGAGCTTCTATCGTGGTGCTAGGTCCCATCTTGGCTCGCAATGGCTACGCCAAGGTTTCCATGCCTGGAGGCTGTACGATTGGCAGTCGACCGATTGATTTACACCTAAAAGGTCTGGAATCCATGGGGGCAAGCATTCACCAGCGAGCAGGCTATATTGAAGCACGGGCCGAGCGTTTGCACGGGGCTCATCTTTATATGGATTTTCCAAGCGTGGGTGCAACACAAAACTTGATGATGGCAGCGACCCTAGCTGAGGGAACCACCGTGATTGAAAATGCGGCGCGTGAACCAGAAATTGTGGATTTGGCTATTTTCCTCAATAAAATGGGAGCCAAGGTCAAGGGAGCAGGTACGGAGACGATTACGATTAAGGGCGTTTCTGTGCTACATGGTGCAGATCATCAGGTCGTTCAAGACCGTATCGAGGCAGGAACCTTTATGGTGGCGGCAGCTATGACAGGTGGCGATGTCCTTGTCAAGGATGCAATCTGGGAACACAATCGCCCCTTGATTTCCAAAATGCAGGAAATGGGTGTTGAGGTGACCGAGGAAGAAGAGGGCATTCGCATTCGTTCATCGGTTGAGAAATTGAAGCCTGTGACAGTTAAAACCTTGCCGCATCCAGGGTTTCCAACAGATATGCAGGCCCAATTTACAGCCCTTATGGCAGTAGCTAAGGGCGAATCAACCATGATTGAGACGGTCTTTGAGAATCGTTTCCAACATTTAGAAGAATTGCGCCGTATGGATTTGCACTCGGATATTCTGCGTGATACCGCGATTATCACAGGTGGAAATCCTCTTCAAGGAGCAGAAGTCATGTCAACGGACTTGAGAGCTAGTGCTGCCTTGATTCTAACAGGGTTAGTGGCAGAAGGTGTCACGACCGTAGGGAAATTGACCCATCTCGATCGTGGCTATTATCGTTTCCATGAAAAGCTGGCAGCTCTAGGAGCGGATATTGAACGCATCAAAGGAGAAGACTGATGGATCAGAAAGAAAATCTACGTTTTGTCGGTAATCAATTATTGTTGATTCTCTTTGTTGTTCTGTTAGCCCTGATTCTCTTTGCGATTGGTTTAATGGTCGGCTACGGTGTCATTGGTGATGGCGATAATGTCTGGGCGATTTTATCGGCAGAGAAATGGCAAGAATTGATTGGCAAATTTACAGGAAAGTAGGAGTATCCTACTTTTTTCAATAGGAGAACAATGGTAAGGAAAAAAACAAAAAAACAGAGCGTTGGCATTAGTCTGGCTAGTTTTCTAGCTACGCTGTTACTGGTGGCGGGAGGATATGTTGTCACAGAGCAACCTGCTCCAGTCTCAAATGAGCAAGTAGCAAGAATCAGTGACAATGGTCTAGCCCCTTCAGAGGACTTGGCGAGCTCGGTTCTGACCGACACGGTGCGAAAGCAGCTAGGTACAGATGTTGTCTATAATGGAGCAGGTGCCTTTATTGTCAACGGAAATCGGACCAATCTCGATGCTTCTGTGGCGAGTAAGCCCTATGCGGAAAATAAAACCAAGACTGCGCAAGGCAAGGTTGTTCCAACGGTAGGGAATGCTCTGTTAAGCAAGGCCACGCGCCAGTATCAAAAGCGGAAAGAAACAGGAAATGGCACTACCAGCTGGAAACCTGCTGGCTGGCATCAGGTAAAAATTTTGGAAGGTGAGTACAATCACGCCGTTGACAGGGGGCATGTGCTGGCCTATTCCTTGGTTGGTGGCTTGAAGGGTTACGATGCCTCTACCAGCAACCCTAAAAATATCGCTGTCCAGACGGCTTGGGCCAATCAAGCCAATCGTCAAGATGCGACAGGGCAAAACTATTTTGAAACGCAGGTGCGTAGAGCCTTGGATCAAAACAAACGGGTGCGGTATCGTGTAACCCTGATTTATCAGTCCGCAGAAGACTTGGTACCTGTCGGCAGTCATTTGGAAGCAAAAGCAGCGGACGGAAGTTTGGAGTTCAATGTCTTTGTCCCCAATGTCCAGCGGGGCTTAAGGATGGACTATCATAGCGGGGAGGTTCAGCTTACCCCGTAGGAGAGAATGGCAAAAGCTGGGCTCACGCTCAGTTTTTTTCTTTGTCTTCCAGCTGAAAAGGTGTGGTGATGGGTGCAGTTTGGAAATCTTGTTGGCGTTAGTCACTTTACTTGAAAATGCTGGTTCCTGTGTCCAAAGTCTGGGATAATTTCTTGCCAAATCCTGCTATTTTTGCTAGAATGGAAGTAATTGAATAGAAGTCTGCGAGACTAGTACATCTAGGGAAACTGTCCAGGGAGATGAGCCGTGACTGAAAGCTCATTCAGTGAAAATAGGTCGAATTCACTCGCACAAGGACTTAAAAATAAAGGTTTGCGACAGGCAAATGAAAACGGATGGTACCGCGTGACAACGCTCCGATTGGGTGTGGTCATGCGTTTTTATTTTGGAGGAAATATGTCAACAATTGAACAACAATTAGCGGAATTAAGACAATCAACGCTGGATGAATTGAAAAAGATTCGTCATGAAAATGCCAAAGACTTGCAGGACTTGCGGGTCGCTGTACTCGGGAAAAAAGGCTCTCTGACGGATTTACTAAAAGGCCTCAAAGACCTATCAAATGAGATGAAGCCAATCGTCGGCAAGCAGGTCAATGAGGTCCGCGATGTCTTGACCAAGGCTTTTGAAGAAACAGCAGCGCTGGTTGAGGCAGAAAAAATTAAGGCGCAACTTGCCCAAGAATCCATCGATGTGACCTTGCCAGGACGTGCGGTCAAACAAGGTTTTCGCCATGTCTTGACCCAGACCAGTGAGGAAATCGAGGATATCTTCCTCGGCATGGGCTTTCAAATTGTGGACGGCTTTGAGGTGGAAAAAGATTACTACAACTTTGAGCGCATGAACTTGCCGAAAGATCACCCAGCCCGTGATATGCAAGACACCTTCTACATCACAGAAGAAATCTTGATGCGGACTCACACCAGTCCCGTGCAAGCGCGGACCATGGACCAGCATGATTTTTCAAAAGGTGCTTTGAAGATGATTTCTCCAGGGCGGGTCTTCCGTCGGGATACAGACGATGCAACCCACAGCCACCAATTCCATCAGATTGAGGGCTTGGTTGTCGGGAAAAATGTTTCCATGGGGGACTTGAAAGGCACCCTTGAGATGATTATCAAGAAGATGTTTGGTGCTGACCGTCAGATTCGTCTCCGTCCTTCTTATTTCCCATTTACGGAGCCATCTGTTGAGGTGGATGTTTCTTGTTTCAAGTGCGGAGGAGAAGGCTGTAATGTCTGCAAGAAGACAGGCTGGATTGAAATCTTGGGTGCCGGAATGGTCCATCCTCATGTCCTTGAAATGAGTGGCATTGACCCAACTGAATACTCTGGCTTCGCCTTTGGACTTGGTCAGGAACGGATTGCTATGCTCCGTTATGGAATCAATGATATTCGCGGTTTCTACCAAGGAGATGTCCGCTTTTCTGAACAATTCAAGTAAGGTGCTATCATGATTCGCAGTGTTGAGAAACAGGAATTGCCCTTGCTTCGGGAAATGGCTATCAAGACTTTTCGGGAGACTTTCGGAGAATTTATCAAAGAGGCGGATTTGGACTATTTTTACACCCATGATCTGGCTCTTGAGACCTTGGAAAAAGAGTGGAGCCATCCCGAGTCTGCCTACTATTTTGTTCTCCATGATCATCAGCCCGTTGGGTTTTTGAAGGTCAATTGGGGTGAGGCACAGACCGAGCATGAATTGGAGAATGCCTTTGAAATTCAACGGATTTATGTCTTGAAATCCCACCAAGGTTATGGTTTGGGTAAGGCCTTGTTTGAATTTGCCCTTGAAAAAGCAGTAGCAGGTGGTTTTAGCTGGGCTTGGTTAGGTGTTTGGGAGAAGAATTTCAAGGCGCAGAAGTTTTATTTCAAGTATGGCTTTGAACGCTTTAGTGAGCACGAATATGTGACGGGAGAGACGGTGGATATTGACTGGCTCCTGAAAAAGCGGATAAATGAAGAAAAATGAGGAAGTAAGATGTTAGTAAGTTATAAATGGTTAAAAGAATTAGTGGACATTGAGGTGCCGAGTAAGGACTTGGCCGAGAAGATGTCAACGACAGGGATTGAGGTAGAAGGGGTTACCTCTCCAGCAGCTGGTCTGTCAAAAATCGTGGTTGGTGAAGTCCTGTCCTGCGAAGATGTGCCAGAGACACATCTCCATGTCTGCCAAGTGGATGTAGGTGAAGAAGCACCGCGCCAGATTGTCTGTGGCGCACCGAACGTCCGGGCGGGTATCAAGGTCATGGTGGCACTGCCTGGCGCACGCATTGCTGACAATTACAAGATTAAAAAAGGGAAAATCCGTGGTTTGGAGTCGCTCGGCATGATTTGCTCGCTCGGAGAGCTCGGGATTTCGGACTCTGTTATTCCAAAAGAATTTGCGGACGGCATTCAGATATTGCCAGCAGATGCGGTCAATGGCGATGAGGTATTCCCTTATCTTGATTTGGATGATGAAGTGATTGAGCTTTCGATTACGCCCAACCGTGCGGATGCACTTTCCATGCGGGGGGTGGCCCATGAAGTGGCTGCCATCTATGACAAGGCGGTGCAGTTCAAGGAATTTCCACTCGTTGAGGCAGAGAAAAAGGCTAGTGATGTGATAGAGGTTGCGATTGAGTCTGAAAAGGTTGCGACCTATCAGGCACGGGTGATTGAAAATGTCACCATCGCACCAAGTCCCCAGTGGTTACAAAATCTCTTGATGAATGCAGGGATTCGTCCGATTAACAATGTGGTCGATGTGACCAATTATATCCTCTTGTATTTCGGCCAACCCATGCACGCCTTTGACTTGGATAAATTTGATGGCAAGAAGATTGTAGCGCGTGATGCTAGAGACCATGAAACCTTGGTGACCTTGGACGAGGTGGAGCGTGAATTGGTCGCTGATGACATCGTTATCTCTGTTGCCGATAAGGCTGTAGCACTCGGTGGTGTTATGGGAGGCGCTGCGACAGAAATCGATGACCAGTCGAAAAATGTCGTCTTGGAAGCAGCTCTTTTTGATGGAAAATCCATCCGTAAAACCTCTGGTCGCTTGAATCTGCGTTCGGAATCCTCTTCTCGTTTTGAAAAAGGTGTCAACGTGGCAGATATTACAGTAGCGATTGACACGGCAGCTAGTATGATTGCAGACCTAGCAGGTGGTCAGGTCCTTGCAGATGTCGTTTCTGCGGGAGCAGTCGAAACGAGCCCAGTACCTGTTTCAGCTAGTCTGGACTATGTCAATCGTGCCTTGGGTACGAGCCTCGTCTATCGCGATATTGCAGATATTTTCCGCCGTTTGGGCATGGAAATTGCAGGTGATGAAGAGACCTTTACCGTTCAAGTGCCACGCCGCCGTTGGGATATTCGCATTCCAGCAGACTTGGTCGAGGAAATTGCACGTATCTATGGTTATGACAAGCTCCCAACAACCCTGCCCAAAGAAGACGGAACTGCGGGTGAATTGATAGCCAGCCAAACACTTCGCCGTCAGATACGAACAGTAGCTGAGGGGGCTGGTTTGAGTGAGATTATCACCTATGCGCTGACAACTCCTGAAAAAGCAATCGAGTTTAGCCTAACACCTACAACTGTTACCGAATTGATGTGGCCGATGACGGTGGATCGTTCTGCCCTTCGTCAAAATATGATTTCAGGCATGCTAGAAACGGTGGCCTACAATGTAGCGCGCAAACATAAAGATTTGGCCTTGTATGAAATCGGAAAAGTCTTTGAACAGACAGGTGACCCAAACCAAGACCTACCACAGGAAATCACCAAGTTTGCCTTTGTCTTGACAGGATTGGTGGCTGAAAAAGATTTCCAAACACCAGCCGTACCTGTTGATTTCTTCCATGCCAAAGGCATATTGGAAGCCTTGTTTGCCAAGTATTCGCTTGATGTCAGCTATGTAGCAACTAGTGACCTAGCAGCCCTTCATCCAGGTCGGACTGCGCAGATAGAACTGGATGGTCAGGTGATTGGTGTTGTCGGTCAGGTTCATCCTCAACTTGCAAAAGACTACGGTATTCCAGAAACCTATGTGGCAGAGGTGAATGTGGATGCGATTGAGGCGGCACTTTCTCCAGTCAAGCCATTTACAGAGATTTCTAAATTCCCAGCTGTTAGCCGAGATATTGCCCTCTTGGTGGATCGTGAGACCCAGCACCAAGCTATTCTTGATGCCATTGCTTCTGCCAATGTGAAGCGTCTGACCAAGGTGAGCCTCTTTGATATTTACACCGGTAGCAACATCGAGGCAGGCAAGAAATCCATGGCCTACAACTTGACCTTCCAAAATCCGAGCGATAGTTTGACCGATGAGGAAGTAGCTAAGTATATGGAAAAAATCTCTGCAGCTCTTGGTCAATTGGGAGCAGAAATTAGGTAAAACTCATGAATCCAGCAGACATTCAAGAAAAATATGTTAAGAATGGGCGATTGCTGACCATTCCTAGAAAAGAGAAGGCCAAATTGCAACTGTTTCGCTATTTTCAGGAAGAATTAGCAAAGCAGGGGCAAGAATTTACAGAAAAACAAATCAACGATTTTTTCAGGACTTACTATGATGACCCCGCGATTTTGCGGCGGTACTTGGTTGATTATGGTTTTTTAGAGCGTGATGCCTACGGTCAAACCTATACGATAGGAGAAAGAAATGGACATTTGGACGAGATTGTATGAAGTAGCTAAAGAGCAGTATGCACCTGAAGAAGTAACACCCTTTGTTTATGCCCATCATGTGGTGGCGGCTTTTGAAGCAGAAAATGGAGAGATTTTCACGGGCTTTTGTATGGAGGGAACGGCAGGCGTCTTTCATCTGTGCGCAGAACGTGCAGCTGCTTTTAACATGTACCAACAATCGGGGCAGACGACCATCAAGCGCATGATTGCTTTCCGTGACAAACCTCCGTATGGAGGTGGGTCAGGTATGCCTTGCGGTGCCTGTCGTGAATTTCTCATGCAACTATCGCGTGATAACAAAAATATGGAAATCATGCTCGACTATGACAAGCGTGAGATTGTGACCTTAAAAGATCTCATGCCTTACTGGTGGGGCGAAGAGCGCTATCAAGCAGATGAAGTATAGTCTTTTGAATGATTTGATACATCGTCTGCTGTTGATTTTCGAAGAGTATCAAGTACTGTCCATACCACCTAAGAAAAGTATCATAAAAGAAAGAACTTTTTCTTCAAACAAAAAAACTTGGAAATCCAAGTTTTTTGTTTTCTTATAATAAAAATAATTCAATCTTAATCTTCTCTGTCTCGCCGTATTTGGCGAGGAGTTGTTCGGCAATCTCGTCATAGAGTTCATGAATGACTGCGATTTTCTCTGGGAATTGCTTGCCGATGTAGTCGAACTTGCATTCAATGGTCAGAAATAACTCATGAAACAGTTGGTTGATGTGCTCTAGTTGGGCAATCAAGTCCTCATCATCTGTTAGAAAATCAGGGATTTCCTTGCGGTGATCGGCAAAGTCATCAATTTTTTTAACGGGAAAACAGCCGTATTCAAGGCAAAATTCGTACATGATACTTCCTCAATTCTTAAAATGTAAGTGGGTTACTTCACTATACCATGTTTGGTAGCAGAACCCAACTATTCTGTTTAAGATTTCTTTAATGAAACTTTCAGTTTTCTTTCATCTTTCTTTGGTACCCTAGTTTCATCAAGGATAAAGGAAGTGAGACATGAAAACGAGAATCGTCCAGAAACAATTTAGACGGAAAGAATCAAAGTATATTGTAGACAAAAAGGTATTTGCCCAGTTTGAACAGGAATTGCGCGCCTACATGGTGGCAGATGATTATGCCAAGTCCACCATTACCAATCTCTATTTTGATAATGAACAGTTTGACATGATTCAGGATGCCATCGAAAAGAAAAACGGTCGAGAAAAAGTGAGGATGCGGGTCTATGATGCCACACCGTCTCCAGATAGTCAGGCTTTTTTAGAAATCAAGAAAAAAGAAAACGGCATAGGGTTCAAGTACCGCCTGACCTCAACGCCGCTTGCAGTGATGAATTATGTGGAAAAAGGAACGGTGGATGAGGCCATTTGCGATGAAAAGGTGACATCTGAACTAGTAACCTTGCGGGAACGCTATGGTGCCATCAAGCCCAAAATGTATATCTACTATGACCGTGTGTCGTTCAAAGGAAAAGAGGATAGAGGGGTACGCGTAACGGTGGATCAGAATCTTCTGTATCGTGATGTCCATGTCGATGTGTTTGCAGGGAAATTTGGTGAGCCGTTGCTTAATCCCGATAAAGTCATCATGGAAATCAAGGTGCCAGAAGAGCAACCCGCTTGGTTGGTTGCGTTATTAGCCAAATACCAGATTGAAAAGCAATCTTTTTCAAAATATGGAACTGCCTATCGTCTAGCGCAGGCAAGTAGGGGAGGTGAGCGCCATGGAAACGCAGTTGTTTAGGAGTATTTTCACCAGCAGTACGACCAATGTCACGGTAGGACAGCTAGGGCTTAGTTTGGCTGTCAGTCTCATTCTGGGGCTGGTGCTTGCAGGGATTTACAAGTACAAGACTAGCTACACCAAGGAATTTGTGGTGACCTTGAGTCTGTTGCCCAGTTTGATTGCGGTCATCATCTTTTTAATCAATGGAAGCCTTGGTACCAGTGTCGCAGTTGCAGGAACCTTTAGTCTGATTCGTTTTCGTTCAGCAGCAGGGAGCTCAAAGGAGCTCTTGGCGGTCTTTATGGCGACAGCGATTGGTCTTGCGACGGGAATGGGGCATGTGACGCTAGCGATTGCAGTCACCCTCCTCTTGGGTTTGATGGTGCTGATATTAGAGAATACACGTTTTGCCCAAATCAATCAAGAGAGACGTTATCTGTTGATTAGCCTTCCGAAAGAGTATGAAAACCAAGGCTTTGTGGACCATCAATTGGGCAAGGTTTGCCAGCAGGTCGAATTGCTATCCGTCCAGTATAAGAAAAAGAAGGAGGTCCTGATCTTGGAGTATCAGGTGCTTCTGAATCGGAAGATGAGCGATCAGCAGTTGATGGATAGCTTACTTGCGGTAGAGCCTATCAGCATTCATCTCCACAAACAAGCTCCTAAGAAAAAATACCTATAGTTTCTAAAATACCTATCCTTCAGCTCATTCTGGGGGATTTTTTAAGTTTCATTTGTAGACGAAGTAAAGGCTTTCTGTGTTTTGTCTGTAGTTTGAGAGGAAAAATGAAGCCGAATCACTAGATAACAGAGTAATGTTTGTTATTTGTTCATAAAAATATTCAAACAGATAAAAAGGTTAGTTTTTTGTAAAAATATTGCTAAAATAAATAAAAAATGTTCGCCATTTATAAAACACAGGTATTTTAGGATTGATTTGTCACTCTTTCCCTTTTTATATATAATGGTGGTAAGAATCGGCTTAGATTGGCTATGTATCCTCATAGCTTGTCTTTAGAAAGGTAGAACCTATTATTATGAAAAAACAATTATATGCTGCAGCAGCAGTCGCAACCTTACTAGCACCACATGTTGTGCAGGCACAGCAAGCTGCTCCAAGTACAGGAGTTCAACAGCCAGATGCTCAATTGAAGGCGGAGCTTAACAGTCTCTATCAAAAGGTTAAGGAGTTAAGCGATTACGCAGTGACAGAGGCAAAACTAGCATATTACAAGCAACAAGTGGGAGCAGCGTATTTTACCGCTCTTGCCAAGGGAGAAAATCCAACTACGGTTAAAACCCAGCTAGAAGCAGCAACGAAAAAGCCGCTAGCTACTTTCAAGGCGGAAGTCGAAGAGGATTATGCAAAAGCTCGTGCGAATCTTATTTTTGGGGTAAAAAGTGTTTTACCACCTAAACTGGCTGAAGAGTTTAACAATTTTGCGAGCAACTCGTCCAAAACCATTATGGAGCTCCAAGCTTTTGGCAAACAGTTAATAGCCAAACAAGAAGAAGAGGCTAAGTTAGCAGAAGCTAAGAAACAGGCTATTGCAGAAATTGGTCAGATGAACGAACTACCAAATGCTATCAAAAATCAATATTATACCAAGGTCAACAATGCAACGACGATGGAAGCAATTGAGATGGTCAAGCAAGAAGCCGCGCAAGATGTAGCCACTCGGAAACAGATTGCAGCTAAAAAAGCAGAAGCTGAAAAGATACTGAAGTCAAAAAATGACTTAGATGTAGGTGAACGTTCAGATTATTTGACTCGTCTGGAGAATGCAGGGACAGAGTCAGAGATTGATAGTATTCTCAAGGAAGCTGAAGCTACTGCGGCAGCCAACAAAGTTGTCTTTGACAAGAGACAGAGCGTTTCTGATACGATTGAAAAATTGCGTTATTTACCTAAGGAACAGAAAGTAGACTTTAAAGGTCGCTTAGAACACTTGCAGACAGTGAATCAGCTAGAGGCTGTTTTGCAAAAAGCGAAAAAAGCAAATGTTCAAGCCTTGAAAGATGAAGAAAAAAGCAACACTTGAAAAAACAAAACGGATTTTAAGCGGTATTAAGCAGTTGCCAGAAGTGACAGATGAGTCCTTATACAAGGGTCAGATGGATGTTTGGAAGGAAGTTGGTCACCTGTTAGATGGCTATATGCAGTTCTTTGAAAGTTTGAATCCTGAAAAGGATGCGAACCTGACCGATGCTGAACTAGACCAACGTGTATCCCGCCTGTATGACGCGGTTCACTATGGAGAGATGGAATACATCGCGCGGGATTTGGAGCAGAAGCGTAAGGAATATCCAGATAATCAAGAGATGAGAGAGTTATTGAACAAGATGTTCTATACTACTTATGCAACGATTGAAACTGGTGGTAAAAATAGTGATTTTGTAGGATTTCTTAGGGACGATATTTATCCGAAGCAAAAGCGGTTCAACGAACTGTATCGTTCATTGTCCAGCAAACCGTGGACTCCACTTGTTCCAGCCAAACCAATTGCAAAACCAAGTGTGCCGCTAACTCCGCTCGTTCCAGCTCAACGAATCCAGAAGCCAGAAACACCAGAAACACCTGAGATTACCACTCATCAGGAAACACGTGAAGAAGCAGTTCCATACCAAACAATCACCAGAGAAAATGCGGACTTGCCAAAGGGTGAAAAACGCCTTGTCACAAAAGGTGAGGCAGGTGTACGGACAGTTGTTGAAGAAGTGAAAATGCAAGGGGAAGAACTTGTATTTCGTACGGTCATTTCAGATACCATCACCAAGCCCGCTATTGATGAAGTAGTGGAAATCGGTACCAAAGAAGTCAACAAGAAAGTTGCGAAAACACCAGCCCCAGACAAAAAAGGCGATGGAAAGACAGTCGCTGGCAAGAAAGGCCAACAAGCTCGAGGAAAGAACGGTCGCGTTTTACCAAGAACCAATGCAGTGCCTAGTCTCCTATCCTTTGTTGGAGTCGCTTTGGCAGGTCTGACAGGTTTGTTTGCCAAAAATCGTAAAAAATAATCTGACACAGAGGTTTTCCCAAAGAGAGTAGATAGTAAAATCTGCTCTCTTTTATCTGTCCGTAACAGATGTTTGAGTGGTGCGATGTCTAAGCAACATCGGAAGAACATAAAACGTAGAGAAAAAACAGAGGAGTGTTAGAGAAAGAAGATAGGCGTTTGATATACTGAAATTATATTAGGGAAAGGAAGGAGAACTCATGCATCCGTTTACTCGTGCGGTTCTGTACCTCAAGCGACATCCGATGAAAAGTGCCCTCTTGACAGGCTTGCTTTTCTGTATCAGTCTAGCTCTTAGTGTGGCAGTTGCCCTCAATACCAGCTTGACAATGGATATGAAGCGCTTATCAGACCAGCAATCCAAGCAGTTTTTGACAACATTACTGGAGGACGGTTCCTCCTCACCTGCTACAGCTTCTAGTCGAGCAGAGTTTGAAAAGATGATGTCGGAGTATGGGCTGGCTGCTCGCCACTTGATAGCAGAAGAAGTGACGGTCGCGTCTGATACATCAGAAGCCAGTAGATTGTACAGCTTGGTCAATCAGGATTTTTTTGAAAACAGCCAGCTACTAGAGAAACAAGCACCCCTTG
The DNA here is from genome assembly GCF_001921845.1 of Streptococcus cuniculi. Classification (GTDB taxonomy): domain Bacteria; phylum Bacillota; class Bacilli; order Lactobacillales; family Streptococcaceae; genus Streptococcus; species Streptococcus cuniculi. The sequence continues at coordinate 100,818 of NZ_MSJM01000001.1, read as the reverse complement.
AGACAGGTGCCTATCCAGCAAACAATAGTAGCGGACAGGCCTTGATTAGTCGCACGCTTGCGGACAAATACGGGCTGACTGTCGGAGATACCCTGCCCATTCGATTCAAAAATGGGGTGGCCTACGAGTTGCACATCGTTGGGATTTTTAAAAGCAGTTCGCTTCCAACTGTCTCAAAGGAAAGCCATTCTTTTGAAAATAATATTGTGACGACAAAAGAGACCATCGCACACGTCAACCCTGATTATCCTTACCATACCAGTATCTATGAAGCAAAAACACCCGCCCTGGCCTCACAAGCGCAGGCTGCTTTAGAAGCCAATCCAGAAATCCGTCAGGCCTATCAAATCAAGGCAAATTCGAACCTGCAAACACAGTTAAAAACGCTCCACAATCAGCAGCAGTTGTTGAAAGTCGTTGTATGGGGGACTCTCCTACTCACTCATCTCCTTCTTCTCTTTTTCCTCCATCTATGGATGAAAGGGCGGCAATTGGAAATCGGTATTTTACAATCCCTCGGTAAAAGCCGCCTCGAGATTGTCTGTCAATACCTAATCGAGGTGCTGGTTTTAGCTAGCATGACGCTGGTGCTCGCTCTTTGCATAACAGCTTTTGTCTTACCTTACGTGAGGGAGAGCCTGATGCGGGATATGCTGACGACCACCTATGCCAATGCAGATAATGGGGAATTTCTGCCAGCAGTCTTTTTAACCAATCACCATAGTCTGGAAAGCCTGATGGCGCATTCGGTAGGAGTAACGCTGCTAGATATCCTCGTCATTGTAGGGAGTGATTTGGCCTTATCGCTCGGTGCGGTATTGGTATCTTGTCTGGCCTTGCTGAAGTATCCGCCGAAAAAAATCTTTGCCACGATGTCTTAGAAGAAAGAGAAAGGAGACCCTATGTCATTTATCACGCGCGCTATGTATTATATAAGACGCAAAAAAACGAAAAATGTAGTGACCTTTTTACTATTTGCGACCGTTGCTAGTTTTTTAGTGGCTGTGCTCGCCTTATCCAATTCCATGTCAGGGGTTGCAGTGGAAAAGGGCAATGTTGCTCAAACCGTGACCTTATCGGCTAGTCATATCTTTGTCGGAGATGGGTATGGTTCAGGAGAATTATCTGAAAAAGCCATTCAAGAAATCGCCCATTATCCAGAGGTCGAGAACTATGTCTCATCTGTCTCTTCCTATACAGGATTAGAAGATGCGAAGCCTGTACCGATTGGTACTGTTGAAGGCGACTACCGTAAACCGGGGATTGAAAACGTTGTGAATGTGGAGGGAATTTCAGATAGTCACAAAGATAATCGCTTTGCAACAGGTATGCTGAAGCTAAAGAGCGGTCGGCATATTCAAAACGGGGACCGTCACAAGGTCATTGTCCATGAAGATTTTGCCAAGTACAATAAACTCAAGGTGGGCGACCATTTATCACTGGGACGAGACCCTTTACGTTATATTGGTCAAGATAAGACACCGATTAGCGCCGAAGTCATTGGGATTTTTCAAGGAAAGACCTTTAATCGGCCATACTATAGTGCTGAACTAGTGTCTAACACCCTGCTATCTGATACCTCTTTGTCAAGTGAACTCTTTGGCTATAAAGAAGGGGAAACCCTCTATAGCGAAGTCACCTATACCTTGAAAAAGTCTGTGGATACCAAAGAATTTATCACCAAGGTCAAGCAACAAGTCGGAAGTGTCAATTGGCAGAATTATCAGTTGACCGAACAAAATCCAGCTCTTAAATCCTACAACCGCAGTGTTCTTCTGCTCCAAAAAACAGTCAAGCGCCTCTTGGTGATTGCCATCATCATGAGTGCGGTCCTGCTGATTCTTTTGTTAGTGTTTACCATTCACGGACGAAAGCAGGAAAGCGGTGTACTCTTATCCCTAGGAAAATCCAAAATCGACATCGTTTCCCAGTACATGGTGGAGCACTTGGTCTTGCTTGTTCCAGCCCTTGCTGTAGCAGGCATCATAGGGCGCAATTTGGGGCAATTCTTTGCCAATCAAACGGTTGACTCTGTCGCAACAACAGTCCGTGGCGACATTATGAAGCAACTTGGAGGGTATCGTCTAGGTGCGGACAGTCAGACGGATTTGATTATGCAAACCGTTAAGCACTTCCAAGTACAGTTGACTACAGCAGAGCTGGTGAAGATGATGCTTCTTTGTACTGGCTTGATGGTGATAGGCATCCTCATCGCAAGTGTACCGATTATGCGTTCAAAACCCAAAGACATTTTAAACCATATTTCATAAGGAGAGGAAAAATGTTAGCAATCAAAGACTTATCCTATACCTATGCGGGTATGAGCCGACAGCAGATTTTTCAGAATTTGAATTATCAATTTGAAGAAGGGACCTTTTATTCCATTGTCGGGCATTCAGGCGCAGGAAAAACCACCCTGCTATCTCTGCTCGCAGGGCTAGATCAGCCGACATCCGGCCAACTCTTACTAAACGGTAAAGATGTGAGAGAAATCGGCTATCAGACCTATCGTCGTCACCATGTGTCTCTAGTCTTTCAAAATTACAACTTGCTGGACTATCTGACACCGCTAGAAAATATCCGTCTGGTCAATAAAAAGGCGGACCCCAAGGTCCTGCTTGATTTAGGCCTATCTCAAGAACAGATTAATCGCAACATTTTGCAACTATCAGGTGGACAACAACAGCGGGTTGCCATCGCTCGCTCCTTGGTGTCAGGAGCCAGTATCATGCTGCTAGATGAACCGACAGGCAATTTGGATGAAGAAATTGCGGTGGATATTGTCGAGCATCTGAAAACCATTGCCCACGAGGAAGGAAAATGCGTCATCATGGTAACCCATAGCAAGGCCTTGGCTGGTATGGCAGATGTCCAGTTGACGCTTAGAAATGGGCAATTTCGGTCATAATATAGTGAATTGAATCAAGGTTAGGACATCGTTCAGTCGCTTTGATGAACGCTAGTCCTATCTGTATACATAAATAGAAGCTAGAGAGACTATTCAGCTACCATTTTATACGGAAATTCGGATAATCAGCAAAGCAGGGAATCTGTACTTTATCTGTTTTTTTTGAGTAGTCGACAGACACTTTTCTGAAACTGGTGTATAATGAAGAGGGGTGTTGTTTCAAAAAACAGACAGGAAGACATTAAGATAGGAAAAGGAGAAAGATAATGTATAAGATTTTAGTGGTAGAAGATGATGTAACCATCAACCAAGTCATTTGCGAATTTTTAAAAGAACATGGGTATCAAGTAACATCTGTCATGGACGGTGGAGAGGCCTTGGAGTGCTTCGCGAAAGACAATTTTGACTTGATTATTTTGGATATCATGCTACCGACAGTCAACGGTCTTGATGTGTTGAAAAAAATCCGACTTCATTCTCAAGTTCCAGTCATGATGTTGACAGCTTTGGATGATGAATATACACAATTAGTCAGCTTTAACCATTTGATTAGCGATTATGTGACCAAACCATTTTCACCGCTCATCTTGGTCAAGCGGATTGAGAACATCTTGCGCCGTACAGCGACCTATTCTGAAATCGTGGTAGACGAACTCCGCGTTTCCTTGGAAGATTGTACGGTTTATTGGAAAGGGGAAAAAATGTCTCCTACAAAGACCGAGTACGAGTTGATTGAAACCTTGGCCAAACGCAAATACCATCTAGTCACGCGGGAGCAATTGATGGACGTCATTTGGGGTTATAGTGAGCTTGATACGCGGGTCTTGGACAACCATATCAAAAATATTCGCAAGAAAATTCCAGGAATTCCTTTGGTCACAATTACAGGGATGGGCTATCAACTAGGGAGAGATGAATAGTGAAAATCGCGAAACGACATTTTCTCTGGACCAGTAGTTTAATCTTTCTGGTCGTGACAGCCTTGCTGACGACCTTGTATTTTGTGATGCCGGTTTATTATCAATCTGTCAAAATCACCGAGGTCAAACAGGAATTCGACTATGTATCGAAAAGTTTGCAGGGAAAGTCCATATCGGATATTGAAGTCCTCTTAAAGCGATACGACCAAAAAAATAGTCGGATGTGGTTCAGCCTATCTGATAAAGAAGGCAGTATCTACTATCCCAAAGTGGAGGTCGAGGGTCTAGGCCAGCCGATTACCTTGGAACAGAACCCATTTTTTTCAGAAAATACAGAATGGGAGAAGATGAACGAGACCGTCTTGGATAAGGATGGGAAAATCTATACCCTAGAGGGGGAGTATTCTTTACAACCTATTTCAGATGCAAGTCAGATTTTATTTCATCTGTCACCGTATTTCCTCATTTTTTTCCTATGTTTAGGGACAGCTCTATCGTATATTTATAGTCGCGTTGCGACCAAGCGTCTCCAGCAGATTTCTGAAACCACACGCAAGATGGTCAGCCTCTCACCCGATGTAGCCTGTCAGGTGGAAGGACGAGATGAGATTGCAGATTTGGCCCAAGATGTCAACACGCTGTATGACAGTCTCTTGCGCAATATGGCCGCCCTGCGGCTTGAAAATGAGAAAGTGGCAGAAAGTGAGCGGAGCAAGGCAGAATTTTTACAGATGACTTCTCATGAATTAAAAACCCCCATCGCAGGCATGATGGGCATCGTCGATGGGATGATTTATGGCGTTGGAGAATTTAAAGACCGTGAGAAATGCTTAAAAAAATGCCGTGACATTTTAGAACACCAATCGCAATTGGTGCAATCGATTTTAGACATGTCTAAGTTAGAAATGCAGGTTGCAGATGGTTTGAATCAGAAGTTTTCCTTGTCGGATACCTTGATGGAACAGGTCGGTTTTTACCAGACCTTGGCGGAAGTTCAGGGCTATCGCTTTTCGGTAAAACTAGAGCCACTAGATGTAGAAGGCAACCAAACCTACCTTCTCAAAGCCATTAAGAACCTGCTGGATAATGCTTTTCATTATACCCGTGCAGGTGGAGCAATTGTACTCCGACTAGAGGGGCATCAGCTCATTGTTGAAAATGAAGCGGAAAAGTTGTTGACAAAAGAGCAGGTAGAGAAGATTTTCCAACCATTCTATCGGCCAGACTACAGCCGTAGTAGAAAAGACGGAGGGACTGGCTTGGGACTCTTTATCGTCCAGCAGATTTTGGACCAGCACCAGCTGACCTATCGTTTTGAAGCGGTTGAAGATAGATGGATGCGGTTTAGTATTTTCTTTTAGATGATAAAAAGCATAGAAACGAGGTTTCTATGCTTTTGTTGTAGAGCAAGGCTCCAAACAGGATTGTGCTATTTTAACTCTTATAGATTTGCCCAGAATTTGTCAGCAATTTCTTGGCCTTGTTTGATTTTGGCCCATTGTTCCGCTACAGACAGTTCATTTCCAGAATCACATGAGGCAAAGCCACATTGGTGGGAGAGGTAGAGGCGTTCTTTTGGAATGATGGTGCTAGCTTGCTCGAGCAATTGGTAGACACGCTCTTCGTCATCGAGGGTATTGGTCTTACTAGAGAGGAGACCTAAGACGATTTCAGCCTTGGAATCTTTGAGGCTTTCAAGCGCCTTCAAATCACCTGCCCGCTCGTCATCCCACTCAAGGAAGAAGCGGTCATAGTGTTGGTCACGCAGGAATTTCTGTGCAATGGCTTCATAGGTACCGCCTGCTGCATGGCGACTTTCGTAGTTTCCACGGCAATTGTGGGTCCAGACCGTCAAACCAAGCTCATGGGCAAAGTCAACGACTTCATTATTGAGGGCGACAAAGGCATCTGCCAAATCAGCCAGACCAGCATTTCCATCCGCAAAGAAGCTAGCAGGGTTGTTCTCGTCAAACAATTCCCAGAGACAGTCATCAAATTGGATAATGCTGCCACCTGCCGCCTTGTAGTCTTCGAGGAATTCTTTGTAGGCTTGGATAAGTCCTGCTTTTAAAGCATCGGCTGTTGGATAGACCTGACCTTCTCCATACAAGCCATCAAAGACCGCTAACTCGGTATAGGCATGGGCAGGCCCCCAAACGGTTAATTTGGTAGCTGTATCACCTGCCTCTGCTTGAACCAATTTGTAAATCTCGATAAAATGATGGTTCTTTCCAGAGAGGGGTTCAGTGATACGGATTCCGATGTCTTTTCGTGTCTCAAAATGCCCGCCGTCATGGTCTTTAAAGGTATAACCATGTTCAGCGATGTAGCGCTCAATTCCTTTAAGACCCCAGACAAAGTCAAGGTGCCACATGGATTTGGAATATTCACCGTCCGTCACGATGTCAATGCCCTTTTCTTTTTGTTCAGCGATGATAGTTTTGATGTCCTTGGTCTCTGTTTCTTGGTAGCCAGGGAAATCTTGGTAAAAAGGATAGCGGATGTCATCGCGGTGTTCAATCTGTGTCTTGTATGTCCGTAAATCTGCTGGACGTAAGAGGGAACCTACTAGTTGAAATCGTGATCTTGTCATATTCGTTCTCCATTTCTCGTTGATGTTCCTATTGTAGCGGATTTATCGATAAATGAAAAATAGTTATTTTGAAAGAAGTGATATAGTCAGAAACTATACCTAGGGAGAAATGTCTTGGTAGCGCTATCTTCTTCGCCTGAATTATGATATAATGGCGTGAGTATCATCAAAGACAAAACTCCCATTGAATAGAATGAGGTATCCATGAAGAAACAAACTTTTTTTATTGCACTCGGAATCGTGATGTTGGGCGCGGTGATGCGCGTGCCCATTACTGCCATTCCGCCTATTTTAACCGATATTGCGAGTAGCCTGGGTGTGTCGGTTAGTGAGTTGGGAATTCTCACTTCTATTCCCTTGCTGATGTTTGCCCTCTGCTCGTCTCTTGCTCCGAAATTGGCAAGTATGCTGGGCATGGAGCGCTTAATGGGTGGCGTCTTGTTCCTCATGGTGCTTGGTTCGCTGTTGCGGATTATCAATCTTCCGTTTTTATACCTAGGAACGATTGTGGTGGGGGCAACGATTGCGGTCATCAATGTACTCTTGCCTAGTATTGTAGCAGCGAATTTCCCGCAACGAATCGGTCTGTATACAACTCTCTACATAACAGTCATGGGGGTTACATCAACGCTTGCTTCCATGGTAGCAGTTCCGATTGTCTCTGCGACTTCTTGGCAATTTTTTATCCTCCTAGTGACGGGGCTCATCGGTCTTGCTTTTGTCTGCTGGCTCCCCAATATGAAAGAAAGTCATCGGGTGGAAGAAAAGGTGCAGGAGAAGACAACGGTGTCGCTTTGGAAGAACAAGGCGGCTGTGGTTTTTCTTGTCTTTAGTGGTCTTCAATCCATGCTCTTTTATACGGAGCTGACCTGGCTCCCGACCATGGCACAAACCGCAGGGCTAGAACAGGCACAGGCAGGATTTTTAGCAGGGATTTTTAGCTTGGTGAGTATTCCCATGTCCATGATTACGCCCGGCATCATCTCTCGCCTGAAGAAAGAACAGCGGGCTATTATGATGATTGGCCTATCGTGCTTGACCTTGTTGGGCTTGGTCTTGATATTATTTGCACCAGCTAGTTTTACCATGTGGCTGATGATTCATCTCTTCTTAGGAGTATCGGTCAGCGCCCTCTTCCCTTATATGATGCTGTCGCTATCGCTCAAAACCAGCAACAGTCAGGCAACAGCTCGCCTTTCTGGTATGGTGCAGACAGGTGGCTATCTCATTGCGGCGGTGGGGCCTGCAGCCTTGGGCTATAGCTATTCTGTAGCGGCCTCTTGGTTCCCCCTTGTCATCAGTCTCATCATCGTCACCCTTGCCATGATGGTGACGATTTACGTGATTGAAAAAGAAGATGTGATTGTGTAATCAAACAAAAAGAGAGTGGGAGTAGGGAGTGGGACAAAAATCGTGATTTCGTAGAAATCGATTTTGTAGTCCTCGCTCTCTAGTTTCTAGGCTCGGGTATCAACAGTCACTCCCCTGACTGTTGATATCCGCAAGTTGACTAGCTTCCACAATCGAGAATTGTGGAAGGTTGGAAATAAGGTTAGCGAAGAATTGTTCGCTAGCCTCTTCTAATAGAATGTTGATTTATCAACGTTTTACAAACCAGACAACTACTGCGTCAACCTGTTAAACCTATGAAACGTAACGAGGCAAGGACTTTTGTCCCAGCCTCTAGCCCGAACCTAGAAATAAAGGAGTGAGGCTAATCGAACTCTTACGAGTTATCGATTTCTGTCCCACTCTCTTTCTTTTCTTTGTCTGCTTGATGAGAACTGCGATTGATGACGCGTTTTTCCTTTAAAATATTACTATTTTGATATTTTCTTAGATAGTGTGGTCGTAAGTAACCTCCTCTTGGAACTTTTGTCTCAGGTTCATTTTTCAGAACGTAGATAAACTCAAAATTTATTTAAACAAGTTCTAATTATTTGAATGCGAGCTAAAATCTCGGAAAATAGACGAGCCGTCCTAGAAATACGCTTTCTTCGTCCGCCTCCCTAATTTTCTGTCGATTTTTTAACGCTCTTATATCATGATTATTTGAATGAATTTTGATACATCATCACTTTCGACTTGCCAATTTTCGCGAGCGGAGCGATCCTCATCAGACTTTTTCGCTGTGGTAAAAGTAGCGTCATGACCAGTCATGACGCTACTCGGAAATGTTGAGACCTTAGGCTCAACATTTATAGTGGATTGAGAAAGGGATAGGACAAGGCAAGGAGCTGCAGATAGAACTGGCGTTCATCAAAGCAACTTAACGATGTCCTAACCTTTATTCAATTCACTATAGGTATGGAATTCCGCAGGAAGTCGCTACAGTCCGCACCACCTAAGAAAAGGATTGCAAAAGAACTTTTTCGTCAATCTGAACAATGCTCCACTAGAGCATAACTCGCCTTCTTGTTTTTGAGCTCATGAAAAAATGCTCCACTGGAGCATAACTCGCTTTCTTGTTTTCAAGCTCATGAAAAAATACCCCACTGGGGTATTTTTTTAATGTGCGACGCGACGGCGTGCTGCTTTTTTCCGATTTTCTTCGATGAACGCTTCTTTCTTTTCTTCAGGTTCGATAATTGTTTTATGAATGGTAAAAATCGCACCTGCGGCAAGAGCAACTGTGCTAGCAACTCCTGTCAAGAAACCTTTTCCAAAACCTTTAGCCATAGTTGTTTCTCCTTTACTTGTGTTATAATAGATTGTAGCGAAAAAACAAAAAATTTTCAAGGAAAAAGATGAAAACAAAGATAATAGTAGTGGTGGGGCCTACTGCGGTAGGAAAAACAGCCCTAGGAATCGAGCTGGCACGGCAGTATAATGGTGAGATTATTAGTGGTGACAGCCAGCAAGTTTACAGGCAACTGGATATTGGAACAGCTAAGGCGACCAAGGAAGAGCAGAGCCTTGCGCCCCACCATTTGATTGATGTACGTGATGTGACAGAAGGCTATTCGGCCTATGATTTTGTAGCAGAGGCTAGTCGCTTGATCAAAGAGATAGCAGGCAAGGGCAAGCTGCCGATTATCGTGGGTGGTACGGGGCTCTACATTCAAAGTCTGCTCGAGGGCTATCATCTGGGCGGTCAGGTGGCACATGAAGAGGTTCTCGCCTATCGCAAGGAGCTAGACACCTTGTCAGATGAGGAGTTATTTGGGAAAATAGCAGAGCTGGGAATCGAGATTCCTCAAATCAACCGCCGGCGTGCCATGAGGCAGTTGGAGCTGGCACAGTTTGACCAAAACTTGGAAAATCAAGAACCACCCTATGAGGCCTTGGTGATTGGTCTATCTGATGACCGTGCTGTCCTCTATGAACGAATCAACCAGCGGGTGGACCAGATGATGGAAGCAGGCTTATTAGAAGAAGTCAAATGGCTCTATGAACATCATCCGACAGTCCAAGCCAGCTTGGGGATTGGCTACAAGGAGTTCTTTCCTTATTTCGCAGGTGAAGTGGCGCTTGAAGATGCTATTGAAAAGGTCAAACAACAGACCCGCCGCTTTGCCAAACGCCAATTGACCTGGTTTCGCAACCGCATGCAGGTGGCATTTCACATGGTGTCGGAACCAGATGTCAAGAATGAAATCAACCAACGCGTAGCGGACTTTCTAGGAGATAAATCATGATCGAAACAAGAAAAGAAGAAGAGCGGGTCTTGCTGATTGGGGTAGAACTACAGCAGACAGAAAACTTTGCCATGTCCATGGAGGAGCTTGCGAGCCTTGCTCAAACAGCTGGTGCGGTGGTAAAAGGAACCTACACCCAGAAGCGGGAAAAGTATGATAGCAAGACCTTTGTCGGCTCTGGTAAATTAGAAGAAATCAAGCTCATGGTTGAGGCTGATAACATTGATACTGTTGTGGTCAACAATCGCCTGACACCGCGCCAGAATGTGAATTTAGAGGAGATTTTAGGTGTCAAGGTCATTGACCGTATGCAGTTGATTTTGGATATTTTTGCCATGCGGGCCAGAAGCCATGAGGGCAAATTGCAGGTGCATTTGGCGCAGTTGAAATACATGCTGCCCCGCTTGATTGGCCAAGGAATCATGCTTAGCCGTCAGGCAGGTGGGATTGGTTCGCGCGGGCCAGGTGAGAGCCAGCTTGAGCTCAACCGTCGTAGCATTCGGAACCAGATTGCAGATATTGAACGTCAGTTGAAAGTGGTGGAGAAAAATCGGGCAACGGTGCGGGAGCGTAGGCTCCAGTCAGGCATTTTTAAAATCGGCTTGATTGGCTACACCAATGCGGGTAAGTCAACCATTCTGAATGCCCTGACCGACAAGCGCCAGTATGAAGCGGATGAACTCTTTGCGACCTTGGATGCAACGACCAAGCAGGTCCACTTGTCTGATACCTTTCAGGTGACGGTGACCGATACGGTTGGCTTTATCCAAGACTTGCCGACAGAGTTGATTTCTGCCTTTAAATCGACCTTAGAAGAATCGATGAATGTCGACTTGTTGCTCCACGTGATTGATGCTTCTGACCCCAATCACGCAGAACAGGAAGAAGTGGTCTTGAGCATTTTACAAGAGTTAGAGATGTTGGACATTCCCCGCCTCGCTCTTTATAATAAATTAGACAAGACGGATGACAGCTTTACACCGAGTCAATTTCCGCATGTCATGTTGTCTGCAAAAGACAAGGATGCCAAATCGCATATTCAGATGATGATTTTGGCTAAGATTAAGACCATGTTTGAACCCTTTGATATTCGAGTTCACTTAGCAGATACTTACAAGATTCATGACCTTGGACGGGTGGCTCTGATTGACAAGCGGTTTTACGAGGACGATGTCGAAATCATCAAGGGCTATATTGCCAAGGAACACAAGTGGAAATTAGAGGAGTTTTCGGATGGATTATATTGACTTAGCCTTGAAATACGGTGGCTTCACCAGTCTTGATAAGGTCTATCTGTCAGGGAAATTGCTTGATTTGACAGAGGAGCAGAAGCTCGCCTTTATTACGCCACCACCTTCCGTCATCAATGCCTATTTTGCAGAAATCTATCAAAAGCAGGGTCCGCAGGCTGCGACGGCTTATTATCTCGACTTGTCACGCCAGCTCCGTCTGTTTTGCGACTCTCCGTCCTTTGCAGAAGATAAGCCCTTTGTCCGCTTGAATTTATCTGGAAAGTCCTTTGGCTTTGCCTATCAAAATGAGGAAGAATTGGCGCGTGTCTTTGCAGAAAAAGAGGAAGACATCACTCCTGCCCTACTCTTTGAGATTGCACAGATTTTCCCGCAGTATAAGATTTTTGTGACAGATGGGAAGATACAGATGCGACCTGTAGCGGTTGATGAAGAGCGTCTTGAAGGTCTTGAAAGTGATTTTCTCTTGACCGAACTGGCTGAAAGTGCGGACTGGGTGCGGATTTCGGGCTTGAATCAAGAGGAGGTTGTAGAGGCTGCAAGTGCCTATCAGGGTCAAGCCTACTACGCTTGGTCAGGACGGACAGCGATAATCTATATTCAACAATAGAAAGAAGTATATGTATATTCAATTTTTAGGAACTGGAGCGGGTCAACCCTCCAAATCACGAAATGTGTCCAGTTTGGCACTGAAATTACTCGATGAAATCAATGAGGTCTGGCTCTTTGACTGTGGAGAGGGAACGCAGAATCGGATTTTAGAGACCAGTATTCGCCCACGAAAGATTAGCAAGATTTTCATTACCCACCTGCATGGGGATCATATCTTTGGACTGCCAGGCTTTTTATCCAGCCGTTCCTTTCAAGGAAATGAGGAGCAGACCGACATTGACATTTACGGACCGACAGGCATTCGTCAGTTCGTCTTGACCAGTCTGAAAGTATCTGGTTCGCGGCTACCGTATCGGATTCATTTTCATGAGTTTGAGGTGGAGGAGGTCGAAAAGGTACTAGAGACAGACAAATTCACGGTATTTGCAGACAAGTTAGATCATACGGTACCTTGTGTCGGCTATCGTGTCATGCAAAAGGATTTGGAAGGGACACTAGATGCAGAAGCGCTTCGTGCGGCGGGTGTACCATTTGGCCCCCTCTTTGGACGAATTAAAAATGGGGAAAATGTGGTCTTGGAAGATGGAACGGAAATTGTTGCCAGTGACTACGTGTCACCGCCACGTCCAGGGAAAATTGTGACCATTTTAGGGGATACGCGGAAATGCCATGCCAGTGTGCGGCTTGCGGTCAATGCGGATGTGTTGGTGCATGAGGCGACCTACGGCAAGGGGGATGAGGTCATTGCTCGCAAGCACGGGCATTCGACCAATATGGAGGCGGCTCTGGTCGCAAAAGATGCGGGTGTCAAGCGCCTGTTGCTCAACCATATTAGTCCGCGCTTTTTGTCCAAGGATGTGAGCCAGCTTCGGAGAGACGCAAGCAGGGTGTTTGAACATGTGCATATTGTCAAAGATTTAGAAGAGGTTGAAGTGTGAGAACGATTTTGATAACGGGCGCATCAGGTGGTCTGGTGCAAAAGATGGTACCGCTTTTGGCCGATGATTTTCTGGTTTTGTTGGGGCGTGATCAGGCAAAGCTGGAGCGTCTCTATGCGGGTCATGCCAATAAACTGATTTTAGATACCGATATTCGGGATGAAGCGGCCTTAAAAGAAATGCTGGGTCAGCTAGAGGAACGTGTCGGGACGATTGATATCTTGGTTAATAATGCAGGCTATGGTCGCTTTGCGGATTTTGAAGATTTTTTCAGTCAGGAAGTGCGGGAGATGTTTGAAATCAATACTTTCGCCCTGATGACCTTGTCCCGTTTGGTCGGTGAGCAGATGAAGCAGGTACAAAAAGGGCAAATTATCAACATCGTCAGCATGGCAGGTTTGATTGCCTCTAGCAAGTCATCGGTCTATTCAGCGACTAAATTTGCGGTCATCGGTTTTTCAAATGCCCTGCGTTTGGAACTAGCAGCGTATAATGTCGTGGTAACCACAGTCAATCCGGGTCCAATTGCGACAGCTTTCTTTGACCAGGCTGACCCAGATGGTGCCTATCTGAATTCTGTCAAGGCTTTCTTGTTGCAGCCTGATGATGTGGCTAAAAAGATTGTCGGAGTGATGGGAACGAGAAAACGAGAGCTCAACCTGCCTTGGACCTTGGCCTTGGCCTACAAATGCTATACTTTGTTTCCAACTTTAGCGGATTTTCTTGCGCGAACGGTTTTTAATTATAAATAATCAATAGTATGGATGAATTGAATTCGGGCTAAAAGCTCGCTGACAATCATGGTGGGGTTAGAGTTACCAAATATTGGTCACAGTAGGCATCTGATTGTTGCTTTCACAACAATCTAGTTGCCTTTGTGGGGGTCTCACGACGAAGCCTAGAGGCTTTCTGTTCGGCCGCCTATTTTGTCTAGGAGTTGCTTAACGCCCTCATATCTTATGAAATTGAATTCGGACTAAAAATGCTGGAAAAAAGAGACGCAGGTGTTCCAACTTTAGTTGGTTACAGCTGGGGCTCCCTTTAGGGATAGATTGCCTTGTGTTCATCGAACACATCGTCAATCTCCTATTTTGCTGTAGCTGTTACGAGCTTGCTCGTTTTACAGATACGGATGCCCTAGGGGTATACTTTGCTCTTTACGTCCTTTGTATCTTATGAAAGGAGATGACATGAAAAAGCTATGGCGTTTGATTTATAGTCGTACCTTTATTGTACTTTTACTGATTGCGGTGACGGTTGGGGCGGTGTTATGGACCGTCACTTCGGCGACAGTCTTAGCCCCTGCCCTCCTCTCTGTGCTACAAATCTTTTCGATTATCGTAGCGATTTCGGTCATTAACCGACCGATGAATACGAGTTTTAAGCTGACTTGGATTATCTTTATTATTGGGATTCCTATCTTTGGCGCTCTTTTTTACTTTATCTTGCAGTCCAATATCGAAACCAGACGCTATCGCAAGACCTTTAAGCGACAAAGTTTGCTCTTGCGCCAGTATGGGCACACCTCGCACAAGGTCTTAAATGCACTAGCAGAGCAGGATAAGGATCAGTTAAAACTCGCCCATTATATGAATCAATATGTCGGCTACGCCCTGCATTCCAATACAGATGCTACCTATTTTTCTTCTGGCGAAGCGAAATTTGAGGCCTTGTTGAATGAATTGCGCAAGGCAGAAAAATACATCTTCATGGAGTATTTTATCGTTGATTTTGGCTACATGTGGGATTCGATTTTGGAGATTTTAAAGGAAAAAACAGCTCAGGGAGTGGAAGTCCGTTTCATGTATGACGGGACCAATTCCTTGACCCTCCTGCCTTACAATTATTACAAGACCTTGCGAACATACGGTATCAAGGCCAAGGTCTTTTCACAGATTATCCCAGCCTTGTCAACGGTTCAAAACAATCGTGACCACCGAAAGATTGCGGTGATTGATGGGAAAGTAGCCTTTACAGGCGGTGTCAATATTGCAGACGAATACATCAACCGCAAAGAACGCTTTGGCTACTGGAAAGATGCGGCCATTATGATTAAGGGAGAAGCAGTTGCTAATTTCACCCTCATGTTCTTGCAGATGTGGAATTTCAATGAAAAAACGCAAAACAATGACTTGAAATATCTGAAAGAACACCATGACCAGGAAAAAGCTGTCATTGACTCGGAAGGCTTTTTCTTGCCGTATGGTGAAAGTCCTTTTGACGGAGACGAGGTGGCCAAACGCGTCTGTCTCGATATGATTCAGTCGGCCACCAAGTATATCTATATCATGACCCCTTATCTGGTCTTGGACGATGAGATGTTGGACAATCTGACTTACGCAGCCAAGCGCGGGGTGACGGTTCGCCTCTTGTTGCCACACATCTATGATAAGCAGTCAGCCTATCTGGCAGCGCGCACAGATTTTCCGACCTATCTGGAAGCAGGGATTGAGATTTACGAATACACGCCAGGATTTGTTCATTCAAAGGTCGTCCTCGTTGATGACAAAAAAGCGACGGTCGGCACGGTCAACATGGACTTCCGCAGTTTCTATCTCAATTTTGAATGCGGGCTTTACATCTACAAACACCGCCAAGTCCTAGCCGATATTCACAAGGATTTTGAAGAATCCTTTGCCCAGTCAGAGAGAATTACGCTGATCAACTTCGCGCGGACCTATCCGTGGTACAAGCGCTTTGCTGGTGCGCTCATGAAGATTGTTGCACCGCTTTTATAAACGAAAACAGTTCTTCATTGAGGAACTGTTTTATGATTGAAAATACATTCTTTTCCATCATAAAACACTTGCAAAACGTGGGGGAAGTGCTATACTAGATATAGTATTTCCTTTAATAAGCAAGGGGATGCATCGTTTGATTTGCTAGAAGGAGGCAAGCATCATGAACAAGCAAGTGCGAAATATATTTGTCATCGTTTTATCCATCATTTTCCTTGTCCTACTGGGAATGGTCATGCAGGTTCCAAGCGGGAAGATGATAGCAGTCCTAGCCTGCAGTTTGGCAGTCAATGGGCTTGTCTTATGGTCGGCTGTGCGGTCTTCTTCCTCTAATCAAGCCCGAGGAGAGCTACCTTATTTTGGAGAATTTGTCAAAAAAACATGGCCTTTCTTGGCTCTAGCCCTTGTCCTGATTGGTTGGAATATTCTCCATCAAGGGGACATCTTTACGAGATTTTTCTATGTCGTGGTGGTCTGCTTGGTCTATACGACTGGTTTTATCAAAACGGCTAAACGATAGAAATGGAGAAAAAGAATATGGAAAAACAATTGCAAAAAGGAAATTGGATGGTGGTATTGCTGAACTTAGCTCTCCTTTTGGTGTGGGTTTTTGGGAAAAAATTTGCTTTTGCTTGGCTACCTATTTTCGCTTTGGCAGTATTTTTAGTGACATTGGTTATCACTATTCAGGCTTATCGCCTGCTGAAAGCGCAGCAACAGACGTATCGGGTACCGACTTACCAAAAATGGACGGTTGGGATAATGTCTGTTGCAACCATCCTTTTTCTTGCCTATGCCCTTTATGCGGGAGAATCACTGACAGAGTCCCCATTGATTTTTTTGGCAGAAATAGTGATGTTAGCTTACCCTGCAAGACTAGGTTATGAGAAGCAAGAACGTTAGTCTACGGTACTTCTAGAGAGGATAGTATACGATTTTCCCGCGTTTGTGGGATTTTTTAGCGAGCAATCTATTTCATTACAAGGGAGGTTTTCATGGATATAAAGGCTTATCAAGCTCATATTGAGCAGCCGTGGGGCAAGATTTATTACCAGATTTTATTTGAGCTGTTAAAGGATGTGAGGGGAAAGAAGGTGCTCGATTTTGGCAGTGGATTTGGCTATGTCGCTCAATTTCTAGTCAGACACAATCAGGTTTTAGCGATTGAACCAAATGCGGAGATGATTGAGGAACGTGTGCTAGACTTAGATTCTCCATATGAGCAAAAACAAGGTAGTTTAGAGCTCTTAGAGGCGCTACCTCCTGCGTCTTTTGATGTCATTGTTTGCCATAATGTCTTAGAATACGTGGATGAACCAGCTTTGTATATACGTGCTTTTCATCGGATGCTGAAAGAAGATGGACAGCTTTCGCTTGTGAAACATAACGAAGTTGGGCGTATCATGCAGACTGCTGTGTTTGAATGTGATATTCCCAAAACGATGCGACTTTTGGCAGGAGAACGCTATCAAAGTCATTCCATGGGGCAAGCCAGGTTCTATGAAATCGATGAGGTGATAAGCGCAGATGACTTTTTGTTGGAGCATTACCAAGGACTTCGTGTCTTTTATGGCTTGCAACCAAACAGTGTAAAAATGGATCCTAACTGGCTTGAGGATATGACGCAGCTAGAGTTAGCTGTTGCAAACCAATCTCCTTATCGAGATATGGCAGCCTTTCAACATCTTTGGTTGAGGAAGAAGAAGTAGGTGCTTGCTATTTCTCCTGTTTGGTGTGGCTCCTTTTTCGTGATATAATGGTAGGTAGACATCATACTCATTTGAACGTGTCATTAAATGGGGAGCTGTTCAAAGGGTATAAGGAGAATAATAGTGATACAATCAACGTATGAGTGGACCTTGGTTCCAACGATTTCAGATGAAACATTTGTAAAAGCAGCTAAAAAAGAGGGCTTGGACTTGGCTGCTGCTCAACTCCTCTATACACGGGGGATTCAGACAGCAGAAGCTCTCAAGAATTTTTTGCAGCCTAGTTTAGACGATTTGCACGATCCTTATTTGCTCCATGGCATGAAGGAGGCCGTGGAGCGGATTCGCCTTGCGATTGAACAAAATGAACAAATCTTGATTTATGGAGATTACGATGCTGACGGGATGACCTCTGCCTCCATTGTCAAAGAAGCCTTGGAAGAATTAGGGGCGGAGTGCTTGGTTTATTTGCCCAATCGGTTTACAGACGGTTATGGGCCCAATCAGTCGGTGTACAAATATTTTATTGAACAGCAAGGGGTGTCCTTGATTGTCACGGTGGATAATGGCGTTGCAGGACATGAAGCGATTGACTATGCCCAAAGTGTGGGCGTCGATGTGATTGTGACAGACCACCATTCGCTGCCCGAAACACTACCAAATGCCTATACGATTGTTCACCCAGAACATCCAGACGGAGACTATCCTTTTCCTCATCTGGCAGGTTGTGGTGTGGCCTTTAAACTAGCGTGTGCCTTATTGGAAACGGTGCAGGTGGAGTGGCTCGACTTGGTGGCAATTGGTACGATTGCGGACATGGTCAGCCTGACAGATGAAAATCGCATCTTGGTCAAGTATGGCCTATCCATGCTCAAGCAGACAGAGCGGATTGGCTTGCAGGAGCTGATGACCTTAGCCGAGATTCGTCCCGAAAGTCTGACGGAAGAAACGGTCGGTTTTCAAGTAGCACCGCGTTTAAATGCCTTGGGACGTCTCGATGATCCCAATCCTGCCATCGACTTACTGACAGGGTTTGACGAGGAAGAAGCACAGGCCATTGCTCAGATGGTCGACCGTAAAAATACAGAACGTAAAGAGATTGTCCAAGCGATTTATGACGAAGCAAGGACCATGATTGACAAGGAAAAACCTGTTCAGGTCTTAGCAAAAGCTGGCTGGAATCCAGGCGTTCTGGGCATTGTTGCAGGGCGGTTGCTGGAGGAGTTACAACAGCCGATTATTGTCTTGTCTATCGAGGAGGGAAGAGCCAAGGGCTCTGCTCGTTCCGTTGCTGCTATCGATATTTTTGAAGCCTTGAAAGAACACCAAGAGTTATTTATTGCCTTTGGAGGGCATGCGGGCGCTGCGGGCATGACCTTGGAAGTGGACAAGTTAGAGGCGCTTTCTGACACCTTGTCGGCCTATATTTTGGAGAATGGCTTGGATCAGGTTCGTAAGGGTGAACTCTTGCTGGATGAGGAATTGGACTTAGAAGAGTTGACCCTTGACACCTTAAAATCGTTTGAAAGTCTCGCACCTTATGGCATGGACCATAAAAAACCAGTCTTTTATATCAAGGATTTTCAGGTCGAATCTGCACGAACCATGGGGCAACAAAATGCCCACCTCAAGTTCCGCATCAGTAAAGGACAGGCTAGTTTTGATGTAGTGGCCTTTGGGCTCGGCCATCTCGCGCTTGAAATTTCACAGAGCAAGCAGTTGGAATTGGCGGTCAGTCTATCGGTCAATCAATGGAATGGGCAAACAGCTCTGCAATTGATGCTCGTTGACTTGCGGGTTCAAGGTGTCCAGCTCTACAATCTGCGCAGTAAGCAAATGACCTTCCCAGAGCATCTTGTCGTGGTGGACTTTGCTCAAGCATTACCAGAGGTGACGGGGCAGCAAGCAATTGGGATTGCGACAGTGCCCGATGATGTACAAGTCTTAAAGGATTTCTTGCAGGCACACGATTTTCAAGCCATCTATTTCAAAAATGATATTGCCACCCCCTACTATTTGGACGGCTATGGCAGTAGAGAGCAATTCGCACGCCTATACAAGACCATTTACCAGTTTAAGGAATTTGACGTGCGGTACAAATTAAAGGAGCTTGCAGTCTATCTCAAGATAAAAGAGTCTCTCTTGATTAAGATGATTCAAATTTTCCAAGAATTAGGCTTTGTCACGATTACAGACGGGGTCATGACGGTGAATAAGGAAGCAGAAAAACGCGAGATTAGCGAAAGCAGCATTTACCAACAACTGAAGCGACAGGTGGCAGAGCAAGAGCTACTGGCGCTTGGTACCGTTCAGGAAATGTATGACTACCTTATGGAAAACTAGTCTGAAAACCCAGTCCCTAAAATCTCCCAAATCTGGAAAAACATGATATAATAAAGAGTAATGCTCTTTACAAATCATCTGCTGATGTCCTTTGGCATAGTGATGTTTGAGAGTATGAGAATAGAACAATGATAAAGTGAGAATACGATGAATTTAAAAGATTATATTGCTTCGATTGAAAATTATCCGCAAGAAGGAATTACCTTCCGTGATATTAGCCCCTTGATGGCCGATGGAAATGCCTACAGCTATGCGGTTCGTGAGATTGTGCAGTATGCGACGGATAAAAAGATTGACATGATTGTAGGACCTGAAGCGCGTGGCTTTATCGTGGGCTGTCCAGTTGCTTTTGAATTGGGCATTGGCTTTGCCCCTGTTCGTAAGCCGGGCAAATTACCGCGCGAAGTGATTTCAGCGGACTATGAAAAAGAATACGGTGTAGACACCCTTACCATGCATTCAGATGCCATCAAACCTGGACAGCGTGTCTTGATTGTCGATGACTTGCTTGCAACAGGTGGAACTGTCAAAGCAACCATTGAAATGATCGAACGCTTGGGCGGTATTGTAGCAGGCTGTGCCTTCTTGATTGAATTGGATGACTTGAAAGGTCGCGAAGCGATTGGCGATTACGATTACAAGGTCTTGATGCACTACTAATTATAGTTTGAAACTATAAGAATCCCTATTTTTATTCTAATTGAACGGCATAGCCTCCTGTTATATAATGTAAAAAAGGAGGAGTGAACGATGCCGATTAAGTTAGAAAAATCCTTACCCGCTGTTGAACAATTAAAAGCAGAGAATATCTTTGTCATGGACGATGACCGTGCCAGTCACCAAGATATTCGCCCCTTAAATATCTTAATTTTAAATCTTATGCCGCAGAAGATTGTGACCGAAACGCAGTTGTTGCGCCTCTTGGCCAACACTCCTTTGCAGTTGGAAATCGACTTTCTCTACATGACCAGTCACCGTTCCAAGACGACCCAGGCGGCTCACATGGAGAAATTCTACCATACTTTTGAGGAGGTCAAGGACCGGTATTTTGACGGCTTGATTGTCACGGGAGCGCCTGTTGAAAATCTAGCCTTTGAAGAGGTGGATTACTGGGAAGAGTTGCTTGCAGTCTTTCAATGGGCAAAGAGTCATGTCTACTCAACGCTCCATATCTGTTGGGGAGCGCAGGCGGGACTCTATGCCCGCTACGGAATTGAAAAGCACAGCCTGCCTCGGAAGCTGTCAGGGGTCTATTGTCAGGAAGTAGTCGATGACCGTAATCCTTTAATGCGAGGCTTTGATGATGAATTTCGCTCACCCCATTCGCGCCATACGGATATAAAAGTGACAGATATTGAGCATTTGGACAATCTTCATGTCTTAGCGCAGGGGGCAGAAGTAGGGCTTTCTATTGTGGCAAGTAGTGATTTGCGTGAGGTGTATAGTTTTGGGCATTTGGAGTACGACCGTGACACACTTGCCAAAGAGTACGAACGGGACTGCCTAGCTGGCCTAAATCCTGCTCTTCCCGAGCATTATTTTAAGGGAAATGACCCGACAGCTCGTCCAGCCCTGTCATGGAATTTACCAGCAGCCCAGTTTTTCACCAACTGGATCAACTATGCTGTATATCAGGAAACGCCGTACGACTGGAAAATCTTTGAGCAGTCAGCCTTGTCAGCCAGCCTATAATCGTCTATAAGCCTCAACATCTGATGGACTTTCATGCTGGAGAATGCGCTTAAAATAGCAGGAAATGCCCCGCTCTCTGGTCGCTAGGGTCAGAAACAACTGTTCAGCAAGGTGAGTGAGCAAGGTCAACAATTGATTTGTGACGAGGAGAAAGAGGAACGATGAATTATTTACAGCAGTTTCAGAAAGGCTATCTGGTCTTGCCACCAGATTTGCTCTTTCATTTTAAGGACTTATTTCCCTCAGCTGATGACTATGTCGTTTGGCAATTCTTCTTTTATCAACATACCAGCAATATCGAAGGGCTAGCGCCTAGCCAGATTGCTCAGGCTTGCGGTAAGACCATTTCTGAAATCAATCGCTCAATTGAACACTTGCAAGAAGCAGGATTGCTGGATTTTAAAACCATCAATCTCTCTGGAGAAATCGAGATGATTTTTGATGCCTCACCTGCCTTGGAAAAGCTAGATGCTCTCTTACAGCCTAAGAAATCAGAAGAGGAAGCGCGGCCAATTTCCTATGATTTGAAGCAATTAGTGGCGGATTTTGAAGCAGAATTGGGCAGGTTGCTCTCTCCGCTTGAGATTGAAGATTTGCAAAAAACGCTGAAGGATGATCAGACAGCGCCGGAGTTGGTGCGAGAAGCCTTGCGGGAAGCTGTATTTAATAACAAAACAAATTGGAAGTATATCCAGGCTATTTTACGAAATTGGCGTCGTGAAGGAATCACGACAGTGGCACAGGTAGAGGCAAAGCGGGCGGAGCGAGAAGGTCAGCAACCTCGAAATGTCAAAGCGTCAACGGATTTCTTGGAAGCTATGGATTATTGGAAAGAGTAGAACATGAATCAGAAAATCTCAAAACGATTGGAAATGGTGGCGCAGTTTGTGCCACAAGATGCTCGTTTGGTAGATGTAGGGAGTGACCATGCTTATCTCCCTCTTTTTTTGGTAGAAAAGGGTGTGATTTCCTATGCCATTGCAGGGGAAGTTGTCCAAGGTCCCTACCAATCAGCCCTGCAAAATGTAGCGGATTCCCGCTATAAGGACCGCATTGAGGTTCGCTTGGCAAATGGCTTAGCAGCCTTTAGTGAGGTTGACCAGATGACAACAATCACGATTGCTGGTATGGGCGGACGATTGATTGCTGACATCCTAGAAGCTGGAAAAGACAGGCTCGGTCAGATTGAACGGCTCATTTTACAGCCCAATAACCGTGAAGATGATGTGCGGACATGGCTAGAAGCACATGATTTTCAGTTAATTGCTGAAAGTATCTTAGAAGAACATGGCAAGTTCTATGAGATTTTAGTTGCAGAGCAAGGCAAGCAATCCTTAACTGTTCAGGAAAAGCGTTTTGGACCGCATCTCTTGAAGGAAACGTCCCCAGTCTTTCAGAAAAAATGGCAGAAGGAAGCAGAGAAATTACAGTTCGCCCTCGCACAGATTCCTGAAGAGCGTGAGCTAGAACGCGCCCGCCTACAAGAAAAGATTCAGCACATCAAGGAGGTACTCGATGTTAGCAAGTAAAGTCATTGAACGGTATCAGGCTTTTTGTCCTCCGAGCCTGTCTATGGAAGGCGATGTATCAGGCCTTCAGATTGGTACCTTGCAGAAGGACATTCAGACCGTTATGGTAGCGCTCGATATTCGGGAAACCACAGTCGCAGAAGCGATTGAAAAAAAGGTGGATTTGATCATTGTCAAGCATGCACCGATTTTTCGTCCCATTAAGGATTTGGTGGCAGATAACTTGCAGACGAAAATCTATCTGGACTTGATTCAGCATGATATTGCAGTCTATGTCAGCCATACGGATATTGATGTGGTGACAGGTGGTCTAAATGATTGGTTTTGTGAAGCCTTGGACATCACAGATACAGACTATCTTCACGAAACGCAGGTAGGTCAAGGCATCGGTCGCATTGGAACTGTGGAGCCGCAGACCTTGGAAGAGTTGGCGCTCAAGGTGAAGAAAGTCTTTGGCTTAGATGCTGTTCGCCTCGTAACTTATGGGCATCAGGCCCAGCAATATGTGGAGCGCGTTGCACTCTGCGGAGGAAGTGGCGACAGTTTCTACAAGGATGCACTGGCAAAAGGGGCAGATGTCTACATTACAGGAGATATTTACTACCATACGGGGCAAGAAATGCTGACCCAGGGCTTACTAGCGATTGATCCGGGACATCACATCGAAGTGTTGTTTGTGGAGAAAATTGCCCAACAATTAAAAGAATGGAAAAAAGAGGAGAACTGGGACATCACGATTGAGGCCTCAACTGTGTCGACCAATCCATTTCGTCATCTATAGACCGAGCAACAGGTGACAGTTCGACTTAAAAATGGTAAAATAAAGCAAATAAGATTGAAAGGTTTTTGCAACTATGAAAGGTATAATTCTTGCAGGAGGTTCTGGGACACGTTTGTACCCATTGACCCGTGCTGCATCCAAACAATTGATGCCCATTTACGATAAACCAATGGTTTATTATCCCTTGTCAACTCTCATGTTGGCAGGTATCAAGGACATCTTAATCATCTCCACACCGACAGACCTACCTCGTTTTGAGGAAATGTTGGGAGATGGCTCTGAACTTGGTATTTCGCTTTCTTATGCAGTTCAACCAAGTCCGGACGGTCTTGCGCAAGCCTTTATTATTGGGGAAGAGTTCATCGGTGATGACCATGTTGCCCTCATCTTAGGGGACAACATTTATCACGGAAATGGCTTGACCAAGATGCTTCAACGCGCCGCAAGCAAGGAAAAGGGAGCGACTGTCTTTGGTTATCAAGTAAAAGACCCAGAACGCTTTGGTGTCGTGGAATTTGATGCAGACATGAATGCTGTCTCAATCGAAGAAAAACCAGAAACACCAAAATCCAATTTTGCGGTGACAGGGCTTTATTTCTACGACAATGATGTCGTTGAGATTGCCAAAAACATCAAACCATCTCCTCGTGGTGAACTAGAAATTACTGATGTTAACAAGGCGTACTTGGAGCGTGGTGACTTGTCTGTCGAGTTGATGGGACGCGGTTTTGCTTGGCTTGATACAGGTACGCATGAGAGCTTGTTAGAAGCAGCCCAGTACATCGAAACCGTGCAACGCTTACAGAACGTTCAAGTGGCAAACCTTGAAGAAATTGCCTACCGCATGGGCTACATTACCAAAGAGCAGGTCTATGAACTCGCTCAACCACTGAAGAAAAATGAATACGGACAATACTTGCTCCGTCTGATTGGAGAGGCTTAATGACTGAACAATTTTTTGATAAAGAGCTAGCTTGTCGCGAAATTGAGGCAATTCCAGGATTATTAGAGTTTGATATTCCTGTCCGCGGTGACAACCGTGGCTGGTTTAAAGAAAATTTTCAAAAGGAAAAAATGGTGCCGTTAGGCTTTCCAGAGAGCTTTTTTGCAGAAGGAAAATTGCAAAACAACGTCAGCTTTTCCCGCAAACATGTCTTGCGTGGGCTTCATGCAGAGCCGTGGGATAAGTATATTTCTGTTGCAGATGGCGGAAAAGTGCTGGGCTCTTGGGTGGATTTGCGCGAGGGCGATACCTTTGGCAATGTCTATCAAACAGAGATTGATGCCAGCAAGGGCATCTTTGTGCCGCGCGGTGTTGCAAATGGGTTCCAAGTCTTGTCAGATACCGTAGCCTATAGCTACTTGGTCAATGACTACTGGGCCTTGGAATTAAAACCCAAATACGCCTTTGTCAACTATGCTGACCCAAGTTTGGGAATCGAATGGGAAAACCTTGAAGCAGCAGAAGTATCGGAAGCAGATAAAAATCACCCAATGCTCAAGGATGTTAAACCATTGAGAAAAGAAGATTTATAAACTATCATCATTATCGGAGAAATCATGTCTGAATTTAAAAATATCATCGTTACAGGTGGAGCTGGCTTTATCGGCTCAAACTTTGTGCATTATGTCTATAACAATCATCCAGATGTCCATGTGACGGTCTTGGATAAGTTAACCTACGCTGGAAACCGTGCGAATCTGACTGAGATTCTTGGGGATCGTGTCGAACTAGTCGTCGGCGATATTGCAGACGCTGAATTGGTGGACAAACTAGCAGCAAAAGCAGATGCTATTGTTCACTATGCGGCTGAAAGCCACAATGATAACTCGCTCAACGATCCAAGTCCCTTTATCCATACCAACTTTATCGGGACCTACACCCTTTTAGAAGCGGCTCGTAAATACGATATTCGCTTCCACCATGTCTCAACAGACGAAGTTTACGGAGATCTTCCGCTTCGTGAAGATTTGCCAGGAAACGGAGAAGGTCCAGGTGAGAAATTCACCGCTGAAACCAAGTACAACCCAAGCTCGCCTTACTCATCAACCAAGGCAGCTTCTGACTTGATTGTCAAGGCCTGGGTGCGTTCATTTGGTGTCAAAGCAACGATTTCCAACTGTTCAAACAACTACGGTCCATACCAACACATTGAAAAATTCATCCCACGTCAGATTACCAATATCTTGAGCGGTATCAAGCCAAAATTGTACGGCGAAGGCAAAAACGTCCGTGACTGGATTCACACCAACGACCATTCATCAGGTGTCTGGACGATTTTGACAAAAGGACAAATCGGTGAAACCTACCTCATCGGTGCTGACGGTGAGAAGAACAACAAGGAAGTCTTGGAATTGATTCTAGAGAAAATGGGTCAACCAGCTGATGCCTATGACCACGTGACAGACCGTGCAGGTCACGATTTACGCTATGCGATTGACGCAAGCAAGCTCCGTGACGAACTCGGTTGGAAACCAGAGTTTACCAACTTTGAAGCAGGTCTTGAAGAAACCATCAAATGGTACACAGACAATGCTGACTGGTGGCAGGCAGAAAAAGAAGCCGTTGAAGCCAACTACGCCAAGACGCAGAAGGTCATTAAATAATCACAAATCTGCCAATCAGTATATTGTGAATTCCTTTCTTTAATAGTGGAACGTGATAAACCAAACATGTGGTTGAGCAAAGGCAGGTAGATATCTACAAGACGGATGCTGATAGTAAAATCGTGTCGCTTCGCTATTTTAATCCATTTAGTGCGGAGACTTAGGATAAGATGTAACTCGAAGTGCAGGTATTTAGAGATGCCTATCTTACTGTTGAAGACGTAATTACCTCCCTATTTTGGCCTTAGTAAGAGACTCTGCTGTTGCCTAGAACTCTAACTTAAAGATATGCAACTTAGGAACTGAAATGGGTGAGGAAGCATAGTTGTAGCAAAATAAACACTCAAATGGTTTTGCTAATTGTAGTTTTTTTATGTTTACATCTGATTTTGCAAAAATTTATCTACTATAGTATAATGAATCTATATTAATTTTAAGGAGTTAGCGTAGTGAAGTCTTCAGATTTACTCATCATCATTCCTGCGTATAATGAGGAAGGATCGATTGAGCAAGTTGTTAGTAATCTTATCACCCATTATCCTGAATATGATTATGTAATTATAAACGATGGATCTAAGGATCGTACATCAGAAATTTGCCACCAAAACGGGTTTAATATCATTGATTTGCCTGTAAACTTAGGTTTAACAGGTGCGTTTCAGACAGGTCTAAAGTATGCGTATGAACATCAGTATCAAAAAGCAGTACAATTTGATGCTGACGGGCAACATTTACCAGAGTATATAGCAGCACTTGACATGAAGATGGATGAAGGGTATGATCTTGTCATTGGTTCTCGATTTGTAAAGGAAAAACGAGAAAATTCCATGAGAATGTTGGGAAATAGTTTGATTAGTGCTGCTATCAAGTTAACGACTGGCAAAACTATCAATGACCCGACTTCAGGAATGCGTATGTTTTCTGAAGGATTAATCAAAGAATTTGCACTAAATGTAAACTATGGCCCAGAACCAGATACAGTATCATATCTTATTCGAAATGGTGCAAGAGTTGCTGAGGAGCAAGTCTATATGCAGGAGCGTCAAGCAGGAGAAAGCTACTTGACGCTCTCGCGCTCTATTCACTATATGACTCATATGTTTGTATCTATCTTATTGATTCAAAAGTTTAGAAAGAGAGGCTAAAAGATGACAATTTGGTTTCAAGTAGTATTGATTGTTGTCTCTGTTTTGACTTGCGCTTTTATTTTGAAAAATATCCGTAAATCTCATGTGCAGATTTCGGATGCTCTTTTTTGGGTGTTTTTCTCGCTAATTTTGCTTGTTTTTAGTATTTTTCCACAGCTAGCAGAAATCTTATCTAGAGCTTTGGGTATTGTTTCAGCAGTGAATTTTATCTTTCTTTTCATGATTTTCTTACTCTTAATCAATCAGTTTCAATTGACTATTCGACTGTCAAAGTTGGATTCAAAATTTAAAGATTTAGTCCAAGTAATGGCACTAAGAGGCAGAACTTATGAAGATGAGGAGTAATCCTACGGATAAGTCCATTTATATTTGGAACTTACTTGGCAATTTAGCAGCGGCAGGGGTATCAGTGTTATATCTTTTGCTTGTCACACGATTAACTTCTGATCAGGTTGCAGACCAATTTAGTTTAGCCATTTCTATTGGAAATTTATGGGTAATTATCGGACTTTTTCAGGTACGTAATTATCAAGGAACGGACATCAGTCAGCATTATTCCTTCACTAGTTATTTTTTTTCACGATTATGGACAATAGGAATAATGCTCGGGACGATTATCCCCTATCTTTATATAATTCATTATGACATGTCTGTTTTTCCATTATCAATTCTATTATTTATTATTTTGTATAGAGCAAGCGATGCCCTATCAGATGTATTTCAAGGCTTATTTCAACAAAATGGTAGATTAGACATTGCAGGAAAGTCCATGTTTTTTCGCTATATTCTGAGTGTATTAATTGTATGGGTTGGGCTGCTACAGACAAAATCTTTACTTGTATCACTAGTGGCACTAGCAGTATTCAACATTCTGTTCATTTTATACTATGATTATCGTTATTCCAAGTGCTTTGTAGAAATTGACTGGCAATGTTTAGGCGATAAAACATACAGGCAACAAAGTCTCCAAATTTTGAAGCAGTGCTTTTCTCTATTTTTTTATGGATTTTTATTGAACCAAATTTTTAACGAGCCTAGATTAGTTATTGCAGATGGCTTGAGGTTAGGAATTTTAGAAGATGGTTTGCAGAGAGATTATAGCATTCTCTTTATGCCTGTTTTTTTTATGAGTTTATGTGTATTAGTGATACGTCCCTTGATTACTCAAATTGCTGTTTTTTGGCAGGAAAGGAATATGGAACAATTTGATAAAATTGTCAAAAAAATATTACTGGTTTTAAGTGGGATTGGTCTTTTAGTTATTGGTTTGACTTTTTTGATTGGTCCAGAGGTAATGACACTTATTTTTGGAGTTGATTTACATTCTTATCGATTTACATTAACGATACTTGTTTTTTCAGGGTTTCTTTATGCATTATCGGTAGTGTTTGAAAATATTCTCATTATCTTTCGTAAACATTCAAGGCTGTTTTTGGTTTATATCCTCATGTTTGTATGTTCTAAATGGCTAACTTTTTCTCAAGTAATGGAGAAGGGACTATTAGGAGCAGCCATGAGTTTTATGATGACAATGATGATTTATGTAATAGGAACGTATGTCATCTTTTACTATTTCAAGAAAAAAGGAGAAAAGAATGGAGATGGCTTGGGATAAACACACTTTTGTGATTTGTGCCTATGGAGATAGTCCTTATCTGGAAGAGTGTATACAATCACTCATCCATCAATCACTACAGACAAACATCATCTTATATACCTCCACACCTAGTTCAAATATAGAAAAACTATGTAGACAGTATCAAATCTCTTGTTATACTGGCCAAGGAGGAGGGATTGGAAAAGATTGGAATTCTGCCCTTTCTTTTGTAAAGACAGATTATGCCACAATTGCCCATCAAGATGATTATTATCACAAGGATTATGCAAAATATATTTTTGAAAGTAGCCAGAAATATAAAGATTCCTTACTTCTATATTCCGATTATTTTGAAGAAAAAGCCGATAAAAAGATTGCGAGAACTCTGAATCTAAAGATTAAAAATCTGATGCTAAAGACTCTATCTATTTTTCCGAGTAGTCCTTTTTGGCGAAAAAGAGTTCTTGCCTTTGGAAATGCAATCTGCTGTCCTGCGGTTACTTATCATTTAACCAAGCTAAAAGATTTTCGGTTTGATGAAACATTAAAAGGTAATCTTGACTGGGTAGCTTGGTATAAGATTGCAGATTACAAAGGATACTTTACGTTTGTAGATAAAGAACTCATGTGTCATAGGATACATGAAGGTTCAGAAACATCTAAAACAATTGAAGATAACACCAGAACGACAGAAGATTTTGAAACCTTATGTTTATTTTGGCCAACATGGTTCGCAAAGTTTCTTATGAAATTTTATATCAAGAGCCAGAAAACAAATTATCAGTAATAATTATTTACAAAAAGTAGAACACGGTTTCCCGTTCAACAATTGTCCCCTATTACAATGAGTAAAAAACATTCCTTGTTTTTTTGAAGCAGTAGAGAAAGCCACTATCCACTCGGTAAAATGCTAGGCCTTGCCATTGATGGTATTACAAGCCTAAGTGTCAAACCCTTGCGTTTTCTCACTGGTTTAGGGGTGCTCACCTCTCTTGTTTCCTTCTTCTTTATTCTATGGACTATTTTTCGGTACTTTTTTGGCTTTACTGTATCAGGCTGGGCTAGTACCGTCATCATTGTAGCCTTTATTGGTGGCATTCAGCTTATCTCTACCGGTATTATTGGGGAGTACATTGGAAAAATTTACCTAGAAACCAAAAAACGCCCTCGTTATATCATTGATAAACGAACAGATGATTCACACTAGACTGTAACTTACCTTGCTCTTTAGTTACTATTAAATTATCTAACATCAAATAAGGCACTTCTCTATTTTTTTGGTATAATAAAACAAGAAATGCAGAAAAGGAGTCAATCATGATTTTAATTACAGGTAGTAATGGTCAATTAGGAACAGAGCTACGTCATCTTTTGGATGAACGTGGTGTTGAATATGTCGCCGCAGATGTGGCAGAAATGGATATTACCAACGCGGAAAAAGTAGCGGCATTCTTTGAAGAAGTAAAACCGAGCATCGTCTATCACTGCGCAGCTTACACAGCGGTGGATATGGCGGAAGATGAAGGAAAAGAATTGAACTATGCCATTAACGTGACAGGCTCTGAAAATATTGCCAAAGCTGCCGAGCAGTACGGAGCAACCTTGGTTTATATTTCAACGGACTATGTGTTTAATGGAGAGTTGCCAGTTGGTCAAGAATGGCAGGTAGATGATCAGCCAGATCCGCAATCCGAATACGGTTGCACCAAGCGCTTGGGTGAAGAAGCAGTGGAAAAATACGCCAGCAAGTTCTATACGGTACGCACCGCTTGGGTATTTGGAAATTACGGGAAAAACTTTGTCTTTACCATGCAAAATCTGGCACAAACTCGCGATACCTTGACCGTTGTCAATGACCAGCATGGCCGCCCAACTTGGACGCGTACTCTGGCAGAATTTATGGTTCACTTGGTCGACACCAAGCAAGCATTTGGTTACTACCATTTGTCAAATGATGCGAAAGAAGATACGACTTGGTTTGACTTTGCGACAGAGATTTTGAAAGATACCGATACCAAGGTATTGCCAGTTGATTCAAGTCAATTCCCAGCTAAGGCCAAGCGCCCATTTAACTCAACCATGAGTTTGGAAAAAGCCAAAGCAACAGGTTTTACCATTCCGACTTGGCAAGAGGCCTTGGAAGCATTTTATCAGCAAGAAAA
The DNA here is from genome assembly GCF_001921845.1 of Streptococcus cuniculi. GTDB lineage: Bacteria > Bacillota > Bacilli > Lactobacillales > Streptococcaceae > Streptococcus > Streptococcus cuniculi. The sequence goes on along the minus strand of NZ_MSJM01000001.1, from coordinate 69,653 downwards.
GAAATAGTGAAAGCGAGTTCTTCTCGCTTTTTCTATGTTTTTCATCTGTAATTATGGTATAATTATCTGATTACACTTTTTTAGAGTTTAGGATATTATGAGACACGTTTTTATTATTGGCAGTCGTGGATTGCCAGCCAAGTACGGCGGCTTTGAGACGTTTGTGGAGCAGTTGGTCAGCCGTCAAATCAGCACGAATATCCAGTATCATGTGGCCTGTTTGTCAGACCAATCTCATCATGAGCACAGCGATTACAAGGGGGTAGACTGTTTTACCATCAATCCTCCCAAATTGGGACCAGCGCGCGTGATTGCTTATGATATGATGGCGATTAGCTACGCCCTTTCCCTGATAAAAAAAGAGCAGCTAGAAGAGCCGATTTTCTATATTTTGGGAAATACCATCGGTGCCTTTATTGCGCCCTTTGCTAAGAGAATTCATGCAGTAGGTGGTCAACTGTTTGTCAATCCAGACGGTCTTGAGTGGAAGCGCAGCAAGTGGGCACGACCTGTACAAAGCTATCTTAAGTATTCTGAGAAGCTGATGAGCCGCCATGCGGATTTGGTGGTAACAGACAACGAGGGGATTGAGGACTATATCCGTCAAGTCTACCCGTGGTCCAAGACGACCTATATTGCTTACGGGACAGATTTAGCGCCAACCAGCTTGACCAAGGACAGCCCTGACGTACGTGCCTTTTTTGACCGTTTTCAGTTGGTGGAAAAAGACTATTACCTAGTCGTTGGGCGCTTTGTTCCAGAAAACAACTATGCGACCATTATTCGGGAATTTATGGCGTCTCACACTTCGAGAAAATTGGTCATTATCTGTAACCATGAGGGGGCGGCTTATTTTGAAACCTTGAAAGCTGATACCAGATTTGATACAGATGAGCGAATCTTGTTTGTAGGAACCGTCTATCAGCAAGAATTGCTGAAATACATTCGCCAAGAAGCACGGGCCTATCTCCACGGACACGAGGTCGGAGGGACCAATCCAGGCTTACTGGAGGCGCTTGCTCAAACCAATGAAAACTTGATTTTGGGTGTTGATTTCAACCAAAAAGTAGCGGCGGATACCGCCCATTATTGGACCAAGCAAGAGGGGAATTTAGCGAATTTGCTAGATGATATCGACCGTCAAGAGGAAAATCAAGCTCTGGGTCAAGCAGCAAAAAAACGCATGGAAACTCACTATACATGGGCGAAAATTGTCGGCCAGTATGAGGACTTATTTTTACGATGAAAGTACATATCTTACTATCCACCTACAATGGTGAACGATTTTTAGCTGAACAAATTGATAGCATCCGAAAGCAGACCTTTCAGGACTGGACCCTGTTGATTCGCGATGACGGATCAAGCGACGGGACACGGCAGATTATCAGGGACTATTGTCTAAAAGACGAGCGGATTTTCTTCATCAATCCAGATGATAGGATAAATCTCGGTGTGATTGGGAGTTTTCATACCCTCTTGCAGCATGAAGCGGCAGATTATTATTTCTTTAGCGATCAAGACGATGTCTGGCTTGAGCAGAAGTTAGAGTTGCAACTAGCTGCCGCAAAGGCTTATCCAGCAGATAAGCCCTTGTTGGTTTATACTGATTTGAAAGTGGTAGGGCAGGATTTGAGTATCATGCATGAGAGCATGATTCAAACCCAGTCCGACCATGCCAACACCCAATTGGTGCAGGAATTGACGGAAAATACAGTCACTGGTGGCGTAGCCATGATCAATCACAGCTTAGCGGAGCTTTGGACTGGTCGAGAAGAATATGACTTGCTCATGCACGATTGGTACTTGGCACTTGTAGCTTCTGCTCTTGGTAATCTCGTCTACATCGATGAGCCAACAGAACTCTATCGTCAGCATGAAGCCAACGTCTTGGGGGCACGAACGCTTAAAAAACGGATGCGCAACTGGATTCGTCCACAAGTGCTATTTGCCAAATATTGGAAGCTGATCAAAGATAGCCAAAGGCAGGCGAAAAATCTCTTAGCCCTGCCCTTAACAGCTACAGACAGAGCACTAGTAGAGAACTTTGTCACCATCATGGAAGTGCCATTTGCAGAGCGTCTCAAGCGCCTGCGCACCTATGGCTATCGGAAAAACAAGGGTTTCCATACCCTAGTCTTTACCAGCCTCATTCTGACAAAATTTGCCTATAAGGAGTAAACATGGATTTATTTGATAAAAAAAATGTTATTTTATTAAAAGAAATGGTAAAAACGGACTTTAAGCTTCGTTATCAAGGGAGTGTGATTGGTCATTTATGGTCTATCTTGAAGCCTCTTTTATTATTTACTATTATGTATTTGGTATTTGTGCGCTTTTTGCGTTTTGATGATGGAACTCCCCACTATGCAGTGAGTTTGTTGCTCGGTATGGTAACTTGGAACTTCTTTACGGAAGCGACCAATATGGGGATGTTATCTATAGCATCTCGTGGAGATTTATTGAGGAAAATCAATTTTCCGAAGGAAATTATTGTCTTTTCTTCCATTATCAATGCCTCGATTAACTATTTTATCAATTTGTTGGTTGTATTTATTTTTTCAATCATCAATGGTGTAGCACCAAGCTTACAGGTATTGGTGATTATCCCTTTATTTCTTGAATTATTACTGTTTGCCACAGGGATTGCCTTTATTTTATCAACATTTTTTGTCAAATACCGTGATATTGGCCCTATTTGGGAAGTTATCTTACAAGCTGGAATGTACTCAACACCGATTATTTATTCTATAACTTATATTATTCAAAGGGGGCATATGACTGTTGCAAAAATCATGATGATGAATCCTTTAGCTCAAATTATTCAAGAATTGAGACATTTTATTGTCTATTCTGGAGCAACGATTTCAAGCGATATCTTTGAGAATAAATTATTACTAACTATCCCCTACATACTATCTATTTTAGTCTTTGTATTTGGATATATATTGTTTAAACAAAAATCTAAGAAATTTGCGGAGATTCTATAATGACAGAGAAACAAATTGCTTTAAAAGTAGAACATGTGAACAAGTCTTTTCGCTTACCAACAGAATCTACTCAAAGTCTGCGAACTAGTCTAGTGAATTACTTTAGAGGAATTAAAGGATATAAGGAACAACATGTATTAGAAGATATTTCTTTCGAAGTTGAAAAAGGAGACTTTTTTGGGATTATTGGGCGCAACGGTTCAGGGAAATCGACCCTTTTAAAAGTGATTTCTCAAATCTATGCACCAGAGTCTGGAAAAGTTACTGTAAATGGTACTTTAGTTCCCTTCATTGAGCTTGGGGTAGGATTTAATCCAGAATTGACAGGTCGTGAAAATATTTATTTAAACGGTGCTTTGCTAGGCTTCTCTAGGGAAGAGATTACAGGTATGTATGATGACATTGTAGAATTTGCAGAACTAGAAGAATTCATGGATCAAAAGTTGAAAAATTATTCTAGCGGGATGCAGGTACGTTTGGCTTTCTCCATTGCCATTAAAGCTCAAGGAGATATTCTTATTTTAGATGAAGTATTAGCAGTTGGAGATGAAGCTTTCCAGAGGAAATGTTTTGATTACTTCCGGCAACTCAAAGAAGAAAAGAAGACAGTCATACTTGTTACTCATTCGATGGACTCTGCTAAGAAATTTTGTAATAAGGCAATCATGTTAGAAGATGGGAAAGTTGTCTTAAACAGTTCGCCAGACGAGGTTGCTAATTATTACACGATGAAAAATTTAGAGAGTCGTAATCAGGATGAGCAACAGGATAATGATATTGATAAGCCTTGGATTAAAATAGATTTACTCTCTAAGACTGTCTTATCTAGTCAGGATATATTGAAAGCCAGAATTTCTTACTATACACCGGAAGATGTTCCTGTTAGTTTTGGAATTTCTTTGATTGACGAAAACACAGATAAAACTTCTTCTGTTATTAATGATGGTATTTACGATGAGGATAAAAAGTGGGAAATCACCTCTAAGAAAAAGGGGATTCACTCTTTTGATTATGAGCTGCCACTATCTGATTTTAATAATCGAAATTTTGAATTGACAGCTTCTTTGTTCCAATTTGATGAACAGTATAAGGAGTTCATTCCTTATGCATTTATAGAAAAAGAAGACATTGTCCACTTTGCTATTCGTGGTGAAAAACATGATAATGGATTGTTAAAATTGAAGGGAAACTGGGAGAGATAAGGAAATGGATCCTATTCAGAAAAAAATGTTTCAAGTATATGAGGAAGTGAAACGAATTTGTGATGAGAATAATTTACGCTATTTTGCAGCAGGTGGAACTAAAATTGGAGCTGTATTATGGCAAGGGATTATTCCATGGGATGATGATATAGACCTTGTTATGCCAATCAATGATTTAGAAAAATTGGTGGATATCATTCAGAATTCAGAGTGTCAAGATATTGCAGTTTTTGATGGTCTAACAGCGTTACATTCTGATATTTTAGGAATCAAAGTCTATGATACTCATTCTATGTTTACCTCTAATAATTTGCTGAATAGACCAGATTCATTTACAGGTATTTTTGTTGATATATTTCCGTTAATAGGTGCGCCGAATGGAGATATTTATCCATTTATTGAAGATATATACGAAGTCGGAGATGAGTTATATCGTCAGCGATTATTTGGGACAGATGAGTTAATGATTTCTCAATATATAGAAAGAATGCAAGATATACTTCATCGCTATTCTTTTGACGAAGCTGAGACGATTTTAAATGCTGCTAATCCAGTTGGAGAGCATTATCCGAAAGATGAATTTTTAGATTATCAATATTTTCCTTTTGAAACAAGTCAAATCCCAGTCTCAAAACAGTATGATAGTCATTTGAAACAACAATACGGTTTCTATACGAAAGATTGGCCTGAGGAGAAAAGGCAGCATTTACATCAAGAATTTGCCTTGGTAGATACTGAAAAAACTGTTGATTTTTATCGATATACTATTGAAACAAGTCCTATCCGAAATTATATGGAAAAACTATGGACTATTAAATCAGAACTCGAAAAATCAGTCTTTGATATTGACGATAGTAGAAAACTAACGGAAGAAAAATATAGACGGTTGGAAAAAGAAAAGGAAAAGTTAGAGGCTGAAATGGAAGTTATGGTAGAGACGTTGAAAGAATTGGAGTCTCGTCATCTATCTCTATTAAATTCCAAAAGTTGGAAAATAACACGACCATTGAGAGCTATTACAAATTTTATTCAATCTAAACGAAAGTAAAGAACTAATATGATAGATAAATTAATAAACTCTTATAGAAACGAAGGTGCTAGAGCTACCTTAAGGAAAATATGTCATAAGTTAAAACATACTAGGCAGGCTTCAGGAGCTACGCCATCAAAAATTGACATGTCAAGTATTCCTATCATGCCTCAACTTGAGGATTTGATGAAGGCAGATTATATTCATCATCCTTATATGAGGCCTGAAAAATTAGACAAAAAATTATTGAATATAGCCTGGGTAACACCTCCTGTTGGGCCTGGAGGAGGTGGTCATACAACAATTTCTCGATTTGTAAGGTATTTGCAATCTCAGGGACATCGATTGACCTTCTATATTTACCGGAATAATACTATTCCTCAATCAGCTAAAGAGGCTCAGGATATTTTTGAACGTTCTTACAACCTAAATGTTCCTGTGAAAGAACTAGAAGATTTTCAAGATGAGGATGTTGTTTTTGCGACCAGCTGGGAGACAGCCTATGCTGTCTTTAATTTGACTGGGAACCATTTGCATAAATTCTATTTTGTTCAAGACTTTGAACCAATATTTTATGGGGTAGGCTCTCGTTATAAATTAGCAGAAGCCACCTATAAATTTGGATTTTATGGGATTACAGCAGGAGCTTGGCTTCCTGATAAACTCAAAGAATATGGTATGGAAGCAGATTATTTTGATTTTGGGGCAGATATTGATGTCTATAGGCCGAGAACTCCGATTTTGAAAAAGAAAAAAATTTCCTTCTATGCCCGTGCTCATACAGAACGACGGGGATTTGAATTAGGTGTCATGGCTTTAAAAATCTTCAAAGAGAAACATCCCGAATATGAGATTGAGTTTTTCGGACAAGATATGTCAAACTACGACATTCCTTTTGAGTTTACAGATAGAGGCATTTTAAACAAACAAGAATTGGCTGATATTTACCACGAAAGTGTAGCTTGCTTGGTTCTTTCTTTAACGAATGTTTCTCTTCTCCCACTTGAACTTTTAGTAGCTGGATGTGTGCCAGTTATGAATACAGGAGATAATAATACTAAGGTATTAGGTGAAAATGAAGATATTGTCTATGCGGAGGCTTATCCTGTTGACTTGGCTGCTAAGTTGTGTGAGGTTGTGGAAAGACAAGACATCAATGAACATGCAGAAAAGATGAATCAAAAATACAAAGGAACTTCTTGGGAAGCAAGCTATAAAAAAGTAGAAGAGATTATTTTACGCGAGGTAACTCATGGCTAAGGCGAATAAAGCGACGGTATTTATCCCTGTTTACAACGGAGAGCATGATCATTTAGAAGAGACCTTAGAGGCACTTTATCGACAAAAGACCGATTTTGCTTGGGATGTGTTCATAACAGACTCAGGTTCTAAGGATAATTCCGTAGAAATCATTGAACGTTTTGCCGAGAAATATGGCAATATTCGATTGAAAAAAATTGCCAAAGAAGAGTATTCCCACGGAGGAACGCGTCAGATGGCTGCTGAGATTTCTTCAGGTGAAATCATGGTCTATCTAAGTCAAGATGCAGTCCCTTATAATGAAAATTGGTTAACAGAAATGGTTGCTCCATTTACTTTAAATCCTAATATAGTAGGAGTAGTGGCGCGCCAGAAACCTCGTTTAACTTGTTTTCCAGCTATGAAATATGATATTGAAGCAGTATTTCGTGAGCAGGGAGTTGAAGATGCTCTGACACTCTGGACACGCTCTGATGAAGCCTTAAAAGGAACCTACACCAAAGAGTCCTTTTATAGTGATGTATGCTCGGCAGCTCCTCGTGATTTTTTGGTCAGTAAAATTGGTTACAGGCAGGTAGCCTATTCCGAAGATTATGAGTATGGGAAAGATATTTTAGACGCTGGCTATATCAAGGTTTACAATGCAAAAGCGATTGTAGAACATTCCAATGATGTTCTACTAAACCAATATAAGAAACGAATTTTTGATGAGATGTATCATATCCGCATAAATAGCGGAACCACTACCTCTATATCAATTGCAACGCTAGTTTTAAACACTCTCAAAGGAAGTTGGAAAGATTCCTGGAAAATTTGTAGAGATCGAGATTTTTCATGGAAACGAAAACTATATTGGTTGTTTGTGAATCCCTTATTTCATTTGGAAAAATGGAGAGGAGTGCGTTTAGCGAATAAAGTGGATGTGACTGCTGATATTCGTCAATATTCATTAGAAAGGAATCAGGAGAGATAAAGTATGACTATAAATTTGAAAAAGATAATTAGTATACTTTTGGGGCTGTCTATTGTTCTTCTAGCTCAGCTTGCCTTACCTATTTTGTTTGAATTGAAAATTGGTCTTCGATTCTGGATTGTTGTTTTGGGAGTCGTTATGACTCTGTTAGTGACAAATTTTCAAGAACCATCGAAACTCGCCAGAAATGCATTTGTACTTATTTTATTTGTGGGAAGTTCGATTGCGCTTATTAAACCTGTTCAGTATGGTTTAGATGAGGAGTCCCATCTTGCAAATGCTATTGGTTTGTCGGATAGTTTCTTTTTTAAGTATTCAGATGAAAGATTAGAAGATTATGAGTCTGTATTTCTTCATGATGGCATACGAAATCAGAAATATTACCGTGGAGATGATTATTGGTATAGTGTTGAACACAAAAAAAGCAGCATAAAAGGGCAGCCTAAGGCTTTCGATAATCCAGCTTTCCTACCAGGTTCGATTGGATGGAATTTAGGACGTTTATTGTCTAACAAAGTATATGTCTCCTATTATTTAGGGCGTATTTTTCATGTATTGGCATTTGCTTGTCTAGTCTATGCAGCGATTAAACTTAGCAAAGTCTATCAAGAAATGATTTATCTGATGGGGACACTTCCCTCAACCATGTATATTGTGTCTAACTATCACTATGATTACTTATATTATGGAGCATCTTTACTAATCATTGCCCTATTGACCAATATTTTATCTGGAAAAACGATCATCACAAAAAAGATAGTATTATGCTATCAAGGATTGACAAGTTTATTTATCTTTTCAAAATTTCCTTTAGTATTGGTTGGAAACCTGATTGCTGTTTTACCGAATAAGTATTATGACTCGAAGAAAACAAGATATTTTTCTTTTTGTATATTTAGTTTGAACTTTTTATTTGCCTTACTCTATTCAGGAATTATTCCGTTGTTTTCATCTGCTAATCCTGTTACGGGAAGTAGTCCGGGATTATTCTATTTTGTTAAGCATCCCTTGCCAATTATTAGAACAATGCTTAGCATGCCAGCAGTTATCGTGAATAATTATATGACCCATCCCTTGCAGTATGTTTCGCACCAATCAGATGTCCTAATTTCTATCACGACTTTAGTAGTATTTAGCTTGGTGACTATAATTGTTTTGCAGACTTCGTTTAGACTTAGCAAAAAGTTTATTGTTTGGAGCATTCTTACATTGCTAGCTGTTACCTTCCTAATTATCTATGCGATTACAGGCGATCCGAGAGTTTATAGTCCAGGAAATATCTTGGTTGGGGGTGTTCAGGGGCGCTATTATTATTTCATGATTTTAATGGCACCTATTCTGTTTGGCCATTTTATTCACCAAACCTTTAAGCCGCAAAAATTTTCAGTTCAACAGTCAAATTTATTTCTTACTTTTTTGCAATATTGTATTGTTTATTTGAATATATTTACGATTAGTATCGGATTATATACTCAAATATAATCAGAAATGGTGTGTATATGTCAATAAAATATAAATGGATGTATCTTGTGATTTATGTAGCTTTTTATAGTCTTATTTTTCATGAGTTGAATGCCAGTTTTGGAACGAACTTAGAATTATCTAATCCAGTTATTTGTATTACGGGAATTTTGTTTTTAGTAATTGCCTATCAGCTTTGTGTTAAAATAAATATATATACCTTTGTTCATATTGTAGTATTATATGCTATCCATCTAGTATTAGATTACTGGATGAAAATGACTTTTAACTTGAACGTAGAAGAATTTTATTGGAGTAATTTTGAAGATAATGGTTTAATTCAAGATAATGGTCTTATATTTACAGCGCTTTTTGTTGCCATTTGTTTAGGCTATAGGATTTTTCGACAACAGTATAAAGGAAATATTTATTATCCCCTGCATACGGGGAGTTATGAGATATTATTAAGTCAGTTTTTTACTTATTTCATTATGACTGGAAGTCAAATGGCTTTAGTCATTAGGGAGAATAGCTATCTAAAACTTTATAATGATACAGGAAACTTGAATCCAAAGAATCTATTTATATATAGTATGATGGCATATGTACTGTGTTCAGCCTTGTCTTATTGCTTTATTCAAGCTGGTAAAGCTGTCAAAAATAAAAGAGCAAATTTTGCTCTCTTGTTAATATCAAGTATTTTGTTAGCAGGAATTTTTAATTATACAGTGCAAGCAGGGTTAAGTGACAAAGGGGATTGGTTTGGGACATATTTAGTTCCTGGTGCAACGTTCTTTCAAATTATGATATTTAGCTTGTTATTTATTGGTATTTATGGAATCACCAATCAATACATAATCGGAACGTTACTCAATATTACCTTAGGTACATTAATTAGTATTGTCAATAGTTTAAAATTTTCAATTAGACATGAGCCATTTTTGCCAGCCGATTTGACATGGTGGAAAGAGATAGGAACTGTTGCTCGATTTGCAAATATTAATCTTGGCTTTGCAATTAGTATATTTGTGATAGCTACTACTGTCATTATCTTCTTTTTCTATAGATTTCGAATTTTGTCGAATAAATTATTTAAATATAGAATACAACAAGTAACAATTATTTTACTGGTTGTAGGCTTCTTTATAGGGATAACAAATGTAGTTTCGCATTCTAGAGAATTGAAGAAATCGGGAAATATTCCTCTGCTTTCTTCAATGGATAATTTACAAAATCTTCATTGGTTAGAAATTTATTTTGGTTTGTCAGCTAATTCTCGCTTTCAGTCCGTAAGCTATATTTGGTTTAAACAATTGACACGCGAGAATATGGAAATGCCATCTCATTATTCAAAACAAGAGATGGAAAAAATAATTAAAAAATATAAATCATTAGCAGAACTGATGAATAATGATAGAACATCCAATATCTCCGATCAAACAGTAATTTATATTTTAAGTGAGAGTTTTTCAGATCCAAGAAGGTTGGATGGAATTCAATCTACGAAGGATATTTTACCAAATATATCAACTATTTTAGATACATATACAAGTGGTTTGATGAAATCTGACGGTTATGGCGGAGGAACCGCTAATATGGAATTTCAAACTTTAACAGGACTACCTAAATATAACCTTAGTCCGTATGTATCTATTATGAACACAGAATTAGCTCCTAATTTAAATGTATTTCCTAGTATTAGTAACCATTTTGAAGATAGAATCGTAGTGCACTTGGCGAGTGGAAATAATTATTCTAGGAGATCTATGTATGCGCAGTTGGGATTTGAGACTCAGATTTTTTTAGAAGAAAAAACAAATGATAAAGATATTAAAAATGTAGGAGCAAACCCTAGTGATGAATCAACCTATATGAAGGTCTTAAGTGAGTTATCTACTTCGAAAAATCAATTTTTTTCAGTCTTAACAATGCAGAATCATAGTCCATGGTACTATTATGAGCCAGAGGAGTTAATTGTAACTGGCGAACATTTTACTGATGTTGAGTCTAGTAATCTATTGAGTTATTCCCGTTTACTTTATCAGACAGACCAAGCAACAAAAGTATTTTTAGATGAACTATCTAAGATAGACAAAAGAATCACAGTAGTATTTTACGGTGATCATTTGTCAGGTATATATCCTAAATCAACATTTGCAAAAAGTCCAGATAACCAATCTTTGACAGATTATTTTATTTGGAGTAATTTTGAAACCTCCAAGTTAGATTATCCACTGGTAAATTCTAGTGATTTCACAGCTTTGTTATTAGAGCAGACTAATGCTAAAGTTTCGCCTTATTATGCTTTGCTAACGGAGGTATTACACAAAGCCAGTGTAGATAAAAAAGAGCTTGACGAGGAGGGCAAGCAGATTGCAGAGGACTTGAAATTAATTCAATATGATTTAGTAGCAGGGAAAGGGTATCTCCCAAAAGAGTTTTTTGAAATTCCTAAATAGATATATGCAATTTACACAATAGAATAGCATAGCTATTCTATTTTTTCTCGTTTTATGCTAAAATGGTAGGAGGAGGAGCGAAATGATTAAGATATTTGGTCGGATTCGATATCACTGGCAGCCAGAATTGTCCTGGTCCATTATTTATTGGTCCTTGGCAATTACTCCGGCTTTTCTTGCCTTATCTCTCATATTAGAAAAGTTGCGAATATCTGATACCATTATTCAGCTATTTGTCCTGGTCATTATTATGTTTGGGATTGGTTGGCATCGGTATTTTGTTATCGATGAGGAGTATTTACGAATTGCTTCGGCAAATCCCTTTGCCTCAAAAAAGGTCCGGATAGACACAATTTCTAAGATTGAAGTTACCTATCTATTCGTGAAAATTTTTTCGACCGATATGCCAGAGGGAAAAGTCTATTATATCCGCAAGTGGCCGAAAAAGTATTTTGTCAATGCGCTAGCCCTCAATACCCATTTTCAAGGGGAAATTGTCTTGACGGATCATCTGGTCACGCAGGACTATTTTGAAGAATATTATGCGAATAAAGACTAACTAGTCGACAGAAATCGCTTTTGTAGGACAGGATTTTGCTGCTAATAGGGCGTCTGTTCGGTCAGATAGTGTCATAGTGGATGCTTGGTGGTCATCGGCAAATAGGACAATGCCGTCATCATCGTAGTCAAAGACATCTGACATTGTTTGGCACAGTCCGCAAGCGATACATTTTTCTGGATAAAGTGTAATGTTCATATTAGTATTGTAATGAGATTTTATAAAAAAAACAAGGAGAAAGATTATTCATGTCACAAGAACCATGGAATGAGGAAATTTATCAATCTACTGAAAGTAGAAGAAGCCGATTAGCAAAAGGTAGCTCTAGTACTAGAGTGCTTAGTATATTAGCGGTACTGTTCTTATTTATTGTGATTATTACCACCATTGCGATGGTCTATCTCTCTCATGGGGGTAGCAAGACAGATGCCACTCAAGAATTCTACAATAGCAACAGTACAGCGGCTGCAGCAAGTAGCACTAAGGCAGATGCTTCTACAGCAAGTACAAGTAGTCAGCCGTCAGAATCATCCGCTCCTACAAGTGAACCAAGCAGCAGTAGTGCGGAAGACACAACGCAATCTTCTACAGCAGTCGCGGGTGAAACCATTGCTGTTCAGGCAGGTGAAGGACGTGACATGATTGCAGCTCGTGCAGGTATTTCTCCTCAAGAGTTGGAACGTCTAAATCCGGATAAAATGACAGGCCCTGGTGGCACTTGGTGGGCAAACCCAGGTGACCTCGTTAAAATTAAGTAAGAGGAACTATGAAATCAATTCAAATCGCCATTGATGGTCCTGCATCAAGTGGTAAGAGTACGGTTGCGAAGATTATCGCTAAACAATTCGGTTATACCTATTTGGACACGGGTGCCATGTATCGGGCAGCGACCTATCTGGCCTTGCAACATCAGGTAGAGCAAGAAGATAGTAGCGCGATTATGGCCCTGCTGGATCAATTTCCTATCAGCTTTGGTCGCAATGAAAAGGGAGAACAATTGGTCTTTGTTGGCGATGTCGATATCACCCATGCCATTCGTGAAAATCAAGTGACCAACAATGTGTCCTGGGTGTCGGCCCTTGCTCCCATTCGTGAGAAATTGGTTGACTTGCAACGCAAGATTGCAGCTCAAGGTGGCATTGTCATGGATGGACGTGATATTGGGACGGTTGTGCTTCCTGAAGCGGAGTTAAAGATTTTCCTTATTGCATCCGTTGAAGAACGAGCACTTCGTCGCTTTAAGGAAAATAAGGAAAAAGGGATTCCGACTGACTTGGAACGCTTGAAAGAAGAAATTGCCCTGCGTGACCATAAGGACAGTACACGAGCTGTTTCTCCTCTAAAAGCGGCAGATGATGCCATCACCTTTGACACGACTGGTGTATCCATTGAGGGTGTTGTTGCATTTATTTCTAAAAAAGCAAAAGAAATTCTTGACAAGTAAAAAAAGTATTGGTATACTATTAACATTGAGAAAAGCAGAAGTGAGAGCTTCTCGCCTTGCGACTAACGTTGTCTGGCTCTACGTGTTAAATTTTCTTCGGAAAGATAATGATGTAGTGGTGGACTTGTGTTAGCAAGTCCACTTTGTTTTTCTCGAAAAAAATAAAATGAGGTGAAAGCCATAGCAAAGCAAGATTTGTTCATCAATGATGAAATTCGTGTGCGTGAAGTTCGTCTTATCGGTCTCGAGGGTGAACAGTTAGGAATTAAACCGCTCAACGAAGCCCAAGCGATAGCTGATAGTGCTAACGTTGATTTAGTGTTGATTCAACCGCAAGCTAAACCACCTGTTGCGAAAATCATGGACTACGGTAAGTTCAAATTTGAGTATCAGAAAAAACAAAAAGAGCAACGTAAAAAACAAAGCGTTGTGACGGTCAAGGAAGTGCGTCTCAGTCCGACGATTGATAAGGGAGACTTCGATACAAAACTTCGTAATGCCCGTAAGTTCCTTGAAAAAGGGAACAAAGTAAAGGTATCCATCCGTTTCAAAGGACGTATGATTACCCATAAAGAAGTTGGAGCAAAGGTCTTGGCAGAATTTGCTGAAGCAACGCAAGACATTGCGATTATTGAGCAAAGAGCTAAGATGGATGGACGTCAAATGTTCATGCAACTGGCGCCAGCTTCAGAGAAAAAATAAGCTTACTAAGCAAAAGGAGAATTAAAATGCCAAAACAAAAAACTCACCGCGCATCAGCTAAACGTTTCAAACGTACAGGTTCTGGTGGATTGAAACGCTTCCGCGCTTATACTTCACACCGTTTCCACGGTAAAACTAAAAAACAACGTCGTCACCTTCGTAAAGCAGCAATGGTACATTCAGGTGACTTCAAACGTATCAAAGCAATGCTTACAGGACTTAAATAAGTCGAACTACTAGAAATTAGAGAATTATTCGGAGGAAAATATAAATGGCACGTGTTAAAGGTGGCGTTGTATCACGCAAACGCCGTAAACGTATTTTAAAATTAGCTAAAGGTTACTATGGTGCAAAACACATCTTGTTCCGTACTGCAAAAGAACAAGTAATGAACTCTTACTACTATGCATACCGTGACCGTCGTCAGAAAAAACGTGATTTCCGTAAATTGTGGATCACTCGTATCAACGCGGCTGCTCGCATGAATGGTCTTTCATACTCACAATTGATGCATGGTTTGAAATTGGCTGAAATCGAAGTAAACCGTAAAATGTTGGCTGACCTTGCAGTAAACGATGCAGCTGCTTTCACAGCACTTGCAGACGCTGCAAAAGCAAAACTTGGTAAATAATCATCTAAAAGGTAGAGCAATCTACCTTTTTTTTTCTACCTTTGGTGTCGAGACGCTTGACTAGGACAGAAAGAAAAGCAGCTGGGCTTTGTGCCCAACTGCTTTATTCTTTTTTAGTGGTAGAGGTTGAAGTCGATGTAGAGCTTTCGCTCGTGCTTGAGGCCTGTGTAGCTTCATGCAGAATGCGATAGCTTGGAGCTTGGAATAGATCAACCGTGGATTGTTCACCATTTTTGCTATAGAGGCTAGTTGACTGGTCTCCTAGTTCTGACTCAAGAGCCAGTTGCGCCTTGAGGGAATCAATATAGGAGAAATCCTTAGTGTTTACTACAGGAAGACCATTGTCTAAGAAACGAATCAAATCCCCTGTCTGAATGGCATCGCTAGCGGCCAACTGATTTTTGACGCTGGTCCGGATAGCCTCTACTTTTTTCAGAGTTGCTTCATCAGGGTTGGTAATTTCTTCCCCTGTTTGCGTGTTGTAGAGTTTACCACCATAGCTGGTGTATTCTGGAGTAATGAAGGTGCCGGGAGTCCGCAAGGCTACAATCTGTTTGTTGTCTTTAGAAAGCAAATCCTGCCCGACTTGCAGGTATTTTTTAGCGTCAATCCCTAGGAGATGCTCTAGTGTAGGAAGAGCGTCAATTTCTCCACCGAAAGTATTGATGATTCGTCCCTTGTTCATTCCTGGGACCACAATCATGTAGGGAACACGTTGGAGCATGGCATTGTCATAATCTGACCATGTTTCAGGATTGGCACCGAGTAAAGGTGCTAAGCTCGGATTGCGGGAGTTTGAAATACCATAGTGGTCTCCGTAAAGGACAATGATGGATTTTTCATAGAGGCCTGTTGCTTTTAAATAGTCAAAGAAGGCCTTGATAGAAGCATCCAAATAGTTAGCGGTAGCAAAATAGCCGTTGATGGTCTCATCCTTGGTATCGGCTAGTGGGAATCCCGTTTCATCGCCTGTGAGGCTGGTTGTATAGGGATAGTGGTTTGAAACGGTAATAAACTTGGTGTAAAAAGGCTGTTGCAAATGCTCAAAGTATTGGATAGAGTCTGCGAACATGACCTTATCATTTAAGCCGTATTCAAAGGAATTTTCCGAAGTGGTTTCGGTAAAGTAGGACTTATCAAAGAAGTAATTGTAACCCCATTGTTTATAAGTGTTATTGCGATTCCAGAAACCAGCAGCGTTTCCATGAAAGACAGCTGAAGTATAGCCTGCTTCTTGAGAGAGGATGTGAGGTGCTGCTTGCTGGGTGTTGCTTCCGCCATATTGAACCATGAAGGACCCTTGGTTGAGTCCAAAGAGGGAGGTTTCAATCATGGTTTCCGCATCCGAGGTTTTCCCTGCCTTTACTTGGTTGAAAAAGTTGGAAAAGGCAAAGGTGGAGTTGGAGTGGTAGAGAGAGTTGAGGAAAGGCGTGACCTCATACTCTTTTCCTTCGACATTGAGCTTGTAGTCAATGACGAATTGCTGTAGACTTTCCAAATGGAGATAGATGACATTGCGCCCTTTTGCGAGACCAAAGTATTCATCATTTGGCTTGGCATACTGCTCGGAGACATATTGCTGAACAGGCACCAAGTCTTCGGCTGTTGCTTCTGAACGATCCTTGTGGACATTGTAGGTCTGATATGCGTTGTAGCCTAGGAAAGAGGGAAGGCCCAAGGCACGGACGATATAGGTATTGGAAAAGCCGCGTGACAAGAGCTCCGGTCGATCAATTTCTGCGAGAAACAGATTGATAGAAAAGAGCAGAATAGAGAGGGCGGTAACCGCAAAACTGGATCGCTTATTAAAAGGTTGCGGATCAACAGGGATTTTTTTCTTGACATAAAGATAGGCCATCCCAATGAAATCGATGACATACATCAAATCCCAGACCCTCAAGGCCTTGAGGGTTGTTTGGAACAAGCCTGCAGCAACGCTCGAGCTCGCCATCATGGTTGAAATCGAGATGTAGTCCGAAAACTCTCTAAAGTAGAGGGTATTTGAAAATAGCCATAAGAATAATAAGAAGTAGAGAAGTAAGGCTGTTCGGTAAAACCACTTGGTCGATTTGACGTAGAGGGCAAGGCCGATAAAGAGGAGACCGACAGGAAGTGGATTGATAAAGAGGATAAAGTTCTGATAAAAACCCTTAGTATCTAAATTAAAATCAATGAGGTAAGCCCACAGTGTCTTTCCCCAGTAGAGTGTGACCAAAATGAGGATAAAGCCCATTCTAGAACGTAACATTTTTGATAACAGATAACGATTTTTGTTCACAAGAGCTTCCTTTCTAGTAATTGTACATTTCACAAAATCTTAGTCCATTATACCATATTTTTAAAATATTCCTTAGTAAGAGAAGTTTTTTACACGGAAAGGTGTTTAAAAGTAGATTTTTGATACTTTCTTGACTAGTATGGCGGAGTTTCAATTGCTAATGTTAGTTCGTGAATGCTTAGTCAGAACAAGGTTATTTGTTTGCGTGGCAAGTAATCGTTTGTAAACAATCAACAATCGTAGCAGATAAGAGCTTGAAAATCGTTTTTTTCGTACCTTTAGCATGTAAATAGGATAAGTTTTTTTGAGATATCATGCAAAATTTGTTATAATCAAGTTATGATAGAATTGACAGTAAGCCCCATTGTAGAGCGAAAAATAAAGCAGGGAATCTGTGTGCTGGAGGCACGTGATTTTCCTCATCTTGGGGTAGAAAACGCCCTCGTTCATTTGGTCAATCACCAAGGACAGTTTATAGGGCAAGCCTACCTTTCTGCGCAAAACAAGGGGGTAGGGTGGTTTATTTCGAGAAAGAAAGAGCCAATAAATCAGGATTTTATGCAAGCCTTGCTGTTGGAAGCAAGACAAAAGCGACAATCCTATGAACATTCGCCTCTAACAACAGCCTACCGCTTGTTTAATCAAGATGGCGATGGCTTTGGTGGTGTCACCATTGACCGTTATCAGGATTATGCGGTCTTTTCGTGGTATAATGAATATATCTATTCCATTAAGGATGAGATTGTGGCAGCCTTTCAGGCAGTTTATCCAGATGTTCTAGGAGCTTATGAAAAGATTCGCTTTAAGGGACTGGACTATGAATCAGCTTACCTTTATGGTGATGAAGCGCCTGAAGAATTGACAGTTTTTGAAAATGGGGTGGCCTATCAGGTCTTTTTGAACAATGGCTTGATGACAGGGATTTTCCTTGACCAACACGAAGTGCGAGGAGCACTAGTCGATGGACTCGCTGCTGGAAAAAGTCTCTTGAATATGTTTTCTTACACAGCTGCTTTTTCAGTTGCTGCTGCAATGGGTGGAGCTCGTGAGACTACCTCTGTAGACTTGGCCAAACGGTCAAAAGAATTGTCAGAAGCCCATTTTCAGGCAAATGGGTTAGCAGTCGACCAGCATCGCTTTATCGTGATGGATGTCTTTGAGTATTTTAAATATGCCAAACGCAAAGGCTTGACCTATGATGTGATTGTCCTTGACCCGCCAAGTTTTGCGCGGAACAAAAAACAGACCTTTTCTGTAGCCAAGGATTACCATCAGTTGATTGCCCAATCCATAGAGATTTTAAGTCCTAAAGGAATCATCATTGCATCAACGAATGCTTCCAATGTTCCGATTGAAAAATTTAAAAAAGAAATTGAAAAGGGATTCGGTCGCTGTAAGCACCGCTATCTCGAGACCTATCGCTTGCCGAGCGATTTTGTGTCCAATCAAAAAGATGAAAGTAGTAATTACCTCAAGGTCTTTACGATACAGGTAGAAAAATGAAAATTGTAGTTCCCATCATGCCTCGCAGTCTCGAGGACGTTGCCAATATAGATTTAGACCGATTAGCAGCTGCCGATCTCATTGAGTGGCGGGCTGACTTTCTTCCCAAGGAGGAAATCTTGACCGTTGCGCCAGCTGTTTTTGAAAAATTTGTGGGTCGAGAAGTGATTTTTACACTACGAATGAGCCGTGAAGGTGGACATATTGAGTTAACAAACGAGGAATATATCCATTTATTAAAAGAAATTGCAAGTCTCTACCAGCCTGAATTTATCGATTTTGAATATTATTCGCACAAAGAAGTCTTTGAGGAAATGCTGGACTTTCCAAACTTGGTCTTGAGTTACCATAATTTTGAAGAAACCCCTGAAAATTATATGGAAATCATGTCTGAATTGACCAGTTTGTCCCCTGCCGTTGTCAAGATGGCCGTGATGGCACAGACAGAGCAGGATGTCCTTGATGTCATGAACTATACCCGTGGCTTTAAGACGCTGAATGCGGAGCAGGCCTATGCGACCATGTCTATGGGACATTTAGGAAAATTATCGCGTGTGGCAGGTGTGATTACAGGCTCTTGCTGGACCTTTGCAAGCCTTGATGAGGCTAGTGCCCCAGGGCAAATTGCCTTGTCGGCTGTTCACAAAATCTTGAATATCTTGGAGGAGTAAATGCGTTATTTAACAGCGGGTGAATCTCATGGACCGCGCTTGACTGCGATTATCGAAGGTGTCCCAGCAGGCTTGACCTTGACAGCAGCAGACATCAATGCGGATTTGAAACGCCGCCAGGGTGGTTATGGTCGCGGTGCTAGAATGCAGATTGAAACAGACCAAGTAGAAATCACTTCTGGTGTACGACATGGCAAGACTACAGGAGCTCCCATCACGCTTCACGTCATCAATAAGGACTATCAAAAATGGTTGGATATTATGGCGGTAGAAGACATTGAGGATCGCTTAAAGAGCAAACGCAGAATCACCCATCCCCGACCAGGACATGCGGACTTGGTTGGTGGCATCAAGTATCGTTTTGATGATTTGCGTAATTCCCTAGAGCGCTCGAGCGCGCGTGAGACAACGATGCGGGTGGCGGTCGGTGCAGTGGCGAAGCGCTTGCTGGCAGAACTAGATATTGACATTGCTAATCATGTCGTTGTCTTTGGTGGTAAAGAAATCGATGTTCCAGAAGGGCTGACAGTAGCAGACATTCGGATGCGTGCCAGTCAATCTGAAGTTTCGATTGTCAATCCAGAACGTGAGGAAGAAATCAAGGACTATATTGACCAAATCAAGCGTGACGGAGATACCATCGGTGGGATTGTTGAGACCATTGTCGGCGGTGTGCCAGTCGGGCTTGGTTCCTATGTTCAATGGGACCGCAAGCTGGATGCGAAAATGGCTCAAGCTGTCGTATCCATCAATGCCTTTAAGGGGGTGGAATTCGGTCTAGGATTTCAAGCGGGCTACCGTAAAGGCAGTCAGGTCATGGATGAAATCGTCTGGTCAAAAGAGACAGGTTATCGCAGATCCAGCAATAACCTCGGTGGCTTTGAAGGAGGCATGACCAATGGCGAACCCATTATCGTTCGCGGAGTGATGAAGCCGATTCCAACACTCTATAAACCCTTGATGTCTGTTGATATTGAGACGCATGAGCCTTATAAGGCAACGGTGGAGCGATCAGATCCTACGGCTTTACCTGCGGCGGGTGTCGTCATGGAAGCAGTCGTAGCTACTGTTCTTGCGACAGAAATCATGGAGAAATTCTCGGCAGACAACATGGAAGAACTAAGAGAAGCTGTTGAGCAGCACAGGAGATTTGTGAAAGAATTTTAAACATGACAAAGACCATTTATATCGTAGGTTTGGGTTTGATTGGAAGTTCGCTAGCCTTGGGGATTCGTAGGGATCATCCAGAGTATCGAATCGTCGGCTACAATCGTGGCGAGCAGTCTCGAATGATTGCCTTGGAGCATGGAATTGTGGATGAGGCAACAGACAATCTAAGCCAGTTTGCAGCAGAAGCAGATATGATTTTTCTCTGTGTGCCCATTCAGCAGACCATCCGTTTTTTAGAGGAATTGTCCAACTTGCCTCTGAAAGAAGGGGTGCTTGTGACCGATGCCGGGTCGACCAAGGAAGCCATTGTGGAGGCGGCAGAGACCTACCTGTCTGCACGGAACATTCACTTTATCGGTGGCCATCCCATGGCGGGGAGCCATAAGACAGGTGCCATTGCAGCCGATGTCAACTTGTTTGAGAATGCCTACTACATTCTCACCCCCAGTCGTCTGACCCAGGCGGATGCGATTCCGCGCTTGAAAGAGGTGCTTTCAGGCCTTCATGCACGTTTTGTTGAGATTGATGCGGCAGAGCATGACCGTGTGACCAGCCAGATTTCGCATTTTCCTCACATTTTAGCTTCCAGTCTGATGAATCAGGCAGGCGATTATCGGAAAGACCATCCCTTTACCCAGCATTTTGCGGCGGGAGGTTTCAGAGATATGACGAGGATTGCAGAGAGTGAGCCAGGCATGTGGACCAGTATTCTCATGACCAATCGGGCGAGTATTGTCGAGCGCTTGGCAGAGTTTGGTGAGCGTCTAAAAGACATCCAGCAGTTGATAGAAGCAGGCGATGAGGAGGCCATCTGGCAGTTTTTTGATCAAGGGCGTCGGATTCGCAAGGAAATGGAAATCCATAAGCGAGCTGGGGTGGATAGTTTCTATGACCTTTTCATCAATATCCCCGACCAAGAAGATACGATTTTGACCATTCTTGAGTTGCTTCGGGGGATTTCGGTCGTGAATATCCGTATCAACGAGGACAATCGGGCGGACATTCATGGTATTTTACAGATTACGTTTAAAAATAAAGAGGACTTGGAGCGGGCTGAACGGATTATTCGTGATCAGACCAGCTATCAGGTTTTCGTAGATTAGGAGACAACTATGGCACAAAATATCTATGATATTGCAAATGAATTGGAACGCAGCATTCGTCAGCTACCCGAATACAGGGCAGTTGAAGCCGCAAAGGTTTCGATTGAAGAAAATCCAGAAGCTAAAGAAATTTTGGGAAACTATGTCGCTTTCCAGCGTGAGGTGCAACATCAATTACAGGCAGGTCAGATGCCAGAAGACGATTTGCAGCAACGCTTGCAGGACTTTAACCAAAAGATTCAGGCGAATCCCTTATTGACAGAATACTTCCACAAACAGCAACAACTGTCTGTTTATATCGCGGATTTGGAAAAAATCATTTTTAAACCCTTGAATGAATTGTTATAGAAAATATGAGAGGCGGATTTTGTCCGCCTCAAAACGTAGATAGATTTAAAATCTATTTAAACAAGTAAAAAAGTTCTACTCACTCAACATTCGATTTCCAATTTTCGCGAGCGAAGCGAGCCTCATCAGCTACTTTTCGCTGTGGTAAAAGTATCGTCATTACTGATAGTGACGATACTCGGAAATGTTGAGACCCTAGGCTCAACATCTCAACATTTAGGTATGGAATTCCGCAGGAAGTCGCTACCGTCCGCACCACCTAAGAAAAGTAGCGCAAAAGAATTTTTTCTTCAATCTGAGGCGGATTTTGTCCGCCTTTTGAGTGTCCTGTCAGCAGGTTCGTTAAAAAAATTGAAAAATCTGACAATTTATGTATAAAAATTCTTGACAAGTGGATAAAAATGTTTTATTATTTTAATAACCTTAAAGAAATGAGAAATGGAGAACTACGATATGTTATTGAGTTGTCATGTAACATCAACCAATCATACATATTTCTACAGCTACTTTAGATAGTGTTTGTAGACATGGTAACATGGATACAAACACGGGAACGTTACGTTTGTATCTATGTGGCTGTGGTAGTTTTGACGATGCCTACATAGATGATAGATCTAGAGGGCACGTCAAGTCAGTCTGTTTTCATTTTACAGTTTGAATTGAGGGACCGTTTAGATGTATCTAAGGCGGTCCCGTTTTTGTAGTCCAGACCTGGCAGGTCACTATGTATTGGAGAGGAAGGAGGGGACGCCCGACTTGCTCAATGTCAGAAATAGGATGAGGATGTTGGCTCATTTTAAGGTCGTTGCTTTCTAGCATCTGGCTAGGAAAACTACATATTTATAAATAAAGGAGATATCTAACATGGGGTTTAAACAGTTTTTTACAGGTTCAGTAGCCGTTCTTTCAGCACTAGCACTCGTTGCGTGCAGTTCAGGAGAAAAATCAGCATCAACAGATGGTGACAATGTAAAGGTTGGCATTATCCAATACGCAGAGCACGATGCCTTGTCATCTGCTCGGAAAGGCTTCTTAGAAGCTCTTGATAAGGCGGGCTACACCGAAGGAAAAAATCTAACCGTTGACTACCAAAATGCTCAAGGAGATCAGGCAAATCTGCAAACCATGGTCGAACAATTAGCAGGAAAAAATAATGTGAACTTTGCGATTGCAACCCCTGCTGCCCAAGCCTTGTTAAGTGCGGATAGTGACACACCGTCAGTCTTTACAGCAGTGACTGATCCAGTAGAAGCTGGCTTGGTTGATTCTTTGAAATCTCCAGGTGGTAGCATGACAGGCTCAACAGATGCGACGGATGTGGCAGGACAGATTGAGATGTTGGTTAAGGTTGTACCAACTGCTAAGACCTTCGGAATTTTCTACAATTCAAGCGAGGTCAATTCAGAAGTTCAGGCCAAGGAAGCAAAGAAATTGCTGGAAGACAAGGGCATGAAAGTCGTGATTAAAACTGTGACGACCACTAATGATGTGCAACAAGCAGTTACCTCACTAGCTGGTCAAGTGGATGCCATTTACCTGCCGACTGATAATACAGTTGCTTCGACAGCTTCTACTATCGGAGATGTCCTCATGAAAGCGAAAGTGCCAGCTATGGGGAGCGATGAAGCAGTCTTAGAAGCGACCCTCTTTACTTACGGTGTGGACTACCATGCAATTGGTGTCCAAGCGGGTGAATTAGCCGTTAGCATCTTAAAAGGGGAGAAGCCAGCTGACTTGGCAGTCAAAACACCTGAAACAGCTGCCGTTGCCGTCAATGAAGAAATGGCAAAAGCAGTTGGTATTGATCCAGCAACGATTAAAGAATTAGGAAAATAAGTGATATGGGAGAAAACGTCTATGAGTAAAATCGGAAAATATTTGCGGAATGTGTCTATCATTGGCCTTAGTGCCCTTGCTCTAACAGCTTGTTCGTCATCAGACAGTAAGGAAGGAAATAGTGATACTGTAAAAGTCGGGATTTTGCAGTATATGGAACATGATTCGCTTGCTGCAGCCCGTAAAGGATTCGAGGCTGAATTGGCGGAAAATGGCTACAAGGACGGAGAAAAGATTCGCCTTGACTACCAAAATGCTCAAGGGGATCAAGCCAATCTCCAAACCATTTCAGAGCAATTAGTGGGAGACAATGACATTATTCTAGCGATTGCAACGCCAGCCGCTCAAAGTTTGGCTACCATTTCAACCGATACACCAGTCCTCTTTACAGCGGTGACCGATCCGCTATCTGCTGATTTGGTGAGCTCTATCAAGGAGCCAGGAGGCATGCTGACAGGAACGAGCGACCAAGCACCGATTGAAAAGCAGATTGACCTGCTGGGTCAAGCAGTACCGAATGCGAAAACGGTTGGTATCCTGTATACTACGAGCGAACGCAATTCAGAAGTGCAGGTGGAGGAAGCCAAACCGTTGCTAGAAAAAGCAGGCTACAAGGTGGTGGTCAAAGGGATTTCTAATACCAATGAAGTGCAGGATGCAGCGACCAGCTTGATGAAATCGGTGGATGCAGTCTTTATTCCGACAGACAATACGGTTGCATCAACCATGACTATGATTGGGGAGTTGTCTGTGCAGTACAAGGTACCAGTCATTGGTGGATCAACTGACATGGTCGATGAAGGAGGCTTGTTGACCTTTGGAACCAACTATGAAGCCCTGGGTCGTCAAACTGCTAGAATGGCCATTAAGATAATCGAGGGGGCAGATCCTGCTAAGACAGCAGTCGAATACCCAGAAACGGTTAACCTACATGTGAACGAAGAAATGGCTAAAAAACTAGGCATTGATACCTCAAAACTTTCTGTATCAAACTAAACTACACGGGAGTAGAAGACTACTCCCCTATCAAAGGAGAACATTGTGGATCTTATATTATCAAGTATATCGCAAGGCCTATTGTGGTCGGTGATGGCGATTGGCGTTTATTTAACATTTCGGATTTTAGACATTGCTGATTTGACAGCAGAAGGGGCCTACCCTTTAGGAGCAGCGGTTTGTGCTACAGGGATTGTCAATGGCGTAAATCCATTGCTGGCAACCCTTCTTGCTTTCGTGGGTGGGATGTTTGCTGGCCTTATTTCAGGCTTGCTGCATACCAAGATGAAAATTCCAGCGCTCTTAACAGGGATTGTGACCTTGACAGGGCTCTATTCGATTAACTTAAAAATCCTCGGCAAGGCTAATGTCGCGCTTTTACGCCAACAGACCTTGGTGACCCAATTGCAAAAAATGGGTTTGACTAAGACCTATGCGGTTTTGATCATCGGTGCGGTATTTGTCACGGTGGTGATTGTCTTATTGACCTTATTGTTAAATACACAGGTTGGTCTGGCTCTTCGTTCAACAGGGGATAATATTCCGATGAGTGAGGCGAACGGTATCAATGTTGATAATATGAAAATCTATGGTTACATGCTCTCCAATGGCTTGATTGCGCTCTGCGGAGCTCTCTTGACGCAAAACAATGGTTATGCTGACTTGAACTCTGGAACAGGAACCATCGTTATCGGTCTAGCCTCTGTCATCATTGCAGAAGTAATCTTGCGTAACCTACGAATCGGCTGGCGTTTGGCTTCTATCGTGATCGGTTCGGTTGTCTATCGCTTGATTATCCTAGCGATTCTTGAAATTCCGGGCATGGATGCCGACTTGGTGAAATTGTTCTCTGCGACTCTGCTTGCGGTGGTGCTCTTTGTGCCAGAATTGCAGAAAAAATTGCAGATTCGCAAGCCAAATCTATCAGAAAAATCAGCTTAGGAGGGATGAGACAATGACAACAATTTTATCAATTCAAGAGATTCATAAGACCTTCGAAGCGGGAACCATCAATGAAAACCATGTCTTGCGGGGCATGAATTTGGACGTACAAGAAGGGGATTTCATCTCAATTATCGGAGGAAACGGTGCTGGGAAGTCTACCTTGATGAACAGTCTTGCAGGGGCTTTGACCGTTGATTCGGGAGATATTTTGCTGGAAGGAAAATCCATCAAACATGTGCCAGCAGCAAAACGGGCGCGTGAGATTAGCCGTGTGTTCCAAGACCCGAAAATGGGAACCGCTTCGCGTTTGACCATTGAAGAAAATATGGCCGTTGCCTATCGCCGTGGTCTTGCTCGTGGATTGAGCTGGGGTGTCAAAGACAGCGAGCGCAAGATTTTTAAAGAAGCGCTGAAAGAATTGGGCTTGGGACTTGAGAATCGCATGAAGGTGGACACCCAATTTTTATCAGGTGGTCAGCGTCAGGCTTTGACCCTCTTAATGGCTTCTCTGGTGAAACCAAAGGTCTTGCTCCTAGATGAGCATACGGCTGCCCTTGATCCAAAGACCAGTGATATGGTGATGAAGTTGACCAAGAAAATCGTTGAGAAAGACAAGTTAACTGCCTTGATGATTACCCACAATATGGAAAATGCGATTGAATATGGCAATCGTCTGGTCATGCTTCACCAAGGTCGCATCGTCGTTGACGTACGCGGTGAAGAAAAAGCCAATCTAACGGTTCAAGACTTGATGGATCTATTCCATAAAAATAGCGGACAGAAATTGACAGACGATGAAATGATGCTCTAATAAAATGAAAAAAGCCCATCAAGTGGGCTTTTTTCATTTGAAGCATGAGTTCTTTTTTGATACTTTTACCACAGCGAAAAGTATCTGATGAGGCTCGCTCCGCTCGCGAAAATCGGCAAATCGAATGTTCAGCTAGCAGGGTTTTTTATGTCATGAGAGAGGGCTGGGAAGTAGTGTTTAATTGAAAAACGCAGATTGTAAAAATCCTTTTGTCAAACTCATAATCAACGTCCTGTTTCCCAGAAGATTTCGCTTAGCCGTCTTTATACAATATCCCCTAGCTCCATAGAAGACGTGGTGATGAAGTCGATAAAGTTTTTCAGGTCATTGGAGAGGGATTTATCCTTGCGATAGGCGGCGTAGTAGATGCGGGCATCTTTGAGCTCATCGATTTCAATTACTTCGATATCCTCAATGCTACTTAAGAAATCAAATTTAGGGATAATGGCTAGTCCAAACCCTTGGGCGACAAGGCCTGCCACGGTTTCGTCTTCGCTAACTTCAAAGGCGATTTGAGGTTTTTCTGTAAATGACTGATAGAGTTGCTCAATGACGGGGCGGACGCCGCTGCGTTTGGAAAACCAGACTTGAGGAAAAATGAGGGTATCTTCTACTGTCACGGTTTCTTGCTTAGAGAGAGGGTGTTGTTTGGGAACAATCAGGACTAAATCCTGAGAGAAGATAGGAATATAGGAAATGGTCGGATAGTCATCTAGTCTGGAGCAAAAGGCAAGGTCGTATTTATCGTGGATTAAGCCTTCAATCATATCGTGGGACATGCCGCTATCATTATGAAAATCAAAGATGGCATCGGTTTCGGGGTAGGCTTCAATGAACTTTCGTACGAGTTGCGGGACAGCCTTTCGCCCGAGAACGCGTAGAAGGGTCAGGTGAATATTGGGCTTATTGGTGTAGCGGCGCTGTAAATTTTGCACACCAGAGTCCAAAATCGCCAGTGATGATTGGACCGTGGTGTAAAATTCTTTTCCCTGTTCGGTTAAGATGACATTTCGTCCCTGCTTGGTGAAAAGAGGCACTTGGACCTCTTCTTCCAACATAGAGATGGCATGGCTCAGAGTGGGTTGGGTAATGTGTAAGCTCTTTGCGGCATCGGTATAATGCTCTAGGTCGGCCAATGTTAAAAAATAACGGAGATGTTGTAAGTTCATAAGCCATCCTTCCTTCTTTCTAATTACCCCCATTATAGCAAAATATATAAATTTTTTCTATCAATTCTTGTGAAAAAATTCATTTGTATTTTGTGTTTCCTAGTTCTATAATAAAAACTATAGAAAGTGAAAAAATTAACAAAGGGGGACACAAAGATGTCACATATTTCACCGATTACGATTAGTTCTTGGACGTTGGGCGATCAATGTCGCTTTGAGGACCGTGTGAAGGCTGCAAAAGAGGCAGGTTATGAAGCGATTGGTTTGCGGGCTGAAACCTATGTGGATGCCTTGAATGAGGGTTTGACAGATCAAGAGATTCTAGCTATACTTGAAAAATATCAAATCGTTGTTTCAGAAGTAGAATACATCGTACAATGGGCAGAAGCGCAGAGAAGCTATGAGCAAAAATACAAAGAACAAATATGTTTCCACATGTGTCGTCTCTTTAATGTCGGTCATATCAACTGCGGGTTGATGGAAAACTATTCTGTCGAATACACAGCTCAAAAGTTAAAAGAATTGTGCCAACGCGCAGGTGATTTGATTATCGGAGTGGAGCCGATGCCTTATAGCGGTTTGCCAACCTTTGACAAGGCTTATGCAGTTGTAAAAGAATCAGGTGCAGACAATGCGATGCTCATCCTTGATACCTGGCATTGGGTGCGGGCAGATCAGCCTTACAGAGCTTTGACGCCTGAAGAAGCAGCAAAAGTCATTTCTATCCAAATCAACGATGCCTACGAGCGTCCATACGCAGCCTCTATCCTTCGTGATGAGTCCATGCATGACCGCTTGGCACCAGGAACAGGAGCTAAAGACACAGCTGGCTTCCTCAAGATGGTCAAAGAAGCAGGGATTTCACCAAAAGTTGTCGGTGTAGAAGTGATTTCGGATGCGATTTTAGCAAAAGGACTCGCAGAAGCGAGTCAATACACCTTTGAACATACGAAAAACGTCTTGGCGCAAGTATGGCCAGAATTATTACCATAACTAAAACGAGAAGAAGGAGAAACAATATGTCAGATAATTGGTTGGGTCTTAGTGGAAAAACAGCTGTCGTAACAGGAGCTGTTGGTGGAATGGGGAAAACCATTGTACAGGAGTTTGCAAAACAAGGGACCAACGTTGTACTACTTGATATTCGTGAAGATGCCTTGAAAGAATACGCCCAAGAGATTGCAACAGAGTACGGCGTGAAAACCTTGGCTGTTGCGACCAATTCGACCGTCGAAGCGGATGTGGACCGCGCAGTAGAATTGGCAGTCGAAACATTTGGTCAAGTGGATATTTTGGTCAATACAGCTGCCATGCTTCGGGCTTGTCCGCTTGAAGATTTGCCGCTTGAAGAATGGCGTCAGACAGTTGACATTAATTTGACAGGGTATTTCTTGGTATCCCAACGCTTCGGTCGTCAGTTTATCAAGCAAGGAAAAGGAAATATGGTGCATATTTCAACCATTGCCTCCGTCTTTCCAGAAACTTATTCGGCAGCATACAGCTCTACCAAAGCAGGTGTCAATATGATGTCACGCCAGATGGCGGCAGAATGGGGACAATTTGGTGTACGTAGCAACTGTATCCAACCATGCTTTGTGAAAACACCATTATCAGAAGCCTTCTATGCTGATCCAGTAGTCGAAGAAGGACGCAAGGCTCTTACAGCCAATAAACGGATTGGAAATACCATGGATATTGCCAATGCTGTCTTGTACCTTGCAAGTGATCGTTCAGATTATACCAATGGACATGAGCTACGTGTTGAGGGTGGATTTGGCATCATGATGGGAGACCAGACACCAAAACCTGGTGGCCGTCGCGAGTATGCCATCAAGGAGCATGAGGCTTACCTAGAGCGTTTAAAAGGAAACAACTAATATCTTATTGAAGGGATTATGACGTAAATGTTTAAGAATAATAAATACAACTTTTCAGCAATGTTGCTATGGATGGCTTACTTCTGTCATGGAATCCAGGCACTCACGATTTCTCAAAATGCTAAATTCTTTGCAGTCAAATGGAATTTAATCAGCGCTGTTGATTTGTCAGATCCAGACAAAATGAAGATTGCTACGGCTGCTGTTTTGGGCGCGATTGCTTGGACAGGAATCGGAAAAATCTCCTTCCTTGTCTTTTCAGGCCCCTTGTCTGATAGAATTGGACGCAAGCCATTGATTGTGGCAGGATTGCTTGGATATGTCTTGATGTTTGGTGCTTTCTTGTTTGCGACAGATATCTTTGTTGCGAAGATTCTTGGATTTGTAGGGGGAGCGATGACATCCTTGTTCGATGGCGCTATCAACCCAGCCTTGTTTGAAATGTACCCCGAAAACAAAGCAACAGCTTCTGTCTTAAGCAAGGCCTTGATTTCCATTTCTTCTATTTTGTATCCATTATTTGTCGCTTTCCTTGTAACCAATAACCTCAATCCACAAATTGGGATTATCTTGCCATTCGTTTTGAGCTTACTGGTCTTGGTAGGGGTCATCTTTGCCCACTTCCCAGATGCGGATTTGCAAAAGGCAGAGAAATTGTCTCCGTCAGAAGCGATTCGTCAATTGGAAGCACGTCAAAGTGCTGCTGGCGGTGGTGCAACGACTGGTCTTGTCAAGAAAAATGAAGGAAAATTTGCAATTGATGGGGTGATTTTACCACTCTTTGCCTTGACCATTTATTCTAATTTCTACCTCTTCCAACAAGCCTCAAAAATCTACGCGCAAAATGTGCTCAATATGTCTGAAACGGCAGCCGCATCGGTGACCTCACTCTATCAATTGGGTGGGTTAGTAGCAACCATTGTCTTTTCATTGATGATGGCGCGTGGTATTCGTGATATTGCGATTTTGGTGGTTAGTCCAATCTTTGCAGGATTGGCAGGCTTGGTCGTCTTCCTTGCGCCAAGCCCAACTACCCTAACGATTGCAGGGATTGTCGTTGGTTTCTGTTCAGCGGGCGGTTTGCTCCAAATGGGAAATGCGGTCTTGAACCAGTTCTTTGATACCAACAAAGGTCGTAACACAAGTATTTACTACTTTGTAATGGCGCTTGGTTCTTACATCGTGCCGCAGTTGGCAGCCAGCTTGATTGCGTCAGGAAAAGCAGAGATTATCATGGTGATTGTAGCCGTAACAGGTATTGCTTCAGCAGCCTTGATGTTGTTTGCTGGAACACGCTACCGTCATATCTTTGGAGTATCCATTTTCTCAAACTCTAAAAAATAAACAGATGACAGCTAAAAGCAGAAACTCCGACAAGTAGGGATTGGTTGGGGCTTCTGCTTCCTGTCGTCTCACGCAACGGATTATCTGTTTGTCATTATACTGATTTGGAATGAGAGGGGAAGTAAGATTCCTGTGAGTAAAAACAAATATATACCGACCATCAGTAGTTTATATGTAAACTATATCTTTCAAGGAATTGCAACGATTATCGTGTCACAAAATATGTCTGTGCTCCGTGAGAACTGGGGAGCGAGTATCAGTCAGATTACCTTGGTGATCAGTGCGATTGGGCTAGGACGTATTTTAAGTATCAATGCGGCCGGGGTGATTTCCGATACCCTTGGGCGCAGACGTGCGGTTCTATTGGGGATTATCTCCTATATCATTTTCTTTATCGGCTTGCTCCTTGCGCCGAATTACATCGTGGCCTTCATCATTTCAATCTTTGCTGGATTTGGAAATGCCTTTTTGGATACCAGTACCTATCCAGTCGTTGTTGAAGCCTTTGAGAGCCGCAATAGCAATAGTGCCTTGAGTGTATTAAACAAGGCCTTTATCTCCATGGGACAGTTTGTGTTCCCAATTATTACGAGCTTCATTTTAAAAAATGGTCATTACTTCGGTTGGACCTTTATCGTATCTGCTGTCTGCATGATCTTGAATTTGGTCGTTTCTCTCAAACTCCCATTTCCAGCAGTCGAGAAAAAGCCAGATGTTGAGGTACAATCAACTGTAGATGTTGAGCCAGTCGCTCGTCGCAAACAGGCGAATTTTAGGGTGGAGGGACTAGCCTTACTCATCTTTTCCTTCGTATCTGTTTCGCTCTTTAACATCTATATCACTTGGATTCCATCCTTTGCCCAGCAGGCGATTGGAATGGCAGAAGCAGATAGTCTGGTCTTGGTGAGTGCCTATAGTATCTTCTCCTTTATCTCGGTCTTTCTGACTTCCTTTATTGTCAATCGCGGAATCAATGTTCCTGTCTTCATGATTGGGTGTACAACGATGACGGGGCTTGCCCTGCTCTTGATGATTCTCGTTCCCAATCTCTATACGGTCATGTTTTCCACCTTTGTGGTCGGCTTTTTTGCCGCAGGAGGAATCTGGCAATTGGGGCTTGCCATTTTGCTCGAATTTTTCCCATTCAAGCGCGGCTTGATTACCAGCTACTATTCGCTTGCGACTTCGATTGCAGTCATGGGGATTCCCTATTTGACTGGAATTTTAGCAGAACACAATTTAAATAATGTGTTCATCTTGATTATCAGTTTAGCCTTTCTAGGCTCCGTTTGTTTATTCATTGTACATAAACGTTACCAAACCATTTTTTACAAATAATAGAAAGAGGTATTCACATGTCAGAACGTTTGTCAGGACACACCTTATTAGTTAGTTTAATTGCGACTCCAATCCGCCATAGTCTCTCACCAAAAATGCACAATGAGGCATACGCTAAATTGGGTCTAGACTATGCTTACTTGGCTTTTGAAGTTGGAAATGAAGAATTAGCAGATGCTGTACAAGGTATCCGTGCCTTGGGCATCCGTGGTTCAAACGTTTCAATGCCAAACAAGCAGGCCATTATTCCTTACTTGGATGAATTATCACCAGCAGCAGAATTGGTCGGTGCGGTCAATACCGTTGTTAACAAAGATGGCAAGGGGCACTTGGTAGGCCATTGTACAGATGGTACTGGTGCGGTTCGTGCCTTGGCAGCAGAAGGAGTTGATGTCAAAGACCAAGTGATTACCTTGGCAGGTGCTGGTGGAGCTGGAACAGCGATTGCGATTCAGCTCGGTCTTGATGGCGCAAAAGAAGTCCGTATTTTCAATATCAAGGATAAATGCTATGAAAATGCGGAACAAACAGTTGAGAAATTAAACACTCGTACGCAGACCAAAGCAACCTTGAACGATTTAGAAGATACAGAGGCCTTCTATCAATCCATTGCGGAAAGCTCAATCTTTATCGATGCAACTGGGGTTGGTATGAAACCATTGGAAGGTCAAAAATTGATTAATGACCCAGCTGTTATTCGTCCAGACCTCGTGGTCTTTGATGTGGTCTACAGCCCAGCAGAAACAGAATTGCTCCGCTTTGCTAAAGAACATGGGGCGAAAAAAGCCATCAATGGTATCGGTATGATGATTTACCAAGGGGCAGAGGCCTTCAAGCTCCATACAGGAGAAGACATGCCAGTTGATTACATCCGCGAACTCTTCTTCGGTGATGATGCCAAATAAAGAACAGTTTAGGTTGTTTCAGATGAAAGAGGCTGGGACAAAAGTCCCTTGCCTCATTACGTTTCATAGGTTTAACAGGTTGACGTATATCAATAGAGTCAGGGGAGTGACTATTGATACCTGAGCCTAGAAATCCGAAAGCGAGGCTTGTCGGGCTTGTAAAACATTGATAAAACAATATTCTATTAGAAGAGGCTAGCGAACGATTCTTCGCTAGCCTTATTTCCAACCTTCCATAATTCTCGATTGTGGAAGCAAGTCAACCTTGCGGATATCAACAGTCAGGGGAGTGACTGTTGATACCCGAACCTAGAAATAAAGGAGTGAGGATAATCGAACTCTTACGAGTTATCGATTTCTGTCCCACTCCCTTTTTCTGTATCCAGAAAAAAGATTGATTTTTCAAGAGGCGCAGTTATATGTATAAAGAAAATCTATGAATACGCTTTTAAAATTTTATGGAAAAACTATGTGAAAAAAGTATCAATCTCATGATAAAATAAGAGTGAACAAGAATAGAAGAGAGGGAGAACCGTATGAAATTACATTCTTTTCCAGGTTATGAGCACCATTTATTGAGCAATATAGCGGATGGTAGCGAGGAAACCTTGCGCCACAAGAAATTGCAGGGGGAGGCCATGATGCGCTATGAATTGCCAGATGGAATGACCATGGAGAATCGATTGATTCCAGGACCAGAAGAAGGGCAGGAGTTAAAGATTCGCGTCTTTACACCAGCTGGGTTAGCTGAAAAGGCACCGATGATTCTGGATATTCATGGTGGTGCCTTTGTAGCAGGAAGTGTCGACTTGGATAATGCTCGGTGTATTGCCTTAGCAGAGCGTGTCCCAGCCATTGTTGTGTCAGTTGAATACCGCCTATGTGGGGCAACAGGCTATGCCTTTCCAGTTCCATTAGAAGATTGTCATGCGGCGTATATGTATCTCTATCATCATGCAGATGAGTTTGGTGGAGATTGTGAAAAACTGGGCCTACATGGCTCGAGTGCAGGAGGGACGATTGCAGAAGGTTTAGCACTCTACTTGCGGGACCGCAATGAGCCTACCCCGGCGCTGAC
This sequence comes from Streptococcus cuniculi, assembly GCF_001921845.1. GTDB lineage: Bacteria > Bacillota > Bacilli > Lactobacillales > Streptococcaceae > Streptococcus > Streptococcus cuniculi. The sequence goes on along the minus strand of NZ_MSJM01000001.1, from coordinate 35,573 downwards.
AGTCTTAAACTGTGCGATCTTTGATACCGCAATTGAAGAGACCTATTCATTCCAACAATTGAGCCAGTTAAGAATGGGCCCAGACAAGAAAGCGCTTGGGGCAGAAGCAGCCTATCTAGGTGGCTACAATGGTCAGCAACCATCTTATTATGCCTTTCCTAGTTTCTGCCATGATGTAGGTGGCTTGGGGCCAACGATGATTATCGCTGGTGAATACGATACCCTGCGCGATACAGCAATTGATTATAGCCAACGTCTCTTGCGGGCAGGTGTTCCTTGTGAACTCTTTGTCGCACCACGCTTAGGACATTGCTTTACAGCTGCTCCTCATCCTTATACTGATTTGGTGCATGACTTGATGGCTTGGTCTTTCAAGCGTGAGTTTGGTCTCTTAGAAGAATTACGAAAAAGTTAGGAGGAAGAAATGATGAGTCCTGCAATTCTTGCCTTAATCATGCTTGCGATTGTTGTCGCATGTATTGTCTCCAATAAAGTTCCCATGAATTTTGTCATGTTCATCGTACCGGTTGTGTTTGGCTTACTCATGGGCTATGATATTTTGCAATTGAGTGGCTTTATCCTTGCGCAGATCAATACCATGATGGCTCAAACGGGTTATATGCTGCTCTTTGGTCTGATTTATTTTACCATGGTTACTGAAACTGGGATGTTTGATACCCTGATCAGTGCGGTCATGAAAAAATTAGGACATCGCTTAAATATCATCGGAGTGATGGTGTTGACAACGGTCTTAGGTGCTATTGCCTATCTGACCGCTAATATGTCCACTACCTATCTCATCGTCTTTCCGATTATGATTCCGCTCTATAAGAAATTCCAATTGGATCGCAGGGCGGCCTTTATCATCTGTCAAACAGCGATTGCAGCCATGTGTTGGTTACCTTGGGGAATTGGTCTGGTCATGTCTGCTACCATGGCGGGAACAGATGCCGAGTCCTTAGCCCAAGCATCGATTCCATGGGGCTTGTGTTTCCTTCCAGCCATCGTCTTGCAATATGTTTACTTTGCTTACCGTCATAAGAAGCAATACCAACGTTTGGGCTTGCCAGAGGGAGAAACTCTGGAGGCCTCAACTAAAATGGAAGAAAAACCAAATGCACGACCAGCCTTTTTTGCTATCAATCTAGCGATTTTTGTGCTCGTCATCGTCTGCCTAGCCTACTTCAAATTGCCTTCTTATCTGGTCTTTGTCGCAGCTTCGATTGTCACAGCTCTCATCAACTATCCAAAAGATTTTGGCAACATCTGGAATAAGGCTGGTGGAACCTTCTTCAATGTGTTGTTGATGCTGATTGCCATCTGTTTTTACCTTGCGATTTTTAATGCGGCGCCAGAAGATGGTAGTCGGATGTCAATGGTCGCTTCGCTGGCTCAATTGTTAGAAACAGTATTTCCAGCCTTTCTCATCCGCTATATCCACATTATTTTCTTGTTACTAGCGGTTCCGATTATTTATTTTGTACCCTATCAGCTTTATAATGCCTTTTATCCACTCTTTATTTCCATCGGAGCAAGTTTTGGGCTGTCACCGATTGCCATCATCGCACCATTTGTATGTAATTTGGCCTTGGCAACCAGTGTCACTCCGATGAATTCATCCACCTATGTGGGAGCGACCCTCTGTGAGATTGAAGTGAATGATTTTACTAGATACGGAGCGAAGGTCATGATGGTGACCAATGTGATTGTCGTCTTGACAGCCTTGCTGTGCGGTCTATTGACGTTTTAAAAAATACTATAGCGAATGGAATAAAGGTTAGGACATCGTTAAGTCGCTTTGATGAACGCTAGTTCTATCTGTAGCTCCTTGCCTTGTCCTATTCCTTTCTCAATTCACTATATAAGCATAAGCGAGTTCGGGAGAGGCTGGAACAAAAGTCCCTTACCTCGTTATGTTTCATAGTTTTAACAGTTTGGCGCAGTAGTTGTCTGGTTTGTAAAACGTTGATAAATCAACATTTTATTAGAAGAGGCTAGCGAACAATTCTTCGCTAGCCTTATTTCCAACCTTCCACAATTCTCGATTGTGGAAGCTAGTCAACTTGCGGATATCAACAGTCAGGGGAGTGACTGTTGATACCCGAGCCCAGAAACTAGAGAGCGAGGACAGTCAGAGGAGTGACTGTTGATACCCGAGCCTAGAAACTAGAGAGCGAGGACTACAAAATCGATTTCTTCGAAATCACGATTGAGTCCCACTCCCTCTTTTTAGTATTCTCTGATCCGAGACTCCCATTTTCAGATGAAAAGCGAAGTCCAAAACATAGACGAAATCTATTGATCGGCAAAATATATCTATTAGATTTGGCAGGTAGGATTTGGTATAATTTTAAGTGAATATTATCACAAAAAGGTGGTTGACATGAAAGATAATTTTAACTATGTAACGGTTGGAGATGTCACATTTGGCAAGGGAAGACCAAAGATTATTGTGCCTTTAGTGGGCAAAACCGCAGAGGAGATTCTTGCTGCAGCGGCACAAGCAAAGACCTTGGACTGCGATGTGATTGAGTGGCGCATCGACTTTTACGAGGATGTGACGAATCCAGCAAAAGTAGCGGAGCTTTCGCATCGAGTTCGAGAAGCAGCAGGAAAACCTGTTCTTGTCACCTTCCGTACGGCTAAAGAGGGCGGTGTCCTAGAGATTTCAGATGAGCTCTACTTTGAAATTTACCGTGCTGTCTTAGAAAATGGCCATGCAGATTTGATGGACGTTGAACTCTTCATGCCAGAAAAAGAAGTGGCAGAAATCATCGCCCTTGCAAATGCAAAAGGTGTTAAGATTGTCATGTGTAACCATGACTTTGATGCCACACCTGCTAAGGATGAGATTGTCCGTAGATTGCGCCTCATGGAAGAAAAAAATGCGGACATCTGTAAGATTGCGGTCATGCCTCAATCCAACCAAGATGTCTTGACCCTTCTTCAAGCAACCGCTGAAGTCTATGAAACAGCTAGTCGTCCCTTGATTACCATGTCAATGGGAGCGCTTGGTATGGTCAGCCGTGTCAGCGGTGAGGTCTTTGGTTCTTCAGCGACCTTTGGGGCAGCAGCACAGGCTTCTGCTCCTGGACAAGTACCAGTGACCGTTTTGCGCGAGATACTATCGACTTTAAAATTAACAGACGAGGAATAATACATGACAAAAAAACTTTTTGAAACCGTTCGACTAGCTTCTGGAGTAGAACTCAAGAATAGAGTGGTCGTGTCTCCAATGACCACCCAGTCCGCTTATTTTGACGGAAGTATGACAGAAGAATTGATTCGCTACTACGCCCATCGTGCTGGCGAGGTCGGTGCTGTTATCGTCGAATCTGCCTTCGTGGAAAATTATGGGCGTGGTTTTTACGGTGCGGTCGGAATTGATAAGGACGATAAGATTGAGGGCTTGGCTCGTCTGGCAAAGGCTATTCAAGACAAGGGTTCAAAAGCCTTCATTCAGATTTATCACGCAGGTCGGATGGCCTTCCCAGAAATGAACGAAGGGAAAAATCCCGTTTCTGCTTCTGCAGTAGCAGCTCTTCGTCCCAATGCACCTGTGCCAACAGAGATGACGCACCGTGAGATTTTAGACATGATTGATGCCTTTGCAGAAGGGGTTCGTCGTGCCATTCGAGCAGGTTTTGATGGTGTTGAATTGCACGGTGCCAATACCTATCTAATCCAACAATTTTTCTCTCCGCATTCAAACCGTCGTGAAGATGCCTGGGGTGGCAGCAGAGAAAAACGGGTAAAATTCCCAGTTGAGGTTGTGAAGGCCGCAAAACGTGTCATCGAAGAAGAAGGGGCAGAAAATTTTGTACTCGGCTACCGCTTCTCACCAGAAGAGTTAGAAGAGCCTGGTATTCGCTTTGAAGATACCATGTACCTCTTGAATACCTTGGCAGAATACGACTTGGATTATGTTCATTTCTCAATGGGAATCTACACTCGTAATTCGATTGTGAATGTCAATGATCCAGAAATGCTCATCACCAAGTTCCTTGCAGAGCGTTCTGAAAAACTAGCTCAAATTCCTGTCATGGGTGTCGGAGGCATTCTTCAAAAGGCAGATGCTGAAGGTGCTTTAGAGGCAGGTTATGATTTACTAGCTGTCGCGAAAGGCTTCTTGACAGAGCCAGACTGGGTGAGCGTCATCCGTGAAGGTAAGGAAGTTCGTCCATTTGCAGATATTCATGACCGTGAAGAATTGGTCATTCCAACGCCTTTGTGGCAATTTATGGATGATACCTTCTTCTTGGTCAAAGACATTGAGGCAGAGAAGAAAAAACAAGCCCGTTTGGCAGAATTGATGAGTCAGGATTTAGCCTTTACTCCTGGTCAATACCACGTAACCGCGCATGGTCACAATAGTGAATTGCCGATGGTCGTGACCTTTGATGAGACGCGCATTACAGCCATTGAAATTGATAGTGGCGGTGAGTCAGCAGGTCTTTCTGACTTGGTATTTGAACGGATGCCAAAACAAATCATTGAGTTCCAAACCCTCAATGTCGATGCTGTTTCAGGTGCATCATCAACCAGTCAAGGGGTTATTGATGGAGTGGCAGAAGCAGCTCTTCAAGCTAGCGGTCAAGATGCAGTGGATGTATTGAAAGCCCGTCAAAAACCAGTCATCGAACGCTCAACGCAAGTTATCGAAGAAGAAGTGGACGTGGTTGTCGTTGGTGGTGGTGCAGCAGGGATTGCTGCGGCTCTTCGGGCAGATGAACTTGGCTTGTCAGTCGCTCTCGTTGAAAAACTTAGCTTTATCGGTGGTGCCATCTCCGTTTCAGGTGGAAATCAGGTCGTCATGGGTTCTCGTCTCCAACACGAATCAGGTGTGCTGGATGATACGCCTCAACTGATGATTGAAGACTTCCTTGAAAATGGAAACCATAAAAATGTCATGGAACTCCTTGAACTCTTGGCCAACAATGTCGGTCAGGCAACGGATTGGGTTCATGATTATGTTGGAGTAGAGTATGACATGGCAGGTGGCTTGCACGTTCTTGCTGAATACCGTAAGAATCGTGAATTGGCGTATGCCCATGGTGGTCACGGATTTGCGGCCTCTGTTCGTGCGAAAATGGCTGCTTCATCTGTCAACTTATTGCTCCAAACCAAGGCTGAAAAACTCTTGACAGATGGCCAAGGTCGTGTGACAGGTCTCGTTGCGGTTGAAGAAAATGGGACAACTCACCGCATTTCTTCAAAAGCAGTGATTCTTACAACAGGTGGTTATGGAAACAACAAGGCCATGCTTTCAGATGAATTGAAAGATGTCTTGTTCTACGGAACACGCTCCTCTATGGGAGAAGGTGTGCAGATGGCGCAAGCGCCAGATGTCAATGCGGCAACCCTGATGATGGATCTCGGAAAAATCTATCCAAATGGTGTCGAAGTTTCACCTGGTACAGCCAAATCAACCATCGGCGGAAACATTGCGGTGCTTCGCGAAAATGGCCTCTTGGTCAATACAAATGGTCAACGTGTGGTCAATGAACGCGCAAGTAACCACGACATTCTTGATGTCTTGATGGAACAAGACGCCAAAGTCCTCTATCTCTTACTCGACCAGTATCACTTCTCTATCTTCCGCAAGGAAATTGCAGAAGGTGGTATTTCAGAGAAGGAAGTAGAAGAATGGTTGGCAAGTAATGGTAGTAAGACCCCGTACCTCTTCCATGCTGATACGCTAGAAGAATTGGCAGATTTAGCAGGTATGGATACCCATGCTCTTGTAAATACTGTTGAGCGCTTCAACAGCTTTGTCGCAAATGGAAAAGATGAAGATTTCAACCGTCAAATTGAATTTCTTCAAGTTCCAGTTGGTGAAGGTCCATACTACATGATTGAGCAAAAACCACGTTTTGCAACAACCATGGGAGGTCTAGTCGTCAACGACAGACTAGAGGTGATGAACCAAGATGGTCAAGCGATTGCAGGCCTCTATGCTGCCGGTGAAGTAGTCGGTGGTGTCATGGGAACAGACTCTCCGTCTGGTGCTAACAATGCTTGGGCTCTGACATCAGGAAAACTAGCCGCAGAGCAACTTGCAAACTAATTCAATATGAAAAAAGAGTTTGGGATGAGGTCTCAAGCTCTTTTTCGATAGCAATAGGCTTAGATATCCGATAACTAGAGGGGCAAAAAACGAATCATTACAAGATGAATGTGTTTTCAAGACGGAAGCAGGCTGGTAATTTATGGTATAATAGGAAAAATAGGGAAGGGATCAAATCATGCAGTTAAGAACAAATGTAGACAGACTAGCAGGAAGATTGCGCGTGCCAGGTGATAAGTCCATCAGTCACCGCTCGATTATGTTTGGTAGCCTAGCCCAAGGTGTGACCAAGGTCTACGGCATTTTACGCGGAGAAGATGTTTTATCCACCATGCAGGTCTTCCGTGAGCTGGGAGTGAAAATTGAGGACAAGGGTGATGTCGTTGAGATTCACGGTGTGGGCTTTAACGGCTTACAAGCTCCCACCAAGCCCCTTGATATGGGCAATTCTGGAACGTCTATTCGTCTGATTTCAGGGGTTCTAGCAGGTCAGGACTTTGAAGTGGAGATGTTTGGAGATGACAGTCTTTCAAAACGCCCAATGGACCGGGTAACGATTCCTTTGCGTCAAATGGGAGTGAGCATTTCTGGGCAAACCGAGCGCGATTTGCCACCTTTGACCATGAAAGGGACAAAGGACTTGCAGCCGATTCAGTATTCTCTACCTGTCGCTTCAGCCCAGGTCAAATCAGCTCTCATTTTTGCAGCCTTACAGGCCCAAGGTGAGTCTGTTATTATTGAAAAAGAATTGACCCGTAACCATACAGAAGACATGATTCGTCAGTTTGGCGGTGAGATTAGCATAAATGGCAAGGAAATCCGCATTAGCGGTGGCCAAACCTTTACAGGCCAAGAAGTGCAGGTACCAGGAGATATCTCAAGTGCCGCTTTTTGGCTCGTTGCAGGTCTTATCGTCCCCAATGCCAAGATGGTACTTGAGAATGTCGGCATTACCGAAACCAGAGCAGGGATTTTAGAGGTCATTGAAGCGATGGGTGGCAAGTTGACCCTCAGTCAGGTGGACGAGCTTGCCAAATCAGCGACCATTACGGTTGAAACCTCCGACTTAAAAGGGACAGAAATTGGTGGTGAGCTGATTCCACGCTTGATTGATGAATTGCCAATCATTGCCCTTCTTGCTACGCAGGCACATGGCACTACTATTATCCGTGATGCAGAAGAGCTCAAGGTCAAGGAAACTGACCGCATTCAGGTGGTGGCTGATGCTCTCAACAGCATGGGGGCAGACATTACGCCGACCGAGGACGGCATGATTATTAAAGGCAAAACACCGCTTCATGGCGCTAATGTCAACACTTTTGGTGACCACCGCATCGGCATGATGACAGCGATTGCCAGTCTTTTGGTCAAAGAAGGCGAGGTGCACTTGGAGCGGGCAGAAGCAATCAACACTAGCTATCCAAGTTTCTTTGAGGATTTACAAGGATTAATAGGAGAGAAGTAGTATGGCAATTATTTTACTAGGCTTTATGGGAGCAGGAAAGACAACAGTTTCCCAGCATATCAAGCGTCCTTTTTATGATATGGATACCATCATCGAAGAAAAAATTGGCATGTCCATCTCTGACTTTTTTGCGCAAGAAGGCGAAGCTGCCTTTCGGAAAATTGAGTCAGAAACCCTCGAAGAACTATTGCAATTGGAGGGGGACATCGTTATCTCAACCGGTGGCGGTGTGGTCATCTCGGAAAGAAATCGTGACCTTCTTCGCCAAAATCGCAAGTACAATGTCCTTCTAGCTGCATCCTTTGAGGTCTTATATGAGCGGATTAAAGAGGATAAAGTCTTCCAACGTCCCCTCTTTTTGAACAATTCAAAAGAAGATTTCCACGGTATTTATGAACGTCGTATGATGCTCTATGAGGGATTGTCTGATTTGGTGATTAATACAGACAACCGTACGCCAGAAGAAGTAGCAAGGATTATTCAATGTATATAGCATTTTTAGGGCCACGGGGCTCCTTTACCCATCAGGTGGCACAGCAGGCCTTTCCGCAGGCAGAATTGGTCTCCTACGACACGATTACAGAGGTCATGAAAGCCGTTGAGCAACATGCGGTTGACTATTCCGTTATTCCAGTTGAAAATTCGATTGAAGGTAGTGTCCATGAGACCATCGACTACCTCTTTCATCAGGCAGAATTGCGTGCAGTGGCAGAAGTTGTCCAGCCGATTTTTCAGCAGTTGATGGCGCCGTCTCATTCAACAGACATCCAAGTGATTTACTCGCATCCACAGGCCTTGGCCCAAGGAAAAAAATATATCGATACGCATTATCCGCAGGCTCGACTTGAAGCAACAGCCAGCACGGCCTACGCAGCCCGTTTTGTGGCAAACAACCCGGACCAGCCCTTTGCAGCGATTGCTCCCCATGCCGCGGCTCAAGAATACGGTCTTGAGATTGTCGCACAAGACATTCAGGAGATGAGTCAGAATTTCACCCGTTTTTGGGTCTTGGGAAACGAGGAACAGATGTTGCCCCTGACATCCACAAGCAGAAAATGTTCGCTCGCTCTAACACTGCCAGACAACCTACCGGGGGCTCTTTATAAGGCCATGTCAGTATTTGCGTGGCGGGGAATTGATTTGACCAAGATTGAAAGCAGACCCTTGAAAACGGCTTTGGGAGAATATTTCTTTATTCTCGATGCAGTCAATACCAGTCCAGAATTATTGGACCATGCCTTAAAAGAATTGACAAGTCTAGGGATTTCTTATAAGATTTTAGGAGACTATTTTATTTATCAGGCTCAATGAAAAGGGAAGTACAATGACAAGATATGAGAGTAACCTCACCCATCATGAGGAACTACGATTAGATTATTTACGAAAAAATATTCATTATTTAAATGATAGGGAACAAAGAGAACTGGCCTACCTAGAGCGCAAATTAACTGGCGATGTCGTTCGATCATCACGACCAGCCCCTCGCAGAAGCCGACCAGTAGAGCTAGAAGACTGGGCAGAAGAAGCAGAGGATTTTCGTGACCTAGAACTGGAATCGGAAGAGGGAATTCTCCCTGCTTATCCTCGCCAGCAAAAGAAAAAGTCAAAGGCGCGTCCCATCAAGCAACCTAAGATTCGTAAAAAGAAAAAGGGGCGAATCAAGCGTTTCATTATGCTCCTCTTACTAGGAGTTGTCTTGCTGCTGGGGGCTTTGGGCTTCATGTTTGTCAAAGGGATGAATGGCGTTGAAACCAAGGCCACTCCAGAAACCTTTAACGGTCAAGCCGCCAAGAATGGGGTGAATATCCTTATTCTGGGAACAGATGGACGGGCTGGGGAGACTTCAGACATGACGCGGACAGACTCGATCATGGTTTTAAATGTTAATAATAAGGACAAAAAAGCCAAGCTCGTTAGCTTCATGCGTGATACCTTGATTGATATGGATGGGGCAGATTACAAACTGAATCTAGCTTACACATTTGGAGAGCAAAACGGTCATAAGGGTGCTGAAAATATCCGTGAGGTCTTAAAAGATAATTTTGACATTGATATCCAGTATTATGCTATGGTGGATTTTTCAACCTTTGCGACAGCTATTGACACTCTCTTTCCTGAAGGGGTGACAATTGATGCTAAGTTTGGAACCGTAAATGGACAACAGGTGTCATCGGTTGATGTTCCGGATGATTTACATATGGAAAATGGCTTGGTGCCTAACCAGACGATTCCAGTCGGTGTCCAACAAATGAATGGTGCAACCCTGCTCAACTATGCTCGCTTCCGTAAAGATGACGAGTCAGATTATGGACGTACCAAACGTCAACAGCAGGTGATTGCAGCTATTTTGACACAGGCTAAAAATCCGCTCAAGCTCTTTGCAGGAGCAGAAGCACTCGGAAAAGTCTATGCCCTCACTTCGACCAATATTCCACAAAGGTTTCTTATAACGAACGGGCCATTTATCCTATTGGATGCTAAAAATGGCGTTGAACAGACAACGATTCCGGCATTTGGTGATTGGATCGACGAGTATGATATCTATGGTGGCTTAGGAATCAAGATTGACTTTGAAAAATACCAAAAACGCTTGAGTGAATTGGGCTTGCGCTGATGTCCTCTTTGCTAAAATATGCTATAATGAAGAGCCTGAGACAAAAGTACCCGACCTCCTTATTTTTATAATTTGAGCAGCTTGACGTATATCAATAGTCAGGGGAGTGACTATTGATACCTGAGCCTAGAAATCCGAAAGCGAGGCTTGTCGGGCTTGTAAAACATTGATAAATCAATGTTCTACAAGCCACGTCAACCTTGCGGGGGTGGGACAACGAAATCGAACTCTTACGAGTTATCGATTTCTGTCCCACTCCCTTTTATTGCTATTCGCCAATATGAAGCCTGTATATCAGAGTGATGAAAAGATGCCTGTAAAATAGAAAGAGATAGATAATGAAAAAGAACGATATTGTAGAAGTAGAGATTGTGGATTTGAGTCATGAGGGGCTAGGAGTTGCAAAGGTAGACGGTTTGGTCTTTTTTGTGGAAAATGCCCTGCCGGGTGAGATGATTTCCATGCGCGTGCTAAAAGTTAATAAAAAGATCGGCTACGGTAAAGTGGAAGAACGCTTGACAAGTTCGCCTGAACGCAATGAAGCGATTGACGTAGCTTATTTACGGAGCGGAATTGCCGATTTAGGACATTTGAAGTATGAGGCGCAGTTGGCCTTTAAAACCAAGCAGGTCAAGGATAGCCTGTATAAGATTGCAGGTATCAAGGATATGGAGGTGCCACTCACATTGGGAATGGACCAGCCCTTTGCCTACCGCAACAAGGCACAAGTTCCTGTCCGCCGTGTCCATGGCCAGCTAGAAACAGGCTTTTTCCGTAAAAACTCCCACGATTTGATGCCGATTGAGGATTTTTATATCCAACATCCTGAAATTGACCAAGTGATTGTGGCCGTGCGTGATTTGCTACGCCGTTTTGACCTCAAACCCTATGATGAGAAGGAAAAATCCGGGCTTATTCGCAATATCATTGTCCGCCGTGGGCATTACACAGGGGAAATCATGGTGGTCTTTGTGACCACTCGTCCCAAAATCTTTCGCATTGAGCAGGTGATAGAGTTGTTGGTGGCGCAGTTCCCGCAGATTAGCTCCATCATGCAAAACATCAATGACCGTGACACCAATGTCATCTTTGGACCAGACTTTCGCCTGCTATACGGCAAGGAGTATATCTGTGACCAAATGCTAGGTACCACCTTTGAAATTTCAGCGCCGTCCTTCTATCAAGTTAATACGGAGATGGCAGAAAAGCTCTACCAGACAGCGATTGAGTTTGCGGATGTCAAGTCAGACGACATCGTGGTCGATGCTTACTCTGGAATTGGCACGATTGGACTATCCTTTGCCAAGCACGTAAAAGCTGTCTATGGTGTCGAAGTCGTGCCTCAAGCGGTGGAAAATAGCCAGCGCAATGCAGCCTTAAACGGTATCACGAATGCCCATTATGTCTGTGATTCGGCTGAAAAGGCCATGGCCAACTGGGTCAAAGAAGGCATCAAAGCAAATGTCATTGTCGTTGACCCACCGCGCAAAGGCTTGACAGAGAGCTTTATTAAGGCAAGCAGCCAGATGAATCCAGACAAGATTGTCTATGTCTCCTGCAATGTCGCAACCCTCGCCCGCGACCTCACACTCTACCAAGAACTAGGCTACCAACTCAGCAACATCCAGCCTGTTGATCTCTTTCCTCAAACGCATCATGTTGAGTGTGTTGGTTTGCTAGTCAAGGAGCGAAGCGACGGCGAATAGCATTTACTTCCGCCCATGCGATAGCTGTCCAAGAGTTAGGAGCATGGCGATGTAGCGATTGGAGACAGGGAACCGCTGAATGCGTCGTTCTACTGTCAAAAACAAAGGTCTAAAACTGTATAAAAGGCTTGAAATTAAGGGATTTCAAAGACTGTCTTGGTTTGGACAGATGTGCAGAATCCCTTTTTTAGACCGTTTGACAACAGTTTTGACCACAAAGTTCAAGCAGAGCTGATCAAGAGAGCAAATCTTACGCCAGAGGGAAAGAGACGGGAAACAGTTGTCATCAGCATGCGATTTTCGACATGTTTTTTGGACACTGTAAGGATATTTATAGAAGAGTCTATTGGAATAACAGGGGAAAAATAAATTTGTATGGAGCTGTGTATCTAGGGTTTTAAAGAAAAAAGGAACATCGATGCACAACTTGCTGATGTGCAGATTGAACTGATTAATGTTTCTGGTGATGAGATGCAATAGAAAGGATTGGTGCAGAGATTGTAAACCTTCGTGAAGAGAGACAGGATATTCTGACAATGGCGGCAAAAAGAAAGGACATTCAGCTAAAGATGTAGGGGGGTGTCCCACTCCCATGAGTCAACAAAAAATGGTTTAGCAACTCTCGGTTGACACATTGCAAGGCGCTGTTTGTTGGCTTGCAACCGTTAAAAATACTATAATGGTGGTATAAAATCACCACGGAGGTAATGACAATGATTTTAGCAGATAAAATAATACGATTCAGAAAGAAAAACGGTTGGTCACAGGAAGAACTTGCTGAAAAGATGGAGGTTTCTCGTCAGGCCGTTTCCAAATGGGAAGCAGCCCAGACCACACCTGATTTGGGAAAGATTCTTCAGCTTAGTAATTTGTTTGGGGTGACAACCGATTATTTATTGAAAGACGAACTTGAAGATGAGGAATTTATAGATAGTGTAGATGAGACTATAATTCGAAAGATTACTCTTGCAGAGGCAAACGAATATCTGAAACAGCGGAAAGATGCCTCGGTTAAGATAGCGATTGCTACATTTTTGTGTATCATTTGTGCCATTCCTTTGTTTCTTTTAATCGCAATAAGTGAGCTGACTCCATTCCCGATTGCCGACAACACTGCAATTGGAATCGGCGTGATTTCGATTTTTCCCATTGTAGCGATTGCAGTCTATATGTTCATTCGTGTTGGGTTTAAGAACGCTCCATACCAATTTTTAGATAAAGAACCCTTTGGAACGGAGTATGGTGTTACCGGACTTGTAAGAGATAGACAGAATACTTATCACAGTACATATGTGAAATATAATTATATCGGAGCTTGTGGTTGTATTTTGGCACCTATCCCCCTGTTGTGTGGTACATTTTCAGAAAACGGACTTTTAACAATGCTTATGCTTTGCATTACCATGCTTATTGTGGGAATTAGTGTGATGTTTTTTATTGTTGCAGGTGTTAGATGGTCAAGTATGCAAAGGCTTCTAAAAGAAGGTGATTTTTCTAATAAAAGAAAAGGAAAAAACAAAATAACCGAAGCAATAGGGGCGGCATATTGGCTGATAACGACTGCAATTTATCTTGGATGGAGTTTTTTGACTAACGATTGGCATATTACTTGGGTAACATGGCTAATAGCAGGGATTCTATTTGGGGTAGTAGATATTATTTGTAATCTTGTAATTGACAAGCAAGATGAAAAGTAAACTTCCAGTTTGACGAGCTAAATCACAAGCAGCATGGCGGCGTAGCGATTGGAGACAGGGAACCGCCGAGGCAGTTAGTTTGCTCGTAAAATTCTAAAAACCTTTGAACGAAAGGGATAGTGAAAAGCCTTGGAACCAAGGCTTTTTCTTGTATAGTAGAAGTATCCGATTGAGAGTTGTAGTAGTAGGTTTTATAGTGAAGAACTATCTAAATTTGTTTCCAGTGACCCATGGCGGGTATGTAGATTTCCATAGAATAGGAGTTTGTGGGAATAAACGCACCCTCTTTATAAATGTAAATCCAGAAAGGTTTGGTCTAGGGATTTTCGAATGTAACGGAGTGGAGTGAAGAGGTAGAAGCATTATCACACAAAGCATGTCTGATGAGTCAACAAGAGTGGGAACATTTCAGTTATGTTTCTTTAAGGAGTTTAACTCACGGTGATTGAGAGGTTATATGTTTGTATTGTTCTGATAAATGACCTATTGTTCCGAACTATGGTATAATCAGATATGAAAGTGAGAAATGATATGAATGATATGACTGTTATTCAAGCCGCCTTATTGTGGGGTATTTAGAATTGATGAAGGCTGGCTATCCGCCGATTGATATTAAATTTACAGATCGCCTTGCCTACTATCAAGCGTTTGATACTTATCATTCAAAAGGTGATTTGTCTGCAATGGAAGATTTATTTGCTAAATATGTTAATGAGAGATTAGAAACTTGTCTGGGCATCTTGGGAGTTGAATAGTATAATCCCAAAACCAACCCAATCTTTTTGGGAATGGGGCTATCTCGTGGTAGTGATGGGAGTGTGTATTATAGCTCTAAGCATTATCAAACATTTGTAAAGGTAGAGTAGTATGAATATTTTTAAAACAATTAGCATGGTTGAAAAAAAGGAAATTATTTTTAATATTCCGGAAAAAGCTTGTATACTTACCCTAAATGGCAAGTTGCTACAAGACAAAGATAGTGCTATAAACTATATATGTCAATCTTTCCACATTGAGAGAAAAGTGACGAATTGGGCAGGTTTAAGAGATGTTTTGAGTGATTCTTATTGGATAAAAAATGATATTACTTATGTATTTTTTACTAATCAGCAATGGATTTTTAATAGTAACTCGGATTTTAGACAGATCCTATTGTCAATCCTCTTTGATACAGTTGAGTGGTGGGATGGAGATGTTGAAAAATATGTTGTTGGCGGAGAAAAAAAGTCATTTAACGTTTACTTAGTTGATTGAACAGGAAAATGTATTATAGAGTAGTTGCTGCTAGAGGAGCCGGGATTGATGCTACAGCTAGAACACGCCAGCATACTGATACTCTTCCAGATGAATTTATTGATCGATTTACAACACGCAATGGAGCTCCTGTAACTTGGGGAGAAACTGTTGAGTTACGAGTTGGGAAACAAATATCCTCTTTCCGAACAGGAAATCCTTATGGAGCTTATAATT
The DNA here is from genome assembly GCF_001921845.1 of Streptococcus cuniculi. GTDB lineage: Bacteria > Bacillota > Bacilli > Lactobacillales > Streptococcaceae > Streptococcus > Streptococcus cuniculi. The sequence goes on along the minus strand of NZ_MSJM01000001.1, from coordinate 20,554 downwards.
TAGAACGGAAAATTAGTTTATGTCAATTATTACATTTGAGCATTCTTTCTTTACCTATCCACAACAAATAAAAAGTTTGATATCTGAAGGTCTTGTTGATTTTGGCGCTTGGTATTTGATGAATGATGAACAAACTAGTAGAAGATTTGAGGGACTTCAGACTAGATATCCCGATCGCAGATTGTATCCATTTGCTAAAAGAGATGATAATGATGATATTGCTTGCTTTGACGGAAGTGATAATACTACAGTTCATGTTATTCATGATTTTGCAAATTCGGGCTGGGAACAAAAAGAAATTTTCCCAAATATTGATGCTTGGTTGGAATATGCTGAGGAGTGTAATTTACAAAATGAGAGTAGTTAATTCATAATAAAATAGTGATTATAATAAGAAAACCACCTTTAGCTACGATGACAACAATCGCTTGACCAAGCAGGTTCTGTCACAGGCTTGACGAAAGATGGTGAGCTAGCTGCTTAAAGTAGCTACAAACTCTACGGTTCAACTAAGACCACGACAGATGAGACGGGTAACCCTTATGCCTATAATGGCGAGGCGCGAGATGGTACAGGACTTGACTATTTACGGGCAAGGTATTATGATAGTCATGCGGGTACCTTCCTCACAGAAGACAGCTACCAAGGTCAAGAGACCGACCCACTTAGCCAGAACCGCTATGCCTATGTCCGTAACAACCCAGTTAACTACACTGACCCAAGTGGGCATAGATTTGTACTCTCCACCATGGGAGGGGGACGCAAACAATCTCCGATTGCATCTGCTTTCACAGCTGGCATAAAGAGCTTCGCCTCTATGCTTGTGGCACCAATTAGGGCAGCTGTTCAGTTTGCGTCAGTTAGTATCAAAGCAGCGACAGCCACTGTCCGCTATACGATGGTGAAAGCTCATTCACACCACTATACAGATACGCAAAAAGCGAAGATTAGGAGTGACTACCTAGCAGCTGTCGGAGCAAAAGTGGCTTTCAAGATTCGTGAAGCAGGAAATCTCGCAGTAAACTGGGGCAAAGCACTCCAACAAACGATGCGACATGTGTGTGACCCGAAAACGACCAAGGCACGAGATAAAGGGTCAACTCTTAAACCTATTAGCTTTGGAGGTGGAGGAGTTGCCAGCTGGAATGGTACTTCTAGTACAAGTAACCAACCTCAATCTAAAGGAAAAGATGATAGTAAGAGAAAGCAATTAACTGATAGTGAGCTTCAAGCTCTCATCAAAAAAGCTCAAGCGGGAGATATGTCTGCGGTACATGCTCTAGCTGGGAACTTTAATATCAGTGATGGGGTTGGAACCTATAACCGGACGAAAGCTCAGATAGCAGCTGATAATCAACATGCTTGGGATACCACAGTTAAAGCTGCTAAGACACTTGTTGGTGAAGTAACTGGTTGGTATAATGCCAAGCGTTTATGGACTGGAAAAGACCCTGTGACAGGAGAAGATGCAAATCGTTGGTGGGCAGGCGTAGGACTTGCCTTGGATGGTGTTGGCTATTTGCTTCCAATTGCTAAATTAGGAAAACTTGTCAAGGGAGGTAAAGTCACCGCAACAGCAGCTAAAACGATTGATACAGTAGACGATGTTAGTGATGCAGTGAAAGCAGTTGATGTTGTGGATGATGTGAGTGACACCTCAAGAGCTTTCAAAGCTGCGGATGCAGTTAATGATGGGAAGAAAGCTCTCACTGGTCAAGAAGTAGTCGATGAATTTGTAAAGGGGCTAGATGACATGACAATTGGTAGTGGTAGACGAAATTATCGTTCATCAGGTGGATACAATCAAGCAGTAAAAGATTTTGATTCGTTAAAACTTTCAAATGTTGAAACAAGAATAATAGATAAAGGTAATCTAAAAGTAGGAACTTTACCAGATGGTACAAAGGTTGTAGTCAGAGATTTTAGTTCGAGTGGAAAAGGAGCCACTTTAGAGTTTCAATTGAAACAAAAAGTGCAGTAACCTATGAAATTCGATATGGCAAATAGCTTATTACAAGGAAAGGTACATAAAATGGGAAGTTTATTTCAAACTATAGAAAAACATATTCCTATAGCAGAATCTATTTTGGCAGATAACTACTATCTCTCATTTGAATTTGGAGAGGAAGGTGCTGTTGCCTATTTAGCTGGAGAGTCGGCAAATTTTGTAAAAATTGAATTTGGATTATGTGATTACTGCCGAATAACAAATGTCAGTTTGAAAATTACAAAATATATTGTCGATATGGGATTAAAATATAATTTATATAAAGTTGAAAATAGTCAATTACATAGATATTTAACTGACCGTTCTTTTGGAATATCTGATTTATATGAAACAGATCATTATAGGTTAGTAGCTAATAATGCGATATTAGATATTATTATTGACAAAACAAATGATGTATATATTACTGAAGGGGGATATAAATATGGTCTGGTGGAGTGATATAGCAGACAATAAAATTCCTCTGGATTGGTATCAGCTATACACGAAATTGGATAAAGCTAATCATCTTACAGTCACTTTAAAAGGGATAAAAGATGCGAAAAAAAGCTTTTCTATTGAATTTTCTAGTGTCTATTACTTTGAAATAATAAGTGAAAGTTGGTCAATGAATGGCGGAGATTTTGTGAATAATTTTGAAGGTCGACCAGTAATTGATGATGTCGTACTTGTTGAAATTCATGATGGTCAATTTGGAAATTCTATCCTTTCTAATATGACAAAGGAGGAAAAAGAATCGTTACATCATGTTTTTGTAATTGGGATAAATTTTACAGTTGAAATTCTTTGTCATAATTATCCAGAAATAATAGAGTTAATCAACGGTAAAAGCTAGATTGCTATAGTTGTTCATTTTTATTATAAAACTAGTAGTTCTCGCCTAAGATGATGCCCAAGATGCATCGAAAGCTGTTAAATAGATTTCGTAGTGCTGTAGGCGATTGAGCTAGTCAATGAAGCAAAATAATAGCGATTATGCGACCGCAAGTACCCAGTATTATGATGGTATTACGTTAGGTGTTTATACAAGGGCAATAGGATATATAATAATATGCCCAAAAATCCAGGAGATCAAAAATTACCAGATGGTCCTATATATAGGGAGTATGATATTTATCCTAATATTAAAGGGAAAATCGTGGATTAGAACGGATTATCATTGGAGACGATGGTTCGGTTTGGTATACGGACAATCATTATAAGTCATTTACTAGAGTTAAATAAGGAAGGAGTATTATGAGCAAATTAAAAGAACTCATGCTTATCTTTCGAAAACAGAATATACGCATAGAAGACGGATTAACGAAAAATGAAATTCAGGAGTTAGAAAATCTATATCATGTTACTTTTCCAAAAGAATGGATTGATTTTTACAGTCAACTTTTACCTATTGGGGTAGACTTTTATAACTGGCGAGACAGGAGTGTAGAAAATATTCAATTTATAAAAGAAGTCTTTTTACAACCTTATGAAGATGTCCTAGCTTGTTATGAAGAGATTGAATGGAACAGTATTTGGGGGGAAGAACCACAAAATTTACAAGATAAATGGGTAAAAATTAACTCTCTTTTAGAAAAAGCAGCTCGCTTGATCCCCATCTATGGACATCGATATTTACCTATTATGGAAACAACTGCGCCCGTTTTATCTATTCATGATATTGATATCATTTGCTATGGTGAAAATCTACTTGATTACTTTTTTGTAGAGTTTGGATTAAAAAAACAGAAAGATATACGTTTTGAACAAGTGGTACATGTTCCATTTTGGATGGATGAATTGTATTAGCTGGAGCCTTTTGATGACAATATAATATAAGGAACACAAATGGATAACTTTTCTTTAGAAATTATTTGGCGGGATGAATGTGAAGATTTAATAGAATTAAAAATTGAAGTCGCAACAGAATTTGTGACTATGTATCAATATTGTTATATTTCCTCAGTAGAGTTGATAAATAATATGAGAAGTATTCGTCTGCATCTAGAAAAACAGAGCAAGACCAGTATCACCTTTGGACAGATGACTGGACAGTATACACCAAGTTTTTCCATGTTATTATACCCCAAAAAAGCCAATGATGACATGCTTGTGGAATTGGATTTGGAAATTGCGGACAATGATGAGCGAAAGCACCGTTGCCAATTATACGTAAAATCCAAGGCAGATTTTTGGAGGAGTTTTTCAATCAATGTAGAAGAAATGGTCGGAAAGAATACTCTATCCAAAAGCACGCTTTTTCCGTATTAAAGATAAAAGTTTACGATAATCCTTGAAATTATGGCGTATTAAGATTAGTATTGTGAATAATACAAATTTAAAAGTATTCCTGTAATGAGATAAAGGTCGGTTTTGCTTAGGAAGGGTAGATAGTCTAATTTGGGCTCATTGTAGACTGCTCTACTACTATAAAGAACGCAACTATGTCAACGACATCAATCGGGAACATACCAGAGTCCTTCAAACCTATGACCATGACCTGAAAGCTCGGGAGACCTATAGCTATGGCCATGGTAGAAACTCGTACCTCAATCACCAAACAAATGAAACCTACCAGTATCTGACTAACCAAGCAGGTTCAGTCACAGGCTTGACGAAAGATGGTGCGTTAGCTGCTTCAAGTAGCTACAAACTCTATGGTTCAACCAAGACCACGACAGATGAGACAGGCAATTTGTTAGATATTAATGAAAATATTGTTAATAGCCGTTCATCAGCAGGGCATATTCCTTGGAATAATGGAGGGAAATAATGTGGAAATTAAATCAAAAATAGAAGCGATAAACAATACTAATTATTGGGATGCTCAAATTCTAGATATTAGAGCCAATTATTTTGGAGACGAGGTGACTATCTATATTGAATGTGATTCAGATGAGCGTGACACATATTGCTGGGAATTAAAATATCTAAGATGTGCAAGCGTTAGCTATGAAACTGATGCTGGACATTTTGTAGCTGGAAGTAGTGACAAAGTTTTGTGGAGATATGAAGATGTAAAGAATCTACGAGCTGGGCAACTTTATGGTTATACAGGACATACAATTACACTAATGGAGCACAATGAATTTCTAATCAGATGTAAAGCAATATTGTCGCTCATTACAATGGATATCGTTTGCCAAGATATTGAGATTTCTAAGGTTTTAATTGCAGACCAAGGTTTTTTCTGGAACAATTAATACCAACTTGATGCTAAATTTATTAGCAAATCTTTCTATGAGATATTAGGATACAATCAATCTGCTTATCGTTTATGGACTGGAAAAGACCCTGTGACAGGGGATAAAGCCAATAGATGGTTAGCATTTGGAGGACTTGCCTTTGATGGGGTTGGCTATTTATTTCCAATTGCCAAATTAGGGAAAGTTGGCAAGGGAGGCAAAGTCGCCGCAACAGCAGCTAGAATGATTGATACAGTAGACGATGTTAGTGATGCAACTACGGCTTATAGAGCTTCTAAGGGTCTGAAAGCTGCGGATACTGTTGATGATGTATCGGATATAAGTAGAGTCTATACAAAGGTAAATCTACGTAATATTGCAGATGATGTTGCAGAGAGCCTTAGCGGAAGTGTATCGAATTTAAAAAACGGATATAAAGTAGAGGTGCCGAATGGGAATAAACCAATTATTATAAGAATAATGGATCAAGGAAGTGGTGGTAGGACTGCTCCATATTTTAGAGTTAGCATTGATGGTAAAGGTTCGTTAGACTTAAATGGGAACCTATCGTCATTACGACAATTTACACATATAGATATTTCTGATGGTTCTGCTGACCAAATTGTTCATATTATAAAAAAAATATAGGGGTAATTAATAACATGCATAATGTACAAGGACTACTTGAGTCGTTTTTTGAATCGAAGGTCACTCAGTTTGAATGCGACTTATTTAAAAATCGGGTATCCATCCAATGTCAAACTACCGAATATAGTGAGCATCAGATTGCATTGAGTGATGTATCTTGTCTCTATTTTATAAATAATGATACAGATCATCGCCTCAACATTCTTGAGTTTGATGATGATGACTATGTAGAACTAACCAGTATATATATTCTAGACGATTCGGTAAGGTTTCATTTATTATCAGAAGAAACTTGGGTAAATTCGTATAGAGGCTACGGGAATATCTTAATAGAATTGTGGAGCAAGATTCTGATTATAGAGTCAAAAACGATTACCATTGACGGTATAGATTATAGGATATAATATATGACCAAAGATTTTTTCAAAGTGTGACTATGAAACTCACTACATCGAACTTTATTGGTCATCTGGCACGACATAAGTCAGATTATAAGTAAATAGAAAGGTGACTAGATGAAAAAGAAAACGATGAGAAGGCTGGTTTATATAGTTGCCATTCCGCTTCTACTTATTTGTTTCTATAAAGTGTACTTGCATGTAGAACGTGACCGACAATATCAATCGCTAGATAATGTCTTTAAAGAGATGAACTATGCGTCAGTCCATTCGGAAGGTCTTGTAAAGCTCCCTAATTTAAGTATTGCCTTAGATAGTAGCCAAGCGTATAGAAAGCCAGATAGAATTAAAGGCTTACCAATAAAAAATACATTAGTACAAGAAGATGAAATCATAGCAGCCTATGTAGGACTTAATAATGTATTGTTTTTAGAATATGGAAAGCAACTATCTCCAAATATATTTTTATATATAAATTGGTACTATAAGGATAGTAAATTGACGGAGAGTGTAGAGATTGCTAATTCAGATACCTCCTGGGCGTTTGCGACTGCTACTTATGATATAGAAGATGAAGCTTTTAAACAAACAAATAATTTGGCAGAAACTCTAAAAAGACAATACGGTTTCAGCTCCTCCAAAGGCCTGCCAAGTTTGCAGCTGACGGATACCAAGGAAGTGTTAGAGTATCTAAAACCTTATGGGCTAGACGCCAATTGGATTCGTGCAAAGTCAGACTATATGCTAAATGATGTCGTTCTCAAACGCTGGTTTGACAAAGGCAGTCAACGCTATTCTTTTGACAACTTAGGAGATGTTAAGATAGAACGGTTGGATATATTTCAGTAATGCCAAGCGTAGGTAAGCTACCTTAATATCCGAATATATAAGAAAGTCCAGATTGATATTTACATCAATCTGGACTTTTAATTTGTCTTGCTCCATAGGGTGCGAAACTGGGCTTAAAGCCATATAATAAGAATGTATATATAAAAAAGTCTTGACATCAAGGCTTTTTCTTTGCTCAAATTTTAAAATTGACGGAAGGGAGTTTGGTTCTAGCATTCGGTTTCTGTTCGTTTGTATTTTCTCACAAAAAAATTCTTTATCAACATCAAAGTAGTTGACTGGGTAATCAAATGATTATATAATGGTAGTATAATCAATTGATTACTATTTATTGTCCTATTTACCTATTAGATAAGATTCAAAGAGGTAAGTAGATAGTCAGTAGTCAGCATTGCACAATTGGGCTTGTTAGCCTTGATAAATCAAGAGAGGAAAGAGTAGCACAATGATGGAAAAACAGAAGATCAGCTCCTTTTATGAGAGTAGGACTTTCCATTGTCGAAAATGCGGAAACAAGGTTGTGACCGTTGCAGGAGTCCTAGATCGTAGAACAAGGTTTTGTAGCGCCCTTTGTAGTAGACGTTATTGGCGGCATTCAGAAAAATATAAAAAAGCCAAGGTGGAAGGCCGTGCTTGCAGTATGTGACAGGATGCTGTAATCCAGCAGCAGTTGGCGATAGGGAGTGAGGATAATCGGGATGTTGTCTAACGATTTTATCTTACTCCCCTTTTTCAAGTCTAAAAACAGAGAAACAAAAATGATACGGAGGAATAACGATGAATCATTCTAAGAAGCGTTTTAATTGGTACGCGCTGAAACAGACATTTTCCATTCGGAAATTGTACTTTGGAGCAGCGAGTATTGCGGTGGGAAGCCTCCTTTGCTTTGGTGGTGTTGAAGCAAGGGCTGATGAGGTCGGAAATCATAATGCGAATCTGACTGCCTCTACTGGAAGTGTCTCCCCCTTAACGAGTGAGGATGCCCTCAAAATTGCGAGAGGAAAAATCACGCTGGAGGGTAATATCGTAGATCGAACCTTGTACCAGCAGCCACCTCTTGATCCAGACCAAGATGATGATCAGGATGGCTTGACCAATAAAGAAGAACTCTATGTCTACGAGGTAGAGGGTAAGAAATATTATGGTTATCATAGTCATCCCAAGTTAGCAGATACGGATGGTGATGGATGGTTGGATGGTGAAGAGGCAAAACAACGCCAGACAAATCCACGAAAATGGGAAGACATTACGGCTCGTGAAGCCGTCCTATTTATGGAATTGGTTTACCGAGATGATGCTTATATCCGTCAAGTTCTTGATCCGACTCTTTACACGATTGATCGCTATCAAGGGCGTAAAGAGTATGAGATTATGCATAAAGAATTAGCTCCATTTTGGACTGTGAAAGAGACCTATCATGAGGCTAATGGTTTTGATGCGGTATTATTTGAAAACCGATTCAACAGGGAAAAGTATGGGGAAGCTCCAGGAGACTACTTAGACGATAAGAAACTCCAAGTCCTTGCCATTAGAGGGACCGCAGGGGCTGAAGATGTGAGAGACGATGCGAAGATTGCCTTTGGACTCAATCCTAATCAGGCTCAGTCCGTCATTAATTTACTCAAGAAATTAAATGATGAAAAAAAGGTGGACAATCTCTACCTCACGGGTCATTCTCTAGGAGGTTATTTAGTCCAGCGTGGCATGGTTGAAGCTCATGACAAGGGCTATTCCTGGATTCGGAAAGGCTATACCTTTAATGCACCGAAGATTTCAGGTAATATTTTCAATGGGCTAAACAGCGTTGCGAAAAGAGGAGATAAACTCACAGAAGCTGGAAAGGTCACGCATTATGTCGTTTCCAATGATAATGTCACGTTTTGGACTGGCAATTTTAAACATTCCATCAATGTCGGTCGTACGCAGGAGGGGCACGGTTCTAGAAGTTATTTCGAGGATCGGATTTCAAGAGAGTTTCCAGGATTTGTGAATGGGAAAAAGGGCAGTTTGGCAGGTACAGGGTATCAAGATGAGTGGCTTTACCATTTGAATTTTACTGCAAAAGAGGATGACTCAACACGCTATCAACCGACTACTAAGGAGGAGCCGATTGTTCTGCCAGTTGGTTCATCGCTACCAGCAAGTCTGCCAAATTCAGAGGAGATGATAACCAATCGGCAGGATCTTCCACAGTCTGACACCTATCTCTATTGGGATTTGACCACCTTGCCAGATTCTAGCACAACAGGAAGTAGGACCGCGACGCTGATTATAGAATATCCAGATCGGTCGAAGGATTTTATTGAAGTACCGATTACCTTCGTTGAGCCTACCAAGCCAGTTGAAGTCCCAGAAGATAGTACAGAGCCAGTTCAGACAAACCCAACGGATTCAAGTCCCGCTACTGAAAATCAACCCGATAACCCAGAAGCAGGCACCTCTGCCACTCCAGCGTCATCTGATAATTCCGAAGCAACGAATCCAGCACCTGATTCGGATACCCCTGCTACAACAGAGCCAGATTCAGAACTACCAACAGAGCCAGAGGGAGAAATTCCAGATGAATCACCTGAACCAGTAACTCCGACTGAGGAGGACAATTCGGCTGAATCATCAAATTCTGAAACTAGTCAAGCTGATTCAAGTGTAGCTGAACCGTCAGATACTGATGAAGCCAAACTAGAGGAATCATCTGACAAAGAAACCGAGACATCAGAACCTGATTCGGATAAAAAAGAGCCTGAAACTACAGAGCCAGAAGTTGATGAGGCCAAGCCTGCACCAGCAGAGCCTGATTCAGAATTACCAACCGAGCCAGAGGGAGAGCAGCCTGTTGAATCACCTGAACCAGTAACTCCAACCGAGGAAAATAATTCGACTAACACAGATGATAAGCCTGACTCTGCGACCGATGAGCCAAATTCTTCGGAAGTACCTGACAAAGAGCCCGAAGTATCAGAACCAGATACAGTTATAGAAGGTTCAGAATCTGAAACTACAGAGCCAGAAGTTGATGAGAATCAACCTGCACCAGCAGAGTCTGATTCAGAACTGCCAACCGAGTCAGAGGGAGAAACTCCAGTTGAATCACCTGAACCAGTAACTCCGACCGAGGAAGGCAGTTCGAATCACACAGAAGATAAACCTGCCCCTGCGACTGATGAGCCAGCAAGTCCAACAGAGGAAACAAACTCTCCCGAATCGTCTAACTCGGAAACTGGTCAGACTGATTCCAATGTAGCTGAACCGTCAGATACTGATGAAGCCAAGCCAGAGGAATTATCTGACAAAGAAACCGAGACATCAGAACCTGATTCGGATAAAAAAGAGCCTGAAACTACAGAGCCAGAAGTCGATGAGGACAAACCCGCTCCAACCGAGCCCGAGGGAGAGAGGCCAGTTGAGTCACCTGAACCAGTAACTCCGACCGAGGAACCAGCAAGTCCAACAGAGGAAACAAAGTCTCCCGAATCGTCTAACTCGGAAACTGGTCAAGCTGATTCCAATGTAGCTGAACCGTCAGATACTGATGAAGCCAAGCCAGAGGAATCATCTGACAAAGAACCGGAAACATCAGAACCAACTACAGTTACAGAAGCCCCAGAATCTGAAACTACAGAGCCAGAAGTCGATGAGGATAAACCCGCTCCAACAGAGCCAGATTCAGAATTACCAACCGATTCAGAGGGAGAGAAGCCTGATGAGTCAACTGAACCGGTAACTCCGACCGATGAGGACAATTCGGCTGGCGCAGAGGATAAACCTGCTCCTGCGACTGATGAGCCAGCAAGTCCAACAGAGGGAACAAACTCTCCCGAATCGTCTAACTCGGAAACTGGTCAGGCTGATTCCAATGTAGCTGAACCGTCAGATACTGATGAAGCCGAGCCAGAGGAATCTTCTGACAAAGAAAACGAGACATCAGAACCAGATTCGGATAAAAAAGAATCTGAAACTACAGAGCCAGAAGTTGATGAGAACCAGCCTGCACCATCAGAGCCAGATTCAGACTTGCCAACAGAGCCCGAGGGAGAGAAGCCAGTTGAGTCACCTGAACCAGTAACTCCGACCGAGGAAAATAATTCGACTGACACAGAAGATAAAACAGACCCTGCGACTGATGAGCCAAATTCTTCTGCGGTACCTGACAAAGAATCCGAAGTATCAGAACCAGATACAGTTATAGAAGGTTCAGAATCTGAAACTACAGAGCCAGAAGTTGATGAGAATCAACCTGCACCAGCAGAGTCTGATTCAGAACTGCCAACCGAGTCAGAGGGAGAAACTCCAGTTGAATCACCTGAACCAGTAACTCCGACCGAGGAAGGCAGTTCGAATCACACAGAAGATAAACCTGCCCCTGCGACTGATGAGCCAGCAAGTCCAACAGAGGAAACAAACTCTCCCGAATCGTCTAACTCGGAAACTGGTCAGACTGATTCCAATGTAGCTGAACCGTCAAATTCTGAAACTAGTCAAGCTGATTCAAGTGTAGCTGAACCGTCAGATTCTGATGAAGCCAAGCCAGAGGAATCATCTGACAAAGATAACGATTCTTCGGAATCTGACTCGGACAAGCCTGAACCAGTAAATCCGGATGAGAAACCAGCTTCTACCGAACCATCAGATAAAGAAAACGAGACATCAGAACCTGATTCGGATAAAAAAGAGCCTGAAACTTCAGAGCCAGAAGTCAATGAGGACAAACCCGCTCCAACAGAGCCAGATTCAGAACTACCAACAGAGCCAGAGGGAGAGCAGCCAGTTGAGTCACCTGAACCAGTAACTCCGACTGAGGAAGACAGTTCGACTAACACAGAGGATAAATCTGCCTCTGCGACCGATGAGGCAGCAAGTCCAACAGAGGAAACAAACTCTCCCGAATCGTCTAACTCGGAAACTGGTCAAGCTGATTCAAGTGTAGCTGAACCGTCAGATTCTGATGAAGCCAAGCCAGAGGAATCATCTGACAAAGATAACAATTCTTCGGAATCTGACTCTGACAAGCCTGCACCATCAGAGCCAGATTCAGAATTACCAACCGATTCAGAGGGAGAGCAGCCAGTTGAATCACCTGAACCAGTAACTCCAACCGAGGAAAATAATTCGACTAACACAGAGGATAAACCTGACTCTGCGACCGAGGAACCAGCAAGTCCAACAGAGGAAACAAACTCTCCCGAATCGTCTAACTCGGAAACTGGTCAAGCTGATTCAAGTGTAGCTGAACCGTCAGATACTGATGAAGCCAAGCCAGAGGAATCATCTGACAAAGATAACGATTCTTCGGAATCTGACTCGGACAATCCTGCACCAGCAGAAACTGATTCGGATAAAAAAGAGCCTGAAACTACAGAGCCAGAAGTCGACTCGGACAAGCCTGCACCAGCAGAGTCTGATTCAGAACTGCCAACCGAGTCAGAGGGAGAAACTCCAGATGAATCACCTGAACCGGTAATTCCGACCGATGGGGATAATTCTACTGACACAGAAGATAAAACTGACCCTACGACTGAAGAACCAGTTCCTATCGCACCAGCAGAAACTGATTCGGATAAAAAAGAATCTGAAACTACAGAGCCAGAGGTCGATGAGGCCAAACCCGCTCCAACCGAGCCAGAGGGAGAAACTCCAGATGAATCACCTGAACCGGTAACTCCGACCGAGGAAAATAATTCGACTGACACAGAAGATAAAACAGCCCCTGCGACCGATGAGCCAGCAAGTCCAACAGAGGAAACAAACTCTCCCGAATCGTCTAACTCGGAAACTGGTCAGGCTGATTCCAATGTAGCTGAACCGTCAGATACTGATGAAGCCAAGCCAGAGGAATCATCTGACAAAGATAACGATTCTTCGGAATCTAACTCGGCCAAGCCGGAGCCAGTAAGTCCGGATGAGAAACCAGCTTCTACCGAACCATCTGACAAAGAACCCGAAGTATCAGATTCAGATAAAGTTACAGAAGAATCAGAGTCTGAAACTGGAAAAGATGATTCAGTTGGAGACAGCTTACCAAATTCTCCTGCACCATCACAATCTGTCCAGCCTTCCCAAACGGGGACATCTGATGGGAAATTGGATACCAACAAGTCTGCTGATACAGATACCCAGTCGCAAGAAAGACCTCCACTAGCAGGGGGTGGATTAAAAACGCCGCACGATTGGGGGAATACAAAATTCAAGGAAGCTCCTCGTGTCAGCCTCTCTACTGGCTCTATGGGCAATTTAACAGCGCCTAATCGCGCGGGTAGCTCAGATACGGGAGAAGTAGAAGCGAGTCTGGGTGCTCAAGGAAGCCAAAATAAAAGGTTGCCTGATACAGGCAGTACCTCCCCTCTACCAATAGCAGGGCTTATGCTCCTCGTTGCTAGCCTATTAGGGATTCCAAGGCGGAAGAAGGATAGATGTGCAGAGTGAGGCATCCATAGGCGGGGCATTTCTCAAAACATCTCCAGTAGATTGTAAACACTCAATGCTACTTCACATTCGCATATATAAATCCTATCTGATTGTCTGTCAGATAGGATTTTTTACGCTGAAGAGGATAGGTTCTGCAAGGTATCATTAAAATATGTGGGAAATGGAATGCGAGCAGTCATCGATTGCTCCGAGCTATGGTATAATGGGAGGAGAATATACATGTCGCATAGGCGAAGAACAGAAGAAAATAATTGTAGGCAAATTGGTTATAGGGAAACGAAACAGCATAAACACATATATGAATGATTCTACTCTAAACCATGATAAGCGGTTAAAGTTGAAGGAGCACTACCGGGAAGGAGCGAATTATTTCTCTGCCATTCACTCTTTATCTATTTTAGATAAGCCAATCTCATTAGATGAAGCAAGAAGGATGTCTCCGTTTTATGCTCCTCAGGGGTATAGCTATATGAGAAATTACCCCGAGCTTCATAGCTATCTCACAAAGGCTACGTATGCCACATTTGAAATCAATCCCTCTGAAAGTTTAGAGCTGTTGGGCTTGTTTACCAAGGATATAGTTGAACAGTTTCAACAAGAAATTGTAACCCCGCGTTTTTTAGAGAAATTCATATAGACTTGAAATGGCTGAAAGACCTTGTCAGAAAGAACTGGCAAGGTCTTTTTGTTTCGCACTTACCCCGTGCTGTTTTTAGTCTTGGCTGTTCAAATTGTGCCTGTTGCGTAGCTGATTAGGAAGGAAATAAAAAAGATGGGGTATGTTTATTTGAAAACGTTGACAAACATTCAATTGAATGTTAAAATAAGTTTGAAAAAAATATCACAAACTACGGAGGATGAAAATGACGAAAAAATATATTGTCGTCGGTGGTGTCGCAGGAGGGGCTTCTGTTGCGGCTAGACTGCGCCGAATCGATGAACATGTTCCGATTCAAATCTACGATAAGGGATATGACGTTTCCTTTTCAAATTGTTGCTTGCCCAACTATTTTAGCGGAGAAGTAGCAGACATTGAGGATTTGATCTTTTATAACCCAGCTAGTCTAAAACAGACCTACAACCTAGACGTCAAGGTCCGTCATGAAGTGGTGAAGATTCTTTCAGACCAGCATAAGGTAGTGGTGAAAAATCTGGAAACTGGTGAAGAGTTCGAAGACAGTTACGATGCTTTGATTCTATCACCTGGAGCAAGGGCAATCTTGCCACGCTCTATCAAAGGAATTGACAGTGCTCATGTCTTTAGTCTGAAAAATGTGTCTGATGTGCGAGCGATTGACCAGCATTTGACAGTAGCCGATGCAGCAGAGGTTGTTGTAGTTGGGGGTGGCTTTATCGGTGTAGAAGTCGCTGAATGCTTGAAAAAAGCTGGTAAAACTGTTCACCTAGTCGAAGCAAGTTCGCAAATCATGACGCCTTTTGATGAGGACATGGTGCAGATGTTACACAAAGAACTCCTAGATAATGGTGTCAACCTCATCTTGGAAGATGCGGTAGAAGAGATTACAGCAGATAGCGTACGTCTTTCTAGCGGCAAAACCCTACCTGCGCAAGCAGTGATTATGGCAATTGGTGTCACACCTGATGTAGAGTTTGCAGTTGCATCTGGCATTCAATTGGGTGAAACAGGAGCGATTGCGGTTGATGCGACCTATCAGACCAATTTACCAGATGTCTATGCGATTGGAGATGCGATTGAAGTGACCAATCGTCAGACAGGCAAGAAAATGCGTCTGCCATTAGCAGGTCCTGCCCAGAAGCAGGCCCGGAATCTCGCTGATGCCCTATCTGGTCAACCACAACCGAATCGTGGTGTGATTGGTTCGTCTTGTATCCGCATCTTTGGTTTGAATGCGGCAGCAACTGGTCTCAATGAAAAGAGCTGTCAAACTCAAGGAATCGATTATCGTGTTGCCCTCGTGATTCCCAATGACCGTGTCGGTCTCATGCCAGAGGCTTCGCCAATGCACTTCAAACTTATCTATGAATATCCGACTGGAAAGGTTCTTGGAGCCCAGGCAATCAGCAAGGGAAATCCTGTCAAAAATATCAATGTCATTGCCACAGTCATCAGCATGGGTGGCTATCTAGAAGATTTGAAAGACTTGGAATTGTGTTATGCGCCAGCCTTTTCTACGGCTAAGGATGTCGTGAATTTTGCAGGAATCGTTGGTTTGAACTACTTACATGGTGTCTATGAGCAAGTACCTGTCACCAGCGTTCGCAGTTTGGTTGAACAGGGCGAATTTATCCTCGATGTTCGTGGGAAAGAGGCCTTTGACGCTGCTCATGTCAAGGGTGCAGTCAATATTCCGCTCGATGAAATTCGCATGCGCTTAGATGAAATTCCCAAAGACAGACCAGTTTACATTCATTGCCGGACTTCTTGGAATAGCTACTATGCCATCTGCGCCTTAAAAGGATATGGATATGATAATATCATCAATATCCAAGGATCTTTCTTGATGCTTAGCTACTACGAGTATTTCAAAGATCAGACGACAGGGCGCGACTCGATTGTCACAGGCTACAATTTTGATTAGTTATGTCAAAGGGATTATCGAAATTAGACGTGATTGCCCTCGTGATTGGGGCTGTGATTGGTTGGGGTTCCTTCTACCTGCCGGGCAATAAATTTTTACCAGAAGCAGGAGTGATCAATACTGCTATTGGTTTTGTGGTTGGAGGCATTTTAATCTATGCCATTCAAGTTGGCTACCATACGATGATGTTTCATCACCAT
Organism: Streptococcus cuniculi; assembly: GCF_001921845.1. Lineage (GTDB taxonomy): Bacteria > Bacillota > Bacilli > Lactobacillales > Streptococcaceae > Streptococcus > Streptococcus cuniculi. The sequence continues at coordinate 4,303 of NZ_MSJM01000001.1, read as the reverse complement.
GAGCAAGGAGGCGAATTCTCCTATACGCTGGTTCATCTAGGAAAGAAACACGGATTTGCTGTTGGTTGGGCGTTGAGCTTTTGTTACCTAACGCTGATTTCCTTAAATGCGACAGCTGTTGTCCTAGTGTTGAAAGAAGTCTTGGGAACTGTTTCCTACGGCTATCTCTACACGATTGCAGGCTATCCTGTTTACCTGTCAGAGATTGGCATCGGGATGGGCATTATCTATTTCTTTTACTGGATTAACAAGCGCGGTTTAGTCCTGTCGATGACCTTTCAAAAAATCTTGATTCTCTGTCTGGTGGCGACGGTCGTCGTCTTGAGTATCTGGATGTTTTTCCATGGAAATAAGCAGCAGTTCTACGCATCTTATGTCGCACATTATCAGCTTGATTTGGCAGCGATTATCAGGGTGGTCGCCATTATCCCTTTCTTATTTGTTGGCTTTGATATTGTCCCACAGGTGATGACGGATTTGGGCTTTTCCATCAAGGCGGCGACCAAGGTGACTCTGCTTGCGACAACAGTTGGTGTCTTGATTTATAACTTGTTGAATCTGATGACGGCGCTGGCCTATGCACCTGTTCAGGCTAAAAACCTAGCCTGGGCGAGTGGTAGTGCAGTCTTGACCTATGCAGGCTGGTTTGGCTTTGGAGCTCTTTGTATCGCCTTGTTTGCGGCAGTTGTAGGTGGGATTAACGGCTTTCTGATTGCAAGTAGCCGGGTGGTCTCCTCGCTTGCTCTTTATGAGTTGTTGCCGAGTCGCTATGCACAACAAAATCAACACCAAGTAGCAGAGCAGGCCTTGAAATTTGTATCGTTGATAGCAGCCATGCTCTTATTCCTAGGACGTGAGGTCATCTTGTATATTGTCGATTTATCAAGTCTCATGGCGGCAGTCACCTATGCTTACGTCTGCTTTATTAGCGCTAGACTGGCTAAAAGTCCAGTCGATAAACGATTGAGCCAGTTAGGCGTTGTCATTAGCTTCTTCTTTATCGGATTACTTCTAGTACCAGGTTCTCCTAGTCAACTAGGTGGCATTTCGATGGGGATTTTATTAGGTTGGATATTGCTGGGGCTCTTGTACTTTAGAGTGGCTGGCAATCGGAAATAATACGCATCAAATAGATTACACATAGAAATTGTTGGTGTGTATGCAGTAGAAAAGAAAAATTTAGGAGAATGAAAATGAAAAATCTCGAACGTACGGTCGGAATAGTAGGGATTGTTGCAATCTTACTTTTCGGGCATTATTACCTGTCTTCAGACATGCTGTTTTTCCGGCTAGTGATTGGTGCGGGTCTGGGGTATACCCTTAGTCGTGGCTACACAGGATTTGCCGGTAGTGTTAATCGTGCCTATCGGACAGGTTCGACCCGCCTCATGCGGACCATGATGATGATGTTCTTCATCACGTGCTTGTTGAGTAGCGCCTTCTTGTTTAATGTCGATGCCTCTACCTATGATTTGTGGGTGAACCCCATCAACTGGGGCTTGTTGCTCGGAGGAATTCTCTTTGGCTTTGGAATGACCTTCTCATCTTGCTGTGCTTCAGGTGTATTGACAGACTTGGTTACTGCGCTTCCTAGAGGCTTGCTGACTCTCATCTTCTTCTGTTTAGGTGTCTTTATCGGATTTCCTATCCAAAACAGTGCTTCTTGGATTCAAAAATCTTGGGTAAGTAGTGAGACCGGCGAAAAATTATATGGTGGAGTTTACTTGCCTGACCTCTTTAAGTTTGACGGCTTGGATGGTTACCTAGGTGCGCTCGTGTTGACAGGTATCTTGTGTCTCATCGTGATTTGGATGGCCTATCGTTATGAAGCTCGTCGCAAACAAGAGGGAACCTACTCTGGTCATTTTGGTGAAAAAATCCAAGACATGGAAGTTGCAGAAGCAGCTGAAGCGCCTGTAACAGCAGATGATTGGTATGACCGCCTCTTTGTCAAAGCATGGTCTTTACGGACAGCAGCAGTTGTACTTGCCATTCTCTTTACTCTCCTAATGGGGATTACTAAGGCTGGATGGGGTGCAAGTACACCTTACGGTCTTTGGTTTGGACAGGTCTTGCTCTTGTTTGGTGTAGATGCTAGTAGTCTTGCAAACTTCACTCTCATGCCAGAAGAAGCCTTTACTACACCATTTTTACAACATCCAATCAGCGTTCAAAACCTCGGTATTGTTCTTGGAACAGTTGTCTTCTTGTTGACTTCAGGAACCTTTACCAAGGTCTGCAAATCTGAACTACGGATTACAGGTAAGCAATCATTCTTCTATATCCTCGGAGGATTCCTCATGGGATTTGGAACACGTTTGGCAAATGGATGTAACGTAGGAGCTCTCTTTACACCGATTGCCAACTTCTCTCTATCTGGATGGGTCTTCCTCATCTTCCTTGTGAGCGGTGGTATTCTTGGAAATATGGCTGCTAAGAAATTTGACGTATAAGCATTTGGGTCCTTGCTTTTTCAGGAAAGTAAGGGCTTTTTTCATTCAGATAAAAAAAGATATGGTATAATCAATACTGAAGAATGAATGGAAAAGAGGAATGTCAAGGACTTTGGTAGATAGTAGACAGTACATGGATCAGATTTTCAAGGAATACGTACGCATCGGAAAAGCACTATCCAGTGAAAAACGGTTAGAAATCCTACACAGGCTTATTCATGGGCCGAAATCCGTAGAGCAGCTGGCTCGAATGACAGATATGACCATTGCCAATACCTCTCGGCATCTCCAAGTGTTAAAAGAAGCTAGTCTGGTGACCCTGCAAAAAGAGGGGAAATATGTCTGGTACCGTGTCTCATCTGAAATGGTTGAGCATTTGTTGCGCGATATTCACCAGATTAGCGAGGAGCAATCACCGATGTTGAGCTTTATTGAGCAGCAATTCATTGCGACCGATGATCAGATTAAGACCATTGACTTGGCAGAAGCTAAAAATAAGGTCTTTGCCCGCCAGGCCCAACTAGTCGATTTGCGCTCTGAAGTGGAATTTGAAATCGATCACGTGGAGGGGGCGCTCAATATCCCCTATGCCGTGTTAGAGGATAATTTGGAAAAACTGGACAAGGATAAGACGATTATCTTATATTGTCGAGGCTTGTTTTGTACCTATGCCAATCAAGCAGCCGCGGTTTTAAATCGCAGTGGCTTTGAGGCTTACAGTGTCAACGGAACCCATTTTGATTGGAGACGTGAAACAAAATAGTGGGAGAAGAGGGTGTTAAACTGGATATTTTTTGATGTTGGCTCTACCTTGGTGGATGAAACAGCGGCTTATCAGCGATTTGCGCATCGATGTGCCATGACCTTAGCCTCTCATGGAAAACAGGTGACTGGGGCAGAATTTTTTGCCAAAATGCAAGAAGTGGCTGCGCTTGGAGAAGCTCCAATCAGAAATGCTTGGGCTTGGTATGGCTTGCCAGATGAGCTGCGCCCTCGGTGGAGTCATGAGGGGGAAACCCTCTATCCTGACGTCCTTCAAACGCTCGAGTATCTAAGTCAGTCCTACAGTCTCGGCATTATTGCCAATCAAGCAGCCGCGGTTTTAAATCGCAGTGGCTTTGAGGCTTACAGTGTCAACGGAACCCATTTTGATTGGAGACGTGAAACAAAATAGTGGGAGAAGAGGGTGTTAAACTGGATATTTTTTGATGTTGGCTCTACCTTGGTGGATGAAACAGCGGCTTATCAGCGATTTGCGCATCGATGTGCCATGACCTTAGCCTCTCATGGAAAACAGGTGACTGGGGCAGAATTTTTTGCCAAAATGCAAGAAGTGGCTGCGCTTGGAGAAGCTCCAATCAGAAATGCTTGGGCTTGGTATGGCTTGCCAGATGAGCTGCGCCCTCGGTGGAGTCATGAGGGGGAAACCCTCTATCCTGACGTCCTTCAAACGCTCGAGTATCTAAGTCAGTCCTACAGTCTCGGCATTATTGCCAATCAAGCAGCCGCGGTTTTAAATCGCAGTGGCTTTGAGGCTTACAGTGTCAACGGAACCCATTTTGATTGGAGACGTGAAACAAAATAGTGGGAGAAGAGGGTGTTAAACTGGATATTTTTTGATGTCGGCTCCACCCTGGTGGATGAAACAGCGGCTTATCAGCGATTTGCGCATCGATGTGCCATGACCTTAGCCTCTCATGGAAAACAGGTGATTTGATTGAACAATCATGACCACCCGTCTAACGGGTGGTTTGAACCGGGGCTATAAGCCCACATTCCCAGCCAGCGCCTAAAGACGCTGGCTTTCACTTTGTTCAAGCCTCACTGCTCTTGACTCGTCACCAGCCTCT